>NZ_KQ089922.1:0-348228 GCF_001037645.1 Enterobacter sp. BWH64
TGTGAAGTGATTCACATCCGCCGTGTCGATGGAGGCGCATTATAGGGAGTTCTCCGCAGGCCGCAACCGCTAAATGACAGAAAAATGACTGACTGCTGCATTCCACAGCAAAACCCCGCCTTATACCTTTTTACGCACAGACTTATCCACAATGATACGAAAAAGTAAAAATATGCGAGCGTTGCGCAAACGTTTTCGTTAAAATGCTCGCGCTTCACAAGGATGCCTCGTCAGGTGTGTTAGATGAGTTTTTCGCTGGAAAATTCATCTAACGCTCTCTGTAATCGTGAAATCCAGGGGATTTACCATGCAACAACGTCGTCCAGTCCGCCGCGCTCTGCTCAGTGTTTCTGATAAAGCCGGTATCGTCGAATTCGCTCAGGCACTTTCCGCACGCGGTGTGGAGCTGCTTTCTACAGGTGGCACCGCGCGCCTGTTAGCAGAGAAAGGTCTGCCGGTAACCGAAGTGTCCGATTACACCGGTTTCCCGGAAATGATGGATGGACGCGTCAAAACCCTGCATCCGAAAGTGCACGGCGGTATTCTGGGCCGTCGCGGTCAGGACGACAGCATTATGGAGCAGCACAATATTGCCCCCATCGACATGGTGGTCGTTAACCTCTACCCGTTCGCCCAGACCGTTGCCCGCGAAGGCTGTTCTCTGGAAGACGCTGTTGAGAATATCGACATCGGCGGCCCGACCATGGTGCGCTCCGCAGCCAAGAACCATAAAGATGTGGCCATCGTGGTAAAGAGTAGTGACTACAACGCCATTATTAATGAGATGGATGCCAACGAAGGGTCCCTGACGCTTGAAACGCGTTTCGATCTCGCCATCAAAGCCTTCGAGCATACCGCCGCCTACGACAGCATGATCGCCAACTACTTCGGTAGCCTGGTACCTGCCTACCACGGTGAAAGCAAAGATCCTTCTGGCCGCTTCCCGCGCACCCTGAATCTGAACTTCATTAAGAAGCAGGATATGCGTTACGGCGAGAACAGCCACCAGCAGGCTGCCTTCTATATAGAAGAAGAGGTAAAAGAAGCCTCTGTAGCGACTGCCCAGCAGGTACAGGGCAAAGCCCTCTCCTATAACAACATTGCCGATACCGACGCCGCGCTGGAATGCGTGAAAGAGTTCAGCGAGCCAGCCTGCGTTATCGTCAAGCACGCCAACCCATGCGGCGTTGCGGTAAGTGCGTCTATTCTGGAAGCTTACGATCGCGCCTACAAAACCGACCCGACCTCCGCGTTCGGCGGCATTATCGCCTTCAACCGCGAGCTGGATGCGGAAACCGCGCAGGCCATCATCTCCCGTCAGTTTGTCGAAGTGATCATCGCGCCATCAGCATCCGAAGAGGCGCTGAAAATCACCGCGGCGAAACAGAACGTGCGCGTACTGGTTTGCGGCCAGTGGGCAGAACGCGTCCCGGGCCTGGACTTCAAGCGCGTGAACGGCGGGCTGCTGGTTCAGGACCGCGATCTGGGTATGGTGGGCGAAGCCGATCTGCGTGTCGTCACCAAACGTCAGCCAACCGAGCAGGAACTGCGTGACGCGCTGTTCTGCTGGAAAGTGGCGAAGTTTGTGAAATCCAACGCCATCGTCTACGCCAAAGAGAACATGACCATCGGAATAGGCGCAGGCCAGATGAGCCGCGTTTACTCTGCGAAAATCGCGGGTATTAAAGCAGGTGACGAAGGTCTGGAAGTCAAAGGTTCCGCCATGGCCTCTGACGCCTTCTTCCCGTTCCGCGACGGTATCGATGCGGCCGCTGCTGTGGGCATCACCTGTGTGATCCAGCCTGGCGGTTCAATCCGTGATGACGAAGTGATTGCCGCTGCCGACGAGCATGGCATCGCAATGATCTTCACCGACATGCGCCACTTCCGCCATTAATTCCCGGAGCAGAAAATGAAAGTATTAGTGATTGGTAACGGCGGGCGCGAGCACGCCCTGGCGTGGAAAGCAGCGCAGTCTCCGCAGGTTGAAACCGTCTTTGTGGCACCGGGTAACGCCGGGACCGCGCTGGAGCCCGCGCTACAGAACGTCGCCATCGGCGTAACCGACATCCCGGCGCTGCTGAGCTTTGCCCAAAACGAGAATATCGATCTGACGATTGTTGGCCCGGAAGCACCGCTGGTGATCGGCGTTGTAGATGCCTTCCGCGCCGCGGGCCTGAAAATTTTCGGCCCAACGGAAGGGGCTGCGCAGCTGGAAGGCTCAAAAGCCTTCACCAAAGATTTTCTCGCGCGTCATAACATCCCGACGGCGGAATATCAGAACTTCACCGAGGTAGAGCCTGCTCTGGCTTACCTGCGTGAAAAAGGCGCGCCGATTGTGATCAAAGCCGACGGCCTGGCTGCCGGGAAAGGCGTTATCGTGGCGATGACCCTCGAAGAAGCGGAAGCCGCCGTGCAGGATATGCTGGCGGGTAACGCCTTTGGCGACGCGGGCCACCGCATCGTGATTGAAGAGTTCCTCGACGGCGAAGAAGCGAGTTTTATCGTGATGGTTGACGGCGAGCACGTTCTGCCGATGGCGACCAGCCAGGATCACAAGCGCGTAGGCAATGCCGACACGGGGCCAAACACCGGCGGGATGGGAGCTTACTCCCCTGCTCCGGTGGTCACTGACGAAGTACACCAGCGCACCATGGACCGCATCATCTGGCCAACCGTGAAGGGGATGGCTGCGGAAGGCAATACCTACACCGGTTTCCTTTACGCAGGCCTGATGATCGACAAGGAGGGTAACCCGAAGGTGATTGAATTCAACTGCCGCTTCGGCGATCCGGAAACCCAGCCGATCATGCTGCGCATGAAGTCCGATCTGGTTGATCTGTGTCTGGCGGCGTGCGAAGGCAAGCTGGACGAGAAAACTTCCGAGTGGGACGAGCGAGCCTCTTTAGGTGTGGTGATTGCTGCGGGTGGCTATCCGGGTAGCTACAACACCGGAGATGAGATCCACGGCCTGCCGCTGGAAGAGATTGACGGTGCGAAGGTGTTCCACGCCGGTACAAAGCTCTCTGACGACGACCGCGTGCTCACCAACGGCGGTCGCGTGCTGTGTGCGACCGCGCTGGGCCAGACCGTGGCAGAGGCGCAGAAGCGCGCCTATGCGCTGATGGCGGATATTCACTGGAATGGCAGCTTCAGCCGCCAGGATATCGGCTATCGTGCCATTGCGCGGGAGCAGGGAGAGTAATTTCACACCCTCACCCTAACCCTCTCCCACAGGGAGAGGGGATTTACGTCAGAAACTCTTCTCTGTCGGCTGCCAGGTGCAGAAATCTTCATTCGCCACCAGCAACAGCTGAGAGCCTTCCGGCGCTTCCAGCCATGCCACACTCACCTCCACAGATGAATGCCGCTGACGACGCTGAATGTGTTCGGTTGCCCAGGATTCAAGCTCAGGCTTCACTGTCTGCCCTTCGCAGGTGGTCACCGTGCCGTCGGCATGCCAGCGCCCCTGGCGCAGCACCACGCGGCCCTGACGCAGCGCATCGCTGGTCTGGCGGAGTTGTTCAGCACGGTAGCGGTAGAGAGCGACCTGATCGCTGGAAAGCTGCTGTTTCAGTCCACTGACCTCATGCTGCATAAAGCTCAGCTCGCCGTGGTCGTCGAAACGCACCTTCACGTGTTCGGGAGTCTTACTGTAGATATTCAGTTCAATGAGCGACAGCGCATCGCCCTGCCAGCGGTATTCTGCGGTCGAGGTGTTGCCGTTATGCCACGGGCTGAATGCGGTGAGCATATGGACTTCATCGCTGGAATCTTTGCGCCAGATCCTGACCGCACCCTGGTTGTCAGCATAGCCGCTGGCGGTAAACGGGGGGAGTGAGGAATCATGGCTACAGGCAGACAGCAACAGTACGCCTGCCAGCGCGAGCGTTCCACGCCAGAATGACAAAAGGGGCGTTGCCGCCCCTTCGTTAAAACTGTTCACTGCCACGCGTCTTACTTAACTGCGTCTTTCAGTGCTTTACCAGAAACAAATGCCGGCACGTTAGCTGCGGCGATTTTGATTTCTTTACCGGTCTGCGGGTTGCGGCCAGTACGCTCAGCGCGGTGGTTCACTTTGAAGGTACCGAAACCAACCAGTTGTACAGCATCGCCTTCTTTCAGAGACTCAGTAATAGCAGCCAGGGTAGATTCCAGAGCAGCTTTAGCCTGCACTTTAGACAGATCAGCCTTGTCCGCAATTACATCAATCAGTTGAGTCTTGTTCATAAGTTATCCTTTCAATGTGTTTATCGCTTGCTAAGCATCGAGTGCGACGAAAATGCCAAAAAAGCACTCTCCTGCATACACGCACCGATAGCCACTTTTTTTCGCCCCCCAAATGTAGACCAGACGGGGGGCGAAAGGGAAGAGTCGAGGAGTGACAAAACAGGCGTTAAATCACGTTTTGTTGTCTCATTGGTTAAAAATTATACCAATATTGCTCTCGCCGGCCTCGCGAAGGTCCGCGCGAAGCCCTTTGATCAGCTCAATATCACGTTCTTCACACTCCGCCAGCAGACGGAAAATTTCCCACTGAATATCCCATTCCTGTTCAACCGCCGGGTTAGCACGCAGCTCCTCGTCGGTCATTTCACGGCCTTCCTGGGTCATTTCCAGCATCGCAACGGTGGTAATGGATGCCTTACTGACTTCAATGGCGTGTTCCAGGGTTTCACCGCTCAGACGGGAGTGGATCAGCTCGCTCAACGCCACACAGGCATCAATGGCCGGGTAGACGCCATACAGGTCGAAATCATCCGCAGCCGGAATAGCCTCTTCCAGCTTTTCGAGCTGAGAGTCAAAATTTACCTTCGCATCTTTGACCGTCAGCGTCTCCCAGATTAAATCCAGGATACGACGATAAATCTGGCCTTCGCCAAACGCCGTCTGCTTGCAGAACGCGGCATAGTTGGGATACATGCGCTCGCATAGGCAAGCCATAAACGTCACGTGCTGCCAGCTTTCCAGCTTCTCAAGGCGCAGATGAATCGGGTTTTGTAACATGATGATGTCTCGAATCGAAAATTAGCCGCAGTTTACCTGAATCACGGCTGAATTTCCTGCCAACGAATGAATGCCGGACGTGAAGAGGCCACGGCGTCGGCCCAGCGGGTTGGCTCCGGTAAACGGTAGCCCTTCATACAGCGTTGCACCCACGCCAGGGCGCTATCCATGCTGACCCGATGCCCGGTGGCGATAAACAACGGGTTGCAGCGCGCTTTACTGCGCCAGACCCACGCCAGCTGCTCGCCTTTATGGATAAGCGGCGCCAGCGCGCCCGGTTCGGCAGAGAGCGGCTCAAACGCGCCGCACAGGCGTTTTTTCGCTACGCCGATGGTCGGCACGTCCACCAGCAGACCAAAGTGGCTGGCGACGCCTAAGCGACGCGGATGGGAGATACCATGCCCATCAACAAACAGTAGATCGGGTTTTTGCGAGAGTTGCTCCCACGCGGCCAGCAGCGCGGGATATTCGCGGAAGGAGAGAAAGCCGGGGATATAGGGCATGGTGGTGGCGATACGCGCCACCTTGTACTCCACCAGCTCCAGCGAAGGGTATTTCAGCACCACCATCGCCGCTCGCGTCACTTCACCGCCCTGCTCAAACCCGACGTCCGCCCCGCCAATGTACCGCGGAGGGTCCGTATCCAGACGATCCTCGCGGATCACTGATGAAGCCAGTTCGATTTGCTGAGCGCGTAGCGACGCGAGATCCATAACCACTCCTTACTTATGATACTGGGCAGAAAGCCGATGCACCGCCTCCACAAATACGCCAGCGTGTTCTGGCGGTACATCCTGATGAATACCGTGACCGAGGTTGAAGACGTGGCCTTCGCCCTGGCCGAAACCAGACAGTATAGTCGACACTTCTTCTTCAATGCGGGCAGGCTGCGCATAGAGCATGGACGGATCCATGTTGCCCTGGAGCGCCACTTTGTCCCCCACGCGACGGCGAGCATCGGCAATATCGGTGGTCCAGTCGAGGCCCAGCGCGTCGCAGCCGGTGGCCGCCATCGCTTCCAGCCACTGACCGCCGCCTTTGGTAAACAGCGTCACCGGCACGCGACGGCCTTCGTTTTCACGCAGCAGGCCATCGACAATTTTGTGCATGTAGTACAGGGAGAACTGCTGATAATCACGTCCGGTCAGCACGCCGCCCCAGGTGTCGAAAATCATCACCGACTGCACGCCCGCTTTAATCTGCGCGTTGAGATAGAGCGTGACGCTCTTCGCCAGCTTGTCGAGCAGGGCATGCAGGGCCAGCGGCTCGGCGTACATCATCTTTTTGATGACGGTAAAGGCTTTGCTGCTGCCGCCTTCCACCATGTAGGTGGCCAGCGTCCACGGACTACCGGAGAAGCCTATCAGCGGCACGTCGCCTTTCAGTTCGCGGCGAATGGTGCGCACGGCGTTCATCACATAGCCCAGCTCGCCTTCAGGATCGGGGATCGGCAGCTTATCAACGTCAGCTTTGCTTTTGATCGGAGAGGTAAAACGCGGGCCTTCTCCGGTTTCGAAATAGAGCCCAAGGCCCATCGCATCCGGAATGGTGAGAATGTCCGAAAAAAGAATGGCGGCATCGAGCGGGAAGCGGCGCAGCGGCTGGAGCGTCACTTCACAGGCCAGCTCGGCGTTTTTGCACAGCGACATAAAATCGCCTGCCTGCGCGCGCGTGGCTTTGTACTCTGGCAGATAGCGTCCCGCCTGGCGCATCATCCACACCGGGGTGACATCAACGGGCTGGCGCAGCAGCGCACGCAGATAACGATCGTTCTTCAGTTCGGTCATTTTGCAGTTCCTTATTGCGTCAGTCCGTCAGTGTAACACTACTCATACTCGGCCCGACACATTGCCACGGTATCTTCTATCAGGCGACGCGCCACCGTTCCCGGCGGGGGCAGCAGCGGTAAATCGTCGTAGCGATACCAGTTCGCCTCCAGCAGCTCTTTCTGATCGATAACAATCTCGCCGCTGTCGTATTCCGCCATAAACGCGGTCATCAGGGACATCGGGAACGGCCACGGCTGCGACGTCACATAGCGCAGGTTTTTCACCTTAATGCCGCTCTCCTCCATCACCTCGCGCGCCACCGCCTGTTCCAGCGTTTCGCCGACTTCCACGAACCCGGCGAGGACGGTGTGAATGCCGTTGCGATGGCGGGTATGCTGCGCCAGCAGGATGGAATCATCACGGCGGATGGCGACAATGATGCACGGTGCGATTTGCGGGTAGTAGCGTTCACGGCAGTGGCCGCAGAGCATTGCCCACTCGGTTTTGCTCGGGTGCATGGTGTGGCCGCAGTAGCCGCAGTATTTGTGCGAGCGGTAAAACTCCGCCAGCTGCACGCCGCGCCCCGCCAGCTGGAACAGGCCGACATCCCGATCCAACACCTGACGAACGGATCCCATATCCTGACGACGAGCCAGTTGGATCAACCATACCGGATCGCCCTGCCACTCGCCGATCCGCAGCGCCGGTTGGCCGACGAGATCGAAGATGTCTGCCGCACCGTAGGGTATCTCCCCACCGGGCAGCCATAATTTTTGTTCGTGACTGACGATCCACCAACCCAGATCTGATTTTTCAATAATACGATCCATATCTATTGCACTACCTTCGCTTCACTGACATGTTGTTAGCATTATGGTTACATTTTGGATAAGCAGATCCCATTCTAAACCTTATGGAGTCGACCATGTTAAACCAGCTGGAAAGCCTGACTGAGCGCGTTGGAGGAAGTAACACCCTGGTGGATCGCTGGCTACATGTGCGCAAGCATCTACTCGTGGCGTATTACAATCTGGTTGGTCTTAAGCCTGGCAAAGAATCCTTTATGCGGCTGAATGAAAAAGCGCTGGACGACTTCTGTCAGAGCCTGGTCGACTACCTTTCCGACGGCCATTTCAACCTTTATGAACGCATTATCCGCGAAATGGAAGGGACAACGCCGTATTTAGCGGCCAGCAAACTCTGTCCGCTGCTGGAAGCCAACACCCAGCAGATCATGGACTACTACGATTCCACGCTAGAGAACGCTATCGATCACGATAACTATCTTGAGTTTCAGCAGGCGCTTTCCGATCTTGGCGAAGCGCTGGAAGAGCGATTCACGCTGGAAGACAAGCTCATCGCCCTCGTGCTGGACAACAACCTGAATATCAGCACCAGCGATAACGTTGCGCGCCCTGCTTGAGTTCTTAATCGTTAACGAGTAATTTACAACCATTCGCCCCTCTCACGAGGGGGATTTTTCTTGTCGGAGTGCCCAGTGTGAAAGCACGGGCTGAGACCGTTAATTCGGGATCCGCGGAACCTGATCAGGTTAATACCTGCGAAGGGAACAAGAGTCACACTGCTGTTGTATCGCCCCTGAGGCGATCTTCTCTTGCTTCATCCGTCGTCTGACAAGCCATGTCCTTCACATCTGGAATGAGCTATGTCTACAACAAAACTGACCCGCCGCGAACAGCGCGAACACGCACAACGCTTCATCGACACCCTGGAAGGCACCGCTTTCCCGAACTCAACGCGCATCTACATCACCGGTTCACAGGCTGATATCCGCGTGCCGATGCGCGAAATCCAGCTCAGCCCGACGCTTATCGGCGGCAGCAAAGAAAACCCGCAGTTTGAAGACAACGAAGCCGTGCCGGTGTATGACACCTCCGGCCCGTACGGCGACCCTTCTGTTGCTATCAACGTACAGCAGGGTCTGGCAAAACTGCGCCAGCCGTGGATTGACGCCCGTAACGACTGCGAAGAACTGAGCGTGCGCAGCTCGGCGTATACCAACGCGCGCCTGGCCGACGACGGTCTGGACGCGCTGCGCTTTACCGGCCTGCTGACGCCGAAACGCGCTAAAGCGGGCAAATGCGTCACCCAGCTGCACTACGCGCGCCAGGGTATCGTCACGCCGGAGATGGAGTTCATCGCCATCCGCGAAAACATGGGCCGCGAGCGCATCCGCAGCGAAGTGCTGCGCCACCAGCATCCTGGTGAAGGGTTTGGCGCTCGCCTGCCGGAAAACATCACGCCGGAATTTGTGCGTGACGAAGTGGCCGCCGGGCGCGCCATTATCCCCGCCAACATCAACCACCCGGAATCCGAGCCGATGATTATCGGCCGCAACTTCCTGGTGAAGGTCAACGCCAACATCGGCAACTCAGCGGTGACGTCATCCATCGAAGAAGAGGTGGAAAAGCTGGTCTGGTCGACGCGCTGGGGCGCGGACACGGTGATGGACCTTTCCACTGGCCGCTATATTCATGAGACCCGCGAGTGGATCCTGCGTAACAGCCCGGTGCCGATTGGCACCGTCCCGATTTATCAGGCGCTGGAGAAGGTCAACGGCATCGCCGAAAACCTCACCTGGGAAGCGTTCCGCGACACGCTGCTGGAGCAGGCCGAGCAGGGCGTGGACTACTTCACCATCCACGCGGGCGTGCTGCTGCGCTACGTGCCGATGACGGCGAAACGTCTGACCGGTATCGTCTCACGCGGCGGTTCGATTATGGCGAAATGGTGCCTTTCCCATCATCAGGAAAACTTCCTCTACGAACACTTCCGCGAAATCTGCGAAATTTGCGCCGCGTACGACGTCTCCCTGTCGCTGGGCGACGGCCTGCGTCCTGGCTCCATCCGCGATGCTAACGACGAGGCGCAGTTTGCCGAGCTGCACACGCTGGGCGAGCTGACCAAAATCGCCTGGGAGTACGACGTGCAGGTGATGACTGAAGGCCCGGGCCATGTGCCGATGCAGATGATCCGTCGCAACATGACCGAGGAGCTGGAGCACTGCCACGAAGCACCGTTCTACACCCTGGGGCCGTTGACCACCGATATTGCGCCGGGCTACGACCACTTCACGTCAGGCATTGGCGCGGCGATGATCGGCTGGTTCGGCTGCGCCATGCTCTGCTACGTGACGCCGAAAGAGCACCTCGGGCTGCCAAACAAAGAGGACGTGAAGCAGGGGCTGATCACCTACAAGATTGCCGCCCACGCGGCGGATCTGGCGAAAGGCCATCCGGGCGCGCAAATTCGCGACAACGCCATGTCCAAAGCGCGCTTTGAATTCCGCTGGGAAGACCAGTTTAACCTGGCCCTCGATCCGTTCACCGCCCGCGCCTATCACGACGAAACCCTGCCGCAGGAATCGGGCAAAGTTGCGCACTTCTGCTCCATGTGCGGACCTAAATTCTGCTCGATGAAAATCAGCCAGGAAGTACGCGATTACGCCGCCGCGCAGACCATTGAAGTCGGCATGGCGGACATGTCGGAAACCTTCCGCGCGAAAGGCGGCGAAATCTACCTCAAAAAGGAGGAGGCGTAATGTACCAGCCCGATTTCCCCTCCGTGCCCTTCCGCTTAGGGATTTACCCGGTGGTGGACAGCGTGGCGTGGATCGCTCGCCTACTGGAGGCAGGCGTTCGCACGATCCAGCTACGCATCAAGGATAAACGCGATGAAGAGGTGGAGGCCGACGTGATCGCCGCTATCGCGCTGGGACGTCGCTACCACGCCCGCCTGTTTATCAACGACTACTGGCGGCTGGCGGTTAAACACCAGGCGTACGGCGTGCATCTGGGACAGGAAGATCTGGAAACGACCGATCTCAACGCGATCCGTGACGCCGGTCTGCGGCTGGGCGTCTCCACCCACGACGATATGGAGATCGACGTGGCGCTGGCGGCCCGCCCCTCTTACATCGCGCTCGGGCACGTTTTCCCAACGCAAACCAAACAGATGCCGTCCGCTCCACAGGGTTTGACGCAGCTGGCGGCCCACGTTAAGCGCCTTGCCGATTACCCCACCGTTGCCATCGGCGGGATCAGCCTTGAACGTGCGCCCGCGGTGCTGGAGACCGGCGTCGGCAGTATCGCCGTCGTCAGCGCTATCACCCAGGCGGCAGACTGGCAGGCCGCCACCGCGCAGCTTTTACAACTGGCAGGAGCAGGTGATGAAAGATCGTGATTTTATGCGTTACAGCCGCCAGATCCTGCTGGAGGATATCGCCATCGAGGGGCAGCAAAAGCTGCTCGCCAGCCGGGTACTGATTGTCGGTCTGGGCGGATTAGGCACCCCCGCCGCGCTGTATCTGGCCGGCGCGGGCGTGGGCACGCTGGTGCTGGCCGATGACGACGAGGTACATCTCAGCAATCTGCAACGGCAAATTCTCTTTACGACAGAAGATATCAACCAGCCTAAAGCGCACGTTACGCGCCAGCGGCTGAACCAGCTTAACCCCGATATCGAACTGGTCGCACTCCAGACGCGGCTGAGCGGGGAAGATCTGCAACGCGAAGTGGCCCTTGCCGACGTGGTGCTGGACTGTACGGACAATATGGCGACACGTCAGGCCATCAACGCGGCCTGTGTTGCGCAGAACACGCCGCTGATCACCGCCAGCGCGGTCGGTTTCGGTGGGCAAATAATGGTGCTTACGCCGCCTTGGGCACAGGGCTGCTACCGCTGCCTGTGGCCTGACGAGGCTGAACCGGAGCGTAACTGCCGCACGGCAGGCATTCTGGGCCCGGTGGTGGGCGTGATGGGTTCTCTTCAGGCGCTGGAGGCCATCAAGTTACTCAGCGGCATGGAGACAGAACGCAACACGCTTCGGCTGTTCGATGCCCGCTCCAGCGGCTGGCGTCATCTGGCGTTAAACCGCGCCAGCCACTGCCCGGTATGCGGAGGCCGCAATGCGCATTCTGTTTAACGATGAGCCGATGACGTGCGACGACGATCTCACCGTTGCCGCCCTGCTCGACACGCTGCGCCAACTGAAGCCGGGAACGGCGCTGGCGCTCAATCAACAGATCCTGCCGCGCGAGCGGTGGGAACATCAGCAGGTCAATGAGGGCGACCAGATCCTGCTGTTTCAGGTTATCGCAGGGGGATGAGATGTTACGTATTGCCGACAAAGTCTTTGATTCACATCTGTTTACCGGAACCGGCAAATTCGCCTCCCCGCAACTGATGGTGGATGCCATTCGTGAAAGCGGCAGCCAGCTGGTGACGCTGGCGATGAAGCGCGTGGATTTGCGTCAGCACAACGATGCCATACTTGCGCCGTTACTGGAGGCAGGCGTGACGCTCTTACCGAATACCTCCGGTGCAAAAACGGCCGAGGAAGCAATTTTCGCTGCGCAACTGGCGCGAGAAGCGCTCGGCACCCGCTGGCTGAAGCTGGAAATTCATCCGGACGCCCGCTGGCTGTTGCCCGATCCGATCGAAACCCTGAAAGCGGCAGAGAAGCTGGTGCAGCAGGGATTCACCGTTCTGCCCTACTGTGGTGCCGACCCCGTTTTGTGCAAGCGTCTGGAAGAGGTCGGCTGCGCGGCCGTAATGCCGCTGGGCGCCCCCATTGGCTCCAACCAGGGGCTGGAGACCCGCGCGATGCTGGAAATCATTATTGAGCAGGCGACCGTGCCGGTGGTGGTGGATGCGGGCATCGGCGTACCCAGTCACGCCGCGCAGGCGCTGGAGATAGGGGCCGATGCGGTGCTGGTCAATACCGCGATTGCGGTGGCCGACGACCCGGTGATGATGGCGCGTGCGTTCCGCCTTGCCGTGGAGTCCGGTCTGCTGGCTCGGCAGTCCGGCCCCGGCTCGCGCAGTGTTCAGGCGCAGGCCACCAGCCCGCTGACCGATTTTCTGGAGGCGCTCTGATGGCTACCTTTACCGATCGCTGGCGTCAGCTTAACTGGGACGATATTGCCTTACGCATCAACAGTAAAACCTCTGCGGACGTAGAGCGGGCATTAACAGCCAAACATTTGACGCGCGAGGATTTGATGGCCCTGCTTTCTCCGGCAGCCAGCGCGTACCTTGAACCGATGGCCCAGCGCGCGCAACGCCTCACCCGCCAGCGTTTTGGCAACACGGTGAGCTTTTACGTGCCGCTCTATCTTTCTAATCTGTGCGCCAATGACTGCACCTACTGTGGTTTCTCCATGAGCAACCGTATTAAGCGTAAAACGCTGGATGAGCATGAGATCGCCCGCGAGTGTGCGGCTATTCGTGAGATGGGTTTTGAACATCTCCTGCTGGTGACGGGTGAACATCAGGGCAAAGTGGGGATGGACTATTTTCGCCAGCATCTTCCGGCCATCCGCCGCGAATTTGCCTCGTTGCAAATGGAAGTGCAGCCTCTGTCGCAGGAGGAATATGCGGAGCTGAAAACCCTCGGGCTGGACGGCGTAATGGTTTATCAGGAAACCTACCATGAGGCGACCTATGCCCGGCATCACCTGAAAGGGAAGAAGCAGGATTTCATCTTCCGGCTGGAAACGCCGGACAGGCTGGGGCGCGCCGGTATCGATAAAATTGGGCTGGGCGCGCTTATCGGTCTGTCCGACAGCTGGCGGGTGGACTGCTATATGGTGGCGGAGCATCTGCTGTGGCTACAGCAGCAGTACTGGCAAAGCCGCTATTCCATCTCTTTCCCGCGGCTGCGTCCCTGTACGGGAGGCGTTGAACCCGCCTCGCTGATGGATGAGCGCCAGCTGGTGCAAACCCTGTGTGCATTTCGCCTGTTCGCGCCGGAAGTGGAATTGTCGCTCTCCACGCGTGAATCCCCCGCGTTTCGCGATCGCGCGATCCCGCTGGCGATCAATAACGTCAGCGCCTTTTCCAAAACGCAGCCGGGCGGTTACGCGGACGATCACCCGGAACTGGAACAGTTTGCACCGCACGACGGCCGACGGCCCGAAGCGGTGGCGGAAGCCCTGACTGCGCAGGGGCTACAGCCGGTGTGGAAAGACTGGGATAGCTGGCTGGGAAGAGCCTCGCATTAGCGCTGAAACTGTCTGCAAAAATGCGAAAAGGTTACGAGGCGGCTCGTAAGATCATAACCGGGCGATTGAGGCGATCTGCCCGGTTTTCTTATGCTTAACCACGTCAGCAACGGACGCTGACCAGGGTGAAAATGCTTCTTCCTCGTTTCGCCCTGCCCTCCGCCTCTTAAACAAAATTCAATTGATACAATAAATACGTCGTTTCTTATCTACGCTTAAGATAAATCATCTCGTCGGTAATCGCCTTCTGTATAATTTACTACCAGCAACCGGACAGCGACTATGCTGAGGGTATCGACAGACGCAACGCGTCTACCATCTGGATTGATGTACAACTCATGGCACTCCACAGTAAAAAGCTCTCTTTTACCCGGCCAATTATGGTCAGCTTCGCGGGGATCCTGTTCAGTTTCGCGCTGATCGCCATCCTGGTCATCCTTTCACAGAGAAAGGATTTTCTTGAGGATTATCATAAAATTAATGGTAATTTCACCCATAATCTGGCGGTGAACTATACCGAATCCATCCTGCGAGAAAATGACTATATTCTTGGTCGCGCTGCGATGTACTTCGCCCGTAACGACAGAGTAAATCAGACAATAAATATCGATCCGACACACGGTTTGCAGATGTTGATGCATTTGCAGAACCTGATGCCGACGGTGTCGTCTATCTCTCTGGCGGACACAGAAGGGCGCCATCTGCGCGCGCCGGAAGTGCTGCCAACGGAGAAAAGTAAGTCGTTCGACGCCAGAACCCGCCCATGGTTTGTCGGGCAAGCGGAAGCCAGCAACTTTCCTCACTACACCCGCCCCTATCTGGACTATTTCACCCAACATCCTACTGTCACCCTCTATAAGCCGGTCATTTCACCGGAAGGCCGTCTGAAGGGCACGCTCGCTTTCCATCTTGATTTAACGTCCATGGGGTATACCCTGCGCCAGATGGTGGCGCCGGTTCAGGGTGAGTTTTTTGTCGTGGAGCGTGACGGCGCCGTTGTGCTGCATCCGGACACGGGGGCGCTCTTTAAGCAGTACGTAAGCGAAGCGCTGATGGACAAAATGACCAGCGGCGAAGGCCATCTTTTCGACCCCAAAAGTAAAACCTGGTATTACTACTACTCTTTCACCAATCCGGACTGGTTTGTGATTTATCGGGTCTCCGATGCCACGCTTAACGTCATCACCCGGCATGAAACCACCGTCGTCGGCTGGGGATTTGCGCTGGCGGCAATCATCATCATTTTGTTCGGGCTTTACCTTCGTCATGCCTCGCGTTCTGTGCTGATGAACATTATCAACGCCATCAAAACCGGCGACGTCAACCAGGCGCCACGCCTTGAGGCGATGCTCAGCCATACCATTCGAACCAATAAAGAACGCGAGCTGGCCTATGTCCGTCAGGCCACCCATGATGCGCTGACAGGCTGCAAAAATCGCCGTGCGTTCGATAACGATGTGGATGAGCTGCTGACCGCTCATCAACCCTTCGTTCTGGCGCTGATCGACATCGATAACTTCAAATCCATTAACGACACCTGGGGCCACCTGAGCGGGGATATTGTGCTGCGCAACGTGGCGCGGGAAGGTATTCAGATCATGCAGCCGCACCACGTTTCCGTTTACCGCTACGGTGGAGAAGAGTTCGGCGTGATATTCCCGGCCGAGCTGATGAACTCCGCGCACGCGCTACTGGAAGCCTGGCGCACCGCCGTTGAAAAGCGGACCTGGCGGGAAGAGAACCTGCGAGTGACCTTCAGCGCCGGGATGGGAGAGTGGCACTTCGAACCGCTGGAACAATTTATCGGTAGCGTAGATGAAGCGCTGTATACCGCTAAACAACAGGGTAAAAACCGCATCGTAAGCACGGCCTGCCGATAATACCCTTCCTCAAATTCTGCCCGATCTGACGGGCAGAATGCTCTCCGCTGTAAAATTGTAACCGGTTTCAGAAAAATGCCGATTTCTTTGTGATGCCTGACACACAATCGCGGTAAAGCGGTTGTTGAAGCGGTCTGCACGGGATAATTATCAATAAACACATGTAGATCGAGGCTGACTATGAAGAACATCGTTTTATGCTGTGCAGCGGGAATGTCAACCAGCATGCTGGTTCAACGTATGAAAGATGCCGCGCAGAAAAAAGGAGTCGAAGTAACCATTAAAGCCGTTCCGGTCGCGGAGTTTAAAGATAACATCGCGACGGCTGATATCGTATTACTGGGGCCACAGGTTAAATACGAACAGGCAAAACTCCAGGCGCAGGCCGATCCGCTCGGAAAAAAGGTTGCGGTCATCGACATGATGGATTACGGCATGATGAAAGGTGATGCCGTACTGGAAAAAGCGCTCAAACTTCTGGAGTCATAATGGAAGACTTAGAAACCACGATTATGGAACTGCTTGTCAACGCAGGCGCAGCGCGCAGCGCGGCCCTGACGGCGTTGCAGATGGCGCGAAAAGGCGACTTTGATGAAGCCGAGAAAGCGATGGAAGAATCGCGTGAATATGTGAAACATGCGCATACGATCCAGACGCAGCTTATCGGTCTTGATGAAGGGACCGGGAAACTTCCGGTTAACCTGATCACCGTTCACTCTCAGGATCACCTGATGAACGCGATGGTTATTCAGGATCTGGCGGGCGATATGATTGAGCTTTATCGACGTATCCCGTTAGTGAACTGAAGACATACAGATGTAAAAAAACCCGCCGAGGCGGGTTTTTTATTGTCGGGTGGCGCTACGCTTACCCGACCTGTGATTCATATGCCCGGTAATTTTACCTACCGGGCATCAACGATTACTCGTTGTCGGAACCGCCCAGACCTGCGTTCAGCAGTTCTGCAAGGCTCGCGGATGCATCTTCGGCAGTCACCTGCGGTGCAGCTGGCAGTTCGCCCGCTGCGCGACGACGCATACGATCCTGGTGGTACGCATAACCGGTACCGGCCGGGATCAGACGACCCACGATAACGTTCTCTTTCAGACCGCGCAGTTCATCACGTTTACCTGCAACAGCCGCTTCGGTCAGGACACGAGTGGTTTCCTGGAACGATGCAGCAGAGATGAAGGACTCGGTTGCCAGAGACGCTTTGGTGATACCCAGCAGATCGCGTGCGAAGGTCGCACCGATTTTGCCGTTCGCTTCCAGATCGCGGTTAGCGATCTTAACGCGTGAGTATTCAACCTGCTCGCCTTCCAGGAAGTCGGAGCTGCCCGCGTTTTCGATGGTTGCTTTACGCAGCATCTGACGAACGATAACTTCAATGTGTTTATCGTTAATCTTAACGCCTTGCAGACGGTATACGTCCTGTACTTCGTTAACAATGTAACGGGTAACAGCATGCACACCACGCAGACGCAGGATGTCGTGCGGCGCTTCTGGACCATCGGAAACCACGTCACCACGTTCTACGCGTTCACCTTCGAACACGTTGAGCTGACGCCACTTAGGAATCATCTCTTCGTACGGCTCGCTGCCATCTACTGGCGTAATAACCAGGCGGCGCTTACCTTTGGTCTCTTTACCGAAGGAGATGATACCGCTGATTTCAGCCAGGATCGCAGGCTCTTTCGGACGACGTGCTTCGAACAGGTCCGCAACGCGTGGCAGACCACCGGTGATGTCCTTGGTACCGCCGGATTCCTGAGGAATACGCGCCAGGGTGTCACCAGAGCTGATCTGTACGCCATCTTCCAGCTGTACAATCGCTTTACCCGGCAGGAAGTACTGCGCAGGCATATCGGTACCAGGGATCAGAACGTCGTTGCCCTGAGCATCAACGATTTTCAGTGCAGGACGCAGATCTTTACCGCCGGTAGTACGTTCAGCAGAATCCAGAACCACCAGAGAAGACAGACCGGTCAGCTCGTCGGTCTGACGAGTAATGGTCTGGCCGTCGATCATGTCAGTGAAGCGGATGAAACCACTTACTTCGGTGATAACCGGCATGGTGTGTGGATCCCAGTTTGCAACGGTTTCACCGCCAGCAACCTGCTCGCCATCACCTTTCGCCATAACCGCACCGTAAGGCACTTTATAGCTCTCTTTGGTACGACCGAATTCGTCGATCAGCTTCAGCTCGGTGTTACGGGAAGTGATAACCAGTTTACCGCTGGAGTTCACAACCGACTTCGCGTTGCTGAGCTTGATGCTACCTTTGTTTTTCACCTGGATGCTGGATTCAGCAGCCGCACGAGATGCCGCACCACCGATGTGGAACGTACGCATCGTCAGCTGTGTACCCGGCTCACCGATGGACTGTGCCGCGATAACGCCGATAGCCTCACCTTTGTTGATGATGTGGCCACGCGCCAGGTCACGACCGTAGCAGTGCGCACACACACCAAAGTCGGTGTCACAGGATACAACGGAACGCACTTTCACGGAGTCAACAGAGTTCGCTTCCAGCAGGTCACACCACTGTTCGTGCAGCAGGGTGTTGCGTGGAACCAGAATGTCTGCGGTGCCCGGCTTCAGAATGTCTTCCGCGGTCACACGACCCAGTACGCGATCGCGCAGCGGCTCTTTAACATCACCACCCTCGATAACCGGGGTCATGGTGATACCTTCGAGGGTGCCACAATCGTCTTCGGTGACGACCAGATCCTGCGCAACGTCAACCAGACGACGCGTCAGATAACCGGAGTTCGCCGTTTTCAGTGCGGTATCCGCCAGACCTTTACGCGCACCGTGCGTGGAGATGAAGTACTGGAGTACGTTCAGACCTTCACGGAAGTTCGCGGTGATTGGCGTTTCGATGATGGAGCCATCTGGCTTCGCCATCAGACCACGCATACCTGCCAGCTGACGAATCTGTGCCGCAGAACCACGCGCACCGGAGTCGGCCATCATGTAGATGCTGTTGAAGGAGACCTGCTGCTCTTCTACGCCGTCACGGTTAATCACGGTTTCGGTTTGCAGGTTATCCATCATCGCTTTAGATACACGATCGTTCGCCGCAGCCCAGATATCGATAACTTTGTTGTAACGTTCGCCTGCGGTTACCAGACCAGACTGGAACTGCTCCTGGATCTCAGCAACTTCAGCTTCCGCTTCAGAGATGATCTCGTGTTTCTTCTCTGGGATGACCATGTCATCGATACCAACAGATGCACCTGAACGCGCTGCATAAGCAAAGCCGGTGTACATTGTCTGGTCAGCGAAGATAACGGTCGGCTTCAGACCCAGAATGCGGTAACAGGTGTTCAGCATTTTGGAGATCGCTTTCTTGCCCAGCGCCTGGTTGACGATGGAGAAAGGCAGACCTTTCGGTACGATCATCCACAGAATGGCACGGCCAACGGTCGTGTCTTTCAGGCTGGTGTGCGCAACGAACTCGCCGTTTTCATCTTTTTCGTATTCGGTGATACGCACTTTAACGCGCGCATGCAGAGAGGCCAGGCCAGCGCGATAAATACGCTCAGCTTCTTTCGGGCCAGTCAGCACCATGCCTTCGCCTTTGGCGTTAACACAGTCACGGGTCATGTAGTACAGACCCAGTACAACGTCCTGAGAAGGAACGATGATAGGTTCACCGTTCGCTGGAGACAGGATGTTGTTGGTAGACATCATCAGCGCACGCGCTTCGAGCTGGGCTTCCAGCGTCAGCGGTACGTGAACAGCCATCTGGTCACCATCGAAGTCGGCGTTATAGGCCGCACAAACCAGCGGGTGCAGCTGGATCGCTTTACCTTCGATCAGGACTGGCTCAAAGGCCTGGATACCCAGACGGTGCAGAGTTGGTGCACGGTTCAGCAGTACCGGGTGTTCGCGGATCACTTCGTCCAGGATATCCCAAACGACAGCTTCTTCACGCTCAACCATTTTCTTCGCGGCTTTGATGGTGGTGGCGAGGCCACGCAGTTCCAGCTTGCCGTAGATGAACGGTTTGAACAGCTCCAGTGCCATTTTCTTCGGCAGACCGCACTGATGCAGACGCAGGTATGGACCTACGGTGATTACAGAACGACCGGAGTAGTCAACACGCTTACCGAGCAGGTTCTGACGGAAACGACCCTGCTTACCTTTGATCATGTCGGCCAAAGATTTCAGAGGACGTTTGTTAGAACCGGTGATCGCACGACCACGACGACCGTTATCCAACAGGGCATCGACTGCTTCCTGAAGCATACGTTTTTCGTTGCGTACGATGATGTCCGGCGCAGCCAGATCCAGCAGACGTTTCAGACGGTTGTTACGGTTGATCACGCGACGGTACAGATCGTTCAGATCCGACGTTGCGAAACGACCGCCATCCAGCGGAACCAGCGGACGCAGATCTGGCGGCAGAACCGGCAGAACGGTCAGGATCATCCACTCTGGTTTGTTACCAGACTGAACGAACGCTTCCAGCAGTTTGATACGCTTGGTCAGCTTTTTACGCTTGGTTTCGGAGTTGGTTTCGTTCAGCTCTTCGCGCAGAGTTTCACACTCTTGCTCCAGATCCATGCTCTTCAGCAGGGCCTGGATAGCTTCCGCACCCATCTTCGCGTCGAATTCGTCACCGAACTCTTCCAGCGCGTCCAGATACTGTTCTTCGGTCAGGATCTGGTTACGTTCCAGATTGGTCATCCCGCCTTCGATAACCACATAAGATTCGAAGTACAGAACACGTTCGATATCGCGCAGCGGCATATCCAGCAGCAGACCGATACGGGACGGCAGAGATTTCAGGAACCAGATGTGAGCGGTCGGAGACGCCAGCTCGATGTGGCCCATACGCTCACGGCGTACTTTGGTCTGGGTCACTTCAACGCCGCACTTCTCACAGATCACACCACGGTGTTTCAGGCGCTTGTACTTACCGCACAGGCACTCGTAATCTTTTACTGGCCCGAAAATACGCGCACAGAAAAGGCCGTCACGCTCAGGTTTGAACGTACGGTAGTTAATGGTTTCCGGCTTTTTAACTTCACCGAAAGACCATGAACGGATCATGTCTGGCGAAGCCAGAGCAATTTTGATCGCATCAAACTCTTCGGTTTTAGTTTGCGCTTTCAGAAACTTTAATAAGTCTTTCACGGATTTGCTCCCGTCGGAGTTAGCACACTCTGCTGTCGGGCGTTAACCCGACAGCAGTGACCTGTTTGAGCGAGAATTACTCGTCTTCCAGTTCGATGTTGATACCCAGCGAACGAATCTCTTTCAACAGTACGTTGAAGGATTCTGGCATGCCCGGTTCCATCTGATGGTTGCCGTCTACGATGTTCTTATACATCTTAGTACGACCGTTCACGTCATCAGACTTAACGGTGAGCATTTCCTGCAAGGTGTATGCTGCGCCGTATGCTTCCAGCGCCCACACTTCCATCTCCCCGAAGCGCTGACCACCGAACTGAGCCTTACCACCCAGCGGCTGCTGAGTAACCAGGCTGTAAGAACCGGTAGAACGAGCGTGCATCTTGTCGTCGACCAGGTGGTTCAGTTTCAGCATGTACATGTAACCTACGGTTACCGGACGCTCGAACTGTTCACCGGTACGGCCGTCAAACAGCGTAATCTGGCCAGACGTTGGCAGACCACCCAGTTGCAGCAGCTCTTTAATTTCAGCTTCTTTTGCACCGTCGAATACCGGCGTTGCAATTGGCATACCTTTGCGCAGGTTCTCTGCCAGACGCAGCACTTCTTCATCGCTGAAGGTGTTCAGGTCGACTTTCTGACGAACGTCGGTACCCAGATCGTAGGCACGCTGGATGAACTCGCGCAGTTTCGCGACTTCCTGCTGCTGTTTCAGCATGGCGTTGATCTTATCGCCGATACCTTTCGCAGCCATACCCAGGTGGGTTTCCAGAATCTGACCGATGTTCATACGAGACGGTACGCCCAGTGGGTTCAGTACGATATCTACCGGCGTACCGTTAGCATCGTGCGGCATATCTTCGATCGGGTTGATCTTAGAGATAACACCCTTGTTACCGTGACGACCTGCCATCTTATCACCAGGCTGGATCTGACGTTTAACAGCCAGATACACCTTAACAATCTTCAGCACGCCTGGTGCCAGATCGTCGCCCTGAGTGATTTTGCGGCGTTTCGCTTCGAGTTTTTTCTCGAACTCGTGTTTCAGTTCGTCATACTGCTCAGCCAGCTGTTCCAGCTGATTCTGTTTCTCTTCGTCGGTCAGGCCCAGTTCCAGCCAGCGATCGCGTGGCAGTTTGTCGAGCTTCTCAGCTTCAACGCCACCGGCAACCAGCACCGCATAGATACGGCTGAACAGACCTGCTTCGAGGATTTGCAGTTCTTCAGACAGGTCTTTCTTAGCCTGTTTGAGCTGCATCTCTTCGATTTCCAGCGCACGCTTATCTTTCTCAACGCCGTCACGGGTGAAGACCTGAACGTCGATAACCGTACCGGAAACACCGTTTGGTACGCGCAGAGAAGAGTCTTTAACGTCAGAC
Source organism: Enterobacter sp. BWH64 (assembly GCF_001037645.1). Taxonomy (NCBI): domain Bacteria; kingdom Pseudomonadati; phylum Pseudomonadota; class Gammaproteobacteria; order Enterobacterales; family Enterobacteriaceae; genus Enterobacter; species Enterobacter sp. BWH64. The sequence continues at coordinate 22,203 of NZ_KQ089922.1, forward strand.
GCTTTCTCACCGAAGATAGCACGCAGCAGTTTCTCTTCTGGCGTCAGCTGGGTTTCGCCTTTCGGCGTGACCTTACCAACCAGAATGTCACCGCCGGTCACTTCCGCGCCGATGTAAACAATACCGGATTCATCCAGTTTAGAGAGCGCAGCTTCACCCACGTTCGGGATGTCAGCGGTGATCTCTTCTGGCCCCAGCTTGGTGTCACGGGACACACATGCCAGTTCCTGAATGTGGATGGTGGTGAAACGATCTTCCTGAACCACACGCTCGGAGACGAGGATGGAGTCTTCGAAGTTGTAACCGTTCCACGGCATGAACGCTACGCGCATGTTCTGACCGAGCGCCAGTTCACCGAGATCGGTGGACGGACCGTCTGCCAGCACGTCGCCGCGCTCAACTGGCTCACCCAGAGATACACATGGCATCTGGTTGATACAGGTGTTCTGGTTAGAACGGGTGTATTTGGTCAGGTTGTAGATGTCGATACCCGCTTCGCCCGGATACATCTCGTCTTCGTTAACTTTGATAACGATACGGGATGCGTCAACGTACTGAACGGTACCGCCACGCTTAGCAACTGCTGTAACACCAGAGTCAACGGCAACAGCACGTTCCATACCGGTACCAACCAGCGGCTTATCAGCACGCAGAGTTGGAACGGCCTGACGTTGCATGTTCGCACCCATCAATGCACGGTTGGCGTCATCGTGTTCCAGGAACGGGATCAGGGACGCACCGACGGATACCACCTGCTGGGTGGATACGTCCATGTAGTCAACCTGGTCGCGGCTGAACAAGCTGGATTCGCCTTTGCTACGGCAGGTAACCAGATCTTCTACAAAGTGGCCTTCGTCATCCAGGTTGGAGTTCGCCTGAGCAATAACGTAGTTGCCTTCTTCGATAGCAGACAGGTAATGAATTTCGTCAGTAACAACACCGTCGGTCACTTTACGATACGGGGTCTCGAGGAAACCGTATTCGTTCGTCTGTGCGTACACGGACAGGGAGTTGATCAGACCGATGTTTGGACCTTCAGGCGTTTCGATTGGACATACGCGACCGTAGTGAGTCGGGTGTACGTCTCGAACTTCAAAGCCTGCGCGTTCACGGGTCAGACCGCCTGGGCCGAGTGCGGAGATACGACGTTTGTGCGTGATCTCAGACAGCGGGTTGTTCTGGTCCATGAACTGAGACAGCTGGCTGGAACCGAAGAACTCTTTCACTGCCGCAGAAATCGGCTTCGCGTTAATCATATCCTGAGGCATCAGGGTATCCAGATCGCCCAGAGACAGACGCTCTTTCACCGCACGCTCTACACGTACCAGGCCAACGCGGAACTGGTTTTCCGCCATTTCGCCTACGGAACGGATACGACGGTTGCCGAGGTGGTCGATATCGTCCACTTCGCCTTTACCGTTACGGATATCGATGAGCTTCTTCATCACTTCAATGATGTCGTCTTTGCTCAGGATACCGGAACCTTCGATCTCGTCGCGCAGCAGAGAACGGTTGAACTTCATACGACCAACCGCGGACAGATCGTAGCGGTCTTCGGAGAAGAACAGGTTCTCGAACAGGCTTTCAGCCGCTTCGCGAGTTGGTGGCTCACCAGGACGCATCATGCGGTAGATTTCGACCAGCGCGCTCAGACGATCGTTGGTTGGGTCGACGCGTACAGTCTCAGAGATGTACGGACCGTGGTCCAGATCGTTGGTGAACAGCGTTTCGATACGTTTGTGGCCAGACTGGCTCAGCTTAGCCAGCAGATCCAGGCTCAGCTCCATGTTCGCCGGGCAGATCAGCTCGCCAGTTGATTCATCAACGTAATCTTTCGCGGCTACTTTTCCTGCAATGTATTCAACCGGAACTTCGATGTGTTTGATATCATCTTTTTCCAGCTGGCGGATGTGGCGCGCGGTGATACGGCGACCTTTTTCCACATACACTTTGCCGTCGGCTTCGATGTCGAACGACGCGGTCTCACCACGCAGACGTTCCGGCACCAACTCCATCTGCAACTTGTTGTCGCGGATTTCAAAGATCACTTTCTCAAAGAACAGGTCCAGGATCTGCTCAGTGGTATAGTTCAGTGCACGCAGAATGATGGTTGCAGGCAGCTTACGACGACGGTCGATACGGACAAACAGGTTGTCTTTTGGATCGAATTCGAAGTCCAGCCATGAACCACGGTAAGGAATGATGCGTGCGTTATACAGTACTTTACCGGAAGAGTGCGTTTTACCTTTATCGCTGTCGAAGAAGACGCCCGGGCTACGGTGCAGCTGGGAAACGATAACACGCTCAGTACCGTTGATAACGAAAGTACCGTTGTCCGTCATGAGTGGAATTTCACCCATGTAGACTTCTTGTTCTTTAATGTCTTTTACGGTGCCTTCCGGCGCTTCGCGCTCGTAGATCACCAGACGCAGTTTTACGCGCAGCGGTGCGGAATAGGTCACGCCACGGATCTGACATTCCTGAACGTCAAACACCGGTTCGCCAAGGCGGTAGCTGACGTACTGCAGCTCGGAATTACCGCTGTAGCTCTGAATCGGGAACACGGAACGGAAGGCTGCTTCCAGGCCGTACTGCCCTTCAGGATCTTGCTCGATAAACTTCTGGAACGAGTCAAGCTGGATAGAAAGGAGATATGGAATGTCCAGAACTTGTGGACGTTTACCAAAATCCTTACGAATACGTTTTTTCTCGGTATAGGAGTAAACCATAGGGTTCCTCAGCTCGCTGACAAGTCGACCCATCTGCCCGACGAAGGGACAGTTTGTGCAACACCATTTTGTGGACCGGAAAATTGAATACTTTCCGCAATACCTGTTGCTATCACGCTTAAACCATTTCATTGCGATTTACACAGAGCGAGCACCCTGTCGCAGTATATTAAGTCGTCGATAGAAACAAGCATTGTCAGGACAACCAGCAGTCAAACAGTGTGAAATGCTGCTGATGCCTTACAGCGCAAAAAGGCTGGTGACTAAAAAGTCACCAGCCATCAGCCTAATTGCTTAGGCTGCAACCAGAAAAGTTGGCTTATTTAACTTCAACTTCAGCGCCAGCTTCTTCCAGAGATTTTTTCAGTGCTTCTGCGTCGTCTTTGCTCACGCCTTCTTTCAGCGCAGCTGGAGCAGATTCTACCAGGTCTTTAGCTTCTTTCAGACCCAGGCCAGTTGCGCCACGTACTGCTTTGATTACAGCAACTTTGTTCGCGCCAGCAGCTTTCAGAATTACGTCGAATTCAGTTTTTTCTTCAGCAGCTTCAGCCGGGCCCGCAGCTACAGCTACAGCAGCAGCAGCAGAAACACCGAATTTTTCTTCCATTGCAGAAACCAGCTCTACAACGTCCATTACGGACATAGCTGCTACTGCTTCAATGATTTGATCTTTAGTGATAGACATTTAAATTGTTCCTGAAAATCAGAATAAGTTTATACGTAAGCAAATGCTTTATAAAGATAACTGCGATTAAGCAGCTTCTTTCGCATCGCGTACAGCAGCCAGAGTGCGAACCAGTTTGCCAGCCGCAGCTTCTTTCATGGTTGCCATCAGGCGTGCAATTGCTTCTTCGTAGGTCGGCAGGGTTGCCAGGCGATCGATTTGCGATGCCGGGATCAACTCACCTTCAAAGGCTGCAGCTTTGACCTCAAATTTTGCATTCGCTTTCGCGAACTCTTTGAACAGACGAGCAGCAGCGCCCGGGTGTTCCATAGAGTATGCAATCAGGGTCGGACCAACAAACGTGTCTTTCAGGCACTCGAACTGAGTACCTTCAACTACGCGACGCAGCAGGGTGTTACGAACAACACGCATGTATACGCCAGCTTCACGACCTGCTTTACGCAGTTCAGTCATTTTGTCTACAGTAACGCCACGGGAATCCGCAACTACTGCAGACAGCGCGCCTTTGGCTACTTCGCTGACTTCAGCAACAATCGCTTGTTTGTCTTGAAGATTTAAAGCCATTAGCTTTGCTCCTGGATGTTTGCCGGAACTCATGTTCCGGAACTCACTTCACTCGACCCAACGGGAAGAGCGTCTTAATACGGTGAGCAGAAACAAGCCAGAGTATTTAAAATAATCTTAGCGTTCTGTCACCGTCTACGCAGGGGATTAAGTTTCTTGCGAAACACCTGCGGTCTTCGACGGAGGCCTGGATAGGCCAGGCTCCAACGAACAATTCTTTTAGCCGCTAACTTTTGTTAGCAAACGTGGGGGTAAGATTGTAGACAAAATCACCGCCCACGTAAAGGCATTAGTTTGCAGCAGCGCTCAGGCCAGCCTGGTCAACTGCAACACCTGCACCCATGGTGGTGGAGATGCTAACTTTCTTGATGTACACGCCTTTCGCCTGAGTTGGTTTTGCTTTTTTCAGCGCAACCAGCAGAGCTTCCAGGTTTTCTTTCAGTTTGTCAGCGTCAAAGTCCACTTTACCGATGGTGGTGTGGATGATGCCGTTTTTGTCGTTACGGTAACGAACCTGACCTGCTTTAGCGTTCTTAACCGCTTCAGCAACGTTAGGCGTTACAGTACCCACTTTCGGGTTTGGCATCAGGCCGCGTGGACCCAGAACCTGGCCCAGCTGGCCAACAACGCGCATTGCATCTGGAGAAGCAATAACAACGTCAAAGTTCATTTCGCCTTTCTTGATCTGATCAGCCAGATCTTCCATACCTACCAGTTCAGCGCCGGCAGCTTTAGCAGCTTCAGCGTTTGCACCCTGAGCAAATACAGCTACGCGTACGGAACGGCCAGTACCGTGTGGCAGTACAGTTGCGCCACGAACGTTCTGATCGGATTTACGAGCGTCGATGCCCAGGTTAACGGCAACGTCAACGCTTTCAACGAACTTAGCAGTTGCCAGTTCTTTCAGCAGAGCGATAGCTTCGTTGATGTCGTACTGTTTGGTCGCATCAACTTTGTCACGGATCACGGACATGCGCTTGGTCAGTTTAGCCATTTCTTAGTCCTCCACTACCAGGCCCATGGAACGTGCAGTACCTTCGATGGAGCGAGTCATCGCTTCAATGTCGGAACCAGTCATGTCGGCAGCTTTGGTCTGCGCGATTTCCTGCAACTGAGCGCGGGAAATTTTACCCACTTTGTCTTTGTTCGGCTTACCGGAACCAGACTTGATGCCCGCTGCTTTCTTCAGCAGAACTGCTGCTGGAGGGGTTTTGGTAACGAAAGTGAAAGAACGGTCAGCGTAAACAGTGATTACAACTGGGATTGGCAGACCTTTTTCCATGGATTCAGTTTTGGCGTTGAACGCTTTACAGAATTCCATGATGTTCACACCCTGCTGACCCAGAGCTGGACCAACTGGTGGACTTGGGTTCGCCATACCTGCTGCAACCTGCAGCTTGACGTAGGCTTGTACTTTCTTAGCCATTCTAAAATCCTCTGATTGGGTAATAACGCCTCGGAGAGGCTCCCCGTGAATAAAATTCGTTTTACGGGCCGGGGCCCATAAAAACAAAAGGCGCGAAATTGTATTCCAATCTCGCGCCCTGTGCAACGATTAAATCGTCGCTTTTTTGATCGCTGCTTAGGCTTTTTCTACCTGAGCAAAGTCCAGCTCTACCGGGGTCGCACGACCAAAGATAGAAACGGAAACTTTCAGGCGGGACTTCTCGTAGTCCACTTCTTCGACGACGCCATTGAAGTCAGCAAACGGACCGTCGTTAACACGAACCATCTCACCCGGTTCAAACAGCGTTTTCGGACGCGGTTTATCACCAACCTGCTGGAGGCGGTTCATAATCGCATCAACTTCTTTGTCGCTGATTGGCGCCGGACGGTCAGATGTGCCGCCGATAAAGCCCATCACGCGTGGTACGCTGCGCACCAGGTGCCAGCTCGCGTCGTTCATCACCATCTGAACCAGCACGTAACCCGGGAAGAATTTACGCTCGCTTTTGCGACGTTGGCCGCCACGGATCTCAACCACTTCTTCGGTCGGAACCATAACTTCGCCAAATAACTCTTCCATATTGTGTAATTTGATATGCTCACGCAGCGACGTAGCTACGCGGCCTTCAAAACCGGAAAACGCCTGAACGACGTACCAGCGCTTTTTAGGGGCTTCAGACATCTCAGAACCTCAGGCCAGTGATAAAGGATACCAGGCGAACCAGAATACCATCCAGTCCCCACAGGATCAGTGACATTACAGCGGTTACCGCCGCTACAATCAGCGTGGTGTGCAATGTTTCCTGGCGAGTCGGCCAAATGACCTTGCGGACTTCGGTACGCGCTTCGCGGGCAAACGCAACGGTCGCTTTGCCTTTCGTCGTCAACAGCGCGACACCACCCGCCGCAGCAATCAGAATTACCACTGCAAGCGCGCGTAGCGGCAGCATCATGTCACGATAAAGATAGTTGCCGACAATCGCCACAATCAGCAGCACGGCTACAACTACCCATTTCATCGCTTCCAGGCCGCGCCCGCTCCCTTGAGCTTCGGTATTCGCACTCATAAACCAACCTGTCAGAAGTATTCTACAAACATTTTCACCCCGCGTGTGCGAGGCAAACCAATCGAAATGCTATTCGCTTTTCGTATTATACGCTCTCCGCAGAGCCTGTCTCAGCAATGATTATGACAAAATTAATCACTGATGAGCCAGGTTCTGATGTGAAAGCGTGCAAAAAGGGCATCAAATGATGCCCTTTTATTGCGCATTGCGTCAAATGTTATCAGCGATTAGCCGAGAACTTTAGCAACAACGCCCGCGCCAACGGTACGGCCGCCTTCACGGATTGCGAAACGCAGACCGTCGTCCATCGCGATTGGGTGGATCAGCGTCACAACCATCTTGATGTTGTCGCCTGGCATTACCATCTCTACGCCTTCTGGCAGTTCGATGGTACCGGTCACGTCAGTTGTACGGAAGTAGAACTGTGGACGGTAGCCTTTGAAGAACGGAGTATGACGGCCGCCTTCGTCTTTGGACAGAATGTACACTTCAGATTCGAACTTGGTGTGTGGCTTGATTGAGCCTGGCTTCGCCAGAACCTGACCACGTTCGATTTCTTCACGTTTGATACCACGCAGCAGAACACCAACGTTCTCACCAGCACGGCCTTCGTCCAGCAGTTTGCGGAACATTTCAACGCCAGTACAGGTAGACTTCGCAGTCTCTTTGATACCAACGATTTCAACTTCTTCACCAACTTTGATGATACCGCGCTCTACACGACCGGTAACAACGGTACCACGACCGGAGATGGAGAATACGTCTTCGATTGGCAGCAGGAATGGCTTGTCAATCGCACGCTCTGGTTCTGGGATGTAAGAATCCAGGTAGCCAGCCAGTTCGATGATTTTCTCTTCCCACTCTGCTTCGCCTTCCAGCGCTTTCAGCGCGGAACCACGAACGATTGGAGTGTCGTCGCCTGGGAAATCGTACTGAGACAGCAGTTCACGAACTTCCATCTCTACCAGTTCCAGCAGCTCTTCGTCATCAACCATGTCGCATTTGTTCAGGAACACGATGATGTAAGGAACGCCTACCTGACGACCCAGCAGGATGTGCTCACGGGTCTGAGGCATAGGGCCGTCAGTCGCAGCAACAACCAGGATCGCGCCGTCCATCTGCGCAGCACCGGTGATCATGTTTTTAACATAGTCGGCGTGGCCTGGGCAGTCTACGTGTGCGTAGTGGCGAGTCGGGGTGTCATACTCAACGTGAGAGGTGTTGATGGTGATACCACGAGCTTTTTCTTCTGGTGCGTTATCGATCTGGTCGAAAGCACGAGCAGCACCGCCGTAGGTTTTAGCCAGTACGGTAGTGATTGCAGCGGTCAGCGTTGTTTTACCATGGTCAACGTGGCCGATAGTACCGACGTTAACGTGCGGTTTTGTACGTTCAAACTTTTCTTTAGACATCGATTGTCCCTCTAAGACACGGATAAATCGGTGATATCACCACATCAACCAGGCGAAAATGCCTGAACTGTTGAATACATTTACATTGAAACAGAGAGAAAGGGAGGGAGAAGTGAAGTGGTGCTGATACCCAGAGTCGAACTGGGGACCTCACCCTTACCAAGGGTGCGCTCTACCAACTGAGCCATATCAGCACGTATTGGAGCGGGCAGCGGGAATCGAACCCGCATCATCAGCTTGGAAGGCTGAGGTAATAGCCATTATACGATGCCCGCATCCTGAAACTCGGCTACCCAGTTCTTTCTGTAACAAAAAAAGAGATTTCTCTCTTTTCTGTTCGAGCTGGTCAATTTTTCCAACCAGCTCCGGCGGCGTTGTCGCTGCCAGAAAGTGGTGGTGGGGGAAGGATTCGAACCTTCGAAGTCTGTGACGGCAGATTTACAGTCTGCTCCCTTTGGCCGCTCGGGAACCCCACCGGACTTGATGGTGCCGACTACCGGAATCGAACTGGTGACCTACTGATTACAAGTCAGTTGCTCTACCTACTGAGCTAAGTCGGCATCAAGTAGCGCGCATTCTATGGAGACCTGCGCAGTCATGCAACTAAAAAATTGCATAAAACGTTCTTTCGCTCACATTTTATTCGAAACCAGGGCTAACCGCTGTAAATTCATCCGCTCACGGTTAAAAATTCAACATGAACGCCTGATTTCGGCACGCTATAGCCCCAGGTGATGCCTGCCCGGTTAAGCATCGCTTTCCCATATTTTTTCTTATTATTCCTCTCATCTGGTGTTAACCTCCTGCCCATTGTCCAAAATTAACTATGTGATGAGCCCGCACCCGCCGTTTCGTGATGGTTCACAGAAGCATGCTTATGAGCAAAAAAGAGCAAACGTTAATGACGCCCTATCTTCAGTTTAACCGTAGCCAGTGGGCAGCCCTGCGTGACTCCGTCCCTATGACACTGACGGAAGGTGAAATCGCACGGCTAAAAGGGATAAACGAAGATCTCTCCCTGGAAGAGGTGGCAGAAATCTATCTCCCCCTTTCTCGCTTGCTTAACTTCTATATCAGCTCCAATTTGCGCCGTCAGGCCGTACTGGAACAGTTCCTCGGCACGAACGGTCAACGTATTCCTTATATCATCAGTATTGCGGGCAGCGTGGCAGTGGGTAAAAGTACCACCGCGCGCGTGCTACAGGCGCTGCTGAGCCGCTGGCCGGAACACCGCAGCGTGGAGCTGATCACCACCGACGGCTTCCTGCATCCCAACGAGGTGTTGAAAGAACGCGGCCTGATGAAAAAGAAGGGCTTCCCGCTCTCTTATGATATGCACCGCCTGGTAAAGTTTGTTTCAGATCTAAAATCGGGTGTACCTCACGTTACCGCGCCGGTTTACTCGCATCTGATCTACGACCGCATCCCGGATGGCGACAAAACGGTTGTGCAGCCCGACATCCTGATTCTGGAAGGCTTAAACGTCCTGCAAAGCGGGATGGATTATCCTCACGATCCGCATCATGTGTTTGTCTCTGACTTTGTCGATTTCTCAATTTATGTCGATGCGCCGGAAGATTTGCTGCAACGCTGGTATATCAACCGCTTCCTGAAGTTCCGCGAAGGCGCGTTCACCGACCCGGATTCCTACTTCCACAACTACGCCCAGCTCTCTGAAGAAGAGGCTATCAGCGTGGCGACCGGGCTGTGGAATGAGATCAACTACGTCAACCTCAAAGAGAACATCCTGCCGACGCGCGAACGCGCAAGCCTGATCCTCACCAAGAGTGAGAAACACGCCGTCGACCAGATTCGTTTACGGAAGTAGACCTCAGACGTAAAAAAAACCGGCTTAACGCCGGTTTTTTTATTTATGCCTGCGGCTTTTCGCCGTTTTCATCCTGATCGACCGCGAAGCAGGCCACCAGCTGTCCGCCATAATCCTTCAGCTGTGGCTGCAACTGCGTGCACGGGCCGAAGCGGCGACGGCAACGGGCGTTGAACGCACATCCCGGCGGTGGGTTCAGCGGGCTTGGCAACTCGCCGGTCAGCTTAATGCGCTCCCGGCGGTCATCCGGGTTCAGTCTCGGCGTTGCAGACAGCAGCGCCTGGGTATACGGATGACGCGGGTTAGTAAAGATCTGATCTTTCGTCCCCTTCTCCACGCAGCGTCCCAGATACATCACCATCACCTCATCGGCAATGTGCTCAACCACGGACAGGTCATGGGAGATGAAGACGTACGACAGCCCAAGATCCTGCTGTAAATCCATCATCAGGTTAAGCACCTGCGCACGAACGGACACGTCAAGCGCTGAGACCGGCTCATCGGCAATCACCACGTCCGGGTCAAGCATCAGCCCACGGGCGATGGCAATACGCTGACGCTGACCGCCAGAGAACATATGCGGATAGCGATCGTAATGCTCGGTTTTAAGCCCCACCTTCGCCATCATCGCCAGCGCTTTTTCACGACGCTGCTCTTTGCTCAGATTGCTGTTAATCAGCAGCGGCTCTTCCAGAATTTGCCCAACTTTCTTCCGCGGATTCAGAGAGCCGTACGGGTTCTGGAATACGATCTGGATTTTCTGGCGGCGCAGCTTCTGCGCCTGCGGATCGTGCTTGAGCAGATCCTGGCCCTGATAGTAAAGCTCGCCGCCGGTTGGCGTTTCAATCATCGTCAGCAGACGGCCCAGCGTGGATTTTCCACAGCCCGACTCCCCGACGACCGCCAGCGTTTTACCGCGTTCAAGACTGAAGGAGACGCCGTCCAGCGCTTTTACCAGGCGCTCGGGGGCAAAAATCCCTTTCTTCACCGGGTAATGTTTTTTCAGGTCGATAGCCTGCAACAGCGGCTGTTGCGTGGTGGCCTCGTGCGTACTCATAGTGTTGGCCTCCCGGCATCATCGAGTGGGTAGTGGCATTTTGACTGCCGACCATCGGCCAGCAGATTCAGCTCTGGCTCCTCGGCGCGGCATTTGTCCGTCGCATACGGGCAGCGCGGATTCAGCAGGCAGCCCTGCGGACGGTCATATTTACCCGGAACCACACCCGGCAGTGACGCCAGACGCGCTTTGTCCTGGGCAAACTCCGGCAGCGCGCGCAGTAACGCCTGCGTATACGGGTGACGCGGCGCGCGGAAGATATCGTGCGAACTTCCGGTCTCCACCACCTGACCCGCGTACATCACGATGATTTTGTGTGCCGCTTCCGCCACCAGCGCCAGGTCGTGCGTAATCAGCACCAGCGCCATATTCTCTTTCTGCTGCAACTCCAGCAGCAGCTCGATGATTTGCGCCTGGATGGTCACGTCCAGCGCGGTAGTTGGTTCATCCGCAATCAGCAGTTTTGGTCGACAGGCAATCGCCATGGCGATCATCACGCGCTGGCTCATCCCGCCGGAAAGCTGGTGCGGGTAAACGTCCAGACGCGATGCCGGGTCAGGTATCCCCACCTGGTTCAGCAGATCGATAGCACGCTGGCGACGGGTTTTCTTATTCCCGCCCTGATGCACCTTAATGGCTTCCATAATCTGGAAACCGACGGTGTAGCATGGGTTCAGGCTGGTCATGGGGTCCTGGAAGATCATCGCCACTTCCGCGCCCACCAGCTGGCGGCGCTGTTTTTCGGAAATGCGCTTCAGATCCTGACCGTTGAACTCCAGATTTTCCGCCATCACGCGGCCGGGGTAGTCAATCAGCCCCATAATCGCCAGCGAACTCACTGACTTACCGGAGCCCGACTCTCCTACAATCCCGACCACTTCGCCCTGATTAACGCTGTAGCTGATGCGGTCCACGGCGCGAAACGGTGTGCCTTCGTCGCCAAAGTGCACGGATAATTTATCTACATTTAATAACGCCATCTCGTGCCTCTTACTGCTTCAGTTTGGGATCAAGTGCATCACGCAGACCGTCACCCATCAGGTTAAATGCCAGCACCGTCAGCAGAATCGCCAGACCCGGGAAGGTGACGACCCACCAGGCGCTTTGCGCGAACTGCAACACGTCGGAGAGCATGGTGCCCCACTCCGGTGTTGGCGGCTGCGCACCCATGCCAAGGAAGCCAAGAGCGGCCATATCAAGAATGGCGTTAGAGAAACCGAGCGACGCCTGAACAATCAGCGGCGCAAGGCAGTTTGGGAAGATATTGATAAACATCTGACGCATAGCACCGGCACCCGCCACGCGAGAGGCGGTAACGTAGTCGCGGTTCACTTCCACCAGCACCGCCGCACGGGTCAGACGCACGTAATGCGGTAGCGCAACAAACGTCAGCGCAAGCGCGGCGTTACCAATCGACGGACCAAAGATCGCCACCAGCACCAGCGCCAGCAGCAGGCTTGGCAATGCCAGCATAATGTCGACGACGCGCATGATGATGTTATCAACAATGCCGCCGAAGTAGCCCGCCACGAGGCCGAGTACGATCCCCATGATCAGCGACAGTACGACAACGAGGCAGCCAACCAGCAGCGACAGGCGTGCGCCGTACATCAGGCGCGACAGCACATCGCGGCCCACGTCGTCGGTGCCCAGCAGGTGCGCCAGGCTTCCGCCGTCCTGCCATGCGGGAGGTGCCAGCAGCGCATCGCGGAACTGATCAGCCGGGTTATACGGCGCAAGGAAGTTCGCAAACACCGCAATCAGGATCATGATGGAAACATACACCAGCCCGACGACCGCGCCTTTGTTGCGCTTGAAGTAGTGCCAGAACTCCTGCATCGGCGTCATTGGCACCGGTGCGGTGACCACTTTATTTTGAGTAACTTGTGACATGATGGCCCCTTACTTCTTATGACGAATACGCGGGTTCACCACGCCGTACAGCAAATCGACCAGCAGGTTGACGAGGATAATCATCGTCGCGACCAGCAGTACACCGCCCTGCACAACCGGATAGTCACGGCGTTGCAGCGCATCAATCAGCCAGCGTCCAAGACCCGGCCAGGAGAAGATGGTTTCGGTCAGGATCGCCCCCGCCAGCAGCGTACCGACCTGCAAACCGATAACGGTTACCACCGGCAGCATAGCGTTACGCAGGGCATGAATGATGATGACGCGCATACGGGTCAGGCCTTTAGCGCGGGCAGTACGAATATAATCCTCGCCCAGCACTTCCAGCATGGAGGAACGGGTCATACGCACGATCACCGCCAGAGGGATGGTGCCCAGCACCATTGCAGGCAGGATCATGTGCGCAACCGCATCAATGAAGTTGCCCTCTTCGCCCCAGATCGCCGTATCAATCAGCATAAAGCCGGTTAACGGGTTGGTGTCGTCAAGGAAAACCATGTCGCTGACGCGTCCGGAGACCGGCGTCAGGTTCCACTGCACCGAGACCAGCATGATCAGCATCATGCCCCACCAGAAGATAGGCATGGAGTAGCCGGTCAGTGCCAGGCCAACAGCGGTGTGGTCGAAAATAGAGCCACGCTTAACGGCAGCCAGTACGCCAACGGGGATCCCTACCGCGGTCGCGAAGATCATGGCGCAGATACCGAGTTCCAGCGTCGCTTTAAAGCGCGGCACGAACTCGTCCCACACCGGAAGACGGCTTTTCAGTGAAATCCCTAAATCGCCGTGCAACACGCCCCAGATATAGTGGAGATACTGCTGCCACATCGGCTTATCAAGGCCGAGTTCAGCCAGCAGTTGCGCATGACGTTCAGGGGAGATACCACGCTCGCCCGCCATAATCATTACCGGGTCACCCGGGATCATATGGACGAAGGCAAAAGTGAGAAGGGTGATACCGATAAACGTCGGGATAACCAGTCCCAGACGTCGGAGGATGAACTGCAACATAACCCGGATTCTCTCTGATGACGCACGCCCAGTGGCGTGACGTCTGTATTGCTCACAAATGTAAATTCCCTCTCCCTGTGGGAGAGGGTTAGGATGAGGGGATGCATGCACGCCCCTCACCCCTGCCCTCTCCCACAGGGAGAGGGAGAACACCCTACTTATTATTCAACAGATACGTTTTCGAAGTGGTGTTTGCCCAGTGGATCAACCACGTAGCCCTTCACTTCTTTACGCACTGGCTCGTACACGGTGGAGTGAGCAACAATCAGCGCCGGGGCCTGATCGTGCATAACAACCTGCGCTTGCTTGTACAGTTCAATACGTTTGTTGTGATCGTCGGTCGCACGCGCCGGCTGGATCAGGTCTTCAAACGGCTTGTAGCACCAGCGAGAGTAGTTAGAACCGTCTTTCGCTGCCGCACAGCTGAACAGGGTCGCGAAGAAGTTGTCCGGATCCCCGTTGTCGCCGGTCCAGCCCATCATGACCGCCTGGTGTTCGCCCGCTTTGGCGCGCTTCAGGTACTCGCCCCACTCGTAGGTCACAATCTTGGCCTGTACGCCAATCTTCGCCCAGTCAGCCTGAACCATTTCCGCCATACGACGTGCGTTCGGGTTGTAAGGACGCTGTACCGGCATCGCCCACAGCTCGACGGTGAAGCCTTTGTCCTGGCCCGCTTCTTTCAGCAGCGCTTTCGCTTTCTCAGGATCGTAGGTGTAGTCCTTAATGTCGTCGTTATAGCCCCACATGGTTGGTGGGATCAGGTTCTTGGCCGCAACGCCCGCGCCCTGGTAAACGGCTTTGATGATCGCTTCTTTGTTCACCGCGTAAGTCAGCGCCTGGCGCACTTTCACGTCATCGAACGGTTTCTTCTCGGTGTTGAAGGAGAGATAACCCACGTTCAGGCCCGCCTGCTCCAGCAGGTTGATATTTTTGTCCTGCTTCATGCGCGCGATGTCAGCCGGGTTTGGATACGGCATCACCTGACATTCGTTTTTCTGCAATTTTGCGTAACGCACGGATGCGTCAGGCGTGATGGAGAAGACCAGACGGTCGATCTGCGGCTTGGCGCCCCAGTAGCCCGGGAAGGCTTTATACAGAATACGGGAATCTTTCTGGTACTGAAGCAGCTGGAACGGGCCGGTACCGATTGGGTTCAGGTCCACTTTTTCCGGCGTGCCGGCTTTCAGCATGTTGTCCGCGTACTCTTTAGAGAGAATCGAGGCGAAGTCCATCGCCAGGTCAGCCAGGAATGGCGCTTCCGGACGCGTCAGCACAAACTGAACGGTTTTATCGTCCACTTTTTTCACTTCAGCGATCAGGTCTGGCAGACCCATCCCTTCGAAGTATTCATAGCTGCCGCCAGACACTTTATGGTACGGGTTCTGGGCATTTTTCTGACGGTCGAAGGAGAACACAACGTCGTCGGCGTTAAAGTCGCGCGTAGGTTTAAATTCTTTGCTGTCCTGCCACTTCACGCCCTGGCGCAGGTGGAAGGTATAGGTTTTACCGTCTTCGCTGACATCCCACTTTTCAGCCAGGCCAGGAATTACTTCCGTGGTGCCGGTTTTAAATTCAACCAGACGGTTATAGATCGGTACAGAGCTTGCGTCGTAAGTCGTACCAGAGGTAAAGAGCTGTGGGTTAAAGCCTTCCGGAGAGCCTTCAGAACAGTAAACCAGGGTTTTTGCCTGTACGCTTGCTGCAACGGTCATGGCCACCAGGCTCAGACCAAGCTTCAGCATCCCTGACTTCTTCAAGGAAATACTCATTATTGTGCTCCAATGTGATGTTTTGCTTTGTTGTGTTACGCCGCCTGACCTTTATTTATTTTTTACCCGGTCCGGTCGGTGATGCCCGAAGGCGTTAAAAGGGATAGAGAATCCTTTCAGAAGAGCGTTTGAGTTGCAGCGCAGATCCTCCCTGAAATGCCCCTCGTGCCCTACAATCTGTCAACAGAATGTGAAAACGTCAATACAGGTGGCGGGGATTTACGTGGAGTGTGAGAAACCGCAAACAAAGATTAAAAAAACCCTGACTGTGAGTTTTCAGCAGAGAAATTTATGCTACTCGCCATGATGCAGCACAATTATCTTCATATTTCGCAACACTCAGTGATTAAGTTTTATTCAGAATGGGTAAATTTTCTTACAGAATGATGATTATCTGAGCACTAAATACCGCGAACGTTAAAACGCACAGCGAAAAATGCTGAGGTTATCCATAAGCAACGCGAAAAAAGATCAAACTATATATAAAAAAATACAATGGATTATGTCACAAAACCGCAAGCAGGCAGGGGGAAGCAGGGCTAAGGGGTATTTTGAGGACTCGTGCGGGGTAACGCGTTAATGCAAAAAGGGCTAACCTTGCGGTTAGCCCTTTTTAGAATGTGGTCGGCGAGAGAGGATTCGAACCTCCGACCCACTGGTCCCAAACCAGTTGCGCTACCAAGCTGCGCTACTCGCCGAATGCGGAGCGCATCTTACTGCTGAGGTGCGCCCCCGTCAATCCCTTATTTTCAAAAAGCCATTCAACTGGCGATATTCTCGCCAGACCAGCTACTGCGCGGCTTTTGTGGTGTTATCAGGGAGTTTACACCAGTTGTTGTTTTCGTTAATCCCACCGTTCGGTGAGGTATAGCCGAGACAACCCATAATGGTGTCGTACAGCTCAACGTGACGGCGCGGTACCTTGATCTCTGCCTGCTGTTTCAGATGGGCAAACATTTTGGCTTTGTCCGGGTTTTCCAGGTACTTATCCGACATCCACATGATCATCGGCACGCGGAACTGCTCAGGCGGGGCCAGCTTACGCGGCGTGCCGTGTAAATGCTCTTTCTCGTTGATGGACTCGCCGTGGTCGGCCGCGTAAATCACAATCGCTTTCTTATCGCGAAGCTGGTCGATCACCCGGCTGAGGAAGGTATCCACATACAGAATCGAGTTATCATAGGCATTGATCAGCTCCTGCTTGCTACAGTTCTTGTTAATGCCGACGCACTCAGGCGTCCATTTGGCGAAATCGCGCGTGTAACGCTGATAGTAGCTGTAGTGTGAACCTTTGGTATGCAGAACAATAAGGTGCTTACCCTGCGGATGGTTTTTCAGCGACTGTTCCATCTCAGAGAGCAGCAGCATATCATCAACGTTCTTTCCGCGGTTACGCGGCTCGGCGCCAATCTGCTCGCGGTAGGCGATGTTATCCGCCATGGTGTTGGTGTAGAACCACATCTCACTTTGCATGGCGAACAGATCGGAGCTAAATCCAAGCTGCTTCAGAACAGCAAACACGTTTTGCTCTTTGAGAGTGCGCTGAGGATTATCACTCGCACCGCCCTCACGAACAAACATACAGCGCAACGAAAGCTTCGTGGCGGTATCGCAGGAGTAGCCGCGGTATGCCACCAGGTTCTTTTCCTGCGCCAGTTTCGGGGTGGTATCGCGGTCATAACCGAGAATACCCATATGATCCCAGCGCGTCGTTTCTCCGATAACGAAGACCACGTAAGTATCATCCAGTCCGTCAGCCGGAGCCTGGTAGGTGAACTTTTTGGTCGGGTTAATCAGCGATTTCACATCGCTGGATTCGTCCGCCTGAGCCCAGGCATAGAGACCTAACGCCGACAGCCAGTTAGACGGCAGATACGAATTAGCCACCACGCCGCCGTAGCTTGGCATATCTACGCCTGTCGCTTTTTCGATCCGCTTTTGCTGTTTTTCCATCAGGCGAATAGGCGCCCATACCAGCAGACCCGCCAGAAGAACGACGGCGACGTTGCGGATGCGTTGCCCACGGGTACGCAGCTGGCGTAACAGGGTATAGCGACAGGTATTACTCCAGATAAAGAAGAGCGGGATCAGGCAGGTCAAAATCGTCCACATGATGAACCCTTGCCCCACCACCTCTTTCGAGAGGTCGATGTCCGTGGTCATCACCGAGGCCACAATACCGTAGCCAATGACCACATTCATGAATGTCATGTAATAGCTTGCGGCGGCAGAGATAATCACCACCAGCGAGGCCAGAACCTGCCATGTACGTCTGCCAAAAAGCGAGAGCAGACGTAGCAGGAAGAAGGTTGCCAGAATTGAGCCAAACACTTCAATCGCGGCGAAAATCCCGTTTCTTACGGTGAGGTGTTCAAAATAACCTTCCACTCTTCTGAACAGCACCGCGCCATTCAGAAACAAACCGATATAGACAGCCAGCATCAGACACAATCTTTGCTGGGTAAGAGACCTGATATATTTCATGCAAACAACCCTGGGGGAAGGGGTATAAAGACCCGCCGAATCTCATTGAGAAAGCAGACAGAGTAAGTAGATGCGAGATAAACCGTTATCAGAAACGTCTACAAGCGCGATAAGTAGACCACAGCGAGGAAGAAAAGTGGCAGCAGAGAATGTGAATCGATGAAAATTTTTACAAAATAACAAGTCCGGAAGTGATATTGCGATAAAAAAAGAGGCCCTGCGGCCCCTTTTTATCGAATCATGCATGCGCTTCTTTATAGACCTCGCGCTGCGGCTGACGAATCGTGGTGGACAGCGCCAGTGAAATAATCAGCAAGGCAAATATCACGCAGAATGTCACGTAGAAGCCACCAAACAGCGAGGCAATCAGCGATCCGCAAATACTGCCGATACCGAAGCCGAGATAAATCACACCGTAGTTTTTCGCCAGATTGTTCAGCCCGAAGAACTCGCTCACCAGCGACGGGAAGACGGTAATGGTACCGCCAAAGTTAAAGGCTACGCAGGCTATCGCCGCAAAGAATGTCGCTTCGTTCAGCGGTGCAAACAGCAGCGCCGCCATGCCCACCAGAGAGATGACCTGCCCCAGCGTAATCACGCGGATGCGGGCGATTTTGTCAGACAGGATACCCAGTACCAGACGACCCGAGAGGTTAGCGATGGAGATGACCGTTACCGCGTTCGCCGCCGTCGCCGCGTCCAGTTTCACCATTCCCTGCGCGATATCTTTCGCCACGCCGATGACATACAGACCGCTCATGCAGGCCGTCAGGAACATCACCGCCAGCATCCAGTACTGCGGTTTACGCATGGACTGTGCAAGGGTGAAATCATTCTCCACCACACCGTTAACGGTTTTCACTTCCTGCTGCGGCGCGTCTTTCATCAGCGTTGCGCCGAAGAGGATCATCACCAGCACAATCACGCCCCAGATCATAAAGGTTTTCTCAAGCCCCACCGAGGTCAGCAGATGCGCATCGATGAATTTGAAGCCAAGGCTGCCCAGGCCATATGAACCAATGGCAAACGCGGAGATAAGCCCTTTACGCTCCGGGAACCACTTCACGCAGTTAGACAGCGTCAGCAGGTAACCTGCGCCGTCCGCCAGCCCCACCAGCACCCCGGCGCTCAGCCACAGCATCATCAGGTTGTCGGAATATGCCGTCAGGAAGAAGCCCACGCCCAGCAAGATCCCGGAGGCCATGGTTACACGCTTCACGCCGAAGCGCTCCTGAAGTTTGCCCGCCACGGAAGAGGAAATTGCTAACCCAAGACTCAGCAAGCCGAAGGAGAACGCCACCTGGCTTATCGGCGCGCCGATCTTATCAGACAGGGCGCTGTTAAACAGGCTCCAGGTATAGACCGATCCCAGTGCGAACTGGGTAACGATGGTGCCGAATAGCGTCAGCCAACGCGTGCGGTTATAAGTTGATGTGTTCATGGCAGTGTCCTGCAAGATAAATTAAGGAAATTCGCTGAGGACACGATAAACAAAACCCCATAACACCAGGGGTAAAACGGCATGAAATGCAGGAGAAACGGAATGAAATGCCTGGAAGCGGGAATGAATGACCTTGCCGGAGAAGAAAAAGCTCAAAGGTGAGCGATCACTATCGCTACAGTCCCTGCCGTTATTGTATTAAATATGTTACCGCAGCGTTTAAAAAAGTGACAACCCTTTAAAATTTGGCGCTCAATCCCAGCGTATATAAATATTCTTCTTCAGTTTGCTGGTTATAGCTGATCTTCGCCCAGGGGTGTAAATCACCATACTGCGTATCGACACGCCACCCCAATGAGTTCACGCTGGCATGCCAGAGTGGATCGGTAAGCGACTGCGTGGTGGTTGTATCCTCAAACGCATTCACTGGTGCGGAGGGAGCGCCATCAGTGCGCCACGCCATTACGGGCCCGGTGGTGAAATGTCCCGCCACGGGAAAATTCCAGCCAACGCTCAGAACGGTTTCCGCATCTGAACCGGATGGGTCGTTCAGGGTAAACCCCGCAGCATTCTGCGTGCGGTTAATACGCTCCGCGAGAATATCTTCATAACGAGGTTGGTGATCGGCGTCCCATGTATAGCGTTCCATCGTATTACTTTGAGCATCTGAAACGATATATTCCTGTTGCCACGCAAAAGCGGTGTTACAAAAAAGCAGGCAGACTGAAACACCCACCAGGCCAGAAGCAGCATGGCGACCACTGATTTTTTTTATCATCATCAAAGCGACTCCAGAAAGAGCCGAGTTCGGCGATATATGTCATTGTTCGAAGAGGTATTAGGGCGTATAGCCCTGTATTAACTATTGTCTCTTTAGCAGACACGTCAAGCCGGGCAGATTGAAATTTTTGCGTTTACCGTATCAGGAAGGGAGATGACCTATGCAACGTTGCGGCTGGGTAAGCCAGGATCAGCTTTATATCGATTATCACGACAAGGAATGGGGCGTACCGGAAACCGACGGTAAAAAACTGTTTGAAATGATTTGCCTTGAAGGCCAGCAGGCCGGACTGTCGTGGATCACCGTTCTGAAAAAGCGTGAGAACTATCGCAAAGCCTTCCACCAGTTCGATCCGGCTGCGGTTGCCGCCATGACCGACGACGACGTGGAAAGGCTGGTTCTGGATACCGGTATCATCCGCCATCGCGGTAAAATTCAGGCCATTATTGGTAACGCGCGTGCTTATCTGGCGATGGAGCAAAACGGCGAACCCTTCTCAGCATTCGTCTGGTCGTTTGTGGATAACGAGCCGAAGGTGACGCAGGCCGCCACGCTTGCAGAGATCCCAACGTCGACCCCCGCCTCAGATGCCCTGTCGAAAGCGCTGAAAAAACGCGGCTTTAAGTTTGTGGGCACCACCATCTGTTACTCCTTTATGCAGGCCTGCGGGCTGATCAATGACCACATTACGGGCTGCTTCTGCCATCCGGAGGGCCACCATGATCCGCAAATGGCAAAGTGAGGACACTGCTCCGCTTTTGAGTCTGTGGCTGGAGAGCACCACCGAGGCGCATCCGTTTATCGACGCAAGTTACTGGCAAGCGAATGAAGCGGTAGTGCGGGATGAATACCTTCCCGCCGCCGAGACCTGGGTCTGGGAAGAAAACGGTACCCTGTGCGGTTTTATCAGCGTCATGCAGTTCCAGTTCGTGGGGGCGTTGTTTATCGCCCCGGCGTTCATCGGAAAGGGGATCGGGCGTGCGCTGCTGAACCACGTTCAGCAGCACTATCCGTATTTAACTCTGGAGGTGTATCAGAAAAACGTGCGGGCGGTGAATTTCTATCATGCTCAGGGTTTTCGCATCGAAGACAGCGCCTGGCAGGATGATACCCAACACCCGACGTGGATCATGAGCTGGCAGGCGGATCAAACGCCGTAAGGGTAAGCGCCGGCCCCTCATATTTCTCCACCCATGCCAGCGCCGTATTCCCCGCGCAGCCATTCCCCAGCTTCGAGCTGGGGAGATCTTTGGTCAGCACGTTTACGGCGCCGTTCTTACAAATACCGCCCTCGTCCAGCGCCAGATCCGGCCATGCGCCCTGATGAATGCAGAAAACGCCAGGGCGGATCCCGTCACTCACCACGGCGCCTGCCAGCACCTGCCCGCGCGCGTTCCAGACCCGAACGAGGTCGCCGTGGTTAATCCCCCGCGCCTTTGCGTCATCGCTGTTCAGCGCAATCGGCTCACGACCCGCCACCGCATACTGCTCGCGCAAAGCCGAATAGTTGAGCTGGCTGTGCAGACGATGGGCGGGATGGGCAGACAGCAGCTGAAGCTGCCCCGGCTGCGCATTGCCATGCCATTCGTCCGGCTCCAGCCACGCCGGATGTGGCGGACAGTCCGCGTAGCCAAAGCTGGCGATGCGTTCGCTGTAGATCACAATCTTCCCGCTTTCGGTTTTTAGCGGGTGATTCTCCGGATCGCGACGGAAGTCAGCAAAGCGCACAAACCGCGCGTTCTGCTCGCTTTCCGGCATTTCGAAGAGTTGATTCGCCTCCCAGAACTCAGCGAATGGCGGCAGCGTCACGCCCTGCGCAGCCCCGCGCTGGCTGGCAATCTGGTAAAACGTTTCCAGCCATTGCAGATCGGTTTTGCCCTCGGTGAAACGCTCCCGACCGCCTGCTTCCCACATTTCACTCAGGTCGGCAAAGACATCAAAATCATCCCGCGCTTCATCCCGGGGAGCCACGACGCGCTTCATCGGCACCATATGCTGATTACTGTAATCCCCCGTCATGGTGAGATCGTTACGCTCGAACGAGGTCGTGGCGGGCAAAACGATATCGGCATGTTTCGCTGACGCGGTCCAGAAGCACTCCGAGATCACCACCAGCTCCGGTTTCTGCCAGGCGCGGATCAGGCGGTTAGTATCCTGGTGATGGGTGAAGTTGGCCCCACCCGCCCACCAGACAAACTTAATATCCGGGAAATGCCGATCCTGGCCGTTGTGCTGATAAAACCCGCCTGGGTTCTCCAGGGCTTCAACAATGCGTGCCACCGGAATTTTATCTACCGCGTCCACGCCACCCTGCACTGAGCCCTGCATGGAGGCCAGCACCGCGGCTTTTCGCGTCGGGTTGCCGCCGTTAGCAAAGTGATAGGAAAGCCCAAAACCGCCGCCGGGTGTGCCAATCTGCCCGAGCATCGCGGCGAGCGTCACCAGCATCCAGTGCTTCTGCTCGCCAAACTGCTGGCGCTGCATCCCCCAGCCGGACATGAGCATCGTGACACGGCTATGGAATAACGTCGCCAGTTCGCGGATTTTAACGGCATCAACGCCACAAATCGCCGCAGCCCACTCTGCGGTTTTGGCGATACCGTCGGTTTGTCCCGTCAGGTAGTCGGCAAATTTATCGAAGCCCGTGGTGCAGCGCGCCAGAAATTCCGTATCGTGCCAGCCGTTCTCCACCAGGGTGTGGGCGATGCCCAGCATCATCGCCACGTCGGTGCCCATATGCGGCGCGATCCACTCGGCGCTGTCGCCGAAGAAATCCAGCGTTTCAGAACGCATCGGATCGATACAGATGATGCGCTTGCCGCTTTTGCGCAGCGCATCAAAGTAGGAAACGCCCTGCTCGTCGGACGCATTCCAGGCAATTTTCAGGGTATTGAGCGGGTTGGCGCTCCAGAGCACCACCACCTCCGCATGCTCCAGCACCAGCGGCCAGCTGGTCTGCTGCTGATAAACCTCATTCCCGCCCACGACATACGGCATGATTGCCTGCGCCGCGCCGGTCGAGTAATCGCCCAGATGGCCGGTGTATCCTCCGGCCAGGCTCATATAGCGTTGCAGCAGGGTTGCGGCCTTATGCAGCACGCCGTTCGAGCGCCAGCCATAGGAGCCGGCAAAAATGGACGACGGGCCATAGCTGTCGCGAATGCGTTTATGCTGGGTATGGATCAGCGCCAGCGCGTCGTCCCAGCTCACGCGTACGAACTCATCCTGCCCACGAATACCCTGCGGCTTATCCGGTGACGCCAGAAAGCCTTTACGCACCATCGGCCAGCGGACGCGGGTTTTACTGTGTACCTGATCGCGAACGACGGTCTGTAAAGAGTTGAGATGGCGCGAAGGCAAAGCCCCGCGAGACGACAGCACAGTGTCGCCATCGGTTTCGACCAGCATCGGCCCCCAGTGGGCGGCGGTCAGAATGGTTTTTGTTGAGGTGCTCAAAGCGTGCGCTCCTGGTTGCGTGCAGGTGTTTCGGCCTTTCATTGAGGCAGTTTATCGTTTGTGACAAATTTCAGAGTTATACACTGAATTTTCTCCGTATCCGGACGTCATAATCCACTGCCACGTCCATCGTGGCAAAGAATAAAAAGGATTAAGGAAATAAGATGAAAAAACGCGTACTCGTTATTGCCGCTCTGGTGAGCGGCGCACTGGCTGTTTCTGGCTGCACAACCAACCCTTACACCGGTGAACGCGAAGCGGGCAAATCCGGCATTGGCGCGGGTATTGGTTCCCTGGTGGGCGCTGGCGTTGGCGCACTCTCCTCCTCCAAGAAAGATCGCGGCAAAGGTGCGCTGATTGGCGCAGCGGCAGGCGCAGCCCTGGGCGGCGGCGTGGGTTATTACATGGACGTGCAGGAAGCAAAACTGCGTGACAAAATGAAAGGTACGGGCGTGAGCGTGACGCGCAGCGGTGACAACATCATCCTGAACATGCCAAACAACGTGACCTTTGACAGCAGCAGCGCGACGCTGAAACCCGCAGGCGCAAACACCCTGACCGGCGTGGCCGCAGTGCTGAAAGAGTACAATAAAACTGCCGTGAACGTGATTGGCTACACCGACAGCACCGGCAGCCAGGATCTGAACATGCGTCTGTCCCAGCAGCGCGCCGATTCCGTGGCCAGCTCGCTGATCGCCCAGGGCGTAGAAGCGAACCGCATCCGCACCAGCGGCATGGGTCCGGCTAACCCGATCGCCAGCAACAGCACGGCGGAAGGCAAAGCGCAGAACCGCCGCGTTGAGATTACGTTAAGCCCGGTGCAGTAGTTAAAAGCAAAACGGCAACCCCGTTGCCGTTTTTAGTGTTTGCGCCCTCTCCCGTGGGAGAGGGTTGGGGTGAGGACATCAGACCGCAACCTCCGGTAAGCGCAGCGCCACCCGGTAAATTGCTTGATTCGCCAGATTTTCCCGCTAAGGTATTCTCACTAAATTCAGGGAAATCAGCGATGATCAAACCAACCCGGGCCACCATCAGCGACGTGGCGAAAGCCGCCAAAACCGGTAAAACCAGCATTTCACGCTACCTCAACGGCGAGAAA
Organism: Enterobacter sp. BWH64; assembly: GCF_001037645.1. Classification (NCBI taxonomy): domain Bacteria; kingdom Pseudomonadati; phylum Pseudomonadota; class Gammaproteobacteria; order Enterobacterales; family Enterobacteriaceae; genus Enterobacter; species Enterobacter sp. BWH64. The sequence goes on from NZ_KQ089922.1 coordinate 46,943, forward strand.
CACCTGCTTTCCGATGCGCTGCTGGCACGAATCGAACAGGCCATTGCCGATCTCGACTACCGTCCCAGCCTGATGGCGCGCGGCCTCAAGCGGGGCCGCACCCGTCTGATTGGCCTCATCATCGCCGATATCACCAACCCCTACTCCGTAAACGTCCTCAGCGGCATCGAAGCGGCGTGCCGTGAGAAAGGCTTTACCCCGCTGGTCTGTAACACCAATAACGAGGTTGATCAGGAGCTGCATTACCTCGATCTGCTGCGCAGCTATCAGGTGGAAGGGATTGTGGTGAATGCCGTCGGGATGCGAGAAGAGGGGCTAAATCGTCTGCAACAATCGTCTCTGCCAATGGTGCTTATTGACCGAAAAATCCCGGAATTTGCCTGCGATGTAGTCGGGCTGGATAACACCCAGGCGGCTACCACCGCCACTGAGCACCTGATTGAACAGGGCTTCGAAGCCATTTTATTCCTGAGCGAACCGCTGGGCATGGTTAACACCCGCCGCGACCGCCTGGCTGCATTTCGTGCCACACTGGCGCGATATCCCGGCGTGATCGCCGAGAATGCCGAAATCCCCCTGCATGAAGCCGGGCAGCTGGATAATACCCTGCGCCAGTTCCATACCCGCCATCGGGGTATGCGCAAGGCGGTGATCTCCGCGAACGGGGCGCTGACGCTTCAGGTTGCCCGCTCGCTTAAACGCATTGGCCTGCACTGGGGCAGCGACATCGGCTTACTTGGCTTTGATGAACTGGAGTGGGCAGAACTGGCTGGCGTAGGCATCACCACCCTCAAACAACCCACCTGGCAGATCGGCTATGCCGCGGTTGAACAAGTGGTTCGCCGCATTGAAGGCACCCGCGACGCCGTACGCGAGCAGGTTTTTTCCGGCGAACTGATCGTTCGCGGCTCTACTGCCCGTTAATTTCCCCTTCGTGACAGCGATCATAAATTCAGCATCCCGATCTTTTCTTTGGAACCGGTTCCATCTAGCGTAATACTATCGATTACGCTCTGGAGTCAGGAAATGAGCAGGAAAATTATGGTGGTCACCGCCGCGTATGGTGCGGATCAGGTGCGACAGGCAGGCGGTCAACGGGCAATGCTTCCCGTTATTGCCGGCGCAGGAGCTGATGGCGTTGAAATCCGCCGCGAGCTCTTCAGCAACGACGAGTTAATGGCCCTGCCTGCGCTCGGCGAGTCCATTGAACTGCTGGGTTTACTGGCGTGCTACTCCGCCCCGGCCCCCCTGTTTATGCCCGATGGCACCCTCAACACGGATCTCCCGCGCTACCTTAGCGAAGCCAGCGCCCTGAACGCGCTGTGGCTTAAAGTCTCGCTGGGTCATTTCAGCGACAAACAGCCGCTTGAAGCCCTGCGCGCACTGCTGGATGAAAGCGGCATGACGCTGGTGGTGGAAAACGACCAGACCGACTGCGGGCAGCTCGCGCCGATGCAGCGCTTCAAAGCCGCCTGCCGGGTAATGGCGCTGCCGGTCACGCTGACGTTCGATATGGGCAACTGGCTGTGGGTTGGCGACTCCCCGGAAGAGGCTGCACGTCAACTGGCTCCCGCCGTGAGCTATATTCATGTGAAGTCCGCAGTCCCGCATAAGGCGCAGTTCCGCGCCGTCGCGCCGGATCAGACCGATTCTCGCTGGCGGGATCTGCTTAATCAGCTCCCTGCCGATGCGCCACGCGGTATCGAATTTCCGCTGGAAGGGACGGATCTCACCGCCGTCACCCGCCATTACGTCAACCTGCTGCGCGAGGAGTAAACCATGCACAAGACGCTGGATGTCATCACCATTGGCGAGGCCATGGCGATGTTTGTCGCCACCGAAACGGGCGAGCTGAGCGCAGTGGAGCACTTCATTAAACGCGTGGCAGGTGCCGAGCTGAATGTTGCTACCGGCCTTGCGCGGCTGGGGCTGAATGTCGGCTGGGTAAGCCGCGTGGGAAATGACAGCTTTGGCCATTTTGTTCTCGACTCGCTGAAAAAAGAGGGCATTGATGCCGCAGGCGTGACCCTCGACGGACGCTTCCCGACGGGCTTTCAGCTGAAATCTAAAGTTGAAAATGGAACCGATCCCATCGTGGAGTATTTCCGCAAAGGCTCAGCGGCAAGCCATCTCTCCGTGGATGATTATCACGCCGCGTATTTCTCCTCCGCGCGCCACCTGCACCTGAGCGGCGTGGCGGCGGCGCTCTCGGCCAGCTCGTACGATTTACTGGATCACGCGGCTTCGGCAATGAAAGCACAGGGCAAAACGATCTCTTTCGATCCTAACCTGCGCCCGGTGCTGTGGAAAAGCGAAGCGGAGATGGCTGAGAAACTAAACCGACTGGCGTTTCAGGCGGACTGGGTTCTGCCTGGCATAAAAGAGGGAATGATCCTCACTGGCGAAAGCACGCCCGAAGGCATTGCTGATTTTTACCTCAACAGAGGGGTAAAAGCCGTGGTGCTGAAAACCGGTGCCGACGGCGCATGGTTCAAAACTGCCGACGGTGAGCAAGGCGCTGTCGCTGCGGTAAAAGTCGACAACGTGGTCGATACCGTGGGCGCGGGCGATGGGTTTGCCGTCGGAGTCATCAGCGCCCTGCTGGAGGGCAAACCACTGTCGCAGGCCGTGGCGCGAGGCAACAAAATTGGTTCGCTGGCGATTCAGGTGCAGGGCGACAGCGAAGGATTACCAACACGAGCAGAGCTCGGCGTCTAAATTCCCTCTCCCTGTGGGAGAGGACCAGGGTGAGGGCAGCAATCCGCACCAGATAATTAAGCCACCGTGTACCCTACAGACAACGGCGGCAACAACCTCAACAACAGAGGCAAGCCTATGAACAGTTCGACCAATGCAGTAAAACGCTGGTGGTACATCATGCCAATCGTGTTTATCACGTACAGCCTGGCGTACCTGGATCGTGCCAACTTCAGTTTCGCATCCGCCGCCGGGATCAACGAAGACCTCGGGATCACCAAAGGGGTCTCCTCCCTGCTGGGTGCCCTCTTCTTCCTGGGTTATTTCTTCTTCCAGATCCCCGGCGCGATTTACGCTGAACGCCGCAGCGTGCGAAAGCTCATTTTCATCTGCCTGATCTTATGGGGTGCCTGTGCGTCGCTTACTGGCGTGGTGAATAACATTCCTGCTCTGGCGGCTATTCGCTTTATTCTCGGCGTGGTTGAGGCGGCCGTCATGCCAGCAATGCTGATTTATATCAGCAACTGGTTCACAAAATCTGAGCGTTCACGTGCCAATACGTTCCTGATACTCGGTAACCCGGTCACCGTGCTGTGGATGTCGGTGGTTTCCGGCTACCTGATCCAGTCCTTCGGCTGGCGCGAGATGTTCATCATCGAAGGGGTTCCCGCGATTATCTGGGCCTTCTGCTGGTGGGTGCTGGTGAAAGATAAGCCAGCCCAGGCAAAATGGCTTTCTGAGGACGAAAAAGCCGCACTCCAGGCGCAGCTGGATAAAGAGCAGCAGGGGCTGAAAGCGGTGCGTAACTACGGCGAAGCCTTCCGCTCCCGGAACGTTATTCTGCTGTGCGCACAGTATTTTACCTGGAGTATTGGCGTGTACGGCTTTGTGCTGTGGCTGCCGTCGATTATCCGCAGCGGCGGTGAAAACCTTGGCATGGTGGAAGTGGGCTGGCTGTCATCCGTGCCTTACCTGGCTGCGACCATCGCGATGATTATCGTCTCCTGGGCATCGGACAAGCTGCAAAACCGTAAGCTGTTCGTCTGGCCGCTGCTGCTGATCGCTGCTTTTGCCTTCATTGGCTCCTGGGCCGTAGGCGCAAACCACTTCTGGGTCTCGTACACTCTGCTGGTGATTGCGGGTGCGGCCATGTATGCCCCGTATGGTCCGTTCTTTGCCATCATCCCGGAAATGCTGCCGCGTAACGTCGCAGGGGGCGCGATGGCGTTGATCAACAGTATGGGTGCGCTGGGTTCGTTCTTTGGCTCGTGGTTTGTGGGCTATCTGAACGGCGCCACCGGCAGCCCGTCGGCCTCTTACATCTTTATGGGGGTGGCGCTTTTTGCCTCGGTATGGCTTACTCTGATTGTTAAGCCTGCTAATAATCAACAGCTACCCGTCGGCGCACGCCACGCCTGAATCCTTTTAAAATCAACGGAGATTAGCATGAAGCCGTCCGTCATTTTGTACAAAGCACTGCCTGAAGACCTGCAAAAACGCCTGGAGGAACACTTTACCGTTACCCGGGTAAAGAACCTCAGCCCGGAAACCGTGGCACAGCACGCCGACGCGTTTGCCAGCGCCGAGGGCCTGCTGGGTTCGAGCGAAAAGGTGGATGCAGCGCTGCTGGAGAAAATGCCGAAGCTTCGTGCTACCTCAACCGTTTCGGTGGGATACGACAATTTCGACGTGGATGCGCTAAACGCGCGCAACATCCTGCTGATGCACACGCCGCATGCCCTGACGGAAACCGTCGCCGACACGCTGATGGCGCTGGTGCTCAGCACCGCCCGTCGCGTGGTGGAAGTGGCCGAGCGCGTGAAAGCGGGCGAATGGACGAAAAGCATTGGCCCGGACTGGTTCGGCGTGGACGTTCATGGCAAAACGCTGGGGATTGTTGGGATGGGCCGTATCGGACTGGCGCTGGCACAGCGCGCGCATTTTGGCTTCAACATGCCCATCCTGTATAACGCACGCCGTCACCACAGTGAAGCTGAAGAACGTTTCAATGCCCGCTACTGCGAGCTTGATACGCTGTTGCGGGAAGCCGACTTTGTCTGCCTGATTCTGCCGCTGACGGATGAAACGCGTCATCTCATCGGCAAATCGGCGTTTGAAAAGATGAAGAAATCGGCCATTTTCATCAACGCGGGTCGTGGTCCGGTGGTCGATGAGAAGGCGCTGATTGAGGCACTGCAAAACGGTGAGATCCACGCAGCCGGTCTGGACGTGTTTGAACAGGAGCCGCTGCCGGTGGATTCTCCGCTACTGACCATGCCGAACGTCGTCGCCCTGCCCCACATCGGCTCTGCCACTCATGAAACACGCTACAATATGGCGGCGACCGCCGTGGATAATCTGATTGCCGCGCTCGGCGGTAAAGTGGATAAGAACTGCGTTAACCCACAGATACAACAGTAGAAACGAAAAAACCCGCCAGAAGGCGGGTTTTTGAATTTTGTGCTACTGGGCTGGAAGCTTACAGGCTTACAACGTTACCAGCTGCTGGGCCTTTAGCGCCGCTTTCGATGGTGAAGGAAACTTTCTGACCTTCATCCAGAGATTTGTAGCCATCGTTCTGGATAGCAGAGAAGTGTACGAACACGTCTTTAGAGCCATCGTCAGGAGTGATGAAGCCGAAACCTTTATCAGCGTTGAACCATTTTACCAGACCAGTCATTTTAGCAGACATAGAAATTACCTTATTAACAAATATATTGTGCCTTCCGGCTTGATGGATTGCGTTACAGATTTTTAAGCGATGAAGGAAGGGTCACTACGAAGGGTATCTATGGATAACAATCTGGACTGCTTTACTAAACTGCTTTAGGTCTGTGTAACAAACCGACGAACATAGTTATACCGATGTGGTAGATGAATGACAAGCGTTATTTTCATCAAGCATAAAAAAAACCCCGCCGAAGCGGGGGTTTTTCTTATTCCGTAGCAGCGACCGCTGCGCTCCAGGCCTGGCTAAAGGCCTGATGCTGGGACGCGAGCGGCCCGATCAGCGCGTTGTACTGGCTCGCCTGCTGGGAGGTCGGGAACTGGATACCGTTAGAGACGAAGCTCACCTGCGTACCTTGTTCACTAATAAAGTCACCCACCTGAACCAGCTGCTGAGTAAAGACCTGCGCCGCCGGTATCAGCGGTTGCAAGGCGTTTGACGGCTTGGTCACGACTTTCTCATACACCTGGTCATAGACCGGTTTGAGATCCTCGCCCTGCTTCAACGCGGAACGCGACGCATCAGCCTGCATTTTGGCATTTTGCAGCTGCTGGCTCAGTACCCCAAGCGCGCCATTTGACTGGCGCAGCGGTTCGCGCTGGGTCATATAATCCTGTGGAACGCGGATGGCATTCACGCTATCCACTACCGGGCGAATACCGGAATCCATCGCCTGGCTTACCTGCTGTGAATAGCCATACAGAATGGCGTAATCCGACACGAATGGACCAAACTGTTTTTTCTGATCCGCAGTCAGCGTTGGTAAACGCTCGCCGCTACGCATCACTGTATTCTGTAGAAAATCGATAAACGCTTTGCGCTGATCGCCTTCTTTATCGAAACACCCACTCAGGCTAACAACCATCAACAACGCCGCAATAGGCGCAAACCAGCGAGAGCAGGACTTTCCTGTCGCCATTTTATTACTCCTTTCACCTAAAAAGCGCACACCGGCACACGCGTGCCCAACGCTGACAAGGATAGTCCAGGTCAGCCTTGCAAGATAGAGTTTTCATGCAAAACGGGTATTCCCGTTTTTGTACTGACTATTTACAAAAAAATACCTGTGCATCCCTACATATGACTAATCAGGTAATTAGCATAACTATCCATATAGCTGAAACGCGTAAAGCGATCGTTATCGCACAATTAATCACAGCCGTGACGATCCTGTGTCTGGTTTAGGGACTATTCTTAACAGGCTCTCTGATGTTCATGATCCCGATGTGTGATTTATGAGGAGTTCTCAATGGAATTAAAAGATCCTGAGTTTGAGCTGCTGAGCAGCCTGGAACAGATTATTTTTAAAGATGTACCGCCGACGGTTACCCTGAATCAAAAGTCCAATCCTTTTAGTGAATTTGAGCGTTTACGCAAAGGATCGGGCCTGAAAACAGATGAATTCGCAAGAGCGATGGGTGTCAGCGTAGCGATGGTGCTGGAGTGGGAGTCAAAACGTGAAAAACCTACCCCAGCCGAGCTAAAGCTGATGCGCCTGATCCAGGCAAACCCTGACCTTCGCAAGCAGTTAGCCTGATAAAGTTTGTTTGCCCCCGCCCTTGCGGGGGCTTGTGTTTACAGACTTTCACATCGCCATCCCGTCTCTTCCCACACCAGTTCATGCGTCAGCTTCAGCCCTGCCAGAAAGGCTTCATCATGCGACACCACCAGCAGCGCGCCGGGGTAATCGGCTAAGGCCGCTTCTATGGCCTGAACAGAGGCCAGATCAAGATGGTTGGTCGGCTCATCCAGAAGCAGCAGTTGCGTTGCCGCTTCACGCCACAATACGCAGGCCAGCGCGGCCTTCAGGCGCTCGCCGCCACTCAGTTCGGCCAGTGGAAGGGTCACTTTCTCTGCGCCCAGCTGAAGCTGCGCTAAACGGGTACGCAGCGCCCCCTCTTCGAGCGGCGTATTGCCCAGGCTAAGGTGTGTCATCACCGACTGCGACAGATCCAGCCGGGACAGATGCTGATCGAGATACGCACACCTGACGGAGACCTTACAGGTTCCCGTAACAGGGGCGGTTTCGCCCAACATCACTTTCAACAGCGTGGATTTTCCACAGCCGTTCGGCCCGCGTAGCGCCACGCGCATCGGGCCATCCATTCGCCAGTTTATCGGGGAGACAGGCACGTACGGAACCACCAGTTCTTCCAGCACCAGCACCTGTTTTCCTTCCGGGATTTCACTGCCCGGCAGGGTAAACATCACCGCGTTATCCTCTTCAACCCGCTCGCGTGCCTGGTTGACCGCAGCGTTCAGAGCATGATTTTGATCGCTATGCTGTTTTTTCCAGGAACCAATACGCTCTTTCGCCGCCCCTTTGTATTTGACCCGTTCAAACGAGGCGATGTTAAGGCTGTCGACCGTGCGAAGCGTTTTGGCTGAACGCCGCAGGCTGTCGTCATGCTCTTTATGCATACGGGCGCGGGTACGCTTGCGTTCGGTGGCAGCATGCTCCAGCGCGGCGCGGGCAGCCAGCTGCTCAGCATCACGCTGGGTTCGATAGCCAGCATAATTCCCACCGTAGCTGCGCAAGCCCAATGCGCTCAGTTCAAGGATACGCGATACCAGGGCCAGCAACTCACGGTCGTGGGAGGCCACCAGCACCCCGCCCTGATACCGGGAAAGCTGCTCGTAGAACCACACGCGGCCTTGCCTGTCGAGGTGGTTGGTCGGTTCGTCCAGCAGCAGGTAATCAGCATCTGCGGTGAATGCGCTGCACAGCAAAGCACGAATGCGCTCGCCGCCGCTCAGTTCTGCCGCGCGTTTATTCGGGTCAAAAGGGGGAAGTTTTGCAGCGATAAAAGCCTGGCTCAGCCGTTCAGCCAGATCCCAGTAACCGTCGAGCGTGTCGAGATCGTCGGGTTCATAATGACCGCTGTCGATGCGCGTGCGCGCCGCAAAGATCGCGTCGTAACCAAGCAGTCCGGCAAGCGTGGTATCCGCAGAAATATCCTGCTGTTGCGCCACATAGACGTGTGTACCAAAGCGCTCAATATGACCGCTGGCGGGTTCATCAACCCCTGCCAGCAGCCGCAGCAGCCGTGTTTTGCCGCTGCCGTTGCGGCCAACCAGCGCGCACACTGACGCATCCAGAGAAAGATTCAGCGGACCAAAAAGGATATCGCCCGTCGCAAACTGACAGGTGACCTGATGCAAAATAAAAGAGGGGGACTGCGCAAAATGAGCCATAAGCACTCCTGAATGAAATCAAAACATCCCCTGCCGACGCGGTGCGTTGAGCAAGGATCGAAATTCATCAGTCGTGTTTGTTCATTTTTGGGGGGGGCTCCTGAGGGCGAAATTTAACGGGAACAAGAATAACGGCAATGCGCCGCCCATTTCAAGGTTAAATTTTCACCAGGCTAATGCCCGAGCGTAAAAAACCCGCCGAAGCGGGTCTCTCAATCAGATAAACGCAAACGCATCGCCAAACAGACGATCTTCCCGCGCGTCACGCTCGTTGCAGAACAGGTCGCGGGCAATTTTTGCCATTTCAAAGCGACCGGCAATATAGATATCGTGCCCGGCCAGCGTCCCATGATCCTGCAATACCGCAGTCAGCACCGTACCGCTGCGCCCGCGCCAGCCCTCTTCAGGCTGCTCGACAACCGGCTCGATGCGCAGGTTTGGATGATTTACGCTCAGCGCTTCCAGCTCAGACAGATCGTAAAGATGCTTCTCTTCACGGCCGCCCCAGTAGATGGTGATATCGCGATTCGGGTTGCGCGCCAGCGCGGTCAGCAGAATAGAGCGGACATAAGAGAAGCCCGTGCCACCGGCAATCAGGATCAGCGGACGGTCTTCGTCTTCACGCAGCCAGGCCTCGCCATGAGGAATATCGACCACGATTTCACGCTCTTTCAGGATGCGGTCCATCACGGCCATCGCGTACAGGTTAAGCTCAGACGCACCAATATGCAGCTCAATAAATTCCTTCTCTGCTGGCGTTGAGGCCATAGAGAAAGGACGCTTATCACGCTCGTCCATCACGACCATCAGGTACTGACCGGCACGGAATGAGAAGGCCGCTTCAGGAACCAAACGGACGCGATATACGGTGTCGGTAATAGCATCTACCGACGTCACTTTACAGCTTAAGGTTGTCATTCGCTCTCTCTGTCGGGAAGTCTATAGGGCTAAACGGTCTTATTCTGCCTTACCGTTATTCATTATGGCCAGCTCGTCCCAGATCGCGTCAATTCGCGCGGTCACGGCAGGATCTTTTTTGATCGGGCGACCCCATTCACGGTCGGTTTCGCCAGGCCATTTGTTCGTGGCATCCAGTCCCATTTTTGAGCCAAGGCCGGAAACCGGCGAGGCAAAGTCCAGGTAATCAATCGGCGTGTTTTCCACTAACACCGTATCACGCGCCGGATCCATACGCGTGGTGATGGCCCAGATGACGTCATTCCAGTCGCGGGCATTGACGTCATCATCGCAGACAATCACAAACTTGGTATACATAAACTGGCGCAGGAAAGACCATACGCCCATCATCACGCGCTTAGCGTGACCGGCATACTGCTTCTTCATCGTCACCACCGCCAGGCGATACGAACACCCTTCCGGCGGCAGATAAAAATCAACGATTTCCGGGAACTGCTTTTGCAGGATCGGCACAAACACTTCGTTCAGCGCCACGCCAAGCACCGCCGGTTCGTCGGGTGGACGGCCGGTATAGGTGGAGTGATAGATGGCATCTTCACGCTGGGTAATGTGGGTGACGGTGAACACCGGGAAGTTATCCACTTCGTTGTAATAGCCGGTGTGGTCGCCGTACGGCCCTTCGGGCGCCAGCTCGCCCTGTTCAATGTAACCTTCCAGCACAATCTCTGCGCTGGCCGGTACTTCCAGGTCACTGGAGATGCACTTCACCACTTCGGTTTTGGTGCCGCGCAGCAGCCCTGCAAAGGCATATTCAGACAGCGTATCAGGAACAGGCGTCACCGCGCCCAGAATGGTTGCCGGATCGGCACCCAGCGCGACTGAAACCGGGAAGCGTTCGCCCGGATGGGCCGCGCACCACTCCTGGAAATCCAGCGCCCCGCCGCGATGGGACAACCAGCGCATGATGAGCTTGTTTTTGCCAATCAGCTGCTGGCGGTAAATGCCGAGGTTTTGACGCTCTTTATGCGGCCCACGCGTCACGGTGAGGCCCCAGGTGATCAGCGGTGCGGCATCGTCAGGCCAGCACTGCATGATGGGAATTTTGGTCAGATCCACCGCATCGCCTTCCAGCACTTTTTGCTGGCACGGCGCACCGCGCAGGCGTTTGGTGGGCATGTTCAGCACCTGCTTAAACTGCGGCAGCTTGTCGAACAGGTCGCGGAACCCTTTTGGCGGCTCCGGCTCTTTAAGAAAGGCCAGCAGTTTGCCCACTTCACGTAACGCCGTGACATCTTCCTGCCCCATCCCCAGCGCCACGCGGCGAGGTGTGCCAAACAGATTGCACAGCACCGGCATGGCGTAGCCTTTTGGGTTTTCAAACAGCAACGCCGGGCCGCCCGCGCGCAGGGTGCGGTCAGCGATTTCTGTCATTTCCAGATACGGATCAACAGGAAGCGTAATGCGTTTGAGTTCGCCCTGCTTTTCCAGCAGCGCCAGGAAGTCGCGTAGATCGTGGTATTTCATGCAGTTAATCATGGCCTCTCTGTAAGCGCTTCATTATACGGCGTAAGACCGCGTGATGCTGTAATTTTGTTAAATTAGCGTGAACTTCCACGACTTACTCTCTTTTTCGCCATTATAATCACCTTAGCGATCCCGCCAGGGTTTTGGTATGCTTGCGCCCCGAACAATGGGAAGAGTGATTATGCAGGCCTGGTATTTACTGTATTGCAAACGCGGGCAACTTCAGCGCGCGCAGGAACATCTTGAACGTCAGTCTGTTAACTGCCTGACACCCGTGATCACGCTTGAAAAAATGCAGCGTGGAAGACGCACGACCGTCAGTGAGCCTCTGTTCCCGAACTATCTGTTCGTCGAGTTCGACCCCGAAGTGATCCACACCACGACGATCAGCGCCACGCGCGGCGTCAGCCATTTTGTGCGTTTTGGCGCCCATCCGGCAAGAGTACCGTCATCGGTTATTCATCAGCTTTCTGTCTACCAGCAGCCTGAAGATATTACCGATCCGGAAACCCCTTATGCCGGCGACAGCGTGGTGATCACCGAAGGCGCCTTTGAAGGGTTACAGGCCATCTTCGCTGAGCCGGACGGTGAAGCGCGCTCCATGCTGCTGCTCAACCTGCTGAACAAAGAGGTGTTGCAGAGCGTTAAAAACACCGATTTCCGCAAAGTTTAGAACTGCACGCCGAACAGACGACGCACGTTATCATCGGTTTGTGCTGCCAGCCACTGGGCATCTTCTCCGCGCCAGTGCGCCACTCGCTCAGCAATATGCCCCAGGTAGGCCGGTTCATTACGTCGTGATGGCGGTTTGGGCTGCATATCCCGGGGCAACAGATACGGCGCATCCGTTTCCAGCAGCAAACGATCGGCCGGGATAACGGGTAACAGCTCACGCAGTTCCAGCCCACGACGCTCATCGCAGACCCAGCCAGTGATACCCAAATACAGCCCGCGGTTCAGGCAATCCAGCGCTTCCTGACGGGAGCCCGTAAAGCAGTGCAACACCGCGCCCGGCAGTTTCTCCAGCCAGGGTTCCAGTAGCGCCATAAAACGTTCATGCGCATCGCGACAGTGCATAAACACCGGCATCTCCAGCTCTGCTGCCAGCGCGAGCTGGGCGGTAAATGCCTTCTCCTGCTCTTCAGGCGTCGAGAAGTTACGGTTGAAATCAAGCCCGCATTCGCCAATGGCAACCACTTCTGGCGTTTGTGCCAGACGATGAAGCGCCTCAGCGCTTTCATGCGTCCACTGGCTGCTGTCATGAGGATGCACGCCTGCGGTGGACCAGCAGTGTTGATAGCGTTGCGCCAGCTGCCGTGCCTGCTCACTCTCATGCAGATTCGTTCCCGTCAGTAGCAGCCCACCCACGCCGGCGGCAAAGGCGCGCGCCACCACCTCATCGTGGTCTTTCGCAAACTGGGCGCTGGTGAGGTTAAGCCCGATATCAAACATACGTATCCCCATATGACAACCGCCCTGACGGGCGGTTGGTTTTATTCTTTAGTAGTCTCTTCAGACGGCTCGTCTTCTTCGTCCCGGGTACGCCCCTTTCCGACGTAGAAACGAGCGAAGAACACGCCGACTTCAAACAGGCAGTACATAGGTATCGCCAGTAAGGTTTGCGAGAAGACGTCCGGTGGCGTTAACAGCATACCTACGACAAATGCCCCCACCAGGATGTACGGGCGCTTCTTACGCAGATCGTCAGGCGTGGTCACCCCCACCCAGCAGAGCAGGACAATTGCTACGGGCACCTCGAAGGCGACACCAAAGGCCATAAACAGCGCCATCACGAAGCTGAGGTAGCTGGCGATGTCCGTCGACACCTGTACCCCTTCCGGTGCGGTATGCGTCAGGAAGCCGAAGGCCAGCGGGAAGACAACGAAGTAGGCGAACGCCATGCCGATATAAAACAGCAGCGAACTGGACACCAGCAGCGGAATAACCAGCTTGCGTTCATGCTTGTACAGCGCGGGCGCCACAAATGCCCAGACCTGATACAGAATGACCGGCGCAGAGGCAATCAACGACACCCAGAAGGTCAGTTTGATCGGGGTAAAGAACGGTGAAGCAACGTCTGTTGCAATCATCGTCGCGCCCAGAGGCATCTGTTTAATCAGCGGCGCGGAAACCACCTGATAGATATCGTTGGCAAAATAGACCAGACATAAAAAAATGAGGAAAACCGCAATAATGCAGTTTAACAGGCGCTTACGCAGCTCAATGAGGTGCGTAATAAGCGGTTGAGTATCATCTACTGCCATGTTTACGCTTTATCACTCGACGAGGGGGATGATTCGGAAACGGGCGCGGCGGGTTTTACCTCAGCCGTTTTGACCACGGGCTCTTCCGGCGGCACCTGCTTTTTCACTTCGGGCTCCTGCGGCGATTGCTCTGGCGAAGCAGCCTGATGCTCCGCGCTGGAAGGCGTTACACCCTCGCGCTGCTCTTCGCTACCCTTCACCACCGGATTGTGGATGGTGTTTGCTTCATCGCTCGCCTTCTCAGGATCGTTAATACTGTAAGAACGCTTCATGGATTCCGCCGCTTCGCGCAACTCATCCATTGATGCTTTCAGCTCCGGCGTCAGGTTGTCCATACTCGCCTTTTCAACCTTTTTCAGGCTGTCCTGAAATTCCTGAAGCTTCAGCTCCTGCGCCAGTTCGTTCTGCACGGTAGTTGCCAGCGAGCGAAGCGCCCGCACCCAGCCCACGACGGTTTTCACCGCAACGGGTAAACGCTGCGGCCCCAACACAATCAGACCAATCACAAAGACCAGCAGTAACTCACCAAAACCAATGTCGAACACGAATTACACCTGCTCTTTATCGTGACGTTTAGCCTCTTCCTTTTTGGCTTCGTCCTGCTTATCGGCGATGGATTTAGCGGTAAAATCAGCATCCTGACTGGTTTTTTCCTGCTTATTCTCATCATCGCTCATGGCTTTCTTGAAACCTTTGATTGACGCGCCCAGGTCGGAACCAATCGATCCGAGTTTTTTCGTGCCAAACAGCAGCACAACGATGACGGCAATGATCACTAACTGCCAGATACTGATACCACCCATGCGTGTTCCCCAGTGATAGATGATTAATTAGTCAGATCGCATTATACGTATGCAATCTCTCGATAGCGACGCTAATTCAGCGCGTTTTTCGCCAGCCAGCAAGCCAGACAACCACACCGGCAGCCATAATCCAGGCTGGCATCATTTCCCAGTCCGGACGATTGATCAACAGCAACGTGCCGCTTATCAGCAGCGTCGCGCCAATTCCGAAGAGATAGCGGGACTGCCCCTGACGCACGCGACTGGATTGAAGCTCGTGCGCGATTTTATCCATGCTGTGCTGAAGGTTCTTGCTCTGACGCAAACTGTCGTAAACCAGTTCAGGAATTTCAGGCATTTTTTCAATCCAGAACGGGCCTTTCTCTTTAAGCGAGCGAACCAGGGCTGGAATACCGACCTGATCCTTAATCCAGGATTCGAGGAACGGTTTCGCGGTTTTCCACAAGTCTAACTGAGGATAGAGCTGGCGGCCTACGCCCTCAACGTAAAGTAATGTTTTCTGAAGTAAAACTAATTGTGGCTGCACTTCCATATTGAAACGGCGTGCGGTGTTGAACAGGTTGAGCAGGACGTGTCCGAAAGAGATCTCCGAGAGCGGCTTTTCAAAAATCGGCTCACAGACGGTGCGGATCGCAAATTCAAACTCTTCCACGTTGGTATCTGGCGGAACCCAGCCTGAATCCACGTGCAGCTCGGCCACCTTACGGTAGTCGCGATTGAAGAAAGCGATAAAGTTCTCTGCGAGGTAGCGCTTATCCTCTTTATTCAGCGAGCCGACAATACCGCAGTCGATGCCGATGTATTTCGGATCTTCCGGGTGCTCATAGCTGACGAAAATGTTGCCCGGATGCATGTCTGCATGGAAGAAGCTGTCGCGGAAAACCTGAGTAAAGAAGACCTGCACGCCACGCTCGGCCAGCAGCTTCATGTTGGTGCCCTGCTTTTCCAGCGCAACAACATCCGAGACCGGAATACCGTAGATACGTTCCATCACCATCATGTTCTGACTGCAATAGTCAGAATAGACTTCAGGAACATACAGCATCGGGCTGTCTTCAAAGTTTCGACGCAGCTGAATGGCGTTCGCCGATTCACGCAGCAGGTTAAGCTCGTCAATCAGCGTTTTTTCGTATTCCCGAACCACTTCCAGCGGACGCAGACGGCGACCATCCGGCAACAGACGCGGCACCCAGCGAGCCAGGCGATAAATCAGCTTCATGTCTGCTTTGATAACCGGCAGGATATCCGGACGAATCACTTTGATGACCACCTCTTTGCCATTTTCCTTCAGGCGCGCGGTGTGAACCTGCGCAATAGAGGCAGAGGCCAGGGGCTGAATATCGAAATCATCAAACCAGGTCTCGATGGGGATATTGCCCATCGCTTCTTCGATTTGTTTCTTCGCTCTCTCTCCGTCAAACGGAGCAACGCGGTCCTGCAATAGCGCGAGCTGATCGGCAATCTGCGGTGGGAAAAGGTCGCGACGTGTTGAGAGCATCTGCCCAAACTTGATCCAGACCGGGCCCAGCTCCTGTAACGCAAGACGCAGGCGTGCGCCCAGCTCCTGATCCTTATGGCGATTCGGCATCCAGAATAGCGTGCGACGCCAAAGCCGAAGCGGCAGGGTGATACGCATTCTGGGGATAAGCTCGTCGAGCCCGTAGCTCAAAAAGGTGCGAACGATAAAATAGAGGCGCCGAATTTCACCAGGCGTCATTTGCCCTCCAGTTTTTCCAGCCGTTTGGTTAACGCATCAACTGCGCGCTCAACTGCCGCGGTCTCTTCTGCAAACCAGGCGACTTCTAAAGGCCCCGGCGCCATACGCCACTCTTCGGTCAGCACCTCGGCAGCGTAGCGCTGTTGACGGAGCAGACCTTTACGCAGGAAAGCGGAACCCGTGCGCAGCGTTTTGCTTATACCTTCAGCCGCGATGTCGCCGATATAGGGCGCCAGCAGTTCCGCCGGGTCGAATTCAGCCTGATCGCTGAATGCAACGAAGTTCTGTACCACCTGAATATCGCCTTCGACCTCCAGCTCACCGCTGCGAATAAGCGCCGTCATCTGCTGACGGTCACGCAGTTTTGGCAATACGCTCATGTGCGTAATCACCGAGCAGTCAGCCTCGCCTTCCCACTCACCCAGAACGTCAAGCTGGCGTTCGCTGAAGACCAACACAAGCGGCGTCGAGAACTCCTTTAAAACGATGCGCAGCACCTTTCCGTTAAGCCGCTGACGTGCGGTTTTCAGCGCCGGAGCGCGATACAGAAAGGCATTCAGCACATTCTCGATGCCAGCGGTGACTAAGGGTTTAATGGGCACGGGAAACCTCCACTCAGAACTTGTAACCACGATGCAGCGCGACGACACCCGCCGTCATATTGAAGTATTCCACGTTTTCAAACTCCGCATCCTGCATCATCGCTTTCAGCGTGTCCTGATCCGGGTGCATTCGGATGGACTCGGCCAGATAACGGTAACTTTCTGCATCGTTTGCCACCAGCTCGCCGATGCGCGGCAGAACGTGGAAGGAATAGGCATCATAAGCTTTGCTCAGCGGGTCGATAATCGGTTTAGAAAACTCGAGAACCAGCAGTCGGCCGCCCGGCTTCAGCACGCGGTACATGGAGCGCAGCGCTTTATCTTTATCGGTCACGTTACGCAGACCGAAAGAGATGGTGATACAGTCGAACGTATTATCCGGGAACGGCAGCGCTTCGGCGTTGGCCTGAACATATTCAACGTTGCCTACCACGCCGATGTTACGCAACTTTTCGCGTCCCATTTTCAGCATGGAGTCGTTGATATCCGCCAGCACCACGCGGCCGGTTTCGCCAACCAGACGGGAGAATTTAGCGGTCAGATCCCCTGTGCCTCCGGCTAAATCCAGCACCGTTTGTCCACGGCGCACGCCGCTGCAATCAATAGTGAAGCGCTTCCACAAGCGATGAATGCCAAATGACATCAAATCATTCATCACATCGTACTTCGCCGCCACGGAATGAAATACGTGGGCCACCATGTCAGCTTTCTGCGCTTTGGCGACAGTCTGAAAGCCAAAGTGCGTTGTGTCTTGTGAATCGTCAACCATCTCAGAGCCTGCTAATCAGTCAAATGTTCGTGAAGTGTAACAGATTGGGCGCATTTGCCCTACGTTTCAACCACCGTGAAAGAAACGCGCCGGCTGTGCTTCGGGGGATAAATTTGCCGCTAAATCGTTGTCTTCATTGCGGCTATTTTGCTCACCGTCGCCTTCACGCAGACGAAACTCTTCGTCCTGAGCCGTAGCCTGCTCCACCAGTTCCGGATTAATCTCGCGTTTAACTTCCACCCCCAGGCTGCGAAACGCCTCCGCCTGCGCCAGCAAATTGCCACGCCCGGAGGAGAGTTTTTTCATCGCCTGGCGGTAGTTATCCTGCGCGCGATCGAGGCTTTGCCCCACCGAGGACATATCGTCCACAAACAGCCGCATTTTGTCGTACAGCTTGCTGGCGCGATCGGCAATCTGCTGCGCGTTACGGCTTTGGTGCTCATAGCGCCACAGGTTGGCAATGGTACGTAACGCCACCAGCAGCGTGGTGGGGCTGACCAGCATAATGTTATTTTTCAGCGCTTCGGTGATCAGTTCGGGCTGTCTGTCGAGCGCCAGCAGGAAGGCAGGCTCGACCGGAATGAACATCAGCACATAATCCAGCGATCGCAGCCCCGGCAACTGCTGATAATCTTTTCTGCCAAGCAGACGGATATGGTTACGCACGGAGGCGATGTGCTCCTGCAACGCTGTTTCGCGGGTGTAGTCATCTTCCGCGTTGAAGTAGCGCTCATAGGCCACCAGCGTCATTTTGGCGTCGATAACCACATCTTTGCCCTGAGGCAGACGAACAATGACATCCGGCTGCATCCGCGATCGCGCATCGTTCTCAATGCTGACCTGCGTTTCGTATTCGTATCCTTCGCGCAGGCCAGAGGCCTCCAGCACGCGCGTCATGACCACTTCGCCCCAGTTTCCCTGCGCTTTGTTATCACCTTTCAGTGCGCGCGTCAGGTTAACCGCCTCCTGCGCCATCTGCGCATTCAGCTGCTGGAGATTACGAATTTCATGCGCCAGCGTGTGGCGTTCGCGGGCTTCCTGACCAAAGCTGTCCTGTACCTGACGGCGAAAGCCGTCCAGCTGTTCACGCAGCGGCGTCAGCAGGCTGTTCAGGCTCTGGCGGTTCTGCTCATCCACGCGGCGATTGCTGTGCTCAAAAATGCGGTTCGCGAGGTTCTCAAACTGCTCGCTAAGACGCTGCTCGCTGTTGATCATCTGACGGATTTTGTCTTCGGCGTGCAGTTGGGTGGACTCAAGACGGGTGGTCACTTCACGGAGATCGGCCTCCAGCGAGGTATTGATATCACGCAGATTGCGCAGTTCGTTATTGAGCAGTTCGCATTCGTCGCGCCAGTAGTCACTCAGCGCAAGCTGTTGTTTCGTCGCGCTAAGTTCAGCGACGATCTCCTCGCGCTCTGCCAGCTGTTCGGCTTTCTGCTGCGCATGCTGGTAGCCGGAAATGAGCCAGCCAATTCCCACGCTCACCAGCGCAATCACTGCATAAATCAGGATTGAGATATCCACAATGCCCCCTGCATCAACGTATTACCGCACAAAATAGAATTGTGCTGTATGAACGTCCAGTTTGAAAGGGTTTTCCTGCGAGGCGTTACGCAAAAAGAAAAGGCCGAGCATGTCGGCCTTTCAGCACTGAAGAGAGAATTAGATCAGGCGGCGCGCCGCTTCAACCACGATTTTCACCGCATGGCTTTCAGTCTGCTTCATGGTTTCAGCGTTCGGGATCTCCTGCTGAGTACGGTTGACGATAACGCCCGCCACCATACCGGCACGCAGACCCTGGCTTGCGCACATGGTCAGCAGCGTCGCAGATTCCATTTCGTAGTTCATGACGCCCATCGACTGCCACTCTTCCATGGAGCCTTTGAAACGGCTCACCACGCGACCAGAGAAGGTGTCGTAACGCTCCTGGCCCGGGTAGAAGGTATCGGAAGAGGCAGTTACGCCCACGTGGGTGGTGGCGCCCACGGACTTCGCGGCTTCAACCAGCGCGGTGGTGCATTCGAAATCGGCCACTGCCGGGAATTCCATCGGTGCAAAGTGCAGGCTTGCCCCGTCCAGACGCACGGATGCGGTGGTAACCAGCACGTCGCCCACGTTGATGTGCGGCTGAATGGCGCCTGTGGTGCCGATGCGCAGGAAAGTACGAATGCCCAGCTGCGCCAGCTCTTCAACGGCGATAGAGGTAGACGGGCCACCAATACCGGTAGAGCACACGATCACCGCTTTACCGTCCAGCTCTGCGCGCCAGGTGGTGAATTCGCGATGCGCTGCCAGCTTAACCGGCTTATCCATCAGCGCGGCGATCTTTTCCACACGCTCAGGATCGCCAGGGACGATAGCAAGCGTAGCCCCTTGTAAATCGTTTTTAGTGAGGCCGAGATGAAAAACATCAGACTTAGACATAGGTGACTCCTCTGTGGGTCGGTTTGTCAGAAGAAGTAAAACGGTACTTTACAGAAGCAATGTGCATTATTTCGTGATACACCTCACCATGAATGAAAATGATTGCAGTTAATTTCCATAAAATAGTGATTCACATCACATTAACAAGTTATATCGCCGGGTGCTGCACAAAAGATAGACGCTATAAGGCACTGTGGATTGTTAACCTGGTGTCTATATTTATCTTTGCGCTAATCCATTCATTGGTACGGAGAATGCCATGACTGAAAAAATCGGTTTTGCACCTGCTGCGGCCCCGCATGCTTCAACCATCGTCTCAACCCCTGAAGAGGCCATTACCGCAGGCGAGACCTCCATTCCCTCCCAGGGAGAGAACATGCCAGCGTACCACGCGCGGCCAAAATCCGCCGATGGCCCGCTGCCCATCGTGATCGTGGTGCAGGAAATATTTGGCGTTCATGAACATATTCGCGACCTCTGCCGCCGTCTGGCGCTGGAAGGTTACCTGGCCGTTGCGCCGGAACTCTATTTCCGTCAGGGCGATCCGAATGATTACAGCGACATCCCGACGCTGTTCAGCAACCTGGTCAGCAAAGTGCCGGACGCGCAGGTGCTGGCCGATCTCGACCACGTTGCCAGCTGGGCGGCGCGCAACGGTGGCGACCCGCACCGTCTGATGGTGACCGGCTTTTGCTGGGGCGGACGCATTAGCTGGCTGTATGCCGCGCACAATCCGCAGCTGAAAGCCGCTGTGGCCTGGTACGGTAAACTGGTGGGTGAAAAGACCCTGAACTCGCCGAAACATCCGGTTGATATCGCCACCGATTTAAATGCCCCGGTGCTAGGGCTGTATGGCGGCCAGGATACCGGCATTCCGCTTGATACCGTCGAGACCATGCGCCACGCGCTGCGGGCGGCAAACGCGAAGGCCGAAATCGTGGTGTACCCGGATGCGGGACACGCGTTTAATGCCGATTATCGTCCGAGCTATCACGCAGAATCGGCGAAAGATGGCTGGCAGAGAATGCTGGCGTGGTTCAGCCAGTACGGCGGGAAGAAAGCGTAATACAAAAAGCCCGGTGGCGGCTGCGCCAACCGGGCAATCCAGCCCCACTACGCCTGACGCAAATTCTGCGCCGCCTGCACCATGTTCGCCAGCGCCGCGCGGGTTTCAGGCCAGCCGCGAGTTTTCAGGCCGCAGTCCGGGTTTACCCACAGGCGTTCCGCCGGAATGCGCCGGGCGGCTTTTTGCAGCAGCGTTTCAATCCACTCCACGCTCGGCACGTTAGGGGAGTGAATGTCATACACACCCGGCCCGATTTCGTTCGGGTAGTCGAACTCTTCGAACGACTCCAGCAGCTCCATGTCTGAACGCGAGGTCTCGATGGTGATCACATCGGCGTCGAGCGCGGCAATGGAGTCCATGATGTCGTTAAATTCGCAGTAACACATGTGGGTGTGGATCTGCGTGTCGTCCTTCGCGACGGCCGCGTTGAGGCGGAACGCCTCCACGCCCCACGTCAGATAAGCATCCCAGTCGCTGCGACGCAGCGGCAAGCCTTCACGCAGCGCCGGTTCGTCGATCTGAATGATGCCAATCCCCGCCGCTTCCAGATCCGCCACTTCATCACGCAGCGCCAGGGCGATCTGTTTGGCGATGGTTTCCCGGGATACATCTTCACGCGGGAACGACCAGCAGAGAATGGTCACCGGCCCCGTAAGCATGCCTTTTACCGGTTTGTCGGTCAGAGACTGGGCATACTTCGCCCACTCCACGGTGATCGCTTCCGGGCGGCTGACGTCACCGATCACCACCGGCGGCTTCACGCAGCGGGAGCCGTAGCTTTGCACCCAGCCGTTCTGGGTAAAGACAAAGCCGTCCAGGTGTTCACCGAAGTATTCCACCATATCGTTACGCTCGGCCTCGCCGTGCACCAGCACGTCCAGACCCAGACGTTCCTGCTCGACGATCGCCTGTTTGATGTGCTCCGCAATGCCGGTGCGGTAGTGATTCGCATCCAGATTGCCCTTTTTGAAGTCCAGGCGCAGGCCGCGGATCTCGGTAGTCTGCGGGAAGGAGCCGATGGTTGTGGTCGGCCATGCGGGCAGGTTAAAGCGCGCACGCTGGGCTTCGGCGCGCACTTCATACGGGCTCTGGCGCTGGCTGTCCCGGGCAGTGATGGCCGCCAGACGTTTTTCCACCGCCGGGTTATGCACGCGCGTCGAGTGACGGCGCGCCTGGATCGGGGCGCTCCAGTCGGTAATCGCTGCCGTGTCGCCGCTGTTCAACGCGTCGCGCAGCAGAGCCAGCTCCTCACACTTTTGCAGGGCAAAGGCAAACCAGCTTTTCACCTCAGGGTCGAGTCGGGTCTCCACGCTCAGGTCGATCGGGCTGTGCAGCAGGGAACAGGAAGAGGCTACCCACAATTCACGTTTACCGACAATGTCCTTGATTTGTGCATATTTCCCGGTGAGATCGGCACGCCAGACGTTACGACCATTCACCAGACCGGCAGAGAGCAGCCACTCCGCAGGCAGACGCTTGTGCAACTCTGCCACATCGTCTTTGCCGTGAACGAGATCAACGTGCAGACCCTGAACCGGCAGCGCGGTAATGGTGTCGAGGTTCGGCGTTACGCCCTCGAAATAGGTGGTCAGCAGCAGCTTCACCTGGCCCGTGAGCGCGTCATACGCCGGTTTGAAGGCATCCAGCCACGCCTGTGGCAGCTCAAGCACCAGCGCCGGTTCATCGATTTGCACCCACTGAATACCGCGCTTACCCAGCTCAATCAGCACCTGCTTATAAACCGGCAGAATATCGTTCAGCAGGCTGAGGCGGTCGAACTGCTCGCCTTTCACTTTGCCCAGCCACAGGTAGGTGACCGGCCCCAGCAGCACGGGTTTCACCTGGTGACCCAGCGCCAGCGCTTCGTCCACTTCATCCAGAAGCTGGGTCCAGGTCAGTTTGAACTGCTGGCCCTTAACGAACTCCGGCACCATATAGTGATAGTTAGTGTTAAACCACTTGGTCATTTCCGCCGCTGCCGCTGGCTCACCCGTTGGCGCGCGGCCACGGCCGATGCGGAACAGGGTATCGATATCCACCGATCCATCGTTGTTCTGATGACGAGCCGGCACGTTGCCAAGCAGCAGGCTGGTGGTCAGAACATGGTCGTACCAGGCGAAATCGCCCACCGGCAGCAGGTCTACGCCCGCCTGTTTTTGCTGATCCCAGTGACGCGCGCGCAGCTCGCGCCCCACCGCCAGCAGTTCTTCGCGGGTGGCGTTACCCGCCCAGTAGCTTTCTTGCGCTTTTTTCAGCTCGCGACGCAGACCAACGCGAGGGAAACCGAGAGTGTGAGTGCGGATTGTCATGGCATACCCCTTGTAGAAATTCGTTATTTAGACGTCCAGATGTTTACACTTCTATAATTGGCAGGTACTGTATATTCCTCAAGCGCAAAATGTTCATGGCGAAGTGAAGGACTTTCATGATCGAGATTAAACACCTGAAAACGCTACAAGCGTTGCGGAACTGCGGTTCTCTTGCGGCGGCAGCGGCCACGCTGCACCAGACTCAGTCTGCCCTTTCTCACCAGTTCAGCGATCTGGAACAACGCCTCGGCTTCCGTCTTTTTGTGCGCAAGAGCCAGCCTTTGCGCTTTACGCCGCAGGGCGAAATTTTGCTTCAGCTGGCGAACCAGGTGCTGCCGCAGATTGCCAGCGCGTTGCAGTCCTGCAACGAGCCGCAGCAGACCACCCTGCGCATCGCCATTGAGTGTCACAGCTGTATTCAGTGGCTGACCCCCGCGCTTGAGAACTTCCGCCAGAAGTGGCCGCAGGTGGAGATGGACTTCAAATCCGGCGTCACGTTTGATCCGCAGCCGTCGCTTCAGCAGGGTGAGCTGGATCTGGTGATGACCTCAGATATTCTGCCGCGCAGCGGTCTGCACTATTCGCCAATGTTTGATTTTGAGGTGCGTCTGGTGCTGGCCCCGGACCATCCGCTGGCCGCTAAAACGCGTATCACGCCGGAAGATCTGGCAACGGAGACGCTGCTGATTTACCCGGTACAGCGCAGTCGTCTGGATATCTGGCGCCATTTCCTGCAACCCGCGGGCATCAGCCCACAGCTGAAAAGCGTGGATAACACGCTGCTGTTAATTCAGATGGTGGCGGCCAGAATGGGGATTGCGGCGCTGCCGCACTGGGTGGTCGAGACGGTTGAACGCCAGGGTCTGGTGGTCACCAAAACCCTGGGTGAAGGACTGTGGAGCCGGCTGTACGCCGCCGTGCGCGACGGCGAGCAGCGTCAGCCGATTACGGAAGCGTTTATTCGCTCAGCGCGGAACCACGCGTGCGACCATCTTCCGTTTGTGCGGAGCGCGGAGCGACCCAGCGGCGATGTACCCACAGCGAAGCCAGGATCACCGTTCCCCCAATAAGGAAACTCGGCCAGTGCGGCTGCTCCTGCCAGATGGCGAGGTTCACCAGTAGCCCCGCCGGCACGTGCACGTTGTTCATGATCCCCAGCGTTCCGGCGTCTACCTGCGTAGCGCCGTAGTTCCACATAAAATAGCCCAGCCCCGACGCCACCACGCCCAGCCAGACCAGAACGCTCCACTGCACGGAGGTGGTCGGCAGCTTTTGCGGATTGCCGAGCAGAAACCACGCCGCTACCGCGACAATCGCCGCGCCCATATAGAACCACGCAAACGCGTTATGCTGCGGCATAGGGCGGGTCTCCATCAGGCGTTTGTAGCCCACCATGCCGATGGCGAAACTAATGTTGGCGAGCTGGACGAACATCAGCCCGGTCCAGAAGTGATCGCTTACCTTGTCATAGCGAATAATCGCCGCGCCAATGACTGCCAGCGCAGCGCTCAGCAGATATCCCCAGCGCAAACGGCGCCTGCTGAGCAAGTCATAAATCAGCGTGATGTAGAGCGGCGTCAGCACGGTGAAGAGCAGAAATTCCGAGACGGACAGGTAAACGTAGGCCCGGAAGCTGAACAGGTACATGATGCCGAGCTGCATCGCGCCTACCAGCATGTACAGCAGTATCGTTTTTAGCGACTGCCCGCGGGTACGCAGGAACGGCAGGAACACCAGCGCCGCCAGCCCCACGCGCATCAGTACCGAGAAGTAGCTGTCGACCGATCCGGCAAGGTATTCGCCAATCAGACTAAAGGAGAAGGCCCACAGGATAGTGGTGATAATGAGTAGCGCCACAATGCTTGTCTCTCAGAAAGAAGGAGAGGCATTGTAGCGAACTCTTTAGTTGACATCTGAACAATAAACAATCAATTGAAGATTATTCAAGGAACAGTTTGCGCAGATACTTAGGCACAGCGTTATCGCCGTTGGTGCCGATCACTTCCAGCTCCGGGTGCAGATCTTTCAGGCGCTGGTGCGCGTTCTGCATGATGCAGCCTTTACCCGCCATGGAGAGCATCTCGGCATCGTTCATGCCATCGCCAAAGGCGATACAGTCTTTCAGATCAAAGCCCAGCCGTTTCGCTACCGCTTCCAGCGCGTGACCTTTGGACACCCCGCCCGCCATCACTTCCAGACAGGTCAGCGTGGAGAAGCTCACGTTCACGCGGTCGCCCCAGCGGGCGTTGATCGCCTGCTCCAGCGGCAGCAACTCCTCATGATTTACACAGGTGAAGAATACCTTGCTGATCCCTTCCGGCTCCAGCAGACCCGGCTCGTACAGTGAGTACTGGAATACGGCTTCCTTGAAAAAGCGCATCTCTTCCGGGCGGTGGCGGTTCATAAACCACTCGTCGTCGCGGTAAACGTTAGTGACGATATCCGGGTTGTTATGCACAATGCCGAACAAATCGGTGGCGATGTCGCGATCGAGATTGTGGGTAAAAATCAGGTTGCCGTCCGTGTCATGTACGCGCGCACCGTTGGAGGTGATCATGTACGACTTGATCTCCAGGTTATCGCGGATCTGCCCCACGTCCACGTGGTGGCGGCCAGTGGCGAAGACAAAGTTCACGCCACGGGCAGTCAGGAGTTTTAAGGTCTCTTTCGCATAAGGCGACAGGGTGTGGTCGGGGGAAAGCAGCGTGCCATCTAAATCAGATGCAACAACCTGGTACATAGGGATTTCAACCTCTGGTGGAAAACAATAATCAGTTATGCCTGTTGAAAAATTCAACAATGGCGTTGAGCGCGACTGAGCGCATAGCGTCCTTTTCAAAAAGGATCTCATGGTACGCACCGTTGATGACCAGCGGTTTACCCCCTTCACAGGGATGGCCCGCAGCGGCGCGAAGTTCACAATAGCGGTCATGCATGCGGTTATCCACCACACGCTCTTCTTCCGCCTGGATCAGGAGCGTCGGCGTGTCATCATCGCCTACGCCCGCCAGCACCTGCTCACCGGCATGAATACCTTCCCGCACCCAGTGCCAGGTAGGGCCGCCGACCCGCAGACGCGGTTCATCGGCATAAAAACGCAGGTTGCGGCGATAACGCTGCCGACTATGGGTTAAGACGTTGATGGCAAACGGCAATGCCCGCCAGCGTCCTGTTCCGATGGCATAGCCTTCTCGAATGCGCTGATGGCCCTCAGCCCAGTCGAGAAGATGGCGCACCATCCAGTCAGGAAAACGTATCACAATGCCGTACATCGGCGCGGTCAGCGCAATGGCGTCACACTGGTGCTTATGGCGCTGCAAAAACAACGTCGAGATCGCGCCCCCCATGGAGTGGGCAAGAATATAACGCTTGCGCCACGGTCCGGGCTCCACTTCCTGCTGCCAGAACGCGGCCAGATCGTCGACGTAATCGCTGAAGTTATCCACGTGGCCGCGATGGGTATCCGGCAACATCCGGCCGGAAAGCCCCTGCCCGCGATGGTCGATAATTAACACATCAAAGCCCAGATGGAACAGGTCATACGCCAGCTCGGCATATTTGATATAGCTTTCGATGCGCCCGGGGCAGACCACAATCACCCGGTCATTTTTTTCATCACGGAAACGAACGAAGCGTACCGGGATTTCCCCGACGCCCATAAACTCATCTTCCTCACGCTGGCGCCAGAAATCGGTCAGCGGCCCCATGGAGAAAGCAGCAAATGCGTTTTCTCGTGTTTCCCAGTCCTTTTTCTGCTGAAACATTGGGTTTCCACCCCCCGTAATTCAGGGAATATCGTTTTTTTCGTCACCGGTCACAAAATGACTCAACAATAGCGTATTGTGGCATAAAAACAGACGATCCGGGAGTTTCAAATGACCTTCGAATGGTGGTTCGCCTACCTGCTGACATCCATCATCCTCAGCCTTTCACCTGGCTCGGGCGCAATCAACACCATGACCACTTCCATTAATCACGGCTATCGCGGCGCGGCGGCGTCAATCGCCGGTTTACAGACCGGGCTTGGCATTCATATTGTGCTGGTGGGGATTGGTCTGGGCACGCTGTTCTCCCGTTCGGTGCTGGCCTTCGAGGTGCTGAAATGGGCTGGCGCAGCGTATCTTATCTGGCTGGGTATTCAGCAGTGGCGCGCCGCAGGCTCGATTGATCTGCATACGCTCTCCCGGACGCAAACACGCGGCCACCTGTTTAAACGCGCGGTGTTCGTTAACCTGACCAACCCGAAAAGCATCGTGTTCCTCGCCGCCCTGTTCCCGCAGTTTATCGTGCCGCATCAGCCACAGGTGATGCAGTACGTGGTGCTGGGCGCGACCACCATTATTGTCGATATCATTGTGATGATTGGTTACGCGACGCTGGCGCAGCGAATTGCGGCGTGGATCAAAGGGCCTAAACAGATGAAGGCCCTGAACAAAGTCTTTGGTTCGCTGTTTATGCTGGTTGGCGCGCTGCTTGCGTCAGCGCGTCATGCTTAGCGAGAAATGATGAGATGAATGCCGAAGCCGGCGAACAGCGCGCCGGCAAAGCCGTCGATCCACTTCGCGATGCGCTGGTAGCCGCGACGCATCGCCGGTAAGGCAAACAGGCTTGCCACAACGGTAAACCAGGCGAACGTCTCAACAACGATCAGCAGGAAGATCCCCCAGCGCGCGCCCGCGCCGACGTTATCCCCTACAAACAGCGAGAACACAGAGCCGAAGTAGATAATCGCTTTCGGGTTCGCCAGGTTGGTCAGCAGCCCTTTCACAAAGCTACGGCCGCCCGTTGCCAGCTCAACCTTTGGCTCTTCCGGCTTTTTCTCTTCTTTCTTCAGCGCCCCGCGCAGCATCTGGTAGCCCATCCAGCACAGGTACAGACCGCCGCCGACCATGATGATGTTATGCAGCCACGCCATTTTCGCCAGGATCAGGTTCAGACCGAGCAGCGCAACCGCCGCCCAGACCATGACGCCCATGGTAATACCGAGCACACCCATCATTGCCTCTTTGCGGGAGCGGCTGACGGCCGTTTGTGACACGAAGAAAAAGTCAGGGCCAGGGCTCATCAGCGCCACGATGTGCACTAACGCCACGGTGAGAAATAGCATTAACATAATTAGCTCGCGGGGAAATAATGTAGTGAGTCACCATCCTGGCACTTTTTCGCCCGGCTGACTACTCCTCATCATCACCATCAGCGTGGGAACGGATGAGCGCCATAAACTCTTTACCGAAGCGCTCCAGCTTACGCGTGCCAACGCCGTTGACGCTGAGCATCTCGCTGGCGCTGAGCGGCATTTGCTCGGCCATCTCGATAAGCGTCGCGTCGTTGAACACCACGTATGGCGGGATGTTCTCTTCATCCGCAATGGCTTTACGCAGCTTACGCAGCTTGGCGAACAGCTTGCGATCGTAGTTACCGCCGTAGGATTTCTGCATCACGCGCGGCTTCAGGGCGACGACGCGCGGAACGGCGAGCTTCAGTTCAACCTCGCCACGCAGGACCGGTCGCGCCGCTTCGGTCAGCTGAAGCGCAGAGTGCTGGGCAATGTTCTGCGTGGCAAAGCCGAGATGGATCAGCTGGCGGATGATACTCACCCAGTGCTCATGGCTCTGGTCTTTCCCGATGCCGTAAACCGGCAGCTTGTCGTGACCCATATCGCGGATACGCTGGTTGTTAGCCCCGCGCAGCACTTCAACGACGTAGCCCATCCCAAAGCGCTGGTTCACGCGTCCGATAGTCGAGAGCGCCTTACGCGCGTCCATCAGGCCATCGTACTGCTTCGGCGGGTCGAGGCAGATATCGCAGTTGCCGCACGGCGCCTGACGCCCTTCACCAAAGTAGTTGAGCAGCACCAGACGGCGGCAGGTTTGCGCTTCGGCGAAGGCCCCCATCGCGTTAAGCTTGTGGCGTTCGATATCCTGCAACTGCCCCTGCGGTTTCTCCTCGAGACAGCGGCGCAGCCACGCCATATCCGCCGGATCGTAAAACAGCATCGCTTCCGCAGGCAGGCCGTCACGCCCGGCGCGGCCGGTTTCCTGATAGTAGGATTCGATATTGCGCGGAATGTCGAAATGCACCACAAAGCGCACGTTGGGCTTGTTGATCCCCATCCCGAACGCCACCGTTGCGACCACGATTTGCAGGTCGTCGCGCTGGAATTTCTCCTGCACGTCGGCGCGGATATGGTTCTCCAGCCCGGCGTGATAGGCCGCGGCGCTAAAGCCACGGTTTTGCAGACGGGCGGCGGTGTCTTCCACCTTCGCACGGCTGTTGCAGTAGATGATGCCGGACTTACCGCGCTGCTCCTGCACGTAGCGTAAGAGCTGATCCAGCGGCTTGAACTTCTCCATCAGCATATAGCGGATGTTGGGGCGGTCGAAGCTGCTGACCTGAATATACGGGTCGTTTAGCCCCAGCAGGCGAACGATGTCCTGACGCGTGGTGTCGTCCGCCGTGGCGGTAAGCGCCATAAACGGCAGCTCGGGGAAGCGCTGACGAAGCTGGCCAAGAGCGGCGTATTCCGGGCGGAAATCGTGCCCCCACTGGGAGATACAGTGCGCTTCATCCACCGCCAGCAGCACCGGATTCCAGTGCGCCAGATGATCGAGGAAGTTGTCCAGCATCAGGCGTTCTGGCGCGATATACAGCAGGCGGATCTGCCCGGTGCGGCACCCGGTCATTACCTCTTGCTGTTGCTCGCGGGTCTGCGTCGAGTTCAGGCAGGCCGCCGCCACGCCGTTGGCAATCAGCTGGTCGACCTGGTCTTTCATCAGGGAAATAAGGGGCGATACCACGACCGTCAGGCCATTAAGCACCAGCGCGGGCACCTGATAGCAGAGCGATTTTCCGCCGCCGGTCGGCATGACCACCAGGCAATCGCGGCCTTCCAGCACGGTTTCAATGATGGTTTCCTGGCCAGGGCGGAACTGCTGGTAGCCAAAGGTTTCCTGCAAAACCTGTTTAGCCAGCGATTCCTGATTCAATACTTCCGCCTGCGCCACGTTAACCCCATATGCCAGAAATGAAACAGGCGCTATTTTCAGCGCCTGAGAGAGAAACTTCAACGTTTAACGCAAAAACATTCGAGCAGCTTAGAAAATATCGTTCAGCATGACACCCACACCGACGCGGGTCTGATTGAAATTGTAGTCGATCAGCGATTCGCCATACCCGCTATACACCTGAGTATAAAGACGAACGTGTTTCGTTACCGGGTAACTCAGGCCCAGCTCTGCACCGCCGTAGCCGGTATTCCAGTTGTACTGGCCTTTGGCGCTCAGCACCGCGTCACCCAGCTGATAGCCCACTTTAAGCTGATAGTAGCCCATATATTTGGTGATATCCGGGTTGTCATCGGTGCTGCCCACCACGTACCACGGCTTCACTTCCACCATGAAATTGCCGTTCTGCGCCATCAGACGCGTATAGATGCGGTTCCAGCTGCGTGAGGTTGGGTCGGAACGACCGTTGGAATCGTGGTTATAGCCCACCTCCACGTCTCGCAGCGTCCAGCCTGCAAACTCATAATCGGTGGCGAAACCGAGGAACAGCTGCGGTTCATAGTTGGTTTCGCGGAACGGTGAAGATTCCCCGCTGTTGGAGAGCTGCCACCATGACTTCTGCGTGTAAGACGCGCCAAGCACCGAGTTCGGCCCCAGGATGCCGCGCCAGAACGGGAAGGCGAGGCTGAGCTGGAACTTCACCTCATCTTTACGCGCATTATCAGACCAGTTATTGGAGCTTATCGCCTCTTTGTTGAGATCGCTGGTCTGGGTGTAGATCACGTAGTTTGTATCATAAGGGTACAGCGTGAACGGATTGTCATGCTCCTGAAGCATATTGGCGATGATGCTGCCCTTAACGGCAGGTTTATCATGCACCTCTTTGATCGTCGCTTCCTGCGCATATGCTGTGAGGGGCAGCGCAACCGCCGCCAGTAACCAACCCAGATACGTCCGCATCGGTGGTGTTCTCCTGAAATGGTGACATTTAATGAATAGTTTTGTCCGGGCATTCTACAGACTTCTGCGATAACTTCCGCTTCCTCGTTTCTTAAAGTGGCATTCCTTTATCCTGAAGCATAAAATCAACATTTTGTTAACAACAAGGATGCCACGTCAGATGTCAGCCACACTCACCGCCGAAGAAACCTTAAAGCTCGTGGGCGAGATTTTTGTGTACCACATGCCGTTCAACCGTGCACTGGGTCTTGAGCTGGAGCGATACGAAAAAGACTTCGCTCAGCTGAGTTTCAATAATCAGCCAATGATGGTCGGTAACTGGGCGCAAAGCATTTTGCACGGCGGGGTCATTGCCTCCGCGCTGGACGTGGCGGCCGGTCTGGTGTGCGTGGGTAGCACGCTGACGCGCCATGACACCATCAACGAAGATGAGTTACGCCAGCGCCTGTCGCGCATGGGCACCATCGATTTACGCGTCGACTATCTGCGGCCGGGACGCGGAAACCGCTTCACCTGCACCAGCAGCCTGCTGCGCGCCGGGAATAAAGTTGCTGTCGCCCGCGTTGAGCTGCATAACGAAGAACAGGTTTATATCGCCAGCGCAACCGCCACTTATATGGTGGGTTGAGACGGCAAATTCGGGTAAAATTACTTCACTTTTTTGTAACGGATTTTCCCGATGGATGCTAAACAGACGCGGCAGGGCGTTTTACTCGCCCTTGCCGCTTATTTTATTTGGGGTATCGCACCGGCGTACTTCAAACTTATCGCCTATGTCCCGGCGGACGAGATCCTCACTCACCGCGTCATCTGGTCCTTTTTCTTCATGATTGCGCTGATGAGTATCAGCCGTCAGTGGTCAGGCGTCAAAACGCTGCTGAAAACCCCGAAGAAGGTCTTCCTGCTCGCTCTCTCTGCGGTGCTGATTGGCGGAAACTGGCTGCTGTTTATCTGGGCGGTGAATAACCATCACATGCTCGAAGCCAGCCTGGGCTACTTTATTAACCCGCTGGTCAATATTTTGCTGGGGATGATTTTCCTTGGTGAGCGCTTTCGCCGGATGCAGTGGGTGGCGGTGATTCTGGCCTTCTGCGGCGTGCTGGTACAGCTGTGGACCTTCGGCTCACTGCCGGTTATCGCCCTGGGGCTGGCGTTCAGCTTTGCGTTTTACGGCCTGGTGCGTAAGAAGATTGCGGTGGAAGCGCAGACGGGAATGCTATTTGAAACCCTGTGGCTGCTGCCTGTCGCCGCGATCTACCTGTTCGGTATTGCCGACAGCGCTACCAGCCACATGGGCAGCAACCCATGGTCGCTGAACCTGATGCTGATGGCCGCGGGCGTGGTCACGACGATCCCCCTGCTGTGCTTTACCGGCGCGGCAACGCGTCTGCGCCTCTCCACGCTGGGCTTCTTCCAGTACATTGGCCCCACGCTGATGTTCCTGCTGGCGGTGGTGTTTTACGGCGAGGTGCCGGGTGCGGATAAGATGGTGACGTTCGCCTTTATCTGGGTGGCGCTGGCCATCTTTGTTGCGGATGCGATTTATACCCAGCGCAGGGTGCGCAAAGGGCTGTGATGTTGCCCTCACCCTAACCCTCTCCCTTTGGGAGAGGGAATTCGATCGTAGGGCGAGTAAGCGCAGCGCCACCCGCCAGATTTTTACAGCCAGTTCTTCCGCTTGAAGTACAGATACGGCGCCAGCCCGGCGAGGATCATAAAGATAATCGCCCCCGGGTAGCCAAAGCTCCACTTCAGCTCCGGCATAAACTCGAAGTTCATCCCGTAGCTGGACGCCACCAGCGTCGGCGGCAGGAACACCACGGACACCACCGAAAAGATCTTGATGATGCGGTTCTGCTCGATGTTGATAAAGCCCATCGCCGCCTGCATCAGGAAGTTGACTTTCTGGAACAGGGATTCGTTGTGCGGCAGCAGGGATTCGATATCGCGTAAGATCTCACGCGCCTGCTCCAGCTGACCGCCCGGCAGACGCGCCTTGCGCACCAGGAAGTTCAGCGCGCGCTGGGTATCCATCAGACACAAACGCACCTTCCAGCCGATATCTTCCAGCTCAGCCAGCGTGGACAACGCTTCGTCGTACTCATCGCCCTGATGGCCTTCCATGATCACGCGGCTCAGCTTTTCCAGGTCGCTGTAGATGTTTTCGATTTCATCCGCCAGCTGTTCGATTTTGGTTTCGAACAGATCCAGCAGCAGCTCATAAGCGTTGCCGTCCATCATCGCCTGGCTGCGGGCACGCATACGGTAGAGACGAAACGCAGGCAGTTCGCGCTCGCGCAGGGTGAACAGGCGGCCATCGCGGATGGTAAACGCCACGGTGGAGTTCCCCGCGTGGTCTTCGGCATCTTCGAAAAAGAAGAAGGAGTGAATGTGCAGGCCGTCTTCGTCTTCAAAAAAACGGGCGGATGCTTCGATGTCTTCCAGTTCCGGGCGTGTCGCCAGGCTTTGCCCCAGTTCAGATTGTACGCGAAGGCGCTCATCGTCGTCCGGCTCGACCAGATCCACCCATACGGCATCAATGAGGGGCTGTGACTCTTCGGCTTCAAGCCGAGTCAGTCGGTTATTTTCGAGTTGAAATGCGCTCAACATGACCGGGACTCCCAATGCAAAAAATATCGGACAGTTCGGTGGGCACACAGAAACAAATTGGGTTTCAGACCATTAAACAGCCTGACTCAGCGCGACGGAAATGATGCAGTCGCTGACAACCACTAAGGCCATCAGCAAGAGGAGATAGCCTTAGGAGTTGTTCCTGGATGACAGGGAATTGAGCCAGTATCTACTGGGTGTGTCCAAGGCGAATGTCCTCTTAGCGTAATCGTGCGCGCATGTTACGCCAGCAATAACTGTGGCGTCAACACGCAACGGAACGCTGAAGGGCATTAATTGACCTTCAACGTATAAGGCTAGCAGATTATTACAAAATAGTGATATTTTTCTGAAAGTTACACACTTTCCAGCTTGGCATAGGCTGCCACCAGCCATTTGATCCCCTGCCCCTGGAACGCTACCTGCAAACGGCTGTGCTCGCCGCTGCCTTCCAGGTTGACGATGGTGCCTTCGCCAAACTTCGAGTGGCGCACGCGCTGGCCCAGCTTGTAACCGGTGTCGGTTTCAGAGATCGGCGAGCCCATACGCTGATGGCTGACCGGACGGCTGATGCTGGCGCGCAGGCGCACCTCTTCCACACACTCTTCCGGCAGTTCGCCGATAAAGCGCGACGGACGGTGATACACCTCTTTCCCGTACAGGCGGCGGGTTTCCGCGTAGGTCAGGGTCAGTTTCTGCATCGCACGGGTCACGCCCACGTAGGCCAGACGACGCTCCTCTTCCAGACGCCCGCCTTCATCCAGCGACATCTGGCTCGGGAACATCCCCTCTTCCATCCCGACGATGAACACCTGCGGGAACTCCAGACCTTTTGCGGAGTGCAGGGTCATCAGCTGAACCGCATCCTGCCAGGTATCGGCCTGCCCTTCACCCGCCTCCAGCGCGGCGTGAGAGAGGAATGCCTGCAACGGCATCAGGTCTTCGTCTTCTTCGTTGTAGCTGAACTGGCGCGTTGCCGTCACCAGTTCCTCTAAGTTCTCAATACGGGTCTGGCCCTTCTCGCCTTTTTCCTGCTCGTACATGGTGCGCAAGCCGGAATCTTTGATCACCCGGTCGGTCTGGACGTGCAGCGGCATGTCGGCCGTTTCCTGCGCCAGCGCGTCGATTAACTCCAGGAAGCGCTGCAATGCGCTGGCGGCGCGCCCGGCAAGGGCTTTTTCCTGTAACAGCTCGCGGCACGCCTGCCACAATGTGAGCTGACGATCGCGCGAGGCCTGACGCACCACGTCCAGCGTACGATCGCCGATGCCGCGCGTCGGCGTGTTCACCACGCGCTCAAACGCCGCATCGTCGTTACGGTTGGCAATCAGACGCAAATACGAGAGCGCATCTTTGATCTCCTGACGTTCGAAGAAGCGCATACCGCCATAAATGCGGTACGGCATGCTCACCTGCAACAGCGCCTCTTCCAGCACGCGCGACTGGGCGTTGCTGCGATAGAGAATGGCACACTGCTCCAGCGCGCCGCCGTTCTCCTGCCAGGTTTTAATGCGGTTCACCACGAAGCGGGCTTCGTCGAGCTCGTTGAAGGCGCAGTAAATCGAAATCGGTTCGCCGTCGACGCCATCGGTCCACAGCTTTTTACCCAGGCGCCCGTTGTTGTTCTCAATCAGGGCGTTGGCCGCGCTCAGAATGTTGCTGGTAGAACGGTAGTTCTGCTCCAGACGGATGGTTTGCGCGCCGGGGAAATCGTTGAGGAAGCGCTGGATGTTCTCCACCTGCGCGCCGCGCCAGCCGTAGATAGACTGATCGTCATCGCCTACGATCATCACCTTGCCGGTATCCCCGGCCAGCAGGCGGATCCAGGCGTACTGGATGTTGTTGGTATCCTGGAATTCGTCCACCAGGATGTTGGTAAAGCGTTCACGGTAGTGTTGCAGGATATGCGGTTTGTTCAGCCACAGCTCGTGGGCGCGCAGCAGCAGCTCGGCGAAATCCACCAGACCGGCGCGATCGCACGCTTCCTGATAGGCCTTGTATACGTTCTGCCAGGTCTGCTCGACCGGGTTACCGAAGCTCTGAATATGATGCGGACGCAGCCCTTCGTCTTTCTGACCGTTGATGTACCACATCGCCTGACGCGGCGGCCACTGCTTCTCGTCGAGGTTCATCGCCTTGATCAGGCGTTTCAGCAAGCGCAGCTGATCTTCGCTGTCGAGGATCTGGAAATCCTGCGGCAGGTTAGCGTCCATATGGTGCGCGCGCAGCAGACGGTGCGCCAGGCCGTGGAAGGTGCCAACCCACATGCCGCCCTGGCTGGTGCCCATCAGCTGCGCGATACGGTGGCGCATCTCCGCCGCCGCCTTGTTGGTGAACGTCACGGCCATAATCGAGTACGGCGAACAGTTCTCCACGCTCTGTAGCCAGGCGATACGGTGAACCAGCACGCGCGTCTTACCACTGCCCGCTCCAGCCAGTACCAGCAGGTTTGTACGCGAGGCGGCAACCGCGTCACGCTGTTTATCATTAAGGCTGTCGAGCAGGTAAGAAACGTCCATTGGCACCGTCACGTCATGTCGGGCAGGCAAATGTTTCCATTCGCCAAAACCCTGTTAATTTATACAGAACAATTTATGATTATATCAGCGTCGTGAGGGATGCCAACCGTGAAATTTCCACGTGCGGCAGAAGACGGCTATCCGGGGTAGTCATCAGATCGGCATTTTCCGGCTTGATCCAGCAGGCCTGCATGCCGCAGCGGATCGCCCCGGCGACGTCCGTGGTCAGGTCGTCGCCCACGTGCAGGATCTCACCGAGCGGCAAATCCAGTTTTTCCGCTGCCAGATGATACATATCGTTGAACGGCTTCGAGCGTCCGTGCGGGCCCGCGCGCAGCACGAACTGAAAATAGTTCCCCAGACCAAACAGTTCAGGCTGAGCGTTGCCGTTGGTGATGGCCACCAGCGGCCACTTTTCGGCGAGCTTCGCCAGCGTGTCGTGGGTCTCCTGCGGCACGTCGATCCGACTGCGCCATTTGGCGAAGTTTTCCATGGCCGCTTCGGCCCCCGTGGCCGCATCCTGCGCGCTCAGGCCGGCGTTGAGCATCGCCTGCTCAACCGCACGGCGGCGCCATTCGGTCACGTCGTGGTAAATCTCCGGTTCGGTTTCCCGCAGGGACTGACGCAGCTTCTGGAAGTCTTTGTTCTGCATCGCTTTCAGCGCAGGATGGTAGTTCTGCACAAACGCCAGCGACTCCTGCTCAGTACGCAGGATCACCGGACGATTGTCGTAAAGGGTGTCATCAAGATCAAACGTCAGGGCTGAGATCTGACCGAGTGGGCGGTAAAAACGCATTATTTCCCCCGTTTGGCGCGTGGATGCGCCGCGTCATACACCGAGGCAAGGTGTTGGAAGTCTAAGTGGGTATAGATTTGGGTGGTCGACAGATTCGCGTGACCAAGCAGCTCCTGTACGCCGCGCAGGTCGCCGCTTGATTCCAGCATGTGCGTCGCAAAGGAGTGGCGCAGCTTGTGGGGGTGAACGTGGCTGTTCAGCCCCTGCTTAATGCCCCACTCCGCAAAGCGCTTCTGCACGTTACGCGCCGAGATCCGCTTGCCGAGTTTCGACAGGAACAGCGCATCTTCGTCGGCGCCAAACAGCCCGCGAAGGTCCAGCCAGTGCTCAATCCAGGAGACCGCATTGCGGCCGATCGGCAGGCGGCGCTCTTTGCTGCCCTTGCCCATTACCCACACCTCGCCGGACTCCAGATCGAGGTGCTTTAAGTCGAGGTTCACCAGCTCAGAGAGACGCAGGCCCGCGCCGTACATCACCTCCAGCATCGCGCGGTCGCGCACGGCCAGCGGATCGTTAAGATCGATATCCAGCAGGCGGTTTACGTCGTCGACGTCGATATTTTTCGGCAGATGACGCGGGGCTTTCGGCGTGGCGATCCCTTTTGCCGGGTTGGCTTTCAGACCGCCCTGACTGACCAGCCAGTCGAAGAAACTGCGCAGGGCAGAGAGCCGGAGCGCCAGGCTCGCCGGGCTGAGATTTTTTTTACGGCTACGCACGACGAACCCGCGTACCGTGGCGGCGTCACATTGTTGCCAGCTTTTCAGGCCGATTTCATCGGCAATCTGCATGATGGCATCAAGCTGACGCTGATAGTTGAGCAGCGTAATAGGGCTGAGCTGGCGTTCTACGCCCAGATAGCGCAGAAAGCGGTTGACGTCAGTGGCGAGCAATCCGTCCGTCATACGCGCTCAATCCAGCGCTCCAGCAGCTCAGGCAGCATCAGGGCGATCTCCTGCAACAGTTGCGTGCCCTGCCCCTGTTCATAATGATGCGCGTCGCGGCTGGTAAATAACATCACGCCCAGGTCACCATCGCGCCCCATCAGCGACATCGCCACCGAGCCGATAGCTTTGGCTTCCGGCAGCACCACCAGCAGTTCTGGCCCGTTCAGCGGCCCCAGATAGTGGTGCTCATGGCCCAGACGCTGAATGCGCAGCGGCTCAAACGCCTGGCGGCTCAGCGCCAGATGGGTAAACCCGGACGGCGCGCCAATGCGCCAGCGGTCAGGGAAGAGACGGATCGTCGCGCCTGCCAGCCCCAGATCGCGCGCCCAGCGGTGGAAGCGGTTGAGGAACTCTTCGAGACTGTGCGCGGAAGCCAGACGCGCCTGAAGGTGCAGAAGACGGTAGAACAGGCTTTCGTTATTGCTGGCCTGCTCCATCAGCAGCGTCATGTTCTCTTCGAGCTGATTGATGTGGTTGCGCGAGCGCGCCATGTGCCATTCAACCAGCGACACGGTCTCGCGAACCGGATGCGGCACGCGCATCTGTTCGACGACGCGTGCATTGCGGATAAAAAACTCAGGATTGTGCAGCAGGTAATCCACAACAGCGCTGTCGTCCAGCTCCGTTACAGGTTCCCGCAGTTCTTCCCCTGGTTGCTTCATAGATGGATAAACCCGTCATAAACATGTGTCGCCGGGCCAGTCATGTACAGTGGATGACCCGCTCCTTTCCAGGCGATATCAAGACGTCCGCCCGGTAATTCCACGCGAACCTCTTCTGCCAGTAACCCCTGTGAGATACCGACGGCCACCGCCGCACAGGCACCGCTTCCGCAGGCCTGGGTTTCGCCCGCGCCGCGCTCGTAAACCCGCAGGCGAATGTGTTCACGCTTCACCACCTGCATGAAACCGATGTTCGCCCGCTCCGGGAAGCGCTCGTGGCTTTCCAGCACCGGGCCGAGCGTTTCAACCGCCGCGGTTTGCACATCATCCACCTGAATCACGCAGTGCGGGTTACCCATTGAGACGACGCCGCACAATACTGTCTGCTCGGCGGCACGCATAATATAGGTCTTTTCCGCTTTGTTGGCGCGAAACGGCACGGCAGAGGGGTCGAAGTTCGGCTCGCCCATGTTCACGCGCACCAGTTCGTCGTCGGTGACGCTGAGCACCATCCGGCCGTTGGCGGTGCTGACGCGGATATCGCGCTTGTTGGTCAGCCCTTTCAGCCGAACAAAGCGGGCAAAACAGCGCGCGCCGTTGCCGCACTGGGAAACTTCGCTGCCGTCGGCGTTAAAAATGCGGTAGTGAAAATCCAGGTCAGGATCGTAAGGCGGCTCCACCACCAGCAGCTGGTCAAACCCCACGCCCACGTGTCGATCCGCCAGGCGACGGATCAATTCCGGGGAGAAAAAGACATTCTGCGTTACCGCGTCGACGACCATAAAGTCGTTGCCAAGGCCATGCATTTTAGAGAACTGCATCATTTGCTCCATTGCGCGGGTACAGAACGTAATTGTCAGAGATTGACCTGAGTCGGGCCGCCGTTATTGCCGCGATCGTTGGTATCCGGCGTAGATGACTCGATACCACTTTGCACCGGTTTTGTCGGCGGTGGTGCGTTTTTATCCTCTGGCGGGAAGTACAGTGGTCCCTTCAGTCCACAGCCGGTCAGGCTAAACAGAGTGACAAGAACGACAAGCGTTCGGAAGACGTTTTTCATGTAGAGGTTGCCCGTAAGTTCAAATCTGTTTCTATCATCGCAGGAGAAGACACAAAAGCAAGAGTTTGCCGCTTTCCTGCAACGGGAATTATTTAGCGTTATACTGCCGCCATCACGAAAAACAGGAATAAAACCATGAACGACAGTGAATTTCATCGCCTTGCCGATACCCTGTGGATGACCATCGAAGAGCGTATCGACGACTGGGACGGCGACAGCGATATCGATTGTGAAATCAACGGCGGGATCCTGACCTTAAGCTTCGAAAACGGCAGCAAGATTATTATTAACCGTCAGGAGCCGCTTCACCAGGTGTGGCTGGCGGCGAAACAGGGCGGCTATCACTTTGATCTGAAAGGTGACGAGTGGGTCTGCGATCGCAGCGGCGAAACGTTCTGGGATAGGCTGGAGCAGGCGGCGACGGCGCAGGCAGGCGAGGCAGTGAGTTTCAGGTAGTTGCGTTGCCCGGTGACGGCTACGCCTTACCGGGCCTACAACGACTCGAACCGTAGGCCGGGTAAGCGTCAGCGCCACCCGGCAACAGCGGCTCGGACCGTAGGCCGGGTAAGCGTCAGCGCCACCCGGCAACAGCGGCTCAAACCGTAGGCCGGATAAGCGTTAGCGCCACCCGGCAACAGCGGCTCGGACCGTAGGCCGGGTAAGCGTTAGCGCCACCCGGCGAAAAGCCTCAGGAAAAATACTGCTGCAACAGCGGCGCAGTTTCCTGGTTAGCGGGCGCCGCCGGGGTAATCGCCTGCGTACGGAACGGGATCACCTGCGCTCGCCCATCCACATTCACAATCTGGTAGAACTGCGGCAGGTTGAAGTTGATAAAGCTTGAGCCGTAGGTAAAGCGATCGTGCGAGGACGAATAGAAGCGGCTGACGTCGCGCACCAGCTCCTCTTTGCTGCCTTCGCAGTGGTGATACACCTCGGCACGGTTGGTTTCATCCAGAATGTAGATGTTAAACCCGGCGTTATCGCCCGACTCTTCGAAGAAGAACTGAATAATCCCTTCACTCGCAAAGCCATCCACCACCTGCGGCAGCTTAACGTGATTGGTTTCCACCTGGACCGACAGGCCATGCAGTTTGTTGTGTGAAATCGCGCCGTAGAATTCAATGGCGTTTTCCAGCTTCTGCACCGACACGTTCAGGCGCTCAAAGAACAGCCCCCAGGTCTGGCCGGAGACGCGCAAGGCTTTAAAGCGCCCGGTTTCCTGTCGGGTGCTGGAGAGACGCAGTTCGATGCACTCAGACACCAGCTGCTGAACGCGGGTACGAATCAGGCCGCGCAGGTGCTGGCTGTAGCAGAACACCTCCACGCTGTCCGGCGGCGCGGCGTCCTGGTGCATCTTGCCGAGGATCGTTTTCAGCGCCTCGATCATCGCCTGCTCGCCGTTAAAGTGCAGGGTACGCACTTCGTTCCACGAGTTGCGGTACAGCAGATCCACGCTGCCCACCAGGCAGTTTTGCTGCTCGCCAAAGCTAAAGACGTCCAGCTTGCGGAAGTCAAAGTGAACCACCTGATTGCGGAAGGCCGCCGTCGGGTCGTATTCCAGGTTGACGATGATCGCCAGATGGCGAATCTCACACGGGCTGTAGAGCGCTTTTGGCGTCGGCGCAGGCAGACGCAGCGGGAAGTGGTGCGAGACATCCGCCACCATCTCCTGCAACTTGGCTAAATCGACCACCTCGTTGCCTTTGATAAACAACCGGGTACGTGAAGTGAGAAGGCCGTTAAACCAGGCCCAGGCCACCAGCTTGTTCAGGTAGCGGTTATACTCCAGCGGCTGATGGCTGATGATCGAATCCATGCTTGGCGCACGGTTGTACAGATACCACCCGGTGCGGTTCGCGCGGCCCGGCGGTACGTAGATAAAGGTCAGATTCGGTTCAGACAGGTCAGGCGAAATCTGTGGGTTAACCAGCGTTACCTTGCCCGGCAACGCTTCAAACGCGGCGTACAGTTTGCGGGTCAGCACCCCGATATCCTGTGGGCTGGCAGAAACGCTAAGGTTGTTACGGCGGGCAAAGCGGATCAGGTTGCGGTAGCTCTGCATCATCGCATCAAGCAGTTCGTTGTGCGCCTCACGCACCTGATCGATCTTCCAGTTGGCGCGGTTGTCGAGCATGGCGAGACGCTCTTCGTCCCATCCCCACTCTTTGACTAACTGGCTGACGACTTCACGACGCCAGCCCACGCAGGCGCGTTCGCGGCTCAGTTTTTCACAGACTTTGAGATAGAAACATCGACGCACCAGGTCAAGACGCGTGGCGTCCTCAATGGCTGTCAGGTATTCGGTGACGCGTTCCAGCATCATGCAGTAGGCATCAAGCCCGTAGGAGACGATCTCCCCGTCGTGCAGACGCTGTTTAATATCTTTCGCCAGCAGGCGCGGCGTGGGGTACTCCCAGGAGTAGGCTTCCAGCAGCAGGGTTTTCAGCACCGCTTTGTACGGTGAATCAATGCTCTTATAAAGCTGCCAGAGGCTTGCGCCAAAGTACTCTTCGGCGGACAGGGAGCTCAGGCCGCCCAGATCCAGCCACTCGTTTGGCGTCAGAACGCCCTGCGAGTAAAGCGACATGACGTAGTCGTCATAATTCTCTTCTTCATCGCACGGCACCATATTCCACAGAATACGTTTCCCGGCCAGGCGAACGGCAGTACGGTAAAACTCATCCAGCAACAGGATGTGCTGAGTCGAGCCGCAGTCTTCACCACCCAGACTGCCGCTTTCGTTATGGCGGAAACGATTTTCATCAATCAGGAAGAAGCTCACTTCCACGCCGAGCGACGCCGCCCAGCTCTCCAGCAGGCTGCATTTACGCTGCAACAGCTGGCGCTCTTCATTGTCGAGCCAGGACTGATGGCAGACCCAGATATCCAGGTCAGAAGAGCAACTTTGCCCAACCGATGACGTGCTGCCCATGGAGTAAACCCCGGTAATCGGCAGCTCGCCTTTCGGCGAATCCTGCGGCGGCATACCACGGTAGAGTTCAAGTTCAGTCAGGTAATGCTGTTGGGTTTCATCAGGCGTGAAGAGGCAAATGCCCTGGGGAACGTTACCATCAAGGTAACCCGGCATCA
Organism: Enterobacter sp. BWH64; assembly: GCF_001037645.1. Taxonomy (NCBI): domain Bacteria; kingdom Pseudomonadati; phylum Pseudomonadota; class Gammaproteobacteria; order Enterobacterales; family Enterobacteriaceae; genus Enterobacter; species Enterobacter sp. BWH64. Next base: position 89,604 of record NZ_KQ089922.1, read on the forward strand.
GCGGATGGTGATAGTGCAACAATGTTGGCAGTAGACTGTATACCTGCTGGAAAGCAGGGCCCATGGCAGCAAGCGCGCGATCCACACGCAATTGATTGATGGCATCCAGTCTCTGTTTCAGAGTCTCAATATAGAGGTACAAGACGTATCGCCTGATGTTTCCGGGTGTCGCACGCCAGTCAGAACACAAAAAGCAGCGGACCCGCAGTATTTCAAAAAATAACCGTTACCCTTTTTTCGCCTTTTGCTTTTCTGGTGGTACAGACGAAAAAATGGTCTAAAACGTGATCAATTTAACACCTTGCCGGTTGACCGTAAAGAAAGATGCGCTACATACAAGTGTAGCACCGTTCTTGACGTGTAAATTCCTGAATACGGCGATGGCTGACGAGTACGCCGCCCTGTCCCTCTCACTCTTCATCAACCGTAAAACTGCCATCCGAGTGTCAACAATGTTAGGATGGTTAGCGATTGATAATGACGGTAACAAGCATGTTAGACAATGTTTTGAGAATTGCCACACGCCAAAGTCCTCTTGCACTCTGGCAGGCACATTATGTTAAGCAGCGCCTTGAAGCCTGCCACACCGGGTTACGCGTTGAGCTGGTGCCAATGGTCACACGTGGCGATGTCATTCTGGATACGCCGCTGGCCAAAGTGGGCGGAAAAGGTCTGTTTGTCAAAGAGCTGGAGCTGGCATTGCTTGAGAACCGCGCCGATATCGCCGTGCATTCGATGAAGGATGTGCCCGTTGAGTTCCCGGAAGGGCTGGGGCTGGTGACCATCTGCGAGCGCGAGGATCCGCGCGATGCGTTTGTCTCTAATCGCTATGACTCGCTCGATGCGTTGCCGGCAGGCAGCGTGGTCGGCACGTCAAGTTTACGCCGCCAGTGTCAGCTGGCTGAACGTCGCCCGGATCTGGTGATCCGTTCGCTGCGCGGGAACGTCGGCACACGCCTTGGCAAGCTGGATAACGGCGACTACGATGCCATTATTCTTGCGGTTGCGGGCCTGAAACGCCTGGGGCTGGAAGAACGCATTCGCGTCGCGTTGCCGCCGGAGCTGTCGCTGCCCGCCGTCGGCCAGGGTGCCGTCGGCATTGAGTGTCGTCTGGTTGATGCGCGCACTCAGGCACTGCTCGCGCCGCTGAATGATGACGATACCGCCGTTCGCGTAAAAGCCGAGCGCGCGATGAATACTCGCCTCGAAGGAGGCTGTCAGGTGCCAATTGGCAGCTATGCTGAATTAACTGACGGTGAGCTGTGGTTGCGTGCGCTGGTTGGCGCGCCGGACGGCTCACAGATGGTTCGCGGTGAACGTCGCGGCAAGCCGCAAGATGCCGAGGCACTTGGCGTATCGCTGGCGGAAGAGCTGCTGAATAACGGCGCGCGTGAAATTCTGGCTGAGGTCTATAACGGAGAGCCCCCTGCATGAGCATACTTGTCACCCGCCCTTCTCCCGCAGGAGAGCAGTTAGTGAGCCGTCTGCGCGCACTGGGGCAGGTGGCCTGGAGTTTTCCGCTGATTGAATTCTCCCCCGGTCGCGAGCTGCCTGAGCTCGCTGACCAGATGCGTCTCTTGCAGGAAGGCGATCTGCTCTTTGCGCTGTCGCAGCATGCCGTGGAGTTTGCCCATGCGCAGCTGCAACAGCATGCCGTTAGCTGGCCTCACGCCCCCCGCTATTTCGCCATCGGGCGCACCACGGCGCTGGCCTTTCATACCGCGAGCGGAATCGATGTTCGTTACCCGTTAGATCGGGAAATCAGCGAAGTCTTGCTACAATTACCTGAATTACAAACCATTGCCGGAAAGCGCGCGCTCATTTTGCGCGGCAACGGTGGCCGCGAACTGCTGGGCGAAACGCTGCGCGAACGCGGCGCAGACGTGACGTTTGTGGAGTGCTATCAGCGCTGTGCGAAACACTATGATGGCGCGGAAGAAGCAATGCGCTGGCACGCCCGCGGTATTAATACGCTGGTGGTCACCAGCGGTGAAATGTTACAACAGCTTTGGTCGCTGATTCCGCTTTGGTATCGCGAAAACTGGTTACTCCGCTGTCGGCTTCTGGTCGTCAGTGAGCGTCTGGCGAACCACGCCCGGGAACTGGGCTGGCAGGATATTCGGATCGCTGAAAACGCCGACAACGATGCGCTGCTGCGCGCATTACAATAACTCTCAAATGGGAAGCCATAATGACGGAACACGAAAAATCCTCCGCCGTGGTTGAAGAGACCAGGGAGACTGTGGACACCACGTCACAGCCAGAGACGACAGACACAACCGTTGAGAAGAAAAACGGCAGCAACAAAACCAGCCTCACGCTGAGCGTGATTGCCATCGCGATTGCGCTGGCCGCAGGCGTGGGACTCTACGGACTGGTGAAGAAACAAGGCACCAACCAGACGGCCACCAGCGACGCGCTGGTTAACCAAATCACTGCCCTACAGAAAGCGCAGGAGACGCAAAAAGCTGAGCTGGAAGGCGTGATCAAACAGCAGGCTGCCGCCCTCGCCGACGCGAACAGCAAACGTGAAGAGTTGACCAAACAGCTGAGCGAAGTGCAGGAAAAAGTCGCCACAATTTCGGGAACCGATGCCAAAACCTGGCTACTTTCACAGGCCGATTTTCTGGTGAAACTGGCCGGGCGCAAGCTCTGGAGCGATCAGGATGTCACCACCGCCGCCGCGCTGCTGAAAAGCGCCGACGCAAGCCTGGCGGACATGAACGATCCGAGCCTCATCAACGCTCGCCGCGCTATTACGGAAGATATCGCCAGCCTGTCCGCGGTTTCTCAGGTCGATTACGACGGTATCATCCTTAAGGTAAATCAGCTCTCCAACCAGATTGATAACCTTCAGCTGGCCGATAACAACGACGATGACTCCCCGATGGATTCTGACGGCACCGAGCTGTCCAGCTCCCTGAGCGAATGGCGTATCAACCTGCAAAAGAGCTGGCAGAACTTTATGGACAGCTTTATTACCATTCGCCGCCGCGATGAAACTGCCGTGCCGCTGCTGGCGCCGAACCAGGACGTCTATCTGCGCGAAAACATTCGTTCCCGCCTGCTGGTGGCTGCCCAGGCCGTACCGCGTCACCAGGAAGAGACCTACAAACAGGCGCTGGATAACGTTTCAACCTGGGTACGTGCTTACTACGATACCAATGACGCAACCACGACCGCGTTCCTTGAGGATATCGACAAGCTGAGCCAGCAAAACATCACCATGAACGTGCCGGACAAGCTGGAAAGCCAGCCGATTCTGGAGAAGCTCATGCAGACGCGCGTGCGTAACCTGCTGGCCCAGCCGGGCGTTCCGGCAGAACGTCCGGCTGAAGCACCTGCCGCCGCGCCAGCGCCTGAAAGCGCGCCGCAAGGAGAGTAATGATGCTAAAAGTCTTCTTACTCTTCATCCTGCTGATCGCCGGGATTGTACTGGGGCCGATGCTCGCGGGTCACCAGGGTTATGTATTGATCCAGACCGATAACTACAATATCGAAACCAGCGTAACAGGGCTGGTAATTATTCTGATCCTGGGTGTGGTCGTTCTGCTGGCAGTGGAGTGGCTCCTGCGTCGTATTTTCCGTACCGGCGTACATACGCGCGGCTGGTTCGTTGGCCGTAAGCGCCGTCGCGCCCGCAAGCAGACCGAGCAAGCGTTGCTGAAGCTGGCCGAAGGCGACTATCAGCAGGTTGAAAAGCTGATGTCGAAAAATGCCGACCATGCAGAACAGCCGGTTGTTAACTATCTGCTGGCCGCTGAGGCGGCGCAACAGCGAGGCGATGAGGCCCGCGCCAATCAGCATCTTGAACGCGCGTCTGAGCTCTCTACTAAAGATCCGATTCCGGTTGAGATCACCCGCGTTCGTCTGCAACTGGCGCGCAATGAAAACCATGCCGCCCGTCACGGCGTTGACCGTCTGCTGGAAATTACCCCTCGTCACCCGGAAGTGCTGCGTCTGGCTGAGCAGGCATATATTCGGACCGGTGCCTGGGGCTCGCTGCTGGACATTATCCCTTCCATGGCGAAAGCCGACGTGGGCGATGATGAACATCGTGATGAACTTCAGCGTCTGGCCTGGATTGGCCTGATGGATCAGGCGCGCGCCGATCTCGGCAGCGACGGCCTGAAAACCTGGTGGAAAAACCAGAGCCGCAAAACGCGCCAGCAGGTTCCTCTTCAGGTGGCGATGGCAGAACATCTGATTGAGTGTGACGACCATGACACCGCGCAGGAGATCCTCCTCGACGGTCTCAAGCGACAGTATGATGACCGCCTGGTGATGGTCATCCCGCGTCTGAAAACCAACAATCCGGAACAAATTGAAAAAGCACTGCGCCAGCAGATCAAAACCGTGGGCGATCGTCCGCTGCTGTGGAGTACGCTGGGCCAGTCTCTGATGAAACACGGCGAGTGGCAGGAGGCGAGTCTCGCCTTCCGCGCCGCGCTGAAGCAACGTCCGGACGCATTTGATTACGCCTGGCTTGCTGATTCGCTGGACAAGCAGCATAAGCCGGAAGAGGCCGCAGCTATGCGCCGTGATGGGCTGTTATTAACGTTGCAAAATAACGGAACGCAGCAGTAATTAACAGGAGGCCAGATGGCCTCCTTTTTTACGCCCATAAAAAAACGCCTGCTATAAAAGCAGGCGTTAAAACAGGTCTGTAAGACAACATATTTGGTGCTTCACTCAACGTTGTGTCCATGGTGTCTGATGAGGCCGAAGCGACATCTGTCAGTGGACGATAAGCACCGTAAACGGCTCTGCGTCATTCCTGAGTTTATGAGGCCTTAAGGCGAACATAAGAGATGGAATGAGCATCTACACGCATATTATTGCATGTAATGTGCCAGGTTTACACGCAGAACTTTTACATCGCGCAACATTTTAAGATAAAAGGAAATTATGCTGTTAAGAACCGCCTGAAGCCATACAACATCGCGCTGAAGGCGGCGATATGTCGTCACCAGGAGACAGGTTAAGAGGTAAAATAATAAATTCTTTAATATTAACGGGTTATATGTCGCTGAATCGCGACAAGGATATAGAGTGTTGTCGGGGAAAGGCTACAGGATAAAAAACGCAGAAAACAAAAAACCCCGCCGAAGCGGGGTTCAAAATTGGTCGGCGAGAGAGGATTCGAACCTCCGACCCACTGGTCCCAAACCAGTTGCGCTACCAAGCTGCGCTACTCGCCGATGTACTGCTTTTTTGAATTTTTAGTTCAACTCATTAAAAGTCGTGGTGCGAGGGGGGGGACTTGAACCCCCACGTCCGTAAGAACACTAACACCTGAAGCTAGCGCGTCTACCAATTCCGCCACCTTCGCAATTCACAACTCTTTCAATAATGGGGTGGCTAATGGGATTCGAACCCACGACAACTGGAATCACAATCCAGGGCTCTACCAACTGAGCTATAGCCACCACTGTATTCTTTCACGCGGTTCTGACTACTTCTCAGACCACCGCAGCTCTAGCGCCGGGACTAAAATGGCGCGCCCGACAGGATTCGAACCTGAGACCTCTGCCTCCGGAGGGCAGCGCTCTATCCAGCTGAGCTACGGGCGCTTAGCGCCGTTGCGGGGCTGGATATTACGTACCTCCGTCCCCGCTGTCTAGTGCTTTTTTGAAAAAAATGCGCGTTTGGTTATGGTTTGCACATTTTGCCGCTTATTCCTCCACTTTATGGGCGGAGCCACGGCGACCCAGGCCAAAAAGTTTATATGCAGCTGTGACGGCAGCCAGGAAGATCATCCCGACAAACAGCGACATGCGGGTATCTTCATTAAAGTACATTCCAATTAATACGCAAATCAGGAACGCCATCGTCAAATAGTTCGCATACGGGAACAGAATGGAGCGGAACGGATGGCTGGCGATCGCTTTTTTGTGCGCCTGTCGGAAACGCAGCTGGCTAATCAAAATGACAAACCACGGTACCATTCCCGGCAGCACGCTGGCGCTATAGACGTAAACAAACACGCGCTGCGGATTCGGGATGATGTAGTTCAGGCAAGAGCCAATCAGCAGAATCACAATCGACACCGCTACGCCCGCCACCGGTACACCCACGCGGGAGACTTTACCCATCACCGCCGGCAGCTGTTTGTTTTGCGAGAGCGCGTAAAGCATACGCCCGCAGCTGTACATCCCGCTGTTACAGCCGGAGAGCGCCGCCGTCAGCACCACAAAGTTGATAATGGCGGCCGCCGCCGTGATGCCAATCTTAGCGAAGGTTAAGACAAACGGGCTGCCGGTGGTGCCGATCTCGTTCCATGGGAAAATGGTCACGATAACGAAGATCGCGCCCACATAGAAAATCAGGATACGCCACAGCACCTTGCCTACCGCGCTACGCAGCGTGACCTGCGGGTTTTTCGCCTCACCTGCGGTAATGCCGATCAGCTCAACGCCCTGATAAGAGGCGACAACGATACAGAGTGCGGTCAGGAAGCCTTTCCAGCCGCCGGCAAAGAAGCCGCCGTGTCCGGTCAGGTTACCGAAACCAATCGCGTGCCCGCCGTTACCGAAACCAAAGAAGATGACACCCAGACCCACAACAATCATCACGATAATGGTGGTGACTTTGATCATCGCAAACCAGAACTCGATTTCACCGTAAAGGCGAACGGCGGCAAGGTTCGCCAGCGCCACCAGCCCTACGGCGATGAGCGCGGGTATCCACTGGGCCATCTCCGGGAACCAGAACTGCACGTAGACCCCGATGGCGGTGATCTCCGAAATCCCGACGGCCATCCACATAAACCAGTACGACCAGGCCGTGAGATAGCCAAAGAACGGGCTCATATAACGGTGGGCGTAAACGGCGAAAGAGCCCGTTACCGGCTCCAGAAACAACATTTCGCCCATTGAGCGCATGATGAAGAAGACGAACAGCCCGGCAATAATATACGCCAGCAGGACGGAAGGCCCCGCCCATTTCAGCGTGCTTGCCGAGCCCATAAACAGGCCAACGCCGATAGTGCCGCCCAGCGCGATCAATTCAATATGTCGAGCTTCCAGCCCACGCTGAAGCTCCGGTTTTTTCTCTGCCATAAATCCTCGGTTGTGTTTGCTGTTTCCCGACTTATTGCCGGGTATTGTTTTGAGGGGTACTGAAATACGGAGCGAATGGTTTCTTAAATTCTGGCAAATGGCAAACAATGCATTAAAAAAATGAATGCATTGTACAGAAATCCAGCAGTTTTACAGGGGGGGTTGCAGCGCGAACAGCAGATCGCGCTGCATATTGATTACATTTTCCCGGTGTAGTGCCAGGCGAGGTAGCGCAGCAGACGAATCTGTCGTTTGATACGCGTCGGTTGAGAGAGCAGGCGGTAGAGCCACTCCAGCCCCAGGTTTTGCCAGACTTTGGGAGCCCGCTTAACGTGGCCGGTAAAGACGTCGTAGGTGCCGCCAACGCCCATATAGAGCGCATCCGGGCTGACCAGACGGCAATCGCGCATCAGAATTTCCTGCCGCGGCGACCCCATGGCGACAGTGACAATTTTCGCCCCGCTGTCGCGCACGCGCTCATATAACGCCTGGCGATCTTCCGGCCTGAAATAGCCATCCTGGCTGCCCACGATGTTAACATTCCACTGGCTACGCAGCTTTTGTTCGGTCTGCGCCAGCACCTCTGGTTTGCCGCCAATCAAAAATACCGGCGTGCCTTCAGCGCCTGCGCGTTCCATAAGTCGCTCCCAAAGGTCAGCACCCGCCACGCGAGACACATTAGCGTCAGGAAACTTTTTACGAATTGAACGCACCACGCTAATACCGTCGGCATATTTAAACTCCGCGGCTTCAATCAGGCTTTTCACTTCCGCATTATCTTCAACCGCCAGCATTTTTTCTGCGTTGATGGCCACCAGCGTGCCCGATTTCATCTGCCCGTCCGCGAACAGGAAATCCAGCGCGTGTTGCATGTCACGCCAGCCAATAAGCTGTAGCCCACGCAGCGCATAACGCGGGGCTGAAGTTGTATCCGTCATGATAATCCCTACTCAGACTTGCGACAGCGTTGTGCTGCCCTGTGGCTCACGTCTGTGCACAAGCCCTGCACTGTCAAACAACCAGTACAGCAGTTTTGCCAGCAGCAGACAGAGACCGAAAACGACCATAAAAAACACCACGCGTGAGACGAACGAATCCAGTCCCTCGCGCGCCAGAACGATCATATTGAAAATGGCACCGAAACAGAAACTGTGCAAAACAGCGGCTTTGTAGCGGTTGGTCTCTTCATTACCCAGCGTATATAGCCAGTCGAACCATTTTATTATCAGCCCGACCGCGATCGCGCCCGGCAGGATAAACCACGTTCCGCCCATCACTACCAGCGAGCCAATCAGGGTTGGGGAAATCGCCAGGCCCGAATGGTTGTTCAGCACTTCCCAGGTAAAGTAGTTCGCCGTGTTCAGGACAATACCGGGACGGTCAGGCCACAGCCACGTCGGTATAAAGACATAGAAATCGCGAACAATCGGCGCCAGCCCCTGGAATTCGATTTTGTCGTAGTTTTGCAGCAACAATGCCAGGTTTTCCCAGGGCGAGAAGGTGTCGCGCGTCAGATACAGGAAGGTATAAAACGCTTCGTCGCCCGCCACGTTCAGTCCGTAGCGCTTCAGCGCCAGCCAGAACATCCCCACAATGCCAAAGACGCCTGCCGCCGCCAGCATCCACAGCGAGATCCAACCGCGAATAATGCCGATAAACAGGAAAATCGCGAAGGCGATAATGATGTTGGCGCGGGTGCCGCCGACGATCATGTAGGTCAGAATGCCAAATGCGACGGTGCTGACCAGGAAGAACAGCCAGGCTTTGCTGTCCTGACGCAGGAAAAAGACCACCAGCATCGCCGGAATGAAGAAATAGAAGAAACGCTTGAGCGCGACGCCGGAGACTTCGGCGGAGAAAATCTGGCTATAGGACTGCAACTTAAACAGTAAAAAGCCGTTATGCATGAAGAAAATCGCCACGCTGACGAGGGCGATGGTCATCAGCATAACCCACGTCAGATGGGTTTCTACCCGGTTCATTGTAAACAGCGGACGACGGGGTGTGGTGTCTTTCGCCGCGCGCAGGCGCGTTTTATAGGTGACGTAATACACCGCGTAGAAGCAGGTCGCAGAGAGCAGCGCCTGCAACAAAATTTCCGGCGGAGCGACGCCAACATCAAAGCGGAACACGAGGATGCTGGTCAGCGGGAAGCCAAAGAAAAAGGTCAGCAAAAACAGCAGCGAGAAGAATACGTTGAAGTTAAAACGTACGCGCCGGAATTCAAACCAGGTGAGCGTGGCGATAAACAGCGTGCTCAGCAGCCAGACCACCAGCAAGCCGCTAAATTGCAACTGGCTCATGCGTTGTCTCCTGAAGCAATACGCAGCGCGCGGTGCCACGGCGTGAGATAGTTCGGGCTGAAAAAGTCGATGCTATTTTTATCCACCAGCGTGAGCTGACGCTGCGCTTCCCGTACCACCTCGACATTAAGCGTGTCAGAGGTAAACAGCACCGGAATATGCTGTTCGGCCATGTCCTGCCAGAACGGGTTTTCGCGGTTGAGCACGCACGGTACGCCCGCCTGAATCAGCAGACACAGCGTACCAATCCCCTGCTGTCGGGCAAAGATGAAATAGCCCAGATCGCATTTTCGCAGCAGCGCGAGATAGTCATCAAATTCCAGCTTATCGCTGAGAATGTGCAGATTTTCCGCGCTAAACAGCGCAAGCCCCTGCTGGCGAACTTCATCGATGTAGGCGTCGTTATTGGCGGGATAGCCCATCGGCACCACCACGTTCACCGTATCGCCAAACTGCTGATGCACCGCCCGCAGCGCCGCGACATGCTCGTTACTGCGATCGCCGGAATTTCCCACCAGGATAGTCAGTTTGCCCTCACGAACCGCGTCATTCGCCATGGTATTCAGTGCCGGATCCATACGGGTCGGAAAATAGAGCAGTTCCCCGCGAACCTTCGGGTGCTGTTTAGCAAAATAGTTGAGGTCGCCACGGGTAGCAAAAACGCAGCCCACGCGCGCCTGCGCCAGACGACGCAGCGGATAGAAAAGACGGAACTTCCAGCCGTGGGAGACTTCGTAGAGATCCGCTCCCCAGATATGCCAGCTGAACTGGGAAGGTTTTATCCCGCCGCTTAACAGCGCCAGCCACAGCCCGGTATTGAATTGTCCGTGGAAGAAGAAACGCTGGCTTCGGTCCGCTTTGGCTTTCGCGACAACGGCTTTGGTCAGCGCCGCTTTGTCTGGCCAGAAGGTGATGTGCAATGCCGGACACGCCGCGCTCAGGCCGTTATCGCGTCCAACAACCATAAACTCGCGCGCATCGGGCGTGCCGGATGCCAGTTCATCGTTGAAGAACCGCAGAACGGTCTGGTTGTGATGCGGGATATCCGATCCCAGTATGTGTATCAGTGCAGTCATGCGCGTTTACGCCAAAGTAAAAATACGCCGCAACAGGCAGCGAAATAAACGATATAAGTTGCCATATAGGCCTGAGCCGCCCCCAGCGCACCGTGGGTGGGGATCAGCCAGTGAGAAAATGCCGTCAGCAGCGCAAACTGGCCGATCTCTGCCAGGATATACAACCGCAGCGAAGCCTTCGCAATCACCAGATAGCCGAAAACGTATGCCCCCACTTTCAGCACATCGCCGACCAGTTGCCAGGCAAACAGATCGCGCATGGCGGTAAACTTCGCCGAAAACAGCAGCCAGATGGCGAAATCACGCAGTAACCAGACGGTAAAGCTGGCGATCGCAACCGCCGGCAATACAAAACGCAGGGAGCGAAAAATCTCGCGGGTAATATCCTGCCTGGAAGTCAGGCGCGATAAGGTTGGCAGTAAATAGACGCTAAAGGAAGCCGTAATAAATTGGAGGTAAGCATCTGAAATGCTGCTCACGCCCTGCCAGATCCCCACTTCATCCCAGCTGTAATGCGCTGCCAGCAGGTTTCGCATCATCACGTAGGCAACGGGAAGCGTTACCGAAGTGATGAGCGCCATCAGGGTAAACTTTCCTAGCTGCCCCGCCAGCATCTTGTCCCACTGCGGTTTCAGGTAATTCAGCGGGACATTGCCTCTGCGCATCAGCATAAACGCTGCCGGAATGACAACGAGCGCAGGCACCAGCGCCAGCCCCAGCAGCGCGCCTTCATAGCCGCCCAGCCGATAGCAAAAGTAGTAGGCGATAACGCCGATGATGCTGCCGAGGATCAGCGCCAGCGCATTCCCGGCGGCATCACGGAAGCCTTTCATCAGCGCCAGCAGCAGGTTTGCCCAGGCGATCCCCATCTGAACGAGCGCCACCAGGCGCACCAGCCCCTGATAGTGCGTGTGTCCGAACAGTCCCTGGCTGATGGGTGCCGCCGCCAGCAAAAAGACGACGGCCAGCAACGTAGAAAAGCCCAGCACCATTGCAGAGGAGGTGCCCACCACCGTGCGGAGCTTTTCGGCATCGTCATGATGCTGCGCGACGTATTTGGTGACGCCATTGAATATCCCGGCTCCCGCCAGCACGCCAAGCACCGTGACCAGCTGGCGGAAGTTCCCTGCCAGCCCAACGCCTGACGGACCAAATGAGACGGCCAGCAGCTTGACGACCAGTAACCCGGCGCCAATTTTTACAAGCGTGGACGCTGCCGTCCACACCGACGCTTTTGCCAGAGACATATCAGGCGAAATAACTCAGAAGCGAATTGATCACCGTACGCTGGTTCACCGGCGCGAGGTTGTAGAACAGGGGCAGGCGGAGCAGACGTTCGCTCTCTTTGGTGGTGTAGCGGTCTTCACCGGCAAACATCCCGAAGGCTTCGCCAGCCGGGCTGGAGTGCAGCGGAATATAGTGGAATACCGCCATAATTTCCGCCTCTTTCAGCCAGGCAATCAGCTTGCTGCGATCGTCGTTATCGCGCAGCTTGATGTAGAACATGTGAGCGTTGTGGATGCAGTCTGCCGGAATAGTCGGCAGTTCAATACGTCCGGCTTTTGCCAGCGGCTCCAGCGCGTCGTAGTAGGTTTGCCACAGGGAGAGGCGTTGCAGATTGATTCGCTCTGCCGCTTCCAGCTGCGCCCAGAGATACGCGGCCTGCAAATCCGCCATCAGGTAGCTTGAGCCGATATCGCGCCAGGTGTACTTATCCACCTGACCGCGGAAGAACTGGCTGCGGTTGGTCCCTTTTTCACGGATCACTTCCGCACGCTCCACCAGGGCACGATCGTTAATCAGCGTCGCGCCGCCTTCGCCGCCTGCGGTGTAGTTTTTGGTTTCGTGGAAGCTAAAGCAGCCGATATGACCAATGGTGCCCAGCGCGCGCCCTTTGTAGGTGGACATCACGCCCTGCGCGGCGTCTTCCACCACAAACAGGTTGTGCTTTTTAGCGATGGCCATGATGGTGTCCATCTCACAGGCCACGCCCGCGTAATGCACCGGCACAATCGCCCGCGTTTTATCGGTGACCGCCGCTTCAATCAGCGTTTCGTCGATGTTCATAGTATCCGGACGGATATCCACAAACACGATTTTCGCCCCGCGCAGGACAAACGCGTTCGCCGTGGAGACGAAGGTGTAGCTCGGCATGATCACTTCATCGCCGGGCTGGATATCCAGCAACAGCGCCGCCATCTCAAGCGATGCGGTACAGGACGGCGTCAGCAGTACCTTGGCACTGTGAAAACGTTGCTCCATCCACTGCTGGCAGCGGCGGGTAAAACCGCCGTCACCACAGAGCTTGCCGCTGCCCATAGCAGACTGCATGTAATCAAGTTCAGTGCCCACAACGGGAGGCGCGTTAAATGGAATCATCTTGTCACCTGTATAACCAGTAGGCGGTGGCGTCGATGCTGGCACCACTCGCAATATAACGTTTAAGCGCAGCGGTGTTGCCCATCTGGGTTGCGACCCGCAGCGTCGATACCTGTTGTTGCTCCGCCCAGTGCAGCGCCGCCTGCATGAGTTTCTCGCCCATGCCGCGCCCGGCTAACAATCCGATGCGCGCCTCGTGCTCGTTGAGCCTGCGAAGCGAAACAAAACCCTGAATCTGCCCCCCGGCAGTACGGAACACCAGACAGACGTGGTCAAACGTGCCTTTGACCGCATTCTCTATCCACTGGGCATAAAAGCGGCCGCTGTCATCGGGCGCATACCAGGGCGCCCGGAAACGGCTCTGAGCGAAGGCCAGCGCCGCCATCTTACGCAGCGCGGGGATATCCTGCTCCGTTGCAATTTCCGCGCCCGGTGAGGCGTGGAGAGCCACGGTAACAGAGAGATCAACCTCACCCTCGACCAGCCGGAATCCGTGCTGCTGGAGGGCGTCCAGCAGATCGGCGCGGTCCGCCGGGATCTTAGCCTGTACGCGCTGCCAGGCGCTGAAGTCTGCTTCCTGCAACGCAGGGGCATTGTCGCGCAGACGCACTATCGCTGAGGGACGCGCAAAGAATGCGCTTTCCCACTCAAGGGCCTCCAGCACGCCGTTGAGGATACTCAACGCCACACGCCTTTGGTATCAACAACATACTGCTGACGTACGGCATCACCGGAAACCGCTTTGAACGCATTGTGATCCACCAGCAGCACCAGCACATCCGCCGTCGCCAGCGCGTCATCCAGGGCGGTAAGGGTGCAGTGACCGGCAAGTTTTGCCGGCAGCGCATGAATATTCGGCTCAACCACCAGCGTTTCACCGCTGTGCCAGGCAGCGATCATTTCGGCAATTTCCATCGCCGGGCTTTCGCGCAGATCGTCAATATTCGGTTTGAATGCCAGACCAAAGCAGGCAATTTTCAGCTCACTGGCGCGTTTGCCGCTGTCGGCCAGGCAATCCGCGACCGTGGCTTTGACCTGGTTGATAACCCAGTGCGGTTTGTGGTCGTTTACTTCGCGCGCGGTGCGAATCAGGCGTGCCTGTTCCGGGTTCTGCGCCACGATAAACCACGGATCGACCGCGATGCAGTGCCCACCCACGCCCGGCCCCGGCTGAAGGATGTTCACGCGGGGGTGACGGTTGGCAAGACGAATAAGTTCCCAGACGTTAATCCCCTGATCGGCGCAAATCAACGACAGTTCATTCGCAAACGCGATGTTAACGTCGCGGAAGCTATTTTCGGTCAGTTTGCACATCTCGGCGGTGCGGGAGTTGGTCACCACACATTCGCCTTCAAGGAAAATTTTATACAGCTCGCTGGCGCGCGCGGAGCAGACTGGCGTCATGCCGCCAATCACGCGGTCGTTTTTAATCAGTTCCACCATCACCTGGCCTGGCAGTACGCGCTCAGGGCAGTAGGCGATATTGATATCGGCCTGGTCGCCCGCCTGCTGCGGGAAGCTGAGATCGGGACGCGCCTCGGCCAGCCACTGCGCCATCTGCTCGGTAGCCCCAACAGGTGAAGTGGACTCAAGAATAACCAGCGCCCCTTTCTTCAGCACAGGCGCAATGGATTTTGCTGCCGCCTCGACGTAAACCATGTCAGGCTCATGATCGCCTTTAAAGGGCGTTGGAACCGCAATCAGGTACGCATCGGCTTCTACCGGCGTGGTGCTGGCGCGCAGGAAGCCACCGTCCACCGCCTTTTTCACCACACGATCGAGATCGGGCTCCACGATATGAATTTCGCCACGGTTGATGGTTTCCACCGCGTGCGCGTTGATATCTACGCCAACGACCTGCTTTTGACGAGAGGCAAAGGCCGCCGCAGTAGGCAGCCCGATATAGCCAAGACCAACAACAGAGATGGTAGAAAAACTCATAGCGTTACCCGATTGTGTTTAAGTGCGTGCAAAATACGACCACAAGCCTGCCCGTCACCGTACGGATTGTGGGCCCGGCTCATCGCCTGATACTCTTCATCGTCATGCAGTAAGCGCGTGACCTCTTCGACAATACGACGCGGATCCGTTCCCACCAGACGCACGGTACCGGCAGTAACCGCTTCCGGGCGTTCGGTGGTTTCACGCATCACCAGTACCGGCTTACCGAGGGAGGGCGCCTCTTCCTGAATGCCGCCAGAATCGGTCAGGATCAGCCAGGCGTGGTTCATCAGCCAGACAAATGGCAAATAGTCCTGCGGCTCGATCAGAAGCACGTTTTCCACGTGGCCCAGGATACGGTTGACCGGTTCGCTGACGTTCGGGTTGAGGTGCACCGGATAGACAATCTGCACATCATCGTTCTGCGCGGCGATTTCAGCCAGCGCGTGGCAAATTTGCTCAAAGCCACGGCCAAAGCTTTCGCGGCGGTGGCCCGTCACCAGAATCGTTTTCTTGCCGTTGTTCAGGAACGGATAGCGCGCAGCAAGTTCTGCCTGAAGCTCGCTGTTAGCCAGCACGCGGTCACGCACCCAAATCAGCGCATCAATGACCGTATTGCCGGTGACGAAGATCTTGCTGTCGCTGATATTTTCGCGCAGCAGGTTCTGACGTGAGTTCTCGGTTGGCGCAAAATGGTACATCGCCAGGTGACCGGTGAGCGTACGGTTGGCCTCTTCCGGCCACGGGGAATAGAGATTGCCGGTACGCAGACCCGCTTCAATATGACCAACGGGGATACGCTGATAGAACGCGGCCAGGCTGGTCGCCACGGTGGTGGTGGTGTCGCCGTGCACCAGCACCACATCCGGCTTGAACGACTCCAGAATAGGCTTTAATTCTTGCAGAATACGGCAGGTGATTTCCGTCAGTCCCTGTCCCGGTTTCATTATATTGAGATCGTAATCCGGGACGATAGAAAAGAGGGTTAAGACCTGATCGAGCATCTCACGGTGCTGGGCAGTCACGCACACTTTCGCTTCAATATCAGGATCTCTGGCCAGCGCATGAACCAGAGGCGCCATCTTGATGGCCTCCGGCCTGGTGCCAAATACGGTTAGTACTTTCACATCGATTCTCTTCGATTAGACGATGAAGGCCGCAGCCTTCATCGTAGACGGCGTTCTTAGTTTGTGCGGCGACGCAATAACGCTACGCCAGCGCCAGTCAGTGCGCCCACAATCCCCCACATGATCATCAGGAATGCGCGACGCGGACTATCGCGTTTTACAGGCTCTTCAGGCGTTCTTAAATAACGATAGGTCTGAAAACGCGGGTCCAGCGTTGGACCGACGTTGAGCGTATTGAGCATGGCGCGGTTTTGGTCGTAATCAAGGTCAAAGTCAGGGCCAACGGCCTGGATATTTTCCAGACGTGCCTGAAGCATTGGGCGACCAAGAAGGAACATTTCTGAATCCGGGAGTTCGTCAGCCGGAACATCCGTTTCGCTACGGGAAATATTGTGCTGTTCCGCAATCTTCAGCGCCTGCTCAATATTATGTACGCGACGGGCGAAGATAGCCTTAGCGACCTCTTCCTGACGTTTGACCTGCGCTTTCATCTGAATAGTACGCGCAGCCCAGGCGCCTTTCAGCTCGTCATTCAGATGACTGGCCGCGCGCTGGCTGGCAAAAGCAACGTACTGACGCAACAGGTTATTGGCGTCCGGCGCCGTTTCCGCAATCAGCTTCACGCTGTCGCTAACGTTACGGAGCACATCGCCAGGCATAAACTGAATGTTATTAATCAGGTCATCCAGCAGCGCGGCATCCGCTTTGCTGTTACCGACCATGCGCTGCTTGTAGTAGTCCGTCTGGGACCAGAAATCGCGACGTGTATCCCACGACGCCAGCTGCATCACAAACTCTTTGTAGGATTCATCCATCACCGAAGCCTGATCCGGGGTCGCCAGATTGGCCTTGATATCAAGATTACGCAGGAATTGCTGCTGGGAGTAGTAGCCTCCAAGCATATTCACCGTTGGTCGGTCTGTGATCGCCGTGGCGCTCCACTCTTGTTTTGCAAAGAAGGTGTAGGCAAGCGCTAACAGCGCGAACCCCAGGGCAATCCCCACAATCCACAGTTTGCCCTGCCATAACACGCGAAACAAACCACGAATATCCAGCTCGTTCTCAGTGCCCACTGATTTCGCTCCCGCCAACGGTTGAGTCATCATAGTCCCGGTTTTACTTAGTTAATGTTGTGTTTTTGCCACTGTTCCGACGCATCCTGCGTTTTAAACGTTTAATAAAACGCGCGACTTTCCATGCACGCTTGATGCAGTAACCGTACATGAAAAATGCTAGCAAGAATAATACCAACATTACCCATTCAGGAATGAAATGTGCGTATTCCGCGGCTACGCCAATCGCAGCCAGAATAGCAGCCGCAAGCGTAATCAACACAAATGCCTGACGAGACGTGAAGCCGGCGCGCATAATCAGGTGATGAATATGCTGCCGATCGGGAGAAAACGGGCTCATCCCTTTACGCAGACGGCGGTACATTATAGCGACCATGTCCATCAGCGGGATGGCGATAATCCAGAGAGCCGTTACCGGGCTGATAGGGTGCGTTTTACCCTGCGTGGTCTCCAGCAGGACCCAGATAACCGTAAAGCCAATCAGGGTACTGCCCGCATCGCCCATAAAGACTTTATAGCGACGCCCTAACACACCCAGGTTCAGGCAGATGTAAGGCAGGATGGCGGCAATCATGGCAAAGCACCACATTGACAGGCTGTACTGGCCGTCAAACCATAAGATGATGCCGATAGCGCCAAACGAAACAGAGGACAGCCCACCGAGCAGACCGTCTATACCGTCAACCATGTTAAAGGCGTTGATAGCCGCCCACACGGCAAACAGCGTCAGGAAGAAGCCGAATGGCCCAAGCACCAGCTCCCAGGGACCAAACACGTAGCCCAGGCTTCTTAGATAGAGGCCGCCTACCACCATCATAATGATGCCAATGGCCGCCTGTACCGTCGCGCGGAACTTCACGCTGATATCAAAACGATCATCAAGGGCGCCGACCAGTACCAGCACACCGGCACATGCCAGGTAGAGTGCGGCATGGGGGATATAGTAATCCGCGATCCCGAATGTGAAACAGATGCCTGCGTATACCGAAATGCCGCCCACCAGTGGAATAAGCCCCTGATGACGTTTACGGAAGTTCGGTTTGTCCACTAACCCAATTCTTTTTGCTACCTTGCACGCAATGAACAAAAAACAGGTTGTGAATAAAAAAATACTGATCAGCTCAGTTACAGCAGTGAGTAGATTCACAATGGATTGCTCTCAACAAATGTTAGTCCCGGAAGTATAACCATGAAGCCTCTGCCTCAGAAGGATTAAAGATGGCTCATCACAACTCCCTTTGTATGTTTTTCAATCAATTATTTCTTTGACTGTGCAAACCTTCTTATTGTCGCACCGACAGGTCTAAATTGGGAGTGTGTGGTAATAGCGTATAGTCCATAAATAAAAAACGCCACGTAAAAACGTGGCGTTTACTGGGATTATTTGCGTTACGAGCGTTTCATCATGTCGAAGAAATCGTCGTTCGTTTTGGTCATCGCCAGTTTATTAATGAGGAATTCCATTGCGTCGATTTCGCCCATTGGATGGATGATTTTACGCAGGATCCACATTTTCTGAAGCTCTTCCTGAGTGGTAAGCAGCTCTTCTTTACGGGTACCGGAACGGTTGTAGTCGATCGCCGGGAAGACGCGTTTTTCTGCGATTTTACGAGAAAGGTGCAGTTCCATGTTGCCTGTACCTTTGAACTCTTCGTAGATAACCTCGTCCATTTTGGAGCCGGTATCGATCAGCGCCGTCGCGATAATGGTCAGGCTACCGCCCTCTTCCACGTTACGCGCCGCACCGAAGAAACGCTTCGGACGATGCAGGGCGTTAGCATCCACACCACCGGTCAGTACTTTACCGGAAGCCGGCACCACGGTGTTGTAGGCACGCGCCAGACGGGTAATGGAGTCGAGCAGGATGATCACGTCTTTCTTGTGCTCAACCAGGCGTTTCGCCTTCTCGATGACCATTTCCGCAACCTGAACGTGGCGAGAAGCAGGCTCGTCGAAGGTAGACGCAACCACTTCCCCTTTCACCAGACGCTGCATCTCGGTCACTTCTTCCGGACGTTCGTCAATCAGCAGCACCATCAGCACACAGTCTGGATGGTTGTAAGCAATGCTCTGCGCGATGTTTTGCAGCAGCATGGTTTTACCGGCTTTTGGCGGCGCCACAATCAGACCACGCTGGCCACGACCAATTGGCGATGCCAGATCCAGCACACGAGCGGTTAAGTCTTCAGTAGACCCGTTACCACGCTCCATGCGCAGACGAGAGTTAGCGTGCAGCGGCGTTAAGTTCTCGAACAGGATCTTATTGCGGGAGTTTTCCGGTTTGTCGTAGTTAACTTCGTTAACCTTCAACAGCGCAAAGTAGCGTTCACCCTCTTTTGGAGGACGAATCTTACCTGAAATGGTGTCACCAGTGCGGAGGTTGAAACGGCGGATTTGGCTAGGGGATACGTAGATGTCGTCAGGGCCGGCGAGGTAGGAGCTGTCTGCGGAGCGGAGGAAACCAAATCCGTCTTGCAGTATCTCCAGCACACCGTCGCCAAAGATATCTTCGCCACTCTTAGCGTGCTGCTTCAGGATGGCGAAAATGATGTCCTGCTTGCGCATACGAGCCTGGTTTTCCAGTCCCATATTTTCGCCGAGAGTGATCAGCTCAGAAACCGGCGTATTCTTTAATTCGGTAAGATTCATAATGGTGTGGGTTCTTAAACTCGGGGTGATTCTCGAACTTAATGTTGTGAATGGTATGGCAGGGTCATCCATGCCTGTTTAGCGGCCATCACCTCATGTCTGTTCGCTGTCTGGTCACAGGGAAAGAACGCAGAACTGAAACGACAAGACGGATTGAGTGACAAGCCCGGAATCTAGCAACTTCACGCACTGTTTAAGTTAACAACGGGAAGTATCGGGTAAAACAAGATTCAAACAACAAGATATGTTTAAAACGTAGTCATAGCTAACTTAGCACGACTAAAGCCGGGCGTCCAGATCTCGCCGTTAATTAGGCGCTCTGGACGCTCAGCTGAGAAACCTTACGCCAGGTTAGCGTCCAGGAACTCTTTCAGTTGACCTTTGGACAGTGCGCCCACTTTGGTCGCCGCCACGTCACCGTTCTTGAACAGCAGCAGGGTCGGGATGCCACGGATACCGTATTTTGGCGCGGTGCCCGGGTTCTGGTCGATGTTCAGCTTGGCAACGGTCAGTTTGCCCTGATATTCGTCAGCGATTTCATCCAGAATCGGAGCGATCATTTTGCAAGGACCACACCATTCAGCCCAGAAATCAACGAGGATCAGCCCGTCAGCTTTAAGTACGTCCGTGTCAAAACTGTCGTCAGTCAGGTGAATAATTTTATCGCTCATATATAACTCCACAGGAATAAGCCTGGTACGTTGGTTTTGTCTCCACCAACGACGTGTTGATGTCGCATTAACCAACTAAAGGTTGACTTTATTTCACCGGATACGCTTTCGTAAAGCAATAGTAAGCTGATATTCTACCACACTATGAGCAAAACACATTTAACAGAACAGAAGTTTTCCGACTTCGCCCTGCACCCAAAGGTGATCGAAGCCCTTGAAACTAAAGGGTTTCATAACTGCACGCCCATTCAGGCTCTCGCCCTGCCGCTGACGCTGGCCGGTCGCGACGTTGCAGGGCAGGCGCAAACCGGTACTGGCAAAACGATGGCGTTTTTAACGTCAACGTTTCATTATTTACTTTCTCACCCGGCGATTGCAGACCGCAAAGTTAACCAGCCGCGCGCGCTAATTATGGCCCCGACGCGAGAACTGGCGGTACAGATCCACGCAGACGCTGAGCCCCTGGCGCAAGCCACCGGCCTGAAACTTGGCCTGGCCTATGGCGGCGACGGCTACGATAAACAGCTGAAAGTGCTGGAAAGCGGCGTCGATATCCTGATTGGGACCACCGGCCGTCTTATCGACTACGCCAAACAGAACCATATCAACCTCGGCGCAATCCAGGTCGTGGTGCTGGATGAAGCAGACCGTATGTACGATCTGGGCTTCATTAAAGACATCCGCTGGCTGTTCCGCCGTATGCCTGCGGCAAACCAGCGTCTGAACATGCTGTTCTCCGCAACCCTGTCATACCGCGTACGTGAACTCGCATTCGAGCAGATGAACAATGCGGAATATGTGGAAGTAGAACCGGAGCAGAAAACCGGGCACCGCATTAAAGAAGAGCTTTTCTATCCTTCTAATGAAGAGAAAATGCGCCTGCTGCAAACCCTGATCGAAGAAGAGTGGCCGGATCGCGCGATTATCTTCGCGAACACCAAACACCGCTGTGAAGATATCTGGGGTCACCTGGCGGCAGATGGTCACCGTGTGGGCCTGCTGACCGGCGACGTAGCGCAGAAAAAACGCCTGCGCATTCTCGACGAATTTACTCGTGGCGACCTTGATATTCTGGTCGCGACCGACGTGGCGGCCCGTGGCCTGCACATTCCAGCCGTGACGCACGTCTTTAACTATGACCTGCCAGATGACTGTGAAGACTATGTACACCGTATCGGTCGTACCGGTCGTGCCGGCGCAAGCGGTCACTCCATCAGCCTTGCGTGTGAAGAGTATGCGCTGAATCTTCCGGCCATTGAGACCTACATCGGTCACTCTATTCCACAGAGCAAATACAATCCGGACGCGCTGTTGAGCGAGCTGCCGCCACCTAAGCGCCTTACCCGTCCACGCTCCGGCAATGGTCCGCGTCGTTCCGGCGGTGCACCGCGTAATCGTCGTCGTTCAGGTTAAAAAATATGCTCAGCTCCACCTCGCTTTATGCGGCAATTGATCTCGGTTCGAATAGTTTTCATATGCTGGTTGTGCGCGAGGTGGCGGGAAGCATACAAACGCTGACGCGCATTAAGCGCAAGGTCCGCCTCGCGGCGGGCCTGAGCAGCGATAATCACCTCTCCCCGGAAGCCATGGAACGTGGCTGGCAGTGTCTGCGTCTGTTTGCAGAACGTTTGCAGGATATCCCGCTCAGTCAAATTCGCGTTGTTGCCACGGCGACCCTTCGTCTGGCGGTTAACGCTGGCGATTTCATTGCCAGAGCACAGGAAATTCTGGGCTGCCCGGTGCAGGTCATCAGCGGTGAAGAAGAAGCGCGTCTGATTTATCAGGGTGTGGCGCATACGACCGGCGGCGACGATCGTCGTCTGGTGGTCGATATCGGTGGCGCCAGTACTGAACTGGTCACGGGCACAGGCGCGCAGGCGACGTCACTGTTCAGCCTGTCGATGGGCTGTGTGACCTGGCTGGAACGATACTTTACCGATCGAAACCTTGCCAAAGAGAATTTTGACGAGGCGGAAAACGCGGCGCGTGCGGTCCTGCGCCCGGTCATGGACGAACTGCGCTATCACGGCTGGAAAGTGTGTGTCGGCGCGTCCGGAACCGTTCAGGCGTTGCAGGAAATCATGATGGCACAGGGAATGGACGAGCGGATCACGCTTGCCAAACTCCAGCAGCTTAAACAGCGCGCCATCCAGTGTGGTCGTCTGGAAGAGCTTGAAATAGAAGGGCTGACGCTCGAACGCGCGCTGGTTTTCCCCAGTGGGCTCGCCATTCTGATCGCCATTTTTACTGAACTCAATATCCAGTGTATGACCCTGGCAGGCGGTGCGCTGCGCGAAGGTCTGGTCTACGGAATGCTGCACCAGTCGGTCGATCAGGACATCCGTAGCCGTACGCTGCGTAACGTTCAGCGCCGCTTTATTGTTGATATCGACCAGGCACACAGAGTGAGTCAACTGGCGTCACTGTTTGCCGATCAGGTGAAAAAAAGCTGGGATATTGAACCGTTAAGCCGCGATCTGCTGCTAAGCGCCTGTGCGCTACATGAAATTGGTCTCAGCGTGGAGTACAAGCAGGCACCGCTGCACGCGGCCTGGCTGGTGCGTAATCTCGATTTACCGGGCTATACGCCCGCCCAGAAGAAGCTGCTGGCCACCCTGCTGCTAAATCAGACTAACGCCGTCGATCTCTCTTCCCTTCACCAGCAGAACGCTGTACCGCCGCGCGTGGCGGAGCATCTGTGTCGTCTGCTTCGCCTGGCGATCCTGTTTGCCAGTCGGCGTCGTGATGATTTGCTGCCAGCCATTACGCTGGCGGCAGACGATGAGAAACTGACGCTGACGCTACCGGAAAACTGGCTTGAGGATCATCCGCTTGGGGCGGAACTGATTGAGCAGGAGTACCAGTGGCAGAGCTATGTGCACTGGGCGCTTGATGTGAAGTGACCCTTTGAAGCGTGCCGGGTGGCGGCTTCGCCTTACCCGGCCTGCAAATAGTTATCCCTTCTCTTTGGCTTTTGCCAGCATCGCGCGAATGTTTGCCACGTTTGCCTGCCCTTTGTGCATACGCTCTTCAGCGGTAATGACTTTACGCTCCTGCTCCCAGATAAGATCGTCCTGAGGCAACTCCAGCAGAAAACGGCTCGGCTCCGGGCGCACCAGCTCACCATACTGGCGGCGCTCTTTGCACAGCGTAAACGTCAGCTCTTTCTGCGCACGTGTGATCCCCACGTAGGCCAGACGGCGCTCTTCGTCGACGTTATCTTCATCAATGCTGCTCTGGTGCGGCAATAAGCCCTCTTCCATCCCCACCAGATAGACATAGGGGAACTCCAGCCCTTTCGAGGCATGTAACGTCATTAGCTGAACCTGATCGGCCTCTTCTTCGCTTTCGCCGCGCTCCATCATATCGCGCAGCGTGAAGCGGGTGACCACCTGCGTCAGGGTCATGGGCTCGTCAATCTCAGATCCTTCAAGCATTTCGGTCATCCAGCTGAAGAGCTGGTTAACGTTTTTCATCCGCATCTCGGCTGCTTTCGGGCTGGCAGAGGTTTCATACAACCAGGATTCGTAATCAATGCCGTGGATCAGATCGCGTACTGCCGCCACAGGCTCGCGCTCTGCCAGACGCTGCACCTCACCCAGCCAGTGGGTAAAGCGGGTTAAGGCGTCATAGCCGCGCCCGGTCAGGGTCTGGCTCAGCCCCATATCGAAGCTGGCGGTGAACAGGCTTTTGTTGCGGGTCATCGCCCATTCACCCAGTTTTTGCAGCGTCGCAGAGCCAATCTCGCGTTTCGGCGTATTCACGATGCGCAGGAAAGCGCTGTCGTCATCCGGGTTGGTCAGCACGCGCAGATAGGCCAGCAGATCCTTGATTTCCGGACGCGAAAAGAACGACGTACCGCCAGAAATTTTGTAGGGAATGCGGTTCTGCATCAGCATCTTTTCAAAGACGCGCGACTGGTGGTTTCCGCGATAGAGGATCGCGTAATCCTTGTATTCAGTTTTGTTGACGAAGTGATGGGCAATCAGCTCGCCCGTTACGCGCTCCGCTTCGTGCTCTTCGTTGTTGGCGCTGAGCACTTTCAGCTCGGTGCCGTAACCCAGTTCGGAGAACAGGCGCTTCTCAAAGACGTGCGGGTTATTGGCAATCAGGATGTTCGCCGCCTTCAGGATACGCCCGGAAGAACGGTAGTTCTGCTCCAGTTTAATCACCTGCAACGCCGGGAAGTCTTTGCTCAGTAGCACCAGGTTTTGCGGACGCGCGCCGCGCCAGGAGTAAATCGACTGATCGTCATCGCCTACGACGGTAAAGCGCGCACGCTGCCCTACCAGCAGCTTCACCAGCTCGTACTGGCTGGTGTTGGTATCCTGGTATTCATCCACCAGCAGGTAACGGATTTTGTTCTGCCAGCGCTCGCGCACCTCTTCATTCCGCTGAAGCAGCAGCGTCGGCAACAGGATCAGATCGTCGAAATCCAGGACGTTACAGGCTTTCATATGCGCGTCGTACAGACCGTAGCAGTGGGCAAAGATGCGGTCGCGCTCGCCTTTGGCGCTTGCCGCTGCCTGGGCCGGCGTCATCAGATCGTTTTTCCAGTTCGAGATCGTCGAGATCAGCTGTTGCAACAGCACTTTGTCATCTTCGATCAGCCCTTCCGTCAGCTCTTTAAGCAGCGCCACCTGGTCGGTGTCATCGAAGAGAGAAAAGTTGGACTTCATGCCCAGCGCCGCGTATTCGCGCTTGATAATATCCAGACCCAGCGTGTGGAAGGTGGAGATCATCAGCCCGCGCGCCTCTTTACGGCCCAGCGTCTGGCCGACGCGCTCTTTCATCTCACGCGCCGCTTTGTTGGTAAAGGTGACCGCCGCGATATGGCGCGCCTGGTATCCACAACCCCGAATTAAGTGGGCGATTTTGTTGGTGATCACGCGTGTTTTACCGGATCCCGCTCCCGCCAGCACCAGGCAGGGTCCGGTGACGAATTCGACAGCTTGTTGTTGTCCGGGGTTTAAACGCATAAATGATCACTCAATGAAAGTCGGGAGAGGAGGAAAAACGCGTGGTAGTATACCGATCGTAAACTAGTCGACTCAAGGCACGATCATGGCAAAAACAGCAGCAGCACTGCATATCCTTGTTAAAGAAGAGAAACTGGCACAGGATCTGCTCGAACAGATTAAAAACGGCGCCGACTTCGGCAAACTGGCGAAGAAACACTCGATTTGCCCGTCAGGCAAACGCGGTGGTGACTTAGGCGAGTTCCGCCAGGGCCAGATGGTTCCGGCGT
The DNA here is from genome assembly GCF_001037645.1 of Enterobacter sp. BWH64. NCBI lineage: Bacteria > Pseudomonadati > Pseudomonadota > Gammaproteobacteria > Enterobacterales > Enterobacteriaceae > Enterobacter > Enterobacter sp. BWH64. Next base: position 115,132 of record NZ_KQ089922.1, read on the forward strand.
TTGATAAAGTGGTCTTCTCCTGCCCGGTGCTGGAGCCAACCGGCCCACTGCATACGCAGTTCGGCTATCACATTATCAAAGTGTTATACCGCAACTAATCAAAAGCCCGGTGCATTGACTCACCGGGCTTTTTTATTTGGCTGTTCCGGGGTTCAGATGCCGTCGCCGTATTCGAAGGTGTGATGAATACCGTTGAAGTGCTGATCCATATCCATCGACGGCTTATCGCTGTCTGGCTTACCGACGATGCGCGCCGGGACGCCAGCGGCGGTGGTGTGCGGCGGTACAGGCTGGAGCACAACCGACCCCGCGCCAATCTTCGCGCCGCGTCCGACTTCAATATTGCCGAGGATTTTAGCGCCCGCGCCAATCATCACCCCTTCACGAATTTTCGGATGGCGATCGCCGCTGGTTTTACCGGTACCGCCCAGCGTAACGGATTGCAGGATCGACACGTCATCTTCGATCACCGCCGTTTCACCAACAACAATGCCGGTGGCGTGATCGAGCATGATCCCGCGGCCAATTTTCGCCGCCGGGTGAATATCGACCTGGAAGGTCACGGAAACCTGGTTTTGCAGGAAGATGGCCAGCGCGCGGCGTCCCTCATTCCATAACCAGTGGCCGATGCGGTACGCCTGTAAGGCATGGAAGCCTTTGAGATACAGCAGCGGCGTGGAGTATTTATCCACCGCCGGGTCTCGCGTGCGCACAGCCTGGATGTCGCAGGCGGCAGAAGCAATCATCTCCGGATCTGCGGCGTAGGCCTCTTCCACCACTTCGCGAATCGCGATAGCAGGCATGATAGGGGAAGCCAATTTATTGGCGAGCATATAGCTCAGGGCGCTGCCGAGATTTTCGTGCTTAAGTAGCGTCGCGTGATAGAAACTGGCCAGCATGGGCTCACAGTCGGCCAACGCTCGGGCTTCGGCTTTAATATTATTCCAGACGATATCCAGTTCTTCACACGGCATTGCTTGCTCCAGACGATAGTTAATGACCAGCCAGTTCTGCGCTGGCTGGGTCATTCAGGTGACGATACTTCCCGGCTAATTGCTGCTGCGCTCGTCCTTGCGCGCACGACCTAATAAGGTCAATGCTGCCTCGCGCGCATTTTTTCCGCAATACAATACCTGATAAATTTCCTCGGTTATTGGCATTTCGACACCGAAACGGTGCGCCAGTTCGCGAACTTCTTTGGTATTGCGATAGCCTTCAACCACCTGACCAATCTTCTCCTGCGCGCTTTTTACATCGCTGCCCTGTCCGAGCATCATGCCAAAGCGGCGGTTACGCGACTGGTTATCGGTGCAGGTCAGCACCAGGTCGCCCAGCCCTGCCATTCCCATAAAGGTGGCCGGATCGGCACCCAGCGCTTCGCCCAGGCGGGACATTTCGGTCAGGCCACGGGTGATCAGCGCAGTACGCGCATTCGCGCCGAAACCGATGCCGTCAGACATCCCGGCCCCGATGGCAATGACGTTCTTCACCGCGCCGCCCAGCTGCACGCCGATAAAATCGGGGTTGCTGTACACGCGGAAGCTTTTGCCGCAGTGCAGCAGTTGCTGAAGATCGTCGGAAAATGCCTGGTCGGTGGACGCCAGCGAAATCGCCGTCGGCAAGCCCGCAGCCAGCTCTTTGGCAAACGTCGGCCCGGAGATCACCGCCAGCGGGATCGCTGTTCCCAGCGCTTCGCGGGCAACGTCCTGCAACAGACGTCCGGTTTCCGCTTCCAGCCCCTTCGTCGCCCACACAATACGCGCATCCGCACGCATCAGCGGCTTAATCTGACGCAGGACTTCGCCAAACACATGGCTTGGCACCACAATCAAAATATTGCGGCTGGCCGCCAGCGCGGTCGCGAGGTCGCTTTCCAGATACAGGGAGTCAGGGAACGGAACGTCCGGGAGAAACGCCACATTGCAGCGGTCGTGTTGCAACGTCGCGATATGTTTTGGATCGTGGCCCCACAGGACCACGTCGTGACCATTTCTTGCCAGGGTGATGGCAAGAGCGGTGCCGTAAGAGCCGGCACCGATCACAGTCATTGACGCATTAACAGTGCTCATCAGGCATCCTGATGTTGTTCGGTACCTTCGCCAGCCTGCTGCTGTAGATAGTTCATGAACAGCGCATCAAAGTTTACTGGCGCAAGGTTCAGTTGCGGGAATGTACCGCGAGAAACCAGGCTGGTGATGCATTCACGGGCATACGGGAACAGGATGTTCGGGCAGTATGCACCCAGGCAATGCGCCATCTGGTTGCCTTCGATGCCGCCGATGGAGAAGATACCGCCCTGCTGAACTTCGCACAGGAATGCGGTTTCTTCGCCCAGAGAGGCGGTCACGGTGACACGCAGTACGACTTCATACACATCATCCGCCAGCTGGGTGGATGCGGTATCCAGATCAAGTTTAACCTCTGGCTGCCAGTCTTTCTGGAAAACGTGCGGCGCATTTGGCGCTTCGAAAGAGACATCCTTGGTGTAGATGCGCTGGATCTGGAAAGTCATCTCGGTGTTGTTTTGTTCTGACATGGAAAAACCCTTTTTAATTGTCCTAAAGTCTCTAGCTCAGCAGCGGATCGAGTCCACCACGGGCGTCGAGCGCATACAAGTCATCACAGCCGCCAATGTGCTGCGCATCAATAAAAATCTGTGGAACCGTTGTGCGACCACTGCGTTGGATCATCTCTTCGCGTTTAATCGCGTCACCATCGATCGGCAGTTCCTTGAACGTTACGCCTTTGCTGGACAGCAGCGCTTTCGCTCGGTGGCAGAACGGGCACGTTGCTTTGGTGTAGATCTCAATATTGGCCATCACTTAACTCCTTATTTACCGCGCACTAAAGGAAGATTCTCCCCGCTCCAGCCGGAGATGCCTTCTTTCAGCACCGTTACGTTTTCAAAGCCTGCTTTATGCAGTGCGCTGGCAGATTCCTGCGCCTGCATGCCAGTGCCGTCAACAACAATAATCGGCTGGGCTTTATGCTTCTCCAGCTCACCAATGTTGTTCGCTTTAATTTCCGCGGGCAGCAGGTTGATAGCACCTGCGATGTGGCCCTTGCGGAAATCGTCGCGCTGACGCAGATCGACAACCACGGCGTCCTCTTTGTTGATCAGACGTGTCGCTTCACCGCGGGTGATCACCTTAATTTTAGACGTCAGTCCCTTAAATGTGGTGAACAGTACAGCGACCAGCAGGCCAATCCACGCGATGCTCAGAACCGGGTGGCGGCTAACGAATTGCATAATTTCTTGCATGGGGGGTAACAACTCCCGACTAAGTGATTAAAAAAACCAGGACAGGAGTATACCTGTGCGCTGTGGCAAATACAGCCAGCGACATAAAGCTAATCTATTTTCTGCGGCATGCCACGTAAAAAAAGCCTCAAAATGGCCTGAGAACAGCCTTGCCCCCGCGCTTTCTTTGATCTTCTGCGGCTATTTTATCGATTCAGCTGTAGTAAAATTACGCAAATTTTTTGTCTCTTGAGCATGAGGTTGTCGCAATGTCGGTTTCTAAAAAACCTATGGTACTGGTGATTCTGGATGGCTATGGCTACCGTGAAGATCAACAGGATAACGCCATTTTCAACGCCAAAACCCCGGTTATGGATGCGCTATGGGCAAAACGTCCCCACACCCTGATTGATGCGTCTGGCCTGGAAGTGGGTCTGCCGGATCGTCAGATGGGCAACTCTGAAGTGGGTCACGTTAACCTGGGTGCGGGCCGTATCGTTTATCAGGACCTGACGCGCCTGGACGTTGAAATCAAAGAACGTACATTCTTTGCCAACCCAACGCTCACCGGAGCGGTTGATAAAGCCGTTGCCGCAGGCAAGGCCGTTCACATTATGGGTCTGCTCTCTGCGGGCGGCGTTCACAGCCACGAAGATCACATCATGGCGATGGTAGAACTGGCCGCCGAGCGCGGTGCGGAAAAAATCTATCTGCACGCCTTCCTGGATGGTCGCGATACGCCGCCACGCAGCGCAAAAGGTTCTCTTAAAGCGTTTGAAAATAAATTTGCCGCACTGGGCAAAGGCCGCGTGGCGTCCATCGTTGGCCGTTACTATGCCATGGACCGTGACAACCGCTGGGACCGCGTTGAGCAAGCCTATGATCTGCTGACCCTGGCAAAAGGTGAGTTCCAGTTCCCGACCGCCGTTGAAGGCCTGGAAGCGGCTTACGCGCGTGATGAAAACGACGAATTTGTGAAGGCAACCGTGATCCGCGCTGAAGGCCAGGCCGATGCCGCCATGGAAGATGGCGATGCGCTGATCTTCATGAACTTCCGTGCTGACCGCGCGCGCGAAATCACCCGCGCCTTCGTCAACAGCGATTTCGACGGTTTCGCCCGTAAGAAAGTGGCGAAGATCGATTTCATCCAGTTGACTGAGTATGCAGCGGATATCAAAGCCCCATGCGCGTATCCACCCGCTTCCCTGGAAAATACCTTCGGCGAGTGGATGGCGAAAAACGATAAAACGCAGTTGCGCATCTCCGAAACTGAGAAGTATGCGCACGTGACCTTCTTCTTTAACGGCGGCGTAGAAGAGCCGTTTAAAGGCGAAGACCGCATCCTGATTAACTCGCCGAAAGTCGCCACTTACGATCTCCAGCCAGAAATGAGCTCTGCGGAGCTGACCGAAAAACTGGTGGCCGCGATCGAAAGCGGTAAATACGACACCATCATCTGTAACTATCCGAATGGCGACATGGTGGGCCACACCGGCGTGATGGAAGCAGCCGTTAAAGCTGTTGAAGCGCTGGACCACTGCGTTGAGCAGGTCGCAAAAGCGGTTGAATCCGTGGGCGGCCAGCTGCTGATCACCGCTGACCACGGTAACGCAGAACAGATGCGTGATCCGGCAACCGGTCAGGCGCATACCGCCCATACCAACCTGCCTGTTCCACTGATTTATGTAGGTGATAAATCAGTGAAAGCTGTGGAAGGCGGCAAGCTTTCCGACATCGCGCCAACCATGTTGTCGCTGATGGGTATGGAAATCCCTGAAGAGATGACTGGCAAGCCGCTGTTCATCGTGGAATAATCGCTCCCCATGAGGGGAAAGGCGATTTTTTCAATCACATGGGTCGTGAAGCCGCTTCGGTTATCAGTCAGACCTCTGCTTTGCGCCAGCGCACTCAGCGCTGGCGTATTGCTGTGCGCCGCATCCGCCCACGCGGATGACCGCGATCAGCTTAAATCCATTCAGGCCGATATCGCCGCCAAAGAGCGTGCGGTACGTCAGCAGCAACAGCAGCGCGCCACCCTGCTCGCCCAGCTTAAAAAGCAGGAAGAGGCCATTTCCGCCGCCGCGCGTAAGCTGCGTGAAACACAAAACACCCTTGCCCAGCTCAATAAGCAAATCGATGAAATGAACGCGTCGATTGCGAAACTGGAGCGTCAGCGCGATGCCCAGGAGCGGAACCTTGCTGCACAGCTTGATGCTGCTTTCCGTCAGGGTGAGCACACAGGCCTTCAGCTGATCCTCAGCGGTGAAGAGAGCCAGCGTGGTCAGCGTTTACAGGCCTATTTCGGCTATCTAAACCAGGCGCGTCAGGAGACCATTGCGCAGCTGAAACAGACGCGCGAAGAAGTCACCACGCAAAAAGCCGAGCTGGAAGAGAAGCAGAGCCAGCAGCAAACGCTGCTCTACGATCAGCAGGCGCAGCAGGAGAAGCTTGAGCAGGCGCGCAATGAGCGTAAGAAGACGCTCGCCGGGCTGGAGTCCTCTATCCAGGCAGGACAAAGCCAACTGAGCGAAATGCGCGCCAACGAATCCAGACTGCGTAACAGCATTGCCCGGGCAGAAGCCGCGGCCAAAGCGCGCGCCGAAAAAGAAGCGCGTGAAGCGCAGGCGGTGCGTAATAAGCAGCAGGAAGCCTCCCGGAAAGGCACCACCTACAAACCGACTGAAAATGAACGTTCCCTGATGTCGCGTACCGGCGGCCTCGGCTCCCCGCGTGGTCAGGCTTACTGGCCCGTTCGCGGTACGATCCTGCATCGCTATGGCGAACAGTTGCAGGGTGAGCTACGTTGGAAGGGGATCGTTATCGGTGCGTCTGAAGGTAGCGAAGTGAAAGCCATCGCCGATGGCCGCGTGATCCTGGCCGACTGGCTACAGGGTTATGGGCTCGTGGTGGTGGTTGAACACGGTAAAGGCGATATGAGTCTTTACGGCTACAACCAGAGCGCGCTGGTCAGCGTTGGCACTCAGGTGCGCGCGGGTCAACCCATTGCCCTTGTGGGCAGCAGTGGCGGTCAGGGCCGCCCGTCACTCTATTTCGAAATTCGTCGTCAGGGTCAGGCGGTCAATCCACAGCCGTGGTTGGGAAGATAGGTTTTGCTTCAATTTCGTCGAATTGTTGTTTCCGTAGTCAGCGCACTGGCGCTGGCTGCACCGGTTTATGCAGGCAAACTCGCGATTGTGATTGATGACTTCGGTTATCGACCACACTATGAAAATCAGGTGCTGGCGATGCCGCCAGCCATCTCTGTCGCCGTCCTGCCTAATGCGCCTCACGCGCATGAAATGGCGACCAAAGCGCACAATGGCGGCCATCAGGTCCTCATCCATCTGCCGATGGCCCCCCTCAGCAAGCAGCCGTTGGAAAAAGATACCCTGCGCCCGGACATGAGCAGCGACGAGATCGATCGCATCATCCGCGATGCGTACAATAAAGTGCCGTATGCCGTGGGTCTGAATAACCATATGGGCAGCGCGATGACCTCCAGCCTGTACGGTATGCTGAAAGTGATGCAGGCGCTGGAGCGTTACAATCTCTATTTCCTCGACAGCATGACCATCGGCAACAGCCAGGCGATGCGTGCCGCTCAGGGGACGGGTGTAAAAGTCATCAAGCGCAAAGTATTCCTGGACGACTCCCAGAACGAAGCGGATATCCGCGTGCAGTTCAACCGCGCGGTACAGCTGGCGCGCCGTAACGGTTCGGCGATTGCCATTGGGCATCCGCATCCGTCTACTGTTCGCGTTTTGCAGCAAATGTTGCCGGGCTTACCCGCCGATATTACGCTGGTGCGTCCGAGCGATCTGCTCAATGAACCTCAGGTGGATACTTCTCGTCCGGGTAGCGCGCAACCACCCGCAACGCAGCCGCGTAATCCATTCCGCGGCGTGAAGAACTGCACGCTGAAACAGCCGCCTGAACCGGTCTATGCAACCCGCTTCTTCTCGGTGATTGGCGAAAGCATCAGCAGCAGTACACTGGTTAAATACGTCCAGCAACAGTGGCAGGGTTGGGGAAAAAAAGCCTGATCGGCTAACGCCTATTCTGCCAGATAAGAGTCCGACTGCTCTTTTGCAACGGACTCTCTCTTTTCCCGATCCTGATACCAGGCCTTGAAATACTTCAAAAAACTGTACGCCGTGGCATAAAACCCTGTCACCACACCTACTTTGCCCTGACGCCACGCACCGCTAAACAGATACCATTTGAAAAATGCGCCAATAGCGCTGATCGCGCCGCGACCAAGAGAGGGACGTATCGTCTGATATTGAACCAGGCGAGTGGTATATCCGTTTAATTTATTAAAAAGTTCATGCAGCGAATAAAACGTATCATGTCTGACATAACCTGGAATACGTTCAGAACGGAGAAAACCTTCAACCTGATCGTCTACTGGCCGGTTATTAAATCGCGACTGCGTACGGTTAAAAAGACGCACCGGATAATCCGGTGATGAGACGGGATAAATCGTTCGGACATTTTCTCCCAAAACAAACCAGTGACGACATATCCGCCACGCCATATCCGGTTCGGGTTCATCGCCCATTTTTAATTTTAAAATAGCATCAACGGTTTCTTGATCGAGTATTTCGTCACTGTCCATGCACAGCACCCAGTCGTTGTGCGCATGGGATACGGCATGGTTCATCTGCTCGCCGTGCCAGCTATATTTTTTGAATATGGGCGACAATCCATAACTCTGGCAAATATATATCGTCGAGTCTGTACTTCCGGAATCCACTATAACGAATTCATCTGCTATTTTTAAAAGAGGAGGAATAACATCGTGCAACGTTCTTTCGGAGTTAAACGTTAATAAGCAGACCGTTATTTTAAACATATTTTCACTCTCTCAATAACAACATAAAATTTTTGCACTCATACTATCGAATTGAGAAGAGGCGATTAAAGTCTTAAATCGCACTTTTAAAATAAGCGTGTTTAAAACCTTTGCTTATAAAAAGGCAAATGAATACAAAAAATCTATTTTATTTCAGTAAATTCTTTATAATGCGGTCAGATGAAGGGTAGCATACGGATTCAGACATGCCGCAAAAACGTAAAATCCTCCTCCTGGACACGGGCAAAGAATGGGGGGGAGGTACCAACAGTATGCTTGAGCTTCTGAAGCGAATCAACCGCGACAAATTCGACATTACTTGTTGTTTTTACAGTGATTATAGTCGTGCTGAAGGTCAAACGATTGGCCAGGTGCTCAATAGCATTGGGATCCCGCTACTCGTTATCCCTCAACGTAAGCAACCGGCATGGGCAAAACTACTGAAAGAAGCGGGACGTGGTCTGCTGTTTTTCTCGCGTTCAGCGCGCAAAGCATTTACGCGGCATATCGATACCCTGTGGCGCATTCGCCCCAACGTCAGCAAGATTGAGACCATTTTCAGGGAAGGTGGATTCGATACGCTGTATATGAACAACCAGCCAGGCTCTAACGAAGAAGGGTATCTGGCGGGCGCAAACCTGCATGCGCGGATAATCCAGCACTGCCGGATTGAACCGGTGCTGACCCCGCCGCTGGTGAAGCTGGTCAATGCCCATGCCACAAAAATCATCGCCGTCTCGCACGGCGTTGAACGCGTGTTGCTTCAGCATGGCGTCCGGCCAGCGCTGTGTACCACGGTCAACAATGCTATCGACATCCACCAGCCTTTGCCCGACCGACGCGCGATGCGCCAGCGCCTGAACATTGATGACGACACGTTTGTGTTCGGCAGCATTGGCTCGCTAATCCCTCGCAAAGCCAACCACCATACGCTGGAGGCGCTGGCACAGTTCAGCCAGAGGCACCCGCAGGCAAAATGGAAGATGGTGCTGGTCGGTGAAGGGGCGGAGCGCGGCGCACTGGCGGCACAGGCTGACGCGCTGGGTATTGCTGAGCACGTCATTTTTACCGGTTTCCAGAACACGCCTTTTGACTATCTCGCCACCTTTGACGCATTTATTCTGGCCTCGAAGAGCGAAGGCCTGCCGCGCGTCGTGCTGGAGGCAATGCTGCTGAATATTCCCGTGATTGGTTCAAAGGTGACCGGCACGGCAGAATTGATCGATCATGAGTCGACCGGCCTGCTGTTTCCCTGGAGCGACGTGTCGCAACTTGCTCAACATCTGGATAATATCTGGCAGGATCCTGCTCTGCGCGCCCGGCTCGCCGCTGCCGCACACCAGAATGTCTGCAACATGTATGCCATTGAAAGCTATGTTAACGGTGTCGAGGCCGTTCTTGGCGCGCAATAACCAAACGAGAAGAACATGTTTAAATTCCTGAATGCTCGCTACCGCCACATTACCGGGCGTCATAACATTCCTTACGCTTCCCTTCCGGTCACGCGCGATCTCGTTGCGGTGGATTCCATTGTGATCCCGTGTACGGGCGCGGATTTCGTCGAAGAGGCGTTATTGTCAGCGACCTTTGCAGAGCGTTATGCCACCGACGTCAGCGAGATTGTTATCGTCAGCGATCAGCCTGAATCCGCTTTCGGCGAGCTGCCGCCAAAAACCCGCGTTGTTACCCTCACGCTTCCAAAACGTGAAGAAGGTTACCGCTATAAGCAGATCTACCTCAGTCGTCTGGTGAAGCTTAACGCTCCGTTGCAGGCGCGCGGTGAAGGTGTGCTGATGATCGACTCCGATCTCAACCTGCTTAAAATGCCAGAGATCAACATGGCGGATATGCACATCTACTCCAGCTTCCGTCAGGGCAAAATGATTGCCAAGCTGGACGGCGCGCCAGCGGAGAAAGTGCCGGCATATTACAAAGAAACGGTGCGTCCGTATCTGGTCGATCACGTTAACGGCGCGTTTCTTGCCGCCACCAAAAAGACCTGGCGCCGTATCTGCCCGCTGTGGCTGACGCTGTTCCAGGATACCTGGGAGCTGATGGACGACACGCAGCCGCCGACCGATCAGCTGCCGCTCGCTGCGCTGCTGGACATGCTGGATGTAAAAACGGTTAACCTCGGTGACTGGATGAACTGGCCGGTCTCCAAGAAGATCGGCGGTCAGGAAGCCGTTGTGCCGAAAGAGGTGATTGGCGCGCACGGTGGTTTCCCGCTTTCCGAATGGCAGAAGTATCTGGAATCTCCGGATAACAAACTGCTGTTCAAAGGCCAGGATTACACCCGCAAGGTGCGTTACCTGACGGACGAAGAGAAAAAGAATCAGTAAAAAAAAGGGGCCGCTAGCCCCTTTTTAATTACTTATCCCAGCTCAGGATCACTTTCCCTGACTGGCCGGACCGCATTGCGTCAAAGCCCTGCTGGAACTCATCGATGGAGAAACGGTGAGTGATAATCGGGGACAGATCCAGACCGGACTGGATCAGCGCGGCCATCTTGTACCAGGTTTCGAACATCTCACGGCCATAGATGCCCTTAATGAACAGCCCCTTGAAGATGACTTTGTTCCAGTCAATGGACATATCTGACGGCGGAATACCCAGCATCGCGATACGGCCACCGTGGTTCATGGTGTCGAGCATGGTGCGGAACGCCGGTGGCGCGCCGGACATCTCCAGACCCACGTCAAAGCCTTCGGTCATGCCCAGCTCTTCCATCACATCGGTCAGGCTCTCTTTCGAGACATCCACCGCGCGGGTGACGCCCATTTTGCGCGCCAGCGACAGGCGGTATTCGTTCACGTCGGTGATCACCACGTTGCGCGCACCCACATGCTTCGCCACGGCTGCCGCCATAATGCCGATGGGGCCCGCGCCGGAAACCAGCACGTCTTCACCCACCAGGTCGAAGGAGAGCGCCGTGTGTACCGCGTTGCCGAACGGGTCGAAAATGGAGGCCAGATCGTCAGAGATATTGTCCGGGATTTTGAACGCGTTAAACGCCGGGATCACCAGGTATTCCGCGAAGCAGCCCGGACGGTTCACGCCCACGCCGACGGTGTTGCGGCACAGGTGGGTACGCCCACCGCGACAGTTACGGCAGTGACCGCAGGTAATGTGGCCTTCACCGGAGACGCGATCGCCAATGTTGAAGCCTTTTACTTCCTGGCCGATACCCACCACTTCGCCGACATATTCGTGACCGACAACCATCGGTACCGGAATGGTTTTCTGCGACCACTGGTCCCAGTTGTAGATGTGAACGTCAGTACCGCAGATGGCGGTTTTACGAATTTTGATCAGCAGATCGTTATGACCGACTTCCGGCTCCGGCACGTCGGTCATCCAAATCCCTTCTTCCGCTTTCAGTTTGGATAACGCTTTCATCATACGTCCTCAGGCAATGACGCCCAGCTGTTTGCCGATGCGGGTAAAGGCTTCCACCGCACGTTCAATTTGTTCAGGCGAGTGCGCCGCAGACATCTGGGTGCGGATACGCGCCTGACCTTTTGGTACCACCGGGAAGAAGAACCCGGTCACGTAAATCCCTTCTTTCTGAAGCTCACGAGCAAATTTCTGCGCGACAACCGCGTCGCCCAGCATCACCGGAATGATCGCGTGATCGGCACCGGCCAGGGTGAATCCTGCGGCACTCATTTTTTCACGGAACAGGCGGGCGTTAGCCCACAGGCGGTCGCGCAGCTCAGCCCCGGATTCCACCATCTCCAGCACTTTAATGGAGGCAGCCACAATCGCCGGCGCCAGGGAGTTGGAGAACAAATACGGGCGGGAGCGCTGGCGCAGCCACTCGACCACCTCTTTACGCGCGGCAGTGTAGCCGCCAGACGCGCCGCCGAGCGCTTTGCCCAGCGTACCGGTGATGATATCCACGCGGCCCATTACGTCGCAGTATTCGTGGGAGCCACGACCGTTTTCGCCGACAAAACCGACCGCGTGAGAGTCATCCACCATCACCAGCGCGTCGTATTTATCCGCCAGATCGCACACGCCTTTCAGGTTGGCAATCACACCGTCCATGGAGAACACGCCGTCGGTGGCGATCAGGACGTGGCGAGCCCCTGCTTCACGGGCCTCTTTCAGGCGCGCTTCCAGCTCCACCATGTCGTTGTTGGCGTAGCGGAAACGCTTCGCTTTGCACAGGCGTACGCCGTCGATGATGGAGGCGTGGTTCAGGGCGTCGGAGATAATCGCGTCTTCTGCGCCGAGCAGGGTCTCAAACAGACCGCCGTTGGCGTCGAAGCAGGAGGAGTACAGAATCGCGTCTTCCATTCCGAGGAAGTTCGCCAGCTTTTGCTCAAGCTGCTTGTGGCTGTCCTGCGTACCGCAGATAAAGCGAACGGAGGCCATACCGAAACCGTGGGTGTCCATGCCGTTTTTCGCCGCGGCAATTAGCTCAGGGTGATTCGCAAGACCTAAATAGTTGTTCGCGCAAAAGTTGATCACATGGCTGCCGTCGGCAACGGTGATGTCCGCCTGCTGGGCAGACGTGATAATACGCTCTTCTTTGAACAACCCTTCCGCACGTGCGGTGTCGAGGTCGCTGTTTAACTGTTTGTAAAAATCACCACGCATTGCAATTCTCCAGACTCGGCAAATTTTGGCACATATTACCCAAACCAATAGTTCATGACGAGATGACGCAGTATCTCTTCTCGTTTTTGCAGCATAAATCACGCGTACCCCTGCTGCATATCGGTGAATGGCTGAAGCCTGAGCATTGTGATGATATGATAAAGAGATTAGCGTTCGGGATATTCCCCGACTCATACTTCAAAGGTTACAGTTATGATCATCGTTACTGGCGGCGCGGGCTTTATCGGCAGCAATATTGTTAAGGCCCTCAATGACAAAGGCATCACCGACATTCTGGTGGTGGACAACCTGAAAGACGGCACCAAGTTCGTTAACCTGGTGGATCTGAACATCGCTGACTACATGGATAAAGAAGACTTCCTTATCCAGATTATGGCGGGTGAAGAGTTCGGCGAGATCGAAGCCATCTTTCACGAAGGTGCTTGCTCCTCCACCACCGAGTGGGACGGCAAGTACATGATGGATAACAACTATCAGTACTCCAAAGAGCTCCTGCACTACTGCCTGGAGCGTGAAATTCCGTTCCTGTACGCCTCTTCCGCGGCAACTTACGGTGGGCGCACTTCAGATTTCATCGAATCCCGCGAATATGAGCAGCCGCTGAACGTTTACGGTTACTCCAAATTCCTGTTTGATGAGTACGTACGTCAGATCCTGCCAGAAGCGAACTCGCAGATTGTCGGCTTCCGCTACTTCAACGTCTACGGGCCGCGCGAAGGCCACAAAGGCAGCATGGCGAGCGTGGCGTTCCACCTGAACACCCAATTAAATAACGGCGAAAGCCCGAAACTGTTCGAAGGCAGCGACGGCTTCAAGCGTGACTTCGTCTACGTGGGCGATGTGGCGGCAGTAAACCTGTGGTTCCTGGAAAATGGCGTGTCCGGCATTTTCAACCTGGGCACCGGCCGCGCGGAATCCTTCCAGGCGGTGGCAGACGCGACGCTGGCGTACCATAAGAAAGGCAGCATCGAGTACATTCCGTTCCCGGATAAGCTGAAAGGCCGCTACCAGGCATTCACCCAGGCGGACCTGACTAACCTGCGCGCCGCAGGTTACGACAAGCCGTTCAAGACCGTTGCCGAGGGCGTAACGGAATATATGGCCTGGCTGAACCGCGACGCATAAGTATGAAGATTCTGGTGATCGGCCCGTCATGGGTGGGCGACATGATGATGTCGCAAAGTCTCTATCGCACGCTCAAGGCGCGTTATCCCCAGGCGATAATCGACGTGATGGCACCCGCATGGTGCCGTCCGCTGTTATCGCGTATGCCGGAAGTGAACGAGGCGATCCCGATGCCGCTCGGCCACGGGGCGCTGGAAATCGGTGAACGCCGCAAACTCGGCCACAGCCTGCGTGAGAAGCGCTATGACCGCGCGTACGTGCTGCCAAACTCTTTTAAATCCGCCCTTGTGCCCTTCTTTGCGGGCATCCCGCACCGTACCGGCTGGCGCGGTGAAATGCGCTACGGCCTGCTGAACGACGCCCGGGTGCTGGATAAAGAGGCCTGGCCGCTGATGGTGGAGCGCTACGTGGCGCTGGCCTACGACAAAGGCGTGATGCGCAGCGCGAAAGATCTGCCGCAGCCGCTGCTGTGGCCGCAGCTCCAGGTAAGCGACGGGGAGAAATCCCACACCTGCAACGCATTTGGCATTTCGTCCGAACGCCCGATGATTGGGTTCTGCCCTGGCGCAGAATTCGGTCCGGCAAAACGCTGGCCGCACTATCACTATGCAGAGCTGGCGAAACAGCTTATCGATGAAGGCTATCAGATTGTGCTGTTTGGCTCGGCGAAAGATCATGAGGCGGGCAATGAAATTCTCGCCACGCTGAGCACCGAGCAACAGGCATGGTGCCGAAACCTGGCCGGGGAAACGCAGCTCGAGCAGGCGGTTATCCTGATTGCCGCCTGTAAGGCCGTGGTCAGTAACGACTCTGGCCTGATGCACGTCGCCGCCGCGCTGGACCGCCCGCTGGTCGCGCTGTATGGCCCAAGCAGCCCGGACTTCACGCCACCGCTGTCGCACAAGGCGCGCGTGATCCGTTTGATCACCGGCTACCACAAGGTGCGTAAAGGCGATGCCGCAGAAGGCTATCATCAGAGCCTGATCGACATCACGCCGCAGCGCGTCCTTGAAGAACTCAACGCACTGCTGTTGAGCGAAGAAGGATAACGGATGCGGGTATTGATCGTTAAAACCTCCTCAATGGGTGATGTTCTGCATACGCTGCCGTCGCTGACGGACGCCATGCGGGCCATTCCCGGCATCCGTTTTGACTGGGTGGTGGAAGAAGGCTTCGCGCAGATCCCCACCTGGCATGAAGCGGTTGATCGCGTTATCCCGGTGGCCATTCGCCGCTGGCGCAAAGCGTGGTTCTCCGCACCGATTAAAGCCGAACGCAAAGCCTTCCGCGAAGCGGTGCAGGCCCGGCGTTACGACGCGATCGTCGACGCCCAGGGGCTGGTGAAAAGCGCCGCGCTGGTCACGCGTCTGGCGCACGGCGTAAAGCACGGCATGGACTGGCAAACCGCCCGCGAACCGCTGGCGAGCCTGTTCTATAACCGTCGCCACCATATTGCGAAGCAGCAGCACGCCGTGGAACGTACCCGCGAGCTGTTCGCTAAGAGTCTCGGCTATGCAAAACCCGACCTCCAGGGCGACTACGCCATCGCACAGCATTTTCTGCGCGAAACGGACAGTGATATCGCGCCGTATCTGGTCTTCCTGCATGCCACAACGCGCGATGATAAGCACTGGCCGGAAACGCACTGGAGAAGGCTGATTGAACTAATGCAACCTTGCGGTATCCATATTAAACTCCCGTGGGGCGCTGAACATGAGCGGCAGCGAGCGGAACGTCTGGCAGCAGGTTTTTCCCACGTCGAGGTGTTACCCAAACTCACGCTGGCGCAGGTTGCCGCACAGCTGGCGGGCGCTAACGCCGTCGTTTCTGTGGATACAGGGTTAAGCCATTTAACCGCCGCACTGGATCGTCCTAATATCACGATTTTCGGCCCGACCGATCCGGGGTTGATCGGGGGTTACGGTAAAAACCAGCATCAGATGGTTAGCCCTACGCAACAAACGAAGGATATTAGCGCAGATGCTATTTTTTCATTTTTACAGGGCAGCCATCGGCTTTCCAACAGGGATATTTAACCCATGAGTTATGTATTTCTGCTGATTTTACTCTTTCCGGTGAAACTCATCCGGAAGCTGTTTCGAAAGGACACGGGCAAGAACCTTGTCATTCAGACAGCCAAAATCGGTGACTTTATTAATGCGACGCCTCTTCTGGCATATCTGCAAAAAAGCGATGTGTTGATCAGTCGCAGCGTTGGCGCGCTGGCGAAGCATGATGAGACTATTGAGCAGATCTATTTTATTGAGCAGCATAAGCGCAACCTGTGGCGTAAACTGTGCTTCGCGTGCAGGATCATGAACCGCTACGACAACGTCTACCTGCTACAGCCCAACAGCGTGAACCTCTTTTTTGCCGCCGTCTGCAATGCCAAAAACAAACAATTTTTAAGCATTTACACGCGCAGGTGGTATCACGGGATTTTCTATCTCGCGGCCGACGGTACCGTTGAGCATGGCAAAAAAACGCTTTCGGTGACGAACTACCTGAAACTGGCCGACCGCTCGCTCACGTGGCAAGACTCTCCCAAGCACGCCACAAAGCCACTCTTCAAGCCGACGACCTGGCCGGCCATACTTGATAAACCTGGCGTTATCCGCATCGGCATCAGTATTGCGGCGGGCAATAAAGCCAAAACCGTCCCTCCGGTTATCTGGAAGCGGATTGTTGATCAACTTGCTGATTTACCCTGCGAGTTTTATGTCTTCGGCGCGCCAAACGAACAGTCGTGGATGGACGATATCACCCGTCTTTACGGTGACATCCCCAATTTTATCAATCTTATTGGCAAAATTTCGCTGGAAGAGCTTCCCTGGGCCATTTCTAAGATGGACTGCTATATCGCGTCTGACTCGGGGAATGTCTACATCGCAGACGCCGTCGGCGTGCCGGTGGTCCTGCTGTTTGGACCGTGTTGTCACTATGAACAGCGTCCGCTTGGCAATGTGATGCTGATCGGGAATGACGATAACATTTGTTCTTATGTGTTTGAAACGCGCTATTACTTCCCGCAAGAACGGGAAGCGCTATTCTCTGTCACTGACTCCGCGTTACACGATCTTCAGCAGTTTATCCGTACATTACCAAAAGCCCGCTCACTGGCTAGCGCTACCGACGCTCAAGGAAACTAATTTTTATGGCTTTTTTAAGCGTCATTATTGCTGCGCATAACGCTGAAGCTACGCTGCACGCCACGCTTTCAAGCCTGCTGGCAGCAACCGATCAGGATACTGAAGTCATTATTTTCAATGACAGTTCTGAGGATGCCACGCAGGCAATAATTGAAGAGTGGTCGCCGAAATTTCCTCAGATCATAACGCGCACCGTGAACTTTCGTAACGTTGGCCGGGTAAGAAACAGCGCTGTCGCGCTGGCATCGGGTGAGTATATTACGATGCTCGACAGTGATGATTGCTTAAAGCCGGGCAGCCTCAGGGACGCAATAGCCTTCCTGAAAGCGCAACGTCCGGACATGTTACTGACTCGTTTGCTTGAGATTCGCGATCCCCGGAGAATGACTTCAGACTGGCAGGGATTTAATCCTGTGCCATTGTCACAACATGAAGCAATTGCTCGTTTCTTACTTCATAAAGACTTTCAGGCACATCTCATTGGCCAGTTTATTCATCGTAGTCTTTACGAGAAAAACCCCATACCTCCGATGTTATGTTATGAGGATTTCGCTGTCTTCCCGGGAATGTTGATGCAATCGAGCAAAATAGCCTATCAACGCCAGGGGCATTATTATTACATCAAGCGTCGCGACAGTTTGTCGAGCAGTCTGGACGCCAGTAAAATTTCAACGCTTGTCGAATGCACGTTACAGATGGAAAGAACATTTCCGTCACGCTACAAACATCTCGTCAATTGCCACTGGTTTGATATTTACAGCAACCATCGGTCCTGTCTGACAGACCAACAATTGCAGCTCGTGAAACAACGCGTAAAGACCATGTATACATTGTCTTTTTTCATGTCCACCGATGTTCGTTTTAGCTACAAAAAAAGGGTTATTGAGGCGTTATGGAAAAAATAAAACCACGGCTATATCAACTGACGATCGCTTTAAGCCTCATCTCCTTGATACTGGCCTTAGTCAGTTCTGGGAAGCAAAGAGAGTTTTTCTATATCGCTATTTACGTCAGTATTATTGGCCTGGCTTTCGAATATAAAAAAATCACTTTGCGACCTTTTACTATAGCGCTGCCCATTCTGCTGATTGGGTTACTTAACCTCGGCTGGTACTTACTCTATGAGTATCATAACGAGGGCCTCAACCTTTACAGCGACTACCTCGGTGCCAGCAAAAAGTTAATTTTAGCGAGTGTCCTGATTTTCTATATCGACCGCTTTAAGTTTTATATCGATAAGGATACCTTCAGGAAATTCTTCTTCTTCGCAACGGCCCTGGGGTTTGTGCTCGCCACAGGGTATGGCTTGTGGCAGGCCTCGCAAGGTATGACTCGCGTTGAGATGGCAATTAACCGTGCCACCGTTTCAGCTTATGTTTATTCTGTCCTGTCACTGGCTTTTGTATACAGTCTTTACCTTCAACAGAACGTGAAGCTGTATGTTGTTGCGGGCTTCACTATATTAATCTCTTACTTCGTCATACTGTTGACGGGGACCCGCGCTGCGATGGGTTTATATCTGCTTCTGGCGATTGTGCTCACGCTTTATCATTTCAGAAAGATTCATCTTAAATCAGCCCTCATCTTTTTATGCATTGTTGCAGGCGTTGTAATCGTTAGCTACAAGCCATTGATTTCGCCAAAAATACAACAAACCCAACGTGAGGTTGAACGTTATCAACAAGGTTTTGACCGCACCTCACTCGGCGCACGTTTTTCGATGTGGACTATCGGGATCGAGAATGGTCTTGCCCATCCGTTAGGGCAATCGCTGGAAGAGCGTGAAGCGTGGACCCGACACTACATTAAAGACGGCCATCCTCACCTTGGCAGTGCACTCGAATACATCAAAGTCCACCTGCATAATGAATTTATTGAGAAATACTCTTTGCAGGGGATCCCCGGCGTAGCGGTAATGCTCTTTTTCTTCGTTTCGATGATTGTGTATGCCCTACGAAACAGAAATGCACTGCTGCTGACGTCGATGCTTCTTTTGCTTTTGTATGGACTGACAGATGTCATACTGCTCAGTTCAGAAGCCTTAATCTTCTTTATGATTTTGTTTGCGCTAAGTACACCTTTCTCACAAACAAAACAGCAATAACAAATATGCCCGCCTGGCGGGCATAACTATTTTTTGTACTGGTAAAACTCCGCCAGCGTCATCCCCACGGTCTTATCTGATAACCAGGTAAAGAGCTGCTCCAGATCCTGATACAGCCCCTCAATCGCGACCTCGTCTTTAAAAGTAGGGCTCCCGCCAGGCATAAATTCCGACGAATGCAGCATGAATTCCACGTAGTCATTCCCCTGAGCCAGGCACTGCTGCGCAACCTTAATCATCTCCGCCGCATTTCCTCCGGACGGACGTAACCAGTTAACTGACGGAGAACGGTATTTACCGCGCAGACGATCATAACCCTGCTTCAGGGAATTCAGCCATGCCGGGTGTTTATACTGGATGCTCATCGGCACTTCGAGGAGAGGGCTGTTTCCCGGCCGGGAAATGTCGTCTACGTCCAAAAAGTAGGCACGATCGGGAAAATGCTGGTAATTCGTTCCGCCCTTACCCTGCGGGGCACCTTTCGCGTTGCGCCAGTTCACGCGCGGCGTAACGGAACAATCTACCTGATACCCCAGCTCAATCAGCAACTGGGCGTAACGGCTGTCGAATGCCCAGCGCCCGGCGCGATGGCTGAGCATTTTTGTCTGGAAAGTCTCTTCCAGTAAGCGGGTCATGAAGAGCACTTTCTCACGCATGACCTCGTCTGAAAACTCAATCAGATAAGGCTGCCAGCGCCAGTCATCACCGGTCAGATCGTGCTCCGGAGGGCTATTCCAGGCATGGAGATGCATTCCCACCTCACCCTGGCCGCGGGCTATGACCTCTTTCGCGAACTCAATGAATACCGGTTCGACTGCCATCTCGTAGTTGGTCAGCCAGACGGGCTTAAAGCCGAAGCGTTCACAAAGCGCCTGAAACCGCGCCAAATAGCGCGCGTTTTCCGTTTTGATCACCCGGTGGTTCTGCCAGAGATTATCCCCTTCGGTATCGATCGTGATGATAAACGCTGGTTTTTTCATAATGAGCCCGCAAGACAAAATAGTTAGCGCTATGTTACGCACGCCCGAAAGCAGGAGTAAACCCTTCCAGGGAAATTCCTGACATTATGGAGAAAGAGTGCAAGTCGTTACCAGGTCTATTAGAATTGCCAATAGTACAACGCCGATAAGATGATGATGAATAACTTACCTGACACGCCTGATTTGCGCATTTTACTGATCAAACTTCGCCATCATGGTGACATGTTACTCACCACCCCCGTCATCAATTCATTACGCCAGAAATGGCCTGAAGCCCAAATCGACGTGCTTCTCTATGAAGAGACGCGAGACATGCTCGCCGCGCACCCGGCAATCGGGACGATCTATGGTATCGATCGTAAATGGAAGCAGCTGGGGACGCTGAAGCACCTGCAAAAAGAGTGGCAGTTGCTTCGTGCTTTACGCGCTCAGCATTATCATCTGGTGATCAATCTTGCCGATCAGTGGCGCAGCGCGATTGTTACCCGCTTCACCGGCGCACCGGTTCGGCTCGGGTTCGCTTTTAACAAGCGCAATAATGCCTTCTGGCGTTTTTGTCACAGTGAACTGGTCTCGGTCGCCAGCCATCAGTCGTTGCACACCGTTGAACAAAATCTCTCCATACTGTCAGCGCTGCCGGTAATGGCCAACCCTACCGTGACCATGGCTTACAGCGTGGATGACTGGCGCCATGCTCACCAAAAGCTGTCGCAAAAGGGCGTGGGAGACCGCTACATCGTTATTCAACCCACTTCACGCTGGTTCTTTAAGTGCTGGGATGAAGGCAAAATGGCGCAAACTATCGCCGCGTTGCAGCAGGACGGCCACACTATCGTCCTCACGGCGGGACCGGATAAGAAAGAGCTGGCGATGATTGACCGCATTCTTGCCGCCTCCCCGCAGACGGGTGTTGTATCGCTGGCAGGGCAGTTAACCCTGCGCCAGCTGGCCTCGCTAATCGATCACGCGATCCTGTTCATTGGCGTTGACTCCGTACCCATGCACATGGCCGCCGCTCTTCAGACGCCCTGCGTGGCGCTGTTTGGCCCGTCAAAATTGACGTTCTGGTCGCCATGGCAGGTTAACGGAGAGGTCATCTGGGCAGGTAACTACGGCCCGCTTCCCAACCCTGACGCCATTGATACAAAAACGACGGAACGTTATCTCGACGCCATCCCCGTTGATGCTGTCGTCTCCGCCGCAAGGAGATACCTGCAATGAAGCTTCATCGTCTGGCCATTGTGCGCCAAAAATATCGCCCGGATGGGGGAGCAGAACGTTTTGTCTCCAGGGCACTTACCGCGCTGAGCAATCAAAATCTTGAGCTCAACGTCATCACCCGCGAGTGGCAGGGCGAAAAGCAGGACGACTGGCATATTCATATTTGCGATCCCCGAAAGTGGGGCCGCATCAGCCGTGAGCGCGGCTTTGCACACGCCGCGCGCGCGCTGTGGCAGCAACAGCAGTTTGATATTGTCCAGAGCCACGAACGTATTCCGGGCTGCGATATTTACCGCGCCGGGGATGGTGTACATCGACGCTGGCTGCTACAGCGTACGCGTATTCTCCCCGCCTGGCGCGCGAAGCTGCTTATGCACGATCGCTATCACCGCTACGTGATGCACGCAGAACGTGAAATGTACCAGGCTCCCGAGTTGAAAGCCGTTATCTGTAATGCGGAGATGATCAAGCGCGAAATCGTCGAAGACTTTGATATTGACGCAAAAAAGATACATGTGATTTATAATTCAATAGATTCCAGCCGCTTCGTTCCGGCAGAAGAGAGGCAACGCGCTGTACTGCGTCAGCAATTTGGCTTACCCGCTGATGCCGTCATTTTCTGCTTCGTGGGTTCAGGGTTTGAACGTAAGGGGCTGGCAAGCGCTATTCGGGCTATAGCAGGAACCTCGGCGTGGCTGGTTGTGGTCGGTCAGGATAAAGCGGAAAGCCGTTATCGCGACCTCGCCCGTTCATTAGGCTGTGAGGGGCAAATCCGTTTCCTGGGGATGCAAAAAGAGACGCTGCCGTTTTATCAGCTTTCTGATGGTTTACTGCTGCCGACGCTGTATGATCCTTTCCCTAACGTCATACTTGAAGCAATGGCCTGTGGATTGCCCGTCATTACGTCAGAGAGTTGCGGTGGTTCAGAATTTATTGAGCAAGGCCAGAACGGGTTTTACTGTGATGCACTTGATATCCACACATTGAAGGAGGCCGTCATGTCCATCCCTTCACTGGAAAAAAATAACAATATGGGGCTTGCGGCGCGTGAACGCGTCAGAGAAGCAACCCCTGAAAAACTATCAAGTCAGCTTATTTCGCTTTATCAAAAATTACTGGATTAATAATGCGCATCCTAATGATTATTGATGGTTTACCCGGTGGAGGAGCCGAAAAAACGGTTCTCACCCTCTCCAGCGGACTGACAGAACTGGGGCATCAGGTCACCCTTTTCTCATTACGGAAGGTGTGCGACTACGCCATTCCGGAAGGCATCGATTTTCAGGTTGTGCAGGATACCTGTAAAAAACCCTGGCGGAAGCTGACCGAGATCCCGCGTCGCGCCCGTTTGCTGGATCGCGCCATCGAGCAGGCAGAACGCAGCGGTAAATTTGACGTCGTGTTCTCACATCTGCATAAAACCGACCGTATCGTGGCGCACAGCCGCGTGCTGGATCGGGATAAGGTCTGGTTCTGCGTACACGGGATGTTCTCCTTCTCCTATTTGCGCCATCGCAGCGGGCTTTCTCGCTGGTTTAAGCATTATAAAATTCGTCATACCTATGAAAACCGCAACGTGGTGGCGGTTTCTGGCGCCGTGCTGCACGATCTGTCTGAAGTACTCGCGATCCCCCTGCGGCGCAAAGCGGTTATCCATAACCCCTTTGATATCCCTGAAATTCAGCGTCTGGCGGAAGCGCCCTTTAAGATGCAGGGGCAGGATTACATTATCCATGTTGGCCGTTTTCATGAACACAAACGTCACGACAGGCTGCTGCGGGCGTTCGCGCTGAGCAAGATCGACGCATCGCTGGTGTTGATGGGCAAAGGTTCTGACGCGAAAATAAATCAGCTCAAACAGCTTGCCGCTAAGCTGGGAATTGAAAACAAGATCGTCTTCCGCCCGTTCGAAACCAACCCCTACCCGTGGATCAAAGGGGCACGCCTTTTAGTGTTAAGTTCCGACTGCGAAGGTTTTGGTAATGTACTGGTAGAGTCCATTATCTGTCAGACCCCACCGGTGAGTACAAACTGCCCTGGCGGCCCTGCTGAGATCCTTACTGGCCCCCTGGCGCGTGGTCTGACAGCGTTAACCGACGAATCACTGGCGAAAACACTGGCAGAACTGTATGCCTCTCCGCCGGTTGTTGATCGCGAAACGATCGCATCGTTCGGTATCAACGCCATTTGCCAGCAATACATTGCTTTGGTCGACAACCAAAAATAATCAGGTTTCATATGCAAAATTCAGCGCCTTTATTAAGCGTGGTGGTGGCCGTTTATAACGGTGAAGCTTTTCTCGATCAGTTCTTTACCTGCCTTGTAAATCAACACATCGACAGTATGGAAGTCATCATCGTGAATGACGGTTCCACTGACCGCTCGATGCAGATTGTCGAAAAATGGCGCGAAAAGCTGCCACAGATGCAGGTTATTGAACAACCTAATCAGGGCGTGTCCATCGCGCGTAATACTGGCCTGGCCGTTGCGACCGGGCAGTATCTCTCTTTCCCGGATATTGATGATGTCTTCAAACCCGGCATGTACCAGCGTCTGCTGGATATGGCCGTCACGCAGAACCTGGATGTCGCCACCTGCAATGGCAACTACGTCTGGGAAAATAACAAAAAACCGTCTCGCCCTATCTTCCCTGAAGATAAGCTCGCCTCAACGGGCGTCATGAATGGCGCGGCATGGTTAAAAAAGGCGCTGGATTCACGTAAGTTCCTGCATGTGACCTGGCTGAATATCTATCGTCACGATTTTATTCGTCAGCACGGCTTCCGTTTCGAGCCAAGCCTGCGCCATCAGGATATCCCGTGGACGACTGAGGTGCTGCTTGCCGCGGAACGCGTTCAGTACACCAGCGAACGCTTTTACGACTACTACATTCACTCCGCCTCGGTATCGCACACCCCGGATAATGACGACACGCTGATTCGCTCTGCGCGCCATTATATGAAGATCCTGAAGATGCTTGATGCCATTAACCAGCGCTACCCGGATAAAGTGAAAAATATCCCGGCCTGTTACTGGCAAATCGCTAAAGAGGGTCTGGGAATTATTCATACCTTCGACAACATGAAGGATGAGGCGAAGAAATCAATGATAATCAAAGAGTTCTTCGACACCGGGATCTGGAAGCTCATCTGGAAAAGTGCCAAAAGCCCGCGTTTGCGCTGGCGCCTGGGCCGGCGCTACTTCCGTTTAAAACGGTATCTGGCATAAGAGATAGCTTTAGCACGCTTAAATGCTTAGAATTTCCCGGCCGAAACTAAAAAAACGGATAATCGCTTGGAATTGTTGTATACCGCCCTGCTCTACATCATTCAGCCACTGGTGTGGCTGCGACTGTTGCTTCGTAGCCGTAAAGCGCCTGCGTACCGTAAACGCTGGGCCGAACGTTATGGCTACTGCCGCAATAAAGTGGCGCCGGACGGTATTCTGCTGCATTCCGTGTCAGTCGGGGAAACGCTGGCCGCCATTCCACTGGTGCGTGCCCTGCGCCACCGTTATCCGTCACTGCCCATCACCGTCACCACGATGACGCCAACCGGCTCAGAGCGCGTGATGTCTGCCTTCGGTAAAGACGTGCATCACGTCTACCTGCCGTACGATCTCCCCTGCGCCATGAACCGTTTCCTGAATACCGTGCGCCCTAAACTGGTGATCGTCATGGAAACCGAACTGTGGCCGAATATGATTTCCGCCCTGCATGCCCGTAAAATTCCTTTGGTTATCGCCAACGCGCGTCTGTCGGAACGCTCGGCGAAAGGGTACGGCAAGCTGGGTAAATTTATGCGTCGCCTGCTCAGCAAAATCACGCTGATCGCCGCGCAGAACGAAGAAGATGCCGCGCGCTTTATCGCCCTCGGCCTGAAGCGCAACCAGCTTGCGGTCACGGGTAGCCTGAAGTTCGATATTTCCGTCACCCCTGAACTCGCCGCCCGTGCGGTAACACTGCGTCGTCAGTGGGCGCCGCGTCGCCAGGTCTGGATTGCCACCAGCACCCATGATGGCGAAGAAGCCATTATTCTTCAGGCTCACCGCCAGCTGCTGGAAAAATTCCCTGATTTACTTCTGATTCTGGTTCCTCGCCATCCTGAGCGTTTTAAAGATGCCCGCGAGATGGTGCAAAAAGGCGGTTTCAGCTTCACCCTGCGCAGCAGCGGCGAAATCCCCTCTGGCAGCACGCAGGTGGTGATTGGCGATACGATGGGCGAACTGATGCTGCTGTACGGGATCGCCGATCTTGCATTCGTTGGCGGAAGCCTGGTGGAGCGCGGTGGTCATAACCCGCTGGAGCCAGCAGCCCACGCCATCCCCGTACTGATGGGGCCACACACGTTTAACTTCAAAGATATCTGCGCGAAATTGCAGCAAGCCGATGGCTTAATCACCGTGACCGACGCGGATTCGGTGGTCAAAGAGGTCTCTACCCTTCTGACTGACGAAGATTACCGCCTGTGGTACGGTCGTCACGCCGTTGAAGTCCTGCATCAGAACCAGGGCGCACTGACCCGTCTGCTGCAACTTCTGCAACCTTACCTGCCGCAGCGGAGCCACTAATGTCAACGCGTCTGTCGGTCGTGATGATCGCCAAAAACGCCGCCGACCTGCTTCCGGATTGCCTGGCCTCTGTTGCCTGGGCTGACGAAATCGTCATTCTCGACTCCGGAAGTACGGACAACACGGCGGACGTTGCCCGTGCAGCCGGGGCAAAAGTCTTTACCGACACCGACTGGCAGGGCTACGGTATTCAGCGCCAGCGTGCGCAGGGTTACGCCACGGGCGATTACGTGTTGATGATCGATACCGATGAGCGCGTCACCCCGGAACTCCGACAGGCCATTCAAACGGTGCTTGCCGCGCCACAGCCCGGCGCGGTCTACAGTATCGCGCGTCGTAACTATTTCCTGGGCCGCTTTATGCGCCACAGCGGCTGGTACCCCGACCGCGTGATGCGCCTCTATGCGCGCGAGCGTTATCAGTACAACGACAACCTGGTCCATGAATCTCTGGCCTGCGATGGCGCTCAGGTCATCCCCCTGACGGGCGATCTGCTTCATCTGACCTGCCGCGATTTCGCCAGCTTCCAGCGTAAACAGCTGAACTATGCCACCGCCTGGGCGCAGGAGCGGCATACGCGCGGCAAGAAGGCCACGCTGACCGGCATCTTCACCCACACGCTGGGCGCGTTTCTGAAAACGCTGCTGCTGCGTGGCGGCGTGCTGGACGGCAAACAGGGCTGGTTACTGGCCGTAGTGAATGCCCAGTATACTTTCAACAAATACACCGAGCTGTGGGCGCTGAACCGCGGCTACTCAGAGAAAACGTGAGCCATGAGCACAAAAGCGATTTATCCGGGTACCTTCGATCCGATCACTAACGGTCATCTTGATATCATCACCCGTGCGGCGTGTATGTTCGACAAGGTGATTCTGGCCATTGCCGCCAGCCCGAGCAAAAAGCCGATGTTCGACCTGAACGAACGCGTGCAGCTTGCCACCGATGCGATTTCGCATCTGTCGAATGTTGAGGTCGTCGGATTCAGCGACTTGATGGCAAACTTTGCCCGTGACCGGCAGGCCAATATCCTGATCCGCGGTCTTCGCGCGGTAGCAGACTTCGAATATGAGATGCAGCTGGCACACATGAACCGCCATCTGATGCCGGAGCTGGAGAGCGTATTCCTGATGCCCTCCAAAGAGTGGTCCTTCATCTCTTCCTCACTGGTGAAAGAGGTGGCGCGCCATCACGGGGACGTTACCCACTTCCTGCCGGTTAACGTCCACCAGGCGTTGATGGAAAAGCTAAAGTAACCCTACTTCTGGCACTGACGGCAGTAAAACGTGGCGCGCTGAGCGTGCTTCGTGGCAATAATCGGCGTCCCGCAGGCTCTGCACGGCTCACCCTTACGGCCATAAACCTGCAACTCCTGCGCAAAATAGCCCGGCTTCCCGTCGCTTTGCAGGAAATCCTTCAGCGTCGTCCCGCCCTGCTCAATTGAGCGCAGCAGTACCGCTTTAATTACTCTGACCAGCAGCTCGCACTCCTGCGCCGACAGCGAGGAGGCCAGCCGATCGGGATGGATCCCGGCGGCAAACAACGATTCGCTGGCATAGATATTTCCCACGCCCACCACCAGCTTGTTATCCATCAGCCAGGGTTTAATCGGGGTTTTCTTTTTCGCGCACTTCTCTTTGAGATAATCCGCGTTAAACGCCTCTGACAGCGGCTCAGGTCCGAGATGCGCCAGCACGTTGTGTCCTTCCAGCTCTTTGGTCCACAGCCATGCGCCAAAGCGACGCGGGTCGGTGTAACGCAGTACTTTGCCGTTACTCATCACCAGATCAACGTGGTCGTGCTTTTCCGCAGGCAACTCTTCGGTGAGGATGCGCAGGCTTCCCGACATGCCCAGATGGATAATGATCCAGCCGTCAGGCAGCTCCAGCAGCAGGTATTTCGCGCGGCGCTGCACGCTCAGGACGGGTTTGTCGCTTAACGCGTGGATCTCATCGGACACCGGCCAGCGCAGACGCCCGTTGCGAACGACAGCATGAAGAATAGTCGCGCCAACCAGATGGGGCTCAATGCCGCGGCGGCTGGTCTCTACCTCAGGTAATTCAGGCATGGTTCCTCCGTTGAGATGCAGAATGCAAAAAACCCCGCAGTTGCGGGGTTTTTCAATACAAGGAGACTAAAATTATTTGATTTTAGCTTCTTTGTACAGTACGTGCTGGCGTACAACTGGATCGAATTTTTTCAGTTCCAGTTTTTCCGGCTTAGTACGTTTGTTCTTCGTGGTGGTGTAGAAGTGACCTGTACCAGCAGAAGAAACCAGCTTGATTTTCTCGCGAATACCTTTAGCCATGATTTATTTCCTCTTTAAGTACTTAGTACTTTTCGCCACGGGCACGCAGTTCGGACAGAACTGTATCGATGCCTTTCTTATCGATTACACGCATACCTTTAGCAGATACGCGCAGGGTGACAAAACGCTTCTCGCTCTCAACCCAGAAACGGTGAGAGTGCAGGTTCGGCAGGAAACGGCGTTTAGTCGCGTTCAGTGCGTGGGAACGGTTGTTACCGGTCACCGGACGCTTGCCAGTAACTTGGCAGACTCGGGACATGTCTATTCTCCAAAAATCAAATTAGCTCGAGCTTCGTATGGGGTATCGGCGCCTCGTCAGGCTTTACAGCCCGGTCATCGCATAGTTCTATTGAACTCTCGATTGCCAGGCCCAAATGCCAAACCCGAGATTCTCAAAGGTGGCGTAGTATACGCTGACTCGGCGGTGTGCTCAAGTCCCGAACAGACAAAGATCCCGATGGATCGCGAGAAAAGGCCTAAATCCAGCCACGTTCGGCAAAAGAAATGTACTCTCCGCGGCCAATTATCAGATGGTCCAGCACACGAATGTCCATGAATTGACAGCATTTGATAATACGTTCGGTAATTGCTTTGTCAGCTCTGCTTGGTTCTGCACAGCCAGAGGGGTGATTATGCGCGAGGATCACGCCGGCTGCATTCACTTTTATCGCTTCCCGCACAATTTCACGCGGATGCACCTCAACGTGGCTCAATGTTCCCGAAAAAAGGCGGGTATGTTTCAGTACCCGGTTTTTGTTGTCGAGAAAGATCACCATAAAGATCTCCCGCTCCAGATCGGAGAGCTGGCTTTGCAGAAATTCGCGGGTCATGTCGGGGGTGAGGATCGGGTCTTCTTCCTCCATACGCACGTTGTAAAATCGCCGGGCCAGCTCGGCAATGCCCCGTAACTGGGCATATTTCGCCACGCCAATGCCCTCAACGTGCGTAAACGCCTCCAGCTCAGCAGTCAGCAATCCATACAGTGAACCGAAATGGTCTATCAGTTCTTTTGCCAGCGTAAATACCGTTTTCCCCGGCGTGCCTGTGCGTAAAAAGAGCGCCAGCAGCTCGTCGTCCTTTAACAACGTGACGCCATGACGCAGCATTTTTTCACGCGGTAGCAGCAGTTCAGTCTCTTCCATGCCCGGCCTCCTTCTGTTTGCCATTATGCTGCCACAGGCAAATTCGGGGTTCGACGCTGGCATTTCGTTCTTGCGTAACGCCTCGCAAAGTGAATTAAGGACATCATCACCCCGTTTTAGGGATTGTGATAAAATGCCCGCTCTCTGGTGAAACCCAACAGGAAAGAATCATGATGAGCCTGGCCGGTAAAAAAATCGTTCTTGGCGTCAGCGGCGGTATTGCTGCCTATAAAACGCCAGACCTGGTGCGCCGTTTGCGCGAGCGCGGGGCCGACGTACGGGTCGCGATCACCGAAGGCGGCAAAGCCTTTATCACCCCGCTGAGCCTGCAAGCCGTCTCGGGATACCCGGTATCCGACAGCCTGCTCGACCCGGCAGCCGAAGCCGCAATGGGCCACATTGAGCTGGGGAAATGGGCCGATCTGGTTATCCTTGCCCCCGCCACGGCAGATTTAATTGCCCGCGTGGCAGCCGGTATGGCGAACGATCTGGTAACGACCATTTGCCTCGCCACGCCTGCGCCCGTCGCGGTTGTGCCCGCAATGAACCAGCAGATGTACCGCAACGCCGCTACCCAGCATAATCTGGACACGCTGGCCTCGCGCGGCCTGCTGATTTGGGGACCGGACAGTGGCAGCCAGGCCTGCGGCGACGTTGGGCCAGGGCGTATGCTCGACCCATTGACGATTGTTGATATGGCCGCCGCCCATTTCTCGCCTGTCAACGATCTGCAACATCTCAACATCATGATTACCGCGGGCCCCACGCGCGAGCCGCTGGATCCGGTGCGTTACATCACCAACCACAGCTCAGGCAAAATGGGCTTTGCGATTGCTGCCGCGGCAGCCAAACGCGGCGCGAACGTCACGCTGGTGAGCGGCCCGGTGTCGCTTACCACCCCTGCGTTTGTGCAGCGTATTGATGTAACGACCGCGCTGGAAATGGAAGCCGCCGTACAGGCACATGCTCAACAGCAGCATATTTTTATCGGCTGTGCGGCCGTCGCTGATTACCGCGCCGAAACCATTGCCGACGCCAAAATTAAAAAGCAAGGTGATGAATTAACAATAAAAATGGTGAAGAACCCGGATATCGTTGCCGGTGTCGCCGCATTGAAAACTCATCGACCTTACGTTGTTGGGTTTGCCGCAGAAACGAATAATGTGGAAGAATATGCCCGGCAAAAACGTACCCGCAAAAACCTCGATTTGATTTGCGCGAACGACGTATCGCTGTCCACGCAAGGATTTAACAGCGACAGCAACGCATTGCACCTTTTCTGGCAGGAGGGAGATAAAGTCTTACCGCTTGAGCGCAAAGAACTCCTGGGCCAACACTTACTGGACGAGATCGTTACCCGTTATGATGAAAAAAATCGACGTTAAGATTCTGGACCCGCGCGTTGGCGAGCAATTTCCGCTGCCAACGTATGCCACCTCCGGCTCTGCCGGTCTTGACCTGCGCGCCTGTCTTGATGACGCCGTAGAACTGGCGCCGGGTGCAACGACCCTGATCCCGACCGGGCTGGCGATTCACATTGCTGACCCGTCACTGGCAGCGGTGATCCTGCCGCGCTCTGGCCTGGGCCACAAGCATGGCGTCGTGCTGGGTAATCTGGTCGGCCTGATCGATTCTGACTATCAGGGTCAGCTGATGGTATCCGTCTGGAACCGTGGCCAGGACAGCTTCACCATTGAGCCGGGCGAGCGTATCGCGCAGATGGTGTTTGTACCGGTGGTGCAGGCAGAATTTAACCTGGTGGCAGACTTCGACGCTACCGACCGTGGCGAAGGCGGCTTCGGCCATTCCGGGCGCAAATAACCGCCCGACAAACACGCATCTCACAGCGCCATAATGCAATAACAAACCGCAAACGTCAGTTTGCGGGTCGCTGTGTGGTTGCCAGCCTGACAAGTGCTTATTTTCAGGGGTATTTTGTAACATGGCAGAAAAACAAACCGCGAAAAGGAATCGTCGCGAAGAAATACTTCAATCTCTGGCTCTGATGCTTGAATCCAGCGACGGCAGTCAACGCATCACCACCGCAAAACTGGCGGCCTCTGTGGGCGTGTCAGAGGCGGCGCTGTATCGTCATTTCCCGAGCAAAACCCGGATGTTTGACAGCCTGATCGAGTTTATCGAAGACAGCCTGATCACGCGCATCAACCTGATTCTGAAGGATGAAAAAGACACCAGCACGCGTCTGCGTCTGATTGTGCTGCTGATTCTGGGCTTTGGTGAACGTAACCCGGGTCTGACCCGTATTCTGACCGGCCACGCGCTGATGTTTGAACAGGATCGTCTGCAAGGCCGTATAAACCAGCTTTTTGAGCGTATCGAAGCCCAGCTGCGTCAGGTTCTGCGCGAGAAGAAAATGCGGGAAGGCGAGGGATATAATACGGATGAGACCCTGCTGGCAAGCCAGATCCTGGCTTTTTGCGAAGGGATGCTCTCCCGGTTTGTGCGCAGCGAGTTTAAATATCGACCAACGGACGATTTTGACGCCCGCTGGCCGTTAGTGGCTGCTCAGTTACAGTAACGCCATCGCCGGATGGCGGCTTTGCCTTATCCGGCCTACGAACGGGTAGGCCCGGTAAGCGTAGCGCCACCGGGCAATTGAATTATACGCCAAACTCTTCGCGGTATTGACGCACCGCCGCCAGATGATCAGCCATCTCAGGCTTCTCTTCCAGATACGCAATCAGGTCTTTCAGCGTGATAATCGACGTGACCTTGCAGCCATAATCGCGCTCCACTTCCTGAATAGCAGAGATGTCGCCGCGCCCGCGCTCCTGACGATCGAGCGAAATCAGCACACCCGCAAGCGTTGCGCCGTTAGCCTGGATAATCTCCATCGATTCACGGATCGCGGTACCTGCGGTGATCACGTCATCCACCAGCATCACGCGCCCCTGCAACGCACTGCCTACCAGATTGCCGCCTTCACCGTGGGTTTTGGCCTCTTTACGGTTAAAGCAGTACGGTACGTCGCGGTCATGGTGCTCCGCCAGCGCTACCGCCGTGGTGGTTGCAATTGGAATGCCTTTGTACGCGGGGCCAAACAGCAGGTCAAAATCAATCCCGGAATCCACCAGCGCTTCGGCATAGAAGCGGCCTAACAGTGCCAGGTCGCGCCCGGTATTAAACAGCCCGGCGTTGAAGAAATACGGGCTTTTACGCCCGGATTTCAGCGTGAACTCGCCAAACTTAAGTACCTGCTTGTTAAGCGCAAACTCAATAAACTGGCGCTGATACGATTTCATGGATTTGCTCCTTTGTCTTTTCAGTCTTACAGGCAAAAAAAAGGCGACTCATTGGTCGCCTTAAAATCAATTTTCTAACGCCGCTTTCTGCGTCGCTACAATAGATTCGATTCCCCCTCGGGCCAACGCCAGCAAGGTGAGCAGTTCTTCGTGAGTGAATGGCTCGCCTTCTGCCGTACCCTGCACTTCAATGATGCGACCATCTTCGGTCATCACCACGTTCATGTCGGTTTCTGCGGCAGAATCTTCAACGTATTCCAGATCGCAAAGCGCCTCGCCGTTAACGATACCAACGGAGACAGCAGCAACCATCCCTTTCATTGGGTTGGTTTTCAGCTTACCGGCGGCAACCAGCTTGTTCAGGGCATCTGCCAGCGCCACACAGGCACCGGTAATAGAGGCCGTACGCGTGCCACCATCGGCCTGGATCACGTCGCAGTCCAGCGTGATGGTGAACTCACCCAGCGTTTTCAGGTCAACCGCGGCGCGGAGCGCACGCGCGATCAGGCGCTGGATCTCCATAGTACGGCCGCCCTGCTTACCTTTTGCCGCTTCACGGGCATTACGGGTATGGGTTGCGCGCGGCAACATACCGTATTCGGCGGTGATCCACCCCTGGCCCTGACCTTTCAGGAAGCGAGGCACGCCCTCTTCAATGGACGCGGTGCAAAGCACCTTGGTGTCACCAAACTCAACCAGCACGGAGCCTTCAGCGTGTTTTGTATAGTTACGGGTCAGGGTGACGGGACGCACCTGGTTGGCGCTACGACCTGCTGGACGCATGATGGATTCTCCGGCTTGAAACGAATGTGGCTGCGCATTATACGGATAAAGGACGCTTATTCCTATCCTGAGAAGCCCCTGAAAGCTATAATCCCCCCATCTCTCCTTTAAAAACGGGAATGTCTATGATCCGCAGTATGACCGCCTACGCCCGGCGTGAAATCAAGGGTAGCTGGGGTAGCGCTACCTGGGAAATGCGCTCGGTAAACCAGCGCTATCTGGAAACGTATTTCCGTATGCCGGAACAGTTCCGCAGCCTGGAGCCTGTGGTGCGTGAGCGTATCCGTACGCGTCTGACCCGCGGGAAAGTGGAATGTAACCTGCGTTTTGAGCCCGACGCCAGCGCGCAGGGTGAACTGATCCTGAACGAAAAGCTGGCAAAACAGCTGGTTAATGCGGCGAACTGGGTCAAAATGCAAAGCGATGAAGGCGAGATCAACCCGGTTGATATTCTGCGCTGGCCTGGCGTGATGGCCGCCGGAGAGCAGGATCTGGACGCGATTACCGCTGAGATCCTGGCTGCACTCGACGGCACGCTGGATGACTTTATCGTTGCCCGTGAAACCGAAGGCCAGGCGCTGAAAGCGATGATTGAGCAACGCCTTGAAGGCGTGAGCGCCGAAGTCGCTAAAGTGCGCGCTCATATGCCAGAAGTGCTGCAATGGCAGCGTGAGCGTCTTGTCGCCAAACTGGAAGAGGCGGAAGTTCAGCTGGAAAACAACCGTCTGGAACAAGAGCTGGTGCTGATGGCGCAGCGTGTGGACGTGGCTGAAGAGCTGGATCGTCTGGAAGCGCACGTTAAAGAGACCTACAACATTCTGAAGAAGAAAGAAGCGGTAGGCCGCCGTCTCGACTTTATGATGCAGGAGTTCAACCGCGAGTCGAACACGCTGGCGTCTAAGTCTATCAATGCAGAGGTAACCAATTCAGCGATTGAGCTGAAGGTCCTGATTGAGCAGATGCGCGAGCAGATCCAGAATATCGAGTAATTCCTTTCAGGGTGGTGTTGCCTCGCACACCACCCATTACTTTTTCTAATCCTTATTTAGCCTTACTTTCTTTTCCTCCCGCCTTATCACAAGCCCGCCAGGCATGCGTTGATAAATTTCTGTAGGGCAAACCCCCTCGCCTTAGAAAATCTCAGTCGTGATCTTCCGCACAAATCGCTAATCTCCTCCTCTTCATTCCGGAGGGTTTATGCTGCTTCACATTCTCTATCTTATTGGCATTACCGCAGAAGCCATGACCGGCGCGCTCGCTGCCGGACGTCGCCGTATGGACACCTTCGGCGTGATTATTATTGCCACGGCCACCGCGCTCGGCGGCGGGTCCGTGCGCGATATCCTGCTTGGCCATTATCCGCTCGGCTGGGTAAAAAACCCTGAGTACGTCATTATCGTGGCAACGGCAGCCGTGCTAACCACGATTGTGGCCCCGGTGATGCCTCATCTGCGCCGCGTGTTCCTGGTGCTGGATGCGCTTGGGCTGATTGTTTTTTCCATCATTGGCGCACAAATCGCTCTCGATATGGGTGAAGGCCCGGTTATCGCCACCATTGCTGCCGTGATCACGGGCGTGTTTGGCGGGGTGCTGCGGGATATGTTCTGCAAACGTATCCCGCTGGTTTTCCAGAAGGAACTGTATGCCGGCATCTCCTTTGCCGCGGCAGTGCTTTATGTCGCCTTGCAGCACTATGTCACCAGCCACGATGTGGTGGTTATCTCCACCCTGCTGTTTGGCTTCACCGCGCGTATGCTGGCATTGCGCCTTAAGCTGGGCCTGCCCGTTTTTCATTACAAACACAATGCGCATTAATGTCAGAACGGGCAGGCGCCGGATAATCAATTACTCGAATAGTTGTAACCGTAGTGATGATAGCCGTAGCCGTAAGCGTTGCTTGCCCGCTTAACGACGCCGTTGAGAATCACCCCTTTGGTATTGACGCCACTCTGCTCCAGACGCTGTACACAGACCAGCATCTCCTTCACGCTGTTCATCCCGAAGCGGGCGACCAGCAGCGTGTTGCCTGCGCGACGACCGACAACAGCCGCGTCGGTGACCGCCAGGATCGGTGGCGTATCGATAATCACCAGATCGTAGCGTTCATTCGCCCAGTCCAGCAGCTGCTGGAAACGCGTATGCATCAGAAGCTCCGCCGGATTAGGGGGGATCTGCCCGCGCACGATGGTATCGAACCCGCCTTTATCGAAGGTCTGAACGCCCTGGGTATACTCCGCCTTACCGGACAACATCTCCGATAAGCCGCAGGTATTGTCGAGCTTAAACAGATCATGGGCATACCCGCGACGCATATCCGCATCAATATAGAGCACTTTCTGGCCCGCCTGCGCCACGACGGCCGCCAGGGTACTGCTGACAAAGGTTTTACCGCTGTCAGGCGTGGCGCCAGAGATCATCAGTATATTGTTCGCTGACTCCATCATCGCAAAATGCAGACTGGTGCGCAGGCCGCGAATCGCCTCCACGGAGAGATCGACCGGGTTATCCGCCGCCAGGAAGGGGATATGTTTGGTCTTATGGCGCAGCCCTGAGGACATAAAGTCTTTTTTGCGCAAACGCATCTTTTTAGCCAGCCATTCCGACAGCGGTACGGTGGCATAGACGTTAATCCCATGCTCCTCCAGCTGCTCCGGCGTTTCAATGCCCATACGCAGCATACTGCGCGCCAGGATCCAGCCCACAGAGACGAACAGACCCAGGAGAACCCCCAGAACGACGACCAGCGCTTTTTTCGGCTTGACTGGCTGCGGCCGGGTCACGGCCGGATCGATAATGCGGACGTTACCAATTGCGCTCGACCGGGCGATGCTCAGCTCCTGTTCGCGGTTAAGCAGCTGCTGGTAGATAACGCGTCCCGACTCCACATCACGGCTCAGGCGCAACACCTCCTGCTGGGTCGACGGCATGGACGATACCCGTTTATTCAGGCGGTTTTTTTCCTGCTCCAGCGTCTGGCGTTTCTCAATCAGCGCCCGGTAGGTGGGGTGATCTTTTTTGTAGAGCTGCGAAATTTCCGCTTCCCGGAAGGTCAGTTCATTGAGCTGATTGTCCGCATTTACAATCTGCTCCAGCACCGCTTTTGCCTCCAGGTTCAGGTCAACGGAGTCATTTTGCTGGCGATAGCGGTTGAGCTTCTCCTCGGCCTGGTCCAGCTCGCTGCGCACCTGCGGAAGCTGCTGCTTCAAAAATTGCAGGCTTTTCGCATCCTGCGCCGCCTGGCGAGCCACGTTCTGTTGTAAATAGTTATCGGCGATGCAGTTAAGCACGCGCGCCATCTCATCGGGATCTTCCCCCGTGATGGTCAGGCCAAGCATCCCGCTGTCCTTGCTGCGCTCGCTCACGGAAAAACGCAGCTGTAGCGCGTCAATGGCCTCCAGCTCGCTCAGCTGTGTAATCGTAAATTGCGTACCCGGCTTCGCCTGGATAGCGGCAATGGTAATGGCGATATTCGCCGCGCTCAGCGGCTGTCCCACGACGCCCTGTAACGTCACGTTATCGCCTTCCAGCTGATAGTGGCCCTTCTCGCCGACGGTCAGCGTCAGCTTTTGCGCCCGGCCCGCGACAGGGGGAAGATTGAGCATACTGACATCGACGATGCCAGGCTGTTGCCCGGTGAGTCGCGCCCAGCCGCGTCCGACAAGGGGAAAATAGTTTTCACTCACCTGCGTGCGCAGGTTCAGGTCATCAATCGTTTTACCGAGGATCATGCGCGACTGGAGAAGCTGAAGCTCCGGCGCCGACTCTGGCGAGGAGTCAGGGATGAACTCGCTAAGGTTACTGAGTAGCGCGTTGCCCTGCTTCTGCTCCACCTGTATCAGCGCATCGGCCTGATAAACCGGTGTGGCAAAGAGCGCATAAAGCAGTGCCGCCAGCGTGAACAGCGCGGTAAGGATGAGAATAAATTTTCGGTGGTCGAGCAGCTCACCCAACAGGCGCACCAGATCGATCTCGTTATTCGCGGCAGACGCATCATGGGCGTGAAGGTTATTTGTTGACATAAAACGTAACTATCCCGTGTGATTAACTGAGCCGTTTCGCCCATTCCAGACTGGCCTGCTCCAGCAGCCCATAAACATATTCAAATGCGTCCCGGTTTTTACGGTAGGGGTCCGGGATCTCTTTTCTGCCCGTCCAGTGACCAAAGAGCATCATTTTGCCCCGCGCCTCCGGTGCGATAGCCGTGACCTGCTCGATATGTTCCAGCTCCATCGCCAGAATCAGATCGTAGTCGCGCACCATGGCGGGGGTGAGCCTGCGCGCCACGTGGCCCTCAAGCAGGGTGCCGCGTTCGGCGGCGATCTCTGTCGCCTGTGAATCGGCGGTGCGCCCTTCCAGGCCATACGTTCCCGCTGAATCGACCCGGGCGGCGGGAAGCAGCCGGCGCAGCAGCCGTTCCCCAATGGGAGAGCGGCAGATATTGCCGGTACAGATCACCAGGATGGCGTTAAACGTTAGTTTGGCCATGTTCTGATATATCTCCCTGTTTCAGTCAGGTCATGTACGCCGGTAATGGTCGGCACAAGCTGAGAGATCACGCGGTTCCAGCGCACCAGCGGCGCGGTGGTGACATAGACGATGTCGTAAGGCTCAAGCTGAAATTCGGTACTCAACACCATCGCGGTGGCATCCCGGGCGTTAAGCTGGTAGACGTTGGCGATTTTGCCGTTCTGCTTGCCCTGCAACGGACGAATCACAAAGATCCCTGTGGCGTCGGCCATATCCTGATTTACGCCCTGCGCATTACCCAGCGCTTCCGCCAGCGTCATGCCGCTACGGTCCATCTTCAGGGTGCTCTGTTTACCCACCTCGCCCATGACAAACACTTTCAGGTCGTCATTACGGGGAATGAAGAGAATATCGCCCGGATAGAGGAGTTTGTTCTGGGTGAGATCGCCGCGCTGCATCAGCGCGTAGAGAGAAATGTGCGTGTCCTGGCCGTTATGGGTCAGCACCACGTGGCGCCAGTCCGCCTCCGACGTCAGGCCGCCTGCCGCATTGATCGCATCCATTATGGTCAGCGGAATGTTGGTGATGGGCTGCTGGCCAGACTTAGCCACTTCGCCCGTCACGTAGGCTTTTTGCGAGCGGAACGCCGCGACGCTGACATCCACCTGCGGGCTCTCAATCACCGAGTCCAGCCGGGCGGCGATCTCATCGCGCACCTGGGCCAGCGTTTTGCCGACGACGCGGATTTTGCCGATATAGGGGTAGAAGATCGTGCCATCGGCATTCACCCAGTTGCCCGTATCGCTGGCGCTACGGTACTGACCTGCGGGGGTGGTCAGCTCCGGGTGGTCCCAGACGGTAACCATCAGTACGTCGCCGACGCCGATGCGATATTGGTAGTTCTGAAGCTGGCGATCCAGTTCAGGATTCGCGCGGGAGTCGACTTTGCCAGGCAGCAACTGCTCCACCAGCCCCGGCGTGAGCGGATAGACGTTGACCATCTTATTCAGATCGTAATTGCTGTCAGGCAGATCGATAATATCTTTGCCCTGGGTGCTAAGTCCCTGGCCCGGTACGATAGTACAACCGCTTAACGCCATCATAGCCAACGCAAGCACGGAAAATTTAACGTTTTTCATTCAGGAAAATCATCTGGTTAAGTAATGCCTGTTTCATCCGGTACTACTGCCCTACCGGGGTTTCGCGTTCTGACGTCATGTCATAGAGCTGATATTTACGGCCTAACGTCTGGCCGCCATCACGCGTGAGAGGCGTCCACGAGACCACCGCCCGGTTGCGATTTGGGCCGATCGTCATCAGATCAAGCGGGATCGAGATGTAGAAGCCTTTGCTAAAGCCACCTTCGCCATAATCCTCTTTCGAGACGTTGGTCAGCGCCGCCCAGACGCCTACCGTCACGCCGCTGTCGAATCGCTTCGCGACGTCGAGGGTGGCGCCTTTATCCTTCGCCAGGTACTGCCCGACGCTCAGCTTCATCAGCACGCTGTTGAGCTTCGCCGGGTTCCAGTAGGCGGTGATAAATCCGGTTGGCGCGCTGTAGTCGGTGAAGCGCATCATGTCGTCCCAGTCGCGCTGCTTGACGTAGTTCGCATCCACGCCCAGCGCCCAGTCGCTATCAAGCGGGCGCCAGAGCGCCTCTGCTCCCACGCCG
Source organism: Enterobacter sp. BWH64 (assembly GCF_001037645.1). Taxonomy (NCBI): domain Bacteria; kingdom Pseudomonadati; phylum Pseudomonadota; class Gammaproteobacteria; order Enterobacterales; family Enterobacteriaceae; genus Enterobacter; species Enterobacter sp. BWH64. Next base: position 154,634 of record NZ_KQ089922.1, read on the forward strand.
CCGTACATGGTTTCGAGGTAGCCGCCATAAATCTGGGCATAGAAGCCGTGCCCCAGCGCATCGACATAGTTGGCCTGTAAGTTGTTGATGTAGACGTCATTGCTGACATAATCGCGAATATGGGTTCTGACGCGCGGCAGGCTGGAGTCAGCGGGAAGCAGCGAGGATTTGAACTTGTCGTAGTTGTTATAGAGGTTGGCGAACACGCCGCCGTCGAGCAGCAGACGATCGGTCAGCCAGTAGCTGGCGCTGGCCATCACCCCCACCTGGAACATATAGAAATCTTCCGGACCGCCCAGCGACTGCGCCAGCGTCGGTTTGACGCTGTAGCTGAAGCGATCGGCGCGAATACGGTAGCCGCGCCCGAACGCTGTGGTATCCACAGGCTCGACGCGCTGCTGCCTGAGCGCCTCCTCCTGGCCGAGCGGCTGTCCCGCCAGCTGTTTGCGCAGGCTGGTGACATCGGTTTGCGTCGTGACCAGCGGCAGATGGTCACGCCGCTGGGTGATAGCGATCGTGTCGACCCCGTCGGGCAGGTTATTGATCAGAATACGGTTGGCGCGATCCACCGCTTCGCGCGGATCGCGATAGCGATACTGTTCGCCGGTCATGTATAAGGTATTGCCGTGCTGAAGGATCTCCGGCGCATCGAAGCCTGCGTTGTACTTAAGCGCGGTGAGCTGGTTTGCCGCCGAGGTATAGTCCAGCGTCTCGCCTGCCGGTGCCGGTTGCCAGGCCGGTTTCGGGTTATCACGCAGCGCGGGGCGCAGATCGTTAAAGTTGGTCCGCAGGGTGAAGCCAAACATCAGCGTATTGCCGCGCTCGTAGCTGAGGTTGAGATCGGCCCAGTCGGCAACGCGATAGACTGCCCCCACGTTGATATGGCTCGACTGCTTAATGGAGCCGGCAAAATCATCGGCATAATTGTTGCCGTCATACTCGAGCTTCAGGCGCAGGGGCTGCCAGGGCGTCTGATACTGGAGGCCGCCAAACAGCGACGCCGGACCACGAAACATATCGCTAAAGCTGATATCCCCGGCATCATGTGATTCGCCGCGGGTGCAATACTTATTGTTGTCGTGGCACAGCGGGTTACCCACGTTGTCGCTATTACCGGGATATCCCCAGGCTATTCCAAAGGTAAAATCGACCGGTCCGGCCATTTTACTGGCAACCAGATATTCACCGTCGAACAGGCCGGTGCCCGCAATATCGCGCTTGCCGAGCGCCACCTGCGGCAGGCTATAGTCCTCTTCCCACAGACGAACCTTAAAATCGAACGACTTATCCTTGTAGCTTTGATCGCCGCTGAAATCCTCGTCGCTGCTGTATTTGCGGGTGCGGACGTCGGTATAACGAATCGTCCCTTCCAGCCACGGAAAGAGCACGACCGAAGAGGAGTAAAAACGATACTGGTTGTTATCGCGGTAGTTGACGCTGAATTCCCCTTCCCGGCCAAAGCGCGCGTCGGGCATTTGCATCAGGCCGGTGCCGCCAAAGTCGGACTGTGAAGGTCCGGTCGGATCGGGCCAGGTACGCAGCTCCGCGTGGCAGGCAGAAGAGATCGCCAGAGCAAGGCCGCTCAGTAAAAAAAGTTTGTTCATCAGTCAGGTATCCGCCGCGTCAGGAGCGCAACGATTTGCTCATTCAGACCGGTAAAATCGTCCGGCACCGCCCGGGGATCAAACCCCACCCACAGAACAGCGCCCGGCTCTGCTTCAATATGGCGTGCGTTCCAGTACGCCACCGGCGCAACAGCAACAACCCTACTGCCGTCAGGATCGATAACGGTCACGTTATTCCTGTCGGCGCCAGCCAGCCGCAGCTGCCCCTGTAAGTAATCCCTGATGCTTGCGCCCGGTCGCCAGGCCAGTTTCCCCGGTGTGGCGACCGCCCCCATCAGCGTGACGGTGCGGGGCGCAGGCGAGAGCCACAGATCGTAACGGCCCTCAAGGGAACGATCGCCGCGGGCGTCGGTACGCACGGCGTCTGGATCGAGGCTGACAAACTGCCGCCCGACGATCCGCAGGGAGCGGATCTGTGTACCGACAGTGCGAATGGTCGCGATCCGCTCGTCATCGGCGCGATTCTGCCAGGCTGAAAGCGACGCCAGCACCTGCTGTTGCGTCTGTTGCGCTCGCCGCGTGGCGGAAGGGGTTGCGATGACAGCGCCCTGCCACCAGACGTTGTTCAGCTGCGGCTGGGTGACCAGCCGGGAGAGCGTATCGGCCTGTCCAGCAGACCACGTTTTGCCCGGCTGATGCACGGTAACGACGCTTGCACATAAGGCGGGCAGGCTGAAGAGAGATAGCCCTACGCCAGGTAACCATTTTCGGAGTCTGTTCATGGGGCGGGCTTCAACATCGTCATGGCGACAGGGAATACGCCCGCGCCGAGCATCTGTTCGCTCTGGCGTACCTGGCCGGTGGCGGAATCAATCCAGAAGGTGTTATGCCAGCGACGATCGAGGCCGTCGGCCTGCACCGTCTCCTGCCAGACCTGACAACGTAGCGTGTTTCCGGCAAGGGTCAGGTTTTCCGTCCCGCTCAGGGAGAAGCGCGAGGTCAGGTGTGCGGAGCGATACCGCCCCTCTTCCTGCCAGCGCACATCGCGCGACCACTGGCTGCCGTCGCGGAGCTGCGGCGTGTGGCGCAGCGGATCGTGCTCAAGGTTGGTTACCTCAAGCAGGTTATAAGGGAGCTTGAGCGTGTGGATAAGGCGACCGTTATGCGTGACGATCATCGCATTATCCTGCGATAACCACTTACTGTTTCCCTGTTCGATGTATCCGAGAACCACCAGGATCCTCGGGCCATTATCCAGACGCAGGTACATGGTTGAGTATGGGAGCACCTGAATCTGCCCGTCCGTTACCGTCACATCCTGGCGCCCGTCCAGGCTGGCGTTAAAGGTCTCAATAATGCTCTGCTGGCTCGGCGTACATCCCTGGATCAGCAGAGTCATGATGAGCAGAATAAACAGTCTCACCAGAAATCCTTGATTAAATAACATTGAAATCAATTAAATACCCGGCTTTGATATCGCCACCGGGTCAAGTCGTTGCGCTGTTCAGCGCAAGGCTATATCGCCTTGCGCACCAGCCTTAGCGGGTAACTGTCGTCGTGGAAGTACCATTGCCTGAGTCATCGCCACTGTCGCTTACCGCGACAACGGCTAACGTCGCTACGCCGGCAATCGCAGCGGTGGTGACAACAGCGGTTGTCCCAATCGCGCCTGCCGCCAGTCCCCCCGTAGTGCCAGCAGTAGTTCCCACCGTTGCTCCGGTTGTTGTACCGGTTGTTGCTGCGCTGGTACTACCTGCTTCGGTGGTAGCGCCTATAGCAGGCAGGGCAGTCGCCAGCGTGAGTGCCGTCAGCACTGTACAAAGCGTCCTTTTCATTTTTGGTCCTCATTCAAATGAAGGAAAATATGAGCACCTGGAAACCAGGTCCCGGTTAACGGGCATAAAGCCCGGGGCTGAATTCCGGCCCGACAGGGACGGAAAATCATCCATGTAAAAGCCCTGGGCTCTGAACACCAGCGCATATAAACCGCCAGGATATATTTCGGTACCCTTAATTGCTTCAATTGGAGTTCAGATAGTTAACCCCCTCACGGGGCGCAAAAAGAAAGGAAAACGCAGAGTGATGCGAAATGCACCCCAGCGGTAACTACCTTAAAAATTTTGGATAAGATAATTCTTATAATAATTTGACGCAATGATTTCCGGCAGAATAAATATGACTAATTGTTAACCAGAAAACACTCAACATATTATTAATAAAATAGTTAAACAACTGAAATTAAAAGCAAAAATACGAACAATACTCAGGCTGCATTGCCTATAACTCCTTCATTCCCGGCTATTGCTCTCGATTAATAGTGATTGAGATCAATTAAGCCGTTCTCTCAAAGAAAATAAAAACGCAAGCAGAGCAAATTCTGAAATTGGGTTCAGGGATAATATTTCCTCAAAATATATTTACCATGAATAATTCATTTATATTCATAATTATTGCGTATATAAACCGCGTCTCATAAATACGCTATTCACGGCAGCGGAAGTGTGCCCCCTCGCCAGTCTGTTCAGGAGCGCACGCAGATTAAAATCCACCGATGTGCTCTGCGGCCAGCCATTTTGCCAGGGCATCAATCTGAGGCTGATGCAGCCAGTTTACGATCTGGCGGGCCTTCTCCTGCCCGACACCCGGCAGCATCCGCCACTCCGCTTCGCTTCGCTGAATCAGCTCCTGCCAGGTGCGATCCCCTGCCGCCTTGAGCGTCGACCGGGCCAGCGGTATTCCCATCGCGGTGATCCAGCGGATAAAAGGTCGCTCCCGCGCCAGGTTAAACTGATGCCACAGCGCAGCGCCATGCGATGCCGATATCCCCGCCGTCGCGGTGAGCTGCGCCTGCGTGAGCTGTAGCCAGGAGAAGAGGTGCTCAAACCGATGCGCCTGATAGAGGGTCCGCCATCCTGATTCGCCCATTCCTTCGATATCTAACGCCTGCCTGGAACTTAGCCACTTCAGCCGGGCAAAAAATTGCTCCATGCACTCCGGGGAGGCATAGAAACAGGTTAAGCCGTTATAGCGCGATGAGGGCGGCTGCGGTTTACGGCGATCCACATTGCGCCACACCACGTTATCCAGCCGGGGAATACCTTGTCCCGCCAGTCTTACCAGCACCTGATCGCCGGGGGCAATATCCAGCCTCTGCCAGCGGTTAACCGACCCTAAGCTGACGCGCTGTACGCGTTTATCGTCGAGCATCAGCGGCTCAAGCTGCGCAATCGCGGTGATCCGCCCGGTACGGCCAACGGTAAAGTGAATCGCTTTGACTTCCGTCACCTGGGCCACAGGAAGGTATTTCCATGCGACGATCCAACTCCCTTCCCCCGGCAGCCACTCCTCGCCCGGCGGCTCTGCCGAGGCGCGAACCACAATGCCATCCGTGGCGAAGGGCAACGAAGCCTTAAACCAGGCCGTCCGTTGCGCTTCCACATCAGCCGCGTTTTTAACCGGCAGGGTATAGCGGGCCGTCAGGGTAAAACCTGCCTCCGCCAGCGCGGAAAGGCGTGCTTTCATCGCTTTTGGGCCGTCCGGCCAGGCCCAGATAAAAATGCCTGTCTGCTTCAGCGCTGCGCGATCGGTCGCGCGCATCATTGCCCCCGCTACCTTCGCACGCGCGTTCATCCCCCCCATCCGCTGCTGGATATGCCCGTCGCGCAGCAGAAAAAGTTCACCCTGCAACACGCTGTTGGCAAGCGGCCCGGCCAGCGTTTGCGGAATAGCGGGGATCATTCGCGCCTGTGCCGTCCACTCTTCCCCCTGTAAGCCGTCGCCCCGGCTAATCGCCTGCACCAGCTTGCCGTTTTTGTAGACCAGGGTGACCGCAACACCATCCACCTTTGGCTGTACCCAGAGATCCTGCTGCGTCGCCATCCAGCGGCTAAGCGCCTGCTTGCTTTCTACCTTATGCACGCCGGTATGGGCGAAGGGATGTTTCACCGTCCCACTGGCGGCTGGAAGATCGTCGTGCAGCGGTTCATCGTGAAAACAGCGCTGCCACTGTTTTAAGCGGGCGTTAAGCCTGTCGTAAACGTCGTCGCTCACCTCGCTGCGGCCCTGCTTCCAGTAATCTTCATTCCAGCGGGTCAGCTGCGCCTTCAGGGCCGCGATCTCCTGCCCGGCTTTAGCCGGTGACCAGACCGGGCAAATAGCCATCGCCCCGCTGCTTAAGAAGATCATCAGTATGCTTATCCATTTCACCATTATTACCCCTCCCTGTTTTGCGAAGGGTATACCCTGCCCGTGAGCCGCAGACCAGCTACAAAATTGCATTTTACGAGCGCGCTTCAGCGCATTGTTTTTATTGCAGCAAAAAGAAGGTAAAAGCTGAAAACGGCACGCAAAATTTAATCATCCAGGGGAAAAAGTGTGACAAAGGCTACGTCACACAGCGGCGACGTGTATAATAAGCCCGTATGTAGGACTTCTTCGTTAACACATACAAAAGACTCTCATGGCTCAAGGCACGCTTTATATTGTTTCTGCCCCTAGTGGCGCGGGTAAATCCAGCCTTATTCAGGCACTGTTAAAAACCCAACCGTTGTACGATACGCAGGTTTCTGTTTCTCACACCACGCGAGCACCGCGTCCGGGTGAAGTGCACGGTGAACACTATTTCTTTGTGAATCACGACGAATTCAGAGCGATGATTGGCAGAGACGCGTTTCTTGAACACGCAGAAGTTTTCGGTAACTACTACGGTACTTCGCGTGAAACCATTGAGCAGGTACTGGCGACCGGCGTGAACGTGTTCCTGGATATCGACTGGCAGGGCGCGCAGCAAATTCGTAAGAAAATGCCTGATTCGCGCAGTATCTTTATTTTACCGCCATCGAAAGATGAACTGGATCGCCGCCTGCGTGGTCGCGGCCAGGACAGCGAAGAAGTTATCGCGAAGCGTATGGCGCAGGCAGTTGCAGAAATGAGCCATTACGCGGAATATGATTACCTTATTGTGAATGATGATTTTGATGCCGCGCTGAGCGATCTCAAAACTATCCTTCGCGCAGAACGTCTGCGTATGAGCCGCCAGAAGCAGCGACATGACGCATTAATCACCAAACTGTTGGCAGACTGAACCCACTTTCAGTATCATGCCCAGTCATTTCTTCACCTGTGGAGCATTTTAAGTATGGCACGCGTAACTGTTCAGGACGCTGTAGAGAAAATTGGTAACCGTTTTGACCTGGTGCTGGTCGCCGCGCGTCGCGCTCGTCAGATGCAGGTAGGCGGTAAAGATCCGCTGGTACCGGAAGAAAACGATAAAACCACCGTTATTGCACTTCGCGAAATCGAAGAAGGTCTGATCAACAACCAGATCCTCGACGTGCGTGAGCGCCAGGAGCAGCAAGAGCAGGAAGCCGCTGAATTACAAGCTGTTACCGCTATTGCTGAAGGTCGTCGTTAATTAAACCTGCGGGTCGCCCTTGTATCTGTTTGAAAGCCTGAATCAACTGATTCAAACCTACCTGCCTGAAGACCAGATTAAGCGTCTTCAGCAGGCGTATCTCGTTGCACGTGACGCTCACGAGGGCCAGACACGTTCAAGCGGTGAACCCTATATCACGCACCCGGTAGCGGTGGCCTGTATTCTGGCCGAGATGAAACTCGACTACGAAACGCTGATGGCCGCCCTGCTGCACGACGTGATCGAAGATACCCCTGCCACCTACCAGGACATGGAACAGCTGTTTGGCAAAAGCGTTGCCGAGCTGGTGGAAGGGGTCTCTAAGCTTGATAAGCTGAAATTCCGCGACAAGAAAGAGGCGCAGGCCGAAAACTTCCGCAAGATGATCATGGCGATGGTGCAGGATATCCGCGTCATTCTCATCAAACTGGCTGACCGCACCCACAATATGCGCACACTGGGCTCACTTCGCCCGGATAAACGTCGCCGCATCGCCCGTGAAACCCTCGAAATTTACAGTCCGCTGGCGCACCGTTTAGGTATTCATCACATTAAAACCGAGCTGGAAGAGCTGGGTTTTGAGGCGTTGTACCCGAACCGCTATCGCGTGATTAAAGAGGTGGTGAAAGCCGCTCGCGGTAACCGTAAAGAGATGATTCAAAAGATCCTCTCTGAAATCGAAGGGCGTTTGCAGGAAGCGGGCATTCCGTGCCGCGTGAGCGGTCGCGAAAAGCATTTGTACTCTATCTACTGCAAAATGGTGCTCAAAGAGCAGCGTTTTCACTCGATTATGGATATCTACGCGTTCCGCGTCATCGTCCACGATTCAGACACCTGTTATCGCGTGCTGGGGCAGATGCACAGCCTGTACAAGCCGCGTCCGGGGCGCGTCAAAGATTACATCGCCATTCCAAAAGCGAACGGATACCAGTCTTTGCACACCTCCATGATTGGCCCGCACGGTGTCCCTGTTGAGGTGCAGATTCGTACCGAAGATATGGATCAAATGGCTGAGATGGGTGTCGCGGCGCACTGGGCTTACAAAGAGCACGGCGGCGAAAGCAGCACCACCGCGCAAATCCGCGCCCAGCGCTGGATGCAGAGCCTGCTGGAGCTGCAACAGAGCGCAGGTAGCTCGTTTGAATTTATCGAGAGCGTTAAATCCGATCTCTTCCCGGATGAGATTTACGTTTTCACGCCGGAAGGGCGCATTGTCGAACTGCCTGCGGGCGCGACACCGGTCGACTTCGCTTACGCCGTGCATACCGATATCGGCCATGCCTGCGTAGGTGCCCGCGTCGACAGGCAGCCTTATCCGCTGTCGCAGCCGCTCTTCAGCGGACAGACGGTGGAGATCATTACCGCGCCGGGGGCACGTCCTAACGCCGCCTGGCTGAACTTTGTCGTGAGCTCAAAAGCGCGCGCAAAAATCCGCCAGCTGCTGAAAAACCTCAAGCGCGACGACTCCGTTAGCCTGGGGCGTCGTCTGCTCAATCACGCGCTGGGTGGCAGCCGCAAACTGGCAGAGATCCCGCCAGAAAACATTCAGCATGAGCTGGAGCGTATGAAGCTCGCCTCGCTGGAAGACCTGCTGGCAGAGATTGGTCTCGGCAACGCCATGAGCGTGGTCGTGGCGAAGAACCTGCAACAAGGCGAAACGACAGCCGTTCCTGCCACCACGCAAAATCATGGTCACCTGCCGATCAAAGGCGCTGACGGGGTGCTCATCACCTTCGCCAAATGCTGCCGTCCTATCCCGGGCGACCCGATTATTGCGCACGTCAGCCCGGGTAAAGGGCTGGTGATCCACCATGAATCCTGCCGTAACATCCGTGGCTATCAGAAAGAGCCTGAGAAGTTCATGGCGGTCGAGTGGGATAAAGAGACGGCGCAGGAATTTATCACTGAAATCAAGGTGGATATGTTCAACCACCAGGGTGCCCTGGCGAACCTGACGGCAGCGATCAACACCGCCTCATCCAACATTCAAAGCCTGAATACGGAAGAAAAAGATGGCCGCGTTTATAGCGCCTTTATTCGCCTGACCGCCCGTGACCGTGTGCATCTGGCCAATATTATGCGCAAGATCCGCGTGATGCCGGACGTCATTAAAGTCACCCGTAACCGAAACTAGCATTATGAATTCAAAACGTTACGAGCGAATCTGCGAAATGCTCGCCAGGCGTCAGCCTGATCTGACGGTCTGCATGGAGCAGGTCCATAAACCTCATAACGTCTCTGCTATCGTCCGCACCGCAGATGCCGTCGGCGTGCATGAAGTCCACGCCGTCTGGCCTGGCGCACGTATGCGTACCATGGCCTCCACCGCCGCAGGCAGCAACAGCTGGGTATCCGTGAAAACTCACCAGACTATTGGTGAAGCGGTCTCGCACCTGAAAGGGCGTGGCATGCAGGTTCTGGCAACCAACCTCTCTGCTAAAGCCGTGGATTTCCGTGAGATCGACTACACTCGTCCGACCTGTATTTTAATGGGCCAGGAGAAAACGGGGATCACGCAGGAAGCACTGGATTTGGCCGATCGGGACATCATCATTCCAATGATCGGCATGGTCCAGTCACTCAACGTGTCGGTCGCCTCGGCGCTGATCCTGTATGAAGCGCAGCGCCAGCGTCAGAATGCCGGAATGTACGAGCGCAGCAACAGCATGCTGCCGGAAGAGGAGCAGCAGCGCCTGCTGTTTGAAGGTGGCTATCCGGTGCTGGCTCGCGTTGCGAAGCAGAAGAAATTGCCTTACCCCCACGTCAACGCGCAGGGCGAAATTGAAGCCGATGCCGAGTGGTGGTCCACCATGCAGTACGCGGGGTAAATCATGAAAGGCCGCCTGCTGGACGCCATACCGCTCAACAGCCTGACGGGCGTGGGCGCGGCACAAAGCAGTAAACTGGCGAAGATAGGCCTGCACACCGTGCAGGATCTCCTGCTCCACCTCCCCCTGCGCTACGAAGACCGTACTCAGCTTTATAAGATTGGCGATCTGCTGCCCGCTATTTACGCCACCGTTGAAGGGGAAGTGCTGAACTGCAACATCACCTTTGGCGGACGCAGGATGATGACCTGCCAGATCAGCGACGGCACCGGCATTCTCACCATGCGCTTTTTCAACTTCAATGCGGCAATGAAAAACAGCCTTGCCACTGGACGACGCGTACTTGCGTACGGTGAAGCCAAACGGGGCAAATACGGCGCGGAGATGATCCACCCGGAATACCGCGTGCAGGGTGATCTCAGCTCACCTGAGCTACAGGAGACGCTCACGCCGGTCTATCCAACCACTGAAGGCATTAAGCAGGCTACGCTGCGCAAGCTCACCGATCAGGCGCTGGAGCTGCTCGATACCTGCGCCATTAACGAGCTGCTTCCGCCGGAGCTGGCGCAGGGCATGATGAGCCTGCCGGAGGCGTTGCGCACCCTGCATCGTCCACCGCCAACGCTTCAGCTTGTTGATTTAGAGAGCGGTAAACACCCCGCCCAACGGCGTCTTATCCTTGAGGAATTACTGGCTCACAACCTGAGCATGCTGGCCCTGCGCGCAGGTGCGCAGCGTTTCCACGCGCAGCCATTAAGCCAGCGTGATGAGCTCAAAGATAAGCTGCTGGCCTCACTGCCGTTTAAACCCACCGGCGCCCAGGCGCGGGTGACTGCCGAGATCGAACGCGATATGGCGCTGGATGTGCCAATGATGCGCCTGGTGCAGGGCGACGTGGGTTCCGGTAAAACGCTGGTCGCCGCGCTGGCCGCTTTGCGCGCCATCGCCCACGGTAAGCAGGTGGCGCTGATGGCACCGACTGAACTGCTGGCCGAGCAGCACGCCAACAATTTCCGGAACTGGTTCGCCCCGCTGGGAATTGAAGTGGGCTGGCTGGCCGGGAAGCAGAAGGGCAAAGCGCGCCTTGCGCAGCAGGAAGCCATTGCCAGCGGGCAGGTGCAGATGATTGTCGGCACGCACGCCATTTTCCAGGAACAGGTGCAGTTTAACGGCCTGGCGCTGGTCATTATCGACGAACAGCACCGCTTTGGTGTTCATCAGCGTCTGGCGCTGTGGGAGAAAGGTCTGCAACAGGGCTTCCACCCGCATCAGCTGATCATGACCGCCACGCCGATTCCGCGCACCCTGGCGATGACGGCCTATGCCGATCTGGATACCTCCACCATCGACGAACTCCCCCCGGGTCGTACGCCGGTGACAACGGTCGCCATTCCGGACACGCGCCGCAGCGACATCATTGACCGCGTGCGCAACGCCTGCACCCACGAAGGACGTCAGGCTTACTGGGTCTGTACCCTGATTGAAGAGTCTGAGCTGCTGGAAGCTCAGGCTGCCGAAGCCACGTGGGAAGAGTTAAAACTCGCCCTGCCGGAGCTGAACGTAGGTCTGGTTCACGGGCGCATGAAGCCTGCCGAGAAGCAGGCGGTGATGCAGTCGTTCAAACAGGGCGAGCTGCATTTGCTGGTCGCGACCACGGTCATCGAAGTGGGCGTGGACGTGCCGAACTCCAGCCTGATGATTATTGAGAACCCGGAGCGCCTGGGCCTGGCGCAGCTCCACCAGCTACGAGGCCGCGTGGGCCGTGGCGCGATCGCCTCTCACTGCGTGCTGCTCTACAAAGCCCCTCTGTCGAAAACCGCGCAGATGCGTTTGCAGGTATTACGCGACAGCAATGACGGCTTCGTCATTGCGCAAAAAGATCTGGAGATCCGCGGCCCGGGCGAACTGCTGGGCACGCGTCAGACGGGTAACGCCGAGTTTAAAGTAGCGGATTTATTGCGCGATCAGGCCATGATCCCCGAAGTACAACGCCTTGCGCGTCATATTCATGAACGCTACCCCGAACAGGCGGCAGCGTTAATTGAACGCTGGATGCCGGAAACCGAGCGGTATTCCAACGCCTGACGGTCAGCCAAACATCGGCAGCATCAGGTAGAGCTTAATGACCAGCGCGTTGACGATATCAATGAAGAATGCGCCCACCATCGGCACCACCAGAAACGCCATGTGCGACGGGCCGAACCGTTCGGTGATCGCCTGCATATTCGCGATGGCCGTTGGCGTCGCTCCCAGACCAAACCCACAGTGGCCCGCAGCCAGTACCGCCGCATCATAGTTTTTGCCCATCATGCGCCAGGTAACAAAGATGGCATACAGCGCCATGAACACAGCCTGCACCGCCAGGATCGCCACCATCGGCAGCGCCAGCGAGGCCAGTTCCCACAGCTTGAGGCTCATCAGCGCCATCGCCAGGAACAGCGACAGGCTGACGTTCCCCAGCACGGACACTGCGCGCTCAAAGACGCGGTAGAAGCCCATCTGCGCCAGACCGTTGCTCAGGATCACCCCGATAAACAGCACGCAGACAAAGGTTGGCAGTTCGAAAGCCGTTCCCGCCAGCCATTGCGCAACGATTTTGCCCACGGTAAGGCAGATGGCAATCATGGCGATGGTTTCAATCATCACCAGCGAGGTGATGCTGCGGCCAACGTCCGGTTTTTCAAATGCGGTCGGCACCATTTCATCGTCTGGCCTGCCTTCCGGCGTGGTGGAGTGTTTCACCAGATAGCGCGCTACCGGGCCGCCAATCAGCCCGCCAAGCACCAGGCCAAAGGTCGCGCAGGCCATTGCCACTTCCGTTGCGTTTTCAAAGCCATAGCGTTCGATGAACAGCTTGCTCCACGCCGCGCCCGTTCCGTGGCCACCTGACAGGGTAATCGACCCCGCCAGCAGACCCATCAGCGGATCCAGCCCCAGCAGCGACGCCATACCGATGCCGATGGCGTTTTGCATCAGCAGCAGGCCCACCACAACAATCAGAAACACGCCCAGCACCTTGCCGCCCGAACGCAGGCTTGCGAGGTTAGCGTTCAGGCCGATAGTAGCAAAGAAGGCCAGCATCAACGGATCTTTCAGGGACATATCAAAATCGATTTCCCAGCCCATGCTTTTTTTCAGCACCAGCAGGGCCAGCGCCACCAGCAATCCACCGGCGACAGGTTCAGGAATGGTGTACTTTTTCAGAAAGGAAACACTGTGTACCAGCTTGCGACCAAGCAGAAGAACCAGCGTTGCGGCAACAAGGGTCGACAACGTATCGAGATGAATCATAAAAGGCTCCTGTTATGCGCGTGTTCCATACACACGCGGCGTTATCCTGGGCCGGGTGATGCTCGTCATGAGCCGCCGGCGCGAAAAGTGTAATTTTTTTTTCCTGTTCGTTGTAGAAAACCTGCTCACACCGGCAGATTTTCTCTCTTTTTTTTGCTGGCAATCGTTTGCTTTTACCAGGTGGTCAGCTAAAATGCCCGCTTTTCCACCGTGGGATTGCCGCCGATGTCTGTTAACACTCTGGAGTCTGCTGATGCGCAACCGATTGCGCAGAAGCAAAACAGCGAACTGATTTACCGCCTTGAAGATCGTCCCCCGCTGCCTCAAACCCTGTTTGCCGCCTGCCAGCACCTGCTGGCGATGTTCGTTGCGGTCATCACGCCGGCTCTGCTGATTTGCCAGGCGCTGGGGTTACCGGCGCAGGATACGCAACACATCATCAGTATGTCTCTGTTCGCTTCCGGCGTGGCCTCCATCATTCAAATTAAAGCCTGGGGTCCGGTGGGCTCGGGTTTGCTGTCGATTCAGGGCACCAGCTTTAACTTTGTGGCGCCGCTGATCATGGGCGGTACGGCACTGAAAACCGGCGGCGCAGATGTCCCGACGATGATGGCGGCGCTTTTCGGCACCCTGATGCTGGCAAGCTGCACAGAGATGATCATTTCCCGCGTTCTGCACCTGGCGCGCCGGGTGATCACCCCGCTGGTCTCCGGCGTGGTGGTGATGATTATCGGCCTGTCACTGATCCAGGTGGGTCTGACCTCCATCGGGGGCGGCTACGCGGCAATGAGCGACCATACCTTCGGCGCGCCGAAAAACCTGCTGCTGGCAGGCGTCGTGCTGGCGATCATTATTCTGCTTAACCGCCAGCGTAACCCGTACCTGCGCGTGGCATCGCTGGTGATCGCCATGGCGGCCGGTTACCTGCTGGCGTGGGCGCTGGGCATGCTGCCGGAAAACACCACCCCAACCAACAGCGCGTTGATTACCGTGCCAACGCCGCTCTACTACGGCCTGGGCATTGACTGGAGTCTGCTCCTGCCGCTGATGCTGGTCTTTATGATCACTTCGCTGGAAACCATTGGCGATATCACCGCCACCTCCGACGTGTCCGAGCAGCCGGTCTCCGGCCCACTGTACATGAAACGTCTGAAAGGCGGCGTGCTGGCGAACGGACTGAACTCGTTTGTCTCGGCGGTGTTCAACACCTTCCCGAACTCCTGCTTCGGCCAGAACAACGGCGTGATCCAGCTGACCGGCGTGGCCAGCCGCTACGTGGGCTTCGTGGTGGCGCTGATGCTGGTGGTCCTCGGCCTGTTCCCGGCGGTGAGCGGGTTTGTGCAGCACATCCCTGAGCCGGTGCTGGGCGGCGCGACGCTGGTCATGTTCGGTACCATCGCGGCCTCTGGCGTGCGTATCGTCTCCCGCGAGCCGCTGAACCGCCGCGCAATCATGATTATTGCGCTGTCTCTCGCCGTAGGGCTTGGCGTCTCCCAGCAGCCGATGATTTTGCAGTTTGCCCCTGACTGGGTGAAAAACCTGCTCTCTTCCGGCATCGCCGCGGGCGGTATTACCGCTATTGTGCTGAATCTCATTTTCCCGCCTGAAAAGAACTGATCCCCACACGGCAGGCTGTCAATGCCTGCCGTGACATCTCTTTACACCATTCCCGCCTTGAGCATTGCGCATAAATCGTGCATAACACCCTTATGTGCGTTTCGCGGGAAGGAAGACCATGAAATTTATTGGAAAGCTGCTTATCTATCTTCTGGTAGCCCTGCTCATTGTAGTGCTCGCCTTTTATTTTCTGCTCCAGACCCGCTGGGGCGCATCGCAGGTCAGCAGCTGGATCACGGTGAATACCGATTACGAGCTCAACTTTGACCTGATGGATCACCGCTTTTCATCCCCTTCTCACATCCTTCTGGAAAACGTTACCTTCGGACGAGATGGCAAACCGGCCACGCTGGTCGCTAAAAAAGTGGATATTGGCTTAAGCAGCCGCCAGATCACCGACCCGCTGCATATGGATGCCATCACCCTGTTCGATGGCACGCTGAATTTATCGCCGCAGACGGCGCCGCTGCCGTTCCAGGCCGACCGTCTGCAACTGAATAACATGGCCTTTAACAGCCCGAATACGGAGTGGGATCTCAGTGCGCAAAAGGTGACCGGCGGCGTCAGCCCGTGGCAGCCCGAGGCGGGGAACGTACTGGGAAAAAATGCGCAAATCCAGATGAGCGCCGGGTCGCTCACGCTCAACGGCATACCGGCCAACAACGTGCTGATTCAGGGACAACTCAACGGCAAAGAGGTGGTGCTGAATACCATCGGTGCCGATATGGCGCGCGGCTCGCTGACGGGCTCGGCTCTGCGTAATGCCGACGGTGGCTGGGTTATCAACACCCTGCGTCTGAATGAGATCCGCCTGCAAAGCGACAAATCGCTGCTGGATTTCTTCGCCCCTCTCTCCACCCTGCCTTCGTTACAGATTGGGCGGCTGGAAGTGACCGATGCCCGTCTACAGGGGCCAGACTGGGCGGTAACCGACCTCGATCTCAGCCTGCGTAACCTCACCCTGAGTAAAGGTGACTGGCAAAGCCAGGAGGGACGGTTATCCATGAACGCCAGCGAATTTATCTACGGCTCGCTGCATCTGTTTGACCCTATCCTGAATGCGGAATTCTCCCCGCAGGGCATTGCGCTGCGTCAGTTCACCTCCCGCTGGGAAGGAGGCATGGTGCGCACCTCCGGCAACTGGCTGCGCGAGGGTCAGGCGCTGGTGCTGGACGACGTTGCCATTGCCGGGCTGGAATATACGCTTCCGGAAAACTGGAAAACGCTGTGGATGGACCCGCTTCCGGCATGGCTGAACAGCGTGACGCTAAAAAAATTCGGCCTGAGCCGCAACCTGGTGATCGACATCGATCCGGCGTTCCCGTGGCAGATCACCTCCCTCGACGGTTATGCCGCTAATCTGCGGCTGGCGCAGGATCACAAGTGGGGCGTGTGGGGCGGTAACGCAACCCTCAACGGGGCGGCAGCAACCTTTAACCGCGTCGACGTGCGTCGCCCGTCGCTGGCGCTGAATGCCAACGCCGCAACGGTAAATATTACCGATCTGAGCGCCTTTACCGAGAAAGGGATCCTGGAAGCGACCGCCACCGTGTCACAGCTGCCACAGCGACAAACCACCGTGAGCCTGAACGGGCGCGGTGTACCGCTCAACGTTTTGCAGCAGTGGGGCTGGCCAGCGCTGCCGATTGCGGGCGACGGCAATATTCAGCTCACCGCCAGCGGCAGTGTGCAGGCGAATGCGCCGCTGAAGCCGACGGTGAACGGGAAGCTGAGCGCGGTGAATATGGATAAACAGCAGGTGCAACAGACCATGACGGGTGGTGTGGTGTCGACGGTGGCTCCGGCACAGTAAAAAGCCGGGTGGCGGCTTCGCCTTACCCGGCCTACGAGGTTTTGGTTCCTTCTACCGTGGGTGAGGGCATCAGACCGCATAATTACCGTAGGCCCGGTAAGCGAAGCGCCACCGGGCATTTTTCCAGCTCAGAGGTGAACCACCACCTCATCCCCCTCGGCTTTCACCACCACACCCCATTCGCTGCCCGCATGTGAACCGCCTTTTACGCCGCCGACCTTCTGCACGTTGCGCAAGCACACCGACCAGTTTTGCGCATCTCCCGCGCCGGTAAAGGTCACGACGTCGCCCTGACGTGACGCCTTCAGCGCAAACACTACAGAACCGTCCGCCGCAGGCACTTCACTCACCGCCGTTGCGCCATCGCTCAGGTAGAAGAGCTGGAAGGCCGTCCCCTCGTGCCACGTATAGTCTGGCTTCTGATTATTGTTACCCAGCGCCAGCAGCGTGTTGTCGCGCACATAGACCGGCAGGCTCAGGAAATCGTGCTGCTGCTTATGCCAGCGGCTACCCTCGATTTCATCGTTGTGCCACAGGTGCGTCCAGCGCCCTTCCGGCAGGTAGAACTGCACATCGCCCGCCTCGGAGAACACCGGCGCCACCATCATTGAATCCCCCAACATGTACTGGCGGTCGAGGTAATCGCACGCCGGATCGTCCGGGAACTCCAGCATCATCGCCCGCAGCATCGGCGTGCCGAACTCGTGCGCCAGCGCCGCCTGACGATACAGGTACGGCATCAGCTGGCATTTCAGCTGCGTGAAGTGGCGCACCACATCGCAGGACTCGTCATCGTACGCCCATGGCACGCGGTAGGATTTGCTGCCGTGCAGGCGGCTGTGGCTGGAGAACAGCCCGAACGCGCACCAGCGTTTGTAGACGTGCGCCGGAGCGGTGTTTTCGAACCCGCCGATATCGTGGCTCCAGAACCCGAAGCCGGACAGGCCAATCGACAGCCCGCCGCGCAGGCTTTCGGCCATCGACTCATAGTTGGCGTAGCAGTCGCCACCCCAGTGTACCGGGAACTGTTGCGCACCCACGGAGGCAGAACGGGCAAACAGCACCGCCTCTTCTTCTCCCACCGTCTCTTTCAGCACGTTCCACACCAGTTCGTTGTAGATGTAGGCGTAATGGTTATGCATCTTCTGCGGATCGGAACCGTCAAACCACTGGACCTCCGTCGGGATACGCTCGCCGAAGTCGGTCTTGAAGCAGTCGACGCCGATCTCCACCAGGCCTTTCAGCTTGTCCGCATACCACCTGCACGCGTCCGGGTTGGTGAAGTCGTAGATCGCCAGCCCCGGCTGCCATTTGTCCCACTGCCACAGGGAGCCGTCCGGGCGCTTGAGCAGGTAGCCCTTCTCTTTCAACTCCCGGAAGATCGGCGATTTCTGGCCGATGTACGGGTTGATCCACACGCAGACCTTCAGCCCTTTCTCTTTCAGGCGGCGGATCATGCCTTCCGGATCGGGGAAGGTCACCGGGTCCCACTCGAAGTCGCACCACTGGAAGGCCTTCATCCAGAAGCAGTCGAAGTGGAACACGTGCAGCGGCAGGTCGCGCTCGGCCATGCCGTCGATAAAGCTGTTAACCGTCGCTTCGTCGTAGTTGGTGGTGAACGAGGTGGTCAGCCACAGGCCGAACGACCACGCAGGCGGCAGCGCCGGACTGCCGGTGAAGCGGGTATAGCGGTTCAGCACTTCTTTCGGCGTCGGGCCGTCGATCACGAAGTACTCCAGATACTCCCCTTCCACGCTGAACTGCACTTTGGAGACTTTTTCGGAGCCGACCTCAAACGAGACGTTCTCGGGGTGATTCACCAGCACGCCGTAGCCGCGGTTGGTCAGGTAGAACGGGATGTTTTTGTAGGACTGCTCGGTGCTGGTGCCGCCGTCGCGGTTCCAGGTTTCGACCGTCTGGCCGTTGCGTACCAGGGCGGTAAAGCGCTCGCCCAGGCCGTAGACCGTTTCCCCCACGCCCAGATCCAGACGTTCAAACACATAGTTGCGATCGGTATTGCTGTCCTGCACGTAGCCGTTGTTTTTCAGCTGGCTGCCGGTAATGCGCTGGCCGTTGCGCAGGAAATCCAGCGCCCAGAACTCGCCTTTGGTAACGCGCACGCTAACGCTGCCGCTTTTCAGCTCGGCAAATTCGGCGTTGTTTTCAATCTCTACCTTCACGTCTTTCAGAACGTTCAGCGGATAGTGCGGGCCGTTATTCAGCGCACCCTGGAAGTGTTCGATGCGCACCCCGACAATTCCTTCCTGCGGGGCAAACAGGCGCACCGTGAACATCAATGTGTCGAGCTGCCAGGTGCGTTCGCGCACGTCACGCGGCGCCACATACACCACCAGGTCACTGCCCTGCTGCTCCACGTCGAACACCTGCACCGGATAGGTCACGTTCAGACCCGGTTGAATAAGCCAGTTTCCATCACTGATTTTCATGCTTACGTCCTCTTAGTTCTGCAATTCTTTGCTGACCGGCAGGTTTTCAAATTCCTGCTGATTACGGCGCGCGCCCTGCGCCAGCTCGCCCAGGATTTTGGTCAGGAAGGGGGTTTTCAGCGTGTAGTAGCGTTTGGCGATGATGGCGCTCAGCACGTAACAGATCGCCGGTGCCAGGGTAAACAGGCCGATGATGATGCTGATGGTCGCGCTGTTCTGGGTTTTGGCTGCCGCGTCGTAGCCGCCGCCTGCCAGCATCCAGCCGATCATCGCCCCGCCCAGCGCCAGGCCGAGCTTCAGCACGAACAGCGTGCCCGCAAAGCTGATGCCGGTCAGCCGTTTGCCGTTGGTCCATTCGCCGTAGTCGACGGTATCGGACATCATAACCCACTGAATCGGCGTCACCAGCTGGTGCAGCACGCCGATAACGAAGATGAAGCCGAACATCAGCACAGTGGCATGCATCGGCACGAAGAACATCGCCACGCTGACCACCGCCAGCGCGGCGTTGGTCCACCAGAAAATGCTGACCTTGCACTTCCAGTCGGTGAGCGGTTTTGCCAGCGCGGAGCCAATCAGGTTACCGACGCAGTAGGTCGTCAGGAACGCGACGAACACCTCCGGCGAGCCCATGATCCAGGTGCAGTAGTACATCATCGCGCCGCCGCGCACGCAGACGGCGAGGATGTTGAGGATGGTCAGCACGCCGACGATGCGCCACTGGTCGTTTTGCCAGATGTCGCGCAGGTCTTCCCGCATGGAGGTGGTGCTCGGCGGCACCTGGATGCGCTCTTTGGTGGTGAAGAAGCAGAACGCCAGCATCAGGAACGCGACCACCGACAGCACGGCGATCCCGCCCTGGAAGCCGAATGCCTTATCGTCGCCGCCAATCAGGTTCACCAGCGGCATCATCAGCACCGTGGAGAGCATGCCGCCCGCCGTCGCCAGCACAAAGCGCCAGGACTGGAGGGAGATACGCTGCGTCGGGTCGTTGGTGATCACGCCGCCCAGCGCGCAGTACGGGATATTGACCACGGTATAGAGCAGGGTCAGCAGCGTGTATGTGATGGCGGCGTAAACCATTTTTCCGTTAAGGCTGAGGTCCGGCGTGGTGTAGGCCAGCACGCAGACGATGCCGAACGGAATGGCGCCGAACAAAATCCACGGACGGAACTTGCCCCAGCGGCTGCGGGTGCGGTCGGCAATCAGGCCCATGCACGGGTCGGAGATCGCATCCAGCGCGCGGGCCAGCAGGAACATGGTGCCGACAAACCCGGCGGGAATACCAAAAATATCGGTGTAGAAAAACATCATATAAAGCATGACGTTATCAAAAATGATATGGCTGGCGGCGTCTCCCATGCCGTAGCCAATCTTCTCTTTTACTGACAGGACTTCGCTCATATTTTTATCCTTCACGCTGTAGGGGGCGCTGAGACCGGTTACCGTTTTTTAAACCATTGTTTCAGGAGCGGGTATTGCGTTTTCTGGTTAAGAGATTACGTTTCTTGTTTTTTGTGATCGGGATAAAAGTTGATGAGCACGAAATGCTAACCTGAGGATTTTCTTAAGAATTAGCTGAAACAGGGGGGTTAAGGTCAAAAGAGAGGTGAAAAAAGTGGTGTGGGGTATGTGGTAAATGCCTGAAAGTAGCTATAATGCGCCCCGCCTCCATGTAGCAATGCAGGCGCGGAAGATCGTCATCTCCGGTGAGGTGGCTGGACTTCAAATCCAGTTGGGGACGCCAGCGTTCCCGGGCAGGTTCGACTCCTGTGATCTTCCGCCAAAGTTCCTCCGCTGTCATCCGAGAATGTCTAAAAACTCTTTATTTTCAATATACATAATTGACCACTCATCCGTAGCCGTCCGACAAGTTCTCCCTGAATCCATGAAAAATATGTATAGTGATGTGTATAGATTTTTTATACACATTTTTGGCTTATACACATGGCACTTACAGACATACAAATCAAACGAGCAAAGCCCCAAGACAAGCCGTACACATTGAACGACGGGCAAGGTCTGTCAATGCTTATCAATCCCGATGGTTCAAAGGGCTGGCGTTTCCGTTTCCGCCTTGCTGGGAAAGCGCGGTTAATGTCATTCGGTAGCTACGATTTGGTAAGCCTTGCAGAAGCACGTGAGAAGCGTGACACCGCCCGTAAGCAAGTTGCTAATGGCATTGACCCGGTAGAGGAACGCAAAGCATTAAAACTCGCTCAAAAGCTATCAACAGAAAACTCTTTCGAATCAGTAAGCCGTGAGTGGCATTCAACTAAAGCCGATCGTTGGACAGTTGCTTACCGAGAGGAAATCATCAAAACATTTGAGCAGGATGTTTTCCCTTTTATTGGTAAACGACCTATAGGTGAGATTAAGCCATTAGAGTTGCTTGAGGTGCTGCGACGCATTGAAAAACGTGGAGCTTTAGAGAAAACCCGAAAGGTGCGACAAAGATGTGGAGAAGTGTTTCGCTATGCGATCATAACAGGTCGTGCTGAGTATAATCCTGCCCCTGACTTAGCTATAGCGCTGGCCGTTCACAAGCAAAAACACCACCCGTTTTTATCTTCCGAAGAATTACCACATTTTATTCGCGATTTAGAAGCGTATACAGGTAGCATTATTACTAAAAATGCTACAAAAATAATCATGTTAACAGGTGTACGAACTCAGGAGATGCGTTTTGCTACTTGGGATGAAGTTGATTTAGATAAAGGGGTATGGCAAATTCCAGCAGAACGTATGAAGATGCGTAGACCTCACCTTGTTCCTTTATCTACTCAAGTTATTGACCTCTTTAAGCAGCTTAAACCAATAACTGGCCATTATCCTTATATATTTATTGGAAGAAATAACCGTAGCAAACCTATTTCTAAAGAAACTGTGTCACAAGTAATTGAATTATTAGGTTATAAAGGACGTGCTACTGGCCACGGTTTCAGGCATACAATGTCCACTATCTTGCACGAACAAGGTTTTGAAAGTGCATGGATTGAAATGCAATTAGCGCATGCGGATAAAAATAAAATACGCGGCATATATAATCATGCTCAATATTTAGAAGAACGAAAGAAAATGCTGCAATGGTATAGTAATCTTCTTATTAATACAACGTGGTGAAAATCATGAGCGCAAGTTTACAAGATGTTACGGATTTTGATTTTATTATTTCTGAAGCATATAGAATAAATAAAGAATTAGCTTCATCTAATTTTAAAGATTTCTATCGAAAAGAATATGATCGTCCCCTTGGTTCAATAGGAATGACTATAGACACTCCGTGTGAGCTTATAGAGAAAAACAATGACACCCCAAGACGGCAAATCCATCTTTCATACCTTTCAAATGAAAGGCTATATTCCATAGCAGCAAGATATATCAAATCCAATAGATTAGAGATGTTGGTTGCTGTGGACGAATTAGTGGCAAAAATAAAGGACAGTCTATATATTCACATATTCATCGATGATGGTGAAGATGGAATTAAAGGATGCACAAGAATCCTTAACAATGCATTTAAAATGATAAAAAGGGAAATGGTAGAAGAAGAGTTCTATTTCCCTGTGTTAGCTCACGGCCTAATCAAAGATAAAATTTCAATTGGTCGCGCTGAAATAATCTCATCAAAGAAAATGTATTCAATAATTGGTGATGCATTGACTGAAGACCAGCTTGCATTGTCAACGAGATATTGCCTTTCTCATAAATACCCCTATGAGCATTTCCTAAAAATCCCAATAAGTAAACGCTCTAAAAAGAGTAGGGAGCGAATCGCTAAAAATATAGCAGGCTTTGTAGTAGGGATACTACATTTATTTAGCGAGCACTATAAAATATCGCCACACTTTTTAAGTTTATCAACTAGCCCCTATCCTAACTACGAAGGTTTTTATTTCACAAAGAAATCTAATAGTAATTTCAACTATAATCATTCATCTATAGGTCGGGTTGTATGGAGTGATAAGTTCTGGGATAAATTTGAGGAAGATTACTGTTCCGATTTAGGAGAGGTGTTATCTCAGCTAATTGACTTAGCCATCGAGCCTAATGAAAGATCTATCATTTCTGACCGATTAATTGATGCCATCTATTTATTTAGTAGCGCGCAACAAGATAAGGATGAAAGTTCACGCATAGTGAAATTAGCAACAGCCCTCGAAAGACTTGTGAGTCTACCAAGTGAGAAAAAAGATTCTTCAACTACAAAGAACTTCACTAGACGCATTTCATCATTAGTTTCAATTTATTATCCAAATGAAAAGGACTGGGATAAGGTTGCTAAAGAAATGTATGAAATTAGATCTGACATAGCTCATGGAGCCTGGTCTCTATATCGAGGAGTTGAACCTTTGTATTCATCCCGATATAGCGAATTAACTAGCAGGGCAATTTTTTCTGCATGCATGGGATTTTACAAGCGAGGCTTTACTGAAAATAACAATGATAAATTAGTGAAGGAATTCTTTGATTTTCTAGAAAACGCCATAGACAAAAATAAATGACAAGTGTACGTGTGCGCGCAATGCTCTCCCCGCCCCGCCTGCCCGCTTAAGAGTGCGCTTTTAATGCAGGTGCATGACCGGCCTCAGGGCACGCCAGTGCTGGCGCTGGCGGGGGATTCAGTGTCGGTAAAACGCATGCAAAACCATGCACCTTATGCATGCATGGCTTTTATACGTAAAAATGGAGGGATTTTCGGGGATTTTTAAGCGAACTACTGCACGGCCAGTTCTGCACGGCGGCGGGTGTAATTCAGGTTCTGTGCGGGTGTGAATTTTTCACGGCTATCATCGCGCGAAGCCGCGTCAGGCCTGAATCCGATGGCCGTTAAAATGTCATTGTCCTGCGCCGAATAATTAATTTTTTCACCGGCGGCCAGCCAGACCTGTAGCGCCTCACGCAGACAGTCGAGTGAGTGCTGTATGGCGCAGCGCTGAATGGCGGGGTGTTGCCCGGGATAATTCATCAGCTCCGGGGCGAGGGCGGCGGCCAGCTCCGCGCCGTGCGCCTGCATAAAATCATTTAATCGGTCGCGGATGCTGATGCGCTGCACCTCCTCATGCGAGCGGATATAGCGACCGGCAGCCTGATTAATTTCCCACTTTTTCACGTCGATAATCTCGCGCAGCGTTTGCAGGCTCCGGCCGCTGTGGCCGCTGCCGGCAAGCTGTTCGCGGTATGCCTGCTCGGCCTGCGTCAGTTCTTCCCTGCGTTGCAGCCAGGCGGATTTGTTTGCCTGACAGGCCTCAAAGGCTTTCTGTAGCGTCAGTGTTGTCACGTATGTTTCTCCTGATGACTGGCCGTGCTTACGCACCGGCACGGTTAACGGTGGCCGCCGGTGCGGGTACAGGGATAACCGGCTCTGTCACCGGTGAACGAATAACCCCGTCGATGGATTCAAGCGTACGGAACGTGGCCGAGCATTCGATGTTCATGCACTGGTGATAGCGCTGTTTGACGTTATCGGACAGATAACGACTGGTGCGGGAATGCGCGCTGGTTTTGCAGAACGGGCAGTGAAACATGCTTACCCCTCCGCTTCTGTCTCGCCATTTTCAGCCAGCTTTCTGGCGAGCATCATTCTCTTCGCAGGGCTGCGTAACAGCTCCGTATCCACGCCTGTAATCTGCGGTCGGTGCATGCCCGTCACGGACAACACCGGCTCCTGCGTCATATCGAAGTGATACAGGCTGCCCTGACGGCTCAGCGCATCGCGTAGCTCACTGATGGCCACGGACTGCGGGGCACTTTCTCCCTTCATTTCGAGGGCACGAACACGCAGCAGGAAAGCGCGGATAAGGGCGACAGGAACCGCATTGACAGCCTGAGTCCATTCAGCATCGGCGTAAGCGGTAAAGGCATCGTCATGCGCTGAAAGGTATTTATTGCCGGTGGAGCAGGCATTCAGCATGGCGCGTGTCCGGTCGTTCTCCAGCTCCGCTATCAGACCGATGAACTCGTCGGCCAGCTCGCGACTGGCGATACGCCTGCTGTGCTCAGCTTTCATTTCAGGGGTGAGACTGCCGCGCAGGGTGCGAAAGCGGCTGCGCCAGTCCTGCTCAGCCTCTGCGCTCTCATTGAGGGCGGTCTGTCGCTCCTGCTTACAGCGTTCAATGGACTTATTAATCTCTTTCAGTACCTGCATGCTGGCCGCGTGGGTGTCTCTGGCCGCAGTGAATGCGCTCAGCTTGTCGGTGATGTGCTGGCTGTTCTCTGCGGACTGCTTGGCGGCAACATCTTGCAGGACGGTGATGAGTGTTTCGGGTTTCATGTTCAGGCTCTCCGTTTATTCAACCTGAAATGATTCTGCCCTTCATCACACAACATCTCGATTCATTGCAGTTGTGGCAGTTCTGGCACAAACACCACTCAAAACCCGGCTTGCCAGAGAAAGGTCTCAGCAAAACCTTACCCATCGTTTGTTTTTTTACTTATAACTATTCACCACTGTTCACCTTAAATAAAAATATAAGTAATACAGTAAGATAAAGGGTGAACAGTTGAGGGCATGACTGTTCACCCTCTGTTCACCACTGTTCACCCTCCTGTTTTGCTCTGTCCAAACCACTTAGATTTTATTTCGATTAAAAATGAAAAATGTATAACTAAAAGCAATAGAAATTGCTGCATTGTAATGCAGTGATTTGCATATCTTTGCCAGCGTTTGCCTTTGTTTGCCAGAGCGAAAAGTCAATGTTTGTTTCCCCGAAAATCTCACATGACCTGAGGAAAAATATAGACATAATAAGGAGCTACCCGAAGCCGGACGGACATGACCGGCACTGTATGGACTTTATGAGGTAGCCCGATGCACACCGCTTTTTCTTCCCCGTCTTCTGCCCCTGCCACCCCACTGATGCCGGTTTCTGATGCCGTTCAGGAACGCTTTCTCCGCCTGCCCGAAGTGATGCATCTGTGCGGCCTGTCCCGGTCAACCATTTACGACCTCATCAGCCGCGAGGCCTTCCCGAAACAAATCAGCCTGGGCGGCAAAAACGTGGCGTGGGCGCAGTCTGAAATCACCGCATGGATGGCAGATCGCATTGCCGAACGCAACCGGGGCTATGACGCATGATGATGACCGTTCAGCGTTCAGCCCCTTTTTCTGGCTTGCTTCCTGTCGTCGTTTCCAGGTATAGTTTTCACGCTGTCGCAAAATCGGCAGCCGGGCGTAGGAACCCGAGTTACTCAATGGCGACACCAGACGCGCCATGCGTCTTTTTTTACGTCGTTGCTCAGGCACACCCATTTTTCGGGCTGTGGTGCTTATACCTTAGCCCCTGTCAGATAATGGTGATCCGGGCGGGGCAGCCTTCGGGCTGGCCGGTATTCATTGAGGCCGGTATTCCTACCCCCGTCCGGGTCACCACCCATGAGCGTAGGAACTCCGGTGGTGGCAATAACCGCTACTCAATGGAGGTTGCCATCATGGCTACTACCCTAACCCCGTCACACCCGCAGTTTGTCTTTGTGTTTGCCGCCGTTCGTCGCGCAGACCGTAAACCCCGTATCTGTATGCTCCGCACCGTTGCCAGTGATGAACACGCTGCACGTCGTTCCCTCGTTCGCGATTACGTCCTCTCGTTTGCCGGCCGTCTGCCGGTTGCGGAGGTGCGCGCATGAGACACACCACCATTACCGCCCGTGACCTCGAATGCCTTGAGCACATGCGCAATGTCGGCCAGCTCGTCAATGAGCTGATGCAGGTACAGGATTGCGCCACCGTTCGTCGTGATCCTGCGCAGCAGTCGCAACTCACCTCCGTGATTTACCTTATGACCGCCCAGCTCGACGGCGTGGTAGAGCGCTGCAATCAGCGCTGGCTGACCGGGGAGGGCAACGTATGAAAAAGCCATTACCGCCCGTATTACGCGCCGCGCTGTATCGTCGCGCCGTGGCCTGTGCATGGCTGACGGTATGCGAACGCCAGCGCCGCTACCCAAACCTCACCCTCGATGCGCTGGAAAGTGCGATTGCCGACGAGCTGGAGGGCTTCTACCTGCGCCAGCACGGCGAGGAAAAAGGGCGTCAGATTGCCTGTGCACTGCTGGAAGATTTAATGGAAGCCGGACCACTCAAGGCCGCGCCCTCACTGTCCTTTCTCGGGCTGGCCGTGATGGATGAACTCTGCGCCCGTCACATTCAATCGCCTGTTGTGCACTGAGGGAGAAAATAACGATGAAAATGAACGTAACGGAAACCGTAAAACAGGCGTGCGGCCACTGGCCGCGCATTCTCCCGGCGCTGGGCGTGAAGGTGATTAAAAACCGGCATCAGGCCTGTCCGGTATGCGGTGGCTCTGACCGTTTCCGCTTTGACGATAAAGAGGGGCGAGGCACATGGTTCTGCAACCAGTGCGGTGCGGGTGACGGTCTTAAGCTGGTCGAGAAAGTGTTCGGCGTGACCGCATCAGAGGCCGCCGGAAAGGTGGATGCCGTGACCGGCAACCTGCCACCGGTTGCCCCCGAAGTGATTGTGGCCGCAGAGGCTGAAACCGAAGCAGACCGCAAAGCGGCGGCCGCGCTGGCCGTCAGACTGATGGAGAAAACCCGCACGGCCAGCGGCAACGCCTATCTGACCCGCAAGGGATTTCCCGGTCATGAATGTGTCATGCTGACGGCCACACATAAAACCGGCGGCGTGATGTTCCGCGCCGATGATGTGGTTGTCCCGCTGTATGACGATACCGGCGCACTGGTTAACCTTCAGCTTATCAATTCTGAGGGGCTCAAACGCACCCTGAAAGGCGGGGCGGTAAAAGGAGCGAGCCATACCATCGAAGGGAAAAAACAGGCTGGAAAACGCCTGTGGATTGCAGAAGGCTATGCGACCGCACTCACCGTGCATCACCTGACCGGCGAAACCGTTATGGTGGCGCTGTCGTCCGTGAACCTCCTTTCTCTGGCGAGCCTTGCCCGTCAGAAACACCCGGCCTGTCAGATTGTCCTCGCTGCTGACCGTGACCTTAACGGCGATGGTCAGACAAAAGCCGCCGCGGCCGCAGAAACCTGTGAGGGCGTTGTTGCCCTGCCGCCGGTGTTTGGTGACTGGAATGATGCGTTTATGCAGAATGGCGGGGAGGCCACGCGAAAAGCGATTTATGACGCCATCCGGCCACCGGCACAAAGCCCGTTCGACACCATGAGCGAGGCGGAATTTACCGCCATGAGCGCCAGCGACAAGGCTCTGCGGGTGCATGAGCATTACGGCGAAGCGCTGGCGGTGGATGCGAACGGCCAGCTCCTGTCCCGTTATGAAGCAGGGATATGGAAAGTCGTTCAGCCGTCCAGTTTCGAACGCGACGTAGCCGGGCTTTTCCAGCGCCTGCGCGCCCCGTTCTCGTCGGGGAGAATCACCTCAGTGGTGGAGACGCTGAAGCTGATTATTCCTCAGCAGGCCGCACCGGCACGCCGTCTGATTGGTTTTCGCAACGGGGTACTCGATACCCGGAGCGGCCTGTTCAGCCCGCACAGCAAATCGTACTGGCTGCGCACGCTCTGCGACGTGGATTTTACTCCGCCGGTCGAGGGGGAAACGCTGGAAACCCATGCCCCTAATTTCTGGCGCTGGCTCGACCGTGCTGCCGGTAGCAGACCAGAAAAACGCGACGTGATTCTGGCCGCGCTGTTTATGGTGCTGGCAAACCGCTACGACTGGCAGCTCTTTCTCGAAGTCACCGGTCCGGGTGGGAGTGGCAAAAGCATTCTCGCCGAAATTGCGACCCTGCTCGCCGGAGAGGATAACGCCACGTCGGCCGACATCGACACGCTGGAAGACCCGCGCAAGCGTGCCTCCCTGATTGGCTTCTCGCTGATACGTCTGCCTGACCAGGAAAAATGGAGCGGTGACGGCGCAGGGCTGAAGGCCATCACCGGCGGTGATGCGGTCTCGGTTGACCCGAAATACCAGAACCCGTATTCAACACATATTCCGGCGGTGATTCTGGCCGTCAACAATAACCCGATGCGCTTCACCGACCGCAGCGGCGGCGTCTCCCGTCGCCGGGTGATTATTCATTTCCCGGAGCAGATTGCCCCGGAAGAACGCGACCCGCAGCTCAGGGATAAAATTGCGCGCGAGCTGGCCGTTATCGTGCGTCAGCTTATGCAGCAGTTCAGCAACCCGATGACCGCCCGCGCACTGCTCCAGTCGCAGCAGAACTCCGACGAGGCACTCAGCATCAAGCGCGATGCTGACCCGACGTTTGATTTTTGCGGCTATCTGGAAATGCTGCCGCAGACCAACGGGATGTTTATGGGTAATGCCAGCATCGTCCCGCGTAATTACCGTAAATATCTTTATCACGCGTATCTGGCCTATATGGAGGCTAACGGGTACAGGAACGTGCTCAGCCTGAAAATGTTCGGGCTGGGGTTGCCCATGATGCTGAAAGAGTACGGCCTGAATTATGAAAAGCGGCACACGAAGCAGGGGATACAGACCAACCTGTCACTGAAAGAGGAAAGCTACGGCGACTGGCTGCCGAAATGCGACGAACCCGCAGCGACATAACCTTACTCAGACCGGCAACAGCCGGTCTTTTCCTTTCTGACCGTTGCCACAAGGTGAACAATCCACTGTTCACCCTTCACCGTATATTCACCCTGTATCACCATGAAATTACTGATAAAAAACCAGAGGTGAACAGTGTGAACAGTAAAACCTAAAAAAACTTTTTACCCCACCACCTTCGCATTTCCGCAATCTATGTTCAGGGCAGGACATCGACTAGCAGAGAGTAGTTTAATATAAAAACAATTCTTAAACCGGATTTCTTAGTTTTCATCAAATACGTCAAGTACTTAATAAATAGACTTTATGGGGATATTTAAAAATTAATTTTCAAAAAATAATTGAATTGTATTCAAACCATCACCACAAAATGCAATATTTAAAAACCACCATAATAATCTGAGCATATTCCTGCATAATATATTAAAAAAGAACCACCTTTATTACAATATACTTGGTGATATTTATATGCTATGATTAAGAATGAGAATAATTTTTGGGGGCATTATGAAAATTTGTTTTTTCGATATGGAGGGAACTTTACTCAAAAAGAATTTATCTTTAGATAATGGGAAGGTGGCGCCAAGTGCATGGACAGTTCTTGCAAAAGAAATCAGCGAAGCCTGTTATATTGAAGAAGAAAAAACAAAAGATTTATGGCTAACAAATAAATACATCAGTTATACGCAATGGATGAAGGAGACAGTAGAAATACAAATTAAGCACGGAATGAATAAAACTCATCTACAAACAGTTTTATCTCAAGCAGAATTACAAAAAGGTGCTGTGGAGCTTATTCAGTTTTTGAAAAAAAAAGGATATTTAACAGTATTGATATCAGGTGGATTTAAAGAACTAGCAGACCTAACTCAACGTAAGCTTAAAATAGACCATGCGTATAGTGCTTGTGAGTACTTCTTCGATAAAAATGGTAGTGTTGAGCATTTTAATCTATTACCAACGGATGAGGAAGGTAAATTAGTTTTTATGAAACACCTTGCATCAGAATATAATTCAGAGCTTGAAAATTGCATTTTTATTGGTGATGGTAAAAATGATGTATTTATTGCCAAAAATGTAGGTACATCTATAGCCTTTAATGCACAAAAGGAATTAAAAGATGTAGCTACATTTATTGTTGACCAAGAAAGTCCAGATCTATCTGCGATTATTAACATTATTAGTTATTAATGGCTTTTCATTGGCATCGACTTTAGCCTGGAGAGTCTTTAATTGATCTTCTAGGCTACTTATCTTTTCTTCTGATTTAATCTTGTATTCATGAAAATCTTTTAAATCATAACTATAAGCAAAAAACATGTCCCTACCAATCGGAAGAAGTGACAAAACCAGCCCAACTACTGCAATTACCACTCCAATTTTAGTTATTGAAATGCTATTTAATTTTTCAGTCAACTCCTTACTAATTTGCTCTTTAAGAACTACTGGCTCTAAAAATGTTTTAGGGAATTTGGCTATATCCGAGGAACAGTAAGATTTATATTTTTTATACTCTTTTTTAACATTATAAGCATTGGAGTCAGGAGGTGTTGGGTTATAGTTCGTATTTTTATCTATTTCATGAAAGACAACTCTAAAGAAGGATTTATCCACTTCATTATTAGTAATCGGTAGATATTCCTCAACTGCCGAAAAATTAATCAGCAAGGTAGAAATAGGACCATTGTAATTTGAATCAATTATCCCAGTATTAAGGGCGAGGAACCCCCTCTTTGATAAAGTGTTTTTCAAAAAAACATACGCAACAAAACCTTCCGGAACGTGTAATATTTCCTCCGATATTACAAAGACTGAATCCTGTGGTTTCAAAATAACCCGCCCAAGAGACTGAACATTATTTTTATCGTCCTTATAAAGAACCTCTCTAATTGTGAGATCCACACTTGATTTATTAGAATAATCCTTTGTTATCCTTTTATTTTTCCTGTTACAGACAAAACCAAGTTCTATTGCCTTTTGAGCACTGATTTGCATCTTTCACCTAACCTAAATTATTATTAATTCTCTATATGATTAAACTAGTTATAAGATATCAATTAGATATTTCCAATAGTTTTTGTAAATTAATGCTAAAAATCACCTGGTCAACAGGTCAACACTGTGTATAGAAAAGTGTATAAAGACATTGGAGATACAAGATAAATAACTTATAGATCATATAATTACACCTCAGATAAGACTCCTGTGATCTTCCGCCAAAATTTTAAATTCCCCCCATAAAATTCATTAGAAATTTAACTATCCTTCCTAAATATATTATTATAACACCCACTATCATTGAAATTAAGAATTAATAAAATGAGAATTACTAAAGCCAGAATTAACACAATTCGTTTTATTATCTCTGAATCCATGAGAATTGACGATGAGATTTTAAAAGCATTGAAAAATAAAAATTACAATGAATTTCATCAAAAAGAGTATGGGGAAGGGTTGGCTGGATTAGGCATGTCTATAAGCTCACCGAATGATTTCACAGAAGAATATAAACATGACCCAAGAAGAGAAATAAAACTTTCTAACAAATCTAAATCTGCCATACTTCATATGCTAAATGAACTCATTAAAGAAGTAAACTTAGAGATGAACTCAACAACCAATGAGTTTTATATTGAATTTAAAAAGATATTTTATAATCATTTCTTTCTTGGTGATGGAAATATAGATCATGATGGTTGTCTTAAAATACTTAATGAAGTGGTCAATAGAATAAAAGACAGTCTACTCGACGAAGATTTTTATTTCCCGATACTAGCCAACGGTCTAGAAAAAGATGAGATAAATTTAGGTATCGCTTCGATCATTCCCAAAGAAAACATCTTCTCGGATATCCAACCCAATTTTACAACCGACGTAATTGAACTAGCCGAAGAGTTTTGTAATTCACAATTACATCCTTATAAACACTTCCTTAAAATAACCATAAAAAACTGCTCTAAAGAGAGAAGGAAGTATTTATCTAAGCAAATCGCCAACTTTATCGTTGGAATAATACAATTATTTAGTGAACATTTTCACATAGATTCAGACGTGGTTGCTTTATCATTAAACCCGTATCCTAACTACGAGTCCTTTTACATTACAAATAATGATGATGGATACAATTATTGTTTTTCGAGCAAAGGAACAATTGTTCATAGCGCAGTGTTTTGGCAAAAATTCAAACAAGAGAATGCATCAGAACTTGGTAGCATAATAAAACAGATTATAATTCATGCAACAACCCCAAAATCGAATCCCATTTTAGTGGATAGGCTTATAGATGCAATATTTATTTTTAGAAGTGCAATGCAAGATAATGATGACTCATCAAAAATCGTAAAACTAACTACAGCACTTGAACGCCTTGTAAACACACAAAAAGATAACATCACTTCCACATTTATAAATAGAGTTACACTTCTGCTGAATATGTACCATAAAGACAACAGCGACTGAAGTAGCATAGCAAAAGAAATGTATAACTATCGCTCAGAAATCGTACATGGTTCGTGGTCACTTTATCGTCAAACAAAACCGTTATATGCCGGCCGATATAGTGAACTTACCAGCAAAGCTCTTATATCAGCATGTATAGGTTTCTTTCACGTTGGCTTAAAAAGAGAGGATGACATAAAGTTAATTAATTCTTTTTATGATTATCTTTCCAAAAATAACCAATCCTAACTTACATACCTAACCTTCAATCAGTAATTAAATCACATTCACCCTCTTGGTTCTTTTCCTTTCTTCCTTAGCGCTTCCCTCGCTAGTTCTTTCAACCAACTAGCAAGACTCACCCCTTCCTCAGCCGCTACCGCATCCAACTGTTCCTTCAATGCCGGATCAATACGCATCTTAAACTGCGGAGATTGTCCGCCGCCTTTTGGTTTTTTTTCGCGCGATATGATTGACATGAGGCCACCTATCCACCTACTCTGACACACATAGGAGGCCACCTAATCCTCCTGTATTAGCAACGCTCCGAAGTGCGGGAACACAACCGGAGCGTCTAACCTCACCAACTATCAAGGAGTTGATTATGGCTGATTCGCATTCTACCCCAGACACCGACCAATCCGGAACCGAGCGTTCGTTAATTGTGGGTTACCGCCCGAATGTTTACGACAAATCTACACCAAAAATCATCCTTTCCGGCAAGTGGCTGCGCGCGGCTGGGTTTGATACCGGACAGCAGGTCACGGTAAAGGTCATGAAAGGATGCATCGTTCTGGTGGCGTATAACGAGCAGGAGCAGAAGTTGCTAGATGATTATAAAAGGACGAAGGCCAAGCTCACTGAGATAGAGGACGCACTTGCAGCGATCCAAATTCCACATGCTGGAAAGCGCCTCGCAAAATCAAATACAAACCACCTGGCTTAGCGGCTGTTTCTGGCATACTACCTGCCTGGTGCATTAGATGTGGAGGCGACATGGCAGATAAAGACGTAATCCAATCCCCGGCAGGCGAATTTGTTATGTTTGCCAGTGATGATGGAACGGTTCGCATCACATGTCGCTTTGAACATGAAACACTCTGGCTGTCGCAAGCAGCCATTGCGTCTCTTTACCAGGTCACCCCTCAAGCTATTACTCAGCATATTAAAGCTATTTACGAAGAAGGTGAGCTTGAACAAAAAGCAACTTGTAAGGCTTACTTACAAGTTCAGCAAGAAGGTCAGCGCAAGGTCAATCGCAACACACTTCACTATAGCCTGCCCGTCATTCTCGCCATCGGCTATCGCGTCCGATCCACGCGAGGTACACAGTTCCGCCAGTGGGCCACCCAAACGCTCCAGGAGTACCTGGTTAAAGGCTTCGTTATGGACGACGAGCGCCTGAAAAATCCGCCTGTAGGATCTTCCGCCGTCCCTGACTATTTCGATGAAATGCTGGAACGCATTCGCGATATACGTGCCAGCGAACGCCGGGTCTACCTTCGCGTGAGGGAGATTTTCGCATTAGCTGCTGACTATCAGCCGTCGCTCAAAGAAACCACGCAATTCTTTCAGACCATCCAGAATAAACTGCATTTTGCCTGCACTGGGCACACCGCTGCTGAGTTGATTCACCAACGTGCGGACGCCACTCAACCGCATATGGGGCTGACCAGCTATAAATGCGAAGAAGTCCGTAAAAGCGATGTCACCACCGCAAAAAATTATCTGTCTCAGGATGAGGTGAGCGAGCTTAATCGCGTCGTTAATATGTGGCTCGATTTTGCCGAAGATCAGGCCAAACGCCGCAAGCAGGTATTTTTACGAGACTGGCAAACCAAGCTCGATCAGTTTCTGCAATTTAATGACCGGGACGTTTTAGAAGGAGCAGGCAAAATCAGCAAGAAAACGGCTGATGAAAAGGCGTGCTCAGAATACCTCGAGTTTGAAAAAAAGCAGCGCCTGCTGAAAGAAGCCGAAGGTAAGAAAGATATCGCCGGCTTATTAAAATGGGATAAGCAGGCTAAGCGCTAATCCCGGCATAGGTTCATTATTTAATGATATTCATCATTTCAATATTTGATGCTTTTTTTAGTGACTATTATTCTTGCGATGGAAGAATAGTCATAAATCAACCTTATAAATTTTTAAACATCAATTGATACCATCCATATCTCGCAACTACAACTTTCTATTAAACCAACCAAAATTCTTTAACATTCCTGTTTTGAAATGAAAGTCACAATTTAAATCCATAATGAAGAGTAGTTTCCCTCAGTCTATAAAAGGAGATTGAGATGGCTATACCTGTTTACTTATGGCTCGAGGATGATTCAGGCCGGAGGATTAATGGTTCTGTCGATATAAAAGATCGCGAAGGTTCAATAGAAGTGATTGAATTTATGCATTCTATAGAACAACCTATAGATAAATTCTCCGGTAAAATCACTGCAAAACGCATTTGTAGTACCTATGCATTCATGAAAGAGATTGATTCATCATCCTCTTATCTATACAAAGCCTTATGCACTGGGCAAACACTTAAAAAAGCAGAGTTCATATTTTACAGAATCAACTATAACGGACTTGAAGAGGCTTACTTTAAGACAACTTTAGAAAATGCAAGAGTAGTTCAAATTGAACCACTCATGTTTGACATTAAACTACCACAAAACGAACGCTATACACATTGTGAATATGTAGATCTAACATATGAAAAAAAAACATGGCATTACATAGATGGAAACATCATTCATTCTGATACCTGGAAGGAACGCGCTTAAGGAGAAAGTATGTCCTGGGAATATAATATAAAAGAGCACAAATTTTATCTTGATGGTGTTTATCAGTTCGATGCAGATTATGCAGGAGCAAGTGGTTACAAAAACGATCCATCTCAAGAATGTGTAAAAAACAGTGGGCCTCTACCTCGAGGGAAATACACAATTGGTTCCCCTCATAATTCTGCCCACACAGGAAAATATACCCTCAGCCTCACGCCCTACCCGACAAATGATATGTGTGGCAGAGACTCATTTAAAATTCATGGTAAAAGCAGTTTGCACCCTGATGACTCTTCAGAGGGCTGCATTATTGTTCCTTTGAGTGCGAGAAGAAGCATCTGGAAAAGCAACGATACGGTGTTGATTGTCAAATGAAGCGTTTAATTTGTTCATTGCCATTACTCGTTGCAGTCAGTTCGCATGTCTCAGCATCTGAAATGACCGGCTTCGCAACACAGTATTACGATGAAGACGGCTCGCTGACGGAAATTTCAACCATAGTGCCCCTTTCCCCGACCATCACGATCGGCAAGAAAACGGTTCAGATGGAAGTTACTCATCTGTCTCAGATTTTCAGTACATACGTGGAGAAAGACAGCTCCGCGCACTGGATCTGCCTTCATGACGACGATGGCACCAATTATTGGTTCATTTCAGATAACGAAATGGGTGCAGGGCTGTTAACTGCGCTAGCCATATCCAGGGATGGCATCCATAAAGAATGTGTGAATACAACGGAACGAGTCAGTGTCTCAGTCTCTGGCGTTCCATTGTTAAATGCCACTCACGGGGATTTAGTTGAATTGTTCGGCAAAAAAGCAATCGGCAACAGAAAAAAGATCCTGCTTTATCAGGAGACACCTGTACAGGATGGATTTGTTCAGAACAATACCGTCTCTTATTACTTTGATGGCGAAAAATTGCGCGGCGTAATTATCGGGCAAATAACCAGTAACTAGCTTGCAGGCTCCCTCTTTTACAGAAGAGGGCGTTAAGCCTGTCCACTCAACCGCATATGCAACAGCGGAAACGGATTCCCCTGCCCATCCAGTTCCGAGCGCCCGACCTGCTCAAACCCCATATGACGATAAAACGCCACCCCCTGCGGATTCTGCTCGTTCACATCCACTTCATTTACGCCGAATTCTGCAATGGCATATTGCAGCAGCATTTTCCCGATACCCTTCCCCCGGCTCGCATCATCCACAAACAGCATTTCAATGCGATTTTTATCCACGCCCAAAAAGCCGTGAATAATACCCACGTCATCCCGGGCAATCACAACCCTGAGATTAGGCAAATATGCGTTGAGCAATAACGGACGCAGCGCCGCGATATCGCTTTCCTGCAAAAAGCGGTGCGTGGCGCGAACGGACGACTCCCAGACTGCGACGAGGCGTTCAAATTGTGAGGGGTGTGCGGCTTCTATTTTCATGATGATATTCCGGTTGAGTAAAGTTTCAGGGCAGCAATGTAATGATATTCAGCTCTGCGACGTGCGCCACACGCCAGGCGTACAACCATACTCCGTCTGAAAATGACGAATAAAGTGCGCGCAGTCGCTGAACCCCATCCGCTGCGCAATATCCGTCACGCTTTGCTGTGAGTTCTTCAGCAGCCAGCAAGCATAGCGCAGTCTGGCGCTGCGGATAAATTCGCGGGCCGTTTTGCCGAATTCTGCGTGGAACAGTCGGTTGAGCTGGCGTTCACTCAATGCCACTTCTCGCGCAAGCCCGGCGGTGGTGAGCGGCCGGGTCAGGAACTGTTCTATCAGCATGACGGCGCGGCGCAACCGCGAGTCAGGGATAAGCGCAAAATTCGCCGGACGCGGGGTGGCAATTTCATGCGGAACGAGCGACAAACGCTGACAGGTGGTGCTGGCGATATCATCCCCGGCATGGGCGCGGATAAGCTCAGTTGCCAGCGTCAGGGTGGAAATACCGCCCGGGCAGGTCAGCACATCGCCATCGTCGATGAAATCATACCCTTGCTCAGCATAAACCAGCGGGAAAGCCTGCCGAAATGCATCAAGGTGGAAAGGATGGATGGACGCTCGTCGTTCATTCAGCAATCCTTCCTGTGCGAGGACAAAACTGCCGGTGCCAATGCCAATGAGCGGAACCCCGGCATGGTGGGCATGTGCCAGATACGCTTTATCCCCCTGATACCCTAAGTCCAGATACTGCAATTCACCGCCGATAACAGCAAGGTAGTTAAAACTGTCCGGCGGCGCATGGGGGGAATCAGGTCTCATGATAATCCCCGCATTGCTGATAATCGGGATATCAGGAAATTCACTTATCAGGCTGATTTTAAATGCTAATTTATCCTGCGCTTTCGCTGCATAACGCAGCGCCTCCAGCAACCCGGAGACGGCCAGAAGTGAATAACGGGGCCATAATATCAACCCAATATGCAGACACTTTTCCGGTACTGATTTCCCCCCATCGGAGGAGTCAAATACACTTTTCATTTACTTGCCAAATTTAAAATTAATTACATTATCGCAACATGATCTGTCGCACTTTATATTTCTAAGATAATCCTGATATTTTAAATCAAGCATAAATGAGACGGGAGGAAAATATAATGTTTTTCTCGTTTATATCATTCTTTTTTTGAACCACGACACACATATGTCGGTAATGTTCCTAAGGTAAAGATATAGTTACCATTATGTTGTTCATTGATCCGCATATAAATACTCTTGCCCGGATAGACAAAAAATTGCGGTTCATATTTTTCCAGCCAGCTGTCGTCGACATTATCGTCCGGGAACGTCATATTTTTTTCTGACGTCAGCAAATAGAGATGATCTTGTCTCTCCACCCGAAAGGAAATTTTCCTGTCGATGGTTTTACCCGGATCGCTCTTTGCCCGGCCATTCATGCTCAGGGTGCCGAATTTCCCGTCGAAGGTGTAATTCAGCCAGACCGCCAGCGTCTCATCCGGATGGTGCTGTACCAGATTAGCCTGGCATGAAAAAGGCTGAACGTAAGTTCGGTGCCACAGGTAATAGCCCGTCAGCACGCCTGCCGTGACGAGGCCCGTCACGATGATATACAGCATCTGCCGAAAACGAGTCATGCTAGCTATCCTTCAGGAAATAATCAGATATACAGCGGTTCGGTTCTTTCATTGGCCGGTCGCAGCGAATAACCGACGCACGAGGAAGCAGAGCGTACCAGCTGATGTAAACCCAGGGATATTGCGCGCATTCAGCCTTGAATTGTTCCACATAGGTCAGCGCGGAAGCGCGTTCAGCGTGGGTCTGAATGTCGTTCGCAAGATAAACGCGACAGGCTCCGACGGATGCCGCAAAACGGTAATCCTCAACAAAACGGTTTTCTGTGGCGTTCATATATCCCGTCACGCCTGCCCCGGCCAGGACGATCAATAGACCCATGACAACAGCCAGCCAGCGCGTGGGCTTCCTGGCAACGGGCGTTGCTGGCTCGGAGGGTGCAGAGACCTCCTCGATCGCTGGCGCCTCCACACATTGTCCCTCTGCGGGTTGAGGCGCGACGGGTGAAGACTCTCTGACGGTTATTTGCGTGTCGCTTGCCAGCGTCAACCCAATCCGCGGAATGGTAACGATAGGGTCAGTTTCAAAACCAATCTTTTTGAGCCCTTTGCGCAGGATGGAGATGTTCTGGTAATAGGTATTGGAGGAGACAAGCATGCCGCGGCTTTGCCAGACAATATCAAGGAACTCTTGCTGAGTGACAATCGACCCCGCTCTGTCGATTAATAACAACAGGCATCGGCCTGCTGGCGAATTTAACACAACCACACGGTCAGGATTGTTGATATCACGTAACGTGCTGGCCGCAGGATGAAATTCGACGATATTATTTATAATGTAATGCTTATGCATAGGGGCAGTATGAATTCTCCGGTTAACAGATGTTGAACCTGGGTCACCGCATGTATGGGATGACATTCACGTCGGGATTAATGTGACTGATTAACGTCATGCTGTATATCTTCGCCATTGGCGAAAAATCTTAATTTATATTTCATCCCTTAAGCTTCACTGAACCTGCATAAGAACTCAACCCTTGTAGAATGCGGCTTGCAGAGCCGCTTCATCCGCGATCATCCTCATTATGATGTTTTGTGAAGTGAATTTCCGCTCCACAGAAGTATCTGACTACAGGCAGCATCTCATTTATCAGGGCCTCATCTTTTGGCGCACTCCTCGCCTCTTGACATTGACAAATATCTACATAAAAAAACATTGTACGCCACGGACATGCGTGTCTGAAATATTCAGCATCCTTAAGCCTTAAGTTTTCTCAACCTGACCAATATCAATAACTTACATGGTTTTTGTATGCTTTTAAGCCACCTTTCTATCAGTTTTTATCGATGATACCATTCGTAAATTGTTATTCCCCGTCAGCAACTTCACACCCGCACTGACACCAGACGACAAACTCCTTACAAAACATTTATCAAAGCTAAATTTTCATTAAAAATAGCGGCTATCATAATTTACAGAAAGCGAAGCGGAATAAGACCAATCAGAGGGAAGCGTCGTAACCGGTCTCGATCTTAGTAATTAATACAATTTTAGATTAATTCAGATTACCTCTTTATTGGCCGACGTATAGTAGGCCTACAGTATGCAATACGTCATTGCTTCGAGAATACTGGCGATAACCTTATAAATAATTCGCCTGATTACTATTATAAATCGAGGAATAACATGACGAACAATAGCCAAATAACACAGCATATAACTGTTGCACTGATGGGCGGCGATCATTATGCAAGAAACGGCATTAAAACGTTATTAAGCAGCATCCGCGACGACCTTCACATCATTATCATCGAAGGAGGTTATCAGGAACTGGATAAGGCGCTGTCGTCGATTCGTATCGATATCTTATTTATATCCGGCGCAGAGAAATACCATACAGGGTATGACTCACTGAAATATTTAAAAAAAATCAAAGTCACGCAGCCTGAAGTGATTATCTGCCTGTACTCAACCTCTGCCCATTCCCTGTTATGGGTCCGGGAAGATATTGATGCCTATATCTCGCTACAGAACACGGTTTATCAGTGGCGGATAAAGCTAGCAAAAATGGTCGATAGCCATTATCGGCCCCAAAAGCAGCCAGCGGCGTTATCGCTGACGCCTGGAGAAAGGAGGGTATTAAAGGAACTCAGGAACGGACTGGATATACGTTACATCGCAGAACTGGAGAAACTTTCTTATCGCCGCGTGAGCGCCTTAAAAAGCTCAGCGATAAGGAAACTCGGGCTCAGGAATAAGACAGATTTGCTGGTCTTTTTAACCAGTTAGACCTGCCGCTTTCAGAGCAAATCTCGTAATAAAAAAATCAAGGAACTATGAAATGAAAGCACGCCTTACTTGCCATTCTCTGCTGGCATTAAGCATTGCCGCCCTGCTGCCAGCGGGCTCAGCACTGGCCGCCACCACCAGCGGCGGCACGGTTAACTTCAGCGGTAAAGTGGTGACCTCCGCCTGTGCCATCAGCGCCGGTAGCGCCAATATCGACGTCGACATGGGTGAAGTGCGTACCGCCACGCTGGCTGCCGCAGGCAGTGAAGCCAGTACCGCAAAAGCCTTCTCCATCACCCTGGAAGATTGCGAAATCGCCGATACCTCGGCGTCCACGGAAGATAACCCTATTGCCGCAACGACCGTGGCTATCACCTTCACCGGTACACCGGACAGTACCGATGTGAATAGCCTGGCCGCGGGAGTAAACGGCGGCGCGGGCTCGGCGCAGCATGTCGCTATCCGTCTTTATGACGAACAGGGCAACGTCGTCAGGCTGGGTGAGCCGGCAGCAGCGATCCCCCTGCGTGCGGGGGCGAACATCCTGAACTTCAGCGCGAAATATTACTCCCCACTGGGCAACGCCACGGCGGGTGATGCCAGCGCGGTCGCCACCTACACCGTGACCTATTCGTAATCTTCAGGCCCGGTCTGCTGGCCGGGTCTGACTCAGCTTTCAGGAGACGCACTATGCGCGTAAACACATGGATTTGTCTGGCTGGCACGTTATGTTCATCCGCCGTGTACGCAGGCGGCGTGGGGTTAGGCGCAACGCGGCTGATCTACACCGGCGCGGCTACGCAGACGATGATGCAGGTAAGAAATACCCACCCTGATGCCACGTTTCTGATCCAGTCCTGGATGGAAGACGAGAAAGGGAGCCGTACCAACGACTTCGTCATCACGCCGCCGCTGTACGTCATGAAGCCCGCCAGCGAAAGCGCGGTGAAAATCATGTTCAGCGGCGACGCCCTGCCAGCCGATCGCGAGACGCTGTACTGGATGACGGTCAAAGCTATCCCACAGCAGGTTAAAAACGGTTCCGGCAATTCGCTGCAATTCGCCTCTGCCAACCGCATCAAGGTCTTTTATCGCCCGGAGCGGCTCAGGGAAGGTGCAGGGGAGGCATGGAAAAACCTTGCCGGCGCCTACCGCGCGGGCAAGGTCACGCTGACCAACCCAACGCCGTATTACCTCACCACCATTAACGTGAAAATTGATGGCAGGCCGGTGTCGCCCGTCATGGTGCCGCCGAAATCCAGCGTGACGCTGGCAGACACCTTCAGCCATGCGAGCAGCTTAAGCTACCAGACGATTAACGATTATGGCGCCTGGACGCCCATTACCCGCACGTCATTGTCCCAATAATAAAAACAGTAAGGCGTGACCACATGAAAATTAAAATCCTGTGCGCCACGGCGATCGCCCTGGTGATTCGGCAAGCCGTGGCTGCCGAAAGCGAGCTGCAATTTAATCCTGCGTTTCTCAACGGCGAGCGCGCCAACAGCGCCGATCTCGCCTGGGTCAACGCCGGGAGCGCGTTGCCGCCGGGCGAGTACAATCTTAACGTGTATATCAACACCCAGTTCGCGTTCACAGGTAACGTCACGTTTCGCGTCGCTGAAAACACCGCCGGTGAAGCCCTGCCGTGCCTTACGCCTGCGCAATTCGCCGCACTTGGCATCGACAGCCGTCAGGCTAAAGGGGGTGAGCTGCCGCCTGCGCAACGCTGCATTTTTTTAACCCAGTCATTCGCCGATACCCGGTTTGATTTTGACCAGAGGACGCTTACCCTCAACTTCACCGTACCGCAAAGCGCGATGCGCGCTCTGCCGCGCGGGTACGTCAGCCCGGAGAGCTGGGAGTCCGGCATCCCTGCCGCTTGGCTGAACTATGTGGTCAATGGCGCGAATAATGACTACCGGGGCGAGACGCGCACGCGGGAACAACAGCTGTTTGTGAGCCTCAACAGCGGCGCCAACCTGGGCGCATGGCGGCTGCGTGATTTCACCACGTGGACCAAAGAGAGTAACGAGCTCACCCACGTCCAGACCTGGCTACAGCGGGATATCCGCGCCCTGCGTGCCCAGGTTTATGCCGGTGAAACGTTCACCTCATCGCAGGTGTTTGACGCCGTTGGCCTGCGTGGGGTTGCCCTGAAGACCGATGACAATATGTTGCCCGCCAGCCTGAGCGGTTACGCGCCCGAAGTGCGCGGCATCGCGCGCAGCAATGCCACGGTGACGGTTCGCCAGAACGGTAACGTCATCTATCAAACCTCCGTTCCGCCGGGGGCGTTTGTGCTGAAAGATCTCTATCCGACCTCTTCCGGCGGCGATCTCGCGGTCACCATTCAGGAGAGCGACGGTAGCCAGACGCAATACACCCTGCCCTTTGCCAGCGTGCCGAATCTGGTGCGTAACGGTCAGGTCAAATATGCTCTGGGTGCGGGGAAATACCGCCCTGCGGGCAATCAGATCTCGCCCTCCTTCGCGCAGGGCGAGCTGTTCCTGGGCTGGCGATACGGCCTCACGTTTTATGGCGGGGCGCAGTTTTCCGATCGCTACAACGGCCTGGCCTTCGGTATCGGGCAGAATCTCGGCCGCTTTGGCGCCTACTCCCTCGATTTCACCCATGCCCGCAGCCAGCTGGCTGATAACCAGCACTACACCGGTGATTCGGTGCGCCTGCGGTACAGCAAACTGCTGAACGATATCGGTACGCGAGTCAATTTCTTCTCGCTGCGTTACTCAACGGCAGGGTTTTATACCCTCAGCGATACCACTTACAAAGGCATGGCGGGCGGAGCGCCAAAACAGACCGTGGAAGACGATGGCACCGTCACCACTCACTACGACACGGTTTACAACCTG
Organism: Enterobacter sp. BWH64; assembly: GCF_001037645.1. NCBI lineage: Bacteria > Pseudomonadati > Pseudomonadota > Gammaproteobacteria > Enterobacterales > Enterobacteriaceae > Enterobacter > Enterobacter sp. BWH64. Next base: position 198,531 of record NZ_KQ089922.1, read on the forward strand.
CATATGTCGCGTAAGGCAAAAAATCAGCTGCTGTTGTCGCAGCCGATGGGCGAATACGGCGCGCTGTCGCTGTCCTGGGATCAACAAACCTACTGGAATACGTCAAAAACCACGCAAAGTTTGCAGTTCGCGTGGAACGCGACGTTTCGTAACCTGTCGCTTGGCATCAGCGCCCAGCGTAGCTCTGGCCTGTACGACAACAAGAAAGACAATATCCTCGCGTTGTCCCTGTCGGTGCCGCTGGGTAACCCGGCGCTGTCGACCCGTCTCCGTTTTACCGCTACCCATGCGGATCCCGCTGGCACCACCGCCAGTACCGGTGTCAGTGGTTATCTGCCGGGGCAGGAGAATCTTTTCTATAGCGTCAACCAGCGCTACAGCGCGCAGCAGCACTACGGCGGCGATGCCGCGCTGCAATACGAGGGCGCGTGGGGAGACTATAACCTGGGCTACAGCTACGCCGGTGACTCCCGCAACCTCAGTTACGGGATGAGCGGCGGTGCGGTGCTGCATGAGGATGGTCTGACGCTGAGCCAGCCGCTCGGGAACACCAATATTCTGGTGAAAGCCCCGGGCGCCAGCCATGTCGCCGTGCTCAACCACAAGGGCATCAAAACCGACAGCCGGGGCTATGCGGTGATCCCGTACGCCACGCCGTATCGCGTTAATCAGGTTGCGCTGGATGTCACCACCGTGGGCAATGACGTGGAACTTGAGAACGCCATCGCCAATAAAATCCCCACCGACGGGGCACTGGTTCGCGCCACCCTCACCACGCGTCAGGGGGCAAAAGCGATGTTTATCGTACGTCACGCTAAAGACGTGCTCCCCTTCGGCACGCTGGTCTCGTCAGAGGATGACAAAGCCAGCGGTATCGTCGGCGACGGCGGCAGCGTGTATCTGACCGGCCTGTCAGCGGAGGGAACATTGCATGCCGTATGGGGGCGCAACAGCGCCCAGCGCTGCACGATCCGCTATGCGTTGAACCCGCAGAATTATCACGCCCGCACCGGGCTTTATTCCCAGGAGGTCATATGTCAGTAACCATCCGGTTCCTCCCCCTGATCCTGCTGATGTTCATCACCGTTCCCGCGCGCGGCTATGACGTGCTGGTTTCCGTGACCGGCAACGTGATCGGCAATACCTGCATTGTCTCGGAAGATTCGAAGGAGCAAAACGTGCCGCTGGGCACCCTCGGCGTGAAGCAATTTAGCGAGGCGGGCGCGGTCAGCAATATCAAAACGCCCTTCACGCTCACCCTTGAAGCGTGCGGCCCCACCTTTGCTGGCGTGAAAATCCGCTTCAGCGGTACGCCGGATGACGAGAACCCGCAGCTTCTGAAAGTCGCTGACGGCGGCGCGACCGGCGTGGCGGTGCAGATTCTGGATAAAGACAGCGTACTTATCCCGCTGGACACCCAAACCGCTGCTTACGGCGCGGCGGGGGATGACAGCGTAAAAATGACCTTCTATGCGCGACTGGCCGCCACGGGTGCGCCGGTCAATGCCGGAGACGTTTCGGCAGTGGCGACCTGGACGACGGAGTATCAATAATGCGTTTACTGTTTTTAGCCCTGTTTTTCATGTCCTCTCAGGCACTTGCCCTCTCCTGGACATCGGATATCACCCTTTCGCCAACGCCCATGTCGTGGTCCGGCCCGGCAGACTCCATCGTGCCTGGAAAGACGATCGGCTCTGAATGGAGCGCCTCTGCGAGCGTCTCGGAAGTGTTCTGGTGCGGCCTGGTATTTACCTGCTCCAAAGGGACGCTGGAGCCGAGCAGCAGTATAACCGCCACCGGCATCACGGTTATTCTTGATGGCGCAAATTACATGGTATTTGAAACGGGCGTGCCCGGCATCGGCTTCATTCTTGGGCTTAAAGATTATAACGGCACCACCTATGTCCCGATGCAGACGGGCATTACGCAGAGCTATCCGGCCGATGGGACTAACGGTTACGCCACCGCACTGGGCTGGTCGGCAAAAGTGACGTTTATCAAGACCGGCGTTCCGCTGAAATCCGGCGTATATCAGACCCCGACCATTAACGCGGCGATCCTGACGGCCTATAACAACGAAGTGAAAACCGCGCAGGTGATCATCAACCCCACCACCATCACGGTGACGGCAAGCGGCTGCACGGTAGGCACGAAAAGCGCCAACGTCGACCTGGGCACCATTGATATTCACACGCTGCCCAGCGTAGGCAGCACCTCGCCGTCGGGGGAGTTTAACGTCAGCCTGACCTGCGATGAGAACGTGGCGGTTAACGCAGTGATGACCGATCAGACCACACCGTCAAATACCTCGTCAGTCGTGACGCTGACCGGGGACTCCACGGCCTCCGGCATTGGCGTACAGTTTTTCTATAACGGTACCGGGCCGCTGATGATGGGGCCGGACAGCTCGTCCGCAGGTACGACGGGACAGTTTTTCATCCAGACCACCAGCTCGGCACAAACGCTGTCCCTGCCGTTCCAGGCGCAGTACATCCGAACCGGTGAACTGGTCCCCGGCTCGGCCAACGCCCTGGCAAGCATCACCTTTTCGTATCAGTAGGTTAGTGCTTCACCCACACCAGCTGATCGACCCGGAAGCCCAGCTCGCGTGCGGTGTTCAGGTAGTCCTGTTTTACCGCATCCGGAATGGTCGGGGTGCGCGATAAAATCCACAGATAGTCGCGGTTCGGGCCGCTGACCAGCGCGTACTGGTACTTATCATCCAGCTTGATCACGTTATAGCCGCCGTAGAACGGGCCGAAGAACGATACCTTCAGCGCAGCCGTGGTCGGTTCGCCGGTAAAGTACGCCTTTCCTTCGCTCTCATTCCATTTTTTCTTCACCGGATCGTAGCCGCGGTTCAGTACGCTGATACCGCCATCGCTGCGCTTGCCGTACGTCGCGGTGACCTGTTCCAGACCGCGCTCGAAGCGATTTTCCAGTCGGGCGACTTCATACCATTTGCCGAGATAGCGGCTGGCATCAAAGCCGGTAATGGGCTGCACGCCTTTCGGCGGCGTGGGAGATTTACAGGCAACCAGCGTCAGCGCAATGGCGACACCGGTAACGACAGGCCATAGCCTCATGAGAACTCCTTTCATTTACGCGGTTGGACGTTAAGTGTAGCGCACCCGTGCGGCGCTTCATCCCGTCGGGGAATATTCGTAGTATATTGAGACAACTCCTTCTCTTCGGATGCAGACATGGCTTACTCCATCGGCGAATTCGCCAGACTCAGCGGCATCACCGCCACCACGCTGCGGGCGTGGCAGCGACGCTATGGCTTGCTCAAACCCGAGCGTACGGACGGCGGTCACCGCCTGTACAGCGATGAGGACGTTCAGCAGGCGCTGAAAATCCTCGACTGGGTAAAAAAAGGCGTACCCATCGGTCAGGTAAAATCACTGCTGGAACGCCCTGCGCCGCGCCGCGCCAATAACTGGCAAACCCTGCAACAGGCCATGCTGCAAAAGTTGCAGGAGGGGAAAATTGAGTCCCTGCGTCAGATAATTTACGACGCCGGACGCGAATACCCAAGGCCAGAGCTGGTCACTAACGTGCTGCGTCCGTTGCGCAGCCAGATATCGGCCAACGTCGCCGCCGCCATGACGCTGCGTGAGATCCTCGACGGCATCCTCATCGCCTATACCTCGTTTTGCCTTGAGGGCGATAAAAAAGCGCCGGGCGATAACATCCTCATCAGCGGCTGGCATCTGAACGACCCCTGTGAGATCTGGCTTGAAGCTCTGACGCGCACCGGCCAGGGCCACCGCATCGACATACTGCCGGTTCCCCCTGCCGCGCTGGCCCCGGAAATTTTCCCGGACCGCAAATGGCTGCTGGTCACCAGCGGTAAACTTACCGCCGTGCGGAAAAAGCAGGTTGCGCAGTGGCAGCAGCAGGTTTCCCTTGAGGTGATTATCCTCTGATTATTTTCTGCTGAGGCAATCTTCACGAAAAGTTGAATATTTTTTCGCACAGCGAGTGCTAACGTTTTCCTGTCACCGACAACTCAACAGGAAAACACGATGAAAAAGACACTCCCTCTGATGATGCTGGCTACAATGGCTTTCGCGCCTGCCGCGTTCAGCGCCCCGGCAGGCACCCTGAGCGTTCACGTTCTGGACCAGCAAACCGGTATGCCGCCAGCGGATGTGGCCGTCACGCTGGAGAAGCAGGAGCAGGACAAGTGGACCCCGATTGCCAGCGGTAAAACCGACCACGACGGGCGCATCAAATCGCTCTATCCGCAGGATCAGGATATGGCGCCTGGCGTGTATAAAGTGACCTTCAAAACCGCCGATTACTTCCACGGTAAAAAGCTGGACTCCTTCTTCCCGGAAGTGCCGGTGCTGTTCACCGTCACCCGCACCAATGAAAAACTGCACATCCCGCTTCTGCTCAGCCAGTACGGTTACTCAACCTACAAGGGCAGCTGATTGCTCTTGATTTTAAAGACGATTTAAAAATAATCCCGCCAATACTTGGACAAATACGCATTCTTGTGTAACTTTTAGGTATGAGATCGGGAGGTGCACACCATGACAACAAAACCTGTGCTGGGTATTAGCGGATGTTTGACCGGTTCCGCCGTTCGCTTTGACGGCGGGCATAAGCGTATGGGCTTTGTGATGGATGAGCTGGCGCAGTGGGTCGCTTTCCGTCCGGTATGCCCTGAAATGGCTATCGGCCTGCCCACGCCTCGTCCGGCGCTGCGTCTGGTGATGACCACCGGCGGCGAGACAGAAATGCGGTTCAGCAAAGCGCCGCACGATGACGTCACGCAGAAGATGGCCGCATTTACGGCAGATTATCTGCCGAAAATCGGCGATCTGGCGGGTTTTATCGTCTGTGCAAAATCCCCCAGCTGCGGCATGGAGCGCGTGCGGCTGTACGACGAAAACGGCAACCGGGGCCGCAAGGAGGGTGTCGGGCTGTTCACCGCCGCCCTCCTTGAAACTTTCCCCTGGCTGCCCGTCGAAGAAGACGGTCGCCTGCACGATCCGGTACTGCGGGAAAACTTTGTTGAGCGCGTTTTCGCTCTCCACGAACTGAACGTAATGCGTAAAAATGGCCTGACGCGCCGTGCCCTGCTGGACTTTCACAGCCGCTATAAGCTTCAGCTTCTGGCGCACCATCAGGCAGGCTACCGTGAAATTGGCCCGTTCGTGGCATCACTGCACGAGTGGGACGATTTGGACGCGTTTTTCGTGGCCTATCGCGACAAGCTGATGACCATCCTGAAAAAACCCGCTTCGCGGAAGAATCACACTAACGTGCTGATGCACATTCAGGGCTATTTCCGTAACCAGCTGAACAGCCGCCAGCGTGGAGAACTGCGGGATGTGATCCTGCATTACCGGGACGGGCTGCTGCCGATCCTCGCGCCGCTGACGCTGCTGAAGCATTATCTGGCTGAATACCCTGACCGGTATCTGATGACGCAAAACTACTTTGCTCCCTATCCTGATGATTTGGGTCTGCGTCTGGCCGTTACCTGATAAGAAAGAAGCGAAGGCCCTGTTGACCCACAGAGGCCCAAAGCAGTACCCCGTTTAGACGACACCCTCACTGTCGTCTTTTTTTTGCGCTCAGCGTAAAATACTGTAATTCTGTACAGGTTAAGCGTGCACAGCGGAGTACCCCGATGATCAAAAATTTGCATATTCAGAACTACCGCTCAATTCGCGATATGTCGCTTGAGCTGGAACAGCTCAATATCGTGTTCGGCCCCAACGGCACCGGAAAATCTAATATTTATAAAGCGATTTACCTGATGCACAGCGCGGCGCAGGGGCAATTCTCCCAGGCGCTGGCGAACGAGGGGGGAATTTTGAAAGTGTTCTGGGCGGGAAAAACCCGCAGCGACCAGCTGCGACGCATGAACCTGGCGGTGGAAACGGAAACCTATGAATATGAGCTTCAGGTCGGGTTCGTGGAAAAGCTGCCCTACCCCTCACAGTTTCAGCTCGATCCGGTGATCAAGGAGGAATCTATCTGGCTCGGCGGACAGCACCGTCGCCCGTCGTCACAGCTGATGAAGCGTAAGAATCAGGCGGTATTCCTGAACAACGTGCATCACGAAAAAGTGACCCACAGCGGTACGCTGTATGAGAACGAGTCGGTGTTCGGTCAGCTCGGCGAACCGCACCTCTACCCCGAAGTGTCGCAGATGCGCGAGTCCCTGCGTAACTGGCGATTTTATCACGAGTTTTCCGTCTCATCCGGCTCGGCGATCCGTGCCCCGCAGGTGGGCTTTCGTTCCCCGGTGCTGGCCAGCGACGGCGCGAACCTGGCCGCCGCGTTTCAGACCATTGTCGAAATTGGCGACGAGCTGCTGCTGATGCGCATTCTCGACCAGGCCTTTCCCGGCTGTGTGTTTTACAGCGACAACACCGGCGGGCGCTTCCGCATGATGATGCAGCGCGAGGGGCTGAGCAGGCCGCTGGAACCGGCAGAGTTCTCCGACGGCACGCTGCGTTTTTTGTGCCTGGCGGTGGCGCTGTTAAGCCCGCGCCCTCCCGCATTCATCGTCCTCAACGAACCGGAAAACAGCCTGCATCCGCAGATGCTGCCCGCCCTGGCAAGCCTCATTGCCGAGGCCAGCCGCTATTCGCAGATCTGGCTCACCAGCCACTCGCCGGAGCTGGCGCATTTGATTGAGAAGCACCGATCGTTTTCGCTGTATCAGCTGTCGATGGCGGAGGGGGAGACGAGGATGGAGAGGCTGGGGTAATTGCCAGGTGGCGCTACGCTTACCTGGCCTACTGGCGAGTACGAAACGTCTTGCGCCACTCCGCCGGGCTGACGCCAAAGCGCGCCTTAAACTGCTGCCGATACGTCACCGCTGATAAAAACCCCACCTGCCCGGCGACGTTTTCGATTGGCAGGTTGCCGGACTCCAGCAGGATCTGGCTGCGCCGCAGGCGCTCGGCGGTAAGCCAGTCGGCAACGCTCATGCCCGTCGCCTTGATAAAATGGCGGGTCAGCGTGCGCCGGCTCATCGACACCACTTCCGCAAGAGAGTCCAGGTTATGCGGTTCGGAAATATGCTGCTGAAGGTAGTCAATCAGACAGTTAATCCGCCCATCACGGGTATCTTTCGGCACAGGTTGCGCAATAAACTGCGCCTGCCCGCCCTCTCGGTGCGGCGGGACGATCATCCGGCGGGCAATCTGATTGGCGACGACGCTGCCAAAGCGCTGACGGATGATGTACAAACAGCAGTCGAGCGCGGCGGCGGTACCCGCCGAGGTAATCATATTGCCGTCATCCACGTAGAGGGCGTTGATATCCAGTCGGACGTCCGGAAATAGCGACTGGAACTGGCGTTCAAACTCCCAGTGTGTGGCGGCCCGTTTGCCGCTGAGTATGCCCGCATAGCCCAGCACAAATGATCCCAGACACAGCCCAACAATTTCCGCCCCGTTGTCTCTGGCCTGAACCAGGCTGTCGAGCAGCGTCTGAGGCGGGCGCTCCAGAACGTGCTGCCAGTAGGGTACAACCACAATTTCAGCCGATGCGATCGCGGAAAAATCCTGCGTCGCATGCAGGGCAAAACCGTCTTTCGAGTTCAGGAATCCCGGTTTTTCAGCGCAGATCGTGACGTTAAAGCGCTTTTCCCCGGATACCGTGTCGCCAAACAGGATGCAGGGGACGGAGTAGTGGAACGGGCTAAACCCGTCCACCGCGACAATGGCAACGTTAATAAGCGGCATCTGTCTCTCCTGTCCCCTTTAACAGTCAGAATATAACGGTTTCGCCGTCCTGGGGAATGCTCACCGCGTCACCTGCCTCGTTGGCATCAACATACTCGCGCAGCGCGCGGCGGGTCAGCAGGCAGTGGTTGAGAGCTTCCATATGGGTCGCCACGATTTTCGCCTGCGGCAGCAGGAAATGCACGTTAAGCAGATCTTCTTCCCCCATGATAATCGGCCCAAACCCAATGACATGAGCGTAACCGGCGTTGAGCACGACGATATCCGGCTGGTGCTTTTGCAGATCGGCCGCCACCGCATCGCGCCAGATGGTATCCCCTGCGATATAAAGCGTCTTCTCATCGGGATGACGGAACACCACGCCGCAGGCTTCCCCCAGAAACTCTGCCAGCTCCGGCACGGCGTAAGCGCGGTCAGTACCGTGCTGGCCGCCGTGGGTTTTCACTATCCGGATATCGCCGTACGTTGTTTCCCCGGTCATGATCGTCAGGTTGGTAAATCCCTGGCTGCGCAGCAGCGCGGCATCACTATCATTTTGCACGTAGATCGGCTTGCCTTTGGCGATCAGCTCAACGGCGTACTGATCCCAGTGATCGGCATGGGTATGGGTGACGATCACCGCGTCAGCATCCAGAAGCGTTTGAACGTCAACGGGAAGATCGACCATCGGGTTGCGAATATCAGCCCGCGCCGTGCCGGGAAAACCCGGATAAGTGCCTTTTGGCGCCAGCATTGGGTCGATTAAAAAGCGTTTTCCCGCGTAAGTGATCAGCTGGGTGGCATTGCGAATTTGCGTAATGTTCATGGGCTATCCTCCGGTTGGTATGAGAAGGAGAATAGCCCCAGGGTGCCGTTAAGAATGTGGGCTAAAGGGCGATGATCGATGAAATCGGGTCAATCGATAAACCGCTTGCGTACCCTTTCCAGCGGCGCAATCAGCAGATTGATAAGCGGCTTACGATCGATAACGATATCGGCGTTCACCGTCATTCCGCCCATCAGCATGCGCTTTTTCTTGTCCGGGTCGGTAAACCAGGAGGGGACGCGCACTTTAGCCAGGTAGTAGTTCTGCCCCTCCTGGAGCGGGATCAGCGCCGAATGGGCATCAATGTTTACCTCATAGAAATCGGACAACGTCGCTTCCACGGAACCGTATTTGTCTACGGGCCAGGAGTCGAAGCGCAGCTTGACCTTATCGCCTTTCGCCACGCGCCCCACCCCCGTTGCCGGAACATACAGGTACCCCTCCATCGTCGCCGCGGTATTTTTACGGATCACCACTACCACCTCGCTATTTTGCGTAATGGCCCGGCCAGGCGGGAAGTTAATCGCCACCACGTAACCATCGGAAGGGGCCAGCATCGCCATGGTGGAACTTCCCCGGCTGGACAGGTTGCGGTCAATTTCGCTGATGCGGTTTTTCACATACAGCTGCTCTTCGCTCAGAGAGTCAATTTGCGACTGGGTGCTGTCGGTCAGGCTGGTTTTTCGTGCCTCAAGCTCAAGAATAGTGCTCTCCTCCAGCGTCAGGTTGAGCTGCGCATTGAGCACATCGTTGTGGCTTTTATCGAGATCCACTTTGGAGACATAGCCCTTCCCGGAGACGGATTTCCACGCCTCGTAGGTGTCGGTGCTGTTTTTTAACAGCGCGCGCAGCTTCTTCACCTTATCGCGGGAAACGGCGATCTGCTTGTCGGTGAGAGCCAGCTGCTGCGCCAGATTTTTGCGATACGACGCAATCGAGTCCTCAATGGCCTGGATGCGCTGCTCGCTGCGCTTCTTCTCCGCTTCCATCTGCTGGCGGTCAAACTGCACCACCGAGCCCTGCTTGCCGCCATAGTCCTGCGACACGGTGAACAGCGGATCGTTTTCCTTCACGTACTGACCTGGCCGTACGGCAAAATCCACAAGCGTACCGGACTCCCGGGCGCGGACTTCCACATCGCCCTGCGCCGGGATCAGCACCCCACGTGCCAGCGTGGTTTCCGAAAAATTAAAGACGATGGCAAAAACCAGCAGGCAGAGAAAAAAGGTGATGAACAAGGTCAGCACGGCTTTCAGCCGTGGCGCGTTGATGTGATAGCTTTTTGAGAAATGATGCGGGATCAGCGCCCGCCGCTGTCGGCTTCGGTTTTTTAATTTCACGATATGTCATCCATGATAAATCACTGAAAGATCGTCCCATGCACTCCAGAGCGTGGGGGTTTTGCGCAGCGCGTTCAGCGTGTCGGCGGCGGCCTGACGGTAATCCTCTGGCGCATACGCCTGACTCTCCAGCCCAAACTCCACCGCATGCAGCGAACAGATCGGCAGCAGCGTTCGGACGCTGTAGCCATAGCGCGATAAAAACCGCGTTGAGACATCCGTTAACCACGCCTTTTGATCCCCTGCCTGGGTGGAGAACAGCGGCGCATCCGGCAGGCGTTCGTCCATCAGCAGCACCGTCACCAGGCGGTGAGGGGCGAAAAACGAGCTGGCGCGTCGGCCTTCGTGCGCGGCCATTAGCTTATGCAGCGCAGGGTGACGGGTAATAAACTGAAAGCGCACATCGGCTGGCGCGGTGGCGAGCAGCGCATCCACGATCAGACCAAAGCCCGCCCAGCGCATTCCCAGAAGCAGGGTGCGAGATGAACTGTAAAACGCCTGCTCCTGCGTCCACTGCGCCACGTACGCGTGCAGATCGAAGCGGACGTTGCGCGCCCAAAGCGCGGGCGGGAAGATCTGCTCCACGAAGTTAAACCCGCTCAGCTCATGGGCGTTCTGATGCAGAAAATCAGCCGGGACATCGGTCTCCGGGCAGCGCATAAACTGGCTGTAGTTTTGCGTGATCCGGTTTGCCAGCAGCGTGCGCCCGGCCTGGCGCGCGCAGAGTCGCGCATAGAGACGCGGCAGAAACATCATTGCTCACTCTCCCGCAGGGTGCCGTTTTCCATGGTATAGAGACGCCCCTGGCAGCCCACCACGTCCGGCGAGTGGGTGACAAACACCAGGCCAATCCCCAGGCTACGCAGGTTCGCCAGCACTTTCTGCGCGGTCGTTTTATCCAGGTTCGCCGTCACTTCGTCACAGAGCAGAAGCTTAGGCTGGCTGTACAGGGCGCGCGCCAGAACCAGACGCTGCATCTCCCCGGCAGAGAAAAAGGTGTTCCCCGGCAGCATCTCCGTTTCGTAGCCGTGCGGCAGCCTGGCGACGACGTGGTCCACCTCCGCCAGCCGACACGCGGCAATGACCTGCTCTTTATCCGGTGCGCTGTCAAAGCAGGCGATGTTGTCCAGAATCGAGCCGGTAAAGAGAATATCGTCCGCATGGACGATGCGGATGTGCTGACGCAGCGAGGAAAGATCGCACTCCTCAATGGGGATCTTATTGATCCGCAGCGTGCCAGACGATGCCAGCAGCATGCCGGAGATCAGACGCAGCAGCGTGGTTTTTCCCGACCCGCTCTGGCCCACAATCACCGCTTCTTCGCCCTGCTTCAGGGTCATATTGATATGCTGTAGCGTGGCCTCCCGGCCAGGATAGGCAAATGAGACATCCTCAAATTGCAGACAGACCGGCGAGGTGACAATCCGCTTCCCAAACTGGCTGGTTTCAGAGGGGGCAAACAGCAGGTCGCCCACGCGATCCAGCGGCCCCTTGAGGGCATTTTTGTCCAGCAGCTTCTGCGCCACCTGCACCATGGCATCGGAAAAATAGCGCTTATAGCTGATATAGGCGTAAAGCATCCCGATGCTCATCTGCCCTTCCAGGATCAACCACGCGCCAAAGCAGACCACCAGCAGCTGCTCGGCATTGATCACCAGCAGCGAAGCCACGTCAAAGCGGGCCAGCAGCCGCTCTTTACGCATCAGCCCGGCGATGTGTTCGCGCTGGGATTTATCCATCACCGCATCCCGGGCCTGCTCCATATTGTTCGCTTTGAGCGTAATGATCCCTTTCTGCGTCTCCACCAGCAGGGATTCATACTGGGCGGTGCGCTCGATGGAGTCATCCACCGCGCGTTGATAGGGGCCGATCAGCGAAAAGCGGATCAGGAAAAACACGCCCATCAGCAGCATCGTCAGCAGCGCAATTTTGACGTTATACAGCAGCATAAACAGCAGGCTGGTGACGGCGATCAGGCTGGAAAAGAGAATTTGCACGTAACCATTGCTGATGAACTCCGCGCAGGCGTGGAGCGATTTTTCAATGGCCAGCACGATGCCCGGCGGGCGCGAGCGGAACCAGCTGGTCTGGGTGCGCAGCATGTAGTGGCGCACGGACTGGCTTAAATCGTCATAGGCAATGTTACGCATCAGGATCTCAAGCAGCTGCTTGAGGAATTTACCGATGACTTCAAAGATAAAGACAATAGCGAAGATCGCGGTGAGCAGGATCACCAGATCGCTGTCGCTGCGGGAAATGGCCTCATCCATAATCAGCTGCACGTAGGTGGGGCTTGCCAGCATGGTGATGAGGGTAAAAATACAGAGCACAAACAGCAGCAGCTGGCGCTGGAACAGGCTCGGGGATTTATTGGCTAACCGGCCAAGCGTGAGCTTTTCATCCGGGGATTTCTTTTCGAAGCACGGCGTGGGCTTAAGCTCAAGAACATAGCCGGAAAAGAGTTTTTCCGCCTCTTTCAGACGGTAACGACGCACGCCGCTGGCCGGGTCGTGAACGGTCACGCTGCGGCTGTCGATCTTCACGATGACCACGAAATGGTTGCCGCGCCAGAAGGCGATGAGCGGCAGCTCAGACGTTTCTATTTCAGTGATTTCGCCTTTAAGCACCCGGCCAGACATATTTTTATCGCTGGCAAGGGTCATCAATTCCGCCATTGAGGTTCCCGCATCGGCGGAAACGGAAATCTCCCGGCGCAGCTGGCTGACAGAGACATGGTGGTCGTAGTGCCCCAACACCATCGCCAGGCAGGCCAGTCCACATTCGGTAAATTCATGCTGGCGAATAACAGGGGTCTTACCCTGTTTTTTATACTGAAAGAGCGAAAACATAATGATCCGTGGCTGAAATAAAAAAATGGCCCGGCAATGCGGGCCATGCGTACAACGTGCTTCTCGCTTAGGCGCTGAAGAAACCGCCGATGAAGCCGCCCACCAGGCCGAACACGCCGCCGATGGTGCCGCCCAGCGCGCCTAACATCTGGCTGCCCGCGTTATAGCCCGCGCTTGCGCCCTGAATAGCGGCAGCAAACGGATCCCAACCACCGATGATGGCCTGTGCTTTTTTGAAATCAATAACTTGCATGAGTCTTTTCCTGTTAACGTGAATTAGTTGTAGCTACCAACCAGCGCACCCAGGAAGCCCATTGCGCCACCCAGAATTCCGCCAACCACACCGCCAACCATGCCCATGATGCTTGCGCCGGTGTCGTAACCCAGCTGTGCACCTTTAACCAGACCAGCGAACGGGTTTAACGCGCCACCGATAATGTCTTTCGCTTCTACGAATGAAATCGCTTTCATTTTTATCTCCTGTAGTGATGGATCTTTAGCATGATGCTAAAGGCTAATTTCCTTTTATGAAGGAAAGCGGTTGCTACGGGCAGGTGGTAAGCGGAATGATTTTATTGCCATAAATAATCATCCGCCTTGCAGCCTGCCCGGCATTATCTATTTCCAGCCGTTGCCCCGGCGGAATATATTTTGAATTGTTGTATTGCGTACTGCACCCGACCGAGGAAACATATTTAAAATAGGTATTCCCGGTATTACTCACCACCCCGTTGCTAAACGCATAATCAAAATGTCGTGTCCATGGACGGACAATCAAAATAGCCTCAAGCGAGACCACCACATCCGACTGGATGCGCTGGCCTTTGCGCGTGATAACCTTTGCCTGGAGCGGCGTCTCGGTGAATTTTACGCGATAGTATCGCTCTTTGTTGTCATGCGGGCCGGTATAATAAAATTTAAAACCCGCGCGTTCACCGCTCCCCAGCGTTAATTGCTTAGGCGAATACATGACTTCGCCGTCTTTTATTTCGGTTTCTTTTCCCTTCTCTTTAGGAACGTCTACCTGAATAAGCGAAACGGTATAATTCTGACGCTCGCTGGTGTCGTTTTTTATCGGCTGAAAAACAACTTCTCTTTCGGGAAGAAAATCAATATTCAGACTTTCGATAATTAAAGCATTTGCCCCTGTGGAAATGAAGCAATTTATTGCAAAAATAGCCAGGAATTTTCCAGTCATGGTTGATTAATTCCAGGATGCGCTAACATCTATTCTTCCCTGCGCGGTCACTTCGCCAAACCAGCTATTTCCGTCATAGGTGGTTTTCGATACCGGATTATCCATAACGAACTGGAGGATCAGCGGTGTTTTCCAGAGCCACATATCGGTCACGCCGGAACTCATTTTGTCCCACTCTTCCGCATGGGTGGCCGGCGCCGGGATCGACAGTACTTCGCCTTTACAGTTGTGCGCCATCAGCGTCTGGCTTTTCCCCACCAGCACGTTGCCCGGAATGGGAACCGTGAAACCGTTGCCGCTAAAGGCGCAGTAGTCCACCCCATTCAGGCTTTGGGTAGGCCCGGTTACTTTTACCGTGACCGCAATCGCCGCATCTTTTTGCGCCCCGCTGTAGGTGATGGTGTAGGGGATCTCAATGGGCGCTTCGCCGATAATACCTTTCCCGGAGCCGCCCAGACCGTCAGGATCGAGGGTGTAATCCGGGTTGTCTGGCACAATCTCCAGCCCGGGCTCGATAGGGTTAATCACCAGGCCGCCCCCCGGCTGGAAGCAGAAATCCGCCGCCAGCGAGCTGTTGCCGGGCGTCAGACACAGGCTGACGATATTGCCAATGTTGCTGCCGTCCCCCGCCTGCGCCACGCTCAGAATTAACGCTTTCGGCAAAAAGATTTTAAGGGACGCTTTGCCGCCGTTTTTCTGCGGCGCTGCAAGGAAGGTGTTCGCCAGGACACGCGTATCGCTCAGGATACCGCCGGAGATACTGTACCAGGTGTTTTCATCGAAGGTCAGCTCGGCGGCAAGCCCGGTGCCGCCGCTCATGTGCGATTGCAGCACGCTGTTGACGCGGGAAGAGGTGAGCGCCAGCCCCCCGTTGTAACCGGAGATGTCCTCCCCAACAAACGTGTATTCGAGCAGGTCGCACAGGACGCCAGAGACCGTGTTGCGGGTGTATTTGGTGCAGGTGGCCCCCGTTGATCCATCGACAATCGTCACCTCACCGCTGATCGGGTCAATCCCCAGGTTAAGCGCCCTGGCGTTGGTCATGGTCAGCGTGCCCACCTTGTGAAGCGTATTGGTGGTGGTCACTTTGTTGATGGAGCTGATTTGCGGCGTGGAGGTGATGGTCACTTCATCCCCTGGCGCGGCGTTGAGCAGATAGTTAAAGAACGGATCGCCCAGTACCCAGCGCCCGTATGACGTGCCGGGCTCCATCACCGGCGGCTTAACCACCATCGACGTGTCGGTATAGCTGGTCGTCGGGGTGTACCCCGTGTTGCCGCAGGACGAGGAACACGCCGTCCCTTTGAAGAACGGAGAGGCGCTGGAACCGGTCACCGAAAAGTCGATGGTCAGCGCGCTGCCTGCCGGACCGCTGTAGCTGTTGTCCGGGATGTAAGTGGCGATACCGTTATTCGTTTTCGCACTCAGGGTCGGCCACTCGCGCGAACCGTGTAAAAACGCGGTCGACGTGCTGTTCAGACTAAACAGCCCCGCGCTGTTTCCCGTCCCGTTATTGTCCGGGTTATTAATGGCGAAATAGGGCAGCTCCTGCGCCTGGGCCGCCGCGCTCATCAGCAGTAAATTAAGAGCGAATATCTTTTTCATCGTCACGTTCCTGCGTTCCTTTTGCTTCCTGCCAGACGAAATCGCCTTTGTCGCAGGAGATGTCTCCGAGCCACAGCGCACCGCGGTTAGACTCGATGTCCAGGCGCACTTCGCAGACGCTGTCGTCCGGCGTGGCGATACTCAGGACAGGGTTGTTCTTATCAACGTCGATCACGAAGCGTCCGTCGTTTTCCGTCCGGGTCAGCCCGACATGGTTTTTGATCTGCATGGCGCCAACCGGGGCCCCGTTTGCATCCACAAGACGACCAAACAGGGTGACGATTTTCTTCACCTGCGGCTTCATCACCACGGTATTACCCGGATAAACCGTGATATGGCGACGCGCATTCGCGCCAATCTCATAGCTTTCCGTACCGGTTTCACTGTTCATCACTTCCAGGTCATAAGCCTGGTATGCCGGCAGCGACAGCCAGGTCTTATCCCCTTTGATGCGTTCTGCCCGGCCGTTAAGCTTCAGGGTCAGCGCTTCATCAGATTTGAGACCGGTACTGACAATCACCCCTGCGCTTTCGGTGCCTTTCCCGGCGGCGATGGCCTCTTTGGACCAGCCCACGCTGCCGTCACTGGTCAGCGTGGAGTTCCAGCCTTTACTCATGCCGCTCTGGACGCTGAGGATGTTGCTGTTCCACGGCGTGTCGAAGTTCACGCTGCCGCCGCCGCTTACGCTGCGATCCTGGCGGCTGTTAAAGGCTTTCGAGACGTTGGCGGTGGCCGATTTCAGGTAATCGCCTTCAAACTGGCGGCTGGCGCTGACGTTCAGCGCTGTGCCGGTATCGCGATTGTGGGAAACGCCAACCGACACGGTATTGCCGAGCGGTATGGCGAAATCGAGCATCACGTAACGATCTTTCTCTTCGTAATACCCGTCGTATTTGTTGCGCGACATTCCCACCCGCAGGCGCGCCGTGCCGTAGCGACCGGCGTATAACCCCTGGGAGTAGTCCAGCTGATAGCGTTTGTAGTGATAGAGGTCGTCCTCCTGGCGCATCAGGCTCAGGTTGCCCGCCGAGGGCAGGCCGAATGACGGCAGGCTAAAGGAAGCGCCCCAGGTGTTGCCCTTGCTCTCATAGATATCCAGGAATTTGCCGCTGGAGAGCTGTTCATGGGAGTACCAAACCGAACCGATCTGCCACGGCAGGCTGAGATTCGCCCCATAGTTGGCGCGATACGTTCCGTCGGAGGCGGCCATGGTCTGGGTATTCACCGAGAAATAGCCCGTCAGGTTCAGGGAGGCCCACAGCTCGCTGACGATGTGTTCCCGCATCATGTATGTAGAGGCGTTCCAGTCGACCATCCCGCTGCGCTTGCTGAACGAGGCCCCCACCAGCGACATGGTGTCTTTATGTTTGGTGTCGTAATCGTAGTAGTAGGTGTTGTCCTGCTCGTTTTTGCGTTTCGCGTATTTTTTATAATTGACGACGGATTTATCGCGGCTATACATCCCGCCCCACATCTGCCAGCGCAGCGTTTCCGACACGTTGCTGGAGAACGGCTTATTCACGGTGTACATGCTGCGCGACACGGTGCGGCTTCCGCTCACCACTTCAACTTCGACGCTGTAGATCCCGTAGGGCAGGCTGCTGGTGTCAATTTCATGGTTGCCGACGTCAAAGCGCTGAATGCCGATAAGCTGCCCGTCACGGCGAATACGGGCCTCGCCCGCCGTGGGGAAATAGACCACCACCGGCGTCAGAGAGAGCGTGTTGTCGCGCTTGCGGGAGTTGGCCTGGTTGCCCATGGAAACGCCGTAGACTTCCCCGCCGGAAATCCCGCTGACGCTCGCCAGAGACTGCATCGCCCAGCCGTTCAGCATGCCCGCGGCGTAGCGCATCCCCTGATAGTCGCGCTCCCACATAACCGCGTTCATCTGGGTATCGCTGCTGCTCTCGTTGACGTAGCCAGAGCCGTCGATCAGCACATGATCGACGCCCATTGAGATCCAGTTTCTCGCGTTCAGATAGCCCGACGACCAGCTGTCACCGTAGCCGCTCTCGGTGTGATACGCCCCGAGGTTGTAGGAGAACGTGCCGCTCAGGTCGTCAGACTCCGGCGCATCAATATCCACCTCACGCGGGCGAATATTCACCCCGTAGTCGCTCTGCGACAGATTCAGCAACAGGCGCATTTTTTTCTGATCCAGTTCGAACGCCGAACCCGCGCTAACCGGAATACGCATCTGGCCATCAAACTGCTTATCGTTAATGCTTTGCAGTAACGCCCGCATCTCTTTTGACAGACGAATGCCGTTATCAGACTCCTGGACCTGAACATCCCTCAGCCCCAGCTTCAGATCTTTTGCAAAGAGCGTCACGTCACCGATACGAACATATTCGCTCGCCGTGCCTTCGTGGTTCCCTTGTTGTGCTGAGTGTGGACGCGTATTCACCAGATAGACGGGAATTTTGATCCCCTGCTCCAGCAGTGCATAAAGCGAGTCGGGAAAACGGTAATTAGCGATAACCACGGAGCTTGAGGCTGCATGCGCAAGCGCGGGCAGCGTGCCGGATGCGCAAGCCATCATCACCGGCAACACTAATTTATTTTTCACCATGCATCCTTACTTAACAGGAATGAACTGTTTCAGGTCCCATATTCCGAGATGAAAATGGTTATCCGTAACGTTGATATCCTCGATAGCGCGCGAGGTCTCTGGCATCAGGTAGAAGTTTTTGCTACACGGCGTGCCGGGGGATTCCGGATTCGGCTTCAGGCAGGTCCCGGTCGCATTGACGCGAAACGAGGTGTTCCCTTTATTGGTTATTTTTCCCGCCACATAGACGAAGTCGATCTTCTTATCCCGGGGCTGAACCACCAGAATGGTGCTCACCACCGCACGCGTCATCCCGGTGCCGTTTTTTGGCGAACCGCTGTCCACCTCTTCGCTTACCCCTTCATCCGTGAAGGTAATGCGGTAGTAACGCTCTTTGTTATCGGCGTTCCCGTGATAGTAAAATTTGACGATATTGCTGGTACCGGCGGGCATTACCATGCGCGTGGGCGTCAGCAACAGTTCGTCCACTTTCTCCGGATTAATGACGATCCCTTCATCCATTGGGCTGCTGATCCGCTGTGCGCGAACAGAAACAATACGCACGCTGTCTGCTTCGTTTTTTATTTCCTTGGCGGTGGAGTCAGCATCCGCAGAAATAATGGTGGTGACTTTTCCCACATTAATGGCCAGCGCGGAGGAAGAGATAAATAATAAAAATAAGAAGGTGGATTTGAGGTTAAACATGCTATTTCCCTAAACAGGGGCTTGCGCCCCTGGATCGATCAGGCCTTAGCCCCAGGTTGCGCGGAACGCAACAGACACGGTCCCTTCCCACAGGCTGTTGGTCAGGTCTTTGAACTCTTTCGCAGTACCCGCGTTGTCCTGAGCGGAGTCAACGTAGAAGACGAATTTGTCCTGGCCGGTAATTTCGGTATCTGCCGCCGCGCCTGCGCTGGTGGTCAGGTTCCACAGGCCAGAAGAGACGCCGGTGTTAGAAGAAGAATCAACCAGCGTGGTCCATGCGGTCGATTTCGCCCCCACGGTGCCACCGATAGAGCCCAGGTCGTTACCGCCCCAACGCGCACCCACTTTCAGCTTGGTCGCTTCACCACCCACGCTGAACAGCGTGTTGTTTGAATCGTCGAGGATAGCTTCGAGTTTGAAGCTGGTCGCCGTAGAGTGATCGCCACGGATAGCCACATCAAACAGACCGGTATCGGTGTTGAAAGATTTGGTATTGGCGCTGTAAACGAAGTTCAAAGCACGCGTTGGCGTAACAACCAGATCGGATTCGCTGTCTTTGGTCGCGGTTGCCTGCCAGGTGGCAGAAGCCGTCGTTTCAGCTGCATTAACTGCGCTCAGGGCAGAAACAGACAGCAGGGAGCCCAGAACGATAGCGTTCAGTTTGTTCATTTATTTAGTCCTTCAAAAAAGAATCCACGTGTATAAAAAGGGGAGCCCCTTTTTCGAGGCGGAGTATAGACAGCCGCAAAATAACGAGGCAATACAGAAAAATTCACTCGACGGAGAGCAACAATAAAAATATAAATAAATTTCTCGTATCTTATTGTTACGTATTGAGTAAATCACTCAATTTCCCGAGTAATAGATAAATATCGATTTTTCAATAAAGAGAAATATCAGGACGTCGGGACAGCTACACACATCATTACAGGCAACACCAGCCCCTTAATTAACCACGCATGTTTTTTTACACTGGTAATATAGAAGAAGTTGATATTATCAAGTAACATTTCGTTTACAACGCCATCCGGCGCCGCATCATCTTCAGATTTATTCAGCTTTTTATCCTTAATATAAAAGATATTGCTGCCGTCGACCTTTTCCACGCTGAGCGTGTAATTTCTGTCAATCAGGTAGCTTTTGCCCTCTTTCTTGAGTACGCCTTTATGAATAACCGTCACAACATCTTTGTTGTTAAACAGGAAAAGCGTGGTTAGCGACATATCGGTTGACTCACCCGTGGAATAGGTTTTCCAGGAAATGGTATCTGACTGGCAGCCAAACCCCTCATCCTGCGTTCTGGTAAAATAGACCCATAACAACGCGATGACAGACAGCGCCAGTACGATACTGAACAGTACACTCATTTTAGTCCTTGACATATTTTAACTCCCGGTCAGGCTTCTGTAAGAAATGCAGTTCTTATAATCGTCGATACTGTCCTGCTGATAACAGATGGCCAGGAAATAATTTTCTATCTGCGACTTTTTAAACCTGGAATAGTAAGCATCTGCAACCTGATGTTGACAGTCGATATGTTGACTGGCGATGACCTCTTTTACGTGATTAAAGTAGTGCTGTCGCGGCTGATACATATTCTTATCGATCAGGTATATCGTACACCTGTCCACTTTACCGAGCAGATGCATATCAGAATCTTTCAGGCTCTCGGCATAGGAATCCCGCTGGTGCAACAGTAAAACAGCGGTGCCGGTAACAATAATCAGTAATAACGTGCAGAGAGAAATAAAGAGTCTGTGCAGCGATATTATTTGTTTAGGCGGATCGGCATCTTTCTTATGCGCTAGCGTATCGAATGCTTCAGAGGCAGATTCTTCGCTAAGCGTTGAAATAACCGGCGGCCTGACCGTGTGGTGTTCAATATGCGCGGCAAGGCTAAATCCCTTGCCACGTATCGTTTTTATCAGTAAAGGGTCGCAGCCTAATGTACGAAATGCTTTTCTGATTTCACTTATGGCAACATTCAGACTCACCGAAGAACCAGAGAAACCATGATCCTCCCAGACCTTCTTTATCAGGTCGTCTCTGTCGAGTGTTTTACCATTATTGATGATAAGTTCATAAAGCAGACGACCCGCCTGGTTAGATAACTTAATGGATGACTCTTCCTCTCCATTAATCATGATCATACCGGTGTCGACTTCATAAAGCATTGTAAGATCAATGAGATACTTCATATTATTATTACGCCATTGTTAAATTTTTGTGCATTTGCCAGGCAATAATAAGTCTAAAGTTTGTGTGGTCAAGTCGCGTGATATTAATTGAGAGATGAATTCATAAAGCTTCATTAATTAACGATTATTAAAGCATTAATAAAAATCTTCGAACCAACGCATTTAGGTTAAAACATTAAAAAAAACATACTGACAAGATTATAATCTTAAACTTTAGAAGTTGTTGGAATAATGTTTTGTTATGTACTTTTTTATTGCAACATAATATCGTCAAAGCATTCTCCCGAGTCGCCATGCGTCTAGCCGGTACATCAGGGACATGTGTAGCCGATTAACATTCATTTTAAATAACACAAATCTTCATGGAGTTTATCATGTTCAAATCGATCATGACCGTATCACTGCTGGCCGCCGCTATTGCCTCTACCAGCGCAGTGGCCGCAGACAATTCGGCGGGTGGTATCATTAACTTTACCGGCGCTATTACCGATACAACCTGTACCATTAACGGCGGTAAAAGCGCGGACTTTACCGTTGCGCTTTCCCCTATTTCGGTAAAAGATGCGGGCACCACGGTTGGCCTGATCACCCGAAATAAAAAATCTATTGCGCTGACATTCTCTGGTTGCTCACCAGCAGCCGGAACGACCGGTACCCCGCTGAAAGTTTATTTCTCCAGCGCGGATAATATTTCCACTGACGGTAAATACCTGCTGAATAACAGCGTGAACGAAAGCGATGCCAGCGTGGCACGTAATGTCGGCTTTGCGTTAGTGGAGCCAGGTTCGTCTACGCCTATTACCCTGAACCAGCCTTACACGACAAATATTATGGGTACAGCGACCGCGCCAGATTCCGAAACGCTGACGCTGGACGTTTATTACTATAAAACAAACGCCGCTGCCGCCACCGTGGGCGAGTTAAGCTCCAACGTAACGTATACCATTTCCTACCTGTAATAGTGATTATTCAGGCTCTGTTTTCGCAGAGCCTGTATTTAAGGTTGCAATCATGCGCAAGGCAATTTTGCTGGCAGGCTTACTGCTAAGCACGGGTCACTCATGGGCCAATATTGTCATTAATGGCACCCGTGTCCTTTATCCTGAAAATAACAAAGAGGTGATCGTCCAGTTAATGAATACGGGCGATGCGCCGGCTCTGGTACAATCCTGGATAGATGACGGTGATATTAATTCCACGCCGGAAACAGCCAATGTGCCGTTTCTGTTGTCGCCGCCGGTGATAAAGGTTAACGAACATAATGGTCAACAGCTTCGTATTAAAAAGCTGCCGTCCAGCTTGCCTGCGGATCGCGAATCCGTCTTTTTCCTGAATGTCCTCGACATTCCGCCCAGACCTGAAAATCTGCAAAACCAGAATACCGTTCAGCTGGCGATTAAATCCCGTATCAAACTTTTTTATCGGCCCGCTGCGCTGAAAGGCACGCTGGATGACGCGGTGGCGAAACTGACGCTCGCCGCCGACGGCGATCGCTTTCGCATTACAAATAACAGTCCGTTCCATATTACGGTCGCCAATATTTCGCTGGGTAAAACGAAATTGCTCCAGGAGTCCCCGATGGTTTCCCCGTTTGGGCAGCTGACGGTCGCCGCCAAAAATACGGTTAAGCGCGGACAGACCTTCCAGCTGATGTATGTGGACGATCTTGGCGCGTATAAAACCCGGACTTTCACCAGTCAGTGATCGGAAAGACTCACCATGAAAATGAAACAAAACAGACTCTGTCTGCTGGCAGTCTGCACGCTTCTGCTTTCGCATAAATCAGGGGCCGTCTCGTTTGATCCCTCCCTGCTTGCTGGCGCATCCGGTGAGTCCGATCTGTCTCGCTTTTCCGAAAACAACGCCATGCCTGCCGGCAGTCAGGAGATGGATATCTACGTAAACGGCAGCTGGAAGGGACGTTATACCGTCATCTACGGCGAGCAGCGTGACGACATCCGCCTTGCCTGGAAAGATGCCCGGTCGCTGGGCATCAACACCACGTCCGTGCCTGCGCCCGCCATTGCGCACGGGCAGGTCCAGCTGCGCGATCTGGTTCAGGGCGGTGAAGTCAAAACCGATACCAGCACCCTGAGTCTGGCGCTTACCGTTCCGCAGGCGGCCGTGCAGCGTACTGAAGAAGGTTACATTGCCCCCCAGTTCTGGGACGAGGGGATCCCGGCGCTGATGCTCTCGTGGAACACGACCTGGTACAACACCCGCGCGAAAGGCACTGCGAAAGACACAAATGATGATTTTTATGCCGGGCTGGATTCCGGCGCCAACCTGTTCGGCTGGCAGTTTCGCGACAGCAGCGCCTGGCGGAAAACCGCCAGCGGAGAGAGTAGCTGGCAGAATAATACCCGCTACCTGCGCCGTCCCCTGGCCTCGCTGAAATCCAACCTTACGCTGGGTGACTTTTATATTCCTGGCGATCTGTTTGATTCCCTGCGCGTGCGCGGCGTGTCGCTGGCGTCGGATATGAAGATGCGCCCAAATTCACAGCAGGGTTTTTCACCGGTGGTTCACGGCGTGGCAAGGACGAACGCCCTGGTGAAAGTTATCCAGAATGGCAACGTGATCTATCAGGAGAACGTGCCGCCGGGCCAGTTTACCCTCGACAGCATTCAACCTACCGGGTCCGCGGGCGATTTGCTGGTGGTGGTGCGTGAAGCGGACGGTTCACAGCAGTCCTTCACGGTGCCGTTTTCCGCCGTGCCCGGGATGCTAAAAGAAGGGGTGAGCCAGTACAGCGTAGTGGCGGGTAAAGTGCATCAGAACACGCTCGATGCCGAACCCGCATTCATGCAGGCCACGCTGCGCTACGGGTTTAATAACCTCATCACCGGGTATACCGGGACGATTATTAGCGATAACTACCAGGCCGGGCTTGTCGGTACCGGGTGGAACCTTCCCTTTGGCGCGGTCTCGTTTGATGTCACCCACGCCAAAACCACCCTACAGGATCGCACCAGCAGCGGTCAGAGTTATCGCGTGTCGTACAGCAAATTTATCGATACCACCGCCACCAACTTCACCCTGGCGGCCTATCGCTATTCCACTAAAGGCTATTACAGCTTCAGCGACGCGCTCTATTCGCGCGAAGGGTATCAGCGCCTGAGAGCGCAGTACGACGACTATGAAGATCGGTTTGGCGTTGCGCCCGACATGTCGCTAAGCACCTGGGACGCCCTGCGCGCGGCGCAGCCCAAAAATACCTTTACGCTTAACCTTAATCAGCGCCTGCTCAATAACTGGGGCACGGTGTTTGTCTCCGGCACACAGCGCGATTACTGGAACTCACAGCAAACCACGCGCGAATATCAGATGGGCTATTCCAACGCCATCGGCCGCGCCAGCTATACCCTGTCGGCCAGCCGGGTACGGAACAGGGACAGTGAAGAAGAGACGCGCCTTTACCTCTCCCTCAGCCTGCCGTTCTCGCTGTTTGATAATAATGCGTGGATCACCTCCAGCCTGACGGCCAGCGATTCGCATTACGAACAGAGCAATATCAGCATGAGCGGGAACGCGCTGGCGTCGAACCGCCTGAGCTATACCCTCTCCGGCAGTAATGCGCGTGGGGGTAAAAATGCGGCAAGCGTTAACGCCGCGTACCGTTCGAACTTCGCGACACTCGGTGGCTCTTACAGCGAATCCTCCGACTACCGCCAGACCGGGCTCAGCGGGCGCGGAAGCCTGGTGGCCTACCCGTGGCACGTTCTCGCCTCAAACGAAACCGGCACAACCATGACTATCGTCGATGCGCCAAAGGCGGAGGGACTGATGGTGAACGGCGATGAAAGCATTATGACGAACCGCGATGGCGTGGCGCTGGTCCCTTACGCCACCCCGTATCGCAAAAACGCCATTACGTTAACCGAAACGGAAAACAGCGCTGGCGCGGAGGTGATCGGCAATATGGCTAACGTGGCTCCTTACGACGGGGCGGTGAGTTATATCCGCTTCGACACCGATAAGCGCCAGTCATGGGTACTTCATGCGACGCGCACCGACGGCAAACCGCTGCCCTTTGGCACTGAAGTGCTGGATGAACACGGTGGATCTGTCGGGTATGTCGGCCAGGCCAGCGTACTGTATATCCGTGCTGAACAGCCGCCACGCGCGCTCAACGTGCATCTCCGCAGCGGAAAGTGCGAAATCTCCTCCCCGGCCTGGGGGCTGAACAGCCCCTCATCGGTTTGCCATTAATTACGGATTATCAAAATGTTACGATCATTCATGTTCCTGCTCCTCACCAGCATTAGCGGGATGAGCTATGCCACCTGCTCCGGCAGCAGCATCGTTTATGGCACACCGATTACCATTGATTTATCGGATAAGCTGAGCCCGGCCACGCCCACATGGACCGGCAGCTTCAGCACCCAGTACAGCGGCTCGTTCAACTGTACGACGGGTAACAGTGAATTTTCTTACACGCCGATCCTCTCGACCGACAGCAAATACGCGACCATCCTCGGGTTCAGCAATAACAAGTATATGGTGCGGGCGGAGATCACCAATCCCCCGGCCAATAAAACCCTGTCTGCCAGCGGTAGCCATACGGCGTCTGAGCTGAACACACCGTTTACGGTTCGCTTCACCCTCGTTAACCAGAGCGGTACCACACTGACGGGGGATACGGCGAACATGAGCGACGTTCTGTTCGTCAGCGACATGAGCGGGTTATCCATCTGGGAAATCATCACCTGGCCAATCAATCAGGTCATCAAGATAGCGCAGTGGTTATTCAGCGGGTTCAAGTGGCCTTACGACAACCGCGATATGTTTGGTCAGCCGATGATCATCAAATACGCGCCGAAACTGACTACCTGTTCCTTTGATAATGCGGGGCTGACCGTGGCGCTGCCGACGCTCGGCATTCCCCAGCTCAGTGCATCCTCACAGCCGGGGCTGACGCCTTTTTCACTGAACATGAGCTGTCAGAACGTCGGGGTTAATGGCAATTCCGATCGGGCAATTGAGATGTTTCTGTCCAGCACGCAGCTGCTCTCAACCGACAGCTCGGTGCTGATCGACAGCAGCAGTAGCGCGGCGCAGGGCGTGGGGCTCCGCCTGATAAAACGTGACGCCCCGCCAACGCCGGTGACCTTCTCTACCTCAACCACCAGCCGTGGCAACGCCACGATGATTTTCAGCGTGGCGGCTGGCGCGGCGCTGGACGAACATTTCACCCTTCCGATGGCGGCGTACTATTACGTGTGGGCGCCCGCCCAGGTGAGCCAGGGTAAGATCAATACATCGGCTACGCTGAATATTATCTATCCCTGATGTGAACTATTCCTCCATCTTTCCAACCGCTTGCACATACTTAATCAGTTCGCTGTGGTTGGAAAGATTCAGCTTTTTCATTGCATTGTGTTTCTGTGTCGCAATGGTACTGACCGAACGGTTTCGATGACGGGCAATCTCCGTCGTTGAAAATCCTTCCACGATAAGATGAAGCACCTCCCACTCTCTGGCCGAGAGGATGGAACGCGCCCGGGAGCCGGACCGCATTACCCGCCTGAGCCACGAAGAGATCGACGGTTTTTGCCCGTCCGCCATGAGCAACGCGGGTAATTCCTTTTTCAGTTCAGTCAATTCATCCTGCTGACTGATGGTTAATTCAAATTTCATCTCCAGAACTTTTTTTAACAGCCCGTAAGGCAGCTCGGGCACCAACAGAACACGCCTGACGTGATGGGTTTTACATAAAGATGTAAAACGGCTGCTGACCTCCGCACTCCACTCTTTATGATTAAGCAGATAATTAAATTCAGTGAAGAAAACATCCACGTTATTATCCGCCACCGCCGCCAGCGCCTGTTCTGTGGAATCGACCTGAGTAATGTTCAGTACGTAATCGGGTAAAAGATCCTGGAGCGCCCGGAATATTATCTCTTTAAATATATTTATTTTGTAAAACACCATTACCCTTACGATACGTTCAGTATTATTCATGTCTTTTCTAAATTCTCGTGACCGGAGGAAAATGATAATAGTTTATGTACTCACCACTCACAACCTCTTCGCGCCAGGATTTTATCCTTCTCAGGATTAAAAATCTGAACAAGGACATTAAATTCATAGAAAAAATTCTATTTTATTCTGCACGCCGTTTCCCCTCGCAGATAAAGCCCTGTCGATAATCCTGCCACGATCACAATTTTTCTTACAGGAACAGCAGTAAATCACTGAAAAGGCGGTGGATTAACCCCATTAATCAACCTTCTGATGCTTATTATCCGCTCATTTACAGAATAAAAATCTGGCATGAATATTATTAGAAGATTAAAACAATTGCATATACCATTAAAACCATTTTTCAATTTTATCTTCCGCTAATAATTGGCTTCAGCTTTACTCGACGGTTTGTATTGGCTTACATTGATGCCATCGCATCGCGTTATTTAAAAAGTGCTCGCTATTCTTTTAATAAGAGAGTGCGAACCGCCATTTTCTCTTATATGGACTGTTTACTCAGCGAAAGGAGAATGCCAATGCAAAATAAAAAAACAATTCACGTTGCCGTTGTTGACAGCTGCGAATTCACGATGATTGGCCTGCAATCGCTTGGAAAGCGTGAGCCT
Source organism: Enterobacter sp. BWH64 (assembly GCF_001037645.1). NCBI lineage: Bacteria > Pseudomonadati > Pseudomonadota > Gammaproteobacteria > Enterobacterales > Enterobacteriaceae > Enterobacter > Enterobacter sp. BWH64. The sequence continues at coordinate 226,093 of NZ_KQ089922.1, forward strand.
GATGAAAAACACGACGTTATTTTCCATGGATTTACCCATATCGAAGAACTTGCTATGAGTGAACAACTCTTTGATATCATCATTTATGATCCGCTGAATACGCGTCATTTCCGGGTGACGACGAATGACGACATTCTCTGTATTAAACAGAAACAAGTGACGGCGAAGATCTATATCTATTCGTTATCCGCCGGCTATTTGAAATTCAAACATGTTGATGGAGTCATCAGCAAAAGAGTCTCCCTGGGGGATATCAAAGCGCTATGGCAAATACTGATGAGCCAGACGCCGCAAGAGTCTGGCCGTTACAACGTAGGCATGACGACCCGCTTACGCACCCCGGCGAGGTTGTCCAGCGAGGAGGCCAGCGTATTGCGCGGCTATTCCTGTAATCTCAAAACCAAGCAAATCGCCCGTCAGCTGGGGTGTAACGTCAGGCTGGTTTACTTTTATAAGAACAACGCCATGAACAAGCTTAAGGCCGTGCGTGGCCCCTCGTTTTACCAGAGCATTCGCTGGATCCTGAATTAAGAATTTGACCGTGTGTCGTTTGCCTTTTGTTCCCGTGTCCGCGGGAACCTTTTTTCATTTCCTGAAGGCTGTTCCATGTATACCGTTCTTCCCTCTCCCCTGTTGCAACGTATCTCAGGGCTGCGATTCCAGCCTCTTGTCGATCTTCATTCGGGCCAGGTGTTCGCGCATGAAGTTCTCGTGGAGATCCATAACGTCAATCTTGAGGTGCTGTTTGCCTCGCTGCCCTCGCGCAGCGCGCTGCAAATCTTCTTCTGGCAGGCCAACACCCTGTTACAGATACCCGCCCGGGACGCTTACTGGCTAAACCTTCCGGCAGAACACCTTCTCAACGAACGCGCTATCCGGTTGTTGCTGGCATTACGCCATCAGCAGCGGTTAACGATTGAAATTCAGGATCCCCTCACCATCACACGGCTGAGCGAGGATGAGCAACGTCGCCTTCATGCCACGCTTGTTCGGTTAAAAGAGGCGGGATGGCAAATCTGGCTGGACGATTTAACCCGGGAGTTGGCGGAGGCGTTCGCGCGGCTTGCGCTGCCGCTGGATGGGGTGAAAATTGACCGCTCAGCGCTGCGCGAGCGCGCGCCGCTTGCCCCGTTTGTACAGGAGGTCAGGGCAGGTATCGCGCAATCAATTCTTATAGAAGGCATCGAAAACTCGCGGGATCTGGCGCGCGCCCGCGCGTCCGGCGCACAGTCTGGTCAGGGTTTTCTGTGGCCCGAAAGCCGAACCGATGCCCGCGTAACGCTTTGACGGCCAGCGGAGCGCTGGCCTTTTTACCGGGGCTTACCAGCCCGGCACCGCGCCACCGTTAAAAAGGGTCTCCGCCGCTTTCGCCACTTCCGGCGACTGATAGGACTGGATAAATTCCTTCACGTTTTCGGCGTCTTTGTTCTCTTCACGCGTGACCACAATATTCACGTAGGGTGAGTTTTTGTCTTCGATAAAGACGCTGTCGTGTACCGGAGAAAGCCCCGTTTGCTGGAGATAGGTGGTACTGATGATGGCCACATCCACTTTCGGATCGTCCAGCACGCGCGGCAGCTGCGCCCCTTCCAGCTCCATAATCTGTAAGTTTTTCGGGTTCGCGGTAATATCCAGCGCCGTTGGCAGCAGGCCAACGTCTGGCTTGAGGGTAACCAGCTTCTCTTTTTGCAGCAGCAGCAGCGCGCGGCCGAGGTTGGTGGGATCGTTTGGAATCGCAATGGTTGCGCCGTCCTTCAGCTCAGACACCGCTTTAATCTTGCGGGAGTAGCCGGCCATAGGGAAAACGAAGGTGTTGGCAACTGCAACCAGCCTGTAGCCGTGCGCCTTGTTATCTTCTGCGAGGAACGGGCGATGCTGGAAGACGTTGGCGTCCAGTTCGCCCTGGTTGGTGGCATCGTTGGGTAGCAGCGAGCCGCTAAAGCCCACCAGCTCAACATCCAGACCGTATTTCTCCTTTGCCACCTTTTTGGCGACTTCCGCCACGTCCTGCTCAGCGCCATTAATCACGCCGACTTTAAGGTGTCTGGCATCATTGCCGCCCTGGTCACAGCCCGCGAGCAGCAGGCCAGTCAGGAGAAGCGCACCCAATCGAAGTTTCACGAGACAGTTCCTTTTGATAGACGTTTTCAAGACTATATCGACAACGAGACGGCAGGCTAAAAAACGAAAAGGAATCAGTAAGACGGTTAAGTTATATGCGGCCTGTTGCCGGGTGGCGCTGCGCTCACCCGGCCTACGTGACGGGCGAAGTGTAGGCCCGGTAAGCGTAGCGCCACCGGGCGATGGGCATCAGGCTACGGTAGTCCAGGCGCAAGCAGAACCGCTTCCCTCACGCCTGCCGACGCAGCGGCGCTTCGCGCAAAAACCACGACAGCACAAACGCCAGCACCATAATCCCCGCCGCCAGCATGAATACCGCATGGATCGCCGAGCCGAACGCATCCAGATAGTCCAGACGCAGGGCATCAGGCAGATGGTGTATGGCAACGGGATTAAGTTCGCGCGGCAGTTCCGCCCCTTCCGGCAGCCTGTCGATCAGGCCTGATTGCAGAATATGGGTGAACACCGCGCCAAACAGCGCAACGCCAATCGCCCCGCCAATGGAACGGAACAGCGTCACCCCAGACGTCGCGACGCCGTATTGATCGGCTGACACGCTGTTCTGCACCGCCAGCACCAGCACCTGCATCACCAGTCCCAGCCCCATGCCCAGCACGCCGGTAAACAGGTACAGCTGCCAGGTTGGGGAGGTGATTGAAATGCGCGTCAGTAACACCATCCCCACCACGCCGAGCAGCGTGCCGAGGATCGGGAACAGACGATATTTCCCGGTACGGCTGATGATGCGCCCGCTGATAATGGAGGTGAGCAACAGCCCCCCCATCAGGGGGATCAGCTGCAAACCGGCCTGCGTCGGCGTGGCGTCTTTTACCACCTGTAAATAGAGCGGCAGGAAAGTGACGGAGCCAAACAGCGACATGCCGATAATAAAACCGATCAGGCTACAGAGCAGGAAGCTGCGGTCGCGGAAGAGCGACAGCGGGATAATCGGCTCCCACGCCAGCCGCTCTTCGTAGATAAACCCGGCGATCCCCGTCAGGCCGAAGGCCAGAATGCACCACAGCTGCGGGTCGCTCCATTGGCGGATCGTCCCGCCCTCGGTGGTAAACAGAATGATGCACAGCAACGCCATGCTGAGGTAAATCGCCCCCAGGTAGTCAATCTCATGCTTGCTGCGCCGCGCGCTGCCGTGGAAAACCGCGCCAATCACCAGCAGGGCAAACAGCCCCAGCGGCAGGTTGATGTAGAAAATCCAGCGCCAGGATGCGTGCTGAACGATAAACCCGCCGATCAGCGGCCCTATCACCGTCGCCAGGCCAAACACGCCGCCAAACAACCCCTGATAGCGACCCCGATCTGCAGGCGGGATCACGTCCGCCACGGCAGCCATGCTGATCACCATCAGACCGCCGCCCCCCAGCCCTTGCAGGGCGCGCATCAGCACCAGCTGGGTCATGTTCTGCGCCAGACCGCACAGCGCGGACCCTACAAGAAACAGCACAATCGCGATTTGCAGAACGATTTTTCGGCCAAACAGATCGCCGAATTTGCCGTACAGCGGCACCACGATGGTCGAACTGAGGATATAGGCCGTTACCACCCACGAGAGCTTATCCAGCCCGCCCAGCTCACCGACGATGGTCGGCAGCGCGGTGGAGACAATGGTCTGATCCAGCGCCGAGAGCAGCATCACCAGCAGGAGTGCGCTGAACAGCAGCTTAATCGACGGCGCCTTTTTCGCAGGTTGAGTCATTACGTCGGACTCCATAAGACATCACTTGAAATTAATTAATCGTATAATTAATATTTGTGGAAGTGATGAATAAGATCAAGAGATACGGTGACCATGCCAGCACAAAAGGACAATTCTGAACCCCGCCGCCCCGGTCGGCCACGCGGCGGCAAGCGCGTTACCGCCAGCCGTGAACAGCTGCTGGACATCGCCCTGAACCTCTTTTCCCGCCAGGGGATCGCCAATACGTCGTTGAACGCCATCGCCCGCGAAGCAGGCGTGACGCCCGCCATGCTGCACTACTACTTCAACTCCAGAGAACAGTTACTGGATGCGATGATTGAGGAGCGCTTCCTGCCGTTACGCGAGCGGATCGGGGCGATTTTCGCCGACAACCGGGATTCGCCGGTGGATGCCCTGACGGAAATGGTCAGGGTGCTGGCCGAACTGGCGGAAAAGTATCGCTGGTTTGCCCCGCTGTGGATGCAGGAGGTGATTGGCGAGATGCCGGTACTGCGCACCCATTTGCAGGCACGCTTTGGCGATGAGAAATATCACACCACGCTGGCAACCATCAAAGGCTGGCAGCAGGAAGGAAAGCTGAATCCGGCGCTGGCCCCCGAACTGCTGTTCACTACGCTGCTGAGCCTGGTGCTGGTGCCGTTCTCCCGCATGCGCAATGACGAGAGGCTTAACGCCCTCTCGCCGGAGATCGTGGTGCGCCACGTGTTAGCCGTGATAGGCACCGGGATCGGCGGTTAAAGATTTTTGGACAGATAGTGTCTCTGCATTCCCTGATAAGGGTAATCCTGCAAGGACATCTGCACCTGATAACCCTGTTTTTCATAGAACGGACGCGCCTGGAAGCTGACCGTATCCACCAGCGCGTGACGACAGCCTTTGCGACGGGCCTCCTCTTCAGCCGTTTTGATAAGCTGGCTTCCCACGCCCGTTCCCCGCACGCTGTCGCTGACCCACAGATAGTCGATGTTCAGCCAGTCGCCTTTCCGTACGCCGATTAACCCGCCCAGCATGACGCCATTGTCGTCTCGCATATATACGCCAATATCGCCGCCAAATGTCGACAGATCTAAAAACTGCGCGTTATAGGCTCTTAGCCCCGTTAATAATTCTTCTTTTTCTTCGGCTGTGACATTATCTGTAATGCTCAGATGCATAATTCTCTCCTTATTTTCAGCGCAATCTGAATATCTCACAGCTTAACCTTCATAAAAACTCCTTATTTTCTCCATTGTTTATACCTGGAAATATTCATTCAATATGTAAATAAAAAAAGCCTTTCCAATAGTCTCCGAAAACGTATAATGAGAACGATCATTCTCACTTTTTACGGTAGCCGACAATGAGTACAAAGCTGGAAGAACGACAAAAACTGCGGCAGGACGAAATCATTACCGCCGCGCGCCGCTGCTTTCGCGCCAGTGGATTTCACGCTGCCAGCATGTCGCAGATCGCCAGCGAAGCCAGGCTCAGCGTCGGACAAATCTATCGCTATTTCAGTAACAAAGACGCGATTATTGAAGAGATGATCCGGCGCATTATCGACTCACGTATTGAAGAGATGCAGGGCAAAACCCTGGTTGAAGGGATGCCGCAGGCGCTTGCCTGGCGCCAGACGCTTAACGAAGACGATGACGCGCTGATGCTCGAAATGTCCGCAGAGGCCACGCGCAATCCGCTGGTGGCAAACATGCTGATCGAAGCCGAAGCCCGCATGTTCGCCAACGCCTGCGCGCATCTGAAAAAGCAGTTCCCTCACCTGAGCGATGAGCATATTCGCTGCTGCGTGGAGATTACCGCCGTGATGATCGAAGGCACGATTTACCGTCGACTCACGCCTTTAAAAGTACCATCAGAACAATTAGAGCCTATATACCAGAATATTTTAAATATGATTTTCTCTGCGAAGTAATCGCATGTGAATAATTAGCGGAAATAAGTAATTTCCCTTTTTTCATTTCTGGCTCAGCCAGAGATGCGGGATCGCTGTGCTTTTAATTAGCCCTCCTCCCTGTTAAGCGATTAACAGGGCAGGCTTCGTTCACCCTGGAAAAAGATTATGAAAACCATAACAACCTCCATCGCGGCATTACTCCTCCTGACAGGGTGCGATAATGCGCAAACATCTGCTCCTCAACGTCCTCTTCCGGAAGTGGGGATTGTCACCCTCATGAGCCAGCCGGTGTCCGTCGTCAGCGAGCTGACCGGCCGCACCGCCGCCGCAATGAGCGCCGAAGTGCGCCCCCAGGTAGGTGGCATTATCCAGAAGCGCCTGTTCACCGAAGGCGATACGGTCAAGGCCGGGCAAACGCTGTATCAGATCGATCCTTCCAGCTACCGCGCCGCGTATGATGAAGCCGCCGCCGCACTGAAACAGGCGCAGGCGCTGGTGCAGGCCGACTGCCAGAAAGCCCGGCGTTATGCGCAGCTGGTGAAGGACGACGGCGTATCACGTCAGGATGCGGAAGACGCGAAGTCCACCTGCGCGCAGGACAAGGCCAGCGTCGAGTCAAAGAAAGCCGCGCTGGAAAGCGCCCGCATTAACCTCAACTGGACCACCGTCACCGCGCCGATTGCCGGACGTATCGGCATCTCCTCTGTGACCCCCGGCGCGCTGGTGACCGCCCAGCAGGATACCGCGCTGGCCACCATTCGCGGGCTGGACAGTATGTACGTCGATTTAACCCGTTCCAGCGCCGATCTGCTGCGTTTACGCAAGCAAACCCTCGCCAGCAACAGCGATACGCTGAACGTGTCGTTGATTCTCGAAGACGGCAGCAGCTACAGCGAAAAAGGCCGCCTGGCGCTGACCGAAGTGGCGGTGGATGAGTCTACCGGCTCAGTCACCCTGCGCGCCGTCTTCCCGAACCCGCAGCATCAGCTTCTGCCGGGCATGTTCGTCCGCGCCAGAGTGGATGAAGGCATCATGAATGACGCGATCCTCGCCCCGCAGCAGGGCATCACCCGCGACGCCAAAGGCACCGCCACCGCGCTGGTGGTGAACGCCAGCAACAAGGTCGAACAGCGTCAGCTGGAGACGGGCGACACCTACGGCGACAAATGGCTGGTGCTGAGCGGCCTGAAGGCGGGCGATAAGCTGATTGTGGAAGGCACCGATAAAGTCACCGCCGGGCAGGAAGTGAAAGCTGAAGAGATGAAAACCAACGGAGGAAACGCCTGATGTTTTCCCGTTTCTTCGTGCGTCGCCCGGTCTTTGCCTGGGTTATCGCCATTCTCATCATGCTCGCCGGAATGCTGGCGATCCGCACGCTGCCCGTTGCGCAGTACCCGGACGTGGCTCCGCCGTCGATCAAAATCTCCGCCACCTATACCGGTGCCTCCGCACAGACGCTGGAAAACAGCGTGACGCAGGTGATCGAGCAGCAGCTCACCGGGCTGGATAACCTGCTCTACTTCACCTCCACCAGCAGCTCGGACGGGTCGGTGAGTATTAACGTCACGTTTGAACAGGGAACCGATCCGGACACCGCTCAGGTACAGGTGCAGAACAAAGTCCAGCAGGCGGAATCGCGCCTGCCGACCGAGGTGCAGCAGTCCGGGATCACCGTCGAAAAATCCCAGAGCAACTTCCTGCTGATCATGGGCGTATATGACAAAACCGACACCGCCAGCAGTTCGGATATCGCCGACTGGCTGGTGAGTAATATGCAGGATCCGCTGGCGCGCGTGGATGGCGTCGGTAGCCTACAGGTGTTCGGTGCAGAATACGCGATGCGCATCTGGCTCGACCCGGCGAAGCTGGCGTCGTACTCGCTGATGCCCTCCGACGTGCAGAGCGCGATTGAAGCGCAGAACGTGCAGGTTTCCGCCGGTAAAATCGGCGCGCTGCCCTCGTCGAACGCCCAACAGCTGACCGCCACCGTCCGCGCTCAGTCGCGTCTGCAAACGGTCGATGAGTTCAAAAAGATCATCGTCAAGAGCCAGTCCAACGGTGCGGTGGTGCGCATCAGCGACGTCGCGCGCGTGGAGATGGGCAGCGAAGATTACACCGCCACCGCGAAGCTGAACGGCCACCCGGCGGCGGGTATGGCGGTGATGCTCTCACCGGGCGCCAACGCGCTTAACACCGCCACGGCGGTAAAAGATAAGATCGCCGAGTTCAAAAAGTCGATGCCGGAAGGCTACGATGTGGCCTACCCGAAAGACAGCACCGAGTTCATCAAGATCTCCGTTGAGGACGTGATTCAGACGCTGTTCGAAGCCATTATCCTCGTGGTGGTGGTGATGTACCTGTTCCTGCAAAACATCCGCGCGACGCTGATCCCGGCGCTGGCGGTGCCGGTGGTGCTGCTGGGCACCTTCGGCGTGCTGGCGCTGTTCGGTTACTCCATCAACACCCTGACGCTGTTTGCGATGGTGCTGGCGATAGGGCTTTTGGTGGATGACGCCATCGTGGTGGTGGAAAACGTCGAGCGTATTATGCGCGACGAAGGGCTGCCCGCCCGGGAAGCGACCGAAAAATCGATGGGCGAAATTTCCGGCGCGCTGATCGCCATTGCGCTGGTGCTCTCTGCGGTATTCCTGCCGATGGCCTTCTTCGGCGGCTCTACCGGGGTCATTTACCGCCAGTTCTCGGTCACCATCATTTCGGCGATGTTCCTCTCCGTGGTGGTGGCGCTGACCCTGACGCCCGCGCTGTGCGGCTCGATCCTGAATCACACCGCTCCGCACAAAAAAGGTTTCTTCGGCGCGTTTAACCGCTTCTACAGTAAGACCGAGCACGGCTATCAGAACAAGGTGCTGCGCGCCCTGCGCCGTTCCGGTGGCATGCTGGTGATCTACGCCCTGCTCTGCGGCGCGATGGGGTTCGCCATGCTAAAACTGCCGGGCAGCTTCCTGCCAACCGAAGACCAGGGTGAAATCATGGTGCAGTACACCCTGCCTGCCGGCGCAACCGCGGTGCGTACCGCCGAGGTAAGCCGCCAGGTACGCGAGTGGTTCCTCACCAAAGAGAAAGCCAATACCGACGTGATCTTTACCGTTGAAGGCTTCAGCTTCAGTGGCAGCGGCCAGAACGCCGGGATGGCGTTCGTCTCCCTGAAAAACTGGTCAGAGCGCAAAGGCGAGGAAAACACCGCCCAGGCCATTGCCCTGCGCGCCACGCAGGAGCTGAGCACCATTCGGGATGCCACAATTTTCGCCATGACGCCCCCGGCGGTGGATGGTTTAGGCCAGAGCAACGGCTTTACCTTTGAGCTGATGGCCAGCGGCGGCACCGACCGCGACGCGCTGCTGAAACTGCGTAACCAGCTGATTGGCGAAGCCAACCAGGACAACTCGCTGCACGCCGTGCGCGCCAACGATCTGCCGCAGATGCCGCAGCTTCAGGTGGATATCGATAACAACAAAGCCGTGTCGCTGGGGCTCTCCCTGAGCGATGTTACCGACACCCTCTCCAGCGCCTGGGGCGGCACCTACGTGAACGACTTCATTGACCGTGGCCGTGTGAAAAAGGTCTACATCCAGGGCGACAGTGACTATCGCGCGGTGCCGTCGGATCTTAACAAATGGTATGTGCGCGGCAGCGACAGCACCATGACCCCGTTCTCCGCCTTCGCCACCACCCGCTGGGAGTATGGCCCGGAAAGCCTGGTGCGCTACAACGGCTCGGCGGCGTATGAGATTCAGGGCGAAAACGCCAGCGGCGCCAGCTCCGGTACGGCGATGAGCAAAATGGAGCAGCTGGCGAATAACCTGCCGTCCGGCAGCACCTGGGCATGGAGCGGTTTGTCGTTGCAGGAAAAACTGGCGAGCGGTCAGGCGATGAGCCTCTATGCCCTCTCCATCCTGGTGGTGTTCCTGTGCCTGGCGGCGCTGTATGAGAGCTGGTCGGTGCCCATTTCGGTGATCCTCGTGATCCCGCTTGGGGTGCTTGGCGCAGCGGTTGCCGCCTCCCTGCGCGGCCTGAACAACGACGTCTATTTCCAGGTGGCGCTGCTGACCACCATCGGTCTGTCGTCGAAGAACGCCATTCTGATTGTCGAGTTTGCCGAAGCCAAAGTGGCCGAAGGCTACTCCCTGACGCGCGCCGCCCTGCGGGCCGCCCAGACGCGTCTGCGTCCGATCATCATGACCTCGCTGGCGTTTATCGCAGGCGTGACGCCGCTGGCGATTGCCACCGGCGCCGGGGCCAACAGCCGCGTGGCGATCGGTACCGGTATTATCGGCGGGACGCTGGCCGCGACGCTGCTGGCCATCTTCTTTGTTCCTTTATTCTTTGTACTGGTGAAACGTCTGTTCTCCGGTAAGCACGCAAACCGGAGGTCATAATGTTTCGTGTAACCGTATTAACGTTAGCGCTGCTGAGCGCGGGCTGTGTGTCATTAGATCCCACGTATCAGCGCCCGGACGCCCCCGTCCCGGCGACGTTGCCGGGCGCCCATGGCGAAGCCAACGCCGTGGTGAGCCAGTGGCAGCAGGTGATGAATGATGCGCGGTTGAAAAGCGTGGTGACGATGGCGCTCAACAGCAACCGCGACGTGCAAAAAGCGATTGCGGATATCGACGCCGCCCGTGCCCAGTATGGCGAAACGCGCTCGTCCCTGTTCCCGACGGTGGACGCGGAACTGAGCCACACCCGCAGCCGCACGCTGGCGAGCGGCGTCGCGACAAGTGACGAAGCCAACGGCGCGGTCTCCAGCTTCGAACTGGATCTGTTTGGCCGCAACCAGAGCCTGTCGCGCGCCGCGCGTGAAACCTGGCTTGCCAGCGAATTCACCGCGCAGAACACGCGCCTGACGATGGTCAGCGAGCTGACCACGGCCTGGGTGACGCTGGCGGCGGATAACAGCAATCTGGCGCTGGCGAAGTCCACCCTGGAGAGCGCCGCAAACTCGCTCAAGATTGTGAAGCGCCAGCAGGAAGTGGGCGTGGCAGCGGCAACGGACGTCAGTGAAGCGATGGCGGTTTACCAGCAGGCGCGCGCCAGCGTGGCGAGCTACCAGACGCTGGTGATGCAGGACAAAAACGCTCTCAACCTGCTGGCGGGCGATACGGTGCCCGAGAACCTGCTGCCCGGCACGCTGGAGAGCCTGAGCGACAACGCCATCACGCTGATCCCGGCGGGCGTCAGCTCCAGCGCGCTGCTGCGTCGTCCGGACATTCAGGAGGCGGAACATAACCTGCTGAGCGCTAACGCCAACATCGGCGCGGCGCGCGCCAACTTCTTCCCGACCATCTCGCTCACCGCCAGCGCGGGCGTCGGCAGCGATTCGCTGTCGTCCTTGTTCAGCCACGGGATGAAGGTCTGGTCGTTTGCGCCGTCCATCACCCTGCCGCTGTTCAGCGGCGGCAACAATATGGCGCAGCTGCGCTATGCGGAAGCCGAGAAAAAAGGGTTAATTGCGACCTATGAGAAAACCATCCAGAGCGCGTTTAAGGACGTGGCCGACGCGCTGGCCCGGCGCGAAACGTTGAGTGAACAGCTTGATGCCCAGCGTGAATACGTGGCGGCGGAGCAAAAAACGCTGGATGTGGCGACGCGCAGTTACAAGGCTGGCGCAGGCGATTATCTGACGGTGCTCACCGCGCAGCGGTCGCTGTGGTCGGCGCAGGAATCACTGATTGCCTTGCAGCAAACCGACCTGGAAAACCGCATCACGCTGTGGCAGTCGCTGGGCGGCGGGATTCAGTAACATCACTGCCGGGCGGCGCAACGTTGCCCGGCCATCAGAGTAAATACCTATGGCAAAACTCTCTTTTTCTTTCGCGGCCATCCTTGGCCTGCTGACGGCGATCGGGCCGCTGTGTTCCGATTTTTATCTTCCGGCGCTGCCGGAGATCGCCACCCAGCTCAACACCTCCACAACGCTGACGCAGCTTTCTCTTACCTCGGCGCTGATTGGCCTGGGGCTGGGACAACTTTTTTTCGGCCCGCTAAGCGATCGCATCGGACGTAAAACGCCGCTGCTGTTCTCACTTTTGCTGTTTGTACTGGCTTCAGTGCTTTGTGCCAGCACGCAGAATATTTACGCCCTGATCGGCTGGCGATTTGTGCAGGGCGTTGCCGGGGCGGGCGGCTCCGTACTTGCCCGCTCCATCGCCCGTGATAACTATCATGGCACGATGCTAACGCAGTTTTTTGCCCTACTGATGACGGTCAACGGCATCGCGCCCGTGGTGTCCCCGGTACTCGGTGGCTATATCGCGTCGCATTTCGACTGGCGGATGCTGTTCTGGGTAATGGCAGGGGCGGGTCTGGCGCTGCTGATCGCCAGCCAGCTTTTTATCCGCGAGTCCCTCACAGAGAAACAGGGCGGGGGATCGCTGACGCAAACCGCCAGGACGGTACTTAAAAATCGTCGCTTTATGCGCTACTGCCTGATCCAGGCCTTCATGCTGGCGGGGCTGTTCGCCTATATCGGGGCATCCTCCTTTGTGATGCAAAACGAATATGGCCTGAGCGCCATGCAGTTCAGCCTGCTGTTCGGTGTGAACGGTATCGGCCTGATCGTCTCAGCGCTGATTTTCTCCCGTCTGGCACGCCGACACCCGGCGGAAGGGTTAATGCAAATAGGCCTGGTGTTGGCCGTAACCTGCGCGGGGCTGACGTTGCTCTTTGCGTGGATGCAGCTTTCCGTTCCGGCACTGATTGCACTCTTTTTCACCGTCGCATTTAACAGCGGGATCAGCACCATTGCGGGTTCAGAAGCGATGAGCGCAGTCGACGCGAAGGAGTCCGGCACAGCGTCAGCCATTCTGGGCATGCTGATGTTTTTATTCGGCGGGATCGCAGCGCCTCTTGCCGGTATCGGCGGAGAAACGATGCTGAAAATGAGTCTCGCGGTGTTAGTAAGCTATGGCATTGCACTGGCGTTCGGATCCCGCACGCAGAATGCGTAAATTCATACTTTTGGCTTGAATCGCGTTGATGAATGTAACGATATATTTCAGGGGAAGCATGTGACTTTCAAAGGAGGTTTCGATGAAATCTGCACACCTGGTTTGCCTGCTCGTTTGCCTGATTTTCGCTGCGTTTGTTCACGCGCAGGAGAAGAGCGCTCCGGAGAAAGAGGCCCAGATAAAACAGCAGGTCCTGAAAGATGTGAAGAAAACCTGTACCCCGCAGAAAAAGCAGAGCGATAAGGCCTGGCAGGCGATGATTTTGTCGTCTGAGGCCAATCAGCTGCTGATCAAAAACGCCATCACCGCCGTGAAGCGTGACAACCTGGACGCCTACTGGGATGCAGTAAGTCAGGTGGATTGTATGGAAGATTACTGAGGGTTGAGCGCCGGGTGGCGCTGCGCTTACCCGGCCTACATCACACGTTTAACGCTTCCGCACATCCGGAATAATCAAATCCCCGCGCAGAACGTAGGACCCGAGCATTTGTGTTTTCTCCGTCAGCCAGCTCACGATGCGCGCCGCCATGGCATCCATGGAATACTCAATGGCCGGGATCACCGGAACACCCGGCAGATGCAGCGAACCGCCGAGGCTAAAGACCATGATGTCTTCCGGTACCGATTTATTAAACGCCTGTAACTGCGGGATCACCCGCTGGGCTTCCTGCTCATCCGCCACCAGCAGCGCGTTGAAGTTCAGCGTGGACGCGTTGTTGAGTAATTCCTGAAGCGCAACGGACGATGAAGTCGCGTCCATAAACACGAGGTTGCGATTAAAGGGCAGGAAGTTTTTCTCCAGCGCGTGTTTGTAGCCCAGCAGCACCTGATCGGCAAAGCCGCTGCCTTGCGGGTGGATCAGCGCTATCTGGCGACGCCCCTGGCTGGTGAGATAGTTACAGGCCGTTTCAGCCGCGAACGCGTGATCGAACTGAATGCTATTGGCGTTATCGGCTTCCATACAGTCGACCAGAATCACGTTGTCCATGTCCACGTCCAGCGGAAAACGCGCGCCAATCACCAGAATGTCATCACATAAGCCGCAGGAGAGTTCTTCAAGGGCGTTCATCACTTCTGTTTTTGTGTGTGCGAAACGCAGCAGCAGATGTTTTTGATGCTGGCTGAGGTGTTTTTCCAGCGCGTACAGGTAACCGGTGGTCTGGTTAATGTTTTCCTGCGCGCAAATCACCCCAATGCAGCCCGTCGACTGGCTGAGCAGCGACTGGGCGATCACGTTGGGACGATAGTTCAGCTCGTCCACCGCTTTCAGAACAGCCTGGCGGCTGGCTTCCTTCACGCCACGCGACCCGCTCAACACCCGTGATACCGTGGCTTTGGACACCCCGGCCAGACGCGATACATCGTTGATTGTAGACATCTCTCTCCCCTGTCAGACGCAACTGGCGTCTGTAATTTCCATCACCGCTACGGCTCACATTATAGCCAGAACGGAGTATATCCGTTTCCGTTTTCCATGGAAACCGATTTTCCGTTTCCACTCAATTTGATGCCAAAACAGCCAAATTATGTGACCCACATCCGGTTAATTAGCCTCATAAGTATTGGATCTTGATGGTTATCACACTTCTGTCTTTTATAAATGGAAACCGGTTTCCGTATCATGTCCAATCATCCTCGCAATAACTTTTTACATTTTGAGGATGGTTGTCGATGTTCAAGATTATGCTGTGCTGCTCTGCCGGGATGTCCACCAGCCTGCTGGTCAGCAAAATGATCGATGTTGCAAAAGAACGGGGCTTGCCCGTGAAGATAGATGCGTATGGCGTATCCGAATTTGATACGCAGTTTCCGCACTATCAGGTGGTGCTTCTCGGACCGCAAGTGAAATACATGTTAAAGACGCTCTCAGACAAGGCAGCGACGCAAGGCATTCCGGTGCAGCCCATCGACATGATGGATTACGGCATGCAGCGTGGCGATAAAGTATTGGACTATGCTCTGTCGCTCATCGAAGCGGCACACTAAAAGGTGTTCACATGAGTTCGTTATATCAATCCATGGTCGCGGTGATTGAGCAGTCAATTACGCCGCTGGCCGCGAAGCTCGGTCAGCAAAAGTATGTGATTGCCATCCGCGACGGCTTTACCGCTGCGCTGCCGTTTATGATCATCGGCTCGTTTATGCTGGTGTTTATCTTCCCGCCGTTTTCGGCGGATACCACCAACAGCTTCGCCCGCGGCTGGCTGGATTTCTCCGAGACCTACCGCGAACAGCTGATGCTGCCGTTTAACCTCAGCATGGGCGTGATGACCTTCTTCATCTCGGTGGGGATTGGGGCGAGCCTGGGGCGTCAGTTTAACCTCGATCCGGTGATGTCCGGCCTGCTGGCCTTTATGGCCTTCCTGCTGGTCGCCGCGCCCTATGCCGATGGCAAAATTTCGACCCAGTATCTCTCCGGTCAGGGGATCTTCACTGCGCTTATCACCGCGATCTACTCCACTCGCGTCTATGCGTGGCTGAAACAGAACAACGTCACCATCCGCCTGCCGAAGGAAGTGCCGACCGGCGTGGCGCGTTCGTTTGAGATCCTGATCCCGGTGATGGTGGTGATCGGAACGCTGCACCCGCTGAACCTGTTCATTGAAGCGCAGACCGGGATGATCATCCCGCAGGCGATTATGCACCTGCTGGAGCCGCTGGTGTCGGCGTCTGACTCGCTGCCCGCCATTCTGCTCTCCGTGCTGCTGTGCCAGATCTTCTGGTTCGCTGGTATCCACGGGTCGCTGATTGTCACCGGCATCATGAACCCGTTCTGGATGGCGAACCTCTCTGCAAACCAGGCGGCGCTGGCGGCGGGCGCGGCGCTGCCGCACGTTTATCTGCAAGGTTTCTGGGATCACTACCTGCTGATTGGCGGCGTAGGCTCCACCCTGCCGCTGGCGTTCCTGCTGCTGCGTAGCCGCGTTACCCACCTGCGCACCATCGGCAAAATGGGCGTGGTGCCAAGCTTCTTTAACATCAACGAACCGATTCTGTTCGGCGCACCGATCATCATGAACCCGATGCTGTTTATCCCGTTCGTGTTTGTTCCGCTGGTCAACGCCTGCCTGGCGTACGGCGCAACCAAACTCGGCTGGCTGGCTCAGGTGGTTTCGTTAACCCCGTGGACCACCCCCGCGCCGATTGGCGCCTCGTGGGCGGCGAACTGGGCGCTCAGCCCGGTGGTGATGTGCCTGGTCTGCATGGTGATGTCCGCCCTGATGTACCTGCCGTTCCTGCGCGCCTATGAGCGTACGCTCATCAAAAATGAAGAGCAGAAAGCCCAGGCGACCGTCGGTAACGCTGAAGCCGCCAGCAATTAAGTCAAAGAGGAAGAGTCATGAAATACGCATTTCCCGATAACTTCTGGTGGGGCAGCGCAAGCTCCGCTCTCCAGACGGAAGGGACACGAGAGGGTGAAACCACGTGGGATTACTGGTTTGCCCGCGAGCCGAACCGTTTTCACAACGGCGTGGGGCCGCAGCACACCTCCACGTTTTATCAGCACTGGAAAACGGACATTCAGCTGTTAAAGCAGCTGAACCACAACAGCTTTCGCACCTCGATTAGCTGGGCGCGCCTGATCCCCGACGGTATCGGTGAAGTGAGCCCGGACGCGGTCGATTTTTACAATCAGGTCATTGATGAGCTAAACGAGCAGGGCATCACGCCGTTTATCACCCTGTTCCATTTCGACATGCCGATGGCGATGCAGGAGATTGGCGGCTGGGAAAACCGTGACGTGGTGGACGCGTACGCCCGCTATGCGCAGATTTGCTTCGAGCTGTTCGGCGATCGCGTGCTGCACTGGTTTACCTTCAATGAGCCGATTGTTCCGGTGGAAGGCGGTTATCTGTACGACTTCCACTACCCGAACGTGGTGGATTTTCGTCGGGCAGCCACCGTGGCGTATCACACCGTGCTGGCCCATGCGAAGGCCGTTCAGGCTTACCGCGCCGGACACTACGCGGGTGAGATCGGCATCGTGCTCAACCTGACGCCGTCGTACCCGCGCTCCCGGAACCCGGCGGACGTGAAGGCGGCGCACATAGCGGACCTGATGTTTAACCGCAGCTTCCTCGACCCGGTGCTGCGCGGGGAGTATCCGGCGGACCTGGTGGCATTGCTGAAATCTTACGATCAGCTGCCCGCCTGCAAGCCGGAAGACGGTTTCCTGATTGCGGAAGGGAAAATCGACCTGCTCGGCGTTAACTACTATCAGCCGCGTCGCGTGAAGTGTCGCGACAGCGCGGTGAACCCGCAGGCGCCGTTT
Organism: Enterobacter sp. BWH64; assembly: GCF_001037645.1. Taxonomy (NCBI): domain Bacteria; kingdom Pseudomonadati; phylum Pseudomonadota; class Gammaproteobacteria; order Enterobacterales; family Enterobacteriaceae; genus Enterobacter; species Enterobacter sp. BWH64. Next base: position 243,063 of record NZ_KQ089922.1, read on the forward strand.
ATGCCGGAGTGGTTCTTTGATAATTACGAGATGCCGGGCCGTAAGATGAACCCGTACCGCGGCTGGGAAATCTACGCGCCGGGTATTTACGATATTCTGGTTAACCTGCGCGATAATTACGGCAACCCTCGCTGCTTTATTTCGGAAAACGGCATGGGCGTCGAAAACGAGCAGCGCTTTATTGAAAATGGCCAGATTAACGATCAATACCGCATTGATTTTATTTCTGAGCATTTATCGTGGCTGCACAAAGGTATTAGCGAAGGCTGCAATTGTCTTGGCTACCATATGTGGACATTTATTGATAACTGGTCGTGGTGTAATGCGTATAAAAACCGCTACGGTTTTATTCAACTCGATGTAGAGACGCAGCAGCGCACCATTAAAAAAAGCGGAGAGTGGTTTGCCGCCACCGCCTTAAATAATAGTTTTGATAAAGAGTAATGATGATGATCGCACTAGAAGAAGCCGTAATGGAAATTATCGTCAACGCCGGCCAGTCCCGCAGCCTGTGCTTTGAAGCCCTGCACGCGGCGCGTCAGGGCAACCTTGACGAGGCCAAAAGCCTGCTGCGCGAAGCCGACGGCTACGCGCGCCAGGCGCACAAGATGCAGACCAAACTGATCGAGCAGGATGCGGGCGAAGCCCGCCAGCCGATGACCTTAATTATGGTGCACGCCCAGGATCATTTAATGAATTCCTTATTAGCGCGCGAGTTATCCGAAGAAATTATTCATTTATATCAGAGATAGTCTATGGCGAAATAATTACTGTAATACCTCTGTACCCTAAATAGAGATCCACTTGTTCTGATGATAGCGACATACTCTGTCAGATCGGAGCGGGATGGTTATTGTCTGAATAAAATTAAACTATATTGAGATAACCATGAATACGATTAAAAAACTTCCATTAACCATGGCGGTTATCGCCGCGCTTTGCCCAATTTCCGTTCTCGCTCAGGAATTCACTCAGGAGCAAATCGACGCCATTGTGGCGAAAGCGGTGGATAAAGCCCTGGCCGAGCGTCAGGCCAAAATGGATGCTGCGGTCGCGAAAAAAGCGGACGTGGTGACCGAGCCGCAGAGCGCGGCGCAATCTCCGGATATGGCGATCCCGTTCGGGGTTAAATTTACCGGCTACGCCCGCTACGGCGCGCACTTCCAGGCCGCCGATCAGAAATACGTGGCGGTGGACGGCTCCTACAACGGCGCGTCCGCCATTGGTCGTCTGGGCAACGAAGGCAACGGCGGCGAGTTCCAGCTCTCTAAAGCCTTCAAGGGCGAAAACGGCGCCATCTGGGACATCAACGTGATGATCGACCACTGGGGCGACGAAGTTAACCTCAAGAAAGCCTACGCCGGCGTGACCAACATTATGGCCTCCAACCCGAACGCCTACTTCTGGGCGGGTCGCGACTTCCACCAGCGTCCGCAGCAGGGCATCAACGATTACTTCTGGATGAACCACGACGGTCAGGGCGCCGGGGTGAAGAACTTCGACATCGGCGGCGTGCAGTTTGACGTGGCCGCCGTGGCAGCGGTGGAATCCTGTAGCCCGGAAGTGATGGAAGACGAAGCGAACCCGTCGCGCATCACCTGTACCGGCGGGTCCGGCACGGGCGACAAAGGCAACTACGCCGCGACGTCTAAAATCCACGGTATGAAGCTCGGTCCGCTGGATCTGGAGCTGTACGCCAACTACGGCTTTGACTCGAAAGCGGTGGAGAGCGACGAACGTCTGAACGCCTGGCAGGGCGGCGTGGTGCTGAGCCACACCAACGACAGCGGCGTGAACAAGGTGATTGCCCGCTACTCCGATAACGCGGACAACAGCGTGTTCAACAAAACCGAGGATCTGACCACGGTCTACGCCAGCTTCGAAGGGCTGTACAAATTCACCCAGGCGACGCAGGTGGAGTACCTCCTCGCCTTCCATGACTACGACAACAGCCGCGATAAGACCGACAACCGCAAGAACTACAACGCCATCGTGCGCCCGATGCACTGGTGGAACGACGTTCACTCCACCTGGCTGGAAGCGGGCTGGCAGCACGTGGATTACGACAACGGCGGCGACAACAAGGGCTGGAAGCTGACCCTGTCGCAGAACATGTCTATCGCCATGGGGCCGGAGTTCCGTCCGATGCTGCGCTTCTACGTGACCGGCGGCAAGGTGGATAACGAACGTACCGCGCGCGTGAACAACACCAAAGATGAAACGCTGGACGACTTCAACGTCGGCGCGATGTGGGAGGCGTGGTTCTAGTACAGCGTCGTTTGTTTCGCCCGGCGGCGCTGCGCTTGCACGGGCCTACAAGGTTTTGTAGGCCGGGTAAGCGCAGCGCCACCCGGCAAGATCCCATGTTATGCTACAAAAAAACCAACATAACAGGGGAGAACATGGGTTCCACACGCAAAGGGATGCTCAACGTCCTGATCGCCGCCGTTTTATGGGGCAGTTCCGGGGTTTGCGCGCAGTACATCATGGAGAAAAGCCACATCTCTTCGCCTTACCTGACCATGGTTCGTCTGCTGTTTACCGGCGTGATCCTGCTGACGCTCTCCTTCGTTCACGGCGACAAGATTTTCTCGGTCGTCAAAAACCGCAAAGACGCCCTCAGCCTGCTGTTTTTCTCGCTGGCTGGCGCGCTTACCGTGCAGCTCACCTTCCTGCTGACAATTGAAAAATCCAACGCCGCGACGGCCACCGTGCTCCAGTTTCTGTCGCCGACCATTATCGTGGCATGGTTTGCGCTGGCGCGGAAAACGCGTCCCGGCATATTTGTCTTATCCGCGATTTTCACGTCGCTTGTGGGTACCTTCCTGCTGGTAACCCACGGCGACCCGACGTCGCTCTCCATCTCGCCGGCCGCGCTGTTCTTCGGTATCGCCTCGGCGTTTGCCGCGGCGTTTTATACGACGTACCCGTCGACGCTTATCGCCCGCTACGGCACGCTGCCGATTGTCGGCTGGAGTATGTTGATTGCGGGACTAATGCTGACGCCGTTCTACGCCGGACGCGGCACCACCTTCGTGATCGACGGCGGCCTGCTGCTGGCGTTTTTCTACCTGGTGGTGATTGGCACCGCGCTGACGTTCAGCCTGTATCTGAAAGGCGCACAGATGATCGGCGGGCCGAAGGCGAGCATTCTGAGCTGCGCCGAGCCGCTGAGCAGCGCGCTGCTGTCGGTGGTGTTGCTGGGGGTGGCATTCACCCTGCCGGACTGGCTGGGGACGCTGCTGATTGTGTCGTCGGTGGTGTTGATTTCGATGGATTCGAGAAGACGGGTTCAGACATCGGCGTAGCCTGATGCCCTCACCCCAACCCTCTCCCACGGGAGAGGGAGAAAAGCACTACTTCGCCTTAACCTTCCCCGCCACCAGCAGCGCGGTCAGCAGCATCAGCGTGCCGGAAATTACCAGCGGGGAGGTCAGCCCCAGGTGGTCGAGCGCTACGCCGCCCACCGCCGCGCCGCAGGTATTCGCCAGCTGGATCACCGCCACCTGAATCGACCCGGCTTTTTCCGCCTGATCGGCAAGCGAGCGGGTGATCCACGTCGACCAGCCCACCGGCACCAGCGCAAAGGCAAAGCCCCAGATAATCGCGATCGCCGAAGCCACCCACTTATCGCTGCCCCACAACACCAGCGCCGCGGCGCTGATCGCCAGCACCAGCGGGGCACCCGCCAGCGCCACCTTCAGGGAGCGCTTCAGGAACTGGGACGACAGCGAGGTGCCGACAAAACTGGCGATCCCGAAGCTCAGGAGCACCAGCGTCAGGCCGTCCACATCAAAGCCCGCCATGGTCATATACACCGGACGGATATAGGTGAAGAAGGCAAACTGCCCGGCAAAGGCCATGAAGATGGCGGTCATCCCCGCCAGCACGCCCGGGCGCTTCAGCAGCGCGAACATGTTCTGTTTGTGGTGCGCCGCTTCCCCCGGAAGGGACGGCAGCGCCTTCCACACCCAGATTATGCACAGCACGCCCATCACCGCCGCCGCGTTAAAGACGTTGCGCCAGCCGATAATTCCACCGAGGAAACTGCCCAGCGGCGCGGCAATCACCAGCGCGATCGAGACCGCGCCGAAGATAACGGACAAGGCTTTTGGCACCGTACGCGCGGGCACCAGGCGCATGGTCAGCGAGGCGGACATCGCCCAGAAGCCGCCTAATCCCAGCCCCAGGCAGGCACGGCCGAGCAGCAGCAGGGTGAAGCTTTCAGCGAAAGAGACCAGCAGGCAGGAGAGCGTCAGCAGCACGCTGAACAGAATAACCACCTTGCGACGGTCAATGGTGCCGATCGCCTGCGTGATAAACAGGCTGGCGAACATCGCCACAAACGCGGTGACGGTCACGGACTGCCCCGCCACGCCCTCGGAAATGCCCAGATCCTGCGCCATCGGCGTCAGCAGGCTGACCGGCAGGAACTCGACGGTGATCAGGCAGGCGACGCAAAATGCCACGGAGAAAACCGCCGACCAGTTGGGGCGTGAAACCTCTTTGGCCTGCGGTGTAGTCGTGGGCTGGGTATGTTCTGTCATGGCATCACCTGAAGATAAAAACGTGCGGAAAAGTCGCGCAGTTTATCATCAAAAGTGTGACGAATTTAACGTTTCGACAACTTTTGTCGTTTTTTAATGCCGGGCGGCGCTGCGCTTGCGCCGGCCTACGGGCTTGTAGGCCCGGTAAGCAAAGCGCCACCGGGCAAAATTACCCGCGAGCCTTAAGAGCGGCATTCGCTAATCCCACGATCCACTTCTGATGCCCGTTAATCATTGGGTTTGGCACCGTGCGCGCTAATTCCTGCGCCGGCACGCCTTTCTGCGACTCCTGAGTCAGAATGCGCACGCGGTTTCCCGGCAGGTCTTCAAACAGCCAGGCGTGGATCACGTCCAGACGCGAATTTGCATCCCCTTCTACCCAGCCGTGCCACGCGATACGCGCGGCTTCGCCCTCCACGGGCGGAACATACTCCGTCACCTGCGCCTCAACCGGGAAGCCAAAGGTGGTGAAGCGGAAGCGGGCGTTGGCGCTCAGCGCCGGGCCGCTGCCGTCGTGAAAACGGATATCTTCGGCGTTGCTGTAGTAGTTCGGCCACAGGGTGGTGTCGTTGAGCTGCGCCCAAATCTCTTTTGCGCTCAGCCCGGCGACGATGATTTCGTTGGAGGCAAAGTTATCGGTGGTGCCGGGCAGGTAGTCGTTCGGCCAGATAATGGCGGATTGTTTCATGGTTCACCTCATCGGTTAGTTGATAAGGTGATGGTGCGCCTGCGGGTGATATAAATCTAATGACGATGCTTTATACTCTTCATCACGTTTTGTGATATCAGTGCAGGTAAAACACGCCCTCTTCCGGCAGGAAAAGCTGGTTGTAGCGCAGCTGGAAGGCGTTAAGCTCCTGCGGGTCAGGCTCTATCTCGCGCATAAAGCCGAGCGCGAGGCGGATTTGCGCGTCGGTGATCGGCGCGGCCAGACGGGCTTTACGCAGCATGCGGTGCCAGGTATGCAGATTCTCTTCGCTGGCGTCGACGATGCAGACCTGCCAGATCAGCAGCACCTGGGCGGCATTTTGCAGATGCGCCTCGTCGGGGCGTTCAAGATAGCGGATAAACTCATTGCCCGGCGTTTTACCGAACTGGTCAATCATCGGCTCGACCGGCATCGGGGTGATCCCCAGCCGCTCGCTTAAACGTTTGATGGCGCGGCGGGAGTCTGAGGTCAGGACACGAAATCCAACCACAAACACCACGGCAAGCGTTGCCAGCATTATCCAGACCATGCGTTCTCCTTAGACTAGCCGCCCATCATAGCGGGAAACGCAGTGCGTCAACAGCGGGCAGCGCCATAATAGTAAACGGAAAAGAGGTGGAAAAACGTCATGAAAGCGGATCTGCGCACGCTGGATCTTAACCTGCTGAAAACGCTGGATGCCCTGCTGGACGAACGCAGCGTCACCCGCGCGGCGGCGCGTCTTGCCCTGACCCAACCAGCGGTAAGCGGCATGCTTAACCGCCTGCGGGATTACTTTGAAGACCCGCTGTTTATCCGCGCGCCGCACGGCATCGTGCCTACCACCCGGGCGGAAGCGATGGCGGCTCCCGTCAAACGCATTCTGGCAGATATCGACGAGCTGCTTCAGCCGATCGCCTTTGATCCGCTCACCGCAACGTTCACCTTCACGCTTGCCGCGACCGACTACGTCCTGCGCGCGGTCGTCGTGCCGTTTATCGCTGCGCTTAAGGTGCAGGCGCCGGGGATTCGCGTGCGCGTGGTACCTGTGGAATCCGACCGTCTGGTCAGCCAGCTCGAACAAGGCTCTGTCGACGTGGCGCTGATCACCCCGCACACCACGCCAGATGAGCTTCACAGCCGGGCGCTTTATGATGAACGGTACGTTTGCATGATGCGTGCCGACCATCCGGATGCCGGACAGCCCATGACGTTAGACCGGTTTTGCGCCCTGGAGCATGTGCTGGTCTCTTACGAGGGCGACGGTTTTCGCGGCGTAACGGATGGCGCGCTGGAGAAAACTGGCCGAACGCGGCATGTTGGCTTATCGGTGAGTAACTTTTTAGTCCTGCCGGACGTGCTGGCCCTCAGCGATATGATTGCCGTTGTGCCATCACGCATAGCGGAAAAGCAGACGGGGATGTTCGTCTGCGAGACGCCGGTTCCCGTGCCCGGTTTTACCAAAAGCATGGCCTGGCACGGCAGAACGCACCGCAACCTCGCGCAGGCGTGGCTGCGCGGGCTGTTGCTGGAGACCAGTCAGCGCGCCTGAAGCCCTTTCAGCAGCGCCTCGTGGAAGCGGGCAGGATCCTGCATCTGCGGCGCGTGGCCCATGTCGTTAAATTCAACCAGCGTCGCGTGCGGAATGCGCTTCGCCGTCTCTTTACCCAGCACCGCGTAATTGCCGAGCGTCTTGCGGATCTCCGGTGGGGCGAGATCTTTCCCGATGGCGGTGTTGTCCTTCGTGCCGATCATCAATAATACCGGCATCTTCAGCTCGTTAAATTCATAGACGACCGGCTGGGTATAAATCATGTCGTAGAGCAGCGCCGAGTTCCACGCCACGCGCGCTTTGCCCGGCCCGTTGTTCAGCCCGGCGAGCATGGTGACCCAGCGCTCGTACTCCGGCTTCCACTCCCCGGCGTAGTAGGTGTTTTTCTCGTACTGACGAATGCCGTCGGCGCTGACTTTCAACTCGCGCTGGTACCACTGGTCGACCGTAATATGCGGCACGCCGCGCGCTTTCCAGTCTTCAAGCCCTATTGGGTTCACCATCACCAGCTGCTCCACCTGCTGCGGCCACATCAGCGCGTAGCGGGTCGCCAGCATGCCGCCGGTCGAATGGCCGATGACCGTCACGCGATCGACGCCCAGCGTTTTCAGCAGCGCGTGGGTGTTATCCGCCAGCTGCTGGAAGGTGTACTGATAATGCTCCGGCTTGGTGGATTTGCAGAAGCCGATCTGGTCGGGTGCGATCACGCGATACCCGCTGGCTGAAAGCGCGCGGATCGTGCCGTCCCAGGTACCGGCGCAGAAGTTTTTGCCGTGCATCAGCACCACGGTGCGGCCGTTGGGTTTTTCCGGCTTCACGTCCAGGTAAGCCATATCCAGAGGCTGGTTCTGCGAGGTAAAGGTAAAGTGTTTTACCGGCCAGCCGTAGTCAAAACCTTCCAGCTTCTCGCCGTAGGTGGGGGCATTCGCGGCCATTGCGGGGGAGGCCAGCGCCATCAACAGCGCCAGGCAGGACAATCGTCGGGTCAACATGCAAGCTCTCCGTTAGCAAAAAGGGCTAAGGCTGCACGAAAAGCGGCAGCAAAAAAAACTGTAGAGCATACGGGGGAGCGGGTGTGTAAAGCGGGGTAAAGGTAAAAGGCAGGCCGTGAAAAATAAAAAAGCCCGGCATCACACACCGGGCAAAGAAGTTACCTGCACACTCAGGCTACTTTTAATTTCTGCGCACGATTCTCGCGGCGGATCTTACGCTCTTCCAGCACCGCAACCATCGCCATCAGGACGATACAGCCAATCGCTGCCGCATCCAGCGCGGCAAAGGTGCCCGCCCAGCCGGTGAGGCCGAAAATTGGCGTGCCGTCGGCGATCATGCCCAGACCGAGCTTGGCGAAGCTGTCGCCGATCAGGTAAGCGAAGGTGCCCTTAATCCCATCGGCTGCGCCGATCGCTTTTTTCGGCACAAAGCCAACCGCCGCCACGCCGATCAGCAGTTGCGGACCGAACACCAGGAAGCCGAGCGCAAACAGCGACGCCAGGTAAACGTACTGGTTGCTGGCGTGCTGGTAAACGCCGAGCGTGGCGATAATCAGCGCCAGCGCGACGCAGGCCACCAGCGCGCGACGGCCGTTGGCGAGGTCCGAGAGCCAGCCCCACAGCAGGGTACCGACCAGCGCGCCTACTTCGAACAGGGTGAAGCCCTGAATCGCCACCTCTTTCGAGAGCTTCAGCTCCTGGAAGGCATACACGGTGGACCACTGGTCGATACCGATACGCACCACGTACAGGAAGATGTTCGAGAAGCAGAGCAGCCAGATCACTTTGTTTTTCAGCACGTACTCAACAAAGATCTGCCATTTGGACATCTCGTTTTCTTCGGTCTCTTTGTCCTCCTCGCTGATCTCCTCCCCGAACAGCTCTTCAGCTTTGCCGAGGCCGTAGGATTCCGGGGAATCGCTGCCGTAGCGCAGGCCGATAAAGCCGACAATCAGGGCGATAATCGACGGGAAGATAAACATGCCAATCACGTGGCCGTCGAACAGGTAGTTCGCACCGAACAGCGCCACGCCGGCCGCGCCCGCTCCGCCGAGGTTGTGGGAGATGTTCCACATGCCGAGGTACGAACCCCGCTTGCGGCGCGGCGTCCATTTGGTGATGGTGGAGTAGCTGCACGACCCGCCGGTGCTCTGGAAGAAACCGCTCAGGGCGTAGAAGGCGATCATCAGGAACAGGCTGACGGAGCCCGCGCCCATGCTGGCGCTAAAGCCGAGCATACAGATGGCGGAGAGGATCAGCATAAACGGCAGGAACTGCTTGGTATTTTTGCCGTCCGCGTAGTAGGACACAACCGTTTTCCCCACGCCGTAGGTGATGGAGAAGCCCAGGCCAATCATCCCCAGCTGCGTCATGCTCAGCCCGTAGGTTGAGATCATGTCGTTCTGCGCGATGTTAAAGTTTTTGCGGATCAGGTACATGGTCAGGTAGCCGATGAAGACCACCAGATAGGACTGCATGAACGGTTTGAACCACATCTTGCGCCGCACGTCGAGCGGCAGATCCAGGGTCGGCTTGCGCACCTGATTTAAGAAGGCCAGCATGACTGAGTTACTCCTGAGCTGATTTTTGCAGCATTGTAAAAACCAGCCAGGAGAGATGCCTGAGACAGCGTCCAGGTGAAACCGGGAAAATTTCTTAGTTTTGCGCGTCTCGGCAGCAAAAGGTGAGGCGCGTCACGCTTCGCGCGGTGCCTGCGCGTGCAAAAACGGCAGCAACAGCAGGGCGGAGATGCCCGCCGCGATGGCGATCACCGCGAAGAACCCGCTCCAGTGCCAGACGTCGATCACCCGCACCAGCGGCCAGCCGGAGAGCGATGCGCCAAGGTAGGCAAACAGCCCGACAAAGCCCGTCGCCGCGCCTGCCGCCTCTTTGTGGGAACACTCCGCCGCCGCCATGCCGATCAGCATCTGCGGGCCAAAGACGAAAAAACCGATGGTGAAGAAGCACGCCGCCTGCATCACGTAGCTGGCGAACGGCATCAGCCACAGCGAGCCGACGGAGAGTAAGATCCCGGCAGCAAAAATCAGGTTCATCGGCCCGCGGTTACCGTTGAACAGCTTGTCCGAGCCCCAGCCCGCCACCAGCGCGCCGATAAACCCGCCCAGCTCGAACATCGTCACCGCCGAGTTGGCGGTCACCAGGTCCACGCCGAGAGTTTCGGACATGTACAGATTGCCCCAGTCGTTGATCGCCGCGCGCACCACGTAGACCAGCACGTAGCAGAGCGACAGCAGCCAGATGTACGGGTTTTTCAGCACGTATTTGGTGAGGATCTCCTGGCGGGACAGCCCGGCCCCTTCCTGCTGCTGGGCGATCTCCATCTCGTCGTGCCGCCAGTCGCCCACCGGTGGAAGGCCGACGGTTTGCGGCCTGTCGCGCAGGCGCCAGCAGAGGAACAGCCCGGCGACAATCGCGAGGCCACCGGCAATCATCATCCCCGCGCGCCAGCCGTAGTGCAGCGCCGCCGCGCCGACCACCATCGGGATCAGCGCCCCGCCGACGTTATGCGCGGTATTCCATATCGCCCACCAGCCGCCGCGCTCGTTGCGTGAGTACCAGGCGGTGAGCAGGCGGGCGCAGACCGGCGCGCCCCAGCCCTGGAAAAAGGCGTTCAGCGCCCACAGCAGGGCAAAGGCCCACAGCGAGGTGGAGAAGCCAAATAGGATGTTCACCACGCCGGTGGCGATCAGCCCGACGCCCATAAAATAGCGCGCGTTGGAACGGTCGCTGACGATGCCGGAGAAGAACTTCGACAGGCCGTAGGTGATGTAAAACAGCGTCGCCAGCAGGCCGATATCGGTGCGCGTCATCACGCCGCTGGCGAGGATTTCCGGCGCGGCGGCGTTGAAGCTTTTGCGGGTGAAATAGAACAGCGCGTAGCCGAGCCAGATGGTAATCAGGATATGGCGACGCCAGTAGCGGTAGCGGGCATCGATTTCCGCTTTGTTGCTTAGCGGGGCGGCGCTGGCGGGGGTTTTAAACATGGTGTGTCCTTAACGGCAAACTGACGCTGACGCGCGTTCCGTGGGTGCAGGAGATCGTCAGCGTGCCGCCCAGCGCCTTCACGCGCTCGCGCATGCCCGCCAGGCCAAACCCCTGCTGGCCGGAGCCCGGCGGCAGGCCGCAGCCGTCGTCTTCAATCACCAGCATCAGGCGCTCGTCCTGCTGCCAGCCCTGGATCGTTACCGCGCTGGCGCTGGCGTGCTTGACGATGTTGTTCAGCCCTTCCTGGCAGACGCGGAACAGCGTCACGCGCTGGCCTTCGCTCAGCGCAGGTTCGTTAATGCGCCAGTCGAGATGGCTGACAATTCCGCGGCTCTCCAGCTCCATCTCGCGCATCAGAGAGCGTATTGCCTGCTCGAGCGAGAGATCGTCAAGCTGGCGCGGGCGCAGCCGCCCTAACAGGCGACGAACGGAATCATAGACGCCCAGCGAAAGCTGTTCGATATGCGCCCCGCCCTGCTTCACGCCCGCGTTTTCTGCCGCCAGGCGCTGAACAATGCCCGCCTGGGTGCGGATGGCGGTGATGGTCTGGCCGATGTCATCGTGCAGCTCGCGAGCAACCTCCTGGCGCACGCTCTCTTCCGTCTCCAGCAGACGCTCCGCCAGACGGCGGTTGCGCGCCAGCTCGGCTTGCAGAGACTGGTTCAGCTCGCGCAGGCGCTGTATGCCCGCGCCGAGCAGCAGCCCGGTCAGGCTCTGGGCCAGCAGCGAGAGCAGCAGATCTACCGGGTGATCGTGCCAGGTCTGGCTGGCAATCAGCGCGATGGCGTTCATCAGCGTGGCGATCAATGCGCCCTGCCAGCCGTAATGCCAGGCAAGGGCGATGATCGGCAGCGCCAGACAAAACGGCGTGAAGCGTGATAATTCAGCGGGCAGACCAAGCTGCAACCACAGGCTCACCACAAACAGCAGCAGATACCAGATCAGGTGCCGGGCGCGCCAGTTCACCGGCTGGGAGACCAGCGCCGGGCCGAGCGGCTGCCAGACGGTGCTGGTAAGGTAATGCCAGAAAACCAGGCAGGTCGGGGCCAGCGTCAGGCCGCCGGTGAGGGTCAGCAGCAGGGCGTTGAGCCCCTCCTTTTCACCCACCCACGGCAGGGACTGCAACAGCGCGGCGGCAATCAGCACCGCACCCTGACGCAGCAGCGTGCGCCAGTCGCGCTGGTGACGGTAGCGGGAAATCAGGGCGACCGGGATAAGCGTGAGCAGGCTTCCGGTCATCAATAAAGGCAGATGCGCCAACGCCACTTCCTGCGCCAGCCAGATCAGCATCAGCCACTCTGCGCCCAGCAGCACCGGCCAGTAGCCGCGCGGGCATTGCAGCATTAGCCCCAGCCGCAGGCCAAAGGGGAACAGCAGCACCGCCAGCTCCGGGCGCTCGACAAGATGCAGGCTGATACTCCACAGACAGAACCACGCGGCGGAGAAGATGAAAAAGCTGGCAACAACGGCGATCAGCCGCGAAAACAGGGAGTTCATTGCCAGCTGTCAAACATACGGCGCGCCAGCTCGACATCGTTACTGACGTTGAGTTTTTCCATCAGGTTGGCGCGATGAACGTGAACGGTCTTTGGCGACAGCCCCAGCTCTACGGCAATCTCTTTCACCGACATGCCCTGGGCAAGTTTCTCTGCCACCTGGCGCTCGCGTCTGGTGAGCGGATCCTGCCGTCCCGCCGCCAGCTTGATGGCAATATCCGGCGTCAGGTAGCAGCCGCCGGTGGAGACGGTACGCACGGCGGCAATCAGCTCGTCCGGGCTACAGCGTTTAGAGAGAAACCCGCGCGCCCCCGCGTTGAGCGCCTGCTCGACCAGCGCCGGGCTGTCGTGGACTGAGAGCATGATCGTCGCCATCCCTTTCGGCAGCTGGCTTAACAGCTCCAGCCCGGAGAGGTCCGGCATTGAGATATCGCAGATACAGACCTGCACCCCGCGTCCCGGCAGACCCGCCAGCGCCTCGCGTCCTGAGCCAAACTCGGCCACGACCTGAAAATCCGGCTCGAGGTTTAAAAGCTGGGCAAAGCCGGAGCGAACGATAAGGTGGTCGTCGATAAGGGCGATGGTGGTCATGGTTTGATCCTGATGCGTGAACGCGCCGGATGGCGGCGCAAACGCCTTATCCGGCCTACGTGTAACGTCCTTGCAGGCCGGATAAGCGCAGCGCCATCCGGCAAAAGCCTCTTACCTTAAGTGATTTACTCAAAAAACACCGCAATTTTGTTAAACATGGTGGGATCGGACTGGTTGCGTGCCACTTTGGTGACGTCCTCCAGCTTGTCGATCTGCGCCATCATCTGCTCCAGACGCTGGTCGTCGTTCACCAGTAGCCAGATGCGGCTGTGCTCGCTGCCCTGAATCGGCAGGCACAGAATGCCTTCCACGTTAAACGCCCGACGGGCAAAGAGCCCACAGACGTGGGTCATGACGCCTGGGTGGTTGCGGACGGTGAGTTCCAGAATGACGTTATCACATTGTTTCTGCATGGCTTATTCCCCCACCATCTCAGTATTTGCCGCACCCGGCGGCACCATCGGATACACTTTTAGTTCAGGGTCGATACGCACGTGGATCAGCGCCGGGCCAGGGCGAGAAATCGCATCCTGCAACGCCGCGTGGGCATCTTCTTCGGCGTTCAGATCGCAGGTGTGCAGGCCAAAACCAGCGGCAATCTGCATGAAGTTGATCATCCCCGGATAGGTCGCCGCAAACACGCCCTGCTTGTAGAACAGGCTCTGCTGCTGGTGCACCAGGCCCAGCGCCTCGTTGTTCATCAGAATGATTTTAACGTCTAACTGGTTTTCGGCCGCCGTCGCCATCTCCTGAATATTCATCATCAGGCTGCCGTCACCGGAGAAGCAGATCACCTTGCGGTCCGGGTTGGCGAGCGCCGCGCCAACCGCTGCTGGCAGGCCGAAGCCCATGGTGCCAAGGCCGCCGGAGGTCAGCCACTGGCGCGGACGGTTCAGCGGATACGCCTGAGCGGTCCACATCTGATGCTGGCCGACGTCGGTGGTGATAATCGCGCTGTCATCCACGCAGGCGGCGACGGCGTTGATAAGACCATAGTGGCTCAGCGGGTCGCCCTCGGTTGGGATAGCGCCCGGGAACTCCCGTTGCAGATCGGCTACCAGCTGGCGCCAGTCGGCGCGGTCGGTTGCCTCCGTCTGCGGGATCAGCTGCGCCAGCACCTCGGCCACGTCGCCCTGGATCGCCACGTGCGGCTGCTTGATTTTACCCAGCTCGGCGCGGTCGATATCCACGTGAATGATTTTGGCGTTCGGGCAGAACTGCTCGGTTTTGCCAATCGCCCGGTCATCAAAACGCGCCCCCATAACTATCAGCAAATCCGCCTCTTGCAGGATGTAGTTGGTGCTGCGCGCGCCGTGCATGCCCAGCATGCCGAGAGAGAGCGGGTGCGCTTTTGGCAGCATACCCAGCGCCATCAGGGTCATAGTGGTGGGCAAATTAGCTTTTTCAGCGAACTGGCGGATTTCATCCGCGGCGTTGATCGTCCCGCCGCCCAGATAGAGCACCGGGCGTTTGGCGGCGTTGATCATCGCCGCCGCATCGCGCACGCTCTCAGCGCTGAATTCTGGCGCGGGGGCACGGTCACCCGGCTCCGGCAGAACGTCGATCTCAATTTCTGCGGTCTGGACATCCTTAGGAATGTCTATCCACACCGGGCCCGGGCGGCCAGACTGCGCAATGCGGAACGCATCGCTGATAACCTGAGGCAGCTCGCTAATATCGCGAACTAAATAGTTATGTTTGGTGATGGGGATAGAGATGCCGTAGGTGTCGACTTCCTGGAACGCATCGGTGCCGATCATCGAGGACGGCACCTGGCCGGTAATGCAGATCAGCGGAATGGAGTCGAGACGCGCGTCGGCGATGGCGGTCACCAGGTTAGTGGCGCCCGGCCCGCTACAGGCCATACAGACCGCCGGTTTACCCTGGGTACGCGCCATGCCCTGGGCGATAAAGCCTGCGCCCTGCTCGTGGCGCGCCAGCACGTGGCGGATCTGTGTGCTTTGGCTTAACGCATCATACAGCGGCAGTACGGTCCCACCCGGGATGCCCGCAACGGTGGTGATGCCCTGTCGTTCCAGTAAATGAACAATCAGCTGCGCGCCTGTAAAACGCGTCTTGGTGGATGTTGTGCCCGAACTTGCCATGCTCCAGTCCTTTTCTTCTGAGCCAGCCTTCCGGGGAGGGTCCTAAACGAAAAACCCCGCCCGGTTTGCGCCGGCGGGGTTTTGGATTCGTGTGTTGATCCAGTCCCTACGGCGCATTGCCGACGACCACCACCACACGCACGACGACCACTGCGGCAGGTTGCGCAGTTTTTAGTAGGGTCGAAGTGAAGATGGATGAAGTCATTGGGGACCTGTGTTTGGAATCATTGATTGAATTTATACAAACACAGGTTTTCGGATGTGACAATGGAAATATTTTCATCTGCGCAAAAATGCGTCAGGGATCACGTTTCAGTACGTTGCTCGCTCATTCCAGGTGTCACTATAGATGACATTGCCGTCGCAATGCTTCCAGGTGATTTTCTCGTAGCGTATGAGAACCGTTTCAAGGTGGGTTCCGGTGTTTGCGCCGGGATACAGGTCTGGTGTGATTGAGGTTATTTTCACATTCTCCAGGAAGATATTAAAATACTCCTGTTCAAAACCCGCCTCATTAATCTGATACATCTTAATAGTGGCTGACTTGAGCGTTCTTCCCGTACTCAATGCGCGAAAGAGAAGCGGGGTTACACGATCAAATTCTTTTTGAAACATGATGGGCATGTGTATACGCGTACCCGTCAATTTCCCGGTATTCCCGTCGACCGGGACGTTGACATTATGAGTGAACGTTTTAAGTTCAATTGCACCTTCACGCCCTGACACAAGGCAAGGGCCAACCATGGGAGAACCATTTTCATCTGTTAAAAACAAATAAGCTGGGTTTGACATAAAAATCCTTTTAATAACATTTAATCGTATTTATCAAAGTGGCCAAAAATCATCGGGTGAACAATAATAAACACAACGATAGCAATGAATGTTAGTAAGACCCAGTGGTCAGGTACCAACCACAGGAACAAAGAGGCGCACGCAAAAATATAAACAGGGAATAAAATATCCGTTAATAGAATTGATAACAGACTTTTAAACATGCTCCTTGCCCTTTAAGTCTTTATAAATTGCATCGAAATCCTTATAGAATCCCAACTGCACCTTCTTAATGAGTTCAGACAGGAAAGGCTCAAAAAAGTAGTAAAGCATCTCCAGTTGTGCAGCATAGAGGGTGGCGTAATACTTAGGGTCCAATGTTTTCAGGCGACGAGCAGCAAGAGCGCACTTCTGTTCCGTTCCAATCAATTGAAGCGCCATGACTACGTTAGGTACGCGGCGTGCAAGCCGTTCGACGACGATTTCAGACAGCAGGCCAGATTCGGAAAGGGATTTGGCCAGACCCCATGCTATCGCTAAACGCGCGGCCTTGCTGGTCGGTATGTTATTAACAAGCCCGGTTACTTTTGAATCCATCTTACGAACGCGATTGTTTTCATTTCCATTTTCAGAATCGGAAATAACACTTTCAAAATAAAGATATAGCATGTGTGCTATTACATCGCGATAACGGTAAAGCGAGAGAATTGAGAGGTACATTCTCTTTTCTTCTGAGAGAAGCTCGTCACACACATCGTGATAGATGGGGATTAAGCATGATGAGTACCAACTTACACGCTCAATTCCTGAGTAAATATCAGAGCCGATCCCCTGTAATGCTTTCCATGTCCCTGCTACGCCCTGCTGTCCATAAATAGCCAACTGCCTGTCGCTTTGGAACTTCATCTTTAAATAATCAGATGCCTGCATAATGTATCCATACTATGCGCGTGGTTATAGATAGTACAATGAAAAATCGAATAATTCAAATTAAGGAGGGTTAACCCCGCAAATATTTAAGAAAAATATAAATTAGTTCATTATTATTTACTGCAATTATAGTCGATACCATTTTTTCACTTTGAGAAGAGTATTGATGTCTGGAATGAGTTTATGTATTGAGAGACGTAAACTTGTATAAGTGGCCTAGAACCAGAACCACTGCTTATTAGAACTTATTAAATTAATCATTGAATCATACTGCATGCCAGCCGCACCCATTGCCAATAAGTCAACAAGCACCTTTTCTGGGCTGCCCTGAAAACAAAAAACCCCGCCTAAGCGAGGTTTTTATCAGGGTTTTGCGGTTGGTTGCCGCAGAACACACTGTGTTACGTCAACGCGAAAAGTATACGCGATCGAAGACGAACGCGCAATTCCGGCACGGATTTTGACGTTTTTGAGTATGGATCGCCTTCCAAATTTTGTCCATAAAATACTGTTCATGCATACAGTATTTATCTATACTGAGGGTGTTCGCAGTGAGCGAGGGGGCCGCAGTTTACCGGCGCAACGAAGTCCTGGCTGAAACGGGTGGTGCCGTCAGTGCCTTAACCCCTGAAGTGAGCACACTGTGTTACGTCAATCCAGGTGCTGGCCACAGGCGGCGGAAAGGTACGCCAGCATCGTGCTCCTTTTAACCAAAAGGAGACGCGTATGAGCGTCGTGGATATGGTCATACTTGTCCTCAAACTCATTGTTGCTGTATTGCAACTGCTTGATGCTGTCCTGAAATACGTTCGGTGATTCAGGTTCAAGTCGCACCTGAGAGGGGCGGGCAACCGCCCCTCTTTAATAACGAGGGAATGCTATGTCGCGTCTGTTAATTGAGCCTGTCACGCCCGATGAACCCGGGTATATCGCCCTGAAGGCGGAGAGTATCGCGTTGAATTTCAATATGCTGCGCAGGCTGGAAGAGAACTGGCAGCGGGGTGAAAACCGCTTTAACGCGCCGGGTGAAAAACTGCTGGGGGCGTTTCTTAACGGCAGGCTGGTGGGCGTGTGCGGCCTTAATCGCGATCCGTTCAGCCAGCAGCCGCGCGCCGGACGTATTCGTCATCTCTACGTCAGCGAGAAGTGCCGTGGGCAGGGCATAGGCAAACAGCTTTTGACCGTGGTGATGGCAGATGCCAGCATCTGGTTTGATTTTCTTAATACCCATGCGCCGGAAACCGCGTACGGATTTTACCATCGGGCGGGCTTCAGGCTGGTGTCAGACGAACCCCGGGTGACGCACCGCCTTTTTTGCGCAGTGTAAGCGGCTGGCAGCATCGACGGGTGAATGTTACAGTTGGATGACATTTCACCAACCGATACGCCATGACCATCACCGTTTTCTGCATTTTACTGTTCGCCGCACTGCTGCATGCCAGCTGGAACGCCATCGTTAAAGCCGGAACGGATAAACTCTACTCGGCGATCGGAGTCAGCGGTTCAGCCGCGCTTATTGCCCTGATTTTACTGCCCTTCTCTCCTCAGCCAACTGCCGCAAGCTGGCCATATTTGTTCGTCTCCTGTGCGTTACAGGTGGTGTACACCGTGCTGGTAGCGAAGACCTATCAGGTCTCCGACATGAGCCAGACCTACCCCCTTATGCGCGGGACGGCCCCTCTGCTGGTGGCGCTGATCAGCGTATTGGTGCTCGGGGATCATCTCTCCTGGCTTGCCTGATCCGGCATTGGGGTCATTTGTCTGTCGATTCTGGCCATGGCGATGAACGGCCGCATGCAGTCACGCAAGGGGATCTGGCTGGCGCTGCTGAACGCCTGTTTTATCGCCGGGTATACCCTGGTGGACGGCACCGGTGTGCGACTCTCGGACACTGCGCTGGGCTATACGCTCTGGACCTTCTTCATGAACGGTTTCTGCCTGCTGAGCTGGGCAATGGTGGCGCGGCGTCGCGAAGCGTCCAGCTACCTGCGTCTGCACTGGAAAAAAGGGCTGCTCGGCGGTGTCGGGACGATGGGATCTTACGGTCTGGCACTCTGGGCGATGACCCAGGCACCGCTGGCTGTGGTCGCGGCACTGCGTGAAACCTCTATTCTCTTCGGCGCATTAATCGCATTCGTGCTTTTAAAAGAGAAGGTTGCCGGCCTGCGCATCGCGGCGGCACTGGGTATTGCTGCCGGTGCGGTCCTGCTGCGCCTGGCGTAATTCGCTGGCAACATTAGTTGCCGATCTTGTTTACAAATCCTGCCTTCACGTCTTCTGTCATTCATCACAGTAATGCTTAAATTGTCATCTCTCTGTGGTAGATTCCTCGCGCATTTATGGGAATGCGTAGTCACTTATTCTTTATTTATCTCTTTTGGCAAAAGTATTCAGCGACATGAAAAAGCAACGGAACGTGAACTTATTGTTGATGCTGGTGTTACTGGTGGCCGTCGGGCAGATGGCACAAACCATCTACATTCCGGCGATTGCCGATATGGCAAAAGATCTGAGCGTCCGCGAAGGTGCAGTCCAGAGCGTGATGGCAGCCTATCTGCTGACCTATGGCGTTTCACAGCTGGTTTATGGTCCCCTGTCCGATCGCGTCGGGCGTCGTCCGGTCATTCTGGTGGGCATGAGCATTTTCATGGTAGCAACGGTGATTGCCATTACCACGCACAGCCTGACCGTCCTGATTGCCGCCAGCGCCCTCCAGGGCGTGGGCACCGGCGTTGGCGGGGTTATGGCGCGTACCCTGCCGCGTGATATGTACCAGGGCACACAGCTTCGTCACGCCAACAGTCTGTTAAATATGGGTATTCTGGTCAGCCCGCTGCTGGCCCCGCTGATTGGGGGTCTGCTGGACACCGTCTGGTCCTGGCGCGCCTGTTACGCCTTCCTGCTGGTGCTGTGCATTATTGTCACCTTCAGCATGGCGCGCTGGATGCCGGAAACCCGCCCAAAAGACGCGCCGCGCACGAAGCTCATCGCCAGCTACAAAACGCTGTTCGGTAATGGGTCCTTTACCTGTTATCTGTTGATGCTAATCGGCGGCCTGGCGGGCATTGCGGTGTTTGAAGCCTGTTCCGGCGTGCTGCTGGGCGCAGGCCTTGGCCTGAGCAGCATGGTGGTGAGTATTCTGTTTATTCTGCCGATCCCGGCGGCGTTCTTCGGCGCATGGTTCGCCGGACGTCCGAACAAGCGTTTCTCCACGCTGATGTGGCAGTCGGTGATCAGCTGTCTGCTGGCCGGGCTGATGATGTGGATCCCGGGGCTGTTTGACGTGATGTCGGTCTGGACGTTGCTCATCCCGGCGGCGCTGTTCTTCTTTGGCGCGGGCATGCTGTTTCCCCTCGCCACCAGCGGCGCGATGGAGCCGTTCCCGTTCCTCGCAGGCACGGCAGGCGCGCTGGTGGGCGGTTTGCAGAACATCGGTTCCGGCGCGCTGGCCTGGCTTTCGGCTATGATGCCGCAGACCGGGCAGGCGAGTTTAGGCTTGCTGATGACCCTGATGGGGCTGCTGATTTTGCTGTGCTGGCTGCCGCTGGCGTCGCGTGTCTCGCATCACGAACAGCCGGTTTAACCGCATGATGGCCCGGCTTCTCGCCGGGCTTTTCACAGACGGGCGCAATCATCGCCTGCAATAGCCGCTCTGGGGCAGGCCGCCACGCCCCCTCTTCCCCGTCATAAAACTGAACATCGGCGTTTATCGCATACGGGATGTTGGCCTGTTTCAGCTCGCACGCCATAAACGTGGCAAACGCCATCTGCGAGGCGGTTGGCGTCAGGCTTTTCGATTCGCCCACCCCCCAGCCGCCAACCCAGCTCACATGCCCGGTTTTTTGTTGCCAGTGCAGCGCGGCGTTGATTCGGTTACGGATAGCCGCTTTCTCAGCCGCAGTTCCGGACGTCCACGGGTATTTACCGTTCGTTTTCAGCGGGCCCCAGGGGAAAATATGCCACTCCGCCAGCAGGTAATTCTGGCTGTGCGCGGGCAGCTTCAGGCTGGATAAATCCTCCGGCGCGGCGCGCAGACGAGGGGCGATAAAAATCATGCGGCTGGCATCAATGGCGTGAATGTCTTTGATCGCTTTCTCATACACCCGGTTGAGCGAAGCAACGTTGTGGTTGAGCTTGTCCGCCGGTTCGTAGATCAGGTCAAAGCCCAGCAACGGCGAGCGCTGACCAAAATAGTGCGCCACGGCAATCCACCAGTTAATCACCTCTTTTTCGGTATCCGCTTTCGGGTCGTTTTTATATTCATCGGCCTGATAAGCGATGATGGGGATGACGCCGTATTGCTCGCAGGCCTCCACCAGCTTACGCAGGTGAATCAGCCGCGCTTCCGTCGGTTCGCCCGCCACCCGAATACGGACATGACGTATGCCTTTCGCCTGGAAATCACGGACCACCAGCGGGTCGAACTCACGGATACCGCGCTCGGTGCGGGCCCAGTCGACATCCATTCCGACGCCCAGCATCTGCGTGTAACGGGCAGCCGTCAGCGGCGGCTCAGCGGCAATCGCCCAGCCGGAAGAGAGTAAGATCGCAGTGGCAATAAAAGGCTTTAACACGGTTTACCCTGGATAAATCAAAAGCATTACCTGTATTTAGCACGCTTTTTCACATTTGGTGTAGAGCGAAAGCGTAATAATTCTTCAACCCGCCAGTTCTCTTAGCCAGCCGATAAAGGCGTCAATTTTCGGCCACTGACGGCCGGGAAGCGTTGAGACGTAATAATGCTGATGGCACTTGAGAGTTTTCCCATCAAAGGGTGCGATCAACTCCCCCCGTTCGAGACGTTTTTGCACCAGCCGCTTTCTCCCCATCGCTACCCCCACATTATTCATGGCCGCGATAATGGCTAAATCAGAGCGATCGAAGCCAATACCCGATGATAACGGCATATTCGCCGCGTAATGCTGCGCCCAGCTCAGCCACTCATCCGTACCGGAATCATTGCTCCAGGCCTGACGGTCGTGCAGTAACGTGCAGTGGCTGAGGTTATGGGGGTTTTTCAGCAGTTCATGCTCCCGGGCATACGCCGGCGAGCAGACGGGCAAAATCTCTTCATCCATCAAAAAGTGATGAGAAAGGTGGTTTGGCGGCGTATCGTCGAAATAGAGCGCCAGATCGATGCCGGTTCGCTGCATGTTGACGTAATCATTACCAGTCAGAATAGTAAGTGAAATCGACGGGTAGCGGCGGGTAAAATCCCCCAGCATCGGCACCAGCCAGCACTGGGCGATCGACGGCCGGGAGTACACCGTTAGCGTACCTGACAGCGCCTGGTTTTTAATATCCAGGATCTCCTGATTCAGGGTGTCGAGGGACGATTTCAGCGTCCAGTAAAAGCGCTTGCCTTCCTGCGTCAGCTCCACTTTACGGTGTGAGCGGACAAACAGCTGAATGCCCAGCTCCTCTTCCAGCAGATTTATGCGGTGGCTCACCGCGCTGGGGCTGAGCGACAGCTCCGCCGCCGCCAGCGCGAAGGACTCATGCCGGGCGGCCACTTCAAAGGTGTACATTTTCGACAGTTGCGAGCCGTTTAACAGCCGGTTTCTGCCTTCATTCGCATCGGTCATCACAATTCCCACACGTAATTTCTGCGTTCAGCATACCGCTCAAGAATGAATTTATGTGAACCTAATACGAGTTAAATGCGCTTTTTAGAACACAGTCACTCAGTTGATCCAATCTGGCTCATCTGAACGCCAATTTATATCGTTTGTCAGCCCACGCCGTTTTTTCGTCCAATACCCCCAGATGACATAAGGGTGAGGTGAGATATGGGATCTCAGGTCTGGGTTGTGGCAACGCTGCTTGTCAGCATCGTATTGATTGTTTTAACCATCGTAAAACTGAAGTTTCACCCGTTCCTCGCGCTGCTGCTGGCAAGCTTTTTCGTCGGCGCGATGATGGGGATGAGCCCGCTGGATATGGTGAACGCCATTGAGAGCGGGATTGGCGGTACGCTGGGCTTCCTGGCGGCGGTTATCGGTCTTGGCACTATTCTCGGCAAAATGATGGAAG
Source organism: Enterobacter sp. BWH64 (assembly GCF_001037645.1). Taxonomy (NCBI): domain Bacteria; kingdom Pseudomonadati; phylum Pseudomonadota; class Gammaproteobacteria; order Enterobacterales; family Enterobacteriaceae; genus Enterobacter; species Enterobacter sp. BWH64. Next base: position 265,774 of record NZ_KQ089922.1, read on the forward strand.
TCTCCGGCGCGGCAGAGCGCATCGGGATTACGTTGCAGCGCTGCCGCTGGCTGTCGGCGGACGTGATTATGGTCCTGGTCGGCCTGATCTGCGGCATTACGCTGTTTGTGGAAGTGGGCGTGGTACTGCTGATCCCGCTGGCGTTTTCCATCGCCAAAAAGACCAACACGTCGCTGCTCAAGCTGGCCATTCCGCTCTGTACCGCACTAATGGCAGTGCACTGCGTGGTGCCTCCGCATCCGGCCGCGCTGTTTGTCACCAATAAATTAGGGGCGGACGTCGGGACAGTGATTGTCTACGGTCTGATGGTGGGCCTGATGGCGTCTCTGGTTGGCGGCCCGCTGTTCCTGAAGCTGCTCGGCGATCGTCTGCCCTATAAGCCGGTTCCGGCGGAATTTTCAGACCTGAAGGTGCGGGAAGAACACACGCTGCCGTCGCTGGGCGCCACGCTGTTCACCGTGCTGCTGCCGATTGCCCTGATGCTGGTGAAAACCATTGCCGAGCTGAACATGGCAAAAGAAGGCACGCTTTATACCCTGCTGGAGTTTATCGGCAACCCTATCACCGCGATGTTTATCGCCGTGTTTGTCGCCTACTACCTGCTGGGGATCCGCCAGCACATGGGCATGGGCGCAATGCTGACCCATACGGAGCACGGCTTTGGCTCTATCGCCAACATTTTGCTGATTATCGGCGCGGGCGGCGCGTTCAACGCCATCCTTAAAACCAGCGGTCTGGCGGAGACGCTGGCGCATATTCTCTCGAACCTGCATATGCACCCTATCCTTCTCGCCTGGCTGGTGGCACTGGTGCTGCACGCCGCCGTGGGTTCGGCAACGGTAGCGATGATGGGTGCCACGGCGATAGTGGCGCCGATGCTGCCGCTCTACCCGAACGTAAGCCCGGAGATCATCACCATTGCCATCGGGTCCGGCGCTATTGGCTGCACGATCGTGACCGATTCTCTCTTCTGGCTGGTGAAGCAGTATTGCGGCGCGACCCTGAATGAGACCTTCAAATACTATACGACGGCGACGTTTATCGCCTCGGTGCTTGCACTTGGCGGCACATTCCTGCTTTCTTTCATTATCTGAGCGCGAAGAGACGTATTATGGAAAACGCAACTATCACTACTTTAACCGCACAGTTTCCTCTGATTGAGGATCTGATTGCCCTGAAAGAAACCACCTGGCTTAACCCGCGCACCACGACGCTGGCGGAAGGATTGCCGTATGTCGGGCTGACCAAAGCCGACGTGGACGACGCGCACGCGCGCCTGAAACGCTTCGCGCCGTATCTGGCGAAAGCGTTCCCGGAAACGGCGGCAACGGGCGGGATTATCGAATCCGACCTGGTCGCGATCCCGGCGATGCAGGCGCGGCTGGAGAAAGAGTCCGGTAAGGCCATTCCAGGCACGCTGCTGCTGAAAAAAGACAGCCATCTGCCGATTTCCGGCTCGATCAAAGCGCGCGGCGGCATCTATGAGGTGCTGACCCATGCGGAGAAACTGGCGCTGGACGCCGGGTTGCTGAGCCTTGAAGACGACTACAGCGTTCTGCTGGAGCCGCGCTTTAAGAACTTCTTCAGCCAGTACAGCATCGCGGTGGGCTCAACCGGCAACCTGGGGATGTCCATCGGCATTATGAGCGCCCGCATTGGCTTTAAGGTGACGGTGCATATGTCCGCCGACGCCCGCGAGTGGAAGAAAGCCAAACTGCGCAGCCACGGCGTGATCGTCGTGGAATATGAGCAGGATTACGGCGTGGCGGTGGAGCAGGGACGCAAAGCGGCGGAAAGCGATCCGAACTGTTTCTTCATTGACGATGAAAACTCCCGTACGCTGTTCCTGGGCTATGCGGTTGCTGGCGAGCGCCTGAAGGCGCAGTTTGCCGAGCAGGGCCGCGTGGTGGATGCCGATCATCCCCTGTACGTCTACCTGCCGTGCGGCGTTGGCGGTGGCCCCGGCGGCGTGGCGTTTGGCCTGAAGCTGGCCTTTGGCGATAACGTCCACTGCTTCTTCGCGGAGCCAACGCACTCACCGTGCATGCTGCTGGGCGTTTACACCGGGCTGCACGATGAGATTGCGGTGCAGGATCTGGGCATTGATAACGTGACGGCGGCGGACGGTCTGGCGGTAGGACGTGCCTCCGGCTTCGTGGGCCGCGCGATGGAACGCCTGCTTGACGGGTTCTACACCCTTTCCGACCAGAGCATGTACGACATGCTCGGCTGGCTGGCGCAGGAGGAAGGGATTCGCCTGGAGCCGTCGGCGCTGGCGGGGATGGCCGGGCCGCTGCGCGTCGATGCCGATGAGAACGTTACCCACCTGGTGTGGGCGACCGGCGGCGGCATGGTGCCGGAGGATGAGATGGCGAAGTACCTGGCGAAGGGAAACGCCTGATCGTCAGCCGCTCTGCCGCAGCTGTTTCATCAGTTCAGCGGGCGAACGTTGATGCCTGATGAGGTCGCGCATGGCCCGCATGTACGGCGCGCTGTGAAAAAAGAAATCACGGTAGCCCTCGCATAGCACGCTTTTACCGTTCAGGCGATGGCGGGGGCAGTCGCCATTGCACAGGGGAAGAACAGAACACTGCCTACACTCATCCGTGAGCGAATCGTGCTTAATTTCGCCAAATGCACGCGCCGCGGCGGTTTGGTTAAGAACAGATATCGGCATTTGATGAATATTTCCCAGACAGTATTCAGGATAAACATAGTGGTCACATTGATAGAGATCGCCATTGGCCTCTAGTGCAAAGGCATGCCCGCAGCGTTCGGCCAGTGAGCACATCTGTGCGGGATAGCCACTCCAGACGCCCAGCATTGAGTCAAAGAGCTGCACAAAAACGCGCCCCACATCTTCTCTTACCCAGAGGTCGAAGATTGCCTTCAGGAATGTCCCCCACTCCCTGTCACTCACTGATGACGGATTACCCTGCTCTACCAACGGAATAAACTGCAAAAATGGGGTGCCGAGCGCGCGAAGAAAACGGTACACCCGCTCCGGCTGTTGGCTGTTTTGTTGATTGACCACCGTCAGAAGATTGAAAGAAACCTGATGAATACATAGCTTTTCAATGGCTGCGAGAACTTTTTGGTGAGTCGAATTGCCGCGACGGTTAACGCGATAGGCATCGTGCAATTCGGCAGGACCATCGACAGAGACACCTACCAGCCAGTCGTTTTCGCGAAAAAAACGGCACCATTCATCGTTGAGCAGTACGCCGTTAGTCTGAAAAGCGTTCATGATGCGCTTTCCTTTCCCGTGGCGTTGCTGCAACGCCACCACGTTACGAAAAAAATTGATGCCGCACAGCGTGGGTTCACCTCCCTGCCAGGCAAAGTGAACGTCATCATCCGGCTGGGCAGCAATCTGTTGGCAAATAAACGCCTCCAGAGTGGCCTCGCTCATTTGGGGTTGTTCGGGTTTATCGATATAAAAACAGTAACGGCAGTTCAGGTTACAGCGAGAGCTGGCCGGTTTGGCCATCACATGACATCCTGTCATTATTTTTCCTCTATAAAAGAGATAATCTGATGTAAGTGCGTAATAGCAAACAATATAGAGAGGGAGAGAACAGCGACAGCGATCAAAAATTTGTCACGTACGGCTTTAGGTTGTGCGAAATCACCATGCTCAACGTCCATCAGATTACGACTGCGCGTGTAGCGCCAGAGGATAACCGCCACCAGCGCAAGTACCACAAGTGAAATCCAGAATGGAAGCCCCGTGTGGTGCCAGTTGTGTTTAATCGCCAGCGCGATAAGCGCACCGTAGCCCAGTAACGTGCGCAGCCAGGCCAGCGACGTTCGCTCCGGCTGTAGACCTGGGTCGGCCTCACGGCGCGCTTTGCGGCTACCCGACATAGAGCACCAACCCCATCACCACTACGGCTACCACCAGTAGTATAGTGCTAATCACAAGCAGGCCGCGGGTGTAGGGTAAATCCTCTTTAAGTCGCATCGCTTTTTCGTTTCGCAGCCAGCGCAGGTAGCCGTAAACCGCCAGCACCCCTGCGAAAAGGCACAGCAGTAATGCCAGCAATTCACGGATCAGTGGCGTAGCGAAATCGGGTGCAAGCTGATCAAGACCCACGCCTGCGGCCAGAAAACCTAGCGCGGTGCGGATCCACGCCAGATATGTGCGTTCATTGGCCAGCGAGAAGCGGTAATCCGGCGCTTCACCGACGCGGGAAATTTTCATCTTGTCTCCTTAAAACTTCTGCTTTTTCTCTTCCACTTTTACCCCCTGCGTGGGCAGTCCGGTGTCGTAATCACGCACCACCGGAGAATAGCCATCTCCCGGCCGCGGACGGAAAGCCCCCATCCAACGAGGGATAGCGTCCGCTCTCCACGGTCGACACGCCCATTGATAGGTACGGAACGGGTCGCGGATTTTATCCATATAATCCAGCAGCGCATCATGCAGCTGATTGCGCTGCTCAGCATAGCGCGGCGAGTCAATCAGATTATGCATCTCGTTTGGATCGTTGCGGCGGTCGTAGAGTTCATCAGTTGTGAACAAGTTCAGCACCAACTTGAATGCATCCGTTACCCAACAGCGTACCGGAATAAATCCGCCAAAGCTGTCATGTTCTATCTCGTAGCGGTTAAATTCCACCATCACTCCGCGCTCTGGCTCTGTCGCCAGAATATTGTCACCCGGCAGGATGTCAGGTTTAGGTATCCCCGCCAGCGCCATCATGGTCGGCAGTAAATCGATATGGCTGACCGGCGTGTCGACTTGCTTCGGTGCGCCCTGTGGGGGGCGTATAATCAACGGGATGCGGGTAATATCGTCGTACATAGCCGCACCTTTGCTGATAAGCCGATGTGCTCCCATCATCTCGCCATGGTCAGAGGTATATATGACCCATGTGTTCTCGCATTGTTCGGGGGTGAGTGCGTTAACCACACGACCAATCTGATCGTCCACAAAGTCATTACAGGCGAAATAAAGCGGGTGATGGTAATACCGGCTGCCATCTTCAACTGGTGACGGCATGGCCTGCGACCAGAGGCGATGATGTACGGGCTTATCCACCAGCGTATCCTGAGCCTTTTCCCCTAAATCGTAGTAAAAGTCCTGATATTTCTCGAGATACTGAACCGGGCATGTGAAGGGATGGTGAGGTTCGTCGTAAGAGACCACCATCAAAAAGGGTTCGTCCTCCGGGTGAGGGCGCTGTAAAAAATCGATCGCGCGATTGCTGATGCGGTACGCCCAGGTAAAGGTCTCATCGATATTATTAGCCTGCAATTCCTCTACGCTATTAAGGCCGTTGCGCCACAGATTAATCTGCTCTTCGGTAAGTTCTGCCAGATAGTTAGCGCCGTCAAACCAAAACTCGTCATTCCATTCGGGAGGACAAACGCCGGTGCCAAAATAGTCATGACCATCAAGATGCCATTTGCCGATGTAGCAGGTTTGATAGCCCGCATCCTTGAAGTAGCGCCCCATCGTTGAGATGTTCTTGCCTGGTGCAACATTGTTGGTCCACGGTCCGGACTGATTAGCGTAGATCCCGGTGAACAGCCCCGCACGCGCGGGGGTGCAAACAGGAGAGCAGGTATAAGCAGCATTGAAGCGAATCCCCTCTTCCGCAAGCTGATCAATATGGTGGGTGTTCAGGGGTTTACCACTATAACAGCCCACCATATTCGTGGCCTGAGTGTCGGTCATGATGAACAGAAAATTCGGGCGTTTCATGGCTTTTCCTTAACGTCGGAAACATAAACAAGCGAAGGGTTACGGCGCTGACGGATGGCATCGATAATGAGATAAATCACGACCCCTGCGGTGATGGAGTAGCTGACGATGGCAAGCCATTGAGTGGAATACCCCCCAAATTGGGCCAGCCCGGCGTAGACGCCAATCATGGCGAAGAGAATACCCACCGAGGCAATTTTCGCGTTACGCCAGGGTGACATGTCCACGGCAAACGCGTCATGGAAGGTAAACGGCGTGTCGCGCGGTTTAAGCCAGCCGATAATCAACATTACCGCCACGTTGATGCAGAACGTGCAGGCCAGAACATAGAGAAAGTGAAAATCGAATTTCACCAGATAATTAATTACGATGTAGCTGCAAATGCCGATAAACAGCGCCACTTTCGCGGCGAGGGCTGGAATGCGCGGGAAGAAAAAGCCCATAATGATGATAGTCACCAGTGGAACGTTATAGATGCCGTTTAGCTGTTTCATCCATGAATAAAGCCCCTCCGGCGCATTGGCAATCCACGGCGCAACTATTACAGATACCACTGCGATAAACAGGCCAAACCGGCGTCCTACCTGCACCAGTCCGTCCGGCGTCGCATCAGGCTTCAGGATGCGACGATAAATTCCCATACTAAAGAGCGTACTGGCACTATTCAGGAACCCGTTGAACGTACTGATAACTGCACCAAATAAAACGGCACCAAAAAAACCCACCAACGGTGTCGGCAGGACTTTGTTGACCAGAGCAGGATAGGCCATGTCCGCACTCGGCAGATCGCTGTACAGGTGGAACGCAATCAGGCCAGGAAGCACCAGAATTAGCGGGTCGAGCATTTTTAACACGGCGGTTAACAAGGCCCCTTTTTGTCCCTCAGCGAGACTTTTCGAGGCCAGCGTTCGCTGCACAATTCCCTGATTCGTACACCAGTAAAAGGTATTCACCAGGATCAGGCCCGTAAACGCCGCGCCGATAGGCAACGGATCGGTGCTTACGCCAATGGAATTTAACTTCTCGGCGTGTACGGTGGTCAGACGCTCAACTCCCTGTAAAAAACTGCCATCCCCCATCACAATCAGACCAAACACGGGTACCAGCAGACCACCGATCACCAGACCAATGCCGTTAATGGAGTCCGCAATCGCCATGGCGCGCATTCCGCCTATAACGGCATACACAATTCCGGCCAGCCCCAGCAGAATGACCAGCAACCAGATGGCTGCGGCCTGCGAAAGTCCAAGCGCATCGCCGACGTGAAACAGGCTATTCAACGCCAGCGCGCCGGAGTAGAGCACAATCGGCAGGAAGCAGACGCCCGTCGCGATAAGAAAACAGAAATCAATAATGATGCGTGTCGTTTTGTCGTAACGCTCTTCCAGAAAATCGGGAATAGTGGCAATACCGCGTTGCAGATACTTCGGCAGGAAGATCAGCGCCAGAAAAATCAACGTAACCGCTGACGTGACCTCCCAGCCCATCACCGACATGCCGCTTTTATAGGCCTGGCCAGACAGACCCACCAGTTGCTCTGTGGACAGGTTGGTCAGCATCAGTGAAGCAGCAATCACTGGCGCTTTCAGCGACCGGCCCGCCAGAAAGTATCCCTGCTGCGAAGCGGTATCCACTTTACGTATCTTCCACCAGGTGATAAACGCCACCAGCAGCGTAAAGGCAATAAAGCTCACAATTTGCTGAATATTCATCTTGTTGCCCTTAATTATGATTATGACCCGGTAGTTCGCTGTACAGAGGAATTTAACGCACCGGACCCAGGCTATTCGATATCTTAAAATACAAGACTGGTTTCCCCATCACGGTAATTTTCTGATAAATTCCGCTACAGGTTGTGGGCATAATTTGCTGACGGGAAATTAAAATGAATGGAAAAATTCAAATTTCGCATGTAAAAAACGAAACAACGTACAATATTCCCTTAGTTCTTGATGAAAGTGTGATCTCAAGCGGAATTTCACTGATCTCACTCTGGCATACGCTAGCCGACGAGAGCTACCGCGTTATCTGGCCTCAGGATAAGAAAAAACCGCTGATTGCTAACTCCTGGGTGGCGGTTTATACCGTGCAAGGGTGCGGGAAAATCAGGCTCAAAGATAATTCTGAAATTATGCTCAATGGAAATAACGTTATATTCTTAAAACCTACCGATATAACGTCGTACTACTGCGACGGTCTTATCTGGGAACAATACTGGATGGAATTCATCCCCACAAACATGATGGAAATCCCTATATTACAAACTGGCATAATTTATAATGGCGACGAGTTTAATAAAGAATTTTCAGAAGTTGCTGAATTACTCGCTTTGCGGTCCCCCATAAAAAATAATTTAGCCGTCGCGTTTCTCACAAAAATTATCTATCAGTGGATTTGTCTTATTTCCGAAAATGGTAGGAAAGATCGGGAACTGCTGCGTCTGGAAAATCTGTTGGCCGAGTTGCACGCCAGTGTGCAAAAGCGCTGGAGCGTCACAGAAATGGCACAGCGGATGCAGTGCAGCGAGCCCTGGCTGCGGCGGATCTTTTTACGATACACGGGTAAAACGCCGAAAGAATATTATCTTGACGCACGCCTCGAACTGGCGCAATCGCTGCTGCGCCAGGAGGGAAATACGGTAAACAAGGTGGCTGACATGCTCAACTTTTTTGATTCGTTTCACTTCAGCAAAGCGTTTAAGAATAAGTTTGGCTATGCGCCGTCGGCGGTCAGCAAGTTTAAGGACCGGCACCTCAATGATGCCGGTCAGGAAAATTAATGCAGTTCCGGCCAGTACTCTTTGTTGGCTTCAATCAGATCGTCCAGAATCGCCTTCGCCACCGACGCGCTCGGTACGGTTTTCGACAGGGTAATCGCCTGCCAGAGTTTCTGATACGAGCGCTGCTCCCAGGCGTCCACCACCAGTTTTTCCACTGCCACCTGCTGGCTCATGAGCCCTTTCTGGAAGTGCGGAATATCACCAACGGTCAGCGGCTCCGGTCCGTTGTGGCCGACCAGACAAGGGATTTCTACCATCGCGTCGGCGTCAAAATTATGGATAGCCCCATTGTTAGGCACAATCAGCAGCATGCGTTCCTGGGTATTAAAGGCGATCGCGGTCGCCAGATCGACGATGTACGACGCATGTTCGTCGATTTCCAGTTCACCGGCAGAAGAATGACCGGCTTCGATAATCGCCCGGCATGAACTGAATACATGCTTCTCACGGTGATCCATCACTTCATTGGCGCGGGTACGCTCCGGGTTGGAATGGGCGACCACATAGTCCGGGAACAGGTAATACTTCAGGTAGGTGTTCGGCATGGTGTCCGGATCCAGCGCCTGTACGTCTTTAGCCTTGGCGAAAGTATCATTCCAGCTCGCTTCAGTATGCGCATCTTCCGAAGGCGGAACATAACCGTTTTTCGCCACGTATTCGCGCAGTTTCGGCATCAGATCGTTGCCGTTCAGATCTTCAATCGACGTCCACCAGCCGAAGTGGTTCAGACCGTAGTAGCGCACGCGCATCTCTTTGCGGTCTTTCAGACCGACGATTTGCGCCATACGTCCTTCAATGCCGATCGGCATGTCGCAGATGTTGAGAATTTTCGCGTTCGGACGCAGGCGGCGCGTGGCTTCCGCGACAATCGCCGCCGGGTTGGAGTAGTTCAGCATCCACGCGTTCGGGGAGTACTGCTCCATGTAATCCACCAACTCCAGCACGCCGCCGATGGAGCGCATGCCGTAGGAGATGCCGCCCGGCCCGCACGTTTCCTGGCCCAGCACGCCGTGGCGCAGCGGGATTTTTTCATCTTTTTCACGCATGGGGTATTTGCCCACGCGAATATGCGCCATCACGAAATCCACATCGGTAAAGGCCGCTTCAGGATCGGTGGTGTAACTAAATTCAATCTCCGGCGCCTGCTCCTTAAGGATGATTTTGCACGCCTCGGCGATGATCTCCTGACGTGCTCCGTCATTGTCATAGAACTTCAGCGCACGCAGCGGGAAACGGTCACGGTTGGCTAACAGCATCAGGACGATACCAGGCGTGAATGTACTGCCGCCGCCTGCAATAACAACTGAGAATTTTTTCATGATATAGCCTCTGTCAGAGTGGTTTGTTCGTTTGTTAAAGGGGTTTTCATCAGCGATTCCAGCTGGTCGCGCACCTGAGGAACGTGCAGACCGACAATCACCTGTATGCCGTTGCCGCGCCGCACCACACCGTGTGCGCCCAGGGCTTTGAAGACGTCGTCGCTTTGGGTTTTCGTCATATCCACCAGGGCGATACGCAAGCGGGTGGCGCAGTTATTGATACTTTCGATATTTGCTGCGCCGCCGAGCGCCTGTAAGAACCCAGCAGCCTGCCCGACCTGCTGGCTGGCTGCCGCCGGGGCGGTGGTTTGCCCGCGCGCGGCCTTATAGTCGGCTTTGTTGTAGAGTTTGATTTCGCTCTCTTCCCGGCCCGGCGTTTTGAGATTCAGACGTTCGATAAGCGTTCTGAAGACCACGAAATAGAGAGCGGTGAAGCAGAGGCCGATGCCAATCTGGGTGAATACCGTCGAGGCGTGGTTATGGAACATCGGGATCCAGTTTTGCGGCAGGAACTGGTCCAGCAGACCGCCCCCCATGTTCCCCACCACCCCGAAGGTATACATCACCGTCGCCATCGTTGCGGCCAGCACGGCGTGGATGGCAAACAGCAACGGCGAGATAAACAGGAAGGTGAACTCCAGCGGTTCGGTAATGCCCACCAGCACGGCGGTAAGCGTGGCCGGGATCAGCAGACCTGCCACTTTGACGCGGTTCTCCGGCGACGCGGTATACCAGATAGCCAGCGCAATACCGACTGAGCCAAACACCTTAGAGTTGCCGTGCAGCGCGAATCCGCCCTCCGGGAACAGCGTTTTCAACGGCACAGTGCTCTGGCTGAATTCCTGAAGGTGCTGTGCCCAGTAGACCTGAATGCCGCCTTCTACCGCAGCCGGGCCGAAGATAAACGGACCGTAGACAAAGTGGTGTAATCCGGTTGGGATCAGAATGCGTTCCAGGAAGGTATAAACCCATACGCCCAGCGCGCCAGCGGTACGGAGAAAGGCCTGCAACGACTCAATGCCCATCTGCACTTTCGGCCACCCCAGCAGCGTCAGCCAAGCGCAGGGGATCATGACGAAGAACGCGAGGATAACGACAAACGAGGTGCCCTGGAAAATCCCCAGAAAGACCGGCAACGGCTTGTCGAAAAATCGATTGTGGATGGCGGTGACGAGCCCGGAAATGATAATCGCCCCGATGATGCTGGTATCAAGCGTTTTGATTCCGGCAATCATCGCCAGCCCGCTGCCGGCAGTGGGTTCAGCAGAGAAGTCGACGCCAAAGAAGTGACCCCAGGTCATCCCCATCGCGTTGATAAAGTAGTTCCAGGTCAGGAAGCTAATCAGCACCGCCAGACAGGCGCGGCCCTGCGCCTGCTTTGCCAGGCCAATCGGTAAGCCGACAGCAAAAATCAGCGGCATATTTCGGAACACCGCCCAGCCGCCCTCTTCGATGATGTGAACAATTTGCGCGAACAGATTATCCGGCGCGGTTAAGGCCTCACCGACAAACAGCGGATTGCGAAGCATGATGGCGATCCCAACCACGATCCCGGCAAAGGGAAACAGCAAAACCGGGGTGAACATGGCGCCGCCAAAACGTTGTATTTGACTGAGCATTTTTAAATCCTCATGAAACAACCTGTAGGGGATAGAGGCCTTTATGGTTTTTTACTGGCCTGAGGTGAGCATAAGAACTTACTGATGCAGCAACATGGTATGCCGCTGCGATTCGTGATCGCATTCATGGTTTTAATTTGACCAATCAGGTCTACTTTTTAAACTAAACATAGACAAGTTAAGACGTAATCCACGCCATGATGTGCGCAGAGAGGTCTACTGGTGATCTACAAATCAATTGCCGATCGGCTACGGATGCGGCTGAATTCCTCGGACTACAACATTGGCAGTCCGTTACCCGGAGAAAAAGCGCTGGCAAAGGAGTTTGGCGTAGCCCGGATGACCATCCGCAAGGCGCTGGATCTGCTGGTAAGCTGGGGGCTGGTTGAACGTCGACACGGCAGCGGGACGTTCGTGGCGCGCAAAGACGTTCATCATGAAACGACTAACCTGACCGGGCTGGTGGAAGTGCTGCGCCAGCAGGGGAAAGAAGTGCAGAGCAAGGTGTTGCAGTTTGAAGTGATGCCCGCGCCGCCCGCCATCGCCAGCCAGCTGCGGATTCAGGTTGATGAGCGGATCTATTTTTCAAGGCGGGTGCGTTACGTGGACGGAAAACCGCTGATGCTGGAGGACAGCTTTATGCCGGTGAAGCTGTTCCGCAATCTTTCCCTGGCGCATCTCGAAGGATCTAAGTTTGATTACATCGAGAAGGAATGCGGGATCACCATCAGCGGCAACTACGAGAGCCTGACGCCGGTGCTGGCAGATAAACAGCTGGCCGGTTATATGAATGTGCCGGAACAGACGCCGCTGCTGCGCATCACCTCCCTTTCCTACAGCGACAGCGGCGAGTTCCTCAATTATTCCGTGATGTTCCGGAACACCAGCGATTACCAGGTGGACTACCATCTGCGGCGCATCCACCCGGAAGACTTGTTAGCCCATCCCCCAGAACAGCACCGATAAAGACTGACAGCAACGGGAACGCGCCAGAGCAGATTTATATCAGCGTGCGCAGTTCATCGAAGGAAAAAATACGGCCACGATAGCCCAACCCGGAATCAATATTGTATATCGACACCCCAATATTATTGTTGGTATCGAAGACGAAGAAGGACTGCTCGGCGCCAAAATAGACGTTGAAATTATCATCTCCCACGTCAAATACCGATGAAGTAAGCTCGCTTCGCTGACCAGGAATGTGGAACTGATCCAGCCGCTGAACCGTCCTGGCGGTTAAATCAACGGCCAGCACGGTGGGTAAAGAATCCAGTGCCGCCGCAGTATAAGCGACTGGCGGCGATTCAATAACACGCACCAGTTCATTCCCCTTTTCATCGGCACAGGAATTGTTGTTAAACAGAGAAATGACGATTTTATTATCACCTCGCCAGGCATCATATTGACTATTTTTGGTAATAAACACGGCGTGCTCACCGTTGGGATAGGTGAAATTATCGGCATCGACCACGCTCAGATTGAGCGCGCTATTGAGGGTGGGGAAAGCGGGATTATCAATAATCCACTCCGGATCGCCCGAGTCAATATTGAGGCCAATAATGGTACAGCTTGAGCGGGAATTGATCATGAGCTGATTGGTTTCCGCTATATACTCCAGGCTGTTGAAATGCACGTCATTGGTATCGGTATTATCCAGCACCGTGGCCCCCATAAACTCGGCGGTGTAGTCACGCTGCCAGAGCAGGGTTCCGCTGGCGATATCGTACCGGTAAAGCATGCACTCCAGCTTCTGCTGGTCGCTCCAGCCGTCCAGCAGCGAGCCTAATACCCACACGTTGCCCTTGCCGTCGGTTGTCAGGTCGTGGTGAAAGCCATAGCCCGCCGGTGCGGCGAGGGTTTGCGTTACCTTTCCGGCAAGGTTGAAGCGGTAGAACGTGGGGGCAAAGGCATGTTTATCGGGATCGTAGGTTTCACTGGCCAGTGCTGACCACAGCGAATTGTCGATAATTTTTAAATTACCGTACATCCACGGGAACAGACCCGTAATGCGTAAATCGCCGTTAATATCGTAGCCATTCCACTCGCTGGTCACAAACCAGCCCTGACCCAGCGTATTATCCGCCATGTCCCGATCGTCAATATTGATGGCTAACGTTAAGGCCACATCGCCATAATCCTGGCCCTCAGTGGAGATCGTAAAAATAGAGGTTTGTACCTCTCCTTGTTCCGTGTAAAGCGTCAGCGTCACGGTATTGGCATAATTCGCATAGAGGCCGACAATGGTGACTTCGGGATTAACAGCGTAACGATCGTTGGCATAATAAAAATCCACATTATTAGACTTACCATGAACGGTATAATTAAATCTTACCGGCTGATAATAATCTATTTTAATAAGCGCACTGAGCTTATTCTTATCATAAGGGTTAACAATTACCGTAGAGGTTGCTTTCATTACAGAGTCCTTAGTTTGTGCTTAACATCGCTGGTGTATTGACGCTTTCACCCACAAACCTATACCTCGTTTTAATTGTATTTTGTGGAATAGCACACAAATAAACCGATTTTTGCAAATTCATACTAATTAATCAGCAGTGAAAACACCAAAATAAATCATTACACATCAATATATTCATCAATGAAATATAACCCTGGTAAATACACATTGCGCCTGTCATTCACATCCATAGATTATATATAAATAATTAATTAAAAAATCACAAAAATCACTGGGATTTATAGCTTGCTATTTTTGCAAAGACACTCACAAAAAATCATTTTTAATCTTCTAATGACTAATTTTGATTACTAGTATTCATCCCGTCATCAACAGCAGTGAACGGGATGTAATTATCTGGATAAAAATATCACGGAGGTTAAGTCAAACATGTTTTCTGAATTTATCGCCATAATACAGTCTTTTTTGACCGAGCCTGCAATCTTAATAGGCTTGCTGGTCGGTCTGGGGTACGCACTCGATAAAAAATCACCGATAAAAATTATTACCGGCATGGTAAGCGCCATGGTGGGATTAATGATGGTGTTATTCGGTGGTTTTCAATTCTCGGCAACGTTTAAACCTGTGGCTGATGCTGTTAGCCAGTCTTACGGTATTCATGGCTACCTGATGGATTCCTATGCCATGAAAGCGGCGACCCAAATTGCGCTCGGCGATAATTTCGGTTTTGTCGGCTATGTGTTTGTACTGGCCTTTTTTACCAACCTGCTGCTGGTGCTGTTGGGCCGCTATACGCGGGTCAAAGGCATCTTCCTGACCGGTAATACCGGCGTATCCCACTCTCAGGCTGTGCTGTGGCTAATCGTCTTCTGGCTGGGCTTAGGCTGGGTCCCCTCAATTATTATCGCCGGGATATTAACCGGGTTGTTCTGGGCTTTCGCCACGACGCTGATCGCGAAACCCGTCGCCAAAATTACCAATAATGCGGGCTTTACCATCGCCCATAATCAGATGCTGGGGATCTGGTTTTTTTCTAAATTCGCCCATTTGTTTGGCGATGCGGAAAAACAGGATGCCGAGAATATGAAACTGCCCGGATGGCTGGCAATTTTTAACCATAACGTCACCTCTATCGCAATCGTGATGACGCTGTTTGTCGGCGGTTTTTTACTGACAACCGGGATTGATAACGTCCAGGCGATGGCGAAAGGAAAGCCCTGGTATATCTATATTATTAACCTCGGACTGCAATTCTCCATGTATATGGTGATTTTGCTTCAGGGCGTGCGCATGATGGTCGGCGAAATTAATGCCTCTTTTAAAGGCTGGCAAGACCGTCTTATTCCTGACGCCATTCCGGCTGTTGACGTCGCGGCGCTGCTCCCCTTCTCACCAAATGCCGCTACGCTGGGATTTATCTTCTGTACCTTCGGCACCATATTTTCGATGGGTATTCTGCTTATCACCAAAAGTCCCATTATGGTGTTGCCGGGTTTTGTGCCGCTCTTTTTTTCCGGCGGTCCTATTGGCGTATTAGCCAACCGATTAGGCGGTTACCGCTCCGTTATTATTTGCACCTTTCTGCTGGGAATGATTCAAACCTTCGGCACGATCTGGGCCATTCCGCTTACCGGCCTTGCTGCCGAGGGAGTGGGCTGGACCGGTATTTTTGACTGGGCGACATTATGGCCCGCCATTTGTGAAATCCTTAAGTTTATTGCAGCCACATTCCACCTTGGGCCTTACACGGGCTAAATCCCTTCACCTTTAAAAGGAACGTGTGATGAAAGAAAAAATTAATATTCTGTTTGTTTGCGGCTATGGCGTTGGTAGTAGCGTAATGTTACAGACGGTCGTGAAAAAAGCGTTAGCAAAATACAATATTGCTTTTGAGATGGAGCATACCGCCGCGGGCGAGGTGGGCGGGTTTACCGACTGGGCCGATATCTATGCAATTTCTAAAAAACTGATTGATGTGGTCAGTCTCGATCCGCGTCACGGGCAATATCTCATCCCGATCGAAAATATTATGGACGGCGAAACGATCGGCAAACAGATCTACGCGGTGGTAGAAGAACATTTTCCGCATCTGATCCCGTCTCGCTAAGGAGCGCAGATGAAAGCCATTATTCTGCTCTTTGATAGTCTGAATAAACATTATCTGCCGCCCTACGGAGACGTTATTACCCAGGCGCCAAATTTCCAGCGTCTGGCGGCGCACGCGGTAACGTTTAATAACAGCTATGTCGGCAGTATGCCGTGTATGCCCGCCCGCCGTGAATTACACACCGGGCGGTACAACTTCCTCCATCGCGAATGGGGGCCGCTGGAGCCGTTTGACGACTCCATGCCGGAGTTGCTGAAAAAAGCGGGCGTGTATACGCACCTTATCAGCGATCATCTGCATTACTGGGAGGATGGCGGAGGTAATTACCATAATCGTTACAACTCGTGGGAGATCGTGCGCGGTCAGGAGGGCGATAGCTGGAAAGGGAGCGTTGCCGATCCGGTTATCCCGGAGGTGCTGCGCGTACCGCAGAAACAGACCGGCGGCGGCGTGTCCGGGCTCTGGCGCCAGGACTGGGTAAATCGTGATTATATCCGCGAAGAGGCCGATTTTCCGCAAACTCGCGTCTTTGCTGCCGGCTGCGAGTTTATCGAAAAAAACCATTCGCAAGATAACTGGCTGTTGCAGGTCGAAACCTTCGATCCGCATGAACCGTTTTACACCACCGAAGAATACCTCTCGCTGTATGAAGATCCGTGGGACGGGCCTCACTACGACTGGCCGCGCGGCAAGGTGGAGGAGAGCGCGGAGGCGGTAGAACATATTCGCTGCCGCTATCGTGCCCTGGTGTCCATGTGCGATCGCAATCTGGGCCGCATCCTTGACCTGATGGACAGTCACGATCTCTGGCGCGATACGATGCTGATCGTCGGTACCGACCATGGTTTTCTGCTGGGAGAACATGGCTGGTGGGCGAAAAATCAAATGCCGTACTACAACGAAGTGGCGAATAACCCGTTATTTATCTGGGATCCGCGCCACGCCAGGCGCGCAGAGCAGCGTGATTCGCTAGTGCAGATGATTGACTGGGCGCCGACTCTGCTGGAGTTCTTCAGGCAGCCCATTCCCGCAGACGTACAGGGGCAACCGCTAACGCCGGTTCTGCAAGATGACACGCCGGTGCGTGACGCCGCGCTGTTCGGCGTTTTCAGCGGCCACGTCAACGTCACGGACGGTCGCTACGTCTATATGCGCGCCGCGCTTCCCGGGCGTGAAAATGACATCGCGAATTACACCCTGATGCCGATTAAGATGAACACCCGCTTTGATGTGGCCGAGCTGCACGCCTTAACGCTGGCGCCTCCCTTCCGTTTTACTAAGGGCGTCAGTACATTGCGCATTCCGGCCACAGAGAAATATCAGGGGATTAATCGCACTGGCCATCTGCTGTTTGATTTATACACCGATCCGCAGCAGCTGAGCCCGATAAAGGATGACGCGATCGAAGCGCGTATGATTGCCCTGCTGGTGCGCCTGTTGCACGAGAGTGACGCGCCGGCAGAGCAGTTTGTCAGGCTGGGCTTAACCGGCTAGCCCATCCCCCAGAACAGCACCGCCAGTAGCTGCGGGGTGATGATGCGCAGAAACATCACCAGCGGATAAACCGTGGCGTAGGACAATGCCGCCGCGCCGCTGGTGGCGTGCAGGTTGTTGGCGAACGCCAGCGCGGGCGGATCGGTCATGGAACCGGCCAGCATGCCGCACAGCGTGAGATAGTTCATTTTAGCGAAGATACGTGCCAGTAATCCGACCGTTATCAGTGGGATAGCGGTAATAAATATGCCGTATCCTACCCAGCTCATCCCTTCGCCGTTGACCAGAGTATCGACAAAATCGCCGCCGGATTTCAGCCCCACCACTGCCAGAAACAGCACGATGCCTAACTCCCGCAGCGCCAGGTTAGCACTCGGCGGCATAAACCAGTAGAGCTTACCGATGGAGCCGATACGCCCGAGGATCAGCGCCATAATGAGCGGCCCGCCTGCCAGACCCAGCTTCAGTGCTACCGGGAAGCCGGGCACGTACAGGGGGATGGAGCCAAGCATGACGCCAAGCCCGACGCCGATAAAGACCGGCAGCATCTGCACCTGCTGGAGTTTTTGCTGGGCGTTGCCTACCATGTCCGCTACGGCATCAATGGATGAGGGACGCCCGACGAGGTTGAGAATATCACCGAATTGCAGGCTGGCATCCTGGCTGGCCACCAGTTCGACACCGGCGCGGTTAAGCCGGGAGATCACCACGTCATAACGCTCTTTAACCTGCAAATCGCGTATTTTCTTGCCCAAAACCTTCTCATTGGTCACGACCACCCGCTCCACGCGCATGTCCGTTCCACGGGTTGAGAGTGAGGTATCCACCTCCTGACCAATCACCAGCCGGGCATTGTTTAAATCCGCCGGTTGCCCAACCAGATGCAGGAGATCGCCGTGCTGAATGAGGGTGTCCGGTGAAGGCACCATCAGCGTTTCATCACGTTTCAGGCGGGAACAGATAATGGTCGCGCTGTTCAGAATGGGAACATCCTGTATCGCCATATTGTTCAGGTTGGGGTTTTCGACGCGAATGTTGATGGTTTTAATGAGCGCATGGCCGTTGGTCAGCGTGCTTTCATGCTCTTTTGCCTCCTGCTCGACGTTAACGCGGAACAGCACGCGCACCAGCCACATCGAGAGCAAAATACCGCAAATGCCAAACGGATAGGCCATGGCGTAGCTCATCCCCATCTGATCGACGACATCAGCAGGGATACCCAGATCGCGCAGAATTTGCTGGCCCGCCCCGAGCGCGGGCGTATTCGTGACGGCGCCGGAGAAGATGCCCAGCACGACGGGCAGCGGAATCGCGAAGAGTTTATGCAGAATGGCGGTAACCAGCCCACCCATCACGACGATGCCGAAGGCAAAGAGATTAAGGCGTAAACCGGAGACGCGCAGGGAAGCGAAGAAGCCCGGCCCCACCTGAATACCGATGGTATACACAAAGAGGATCAGGCCGAACTCCTGGATGAAATGCAGCATATCGGCGCTGAGCACCCACCCAAGCTGGTCGGCAAAATGGCCGACAAAAATCCCGCCGAACAGCACCCCGCCGATGCCAAATCCGACGCCGCGGATTTTGATATTCCCCAGCCATAGCCCCACTACCGCGACAAGGGCCAACACGCTAACGGTTAACGCGATATCACTCATGATCCACATCCTGTGTATAACCATAGTTATGCTAAGGATTCTCTCAGAGCTGACGGCGGTTGTATGGGCGATGGCGCACAAAAAAGCCCTGCCGGGGCAGGGCTTCATGGCATCTGTGAGCGAGTCGGGTGGCGGCTGCGCCTTACCCGACCTACAGGATCGGCAGGTTTGCCACCCGGCAAAAACGTGTATTAGCTGTTCAACGCCGGGCGTTCGCTAATGGCGATGCGCTGAGGCGCAATGGCTTCCGGCACGTTACGGGTGAGGTCAATGTTCAGCAGCCCGTTAGTGAACGTCGCGCCAGAAACTTCCATATGGTCTGCCAGGGTAAAGCTCAGGCTAAACGGCTGAGTGACAAGCCCCTGATGCAGCCATTTGGTCTCGGTGTCTGGTTTTTCCGGTGACCCTTTCACGGTCAGGCGCGTACCCTCCAGCTGGATGTCGAGATCTTCCTGGCGGAACCCGGCCAGCGCAAGCGTGATGCGGTAGTGGTTATCATCGCTTTTTTCGATGTTGTACGGTGGAAAGGTCTGCTGTTCGGTTGCGCTTTGCAGTGCGTTAGCCAGTTTGTCAAAACCTATCCACTGACGCAGCAGGGGGGATAAATCGTAGTTACGCATACTAAATCTCCTTCTGAGAAGCGAGTGCGGCACAGTTTAATTTTGTGCACAGTTGTACCTGCAAACCCTTGCGGATTCGCATATGCTCCCGTTACGGCAAGCAAGTTCGTGTGGGCCGCTCACGCGACCCGCGTAATTAGTTGATTTCGATACGACGCGGTTTTTTCTCTTCCGGAATCACACGTTCCAGTTCGATAAACAGCAGGCCGTTCACCAGGTTCGCGCCCTTGACGTGGATGTTCTCAGCCAGCTGGAACTTGCGCTCAAAGTTGCGCTCTGCGATGCCCTGGTAGAGGTAGGTTCGTTCTTTCTGCTCGGCCGTATGGGAGCCTTTCACCACCAGCAGATTGTCCTGCGCGGTGATCTCCAGTTCGCTCTCTGCGAAACCGGCAACAGCAATCGCAATGCGATAGTGGTTTTCGTCAACCAGTTCAACGTTGTAAGGAGGATAGCCGTTGCTCTGGCTCTGGTTGTTTTCTAAGTGGTTGAACAGACGATCGAAACCAATGGCAGAACGGTATAGCGGAGAGAGATCGAAATTACGCATGGATAAATGCTCCTGAAATCAGCGAGAAAATGTAGCCTTCCACCATGGACAGGCTTCTGCTTCCCCGAACACCCATCAGGCGTGTCCGTTATCGGGTTACATTCTTAAAATGGGTCTGGATACGGCCTTTTCAAGACTGTTGATGTGAGATTTTTTTGCACTTTGCTGGTTGTCGCATAGACTCAGGGGCACAGCACAAAGGGTTAAATTGCGATGACGACCACAGTGCGGGAGTTTTGAGCTATCCATTTTGGACGCGCCTCGCTATAACCCTGAGTTGCAGGTCAATGCCGTGCTACTAAAGATGACTGAGTGATGATGAGAAATGTTCTGATTAAGCTGGCGTCGTTCAGCGGGGTTGTTTTACTTTGCGGGTGTTCGAGCGTGATGTCGCACACCGGCGGTAAAGAAGGAACATATCCGGGGACGCGCGCCAGTGCCGCAATGATCTCTGATGATGAGACAAACTGGGGTACCAAATCTCTGGCGATTCTTGATATGCCGTTTACGGCGGTTGCCGATACGCTTCTGCTGCCGTGGGATATGTTCCGCACCGACAGCTCAGTGCGTTCGCGCGTTGAGAAAAGCGAGCAGGAAAAGCTGGCGACCAATTCCGTCATCCCGCCCGCAGAGATGCCTCCACGCTAATTCTGTGCGGTTTCCGTTAGCCACAGCTGGCGGAAACCGTCCTTCTCTTCCATCCATGCAATAAATCGTCCGTCCGGGGAAAACACCACAGCGTCAGCAGACGGCGGATTGCCGTGATCGGACGTCAAAAACGTCACCTCTCCGGTCTGCGCATCGCAGCAGGCAATACGGCCTGCAAGCACAAATCCCAGCCCGTTGCCGGAAGGATGCCAGTTAAAGGCCGACTGAATATCACGCTCAGTGTGGGTTAGCTGACGCGGCTCGCCGCCCTCAGGGGAGATAAGCCACAGCTGCACAACGGCGTTATCGTCCCGCATTAAAAACGCAATCTGCGTCCCCTGCGGATTGCTGCGCACCCAGTGGCGCGGTACGTTCACCAGCCCCGGATACGCCTTCTGATGGGTGAAGGTTAAGCGACGTTGCGTTACGCCCGCAGGCGGCGCGGGCATTGTATCAGGCGTTCCCTGCAACGGCGCATCGCCCGCCCGTTTCCAGCCCTGCTCGTCTTTGGGGAGATCGACAATAAACAGTTCGGGCACTTTCTCGCCTTTCGCAGACACCGTATCGCCGATAAACGCCAGCCTGTCGTTGCCCACCCAGCCCTCTTCATAGGCGCGGTTTACCTCATCGCTGCCCGGTTTCGGGTTCGGCGTTGTACGGCTTACCAGTACGCTCCAGAAGGTGCCGGCATATTCCCGCGGATGGTTCCCCTGTGGGTTTACTGGGCCAAAAGGCGCCGCCACCCCGACGTTACGCAAATCCAGCTGCGGATCGCGCGCGTGCAGCACATGGTCGTTGTAGGTAAAGCTGACGAACTGCCCGTTCGGGCTAAAAACGTGGACGTGGCTGCCGCCACGCAGCGCGCCTGCGGTGTAAGGCGCGGTGATATCCATCGCATCAAGATTGCTCACCTGACCATTGTGCGCAATCACCCCCTGACGATGGTGAAAATCATACTGCCAGTCTGCATCCGGGTTTTTCGGGCCGTGGATAAAAACATATTTTTCCTGCGCCGGATGAACGGTTACCACGCCGACATGCGCGCCGTCAGTCGCACGGTAGATCGCCTCAACCTCGCCCGTACTAACATTGACCCGCTCAATGGTTTCACCGGTAAACGACGCGCCGGACGGGCGGACATCATAGACAAGCCACTGGCTGTCTGGCGTCCAGGTGTTGATGTTGGTGAGCTGGTGGTTGCGGGAAGCGAAGGTGATTTGTTTCATGAAAATACCCTGATGCGCGGTTATCGCATCAGGGTAAAACATCCGAAGGGATTAGCCTACTCGTTTAACGTCGCCGACCAGCAGGATGTAGGAGAGCGCCCCGATCAGCGCCACGGCAGAGATATACACCAGAGCCGGACCAAAGCCGTAGTCCTGCGCCAGGTAACCGATGACCAGCGGTACGGTGATCCCGCCCAGGCCGCCAACGAAGTTAAACACGCCACCAGTCAGGCCGATCAGACGCATCGGCGCCAGGGACGACACCAGCGACCAGGTGATGGAGGCAAAACCGTTTCCGAAGAACGCTACCGCCATCAGGGTCATGATCCACACCGGATCGTTGGTGTAGTTCGCTCCCATGATGCAGGTAGAGATCAGCAGTCCGCAGATAATCGGCGTTTTACGCGCAACGCCCAGCGAGAAACCTTTTTTCACCAGCTTATCCGCCAGCCAGCCCGAGAGCAGGACGCCGAAAAACGCCGCAAGGAAGGGTACGGTGGTCATAAAGCCCGCCTTCAGCGCGGTAATACCTTTTTCCTGGGTCAGATAGTTCGGGAACCAGGTGAGGAAGAACCACAGCGTGGAGGTCACCGCGAACTGTCCCAGATACACGCCCACCAGCTTACGGTGGAAGACCAGCTTCCAGTCCGCTCTGGTCAGCGGCTGGCGCGCCTCTTTTTTCACGGGCGCATCGCCATCCACCAGGCCACCG
The DNA here is from genome assembly GCF_001037645.1 of Enterobacter sp. BWH64. Lineage (NCBI taxonomy): Bacteria > Pseudomonadati > Pseudomonadota > Gammaproteobacteria > Enterobacterales > Enterobacteriaceae > Enterobacter > Enterobacter sp. BWH64. The sequence continues at coordinate 288,632 of NZ_KQ089922.1, forward strand.
CCGTCGCGGATGTAGTCCAGTTCGGCTTTGGTGATGCTTTTGGTCAGGCGCGGCGGCTGATAAACCTTAAACCAGATGAGCGACCAGATAATGCCGATCCCGCCGGTGACGATAAACACCCAGTGCCAGCTCAGCAGCTCCTGGATCCAGATTAACAGCGGCGTCAGAAACGCCAGACCAACAAACTGCCCGGAGGTGTAAAAACCAACAGCGGAAGCGCGTTCGTGTTCAGGGAACCAGCTGGTCACCATGCGGTTGTTGGTCGGAAACGCCGGCGCTTCAAACACCCCGGTGATGGCGCGCAGGCCAATCAGCGACATCAGCCCGGTCGCGAAGCCCTGGAACAGGGTCGCCACGGACCAGCCAAAAATAGCAATAAAGTAGGTCAGACGTGAACCCACGCGGTCAAGGAACCAGCCACCGGGGATCTGACAGAGCGTATACAGCCAGGCAAACGCCGAGAAGACGTAGCCCATTTCCGCTTTGGTGATGCCAAACTCTTCCTGAATATGAGCCGATGCCACGGCAAGGTTGGCGCGGTCGACATAACAGATGACCACGGTAATAAAGATCATGATCAGCGTCAGGTAACGACGACGCCCGGTTTTTGCAGCAGTAACTGGAATATCCATCGCAATCTGTCTCCAGATTTTGGGCATAGCGAAGCCGCTCACCATGCCCTGTAATTTACAGAGGGTTATATTTTTTCTATGTACGTTTTTTTTGCCCGGTGGCGCTTCGCTTACCGGGCCTACGAGAGAGTAGGCCGGATAAGCGTAGCGCCATCCGGCGATTTACCACTCGGCTACGGAACCGTCTTCATGACGCCACAGTGGGTTACGCCAGTCCGGCGCACTTTTACTCAGCTCAATGACTTTAGCTTCGTCGATCTCCACGCCAAGGCCCGGCTTCGTTAACGGTTTAAAGAAACCACCTTCCATGCTGAAGTCTTCTTTGTTTTTCACAAAGTCGAGCAGCTCCGCGCCCTTGTTATAGTGAATGCCCATGCTTTGTTCCTGGAACACCGCATTGCGGGAGACGAAGTCGACGTGCAGGCAGGCCGCCAGCGCAATCGGCCCAAGCGGACAGTGCGGCGCCAGCGCCACATCGTAGGCTTCTGCCATTCCGGCAATTTTGTAGCATTCGGTGATGCCGCCCGCGTGGGAGAGGTCCGGTTGCAGGATCGCAATGCCGCCCGCTTCCAGCACGCGTTTAAACTCGAAGCGCGAGAACATGCGTTCCCCCGCCGCGATGGGAATGTGCGTCTGTTCAGCCAGTTTCGGATAGTATTCCGCCTGCTCGGCCAGCACCGGCTCTTCGATAAACAGCGGGCGATACGGCTCCAGCTCTTTAATCAGCACTTTGGCCATTGGCGCGCTGACGCGGCCGTGGAAATCCAGACCAAACTCAATCTCGTTGCCGAAGGCTTCACGGATTTGCGCCACGGTATTCACCGCCCGGTCTACCGCGCGCGAGTTGTCGATAACGCCCATCTCTTCGCAGCCGTTGAGTTTGAAGGTGTCAAAACCGATGTTGCGCAGTTGCCGGATACCGTCGATCACTTCCGCAGGGCGGTCACCGCCCACCCAGCTGTAGGCTTTGATTTTGTCGCGCACCAGGCCGCCCATTAATTGCCAGACCGGGGCATTGAGCACTTTGCCTTTGATATCCCACAGCGCCTGATCAATACCGGCGATGGCGCTCATCAGAATCGGCCCCCCGCGGTAGAAGCCCGCGCGGTACATCACCTGCCACAGGTCGTTGATGCGTGCCGGATCCTGGCCAATCAGGTATTCGCCCAGCTCGTGCACCGCGGCTTCAACGGTGCGCGCACGGCCTTCAATCACCGGCTCGCCCCAGCCAACCACGCCTTCGTCGGTTTCGATTTTCAGGAACATCCAACGCGGGGGTAAACGGTACGTGGTGAGTTTGGTTATTTTCATTGCACTGCCTCTCGATACGCTTTCACAAATGCTGCCGCCTGCTGTGCGGTACGCTCAACGGGCTGACCGGCATGATAGAGATCGCTGCCCAGCCCCGCGCCCACACAGCCCGCGCTCATCCACTGGCCCAGGTTTTCCGGCGTGACGCCGCCCACGGCAAAGACCGGCACGCTGGCGGGTAAGACCGCTTTCAGCGCTTTGATGTAATCCGGACCAAAGGCCGACGACGGGAAAATTTTGAGAGACTGTGCGCCCGCATCGAGGGCGGCAAAGGCTTCTGTGGCCGTGGCGCAACCCGGGCAGACGGTCATGCCGTAATCCACCGCCCGGCGGATCACCTCGGGGTTGATATTTGGTGTGACGATAAGCTTGCAGCCCATCTTCGCCAGTTCATCCACCTGCTCCGGCTGTAATACGGTGCCAGCGCCAATCAGCGCCTTATCACCAAACGCCTTCACAATTGCCGGAATGCTTTTTTCCCACTCCGGGGAGTTGAGCGGGATTTCCACCGCGTCGAACCCGGCGTCGATCACCGCGCCAACGTGCGCTAAGGCCTCACCGGGCGTGATACCGCGCAAAATCGCGATCAGGGGAAGTTCAGTTTGCCACTGCATGAGCGATGCTCCTTATGCCTGCCTGAAATGCCGTGTCGCCTTCCACCGCAGCAACATCCCGTCCGATAGCGTGGAACGCCTGGCGGTAACGAGACGTCAGCGATGAACCCGCGACGAGCGTGATGGCCTGCTGCCCGGCGAACGCGTCGCTCAGAGTGGCGACTTCTGCGCCAATCAGCAGGCCGGACAGAAATTCGCTGACCTGTTCGCGCGGAAGATTTCCCAGCACGTGCGAGGCGCGAACCTCAAAAAGTTGCGGCAAAACGGCAGGGGATGCGATCCCGCGCTCAAGCCCGGCGGCAAACGCTTCCGGCGAAGGGGTCTGCTCCGGCAAACCGGCCCCCACCAGCGAATGCTTAAGCAGCAAGTGGTGCAGTTCGCCGGTCATCACGGTGCGGAAATCATGAATTTGCTCAGCATCCGCCTGGACCCATTTGCAGTGCGTCCCGGGCATGACGTAGACAGAAGAAGGAGAAAGGGTGCGCGCCCCGAGCAGCTGCGTCTCTTCGCCGCGCATCACATTATGGTTATCGTCGCGAGAGACGCATAAACCGGGAATAATCCAGACATTGTCGCAAACGGACGTTAACTGCTCGCCAACGGCGGTGAAATGCACCGGAACTGACAGGTAAGGCGCGACCTTCCACCCCACGTTACTGCCGACCATTCCGGCCATCACCACTGGCGTAGTACCGTCGCGCCAGTTTTGTGTCACTTCTGCTAACACCGCTGCGGGGGATTTACCGTTCAGGCGCGTCACACCTGCTTCTGATTGCCTGCTTTCCAGGCACTGCTCACCCTGGTAGAGCCAGGCGCGCAGATTGGTCGATCCCCAGTCAATTGCGATGTAGCGTGATGTCATGTGATTTCCTTCAGCCTTCGTGTCGAGCTGGCGATCATGGTCAGCGCCGCCTGCTCTGCCGCATCGCCGTCCTGATGCCGTATCGCATCGAACAGCGCTTTATGTTCCTGAAGCGTTTTCGGCATGTTGGCCTCATCGCCCATCCAGGTACGTTCAAATACTGCTCGCTGTAGCGAGCTGATCGCCACGCTAAGCTGCTGTAAAACCGGGTTATGCACCGACTGCAATACCGCTTCGTGGTAACGAATGTCCGCTTCGTTGAACGCCTCCCGATTCTGGTTATTGGCGATCATGTCGTTTAAAGCCGACTCAATCTGTGCCAGGTCACCTGACGTTGCGCGCTCTGCCGCCCAGCGGGCGATGGCCGGTTCCACCAGATTTCGGACTTCGCTCATCGCGCCGATGAGCCGTGGGTCGTAGTCGTTTTCCAGCACCCATTGCAGAACATCGGTATCGAGGTAGTTCCACTGGTTACGCGGCGCCACAAACGCGCCGCGATAGCGCTTCATTTCAATCAGCCGCTTCGCCATCAGCGAGCGGAACACTTCCCGAATGATGTTGCGCGAGGTTTCAAACTCCTCGCACAGTTCCGCCTCTGCTGGCAGCGGCGAACCGGGAACGTATTTGCCACCCACAATCTGAGTGCCCAGCGTGATGACAATGCGATCGGTTTTATTGAGTGTCATGGAGAGTCCTTGTGCTCTGTAAGTCCATCACTACTTTACCGCGACCGCTGAATTTCGCCTCACTTTTGCAGTACAAACGTGAGGCCTTTCGTCTTTGCCGTGGTGACAATGTAGTACAATCAGTTAATGTTGTACTACAATCCAGATCACAAAAAGAACAATTTGATAAATTCAGGGCCAAAAAAAGCCCCGGTTAATAACCGGGGCTAATCTTTCAAAGCACTTGTTACGACAGAACGAATTTCTCGATCGCCCAGGCAACGCCGTCTTCCAGGTTAGATTTGGTCACGAAGTTCGCCACTTCTTTTACCGACGGGATGGCGTTATCCATCGCCACGCCCATGCCCGCATATTCGATCATCGCAATATCGTTTTCCTGGTCGCCCAGCGCCATGATCTCCTCAGGCTTGATGCCCAGCGCATCGGCAAGCGATTTGACGCCCGTGCCTTTATTGACGCGTTTATCAAGGATTTCGAGGAAGTACGGCGCACTTTTCAGCACGGTGTATTTCTCTTTTACCTCAGCCGGAATGCGTGAAATGGCTTTGTCGAGGATCGCGGGTTCGTCGATCATCATTACTTTCAGGAACTGGGTTGCCGGGTCCATGTTTTCCGCTTCGCAGAACACCAGTGGAATGGTTGCAACGTAGGACTCGTGCACCGTGTAGTAGCTGATATCGCGGTTGGCGGTGTAAAGCGTATTGCGATCGAGCGCGTGGAAGTGAGAGCCCACGTCGCGGGAGAGTTTTTCCAGGAAAAGGTAGTCATCATAGCTCAGTGCAGTTTGCGCCACCGTGCTGCCATCGGCTGCCTTTTGCACCAGCGCGCCGTTATAGGTGATGCAGTAATCGCCAGGCTGGTTCATGTGCAGCTCTTTCAGGTAACTGTGCACCCCGGCATACGGGCGTCCGGTGGTGAGCACCACGTTCACGCCTTTTTCGCGTGCGGCGGCGATCGCATTTTTAACGGCAGGAGAGATAGTGTGGTCCGGCAGCAGCAGCGTGCCGTCCATATCGATTGCAATGAGTTTGATGGCCATGGGGTCCCCGGGATAAATGAGTGCTACCTCATGCTAACGCGATTAAGCACACAAAAATAGAGCTACCTTGCGCAACAAAAAGCCCCTTTTACGTTTATCCCGGGAACGGGAACTCACTCGCGGGTGAGAACGATTTTGCCAAACGCACCGCGATCCAGATGTTCAAGCGCCTGTTCCAGCTCGTCAAAGCGGTAGCGATGCTCAATCACCGGTTTTAACTCCGTGACATCAACAGCACGGACAAAATCTTCCAGCGCCCGGCGGTGTCCAACCCCAATCCCCTGAATGACGGGAGATTTCAGCAACAGCTCGCTTGCAGGCAGAGAAATTTCTGTCCCGGCCAGCACGCCAATGACCGATATCCGCCCATGAACGGCAACGGCGCGCAGGGAATGTCTCAGGTTCTCCCCACCCACCGTTTCGATAATATGGTCGATGCCGCGATCCTGCGTCAGTGCCAGCGTATTTTCAGCCCAGTCGCCTTTCAGTCGGTTGATGCCCTGGCTGGCCCCCAGCTTTTTGGCCCGCGCCAGTTTTTCATCACTCCCCGACGTAACAATAACTTCTGCGCCGTGCGCTTTTGCTATCTGCAAAGCGAATAGCGCCACACCGCCCGTCCCTTGTACCAGCACCGATTGCCCGGCGCGTAAATGACCGCGCTCCACCAGCGCGAACCATGCGGTAAGCCCCGCGCAAGGAAGCGTGCTGGCCTCAGCGTCATCCAGGCTTTCCGGGGACGCCACCAGCGCGTTTTCACTCACAATCACATATTCGGCCAGCATGCCCTGGAAGTATCCACCGGACGTTTTATAGGGCAAATCGCGCGCGTCTGCCTGCGGCTTGCCGTCGATCCATTCCGGGAAGAAGGTTGAGATGACGCGTGCGCCGGGCTTGAAACGCGTAACGCCTTCGCCGATGCTGTCCACCACGCCTGCCATGTCAGATGCTGGGGTAAACGGGAAGGAAAGCGGAATCGGCATCGTGCCTTCAATCACCATTTTATCCCGGTAGTTGAGCGCAACGGCATTAACCCTTACGCGAACCTCCCCCGGGCCTGGCTGTGGAACAGGCTCCTGAACGAGCCTGAGGCTTTCACGACCAAGGGCATCCATTGACCAGCGTTGCATTGTTTCAGTCATTTTTTTCTCCTGTCATCAGATGATTTTCAGTTCTGACAGTCTACCGTTGACTCAGCGTCGCCAGTGGCGATAAGTTTTCCCTTCATTGATGACCAAATTGACACAATCCGTCCATGACCGATACGCTGAAAGATATTCCCGTTTTCGTTGCCTCCGTTGAGGCAGGAAGTTTTGCCCAGGCCGCCGTCCGTCTGCATTTGTCGCGCTCGGCGGTAGGAAAAAGTATTGCTCGTCTTGAAGAGAGGCTGGGGGTTCGTCTGTTTCATCGGACCACCCGCAGTCAGAGGCTGACCGATAACGGCGCGCTTTTTTATGAACGCTGCCTGCGCGCGCTGGAGGAGATCCGTGGCGCTGAATCGCAGCTTGAAACCGGAAAACATCAGGTCAGCGGTCGGCTGCGTGTTGCCGTGCCGGTGCTGTTTGGTCGCCAGTGTATCGCCCCGCTGCTAATAGAGCTGGCGCAGGAGCATCCCGGGCTTGAGCTTGAAATGTCCTTCAGCGACCGCGTCGTGGATCTCGTGGAAGAAGGGTTTGATATGGCGGTGCGCAATGGCGCTCTGGCTGACAGCAGCGTGCTGGTCGCCAGAAGGCTGGGGGAGCACCGGATGGTGCTGTGCGCCGCGCCGGATTATCTGCTTAAGAATGGCCAGCCGCAAACCGTTGATGATTTACGCCAGCATACGGCCATTAACTACACGCGTGCGGGCAGAGTCCTACCCTGGCAGCTGATGGATTACGATGGCACGTCGCGCACGTTTATTCCCCGCTCATCGCTCAATATGGATGATTTGCAGGCGATCTGCGACGCGGCGCTGGCCGGCCACGGCCTTGCATGGTTACCCTGCTGGATGGTCATTAAAGAAATTCAGCAGGGAGATCTTGTCCCGCTCTTAAAGCAGGCCCCGGATGTACGCTTCGACGTTCATGCCGTCTGGCAGCAGACGCCACACCTGCCGCTAAGGGTAAGAATTGCCATAGATATGCTGGTCAAACGTTTACCGGCAGTGATGTCGCTGGAGTTTCCTGCGTCCATAAAAAAGCCGCGCTGAAGCGCGGCCAGTTATGCTGTCGTAAAGCGACGATTAAATATCGATATTCGCCGCCTTCAGGGCGTTCTCTTCGATGAAGGCGCGACGTGGTTCAACCGCATCGCCCATCAGGGTCGTGAACAGCTGATCCGCTGCGATTGCGTCTTTAACGGTGACGCGCAACATGCGACGGCTTTCCGGATCCATGGTGGTTTCCCACAGCTGATCCGGGTTCATTTCGCCCAGGCCTTTATAACGCTGAATAGAGAGACCACGACGGGACTCTTTTACCAGCCACTCCAGCGCCTGTTCGAAGCTGGCTACCGGCTGACGACGTTCGCCACGTTCGATAAACGCATCGTCTTCGATCAGACCGCGCAGCTTCTCGCCGAGGGTGCAGATACGGCGGTATTCCGGACCGGTCACAAATTCGTGCTCCAGCGGGTAGTCGGTATCGACGCCGTGGGTACGCACGCGGACGATCGGCTCGAACTGCTGCTCAGCGTTCTGCTGGACGTCGAACTTCCACTGGCTGCCATGCTGCTCTTTCTCGTTCAGCTCGCTCACCAGGGTGTTCACCCAGCGGGTGACGGTCTGCTCGTTGCTCAGATCGGCTTCGGTCAGGGTCGGCTGGTAAATCAGCTCTTTCAGCAGCGCTTTCGGATAGCGACGCTCCATACGGCCAATCATTTTCTGCGTGGCGTTGAACTCGGAGACCAGACGCTCCAGCGGCTCACCGGCCAGCGCTGGCGCGCTGGAATTTGCGTGCAGGGTCGCACCATCAAGGGCGATCGCGATTTGGTACTGATCCATCGCGTCGTCATCTTTAATGTACTGTTCCTGCTTGCCTTTCTTCACTTTGTACAGCGGCGGCTGGGCAATGTAGACGTGGCCGCGCTCAACGATTTCCGGCATCTGACGATAGAAGAAGGTCAACAGCAGCGTACGAATGTGCGAGCCGTCGACGTCCGCATCGGTCATGATGATGATGCTGTGATAGCGCAGTTTGTCCGGGTTGTACTCGTCGCGACCAATGCCGCAGCCGAGCGCGGTGATGAGCGTCGCCACTTCCTGAGAAGAGAGCATCTTGTCGAAGCGCGCTTTCTCAACGTTAAGGATTTTACCCTTCAGCGGCAGAATCGCCTGGTTCTTGCGGTTACGGCCCTGCTTCGCAGAACCGCCCGCGGAGTCCCCTTCCACAAGGTACAGTTCAGACAGCGCCGGGTCGCGTTCCTGACAGTCAGCCAGTTTGCCCGGCAGGCCTGCCAGGTCCAGCGCGCCTTTACGACGGGTCATTTCACGCGCTTTACGCGCCGCTTCACGGGCACGCGCCGCATCGATAATTTTACCCACCACGATTTTCGCGTCGGACGGGTTTTCCAGCAGGTATTCGCTCAGCAGTTCGTTCATCTGCTGTTCAACCGCCGATTTCACCTCAGAAGAGACCAGCTTGTCTTTGGTCTGTGAGGAGAACTTCGGATCCGGCACCTTCACGGAGACCACGGCAATCAGGCCTTCACGTGCATCGTCACCGGTGGCGCTGACTTTCGCTTTTTTGCTGTAGCCTTCTTTGTCCATGTAGGCGTTCAGGGTTCGGGTCATCGCCGCGCGGAAGCCCGCCAGGTGCGTACCGCCATCGCGTTGTGGAATGTTGTTGGTGAAGCAGTAGATGTTTTCCTGGAAACCGTCGTTCCACTGCAAGGCCACTTCCACGCCGATACCGTCTTTTTCAGTAGAGAAGTAGAAGATATTCGGGTGAATTGGCGTTTTGTTCTTGTTCAGATACTCAACGAACGCCTTGATACCACCTTCGTAATGGAAGTGGTCTTCTTTGTTGTCGCGTTTGTCGCGCAGACGAATCGACACGCCGGAGTTCAGGAACGACAGTTCACGCAGGCGTTTCGCCAGAATGTCGTACTCGAATTCGGTGACGTTGGTGAAGGTTTCGAGGCTCGGCCAGAAACGCACCATGGTACCGGTTTTATCGGTATCACCCGTGACGGCCAGCGGAGCGTCAGGCACGCCGTGCTGATAGATCTGACGGTGAATTTTGCCTTCGCGCTGGATAACCAGCTCCAGCTTCTGCGACAGGGCGTTAACCACGGAGACGCCTACGCCGTGCAGACCGCCGGAAACTTTATAGGAGTTATCATCGAACTTACCGCCTGCGTGCAGAACGGTCATGATGACTTCCGCAGCAGATACGCCCTCTTCCGGGTGAATACCGGTTGGGATACCACGACCGTCATCGGTAACGGACACGGAGTTGTCCGCATGGATCGTGACCACGATGTCTTTACAGTGACCCGCGAGCGCTTCGTCGATAGCGTTATCTACCACCTCGAATACCATGTGGTGCAGACCGGTGCCGTCATCCGTGTCGCCGATATACATACCCGGGCGCTTACGCACCGCATCCAGCCCTTTCAGGACTTTGATACTGGAGGAGTCATAAGAATTCGACATCAACGTTTCTCGCTCATTTCAACTTGGGTTAATCCGTTATTTTACCCTTTTCCACGGTAAACATCTTCGAATTTTCGTCCGACATGTCTATAACGTGTTCAGCGCTAATGGCGCTGACGAAAACCTGCGACTGCGTGGCTTTTAAGCGGCTGGCAAGCAGCCCGCGCCGCGCGTCGTCAAGTTCCGAGGCAAAATCATCTATCAGGTACAGGCAGCGTCGCCCGCTCTCTCGAGTGAGGAACTCCCCCTGCGCCAGGCGCAGCGCGCACATCAGGAGCTTCAGCTGCCCGCGCGACAGCGTGTCTTCCACCGGCGCACCGTCGGCACGAATGCGGAAATCCGCCTTGTGCGGGCCGTGCGCGGTGTAGGTCAACATGCGATCGCGCTCGAAGCTTCTCTCTAACACCTCGGCATAATCCGTCTCTTTTTCCCAGCCACGCTGAAAAGAGAAGGTGAGAGAGAACTCGGGTAAAAACTGTTTGCAGGTGTCGGCCATGTCTTCGGCGATACCTGCGCTGTATTCGGCACGCCAGCGGCTGATTTGTTCCGCAAGAGGGATGAGTTCCATGTCCCACGGACGCAGCTGAGCGTAGCGCGTGACCTGGCGCAATGCGGCGTTACGCTGTTTAAGCAGACGCTTCAGGTTGCTCCAGGCGTTAAAGAAACCGGCTTCATTGTGAAAGCATCCCCAGTCGAGGAACGCTCTTCTGTATTTGGGGCCGCCGTTGAGTAAAGTAAACCCCTCGGGCGTAATCAGCTGCATCGGCATCAGCAGCGCCAGCTCCGCCACTTTGTGGCCATCGGTGCCGTCGATGCGCACCTTGCTGTCGCCCTGCTTGTCTTTGGTCAGGCCGATGGCGGTTTCCCGCTCTGCGCCCTGCAAACGCCCGTGCAGAACAAAAGATTCCTGCTCGTGGCGAATCACGCGACCAATCTGCAAACTGCGAAACGCCCGGCCGTGGCCGAGCGTATAGATGGCTTCCAGCACGCTGGTTTTGCCGCTGCCGTTCGCGCCAACCAGGAAGTTAAAGCCAGGGGATAAAGCGAGATCCGCGCTTTCAATATTGCGAAAGTCGCGGATCAACAGACGGGTGAGCGACATTACAGTCTCATTGGCATGACAACATAAGCAGCCGACTGTGATGCGGCATCTTCAATCTGTACGCTCGAAACGGAGTCAGTCAGCAGGATGCGAACGTTCTCGCATTTCAGTGCATTCAGCACATCCAGCACATAGCTGACGTTGAAGCCGATTTCCATCTCAGCCCCGGCGTAGGTGACGTCCAGAATCTCTTCTGCCTCTTCCTGCTCCGGGTTGTTGGCGGTGATTTTGATCTGGTTTTCACTCACGTACAGACGTACGCCGCGGAATTTCTCGTTGGAGAGAATAGCGGCACGCGCGAACGCCTGCTTGAGGATGTCGCAACCCGCCTCCAGCGTTTTATCCGGGTTCTTCGGCAATACGCGGCGATAATCCGGGAAACGACCGTCTACCAGCTTCGATGTGAAGACAAAATCGCCCACGTGGGCACGAATATTGTTGCTGCCGATCTGCACGCGCAGCGGCGTTTCACCGCCGTCGAGCATACGCATCAGTTCAATTACGCCTTTACGCGGTACGATCACCGAATGGTTTGGCAGTGAATCGCCAATCGGCATGGAACAAACCGCCAGACGGTGACCGTCGGTCGCCACGGTACGCAGCTCTTCACCTTCGGTTTCGAACAGCATGCCGTTTAAGTAGTAACGAACGTCCTGATGCGCCATGGAGAACTGCGTGGCTTCAATCAGACGCTTCATCGTCGCCTGCGGCAGGGTAAATTCAACTTCGCTCTGCCAGTCATCCAGGTTCGGGAAGTCCGCAGCGGGCAGCGTGGAGAGGGAGAAACGGCTACGGCCAGAGCGCACCAGCATGCGGTCGCCCTCCAGCTGCACGGCGATTTCAGCGCCTTCCGGCAGCCCACGGCAAATATCAAAGAATTTACGTGCCGGAACCGTGGTCGCGCCCGCGTCGTGCGGCTGAGTCAGCGTAACGCGCGCGATCATTTCCATTTCCAGATCTGTGCCGGTCAGCGACAGCGTACCGTCCGCGACCTGAAGCAGCAGGTTTCCAAGAATAGGCAGCGTAGGGCGGCCGCCTAATGGGCCACTCACCTGTTGCAGCGGTTTTAATAAATGTTCACGTTCAACGGTAAATTTCATAGCGTCACGATGATAATGTTCTGATTAAATTGGAAAAATCTTCTTTTATGTCGTGGCTTTCTTCGCGTAACTGCTCGATCTTGCGACAGGCGTGCAGCACGGTCGTATGGTCACGGCCACCAAACGCATCACCGATTTCCGGCAGGCTGTGGTTGGTTAGCTCTTTTGCCAGCGCCATCGCCATCTGACGCGGACGCGCCACCGAGCGGGAACGACGTTTAGACAGTAAATCTGCCACTTTGATCTTGTAGTACTCAGCCACCGTCTTCTGAATATTGTCGATAGTGACCAGTTTTTCCTGCAAAGCCAATAAATCGCGCAGCGCTTCACGCACAAAATCGATGGTGATCGCCCGACCGGTGAAGTTGGCGTTGGCGATAACGCGGTTCAGCGCCCCTTCCAGCTCACGCACGTTGGAACGCAGGCGCTTGGCAATGAAGAACGCCACTTCACCCGGCAGGCGAATGTCGTTCTCGTCGGCTTTTTTCATCAGGATCGCGACGCGGGTTTCCAGCTCCGGCGGCTCGATCGCCACGGTCAGGCCCCAGCCGAAGCGGGATTTGAGACGATCTTCAACGCCGTTGATCTCTTTTGGATAACGATCCGAGGTCAGAATGATCTGCTGATTGCCTTCCAGCAGGGCGTTAAAGGTATGGAAAAACTCTTCCTGCGATCGTTCTTTATTGGCAAAGAACTGAATGTCATCGATCAGCAGCGCATCAACGGAACGGTAGTAGCGTTTAAACTCTTCGATCGCATTGTTTTGCAGGGCTTTTACCATGTCCTGAACGAAGCGTTCGGAGTGCATATACACCACTTTGGCATTGGGCTTACGCGCCATAATGCCGTTGCCCACCGCATGCAGCAGGTGCGTTTTACCGAGACCCGTGCCGCCATACAGAAACAGCGGGTTGTAAGCGCCACCGGGGTTATCGGCTACCTGGCGAGCCGCCGCGCGCGCCAGCTGGTTCGACTTACCTTCAACGAAGTTATCGAACGTGTGTTTCACGTTAACGTTAGAGCGGTAGGTAGGCTCAGCGGGGGCCGGAACGTTATCCCAGCCCTGACGAGCCGGTGCAACGCGAGGCGCTGGCGCGGGCGCCGCCTGTGCAGGGGCTGCCACATTGACAACTTCACGAACGGTTTGGGTGACCGGCTTTGTGCCCACTTCAAAACGCAACTGTGGGGCATCTGACCCGCAGAAATCGTTCAGCAGTCCATTGATGTTATTAAGGTATTTATCCCTTACCCAATCGAGCACGAAACGGTTTGGCGCATACAAAGCCAGCGTGTTATCGCTCAGTTCCGCCTGCAACGGGCGGATCCACATACTGAATTCTGTGGCTGGTAACTCATCCTGCAATCGGGCAAGACACTGCTGCCAAAGCGAAAGTGACACGGCGGACTCCACTCGAACAATAAAAGAAAACTATTGAATATTCATGATTGTTGGCGCACATCGACATGACCCTGTGCAAAAGGGTGATGTGCGAACCGCTATCTGCGGTTATACCCGGCCTGGATCGCTGGATCCCGATCGGGACCGCGGATCATAGCCTAAACTGAGCCAGAGATCTTCTGTTTCTCACAGATTCTTCCCGATTTATCCACAGGAAGATCCGGAATCGGGTAAGTGTAAACGATCCTGACGCGAGTGCCTCGCGATTTAGGCCGCATATTGGAAAATTTAATGAGTACAGACAATTTTTGGCTTAAATGATCTAACGAAGATCCGGGACGATCCTTGCGCTTTGTTGGCGAGCCCGTATAATCCTCGACCCGGCGCGTGATGCTCATCTTCCTGCGTCGTCCGTTGCTCATTTTCCACGCGAAATCGTGCGGAAATACGCGGGAAATAAGGAAAGAGAATTGACTCCGGAGTGTACAATTATTACAATCCGGCCTCTTTAATCACCCACGGCTTCGGCGTCCGTCATTCGAAACTCGGTCGGGCATCCGCAAAAGTCATGAATTTTTTCAAGTTTAGGTAGAAATCGCCATGAAACGCACTTTTCAACCGTCTGTACTGAAGCGCAACCGTTCTCACGGCTTCCGTGCTCGTATGGCTACTAAAAATGGTCGTCAGGTTCTGGCACGTCGTCGTGCTAAAGGCCGCGCTCGTCTGACCGTTTCCAAGTAATAAAGCTAACCCCTGAGTGGTTAAGCTCGCATTTCCCAGGGAGTTACGTTTGTTAACTCCCACTCATTTCACTTTCGTCTTCCAGCAGCCACAACGGGCTGGCACGCCGCAAATCACCATCCTCGGCCGCCAAAATTCGCTGGGGCATCCCCGCATCGGTCTCACAGTCGCCAAGAAAAACGTTAAGCGTGCGCATGAACGCAACCGGATTAAACGTCTGACGCGCGAAAGCTTCCGTTTACGTCAGCACGAACTGCCTTCAATGGATTTCGTGGTGGTGGCTAAAAAAGGGGTTGCCGACCTCGATAACCGTGCTCTCTCGGAAGCGTTGGAAAAATTATGGCGCCGCCACTGTCGCCTGGCTCGCGGGTCCTGATAGCCCTCATTCGGGTCTATCAACGCCTGATTAGTCCGCTACTCGGGCCACACTGTCGTTTCACGCCAACATGCTCAAGCTACGGAATTGAGGCATTGCGCAGGTTTGGAGTGATAAAAGGCAGTTGGTTGACGGTGAAACGCGTATTAAAATGCCACCCTTTACACCCAGGTGGAGACGACCCCGTCCCTCCAGGACCTTTTGATACCAGAGAACACTAACGATGGATTCGCAACGCAATCTTCTTATCATCGCTTTGTTGTTCGTGTCTTTCATGATCTGGCAGGCATGGGAGCAGGATAAAAATCCTCAACCCCAGCAGCAGACCACGCAGACCACGACCACCGCAGCGGGTAGCGCCGCCGACCAGGGCGTACCGGCCAGTGGCCAGGGGAAACAGATTACGGTTAAGACCGATGTGCTTGAGCTGACTATCAACACCCGTGGTGGTGATGTTGAGCAGGCGCTGCTGTTGACCTACCCGAAAGAGCTGAAGTCTACCGAACCGTTCCAGTTACTGGAAACCACGCCTGAATTTATCTACCAGGCGCAGAGCGGCCTGACCGGTCGTGATGGCCCGGATAACCCGGCTAACGGTGCGCGTCCACTGTATAACGTCGAGAATGACACGTTTGTGCTGGCTGATGGTCAGAACGAACTGGTTATCCCGATGACCTACACCGACGCGGCAGGCAACACCTTCACCAAAACCTTCACCCTGAAACGCGGTGAGTATGCGGTGAACGTGGGCTACAGCGTACAGAACGCCGGTGCGAAACCGCTGGAAATCTCTACCTTTGGTCAGCTGAAGCAGTCCATCAATCTGCCGTCTCACCGTGATACCGGAAGCAGCAACTTTGCGCTGCATACCTTCCGTGGCGCGGCTTACTCCACGCCAGATACCAAGTACGAGAAATACAAATTCGACACCATTGCCGATAACGAAAACCTGAACGTCAGCTCTAAAGGCGGTTGGGTCGCAATGCTGCAACAGTATTTCGCGACGGCGTGGGTACCGAATAACGACGGTACGAACAACTTCTACACCGCGAACCTCGGCAACGGTATTGCAGCCATCGGCTACAAATCTCAGCCAGTTCTGGTGCAGCCGGGTCAAACCGGTAAACTGGCAAGCACCCTGTGGGTCGGCCCGGAAATCCAGGACAAAATGGCTGCCGTTGCGCCGCACCTGGATCTGACCGTCGATTACGGTTGGTTGTGGTTCATCTCTCAGCCGCTGTTTAAGCTGCTGAAGTTCATCCACAGCTTCCTGGGTAACTGGGGCTTCTCCATCATCGTTATCACCTTTATCGTTCGTGGCATCATGTACCCGCTGACTAAAGCGCAGTACACCTCCATGGCGAAGATGCGTATGCTACAGCCGAAGATTCAGGCTATGCGTGAGCGTCTGGGCGATGACAAACAGCGTCAGAGCCAGGAGATGATGGCCCTGTATAAAGCAGAGAAAGTAAACCCACTGGGTGGTTGCTTCCCGCTGCTGATTCAGATGCCAATCTTCCTTGCGCTGTACTACATGCTGATGGGTTCCGTTGAGCTGCGCCACGCGCCGTTCGCCCTGTGGATCCATGACCTGTCCGCACAGGACCCGTACTACATCCTGCCGATCCTGATGGGCGTGACGATGTTCTTCATTCAGAAGATGTCGCCGACCACCGTGACCGACCCGATGCAGCAGAAGATCATGACCTTTATGCCGGTCATCTTCACCGTGTTCTTCCTGTGGTTCCCGTCAGGTCTGGTGCTGTACTATATCGTCAGCAACCTGGTGACCATCATCCAGCAGCAGCTGATTTACCGTGGTCTGGAAAAACGTGGCCTGCATAGCCGCGAAAAGAAAAAGTCCTGATTCGGTAAGTTAACGTTAAAATAAGGGCGGTCGATTGACCGCCTTTTTTATTTGTATTGAACGAGAGCAACCATGAGCCATAACGACACTATCGTCGCCCAGGCAACCCCACCGGGACGCGGTGGTGTAGGCATTCTGCGCATCTCCGGCCTGAAGGCGCGTGAGGTGGCCGAAGCGGTGCTGGGTAAACTGCCAAAGCCGCGCTACGCTGATTATCTGCCGTTTAAGGATGCCGACGGCACACCGCTGGACCAGGGCATCGCGCTGTGGTTCCCCGGCCCAAACTCCTTCACCGGCGAAGACGTGCTGGAGCTTCAGGGTCACGGCGGCCCGGTGATCCTCGACCTGCTGTTAAAACGTATTCTGACCCTGCCTGGCCTGCGCATTGCGAAGCCGGGTGAGTTCTCCGAGCGTGCTTTCCTCAACGATAAGCTCGACCTGGCGCAGGCCGAGGCGATTGCCGACCTGATCGACGCCAGTTCCGAACAGGCAGCCCGCTCCGCGCTGAACTCGTTGCAGGGGGCATTTTCCGCACGCGTGAATCACCTTGTGGAAGCACTTACTCACCTGCGAATCTATGTCGAAGCGGCTATCGACTTCCCGGACGAGGAGATCGACTTCCTCTCAGACGGTAAAATTGAAGCTCAGCTCAACCAGGTGATGAACGATCTCGATGCCGTTCGCGCCGAAGCGCGCCAGGGCAGCCTGCTGCGTGAAGGGATGAAGGTGGTGATTGCTGGTCGCCCTAATGCCGGAAAATCGAGCCTGCTGAACGCCCTGGCGGGCCGTGAAGCGGCGATCGTGACCGACATAGCCGGTACCACCCGCGATGTCCTGCGCGAGCATATCCATATCGACGGCATGCCGCTGCACATCATTGATACCGCTGGCCTGCGCGATGCGAGCGATGAAGTCGAGCGTATCGGTATCGAACGCGCCTGGCAGGAGATCGAGCAGGCCGACCGTGTGCTGTTTATGGTGGACGGCACCACAACCGACGCCGTTGACCCGGCTGAAATCTGGCCAGACTTTATCGCCCGTCTCCCGGCAAAACTGCCGATCACCGTGGTGCGCAATAAGGCCGACGTGACCGGCGAAACGCTGGGCATCAGCGATGTGAATGGTCACTCACTGATTCGCCTGTCAGCCCGTACCGGAGAAGGCGTGGAAGCCCTGCGTAGCCATCTCAAACAGAGCATGGGCTTCGACACCAGCATGGAGGGCGGCTTCCTGGCGCGTCGTCGTCACTTGCAGGCGCTGGAAGAGGCGGCTCGCCACCTTGAGCAGGGTAAAGCCCAGCTGATCGGCGCGTGGGCCGGTGAACTGCTGGCGGAAGAGCTGCGTCTGGCGCAGCAGAATTTGAGCGAGATCACCGGGGAGTTTACGTCGGACGATCTGCTGGGCCGGATATTCTCGAGCTTCTGTATTGGTAAATGACGCCGGGTTCATAAACGCCCACTAACCTGCATTAACTTCCTGTTAATGCAGGTTTTTATTATCCTCTTATCATTCTCTGGCCGACACCCGAGTCGTTTCAGGCATTGCCATTACCCCCCCAGACTGCTAAAAGTTAATTTTTTGTTAATGGTAATAATCATGACTGCCGAATACACCGTCGTTGAATCTGTTCCTTCAGTCGAAGATTTTTGTCGCTTACGTAGCATATCGGGCTTGTCAGCACGACCGCCAGAGGCAGCCAAAGTGGGTTTGCCACGAAGCTGTTATGGCGTACACATTCTCTGGCAGGGAGTGCCTGTCGGTATGGGACGTATTGTTGGCGACGGAGCATTAAACTTCGAGATAGTCGATATTGCCGTCGATCCCGCTCATCAGGGGCGTGGCCTTGGCCGGCTCATTATGGAAAGCATTATTCACTGGCTGGACCGTCATGCTTACAAAGGCGCTTATGTCTCTCTGGTGGCTGATGTACCGGCACTCTACGCAAAGTTCGGTTTTGAATTAGTCCGGCCGGAAAGTGAGGGAATGGCGAGAGTCTGGGGGTAGTTGCAAGCCTCCTTGTTTAGCAACCCATAGCCGTGTTCAGACGACAGATCATCGAATACAGTAGCTCACTTATTCAGCTCCGTTATAGTGATGTCCTGCCAGGAAATCACCATTATCCAAATGGCAACTCGCGTAATCGCCCCATGCCCCCTATCCTGCTTGCCTGCATCTATGGGGGATTTATGGCTCGTTTTCTGTTTTGTAGTTTTGCGCTGGTTCTGCTGTATCCGTCCGGCATTGATATGTATCTGGTGGGGCTACCGCATATTGCCCGCGATCTGGGTGCCAGCGAGGCGCAACTGCACATCGCGTTTTCGGCCTACCTCGCGGGAATGGCGTCGTCGATGGTATTTGCCGGGAAAATCGCGGATAAAGCAGGCCGCCAGCCCGTCGCGATTACGGGTGCAGTTATCTTTGCGCTGGCATCAGTACTCTGTTCAGTGGCGCAGGAAAGCACAATGTTCCTGTCAGGACGTTTTATCCAGGGCATTGGCGCAGGCGGCTGTTACGTGGTGGCCTTTGCCATTCTGCGCGATACCTTGAGCGCCCAGCGCCGCGCTAAAGTGCTGTCGATGCTGAACGGCATTACCTGCATCATCCCGGTGCTGGCACCGGTTGTTGGCTACCTGATTATGCTTAAATTTCCGTGGCAGAGCCTTTTCTGGACCATGGCCGCAATGGGCGCCATCGTCTTTATCCTGTCCGTGTTGGTGCTGAAAGAGACCCATCCCGGTTCGCAACAGCCATATCACACCGCAACCCTCCATCCGGCTGAAAAGCTGATGAATCGCTTTTTCCTGAGTCGGCTGACAATCACCACGCTTAGCGTGGCGGTGATCCTTACCTATGTAAACGTTTCCCCGGTGTTGTTGATGGAGACGATGGGCTTCGATCGCGGTGAGTATTCGACGGTGATGGCGCTAACCGCGATGGTCAGCATGGCGGTCTCATTCTCCACGCCCTTTGCGCTCAACATCTTCCGCCAGCGCACGCTGATGCTCGCCTCACAGACGTTGTTTCTCGCCGCAGGCGTGATCCTCGCGACTGCCACCTCACATGCTGTAATGCTGGTGGGCATTACTCTGATCTGCGCCGGATTCTCCGTCGGCTTTGGTGTGGCGATGAGTCAGGCGCTTGGCCCGTTTTCGCTGCGGGCTGGCGTGGCAAGCTCGGTGCTGGGCATTGCGCAGGTCTGCGGTTCGTCACTGTGGATTTGGCTGGCGGCGGTGATCGGCCTTAACGCGCTGAATATGCTGATCGGGGTTCTGATTGGCTGTAGCATACTCTGCATTACCTTACTTATGGTCATCCAGCCCGCGGCGCACTATGAAGAAGCCCATCAGCAGTCTCGATCTTAATCTTTTACTTTGCCTGCAACTTTTGTTGCAGGAGCGCAGCGTCACCAAAGCCGCGAAGCGGATGAACGTGACGCCGTCCGCGGTGAGTAAATCGCTGGCGAAGCTGCGCGACTGGTTCGACGATCCGCTGTTTGTAAAAACGCCTTTAGGGCTACTGCCCACGCCGCTGACGGTGAGTCTGGAACAGGATTTGGCCGACTGGATGCAGATTGGCAACCAGATCCTCGATAAATTCCACCATAGCTCTCCTGGCGGGCTTAAGTTTGTGCTCGCCGCCGAAACACCGCTGATGCTGATCCGCTTTAATACCCTGCTGGAGCAGGTGAATGAACGCTACCCACAGGCGACGGTGAAGCTGCGCCAATGGGATTACGATTCGCTGGACGCCATTACGCGCGGAGAAGTGGATCTGGGCTTCACCGGGCGTGAAACGCACCCTCGCTCGCGCGAACTGCTAAAGCTGATGCCGTGGTTTATCGACTACGAAATCCTGTTCAGTGACCGTCCGTGTGTGTATTTGCGCGAGGATCATCCCGCGCTCCATGAAGCGTGGGATCTGGAGACGTTTCTGCGCTACCCGCATATCAGCATCTTCTGGGAACGCAGCGACACCTGGGCGCTCGACGAGGTGCTAAGAGAGATGGGTCGGGAGCGTAACATCGCCATGAGTTTGCCCGGTTTTGAACAGTCGATGTTTATGGCGGCCCAGCCGGATCACAACTACATTGCCACTGCGCCGCACTACTGCCATCACTACAATCAACTCCACCAGCGTAATCTGGTCTGTCTGCCCATTCCCATCGATGAGGCGCAGGCAGAAAAGCTCACCGTCCCCTTCACGCTGATCTGGCATAAACGGAACAGCCATAATCCGAAAATCCTCTGGCTGCGCGAGACGATCAAAGCGCTGTATACCGCACCAGGTCAGGTTTTTGCCTAAGATAATGTAAAGTTCGGTGCTCAGGCTTCTCTTATTTCCATTTACTGATTAAAACAGAAGCTGAGTTAAGCGATAATCATGTAACCGTTTAACCGACTACGACCATTATCAAGGAGCGAAAAATGGCTACGCACTTTGCACGAGGAACATTAACGGAAGGGCATCTCGTATCGGCCAGACTTTCTTCAGCCTGTCACAGTGAGGCGCTCAAACTACCTGAACACCGCAGGACGCGGTTTTTAGCTTCCAGAGCGCTCCTCGCAGAACTGCTTTTTATGCTCTACGGCACCAGCGAATTACCGGACATACTCACCCAGCCAGAAGGTCGCCCGGTTTTTGCGGACCCGGCACTCCCCCATTTTTCCATTGCGTACACCGGCAACATTGTTGGCGTCGCGCTGACGACGGAAGGTGATTGCGGCCTGGATATGGAGCTACAACGCGTCACGCGCAGCTTCCATGGTGCTAATGCGCTCGATGAATACCCGCTCTCCAGCAATGAGAAGCTGTGGATACGTAACCAGAACGATCCCGTTGAAGCCAGAGCGCAGCTCATCACCCTTCGCCAGAGCATCCGCAAACTGAGCGGCGCGGCGTCAGACGACGCCAGCCTGTTGCAGCTGCTCCCCGGCTCCGGACGCCTGCGCGCGACAAAAGCCTCGCTGGTAGAGGCACTCTGCGACGCTGAGGACGTACTGATCTGGTCCGTTGCGGTGACCCCCGCCATCGAACGGCTGAAAATCTGGGAGTTTGACAGCACTCGCGGTTGGCGTAGTCTTCCGGATGTACCTGAGCGCGCGAACGAGCCCGCCGCGCGCCTGATGCGATTAACCAGTTTACCGGCAGAAAAAGCATACACCCATAGCTGATCCGTCCAGGATCATCATGATGAAACAGGAGTAATCATGTCTGATACGTTGAAAGTTGTTACGTTACTGGGAAGCCTGCGCAAAGGTTCTTTTAACGGGATGGTTGCCCGTACGCTGCCGCAGCTGGCGCCTGCGGGAATGGAGATCAGTGCCCTGCCGTCCATTGGCGACATCCCGCTTTATGATGCTGACGTTCAGCAGGAAGAAGGGTTCCCGCAGAGTGTGGAAGCGATAGCCGAGCAAATCCGTCAGGCTGACGGCGTGGTGATTGTGACGCCTGAGTATAACTACTCGGTGCCGGGTGGTTTGAAGAACGCCATTGACTGGCTGTCCCGTTTACCGGAGCAGCCGCTGTCTGGTAAACCTGTGCTGATCCAGACCAGCTCAATGGGCGCCATCGGCGGCGCGCGCTGCCAGTATCACCTGCGTCAGATCCTGGTGTTCCTGGATGCGATGGTGATGAACAAGCCGGAATTTATGGGCGGCGTGATTCAGAACAAGGTCGACCCGCAGACGGGTGAAGTGGTGGATCAGAGTACGCGTGACCATCTCTCTGGCCAGCTGACCGCGTTTGGGGATTATATTAAGCGGGTGAAGGCCTGATAAAAAAGCCCGGTGGCGCTAGCGCTTACCGGGCCTACACTCGTCAGTAGGTCAGGTAAGCGAAGCGCCACCTGACACCACCAGCATCTTAGTGTGCATCAATAAACACAATCTTCAGCACAAACAGCAGCGCCACAATAATCACGCACGGGCTAAGTTCGCGGAAGCGGCCGGTACCGATCTTCATCACGCAGTAAGAGATAAAGCCCAGCGCGATACCTTCGGTGATCGAGAAGCTGAACGGCATCATCACCGCGGTAATAAATGCCGGAACGGCTTCCGTCAGATCTTCCCACTTCACGCGCGCCAGGCTTGAGGTCATCAGCACGCCGACGTAGATCAGCGCGCCGGCTGCCGCGTATGGTGGCACCATCCCCGCCAGCGGAGAGAGGAAGATCACCAGCAGGAACAGCAGACCCACAACTACCGCCGTCAGGCCGGTACGACCGCCCACGGACACACCGGAAGAGGATTCAATGTAAGCGGTAACAGACGAGGTACCGATGAAAGAGCCTGCAACGGAAGAGATGCTATCCACATACAGCGCCTGCTTCATGCGCGGGAATTTGCCTTTTTCATCTGCCAGACCCGCTTTGTCGGTCACGCCAATCAGCGTACCGGAGGAGTCAAACAGGTTGACCAGCATGAAGGAGAAAATCACCCCGGCCAGTCCCAGGTTCAGCGAGCCCGCCAGATCAACGTGGCCAATCACGGTAGAGACGCTCGGTGGCGCAGAGACAATACCGTTGTAATGCACGTCACCCAGCATCCAGCCCAGCAGCGTGGTCACAATGATAGAGACCAGCACCGCAGCATGGATGTTGCGCGATGCCAGGATCGCGATGATAAAGAAGCCCAGCACGCCCAGCAGCACGCTGTGAGAGGTCAGGTTACCAATGCTCACCAGCGTTTCCGGGTTCGCCACGATAACGCCAGCGTTTTTCAGCCCCATCATGCCGATGAACAGACCGATACCGCTGGTGATGCCCACGCGCAGGCTCACGGGAATGTTCGCAATCATCCAGTAGCGCACGCGGAAGATGGTCAGCAGCAGCAGGCCGACCGCGCCCCAGAAAATAGCGCCCATCCCAACCTGCCACGGCAGGCCCATCGCCTGAACCACCACGAACGCAAAGAACGCATTCAGACCCATTGCCGGGGCCAGCGCCACGGGCAGATTAGCGAAAACGCCCATCAGGATGCTGCCAAGGGCCGCGATCAGACAGGTGGTTACAAAGACGGCGCTGGTGTCCATGCCAGCCACGCCCAGAATTTGCGGGTTAACGAAAACGATATAGACCATCGTCAGGAAGGTAGTAAAACCGGCGATCACTTCGGTGCGTGCCGTTGTGCCGTGCTCGCGCAGTTTGAACACGCGCTCAAGCAGCCCCTGACCAGATGTCTGGGTAGTGTGTTGTTGACTCATCATCAATTTCCGAACAAGGAGGGAAAATTCGTCGCTATCCTATACCAAAATGCGACAATAGTGGCGGTTACGGGATACTTTTTTCATTGATTTTGCTTATACGGCAACGATTGCGTCCCGGTGAACTGCCGTACGAAAACGTTAAACTTGTTAAAAGGGAAAGGCATGTCCGGAATTGAAGCGGTATTTTTCGACTGTGACGGTACGCTGGTCGACAGTGAGGTCATTTGTTCCCGCGCGTATGTCGCCATGTTCCAGGAATTTGGTATTACGCTCGATCTCGAAGAGGTGTTTAAACGCTTTAAGGGCGTGAAGCTGTACGAGATCATTGACATCATTAACGAAGAGCACGGGGTGGATCTGGTGAAAGCGGATCTGGAACCGGTGTACCGCGCCGAGGTCGCACGCCTCTTCGACGCCGAGCTGGAAGTTATCGCCGGCGCTAACGCGCTGCTGGATGCGATGACGGTGCCGATCTGCGTAGTCTCTAACGGACCGGTCAGCAAAATGCAGCACTCGCTCGGCAAGCTGGAGATGTTGCACCACTTCCCGGAAAAACTGTTCAGCGGCTACGATATCCAGCGCTGGAAGCCCGATCCGGCGCTGATGTTCCACGCGGCGAAGGCGATGAACGTCAACGTGGAGAACTGCATTCTGGTGGATGACTCATCTGCCGGCGCGCAGTCAGGGATTGATGCGGGGATGGAGGTGTTTTACTTCTGCGCCGATCCGCACAACAAGCCGATCGACCATCCAAAAGTGACAACCTTTACCGATCTGGCGCAACTGCCAGCGTTGTGGAAGGCGCGCGGGTGGGATATTACGCGTTGAATTAACGTAGGGCGGGTAAGCGTTAGCGCCACCCGCCACACATATCACTCTTTCGGATCTTTACCCGCCAGCAGCTTGTCCAGCTCGTCGCCGCCCACGTGTCGGAAATCCTGCCCCTTCACGAAATAGAAGATGTATTCGCAAATGTTCTGGCAACGGTCACCGATACGCTCGATGGAGCGCGCACAGAACAGCGCGGTCAGTACGCTTGGAATGGTACGAGAATC
The DNA here is from genome assembly GCF_001037645.1 of Enterobacter sp. BWH64. Lineage (NCBI taxonomy): Bacteria > Pseudomonadati > Pseudomonadota > Gammaproteobacteria > Enterobacterales > Enterobacteriaceae > Enterobacter > Enterobacter sp. BWH64. The sequence continues at coordinate 313,252 of NZ_KQ089922.1, forward strand.
TTCCATCATGTAGGTCATCAGCTGACGCACAATGCCTTCGTATTCCTGGTCAACTTTCTTGTCTTCACGGTAGATACGGACCGCTTCGTCCAGATCCATGCGCGCGAAAGCGTCCAGCACGTCGTGCAGCATCTGCACGGTGTGGCGCCCGAGAGACTCCAGGCTCACCAGCAGCGGCTGGTGCTGCTGGGAGAATTTCTCCAGCGCGGTACGGCAGATTTTATCCGCCACGTCACCGATACGCTCCAGCTCGGCGATGGTTTTGATGATCGCCATCACCAGACGCAGGTCGCTCGCCGTCGGCTGACGCTTCGCAATGATGCGCACGCAGGCTTCGTCGATGGCGACTTCCATCATATTGACGTTGTGGTCGCCTTCAATAACGCGCTTCGCCAGCTCGCTGTCCTGGTTGTGCATCGCCGTGATCGCATCAGAAAGCTGCTGCTCGACCATGCCGCCCATGGTCATCACCTGGGTGCGAATGCTTTCCAGCTCTGCGTTAAACTGGCCGGAAATGTGTTTATTAAGATTGAGGTTGTCCATGGTTTCTCCACATGCACTAAGGCAAATCAACCGTAGCGGCCAGTAATATAATCTTCAGTTTGTTTCTTCGCCGGACGGGTGAACAGCGCGTCCGTATCGCTGAACTCAATCAACTCGCCCAGGTACATAAACGCCGTGTGGTCAGAACAACGTGCAGCCTGCTGCATGTTGTGGGTCACGATCACCACGGTGTAATCCTGCTTCAGCTCGGTGATCAGCTCTTCGATACGCCCGGTTGAGATCGGGTCCAGGGCTGAGCACGGCTCATCCAGCAGCAAGACTTCCGGGCGAATGGCGATACCGCGCGCAATGCACAGACGCTGCTGCTGACCACCGGAGAGAGAGTACCCGCTCTGGTGAAGTTTATCTTTGGTTTCGTTCCATAATGCGGCCTTGGTCAATGCCCACTGCACGCGCTCGTCCATATCCGCACGGGAGAGCTTCTCAAACAGACGCACACCAAAGGCGATGTTGTCATAGATCGACATCGGGAACGGCGTGGGTTTCTGGAAGACCATCCCCACTTTCGCACGCAGCAGGGCGATATCCTGGGTATTGGTCAGGATGTTGTCACCGTCCAGCAGAATTTCACCTTCTGCGCGCTGCTCCGGATAGAGCGAATACATTTTGTTAAAGGTGCGCAGCAGCGTGGATTTGCCACAGCCGGACGGACCGATGAATGCCGTTACCTGGTTCTTCGCGATATCCAGATTGATATTCTTCAGGGCATGGAATTTGCCGTAGTAGAAGTTCAAATCACGAACCTGAATCTTACCCGGGGCAGTATCAACCATACTCATTGACTCATTTCCTCATTCGGCGCCGCGAGCTGCCGCGCCGTAAAAATTTAACCGTGTTTCTTCTTCGCGAAAATGACGCGCGCCAGAATGTTCAGCAACAGTACGCAAAGGGTGATGATCAGCACCCCGGCCCAGGCCAGCTGCTGCCATTCCGCGAATGGGCTCATCGCAAATTTAAAGATCGTCACCGGCAGGTTGGCGATCGGCTGCATCATGTCCGTGCTCCAGAACTGGTTGGAGAGGGCGGTAAACAGCAGCGGTGCGGTTTCACCGGCGATACGGGCGATAGCCAGCAGGATACCGGTCATGATCCCCGAGACGGACGCTTTCAGGGTGATCGCCGAAATCATCTTCCATTTCGGCGTGCCCAGCGCGTAAGCCGCCTCACGCAGGCTGTCCGGTACCAGTTTCAGCATGTTTTCAGTGGTACGAATAACGATAGGCACCTGCAACAGCGCCAGCGCAATCACACCCGCCCAGCCGGAGAAGTGTTCCATTTGCGCCACCACGATGGTGTAAACAAACAGACCTACCACAATCGACGGGGCAGAAAGCAGAATGTCGTTAATGAAGCGGATGACTTCAGCGATCCAGGACTTGCGGCCATACTCCGCCAGATAGATACCCGCCATGATGCCCAACGGCGTACCGAAAACGGTCGCCCACAAGATCAGCAGGCCGCTGCCCGCAAGGGCGTTTGCCAGACCACCACCCGCCGTGTTCGGCGGCGGCGTCATCTCGGTGAACAGCGCCAGGGACATTCCATCAATACCCCGGGTGATGGTGGACATCAGGATCCAGATCAGCCAGAACAGGCCGAACGCCATCGTCGCCATGGAAAGCGTCAGCGCAATACGGTTTTTAATCCGGCGCTTTGACTGCATTTTGCGACGGGATTCCGCAAGCTGAGCGGTGTTTTGCATGTCGAGAGTCGCCATTAGCGTGCCCCCTCGTTTTTAGCCAGACGCATAATCATCAGCTTGGAGATAGCCAGCACAATAAAGGTGATAACAAACAGGATCAGGCCCAGTTCCATCAGCGCCGCGACGTGCAGCCCGGATTCCGCTTCGGCAAATTCGTTCGCCAGCGCAGAGGTAATACTGTTCCCCGGCATATAGAGCGAGGCGCTGTCGAGCTGGTAGGTGTTGCCGATGATAAAGGTGACCGCCATGGTTTCACCCAGCGCGCGGCCTAAGCCCAGCATAATGCCGCCAATCACCCCATTTTTGGTGAACGGAAGGACGATGCGCCAGATAACTTCCCAGGTGGTGCAGCCGATGCCGTAGGCCGACTCTTTCATCATCACCGGGGTTTGTTCGAAGACATCGCGCATGACCGCCGCAATGTACGGAATAATCATGATGGCGAGGATCACACCTGCCGCCAGAATACCGATACCGAATGCCGGGCCGGAGAACAGCGCTCCCACAAACGGAATGGCAGAGAGAACGTTACCGACCGGCTCCTGGAAGTACGTCGCAAACAGCGGCGCGAAGATAAACAGGCCCCACATGCCGTAAACGATACTTGGGATGGCCGCCAGCAGTTCAATGGCGATACCCAGCGGACGTCGCAGCCAGCCTGGCGCCAGTTCCGTCAGGAACAGGGCAATACCAAAGCTCACCGGAACCGCAATCAGCAGGGCGATAAAAGAGGTCACCAGCGTGCCGTAAATCGGCACCAGCGCACCGTAAATATCGTTCGGCGCATCCCACTCTTTGGTCCACAGGAAGGCGAAACCAAATTTTTGAATGCTCGGCCAGGAGGAGAAAATCAGGGACACGATAATGCCGCCCAGCAGCAATAGCACAATCAGCGCAGCCAGTTTCACCAGCGCGCTGAAAATCATGTCACCTTTTTTACCCGGAGGGTTAAATGCAGGCTTGGTTGCAGCCATAAATTACTCTTCTTTATGAGACGTCTTACGAATATGCCCGGTGGCGCTGACGCTTACCGGGCCTACAGGATGAACCGTAGGGCGGGATCGCTGCGCGCCACCCGCCATCTTCGTTAAATATATCCTGTTAGTACAGCGCTTTACCGCTGCTGTCTTTCACGTTGGTTTTCCATGCAGCACGGATCTGCTCAACCACGCTGTCTGGCAGGCTGGCGTAATCCAGATCGTTAGCCTGTTTGCCGCCATTTTTGTATGCCCAGTCGAAGAACTTCAGCACTTCAGCACCCTGCTCAGGCTTCTTCTGCTCTTTGTGGACCAGAATGAAGGTGGTAGACGTGATAGGCCATGCATCGTCGCCTTTCTGGTTGGTCAGGTCCTGCGCGAAGGATTTGCTCCAGTCAGCGCCTTTCGCGGCGTTGGCGAAGTTCTCTTCGGTCGGGCTAACCGGTTTGCCGTCGGCAGAAACCAGTTTGGTGTAAGCCAGGTTGTTCTGCTTAGCGTAAGCGTATTCTACGTAACCGATGGAGCCTGGCAGACGCTGTACGAAGGCTGCGATACCGTCGTTGCCTTTACCGCCCAGACCGGTTGGCCAGTTAACGGTAGAGCCGGAACCGACTTTAGATTTCCACTCTTCGTTCACTTTCGCCAGGTAGCTGGTGAACACGAAAGAGGTACCAGAGCCGTCAGCACGACGAACCACCGCGATATTCTGCGAAGGCAGCTTAACGCCCGGGTTCAGCTTAGTGATGGCTTCGTCATCCCATTTTTTGATTTTGCCCAGGTAGATGTCACCCAGGGTTTTGCCGTCCAGCACCAGCTCGCCTGATTTCAGGCCAGGGATGTTAACAGCCAGCACAACGCCGCCGATCACGGTCGGGAACTGGAACAGGCCTTCCTGATTCAGTTTCTCATCAGACAGCGGAGCGTCGGATGCGCCGAAATCAACGGTATTCGCGGTAATTTGTTTTACGCCACCGGAGGAGCCGATACCCTGATAGTTGACCTTGTTACCGGTCTCTTTCTGGTAGGTATCCGCCCATTTGGCATACACCGGCGCAGGGAAGGTTGCACCAGCGCCAGTCAGGCTTGCTGCTGCAAAGGCAGAGAAAGCGCTCATCGATAAGGTCGCGGCGACAACAGTTGCGACAGTGGTACGCATAACTTTCATAATGTCTCCTGCAAGGATTTCGTAAATCATTGTTTAAGTGGCTACGATGAGCAAAATAGGACAAACAGGTGACAGATAAATGTACGAAATATGACAGTTTTATGACAAAGAAAGTTTCACTTAAAGAAAACCAAAAAGATCTTTAATTCTCATCCACTTAAATGGGAACGTGACGGCAGGATTTCAGTAATATTTTCTTTATGTGACACTGAAAAAATAGCTGAAAATGACAGGTTGTCATAAAAAAAACTCCACCCGAAGGTGGAGTCTGAAGGAGTTATTCTACGGTAACAGACTTCGCCAGATTTCGCGGCTGATCAACGTCGGTGCCTTTGATCAGCGCGACGTGATAAGCCAGCAGTTGCAGCGGAACGGTATAGAAGATCGGCGCAATCACCTCTTCCACATGCGGCATCTCGATGATGTGCATGTTGTCGCTGCTGGCGAAACCGGCATCTTTATCCGCAAAGACGTACAGAACACCACCACGGGCGCGCACTTCTTCGATGTTAGATTTCAGTTTTTCCAGCAGTTCGTTGTTCGGTGCCACCACGATAACCGGCATATCCGCGTCGATCAGCGCCAGCGGGCCATGTTTCAGTTCACCTGCCGCGTAAGCTTCAGCGTGAATGTAAGAGATCTCTTTCAGCTTCAGTGCGCCTTCCAGCGCAATCGGATACTGATCGCCACGCCCCAGGAACAGGGAGTGATGTTTGTCAGAGAAATCTTCCGCCAGCGCCTCAATGCGTTTGTCCTGAGACAGCATTTGCTCGATACGGCTCGGCAGCGCCTGAAGGCCATGCACAATGTCGTGTTCAACGGAGGCATCCAGACCTTTCAGACGCGCCAGTTTCGCCACCAGCATCAGCAGAACGGTTAACTGAGTGGTAAACGCCTTGGTGGAAGCCACGCCAATTTCAGTACCGGCTTTGGTCATCAGCGCCAGATCGGATTCACGTACCAGCGAAGAGCCCGGCACGTTACAGATGGCCAGCGAGCCCAGGTAACCCAACTCTTTAGACAGACGCAGCGCCGCCAGGGTATCAGCCGTTTCGCCAGACTGAGAAAGGGTGATCATCAGGCTGTTACGACGCACCGCAGATTTGCGGTAGCGGAACTCAGACGCGATTTCCACATCACACGGCACGCCCGCCAGGGATTCAAACCAGTAGCGCGAGACCATACCGGAGTTATAAGAGGTACCGCAGGCCACGATCTGAATGTGCTCGACTTTGCTCAGCAGTTCGTTGGCATTGGCGCCCAGCTCGCTCAGATCCACTTCACCATGGCTGATGCGACCGGTCAGGGTGTTTTTAATGGCGTTTGGCTGTTCGTAGATCTCTTTCTGCATGTAGTGACGGTAAGCGCCTTTGTCGCCCGCGTCGTATTGCAGGTTTGATTCGATCTCCTGACGCTTAACCTGCTCGCCTTTCGTGTCGAATACGGTCACGCTGCGACGTGTCACCTCGGCAATGTCTCCCTCTTCCAGGAAGATAAAGCGACGGGTAACCGGCAACAGCGCCAGCTGGTCGGAAGCGATAAAGTTTTCACCCATGCCCAGACCAATCACCATCGGACTACCGGAACGCGCGGCCAGCAGCGTGGACGGGTCGCGGGAATCCATGATCACCGTACCGTAAGCACCACGCAGCTGAGGGATAGCGCGCAGCACCGCATCACGCAGTGTACCGCCCTTTGCCAGCTCCCAGTGCACCAGGTGAGCAATCACTTCGGTGTCGGTTTCAGAGACGAAGGTATAGCCGCGCGCTTTCAGTTCTTCACGCAGCGGTTCGTGGTTTTCGATAATGCCGTTATGCACCACCACGATGTGTTCAGACACATGCGGGTGTGCGTTGCCTTCAGATGGCTCACCGTGGGTCGCCCAGCGGGTATGTGCAATACCGGTGCCACCGTGCAGCGGATGTTCTTCCGCAGCCTGGGCCAGCATCTGCACTTTACCGAGACGACGCAGACGGGTCATATGACCTTCTGCATCGACCACAGCCAGACCGGCTGAGTCGTAACCACGATATTCCAGACGACGTAAACCTTCGAGAAGGATTTCAGCAATATCACGCTGCGCAACTGCGCCAACAATTCCACACATAGTTAGATTTCCTGATTATGGCGTTATGCCATGCGTTGTCGCTGACCTGTATTTGCCCTTTCCGGGCGCCCCGAGCCTTGTAGAGAGTGGGGTTATTTTTATGGGTACTGCTTGTGGGGGGAGATATATATTTATCTCCTCTCCCGGGTTTGCCTGATGTCGGCTACGCCTTATCAGGCCTACTCAATCGTAGGGCGGGTTAGCATAGCGCCACCCGCCTTGTTGTTACTTCTTCTTCACCGGGCGTTTCCAGCCCTGCTTGCTGACCTGCGGCACACGGCTTAACACCAGCTCGTTCTCGGCCACATCGCGCGTAACGGTTGTCCCGGCGGCAATGGTCACGCCTTTGCCCACGGTGACAGGCGCCACCAGCTGGGTATCGGAGCCTACAAACACATCATCACCGATGATGGTTTTAAACTTATTGGCACCGTCATAGTTACAGGTGATGGTTCCAGCACCGATGTTTACGTTGTCGCCAATTTCCGCATCGCCCAGATAGGTCAAATGACCGGCTTTCGAGCCCTTACCCAGACGCGCTTTTTTCATTTCCACAAAGTTACCTACGTGAGCGCCTTCCAGCAGCTCAGCGCCCGGGCGCAGACGCGCAAACGGGCCGATGGTACATGCCGCCTCAAGATGGGCATCTTCCACCACGCTGTACGGGCTGATTTCGCAGTCGTCACCGATCACGCTGTTTTTAATCACGCAGCCAGAGCCGATTTTGATGCGGTTGCCCAGCGTGACGTTACCTTCCAGGATAACGTTAGTATCTATTTCAACGTCGCGCCCATGGGTCAGCGTGCCACGCAGATCGAAACGCGCCGGATCGCGCAGCATAACGCCCGCGAGCAACAGCTTTTCTGCCTGCTCGGACTGATAAATACGCTCCAGGCGAGAAAGCTGGAGACGGTTGTTTACCCCGTCCGTTTCGCTGATGCGAGCCGGGTGAACGGCGGCAATCTCACGCCCTTCCTGGTAAGCCATCGCAATGATGTCGGTGATGTAGTATTCACCCTGCGCGTTGTTATTGTTGAGTCTGGACAGCCAGCGCTTCATATCCGCACCGTTCGCAATCAGGATGCCGGTGTTGATCTCCTGAATCTGGCGCTGTTCGTCAGTGGCATCTTTATGCTCAACAATCCCGGTTACCTTGCCGTTTTCACGCGTAATGCGGCCATAGCCGGTTGGATCGTCCAGCACGACGGTCAACAAACCGATGCCGCCCTGCGGTTTGGCTTCACGCAGGCGAGTGAGGGTTTCAACGGAGATCAGCGGGACGTCGCCGTAGAGCATCAGGATATCTTCATCATCAGAGAAGAAGGGTGCAGCCTGCTGCATCGCATGGCCTGTACCCAACTGTTCTGCCTGTAGCACCCAGTTGAGATTGTCATCACGCAGCGTTTTTTTCAGCAGGTCGCCGCCATGTCCATAAACCAGATGCACCTGGCTGGCGCCCAATTCATTCGCTGCATCAATAACATGCTGAACCATTGGCTTTCCTGCCAGCGTGTGGAGCACCTTAGGCAGATCGGAATACATGCGGGTACCTTTGCCTGCGGCAAGGATCACCACGCTCATCGCACTGTTTAACATACGCATCCTGACGGTAGTTTGTGTGAGAAGTAAAAACGTTTGATGCTTAAAATTCTACATCTTTTTCATCATGAATTAAGGCCGAAAAAAAAAGCCAGCCTGGGATCCAGACTGGCTTTTTGTGCTTTTCAAGCCGGTGTTACATCGCTTTTTTGGTCAACTCGATAACGCGCAGTTTCGCGATCGCTTTGGCCAGCTCCGCAGACGCCTGAGCGTAATCCACGTCACCATGAGAGCTGCTAATGTGCTCTTCAGCCTTACGCTTCGATTCCAGGGCTCGCGCTTCGTCGAGATCCTGGCCACGTATAGCGGTATCGGCCAGAACGGTCACACTGCCTGGCTGCACTTCAAGAATGCCGCCGGACAGATAGATAAACTCTTCATGACCGAACTGTTTAACGATGCGGATCATACCAGGCTTAATGGCGGTGAGCAGCGGTGCGTGACCCGGGAAAATACCCAGTTCACCTTCACTACCCGTTACCTGGATTTTCTCGACCAGACCAGAGAACATTTGTTGCTCTGCGCTGACGACGTCCAGGTGGTAAGTCATTGCCATATCACCCTCCGATTAAGGCGTTAAAGTTTTTTGGCTTTTTCCACGGCTTCTTCGATGGAACCAACCATGTAGAACGCCTGCTCTGGCAGGTGATCGTATTCGCCTTCCATGATGCCTTTAAAGCCACGGATGGTGTCTTTCAGGGAAACGTATTTACCAGGTGCACCGGTGAATACTTCCGCAACGAAGAACGGCTGGGACAGGAAGCGCTGGATCTTACGCGCACGTGCTACCACCAGTTTGTCTTCTTCAGACAGTTCATCCATACCCAGGATGGCGATGATGTCTTTCAGTTCCTGATAACGTTGCAGCAGGGACTGTACGCCACGCGCGGTGTCGTAGTGCTCCTGGCCAACAACCAGTGGATCCAGCTGACGGCTGGTGGAGTCCAGCGGGTCAACGGCCGGGTAGATACCCAGAGACGCGATCTGACGGCTCAGTACCACGGTTGCATCTAAGTGAGCAAAGGTGGTGGCTGGGGATGGGTCAGTCAAGTCATCCGCAGGTACGTATACCGCCTGAACGGAGGTGATAGAACCGGTTTTGGTAGAGGTGATACGTTCCTGAAGAACACCCATCTCTTCCGCAAGCGTAGGCTGATAACCTACCGCTGAAGGCATACGACCCAGCAGTGCAGATACTTCAGTACCGGCCAGGGTGTAACGGTAGATGTTATCAACGAACAGCAGAACGTCACGACCTTCGTCACGGAACTTCTCAGCCATGGTCAGGCCGGTCAGCGCAACGCGCAGACGGTTTCCTGGTGGCTCGTTCATCTGGCCGTAAACCAAGGATACTTTATCCAGAACGTTGGAGTCGGTCATTTCGTGGTAGAAGTCGTTACCCTCACGAGTACGTTCACCCACGCCCGCAAACACGGAGTAACCGGAGTGCTCGATCGCGATGTTACGGATCAGCTCCATCATGTTTACGGTTTTACCTACACCCGCACCACCGAACAGACCGACTTTACCGCCCTTCGCGAACGGACACATCAGGTCGATAACTTTGATGCCGGTTTCCAGCAGTTCCTGAGAGCTGGACAGCTCTTCGTAGGAAGGTGCCGCGCGGTGGATAGCCCAACGCTCTTCTTCACCGATGTCGCCTTTCATGTCGATTGGCTGACCCAATACGTTCATGATACGACCCAGTGTTGCTTTACCTACCGGGACTTCGATCGGGTGCTCAAGGTCTTTTACTTCCAGACCACGACGCAGACCGTCGGAAGAACCCATGGCGATGGTACGCACGATACCGCCGCCGAGCTGCTGCTGAACTTCCAGCACCAGGCTCTCGTTACCATTCTGTACCTCAAGCGCGTCGTACACGCGTGGTACGGCGTCCTGAGGGAACTCGACGTCCACCACGGCGCCGATTACCTGGACAATCTTTCCAGTAGCCATCTTGAATCCTCTACGTAATTCGTAAACCTGGTTAAACCGCGGCGGCCCCCGAGACGATCTCGGTGAGTTCCTGAGTAATGCTGGCCTGACGAGCTTTGTTGTAAACCAACTGCAGCTCTTTAATCAGGCTGCCGCCATTATCGGTCGCGGCTTTCATCGCCACCATTCGTGCGGCCTGCTCGCTGGCCAGGTTTTCTACAACGCCCTGATAAACCTGAGATTCAACGTAACGACGCAGCAGGGTATCCAGCAGCGGTTTCGGATCGGGTTCATACAGGTAATCCCAGGCTTTCTGTTTCAGCTCGTCATCTTCTGATGCCGGTAACGGCAGCATCTGAGTGAGCGTAGGCACCTGAGACATGGTGTTAATAAATTTGTTGCTGACAACGTACAGTCTGTCCAGACGGCCTTCATCGTAGGCCTGCAACATCACTTTAACCGGGCCGATCAGTTCGGACAGGGACGGGTTATCACCCATACCGGTCACCTGAGCGACAATGTTGCCGCCAACGGAGTTAAAGAAAGAGACGCCTTTAGAGCCAATCAGTGCCAGATCGCACTGAACGCCTTTATCGGACCAGCCTTTCATATCCGCCAGCAGTTTTTTGAACAGGTTAATGTTCAAGCCGCCACACAGACCACGGTCAGTCGACACCACCAGGTAGCCCACGCGCTTAACGTCGCGTTCTTCCAGGTAAGGGTGCTTATATTCCAGATTACCGTTCGCAAGGTGACCAATCACTTTGCGCATGGTCTCTGCATAAGGACGGCTGGCCGCCATGCGATCCTGCGATTTACGCATTTTGGAAGCGGCGACCATCTCCATCGCTTTAGTGATCTTTTGCGTGTTCTGGACGCTTGCGATCTTACTACGTATCTCTTTTGCGCCGGCCATGAGCTTCTCCTCAATGCCAGACGGCTTGTCCTGAGACAAGCCGCCGGACGATTACCAGGATTGGGTTGCTTTGAAGGAATCGAGGATAGCTTTCAGCTTGCCTTCGATTTCGTCGTTATAGCCACCGGTCTGGTTGATCTCTTGCATCAGCGGAGCGTGATCACGGTCGACGTAAGCCAGCAGAGCGGCTTCGAAGCTACCGATTTTCGCCAGTTCCACATCTTCGAGGTAACCGCGTTCAGCCGCGAACAGTACCAGGCCCTGCTGAGCAACAGACATTGGCGCGTACTGTTTCTGCTTCAGCAGCTCGGTCACTTTCTGACCGTGGCTCAGCTGTTTACGGGTTGCTTCGTCCAGATCGGATGCGAACTGAGAGAACGCAGCCAGTTCACGATACTGTGCCAGCGCGGTACGGATACCACCGGACAGTTTCTTGATGATCTTGGTCTGAGCAGCACCACCCACACGGGATACGGAGATACCCGGGTTAACCGCCGGACGAATACCGGAGTTAAACAGGTTGGTTTCCAGGAAGATCTGACCATCGGTAATGGAGATTACGTTGGTCGGAACGAACGCAGAAACGTCACCCGCCTGGGTTTCAATGATCGGCAGAGCGGTCAGAGAACCTGTTTTACCCTTCACTTCACCTTTGGTGAAGTTCTCGACGTATTCCGCGTTAACGCGGGAAGCACGCTCCAGCAGACGAGAGTGGAGGTAAAATACGTCGCCCGGGAATGCTTCACGTCCTGGTGGACGACGGAGCAGCAGGGAAACCTGACGATAAGCAACGGCCTGTTTAGACAGGTCATCGTATACGATCAGCGCATCTTCACCGCGGTCACGGAAGTATTCGCCCATTGCGCAACCGGCGTATGGCGCCAGGTATTGCAGTGCAGCAGATTCAGACGCGGTTGCTACCACAACGATGGTGTTAGACAGTGCGCCGTGCTCTTCCAGTTTACGAACCACGTTGGAAATGGTGGACGCTTTCTGGCCGATAGCCACGTATACACATTTGATGCCGGAATCACGCTGGTTGATGATGGCGTCGATTGCCATCGCGGTTTTACCGGTCTGACGGTCACCGATGATCAGTTCACGCTGACCACGCCCGATTGGGATCATGGCGTCAACGGACTTATAACCCGTCTGCACTGGCTGATCAACGGACTGACGGTCGATAACGCCTGGTGCGATAACTTCGATTGGGGAGAAGCCATCGTGCTCAACCGGACCTTTACCGTCGATTGGCGCACCCAGGGTGTTAACAACGCGACCCAGCAGGCCACGGCCAACCGGTACTTCCAGAATACGGCCAGTACACTTAACCTTCATGCCTTCGGCAAGGTCAGCGTATGGACCCATCACAACGGCACCTACGGAGTCGCGCTCCAGGTTCAGTGCGATAGCGTAACGGTTACCCGGCAGGGAAATCATCTCACCCTGCATACAATCGGCCAGGCCGTGGATGCGGATAACACCGTCACTTACAGAAACAATAGTACCTTCGTTGTGAGCTTCACTCACAACATTGAACTGAGCAATGCGCTGCTTGATCAGTTCGCTGATTTCGGTGGAATTCAGTTGCATGCTCCAGTCCCCTTAAGACTGCAAGACGTCTGCAAGGCGCTCAAGACGGCCGCGTACGCTGCCATCAATGACCATATCACCCGAGCGGATGATTACGCCTGCCATTACAGACTTATCGATTTTGCAATTCAGCTTAACTTTGCGTGACAGACGTTTTTCCATCGCGGCGGTGATTTTCGCAAGCTGTTCGTTACTCAGTTCAGTCGCAGAAGTTACTTCAACTTCAGCGGTAGCTTCACTAAGGGCACGTAAGTGCTCAAACTGCTCGAGAACATCCGGGAGCACACGGAGACGACCATTTTCCGCCATCACCTTAATCAGGTTCTGGCCGTTGGCATCCAGTTGCTCTCCGCACACGGCGATAAACGACGCGGCGAGGGTTTCAGGCGCTAACGCACCAGAAAGCAACTCGGCCATTTGTTCGTTTTTCGTCACCTCAGCGGCAAACGCCAGCATATTCTGCCAGCGATCGACATTTTGGTGTTCGACAGCAAAGTCAAAAGCTGCTTTGGCGTAGGGGCGAGCTACCGTAACAAATTCAGACATCAGCCCCTCCCTCCTTACAGTTCAGCGACAAGTTTGTCCACGATGTCGCTGTTAGCAGCTTCATCCACGGAACGTTCGATGATCTTCTCGGCGCCAGCAACAGCCAGAATCGCAACCTGCTTACGCAGTTCTTCACGAGCACGTTTACGCTCAGCTTCAATTTCAGCCTGAGCCTGTGTCACGATCTTAGTACGTTCCTGTTCTGCTTCAGCTTTGGCTTCGTCCAGGATCTGAGAACGGCGTTTGTTAGCCTGTTCAATGATTACCTGAGCTTCAGCTTTCGCTTTTTTCAGCTGGTCTGTCGCGTTGGCCTGTGCAAGGTCCAAATCTTTCTTAGCGCGTTCTGCGGAAGCCAGACCGTCAGCAATTTCTTTCTGACGTTTTTCGATGGCAGCCATTAAAGGCGGCCATACATACTTCATGCAGAACCAGACAAAGAGAATAAACGCGATGGCCTGGCCGAGGATTGTTGCGTTCATGTTCACAGCACAATACCTCTTAAATTTCTGTGGCTTGGGGTTTTAAAACAACTACTACGCGACAGCAAACATCACGTACAGACCCAGACCTACAGCGATCATTGGGATTGCATCCACCAGACCCATAACGATAAAGAACTGAGTACGCAGCAGAGGAATCAGATCAGGTTGACGCGCTGCGCCTTCCAGGAATTTGCCCCCGAGGATGCCGATACCGATCGCAGCACCGATAGCCGCCAGACCCATCATCACAGCGGCAGCCATGTACAGCAGATCCATATTCAGGTTTTCCATGACAGTCTCCAGTTTGTTTCAATTAAAACGTAGTAGTGTTGGTAAAAAATCAGTGCTCTTCAGACGCCATCGACAGATAGACGATCGTCAGAACCATGAAGATAAAGGCTTGCAGCGTAATGATCAGGATGTGGAAAATGGCCCATGGCACATTCAGAATCCACTGTGACCACCACGGCAGAAGACCCGCGATCAGAATGAAAATCAGCTCACCCGCATACATGTTGCCGAACAGTCGCAGACCCAGTGAAACAGGTTTGGACAGCAGGCTAACGCCTTCCAGGATCAGGTTGACCGGAATAAACGCCCAGTGGTTGAACGGCTGCAAGGTAAGCTCTTTCACAAAGCCGCTTACGCCTTTCATTTTGATGCTGTAGAACAGAATGAGGATAAATACGCCCAGCGCCATAGACAGGGTGATGTTCACGTCGGCAGACGGAACCACGCGCAGTGCAGGCAGGCCGAGTACGTGCTCACCGATCCAAGGTAAGAAATCGATAGGCAGGAGGTCCATCAGGTTCATCAGGAAGACCCAAACGAACACGGTCAGGGCCAGCGGAGCAATCAGTTTGCTCTTACCATGGTACATGTCTTTCACGCTGCCATGGACGAAGCCGATGATCATCTCGATGAACGTCTGGAATTTCCCTGGAACACCGCTGGTCGCCTTTTTAGCAACGCTGCGGAACATGGCCAGGAACAGAAGACCCAAAACCACCGAGAAGAACATGGAGTCGATGTTGATCGTCCAGAAGGTGGCCGGGGGGTTATGTGGATCCACCAGCGAGAATGTACGCAGGTCCAGCTGAAGGTTATTCAGATGGTGACCTATGTAATCCTGCGGCGTCATATTTTCTGAAGCCATGATGCCTTTTACCCTTTGTTATTGATTACAGCTGGAGCCAGAACTTGTACCACCAGCACCAAAACCCACGTTGCTATCAGCGGCATGAATACCACTTTCAAAACCGCCAGCGCCATCACCAGTAGAGCAAAGGTCAGCAACACCTTACACACTTCGCCGAGAGCGAAGGACCAGGCCACGCGGCCTTTGGCGGGTGTATGCGCCTGATGACGCCAGGCAAAAATCATAAACAACACGTTTGGCAGAACCACCGCCAAACCTCCGCACGCGGCGGAGATGCCCCAGAAGGGGTCTTTGAGGCTAAACAGCAGTCCACTTGCTATCACAGCCAGAAACTGAATGAACAGAAGCTTACGAGCAACGTTTCTACTCAAGAGCGACACAGACATCACGTTTTTACTCCTGCTCCCTTCGAGGTATGCCGCGTGTCGTATAAAACGTCCTTTAAGGCTCAGAGTCAAGCATCAAAAAGCGGTCAAATTATACGGTGCGTACCCGTGATTTCAAACATTAAGTAGCGAAAAGGTGAATAAATGTTTAAATATTTTTCCCCAGTCCTATTTTTCAACTTTTGACCTAAGTGCCGACCTTCAGGCAAAACTGCAAACAGCGCGGAAACGTTGGTGATAAAGCGTGCACGAGATCACAAAATACACATTTGCGATAAAGTGGTATTTATCAAAGACGTAAAACGATTTATTTCATCTGTATGAAATTAAAGCAAAAAAATCGCAACTATTTTTAAAACAGAGCCGTATACAACAAAAACCTTTTATTGACATTCTTAATAAATATTTAACATTCCATTCTTGTTGCCTTTACCCACTTTTAGCAGGCTGATATTTTCATGGTTGATTATCCTCAGAGTGAACAACTCACTTCAGGTTAACCATAAGAAAACCCATGGTAACAACAAGGTTAAATTAACAACGGCCAAAACAGACGGGATGTGCTGCTTTTTAACACGATCAGAACAGCACAAATTCCACATTTTTTATTAATTTTTAAAAAGTGTTTGGCTTAATTATCACCAGATGACGCTCACCTTCGAGCTGAGGGATCTGAAGTTTCTCAATGGATTCGACAGCAAAACCGTCCGGAAGCTGCTCGATTTCGTCCCCCGGAAGTTGCCCTTTCAGCGCATAAAAACGCCCCTTCTCCGCCGGCAGGTGTTTGCACCAGCTCACCATGTCATTGAGTGACGCAAATGCGCGGCTGATAACGCCGTCAAACGGTGGCTCAGCCGGGAACTCCTCTACCCTGCTCTGCACGGGCGTGATGTTTTCCAGCTTCAGCTCATGCTGGACCTGGCGTAAAAAGCGTACGCGCTTACCCAGGCTGTCCAGCAGCGTGAATTGACTCTCCGGTCGAACAATAGACAACGGAACGCCCGGCAAGCCCGGGCCGGTGCCCACGTCGATAAAACGTTCCCCGTTCAGATATGGCGCCACGACGATGCTATCGAGAATATGACGAATCAGCATCTCGTTGGGATCGCGTACGGAGGTGAGGTTGTACGCTTTATTCCATTTGTTCAGCATATCGACATAGGCCACCAGCTGATTTTTCTGGTGATCGGTGAGCGAAATACCTGCCTGTTCCAGCAGACGAGAGAGTTTATTGAGCACGGTGGATACCTGTTGAGAAACTTAAGTGGCGGGTGGCGCTTCGCTAACCCGCCCTACGGGTTCAGTAGGCCCGGTAAGCGCAGCGCCACCGGGCAATTTTCAGAGCATTACGCGCTGCGGCGCAGCATACCCTGCTTTTTCAGCCACACCAGCAGAATCGAAATCGCGGCAGGTGTGACGCCGGAGATACGTGAGGCCTGGCCAATCGACACAGGTTTGTGATCGTTTAGCTTAGTGATCACTTCGTTGGAAAGGCCCGTCACCTGACGATAGTCCAGCATTTCCGGCAGCAGCGTGTTTTCGTTGCGCTGCTGTTTTTCGATCTCATCCTGCTGACGCGCGATGTAGCCTTCGTATTTCACCTGGATCTCGACCTGTTCAGCCGCTTCCGCGTCTTCAAGGCCCGGCGCGAACGCGGTCAGTTTGACCAGATTCTCGTAAGTGACTTCAGGACGACGCAGCAGATCTTCCCCGCTGGCTTCGCGCGACAGCGGTGCTGTTAAGTGAGCGTTTACTTCGGCAGCGGTTTCCGCCTGCGGATTCACCCAGGTGGTTTTCAGGCGCTGACGTTCCTGTTCGATACGCTCCAGCTTCTCGTTGAAGCGCGCCCAGCGTTCGTCATCCACCAGACCCAATTCACGGCCCACCTCAGTCAGACGCAGATCGGCATTGTCTTCGCGCAGCATCAGGCGATATTCCGCACGAGAAGTAAACATGCGGTACGGTTCTTTGGTCCCCAGCGTGCAGAGATCGTCGACCAGAACGCCCAGGTAAGCCTGAGAACGCGCCGGTGCCCAGCCCTCTTTCTCGGCAGAGAAGCGAGCGGCGTTCAGACCGGCCAGCAACCCTTGTGCGGCAGCTTCTTCGTACCCGGTGGTACCGTTAATCTGGCCTGCGAAGAACAGACCCTGGATGAATTTGCTTTCCAGCGTCGGCTTCAGGTCGCGCGGATCGAAGAAATCGTACTCAATAGCGTAGCCAGGACGAACGATCTTCGCGTTTTCCATGCCCTGCATTGAACGCACAATCTGCATCTGCACGTCGAACGGCAGGCTGGTGGAGATGCCGTTTGGATAAATTTCATTTGAGGTCAGCCCTTCCGGCTCCAGGAAGATCTGGTGCTGGTTACGATCGGCAAAGCGCATCACCTTGTCTTCGATCGACGGGCAGTAGCGCGGGCCGATCCCTTCGATCACACCGGCATACATTGGGCTGCGATCGAGGTTATTGCGGATCACGTCATGGGTTTTCTCGTTGGTATGCGTGATGTAGCACGGTACCTGCTGCGGATGCTGAGCCGCATTGCCCATGAACGAGAACACCGGCATCGGGTTATCGCCGTGCTGCTGTGCCAGCACGCTGAAATCAATGGTGCGCGCGTCAATACGCGGCGGTGTACCGGTTTTCAGGCGGCTGACGCGCAGCGGCAGTTCACGCAGACGACGTGAAAGTGGGATAGACGGCGGATCGCCAGCACGGCCACCGCTGTAGTTATCCAGGCCAATATGAATTTTTCCGTCCAGGAATGTCCCGACGGTCAGCACAACCGCTTTTGCGCGGAACTTGAGCCCCATCTGGGTTACGGCACCCACGACGCGATCGTTCTCGACGATAAGATCTTCAACTGCCTGCTGGAAGATCATCAGGTTCGGCTGGTTCTCCAGCGCGGTGCGCACAGCCTGACGGTAAAGCACGCGGTCTGCCTGTGCACGGGTGGCGCGAACAGCCGGACCTTTACTCGCGTTTAGTATCCTAAACTGAATGCCCGCATGATCGATCGCTTTCGCCATCAGGCCGCCAAGTGCATCCACTTCTTTTACCAGGTGTCCTTTCCCAATGCCGCCAATCGCCGGATTACAGGACATTTGTCCCAGCGTGTCGATATTGTGTGTCAAAAGCAGGGTCTGCTGACCCATTCGCGCTGCGGCCATTGCGGCCTCAGTGCCTGCGTGACCCCCGCCAATGATGATGACGTCAAAAGGATCCTGATAAAACATGGTGGTCTGCCTCGCGTAAAGCGGTATGAAAATGGATTGAAGCCCGGGCCGTGGATTCTACTCAACTTTAGTCTTTCGAGAAAGCATTGGGATCCTGGGCTATTAAAAAGAAGATCTTTTTATTTAGAGATCTGTTCTATTGTGATCTCTTATTAGGATCGCAGACCTTTGTGGATAAGTCCGATCCCATAAATAAGATCATGCAGTTAGGAAGGATCGTTTGCTGTGAATGATCGGTGATCCTGGACCGTATAAGCTGGGATCAGATCGCCACTTTATACACAGGTCAAAAACTAAACCAACGTTGTTCTTTGGATAACTACGGCTTAATACGAGCTTTTAACCAGAGTTATCCACATCTGATCGCGCAATCTTTAATCGTTTTTGAGTAAATTTTTCCATTCCGCGAGCCAGATCTCGGCTGGATCTTCGGGAATGTCATGATCGAGGATGTTGATCTTCAGCGTTTCACCCAGCTGTTTTGCTCCGCAGGCGGTCACCGCAGCTTCTACTTTCTCTATGGCGCCACAGAAAGTGTCATATTCACGGCTGCCGATCCCCACAGCGCCAAACCGGACGTTTGACAGATCGGGCTGTTGTTCCAGCAGTTCGTCATATAAAGGTTGCAGGTTATCCGGCAGATCGCCCGCGCCGTGCGTGGAGGTGATCAGCAGCCAGACCCCGTCAGTCGGGAGATCTTCCAGCAGCGGTCCGTGCAGCGTTTGTGTAGAAAAGCCCGCATCTTCCAGCTTCTCAGCCAGATGTTCCGCTACATATTCCGCACCGCCCAGGGTGCTGCCGCTGATAAGAGTAATGTCCGCCATTGATCGCTCGCTCAGATAAAGAGGCGGCCATTGTACGCTGTGAACGAGCTGGGATCTACCTGTGGAAAATGTGGGAATGAAATTGCCCGATCACGGGCGGATAGTACGCATGATCGGGTTTTGCAGGGAGATCAGGGTTTCAGTGGACTGAATTTCATCGATTGTTTGGATCTTGTTGATAAGTACCTGCTGGAGGGCGTCAATGGATCGGCACATCACCTTTATAAAGATGCTGTAGTGCCCGGTGGTGTAGTACGCCTCGGTGACTTCATCCAGCGCGTTCAGTTTCTCCAGCGCGGAGGGGTAATCTTTGGCGCTTTTCAGAATAATGCCAATGAAGCAGCAGACGTCGTAGCCAAGTTGCTTCGGGCTGACATCAATGCGTGCGCCGGTGATGATCCCGGCCTGCTTCATTTTCTCGACGCGAACGTGAATGGTCCCCGGGCTGACGCCAAATTGTTTCGCCAGTTCGGCATACGCGGTGCGTGCGTTGGCCATTAGCGCTTCCAGAATGCCGCGGTCCAGATTGTCGATCTGATAATTTTCCATAGTTTTTTCTTATGAAGATTAATGATTCCCTCTATTCTAGCGTCTTATTTTAACGAATCAAAAGTGAAGGCGGCTTTT
Organism: Enterobacter sp. BWH64; assembly: GCF_001037645.1. NCBI lineage: Bacteria > Pseudomonadati > Pseudomonadota > Gammaproteobacteria > Enterobacterales > Enterobacteriaceae > Enterobacter > Enterobacter sp. BWH64. Next base: position 333,073 of record NZ_KQ089922.1, read on the forward strand.
TGTTGATGGGTTATTGAATTAAGCGCCTGTTCTGTTGCTTAATCAGTATCAACAGGACGCAGGAGTATAAATAATGAAAACCGCTTACATCGCAAAACAACGCCAGATCAGTTTCGTAAAATCCCATTTTTCCCGCCAGCTGGAAGAGAAGCTTGGCCTTATTGAAGTTCAGGCGCCGATTCTGAGCCGCGTGGGTGACGGGACGCAGGATAACTTGTCTGGTTGCGAAAAAGCGGTACAGGTAAAAGTGAAAACACTGCCAGACGCCCAGTTCGAAGTGGTTCACTCCCTGGCGAAGTGGAAGCGTCAAACCCTGGGACAACACGACTTCAGCGCGGGCGAAGGGCTTTACACGCACATGAAAGCCCTTCGCCCCGATGAAGACCGCCTTTCCCCGATTCACTCTGTCTACGTTGACCAGTGGGACTGGGAGCGCGTAATGGGAGATGGCGAGCGTCACGTCGGTACGCTGAAATCCACTGTTGAGGCGATCTACGCCGGGATCAAAGCAACCGAAGCGGCCGTGAGCAAAGAGTTTGGTCTGGCACCGTTCCTGCCGGAAACGATCCACTTTGTTCACAGTCAGGAATTGCTGAGCCGTTTCCCGGATCTGGATGCCAAAGGCCGTGAACGCGCGATCGCCAAAGAGCTGGGCGCGGTATTCCTTATCGGCATTGGCGGGAAATTGTCTGATGGTAAACGTCACGACGTCCGTGCGCCGGATTACGATGACTGGAGCACCGTGGGCGAAAGCGAATATGCCGGTCTGAACGGCGATATTCTGGTCTGGAACCCGGTTCTGGAAGATGCGTTTGAACTCTCTTCGATGGGGATCCGCGTGGATGCTGAAGCACTGAAGCGTCAGCTGGCCGTGACCGGTGATGAAGATCGTCTGCAACTGGAGTGGCACCAGGCACTGCTGCGCGGTGAAATGCCGCAGACCATCGGCGGTGGTATTGGCCAGTCTCGTCTGACCATGCTGCTGCTGCAACTCTCTCACATTGGTCAGGTACAGTGTGGGGTCTGGCCGCAGCAGGTACGTGAGAGCGTCGGTTCTCTTCTTTAATTAACGTCGCCAGCGTCTGAGCAGGCGGCTACGCAACCCGGTATCAAAGCGCCAGATATGATCGAAGATGCGCATGATGCCGGGTTTTCCATGTGCAGACATCGCCACGGCATGGAAACGGTGCTGGTGCACGCGCTGCATCTCCTTCACTTTATTCACGACGTCGTCCGGCAGCCGCTGGGCGATAAAATCGGAAATCACCACCGCATCCGCGTCGTACCAGTCACCGCCCTGCATGCGCTCAATGATGCTGCGAAAACAGCTGGCCAGATCGGTGCCGCCGCGAAAGCGCTGGCTTAAAAAGCGGATCGCCTGCTCCAGCCCCTGTGGGCTGGTCAGTTCATACCCAACAACTTCGCTGGAAAAGAGCATGATGTAGCAGCGACGACGATCGGCAAGCGCCACGCGCATCAGAGCCAGGCAGAACGCTTTTGCACACTGTTCATTAAAGCCCCCCATCGATCCAGACGTATCGACGCAAACAATGAATGGGCCGCGCGGTTGCTCATCAAAATCCTGGTGTACCACCGGACGCTGGCTGATCTTCTCGCGCCAGGCTTCGCCATGCAGTCGATAGGTAATGAGCTGTTTTTCCACCAGCCGACGATAAAACTCATACTCCAGTTCGGTCATGCCCAGCGTGCTGAGTTCCGTAGGCAGCAGGCGCAGGATGTCATCGCTTTGCTGTAGCCCGTCCACCTGCTCCGGTACGGTGGAGGGTTCACGTACCAGCGTACGGAAGGTTTCCATCGGCGCATCTTTCTTTGGGACCGACCGGGCCTCCCGGGAACGGCCGAGCTGTTCTGCGAGCTTCATCAGCTCCGGCTGTTGTGCCAGAAAGTCGCCGTACTTCACGATCAGCTGATAATCGCCCCGCTTTAACTGGCCGGCACTCATATCCCAGAGTCGACCGGCGGCGTTTTCATTCTCCACCAGCACCTGTTCTAACTGGCCGCTCAGGGTCATTCGCTCCTGGACTTCACTGAGCAACTGTTCGCGCTCTTCGTCCAGCAACTGCTGATTAAGGGCCGTGGCCTGGACCACAAGGCTCAGACGCCAGCGCTGTAAAAACAGCGTATGCAGGGCGGGAGTAAAGCTGGGGTTGTCAGTGACCAGCGCTCTGGCCTGGCTGGCAAACGGGGAGTGAACGTTATCAAGCAGCGTCAGGGTTTGCTGTAGCTGGGCAATAAACTGCGGTGTTGAAAGCCGCTGGCACTGCTGGTAACCAGCCACTTCCTCTGTCAGTTCCGGCGGGACTTCCGTCTCCTTAAACCGCTGTCGCAGGTTATCGCGCCAGCGGGGCAGATCGTCCGTCATTGCTTTTCGGAGCTTCGGGAATTTTTCAAAGAAGGCCGCCAGCTGCGGTGAAGCGAGCAGGGTAATGACGACCTCTTCGATCAACCCTTCCTCGCTAACCGCCAGCATGACGTTAAGCGTGTCCAGCGTTAGCATTGACGCGCCTGTTTGATCTGCGCGCTGACATCCTGCAAGCTGGCTTCAATGCGACCTAACCAGTCGCTATGGATAAAGAGGCATTTCTGCTGCTCGCTGAAGCGCGTGTGCTGCTGATGCCATTCGTTATCCAGCGCGTCGAGCTGCTGTTTGATCTCCTCCGGAACAGTATCGGAGGCCGTGCCCGGCAGCGCCAGGCGCGATCCCTGAAGGCTGACGTCGCGGATCACAAGGTGCTGGCTGCTGTCGACTTCCATCGACAGCGGCTGTGCAAAGCCGATACCGTTGAGTTTACCGCGGATCTCACCGCCTTTATCCAGCCACTGAACCAGCGCAACGCGTTCGATCGTCACGTGCACAACCTGCATATCATGAAGCTTCAGCGGTTGCTGAAGAAGAAGCGTGAGCGAGGCGTCAGTCAGCCCGGCGGGCAGTTCATAGTGCGGTTTACGGGCAAACATCCCGCCAAGACGGTTCACCTTCAGCGCGGTTTTGTCACTTTGCTGCTGCTGGAGCTGAAGGCGACGTTGGGCAATCGCGCCTAGTTGATTAAGCATCGACTGTTGACCCCACGCGTGTCCGGTCATCAAAACGTCCAGCTGCTGTTGCATCAGATTCATCCCTTCTGCGTCGTGCCACAGGCAGTCTTTCAGCAGGATCAGATCGATTGGGGCGACAGCATCGCGGCCGCTAAACAGCGCGCTTGCCTGGAGCAGGCGAATGGCTTTTTTCCAGCGACGATCGGAGACGTACGGCGCGGAAGGCAGCAAATCAAGCTGCTGGCGCAGCATGAAGATCAGCTCAAAAACGGGATCGGGCAGTTTTATCTTGCCGATCTCCTCCTGCCACTGGTGGTATTCCTCGTCCGTGACCTGCAATGACGCTGCCACCGGGTTTTCGTTTTCATCCTGCTGGCTTACCAGCATAGAACGGAAGTTTGATTTATCCTGGACTTTATCCAGCCACAGGCGGATCAGCATACGGTCATACAGCGCTTCCAGGCTGCTGTCGGCTTCGGGCAATTCGTTAGACGCGGCCACCAGCAGGCGCATGGGGATCTTCTCTTCGCTGGCGCCGTTGCGGAAGCGGCGTTCGTTAATTGCCGTCAACAGGGTATTCAGTATGGCCGGGCCGGCTTTCCAGATCTCATCAAGAAAGACGATTTCCGCTTCCGGAAGATAGCCCGCCGTCAGACGTTCATAGCGTCCCTCATCTTTTAACGCCTGAATGGAGAGTGGGCCGAAAACTTCTTCCGGCGTGGAGAAGCGCGTCATCAAATACTCGAATGCGCGCGCGTTCTGGAAAGCGAATTTGAGGCGGCGTGCGATCAGACTTTTGGCAATGCCCGGCGGGCCCAGCAGAAATACGCTTTCCCCACTCAGCGCCGCCAGTAAACAGAGGCGAATGGCGTGGCTACGCTCGTAAAGGCCTTTCTCCAGCGCACTGCTGAGGCGGGAAATTCTTTCTGCTAATAAATGTGAGTGAGCCATAATAGTTTTGCATCCTTTCGCCGTCGTGGCGGCTAATTGAAGCGAGTATAGACGTTTCGGTCTGGCCTGGTAATAGGCTGAAGTGCGGCGCTATTTTCTTTGCGCTACATTAATGCGGCTGCATTTAGGGGTACGATTTTGCATTGAATCGTGCATACTGTGCGCTTTTTGTGGGCCAAGGGACTAAGCACACATTTGTTATTCAAACGAAAAGACTAGTCTATGAGCACTGATAATAAGCAATCATTACCCGCTGTAACGCTTGCGGCGATCGGGGTTGTCTACGGTGATATCGGCACCAGCCCGCTTTATACGCTTCGTGAATGTCTGTCCGGTCAGTTTGGTTTTGGTGTAGAGCGTGACGCCGTATTTGGTTTCCTCTCGCTCATCTTCTGGCTGCTGATCCTGGTGGTCTCCCTTAAGTATCTCTCTTTCGTAATGCGGGCTGATAACGCGGGCGAGGGCGGTATTCTGACCCTGATGTCCCTTGCCGGGCGCAATACGTCCGCAAGAATGACCTCCGTGCTGGTCATCATCGGCCTGATTGGCGGCAGCTTCTTCTATGGAGAAGTCGTGATTACGCCGGCGATTTCTGTAATGTCGGCCATAGAGGGGCTGGAGATTGTCGCGCCACAGCTTGATACGTGGGTGGTGCCACTCGCTATTATCGTGCTGACGTTGCTGTTTGCCATACAAAAACACGGTACCGGGCTGGTGGGTAAGCTGTTCGCGCCTATTATGCTGGCCTGGTTCCTGATCCTGGCGGCGCTGGGCTTACGCAGTATTATCGCCAACCCGGATGTCCTGCACGCGCTGAACCCAATGTGGGCGGTGCATTTCTTCCTTGAATATAAAGTGGTGTCGTTTGTGGCGCTGGGCGCGGTGGTGCTGTCCATTACCGGTGTTGAAGCGCTGTATGCGGATATGGGCCACTTCGGGAAACTCCCTATTCGCGTCGCCTGGTTTAGCGTGGTCTTGCCTTCACTGGTGCTGAATTACTTCGGTCAGGGCGCTCTGCTGCTTGCACACCCTGAAGCGATTAAAAACCCGTTCTTCCTGCTGGCGCCGGACTGGGCGCTGGTTCCGATGCTGATCCTGGCGACGCTGGCGACGGTCATTGCCTCTCAGGCTGTCATTTCCGGCGTATTCTCCCTGACGCGTCAGGCCGTGCGTTTGGGTTATCTCTCCCCAATGCGCATTATCCATACCTCGGAGATGGAGTCTGGCCAGATCTACATTCCGTTCGTCAACTGGCTGCTCTATTTCGCGGTGGTGATTGTTATCGTCAGCTTTGAGCACTCCAGTAATCTGGCGGCGGCGTACGGTATCGCGGTAACCGGAACGATGGTGTTGACCTCTATTCTCTCCACCACCGTGGCGTACCGTAACTGGCACTGGAATAAGTTCCTCGTGGGGCTGATCCTGGTTGGCTTCCTCTGCATCGACGTGCCGCTGTTCTCTGCGAACCTCGACAAGATTGTCTCCGGCGGCTGGCTGCCGCTGACGCTGGGTCTGGTGATGTTTATTGTGATGACGACGTGGAAGAGCGAACGTTTCCGCCTGCTGCGTCGTATGCACGAGCACGGTAACTCTCTTGAGGCGATGATCGCCTCGCTGGAGAAGTCCCCACCGGTGCGCGTGCCGGGCACGGCGGTGTATATGTCTCGCGCGCTGAACGTGATCCCGTTTGCGCTGATGCATAACCTCAAGCACAACAAAGTGCTGCACGAGCGCGTGATCCTGCTGACGCTGCGTACCGAAGATGCGCCGTACGTTCACAACGTGCGTCGCGTACAGATTGAACAGCTGTCGCCAACCTTCTGGCGCGTGGTGGCAAGCTACGGCTGGCGCGAAACGCCGAACGTGGAAGAGGTGTTCCACCGCTGCGGTCTGGAAGGCCTGAGTTGCCGCATGATGGAGACGTCGTTCTTTATGTCCCAGGAGTCGCTGATCATCGGCAAGCGCCCATGGTATCTGCGCCTGCGCGGCAAGCTGTATCTCATTCTGCAACGTAACGCCCTGCGTGCGCCTGACCAGTTTGAGATCCCGCCTAACCGCGTGATTGAGCTGGGGACGCAGGTCGAGATTTAACCCTTCTGAATATGCCGGGTGGCGCTGCGCTTACCCGGCCTACCAGACCCGTAGGCCCGTGCAAGCGTAGCGCCGCCGGGCAATTTTCCTCTATTGCATTTCACTTAGCGAAACGTTTCGACGTTGATCACAAATCCGTTACGTCATGATGGTTTTCTGAACACTTCTGCGGCTACACTGTTTTTAGCGAAACGTTTCGCTAGTGGAGCAAAAAATGAAGAAAGGCACAGTACTCAACTCAGAAATCTCATCGGTGATTTCCCGTCTTGGGCATACCGATACGCTGGTGGTTTGCGATGCAGGCTTACCGGTTCCGCGCAGCACAACCCGTATCGATATGGCGTTAACGCAGGGCGTACCCTCGTTCATGCAGGTACTGGAAGTGGTCACCGCGGAGATGCAGGTTGAGGCGGCCATTCTCGCGGCGGAAATCAAACAACATAATCCGCAACTCCACGAAACGTTGCTCAGCCACATTGAGCAACTGCAACAGCACCAGGGAAACACCATAGAAATTCTTTACACAACGCACGAGCAGTTCAAACAACAAACCGCAGACAGTCAGGCGGTGATTCGCAGCGGGGAGTGCTCCCCGTATGCGAATATCATTCTCTGTGCTGGCGTCACCTTCTGAGGCCATCATGGACGCATTACTGCAACTCAAAGGGATCGATAAGTCGTTCCCGGGCGTAAAAGCCCTCTCCGGCGCGGCGCTGAACGTCTATTCCGGGCGCGTCATGGCGCTGGTGGGCGAAAACGGCGCCGGCAAATCCACCATGATGAAAGTGCTGACCGGTATCTACCAACGCGATGCCGGTTCGCTGCTGTGGCTGGGTAAAGAGACCACCTTTAACGGCCCGAAATCCTCTCAGGAAGCGGGCATCGGCATCATCCACCAGGAGTTGAACCTGATCCCGCAGCTCACCATTGCGGAGAACATCTTCCTCGGCCGTGAATTCGTGAACCGGTTTGGCAAAATCGACTGGAAAACCATGTATGCCGAAGCGGACAAACTGCTGGCGAAGCTGAATCTGCGCTTTAAGAGCGACCGACTGGTGGGCGACCTTTCCATCGGCGATCAGCAGATGGTGGAAATCGCGAAGGTGCTGAGCTTCGAGTCGAAGGTCATCATTATGGATGAACCGACCGACGCCCTGACCGATACCGAAACCGAATCCCTGTTCCGCGTGATCCGTGAGCTGAAATCCCAGGGCCGCGGCATTGTCTATATCTCACACCGCATGAAAGAGATCTTCGAGATCTGCGACGACGTCACCGTCTTTCGCGACGGGCAGTTTATTGCCGAGCGCGAAGTGGCAACCCTGACCGAAGATACCCTGATTGAAATGATGGTGGGACGTAAGCTCGAAGATCAGTATCCGCATCTGGAGAAAGCGCCGGGAGAAATCCGCCTGAAGGTGGATAATCTCTGCGGGCCGGGCGTGAATGACGTCTCCTTTACCCTGCGCAAGGGCGAGATCCTTGGCGTCGCGGGCCTGATGGGCGCGGGGCGCACCGAACTGATGAAAGTGCTCTATGGCGCACTGCCGCGCACCAGCGGCTACGTTACCCTCGACGGCCATGAGGTGGTCACCCGCTCGCCGCAGGATGGCCTGGCGAACGGCATTGTCTATATTTCCGAAGACCGTAAGCGCGACGGCTTAGTGCTGGGCATGTCGGTGAAAGAGAACATGTCCCTGACGGCGCTAGGCTATTTCAGCCGCAGCGGCGGCAGCCTGAAACACAAAGATGAGCAGCAGGCGGTCAGCGATTTTATCCGTCTCTTTAACGTTAAAACCCCATCGATGGAGCAGGCGATTGGCCTGTTGTCCGGCGGGAATCAGCAGAAAGTGGCGATTGCCCGCGGGCTGATGACGCGCCCAAAAGTGTTGATCCTTGATGAACCTACCCGCGGCGTGGACGTGGGCGCGAAGAAAGAGATATATCAGCTGATTAACCAGTTCAAGGCCGACGGTCTGAGCATCATTCTGGTCTCTTCCGAGATGCCAGAGGTATTAGGCATGAGCGATCGCATTATCGTCATGCATGAAGGGCATCTCGGCGGTGAATTCACTCGCGAGCAGGCCACCCAGGAAGTTCTGATGGCTGCCGCTGTGGGCAAGCTTAATCGCGTGAATCAGGAGTAAGAAGATGACTACCCAGGCTGTTTCTGGTCGCCGCTATTTCACAAAGGCATGGCTGATGGAACAAAAATCGCTGATTGCCCTGCTGGTGCTGATCGCGATTGTCTCGACCATGAGCCCGAACTTTTTTACCGTCAATAACCTGTTCAACATTCTTCAGCAGACCTCCGTCAACGCCATTATGGCGGTGGGGATGACGCTGGTGATTTTGACCTCGGGTATCGATCTGTCCGTCGGTTCCCTGCTGGCCCTCACCGGCGCGATCGCCGCGTCGATTGTTGGTATTGAGGTCAACGCGCTGGTGGCCGTTGCCGCTGCCCTGGCGGCAGGTGCGGCAATTGGCGCCGTAACCGGCGTGATTGTGGCGAAAGGTCGCGTTCAGGCGTTCATCGCCACGCTGGTGATGATGCTGCTGCTGCGCGGTGTGACCATGGTGTACACCAACGGCAGCCCGATTAATACCGGTTTTACCGATAACGCCGATCTGTTTGGCTGGTTCGGTATCGGTCGCCCGCTGGGTGTCCCGACCCCGGTCTGGATCATGGCTATCGTCTTCCTGGCGGCATGGTACATGCTGCACCATACCCGTCTGGGTCGTTATATCTATGCGCTGGGCGGTAACGAAGCGGCAACGCGCCTGTCCGGTATCAGCGTTAATAAAGTCAAAATTATCGTTTACTCCCTGTGCGGCCTGCTGGCGTCTCTGGCGGGCATCATCGAAGTGGCGCGCCTCTCTTCCGCGCAGCCAACGGCGGGTACGGGCTATGAGCTGGATGCCATCGCGGCAGTGGTTCTGGGCGGTACGAGCCTTGCGGGTGGTAAAGGTCGCATTGTTGGGACATTGATCGGCGCACTGATCCTCGGTTTCCTGAATAATGGTTTGAATTTGTTAGGTGTTTCCTCCTATTACCAGATGATCGTTAAGGCAGTGGTGATTTTGCTGGCGGTACTGGTAGACAACAAAAAACAGTAACTGACGACACTACAGGACATCTTAGATATGAACATGAAAAAACTGGCTACCCTGGTTTCTGCTGTCGCGCTGAGCGCAACCGTAAGTGCTAACGCCATGGCGAAGGACACCATCGCGCTGGTTGTCTCTACCCTGAACAACCCGTTCTTCGTCTCCCTGAAGGATGGCGCGCAGAAAGAAGCAGATAAACTGGGCTACAACCTGGTGGTGCTGGATTCTCAGAACAACCCGGCGAAAGAGCTGGCTAACGTTCAGGACTTAACCGTTCGTGGTACCAAAATCCTGCTGATCAACCCAACCGATTCCGACGCGGTCGGTAACGCCGTGAAGATGGCAAACCAGGCGAAGATCCCGGTCATCACCCTTGACCGTCAGGCAACGAAAGGGGATGTGGTCAGCCACATTGCGTCTGATAACGTACTGGGCGGTAAAATCGCTGGCGACTACATCGCGAAGAAAGCAGGTGAAGGCGCGAAAGTGATCGAGTTGCAGGGGATCGCCGGGACTTCCGCGGCCCGTGAACGTGGTGAAGGTTTCCAGCAGGCTGTAGCGGCGCACAAATTCAACGTGCTGGCGAGCCAGCCGGCAGACTTCGACCGTACAAAGGGCCTGAACGTCATGCAGAACCTGCTGACCGCGCATCCTGATGTGCAGGCGGTATTCGCACAGAACGACGAAATGGCGCTCGGTGCGCTGCGTGCGCTCCAGACTGCGGGTAAATCAGATGTGATGGTTGTCGGATTTGACGGCACGCCGGATGGTGAAAAAGCAGTAAATGATGGCAAACTGGCTGCGACCATCGCTCAGCTGCCTGAGCAAATTGGCGCGACTGGCGTGCAAACTGCCGATAAAGTGCTGAAGGGCGAAAAAGTTCAGGCCAAATATCCTGTTGACCTGAAACTGGTCATTAAGCAGTAAAGGCGATTCAGGCAGTCGCTGGCTGCCTGAGGGACACCAAATAAAAGAAAAGTGTGGCATACGCCACCGGGTAATACCGGTGGCGCTCTCAGATGGACACCTCAATACATGAAAACCGCAGGCAACCTCGTCGTCCTTGGCAGTATCAATGCCGATCACATTCTTAACCTTGAAACGTTCCCCACTCCGGGCGAAACCGTCACTGGCAATCAGTATCAGGTGGCGTTCGGCGGTAAGGGCGCAAACCAGGCGGTTGCCGCCGGACGCAGCGGGGCGAATATCGCGTTTATCGCCTGTACGGGTGATGACGATACCGGCGAGCGCGTACGCAAACAGCTGGCAAGCGACAACATCGACATTGCACCCGTCAGCGTGGTTGCAGGGGAATCTACCGGCGTGGCGCTGATTTTCGTCAATGCGGAAGGTGAGAATGTCATCGGTATTCATGCGGGGGCTAATGCCGCGTTAACGACTGAACGCGTCGAAGCGCAGCGTGGAATCATCGCCGGAGCGGAAGCCCTGCTGATGCAGCTGGAGTCACCGGTTGAAAGCGTGCTGGCCGCCGCGAAAATTGCGCATGAAAATCATACGTCTGTCCTACTTAACCCTGCGCCTGCCCGTGTATTATCAGACGAGCTGCTGGCGCTGGTGGATATCATCACCCCGAACGAAACCGAAGCGGAAAAGCTGACGGGTATCCGTGTCGAAAATGATGACGATGCCGCGCGTGCCGCGCTTGCACTGCATGAAAAAGGCATCGGCACCGTAATCATCACCCTCGGCAGCCGTGGGGTGTGGGCTAGCGTCAATGGCGAAGGCCGTCGCGTACCGGGCTTTAAGGTCAAAGCCATTGATACCATCGCCGCAGGAGACACCTTCAACGGTGCACTGGTAACGGCGCTGCTGGAAGGAAAAGCAATGGATGACGCGATCCGCTTCGCGCATGCCGCCGCTGCGATTGCGGTGACGCGTAAAGGCGCTCAGCCTTCTGTTCCATGGCGTAAAGAGATTGATGAATTCTTAAGTCAGCAGGGGTAACGCTTGGCCACAATGAAAGATGTCGCCCGTATGGCGGGCGTTTCTACCTCGACTGTCTCCCACGTAATCAATAACGATCGCTTCGTCAGCGAGGCGATTCGGGAGAAAGTTGACGCTGCAATTAAAGAACTCAACTATGCGCCGTCTGCGCTGGCCCGCAGCCTGAAGCTCAACCAGACGCGCACCATCGGCATGCTGATCACGGCCAGTACCAACCCTTTTTATTCTGAACTGGTGCGCGGCGTGGAGCGCAGCTGCTTCGAGCGCGGCTACAGCCTGGTGCTGTGCAATACCGAAGGCGATGAGCAGCGCATGAACCGTAACCTGGAAACGCTGATGCAAAAACGCGTCGACGGGCTGCTGCTGCTCTGTACCGAAACGCATCAACCCTCGAAAGAGATCATCCAGCGTTATCCTTCTATTCCCACGGTGATGATGGACTGGGCGCCGTTCGACGGCACCAGCGATCTGATCCAGGATAACTCGCTGCTGGGCGGCGATATGGCGACTCAGCATCTGATCGATAAAGGTCATACCCGCATTGCCTGTATTACCGGCCCGCTGGATAAAACCCCGGCGCGCCTGCGTCTGGAAGGCTATCTTTCGGCCATGGAACGGGCGGGGCTTGCCATTCCTGATGGCTATCGCATCACCGGCGATTTCGAATTTAACGGTGGATTTGAAGCAATGCAGAAACTGCTGGCGCAAGAGCTGCGCCCGCAGGCGGTGTTTATCGGTAACGATGCGATGGCATTCGGAGCTTATCAGGCGCTGTATCAGGCGGGATTACGTGTTCCGGACGACATGGCGATCGTCGGTTACGATGATATCGAACTGGCGCGCTACATGACGCCGCCGCTGACCACCATCCATCAGCCGAAAGATGAACTGGGCGAGCTGGCCATCGATGTGTTGATCCACCGCATGGCCCAGCCCACGCTACAACAGCAACGTTTGCAGCTTACTCCTGTTCTGATGGAACGCGGTTCGGTTTAGCCTTCTCTTTGTGACGCTCTTTAATCAGGTTCCGGCCGTCTTTTGGTTTTAACAACATAAAGACCACCGCCGATACCACGGTAAGCGCGCCCATAGTGATAAAGGTATAGTGGAACTGCTCAACGGTATTAGTTCCCTCGAACCCTTCATAAAACCGCAGTACCGCCGCGCTCACGGCAACCCCGAGGCTGATCGACAGCTGTTGAGTGACCGCCAGTACGCTGTTGCCGCTGCTGGCATTCTCGTCGGTGAGGTCCGCAAGGGTGATGGTGTTCATCGACGTAAACTGCGTCGACATGGCCATACCCAGCACAAACAGCGGCAGGATCAGCATCCAGATTGGTAACGCCGCAGATTGCAGGGAGAACTGCGCAATCATCAATCCGATAAAGATCGTCACGCCAACCAGCGTCTTACGATAGCCAAACCAGCGCAGCACCTGCGTGACCGTCGATTTTGCCAGAATCGAGCCCATCGCCGTGGGCGCCATCATGCAGCCAGCAATCAGGGCCGGATAGCCGAAACCGACCTGGAGCATCAGCGGCATCAGGAACGGTACGCAGCCCGTGCCCAGACGCGAGGCAATATTGCCCGCGATCCCGACGGAGAACGTTCGGGTGTTAAACAGAGATAAAGAGATAAGCGGTGTCGGATGGCGACGCGCATGACGTATATATAGAAGGAACAGCAGAATACCGCTGAGGATGACGGCCATCGCCAGCCACGTCGCTACGATTTTCTCGCCAAACAGCTCCATCCCGCTGGAGAACAGGACCAGGCTCAGGCCAAACAGGAAGAAACCACCCATATCGAAGCTGCGTCTTGGCGTGGTGAAGTTCGGCATATATTTGCGGGCATAAATCAGCCCTGCCACACCAATCGGAATATTAATCAGGAAGATCCAGTGCCAGCTAGCCCAGGTCACCAGTACGCCGCCGAGAACCGGGCCAAGTATCGGGCCGACCAGGCCCGGCATAGTCACAAAGTTGAGCACCGGGAGCAGTTCGCTGCGCGGATAGGCGCGTAATAACGCCAGACGCGCGACGGGCATCATCATCGCGCCGCCTATCCCCTGTAGAACGCGGAAGATAACCAGTTCCGTCAGAGAGGTGGAGAGGGCGCAAGCCAGAGAACCGAGCGTGAACAGCGTCACCGCCAGCATGAACACTTTGCGTGTGCCAAAACGATCGGCCAGCCAGCCGCTGACCGGAATAAGCATCGCCACTGTCAGGGTGTAGCTGATGATGGCGGATTGCATCGCCAGCGGGGAGCGGTTAAGGCTTTGGGCTATGGCGGGAAGGGCGGTATTGAGGATAGTGGCATCCAGTGCCTGCATAAAGAACGCCATGGCTGCAATCCACGGCAGTCCGGCCATACTGCGTGCTTTTTTCTCTTTCATTTATTTACCTGCTGGTGGGTTGGCGCGGCCAGCAACGCCTGGCACGCACTCAGGGCTCGCTGCCCGTCGCTCTCCTGAATGGCATCGACTATCGCCTGATGCAGATCCAGCTTCACCACCTCATCCTGCGTGATAGAGGTAAAGTAAGTGTGGTACACAGAATGGAATAAAGAAGCAAAGGAGGTCAGGAAAGGATTTCCGCTCATATTATAGATATGTTCATGCCAGGCCATATCGACCGCTATCCAGCGCTCGCGGTTAAAGTGCTTTTTCAGATCCACCATCTCTTCCATCAAAGTATTGAGCTGCGCTTTTTGCTCGGCTGTGCCGAGCGTGGCGGCAAGCAGGCAGGCCTGAGGCTCAAGACTGCTGCGCATGACCAGAAAGTGATCGACGACCTGATTAAAGTTATCTTCGGTCATCCACCAGGTGAGTAACTCCTGATCGAGAAAGTTCCAGTTTCCCTGAGGCATAACGCGGGTGCCAATGCGCGGGCGTGGAAGCACCATCCCTTTCGCCGTTAATGTTTTTACCGCTTCGCGAACGGCGGTACGGCTAACGCCAAACTGATCTCCCAGCTCCATCTCGCTGGGCAGGATGCTACCTGGAGCATATTTACCCGCTAAGATCAGCTGCGCCAGTTTCTCTGCCAGCACATAGGACAGGTTTTTTTGAGCTGCCAGCTGTTGTGCGCTTAATGGCATCGCTTTTATTCCTTAAATATTGATGCGGTTAATTATGCCATCTCAGGTGTGATTGTGGTTGCAGATACATCAAATAGAACAATTTGTAGCTTGAACTCATCGCTTTTGGTGAAAAAAAACACGGTCAGAAACTTTTTTTAAATTTCCTCTTGTCACTTCAGAAGAACTCCCTATAATGCGCCTCCACTGACACGGAACAACGGCACGCAAGCCGCCGGGTCAGCAGAGAAAAGCAAAACAAACGCTTGACTCTGAAGCGGGAAAGCGTAATATGCACACCCCGCGCCGCAGCGAAAACGAAGCGGCACTGCTCTTTAACAATTTATCAGACAATCTGTGTGGGCACTCAAAGTGACATGGATTCTTAATGTCCTCGGACACTAAATGAATACCAAGTCTCAACGAGTGAACACGTAATTCATTACGAAGTTTAATTCATTGAGCATCAAACTTTTAAATTGAAGAGTTTGATCATGGCTCAGATTGAACGCTGGCGGCAGGCCTAACACATGCAAGTCGAACGGTAACAGGAAGCAGCTTGCTGCTTCGCTGACGAGTGGCGGACGGGTGAGTAATGTCTGGGAAACTGCCTGATGGAGGGGGATAACTACTGGAAACGGTAGCTAATACCGCATAACGTCGCAAGACCAAAGAGGGGGACCTTCGGGCCTCTTGCCATCGGATGTGCCCAGATGGGATTAGCTAGTAGGTGGGGTAACGGCTCACCTAGGCGACGATCCCTAGCTGGTCTGAGAGGATGACCAGCCACACTGGAACTGAGACACGGTCCAGACTCCTACGGGAGGCAGCAGTGGGGAATATTGCACAATGGGCGCAAGCCTGATGCAGCCATGCCGCGTGTATGAAGAAGGCCTTCGGGTTGTA
>NZ_KQ089922.1:348825-816887 GCF_001037645.1 Enterobacter sp. BWH64
GCCTGATGCAGCCATGCCGCGTGTATGAAGAAGGCCTTCGGGTTGTAAAGTACTTTCAGCGGGGAGGAAGGCGATAAGGTTAATAACCTTGTCGATTGACGTTACCCGCAGAAGAAGCACCGGCTAACTCCGTGCCAGCAGCCGCGGTAATACGGAGGGTGCAAGCGTTAATCGGAATTACTGGGCGTAAAGCGCACGCAGGCGGTCTGTCAAGTCGGATGTGAAATCCCCGGGCTCAACCTGGGAACTGCATTCGAAACTGGCAGGCTAGAGTCTTGTAGAGGGGGGTAGAATTCCAGGTGTAGCGGTGAAATGCGTAGAGATCTGGAGGAATACCGGTGGCGAAGGCGGCCCCCTGGACAAAGACTGACGCTCAGGTGCGAAAGCGTGGGGAGCAAACAGGATTAGATACCCTGGTAGTCCACGCCGTAAACGATGTCGACTTGGAGGTTGTGCCCTTGAGGCGTGGCTTCCGGAGCTAACGCGTTAAGTCGACCGCCTGGGGAGTACGGCCGCAAGGTTAAAACTCAAATGAATTGACGGGGGCCCGCACAAGCGGTGGAGCATGTGGTTTAATTCGATGCAACGCGAAGAACCTTACCTACTCTTGACATCCAGAGAACTTTCCAGAGATGGATTGGTGCCTTCGGGAACTCTGAGACAGGTGCTGCATGGCTGTCGTCAGCTCGTGTTGTGAAATGTTGGGTTAAGTCCCGCAACGAGCGCAACCCTTATCCTTTGTTGCCAGCGGTTAGGCCGGGAACTCAAAGGAGACTGCCAGTGATAAACTGGAGGAAGGTGGGGATGACGTCAAGTCATCATGGCCCTTACGAGTAGGGCTACACACGTGCTACAATGGCGCATACAAAGAGAAGCGACCTCGCGAGAGCAAGCGGACCTCATAAAGTGCGTCGTAGTCCGGATTGGAGTCTGCAACTCGACTCCATGAAGTCGGAATCGCTAGTAATCGTGGATCAGAATGCCACGGTGAATACGTTCCCGGGCCTTGTACACACCGCCCGTCACACCATGGGAGTGGGTTGCAAAAGAAGTAGGTAGCTTAACCTTCGGGAGGGCGCTTACCACTTTGTGATTCATGACTGGGGTGAAGTCGTAACAAGGTAACCGTAGGGGAACCTGCGGTTGGATCACCTCCTTACCTTAAAGAACCTGCCTTTGCAGTGCTCACACAGATTGTCTGATGAAAAGTAAATAGCAAGGCGTCTTGCGATTGAGACTGTACGTCCCCTTCGTCTAGAGGCCCAGGACACCGCCCTTTCACGGCGGTAACAGGGGTTCGAATCCCCTAGGGGACGCCACTTGCTGGTTCGTGAGTGAAAGTCACCTGCCGTCATATCTCAAAACTGACTTGCGAGTCATGTTTGAGATATTTGCTCTTTAAAAATCTGGATCAAGCTGAAAATTGAAACGACACACAGCTCATGTGTGTTCGAGTCTCTCAAATTTTCGCAATCAGAAGTGAAACATCTTCGGGTTGTGAGGTTAAGCGACTAAGCGTACACGGTGGATGCCCTGGCAGTCAGAGGCGATGAAGGACGTGCTAATCTGCGAAAAGCGCCGGCGAGGTGATATGAACCTTTGACCCGGCGATGTCCGAATGGGGAAACCCAGTGCAATTCGTTGCACTATCGTTAACTGAATACATAGGTTAACGAGGCGAACCGGGGGAACTGAAACATCTAAGTACCCCGAGGAAAAGAAATCAACCGAGATTCCCCCAGTAGCGGCGAGCGAACGGGGAGCAGCCCGGAGTCTGAATCAGCTTGTGTGTTAGTGGAACGGTCTGGAAAGTCCGACGGTACAGGGTGATAGTCCCGTACACGAAAGCACACATGCTGTGAACTCGAAGAGTAGGGCGGGACACGTGGTATCCTGTCTGAATATGGGGGGACCATCCTCCAAGGCTAAATACTCCTGACTGACCGATAGTGAACCAGTACCGTGAGGGAAAGGCGAAAAGAACCCCGGCGAGGGGAGTGAAAAAGAACCTGAAACCGTGTACGTACAAGCAGTGGGAGCCTCTTTATGGGGTGACTGCGTACCTTTTGTATAATGGGTCAGCGACTTATATTCTGTAGCAAGGTTAACCGTATAGGGGAGCCGAAGGGAAACCGAGTCTTAACTGGGCGTTAAGTTGCAGGGTATAGACCCGAAACCCGGTGATCTAGCCATGGGCAGGTTGAAGGTTGGGTAACACTAACTGGAGGACCGAACCGACTAATGTTGAAAAATTAGCGGATGACCTGTGGCTGGGGGTGAAAGGCCAATCAAACCGGGAGATAGCTGGTTCTCCCCGAAAGCTATTTAGGTAGCGCCTCGTGAACTCATCTTCGGGGGTAGAGCACTGTTTCGGCTAGGGGGCCATCCCGGCTTACCAACCCGATGCAAACTACGAATACCGAAGAATGTTATCACGGGAGACACACGGCGGGTGCTAACGTCCGTCGTGAAGAGGGAAACAACCCAGACCGCCAGCTAAGGTCCCAAAGTCATGGTTAAGTGGGAAACGATGTGGGAAGGCACAGACAGCCAGGATGTTGGCTTAGAAGCAGCCATCATTTAAAGAAAGCGTAATAGCTCACTGGTCGAGTCGGCCTGCGCGGAAGATGTAACGGGGCTAAACCATGCACCGAAGCTGCGGCAGCGACACTATGTGTTGTTGGGTAGGGGAGCGTTCTGTAAGCCGTTGAAGGTGTGCTGTGAGGCATGCTGGAGGTATCAGAAGTGCGAATGCTGACATAAGTAACGATAAAGCGGGTGAAAAGCCCGCTCGCCGGAAGACCAAGGGTTCCTGTCCAACGTTAATCGGGGCAGGGTGAGTCGACCCCTAAGGCGAGGCCGAAAGGCGTAGTCGATGGGAAACAGGTTAATATTCCTGTACTTGGTGTTACTGCGAAGGGGGGACGGAGAAGGCTATGTCAGCCGGGCGACGGTTGTCCCGGTTTAAGCATGTAGGCGGAGGTTCCAGGTAAATCCGGTACCTTGTTAACGCTGAGGTGTGATGACGAGGCACTACGGTGCTGAAGTGATAAATGCCCTGCTTCCAGGAAAAGCCTCTAAGCATCAGGTAACACGAAATCGTACCCCAAACCGACACAGGTGGTCAGGTAGAGAATACCAAGGCGCTTGAGAGAACTCGGGTGAAGGAACTAGGCAAAATGGTGCCGTAACTTCGGGAGAAGGCACGCTGATGTGTAGGTGAAGCCCCTGCGGGCGGAGCTGAAATCAGTCGAAGATACCAGCTGGCTGCAACTGTTTATTAAAAACACAGCACTGTGCAAACACGAAAGTGGACGTATACGGTGTGACGCCTGCCCGGTGCCGGAAGGTTAATTGATGGGGTTAGCGGCAACGCGAAGCTCTTGATCGAAGCCCCGGTAAACGGCGGCCGTAACTATAACGGTCCTAAGGTAGCGAAATTCCTTGTCGGGTAAGTTCCGACCTGCACGAATGGCGTAATGATGGCCAGGCTGTCTCCACCCGAGACTCAGTGAAATTGAACTCGCTGTGAAGATGCAGTGTACCCGCGGCAAGACGGAAAGACCCCGTGAACCTTTACTATAGCTTGACACTGAACACTGGTCCTTGATGTGTAGGATAGGTGGGAGGCTTTGAAGCGTGGACGCCAGTCTGCGTGGAGCCAACCTTGAAATACCACCCTTTAATGGCTGGTGTTCTAACGTAGACCCGTAATCCGGGTTGCGGACAGTGTCTGGTGGGTAGTTTGACTGGGGCGGTCTCCTCCCAAAGAGTAACGGAGGAGCACGAAGGTTGGCTAATCCTGGTCGGACATCAGGAGGTTAGTGCAATGGCATAAGCCAGCTTGACTGCGAGCGTGACGGCGCGAGCAGGTGCGAAAGCAGGTCATAGTGATCCGGTGGTTCTGAATGGAAGGGCCATCGCTCAACGGATAAAAGGTACTCCGGGGATAACAGGCTGATACCGCCCAAGAGTTCATATCGACGGCGGTGTTTGGCACCTCGATGTCGGCTCATCACATCCTGGGGCTGAAGTAGGTCCCAAGGGTATGGCTGTTCGCCATTTAAAGTGGTACGCGAGCTGGGTTTAGAACGTCGTGAGACAGTTCGGTCCCTATCTGCCGTGGGCGCTGGAGAATTGAGGGGGGCTGCTCCTAGTACGAGAGGACCGGAGTGGACGCATCACTGGTGTTCGGGTTGTCATGCCAATGGCACTGCCCGGTAGCTAAATGCGGAAGAGATAAGTGCTGAAAGCATCTAAGCACGAAACTTGCCCCGAGATGAGTTCTCCCTGAGACTTTAAGTCTCCTGAAGGAACGTTGAAGACGACGACGTTGATAGGTCGGGTGTGTAAGCGCAGCGATGCGTTGAGCTAACCGATACTAATGAACCGTGAGGCTTAACCTTACAACGCCGAAGGTGTTTTGGCGAAGAGACAGACAATCAAATTTCAGCTTTGATACAGATTAAACAGAATTTGCCTGGCGGCTGTAGCGCGGTGGTCCCACCTGACCCCATGCCGAACTCAGAAGTGAAACGCCGTAGCGCCGATGGTAGTGTGGGGTCTCCCCATGTGAGAGTAGGGAACTGCCAGGCATCAAACAAGTGAAGAGGCCATCCGGAAGGATGGCCTTTTTGCGTTTGTTTGCTGAAAAACGGCAGGCCGGGCAAGGCGAAGCCGCCACCCGGCAGATCTCAGACTGCACACCACGCCAAAATAAACGCTGCAATCCCCTCCACATTATTCAAATCCAGAACCGGTACTTCCAGCGACAACGCAACGTCACTGGCCACGGCAATCACATGCTCATCCAGCATTAGTTCGCTAACATCATGCCCGGCGCCGTTTCTGAACAGCAAGATCTTAGGCACGGCCTCATGCTTAAACCCCTCAACCAGCACCAGATCCAGCGTGGAGTGATCCATCCGGCTGACAAGATAAGCGAGATCCAGCGGTGCTTCATCCGGTGTTTCTGTCATTAACGCCCAGCGCTGGTTACTCGCCACCATCGTTTGTGCAGCGCCAGCCTTACGCAGCTCATAGCTATCTTTCCCCGGCTTATCGACATCCATGTTATGGTGCGTATGCTTAATCAATCCGGGACGAATGCCTTTGGCGCAAAGTGCAGGTATTAGTTTTTTTAGCAGCGTAGTCTTCCCGGTGCCACTCCAGGCAGAGATCGCTAATACGGGTATCATTTCTTCTCCTGCATTATCTGCAAATCTTCCGTCGTGTTTACATTCACAAACGCCGATTTCATGTCGCTGAAATCAACGGAATGCCCTCCGGACTGACGCATAAATACCATAACGCGTCGCTCTCCTGCGGCCAGGTAATCTTCCAGCGCGGATATTAACGAGCGATTAATCAATGCGATCGCTGGATGGTCGCGTTCACCGTCGTGTACCCAGACGACGGGAGCACCACCGCGCCGCTGCACCAGACGTTCAACCAGGCAGGACGGGATGAAGGGCGTATCACATGAACAAAAGAGAAACCACTCTCCATGCGACTGCTGCATAACGGAAAGCATTCCCGCCAGCGGACCGGGGTAGTCCACCAGGTTATCCTGATAAACCGGATACCCGCTGCGCTGATAAATATCAACATGTCGGTTAGCGCTGATCGCCATCGAGGACACCTGATCTGCAAGCGTATCAGCAACATGCTGCCATAATGGTGTGTTGTTCAGGAGCTGAAGCCCCTTATCCTTTCCGCCCATTCGCGTTGCCCTGCCCCCGGCCAGAACAACTCCGATGATTTCCTGGCATTGATTCACGAATATCGCCTCTTTTATTGTGGGATTGACCCTGCTAACGTGTCTCTCTAAATGAAAGGAGCACTACCATGAAATGTAAACGTCTTAATGAAGTCATTGAGCTTCTCCAGCCGGCCTGGCAAAAAGAGCCAGAGCTGAATCTGATGCAATTTTTACAGAAACTGGCGAAAGAGTCAGGTTTTGATGGCGAACTGGCAGACCTTTCTGACGACATCCTGATCTACCACCTGAAAATGCGTGACTCGGCTAAAGATGCTGTTATTCCTGGCATTCAGAAAGATTATGAAGAGGATTTTAAAACCGCATTACTGCGTGCCCGAGGCGTAATTAAAGAGTAAAAGCTTGTAAGCGGAGCCACCGAAATCGCCACAAGATGATATCCTGAATCATTCGTATAATTTCCGGATGATCGGATGAACGACCAGGCTTTTACTTTCCAGACACTACACCCGGATACCATTATGGATGCGCTGTTCGAACAGGGTATTCGGGTGGATTCCGGGTTAACCCCTTTAAACAGCTACGAAAACCGTGTCTACCAATTTCAGGACGAAGAGCGCCAGCGCTTTGTCGTAAAGTTTTACCGTCCACAGCGCTGGTCCGCAGAACAAATTCAGGAAGAGCATCAGTTTGCCCACGATCTGCTGGATGACGATGTTCCCGTTGCGGCACCCATTAAATTCAATAACCAAACGCTGCTGACCCATCAGGGCTTTTACTACGCGGTATTTCCGAGCCTGGGCGGAAGACAGTTTGAGGCAGATAATATCGATCAGATGGAATGGGTTGCCCGCTATCTGGGGCGCATTCATCAGACGGGACGTAAAAAACCGTTTGTTGCCCGTCCGACGATTGGTGTTCAGGAATATCTTATTGAGCCGCGACAGGTATTCGAAACATCGGCGCTGATCCCGAATGCGCTAAAGGATAATTTCCTCACGGCGACCGATAAGCTTATTGATGCTGTAAAAGCCTGCTGGCGGGATGATATTACTACTCTGCGCCTGCACGGTGACTGCCACGCCGGGAATATTCTCTGGCGCGATGGCCCACTATTTGTCGATCTTGATGACGCACGTATGGGACCCGCGGTGCAGGATCTGTGGATGCTGCTCAACGGTGATAAAGCCGAGCAGCGCATGCAGCTTGAGACCATAATTGAAGCTTATGAAGAATTTAGCCCCTTTAATTCAGACGAAATTGCCTTGATAGAACCTTTACGTGCGATGCGATTTGTTTATTATCTCGCGTGGTTAATCAGGCGTTGGGAAGACCCGGCTTTTCCCCGAAATTTCCCCTGGCTTACCGGGGAGGATTACTGGCGCAACCAGATATCCACATTTACCGCGCAGGTTAAGGTTCTACAGGAACCCCCTTTGCAATTAACGCCGATGTATTAATTGGACACACCCAGGAGAGAGTTAATCATGAAAAAAATTTGGCTGGCGCTGGCTGGTATGATTCTGGCATTTAGCGCAACTGCTGCGCAGTTTACCGACGGCAAGCAGTACATTACGCTGGACAAGCCTGTTGCTGGCGAGCCTCAGGTGTTGGAGTTCTTCTCCTTCTACTGCCCGCACTGCTACGAGTTTGAGCAGGTACTTCATGTTTCTGACAACGTGAAGAAAAAGCTGCCGGAAGGCACCAAAATGACGAAATACCACGTTGAGTTCCTTGGCCCACTGGGTAAAGATCTGACTCAGGCATGGGCGGTCGCGATTGCGCTGGGTGTGGAAGATAAGATCACCGCGCCTATGTTTGAAGCCGTACAGAAAACCCAGACCGTACAAACTACGGCAGATATCCGTAAAGTGTTCGTGGATGCCGGTGTTAAAGGTGAAGACTACGACGCTGCCTGGAACAGTTTCGTGGTGAAATCTCTCGTGGCACAGCAGGAAAAAGCTGCCGCTGACTTCCAGTTGCAGGGCGTGCCGGCGATGTATGTTAACGGCAAATACCAGGTGAATATGCGTGGTATGGACACGACCAGCATGGATATCTTCGTACAACAGTACGCTGATACCGTGAAATACCTGGTTGAGAAAAAGTAACAAACATAAAGAAAAACGCCGGTCACTGACCGGCGTTTTTGTATGAAGATTTAATCTTAGCTATCTGCTCGTCTTTCTCTTTCCAGAGTGTATTAAGCCAAAGCTGGAAACGACGTTTGAAGTTTTTATCGTTGACATAATCCCCGTGCAGTTCAGTGTTGACGGGCATCAGATCAACGCGGACAACGATACGCGTCAGCCTGCCGCTGAGCATATCGTAGAACGGCGTCCTGTCATTTTCCGGATAGCAGAGCGTTACGTTCAACAATTTATCGAACTGCTCACCCAGCACGTTGAGCGCCATTGCGATGCCCGCAGCCTTTGGCGGCAACAGGTTCTGATAAGGAGAACGAGTCTGCTGGCGCTTCTCTTCGGTAAAGCGTGATCCTTCGACGAAGTTAACAATGGTGGTGGGATGCGCGCGAAACTTCTCGCAAGAACGGCGCGTGGTTTCCACGTCCTTACCGCGGCGTTCCGGATGACGAATTAAATAGCTGCGTGAATAGCGTTTCATAAACGGCATATCCAGCGCCCAGCAGGCCAGTCCAATGAAAGGCACCCAGGCCAGCTGCTGTTTCAGAAAGTATTTGTTCATCGGAATGTGTTTGCGAAACAGTACGCACAATACAACGATGTCGGCCCAGCTGTGGTGATTGCAGATCAGCAGATACCAGTTCTTTTTGTTCAGCTTCTCCAGCCCCTGAACATCCCACTTCAGCCAGGGGTTCAGATGCAGCAGGATCGCCAGCCCTTCACACCAGCAGTACATCATAAAATTACAAAAAGCAGACACCGCGCGCCATACCGGAGGGACAGGCAGCAGAAGTTTAATTATTCCGGCAACGATGATTGGCACAGAACAGGCGATGGTAACCAGAATAGTTAAAATGACGCTTAACCATAATGTTATCGCTGCGAGTATTCTCGACATAATGAATTTATTCAGATAGTTAGCTGTAATTGAGCAGCCGGCTATCCGGTGCTGGGCGCCGATCTTATCAGAAATTCGCTCAGACCAGGGCGGTTTCACACCAGGAGGCTGCGGCTTTTCCTGCCAGGCAGCGAATTTTTGCATATAGACAGAGTGCTTAAGTCTTATATCCACATAGACTAAATAAACATCAGTGAAGCGCAATCTTAAGTGATCTTATGGCAATGCTTTGATTTTATTAGATAAATAAGTTTTCAGTATCACTTTTATAAAGCTGTTATTCACCTGTATTAAAAATATGCACAAACTTATCCACAGTTTTGTTTTGCGAGCGATCTTCCCGATCGCAAAATCTTTTTCTGTATAAAGCGCTAAAACCTGATGTTTTCATCCTTCTGTGGCATCCTTTACCCATAAATTCATAAAAGGCACGGACATTATGGTTCAGATCCCAGAAAACCCACTTATACTCGTCGATGGCTCTTCTTACCTGTATCGGGCGTATCATGCGTTTCCTCCTCTGACCAACAGCGCAGGGGAACCTACCGGCGCAATGTACGGCGTGCTGAATATGCTTCGCAGCCTGATTCTGCAATACCACCCAACCCATGCGGCCGTGGTGTTTGATGCAAAGGGTAAAACCTTCCGCGATGAATTATTTGAGCACTACAAATCTCACCGTCCCCCCATGCCTGACGATCTGCGTGCGCAAATTGAACCGTTGCACGCTATGGTGAAAGCGATGGGGCTGCCACTGCTGGCGGTCTCAGGCGTTGAAGCTGATGACGTAATTGGTACCCTGGCGCGCGAAGCGGAAAAAGCAGGCCGCCCGGTTCTGATCAGTACCGGTGATAAAGACATGGCGCAGCTGGTAACGCCCGGGATCACGCTGATCAACACCATGACAAACACCATTCTTGGCCCGGAAGAAGTGGTCGCCAAATATGGCGTGCCGCCAGAGCTCATTATTGATTTCCTCGCCCTGATGGGCGATTCCTCGGATAACATTCCTGGCGTACCGGGCGTAGGCGAAAAAACAGCTCAGGCGCTGCTGCAAGGGCTGGGCGGGCTGGATACGCTGTATGCAGAACCCGACAAAATTGCCGGTCTTACCTTCCGTGGCGCAAAAACCATGGCCGGAAAGCTCGCCGATAACAAAGAGGTGGCTTATCTCTCCTATCAGTTGGCCACCATCAAAACTGACGTAGAGCTGGAGCTTACCTGCGAGCAGCTGGAAGTGCAGGAACCCGCCGCCGACGAACTGCTTGGCCTGTTCAGAAAATACGAATTTAAACGCTGGACCGCGGATGTTGAAGCCGGGAAATGGCTTCAGGCGAAAGGGGCTAAACCTGCGGCGAAGCCGAAAGAGACCATCGTTGTCAATGCCGAAGAGCAGGCAGAAGAAGAGGCGGTAGCGCTCTCCTTCGACAACTATGAAACCATCCTTGAAGAGTCACGGCTCATCGCCTGGATTGAAAAGCTGAAAAAAGCGCCAGTATTTGCTTTCGATACCGAAACGGACAGCCTTGATAACATTACGGCTAATATGGTGGGCCTGTCATTCGCAACGGAGCCGGGGATTGCAGCCTATGTTCCGGTGGCTCACGACTATCTGGATGCGCCGGAGCAAATCTCCCGCGAGCGCGCCTTAGAACTGCTGAAGCCGATTCTGGAAGACGAGAAAGTGCTGAAGGTTGGGCAAAACCTGAAGTACGACCGCGGTATTCTGCAAAACTACGGCATTGAGCTGCGTGGTATCGCTTTTGACACCATGCTGGAATCTTACATTCTGGACAGCGTGGCGGGCCGCCATGATATGGATTCCTTATCCGATCGTTGGCTGAAACACAAAACCATCACCTTTGAAGAAATTGCCGGTAAGGGCAAAAATCAGCTGACCTTTAACCAGATCGCGCTGGAAGAAGCAGGCCGCTACGCCGCGGAAGACGCTGACGTCACGCTACAGCTGCATCTCAAAATGTGGCCGAAATTGCAGAAGCACGAAGGGCCGCTGAATGTGTTCCAGAACATTGAGATGCCGCTGGTGCCTGTGCTGTCCCGTATTGAGCGCAATGGCGTTAAAATCGACCCAACGGTGCTGCATAACCACTCTGGTGAGCTGGCGCAGCGCCTGACCGAGCTTGAACAGAAAGCGCATGAGCTTGCTGGCGAGGCATTTAACCTGTCTTCACCGAAACAGCTGCAAACCATCCTGTTTGAAAAACAGGGTATCAAGCCGCTGAAGAAAACCCCGGGTGGCGCCCCTTCAACGTCTGAAGAGGTGCTGGAAGAGCTGGCGCTGGACTATCCGCTGCCAAAAGTTATTCTGCAATACCGTGGTCTGGCTAAGCTGAAATCGACCTATACCGACAAACTGCCGTTGATGATCAACCCGAAAACGGGCCGCGTGCACACCTCCTATCACCAGGCTGTGGCGGCGACCGGGCGACTTTCGTCAACCGATCCTAACCTTCAGAACATTCCGGTGCGTAATGAAGAGGGCCGCCGTATTCGCCAGGCTTTCATTGCGCCAGAGGATTATCTGATTGTCTCCGCGGACTACTCGCAAATCGAACTGCGTATTATGGCGCACCTGTCACGCGACAAAGGCCTGCTGACGGCCTTTGCCGAAGGGAAGGACATCCACCGGGCAACCGCTGCCGAAGTGTTTGGGCTGCCGCTGGAGAGCGTGACAAACGAGCAGCGTCGTAGTGCAAAAGCGATCAACTTCGGTCTGATTTACGGCATGAGTGCCTTTGGTCTTTCACGCCAGCTCAATATCCCGCGTAAAGAGTCGCAGAAGTATATGGATCTCTACTTCGAGCGGTATCCGGGCGTGCTGGAATATATGGAACGTACCCGCGCACAGGCGAAAGAGAAAGGCTACGTTGAAACGCTGGATGGCCGTCGTCTCTACCTTCCGGACATCAAATCCAGCAACGCCGCGCGCCGGGCTGGTGCTGAACGTGCTGCGATCAACGCCCCCATGCAGGGCACTGCGGCGGACATCATTAAACGCGCGATGATCGCCGTCGATGCCTGGCTCGAAAAAGAGAAACCGCGCGTGAAAATGATCATGCAGGTACACGATGAACTGGTCTTTGAAGTTCATAAAGACGATCTGGAGATGGTCTCTCAGAAGATCCATGAACTGATGGAAAACAGCATGAAGCTGGACGTTCCGTTGCTGGTGGAAGTGGGTAGCGGCGAAAACTGGGATCAGGCTCACTAAGGGTTATCGGTATAACGCGCGTTTTATGTAAGTAAGCAACATAAGTACGCGCGTTTTGTGACGATCATTAGAATTCCCTATGTAAAGAATGAAAAAAAACTACAAAAAGTGCTTTGTCCAGCGATAAAAAAAGAGTAGAGTTAACGACGTAGGGTACAGAGGTAAGATGTTCTATCTTTCAGACCTTTTACTTCACGTAATCGGATTTGGCTGAATATTTTAGCCGCCCCAGTCAGTAATGACTGGGGCGTTTTTTATTGCGGCAAAGAAAGTTTCAGGCGAAAAAAAGCGCGGTCATCGCCGCGCCTGTTGTTACTCTGCTTCCGCTTCAGTCGCCGGTTCCAGATCGTTAAACCAGCTGTCGAGCTTCTGTCGCAGTTTATCCACGCCCTGCTTTTTCAGCGAGGAGAACGGTTCAACCTGTACATCGCCGTTGAATGCCAGCACCGCTTCACGAACCTTGTTCACCTGCGCCTTGCGCGCGCCGCTCGCCAGCTTATCTGCTTTTGTCAGCAGCACCAGCACCGCAATATCGCTTGCCACCGCCCAGTCAATCATCTGCTGGTCGAGATCTTTTAGCGGATGACGAATATCCATCAGCACCACCAGACCTTTCAGACACATGCGTTTTTCCAGGTATTCACCCAGCGCACGCTGCCATTTGATCTTCATCTCTTCCGGTACCTGCGCGTAACCGTAGCCCGGTAAATCGACCAGGCGTTTGCCTTCAGCCACTTCAAACAGGTTAATCAGCTGAGTACGGCCAGGTGTTTTTGAGGTACGCGCCAGGTTTTTCTGATTGGTGAGCGTATTCAGGGCACTGGATTTTCCCGCATTGGAGCGGCCAGCAAATGCCACTTCAATCCCTGTGTCTGAGGGCAGGTGGCGAATATCGGGCGCACTGGTGACAAAATGCGTCTGTTGGTAGTTCCAGGTAGTCACGTGGTCGTCTCCAAAAATCGTAATCTGCGGGGATTATACCTGAATGCGGGCAAAAGGCTTTTCCCTTCGTCATTGACATGTAAGTGAAAGCCCTACGGAATGTAAGAGATCTGCCCTTAAGCGTATGAGAAATTTAAGAGAAATCGCAGGCGCTAAAAAACTCAAAATATTAAAATTCAAAGAGTTATTAATGAGTAATTATCTGAAAATCCGGTTTTGTACCTTTTCATAGCTTGTTAGTTTAAGGGAACAAGGTAAAGTGTGTGCCAGGGCGAGGATGCCAACAGGATAACGACTTAAGGATAAGGGTCAGGAGCGCCAGGAGGCGAAGACTCAGGATTGTCAGGACGACCGGCGCCTGGAGGCGTTTTTAACAGGAAACGGAACCGTATCACGGACGGTAGTAGCCAAGGGATAAACAGGGTTTGTTGCAGGCAAACAGGGAATGTCTGACCCGTTAAGGGTTGTGAGTCAGGAAAAAAGGCGACAGATTGCTCTGTCGCCTTTTTTCTTTGCTTGCTTTCTGCTAGATTTCGCCGCAATTCTATACTGAAGAAAACGACTTAAAGATAAAACATCATGAAAAAACCGACCTCCGCTGCGGGCGTGAAACGCCCTGCAAAAGCACGCCGCAAAACGCGCGAAGAACTGAATCAGGAAGCGCGCGATCGCAAACGCGATAAAAAACATCGTGGCCATGCTGCGGGTAGCCGTGCTAACGGTGGCGGTGCCGCAGGCGCTTCTGCAAAAGGCAAACAGCAGAAAGATCCTCGTATCGGCAGTAAAACTCCCATTCCACTGGGCGTGACAGACACGCCGGTCACTAAGCAGCACAAACCAAAGAGCGAGAAACCTATGCTTTCACCGCAGGCTGAGCTGGATATGCTGGAGAACGATGAGCGCCTGGATGCGCTGCTGGAACGTCTTGAAGAGGGTGAAACCCTGACCGCTGAAGAGCAGTCCTGGGTGGACGCCAAACTGGACCGCATTGATGAACTGATGCAGAAGCTGGGTCTGTCCTACGATGATGAAGAAGACGAAGAGGAAGACGAAAAGCAGGAAGATATGATGCGTCTGCTGAAAGGTGGAAACTAACATTTGCACCCGGCAGGTACACTCGTCCTGCTTATAACCCTTCCGGTTATATGTTATCTGGTGTGGTTATTCGTTAAACTACGGCGGTTGTCGCGGCGACAGAAGTGGCTGCGCACCCGAATGATGTCCCGCAACGGGACCAGAACGGGCCGCCGTATACGAACGCGACACCAACGGAAGGAGTGAGCATGTCTGTACCATCTATCGACTGGGATTTGGCCCTGATCCAGAAATATAACTATTCCGGGCCGCGTTATACCTCATACCCCACCGCGCTGGAGTTTTCTGACGCTTTCGGCGAGGCGGATTTTCAGCAAGCTGTGGCGCGCTATCCCGAGCGCCCGCTGTCGCTCTACGTCCATATTCCGTTCTGCCATAAGCTCTGCTACTTCTGCGGCTGCAATAAAATCGTTACCCGCCAGCAGCACAAAGCCGATCAATACCTCGATGCGCTCGAACAGGAAATTCTGCACCGCGCACCGCTGTTTAAAGGGCGTCACGTCAGCCAGCTTCACTGGGGCGGTGGTACGCCAACTTATCTGAATAAAGCGCAGATCAGCCGCCTGATGGCGCTGCTGCGCGGCAATTTTAGTTTTAACGACGACGCCGAAATTTCGATCGAGGTCGATCCGCGTGAAATCGAGCTGGATGTGCTGGATCATTTACGCGCCGAAGGTTTCAACCGCCTGAGTATGGGCGTACAGGACTTCAACAAAGAAGTACAGCGCCTGGTAAACCGCGAGCAGGACGAAGCGTTTATCTTTGCCTTACTCAACCATGCGCGTGAAATCGGCTTTACCTCAACGAATATAGACCTGATTTACGGCCTGCCGAAGCAGACGCCGGAGAGCTTCGCCTACACGCTTAAACGCGTGGCTGAGCTTAACCCGGACCGTCTGAGCGTCTTTAACTATGCGCACCTGCCGACGCTGTTCGCCGCTCAGCGCAAAATCAAAGATGCGGATCTGCCTTCCGCCCAGCAGAAGCTGGACATTTTGCAGGAGACCATCGCCTCGCTGACCGAAACCGGCTATCAGTTTATCGGAATGGATCACTTTGCCCGCCCTGACGATGAACTGGCGATTGCCCAGCGCGAAGGTGTTCTCCACCGTAACTTCCAGGGCTACACCACCCAGGGCGATACCGATCTGCTCGGAATGGGCGTCTCCGCCATCAGCATGATTGGCGACTGCTACGCCCAGAATCAGAAAGAGCTGAAGCTGTACTATCAGCAGATAGACGAAACCGGCAACGCGCTGTGGCGCGGCATTGCGCTAACGCGCGACGACTGCATCCGTCGGGACGTGATTAAGGCGCTTATCTGCAACTTCCGTCTCGAATTTCGCGAGGTGGAGTCGCAATGGGATCTGCAATTCAGCGATTACTTTGCCGAAGACCTGAAGCTTCTGGCGCCGCTGGCGAAAGACGGGCTGGTGAATGTGTCGGAGAGTGCGGTTGTCGTCACGCCGAAAGGACGTCTGTTGATTCGTAATATCTGCATGTGCTTCGATGCCTATCTGCGTCAGAAGGCGCGTTTACAGCAGTTCTCGCGGGTGATTTGAGCTGTAATGCCGGGTGGCGGCTTTGCCTTACCCGGCCTACTTAAGTGCGAGATGTAGGCCGGGTAAGCGAAGCGCCACCCGGCTTTTCATCGACAGCGCGTTAGCTAAACAGCCCAACCAGTGCCGCACACAATACCGCCGCAACGGCAGTTTGTGGCGTGTGGCTTTCTGCTGCTCCGCTCGAAAGCAAAGTCACTAATGATTCCAGCATGATGCTCCCCCCTGTTTCCGGGCACGATCATACAAAACTCATCGGAACAGTAAAGCGCAAAATAACGGCACTTTGCGCTCAATTAGTAACCTTTACACAGCGGAGTAAGATCACTCCATTCCCAGCTCTTTCAGCTTGCGCGTCAGGGTGTTTCGACCCCATCCCAACAGGCGAGCCGCTTCCTGTTTGTGGCCCTGGGTATGACGAAGCGCGGTAGTCAACAGCGTGCGCTCCATCTCAGGCTGCGCTTCGGAGAGCAGATTTTGATGACCGGAACGCAGCGCGCGATCTGCCCACTGCGCCAGCAGCGTCGCCCAGCTGTCCGGCAGCGCATGTCCGGCGGTGCTTTCGGGCACGGTGGCTTCAAACAGCTCGGCGGGGAGATCCTGAATCAACACTTCCTGTCCGGCGGCCATTACGGTCAGCCAGCGACAGGTGTTTTCCAGCTGACGCACGTTGCCCGGCCACGCCAGACGGGTGAGGGCGGCATCCGTTTCCGGATGAAGCTGCTTGGCTTCCACGCCCAGCTCGCGGGCCGCCACTTGCAGGAAATGGCGCGCCAGACGCGGGATATCTTCCCGACGCTCGCGCAGCGGCGGCAGATGGACGCGGATCACGTTCAGACGATGGAATAAATCCTCACGGAATTTCCCCTCCTGCACGCGCAGCTCCAGGTTCTGGTGCGTCGCGGCAATAATACGCACGTCCACCTTCACCGGCGCATACCCGCCCACGCGGTAAAACTGACCATCTGCCAGCACGCGCAGCAGTCGGGTCTGCACATCCAGCGGCATATCGCCGATTTCATCCAGGAATAGCGTTCCGCCGTCAGCCTGTTCAAAGCGTCCCTGACGAATGGTATTTGCCCCGGTAAACGCCCCTTTTTCGTGGCCGAACAGCTCAGATTCAATCAAATCCTTGGGGATCGCCGCCATGTTCAGGGCGATAAAGGGGGCTTTCGCCCGCGGGCTGTGGCGATGCAGGGCGTGCGCAACCAGCTCTTTACCGGTCCCTGATTCACCGTTAATCAAGACGCTGATAGACGAGCGCGACAGACGCCCGATGATGCGAAACACGTCCTGCATGGCCGGCGCTTCACCGATGATGTCCGTCGTAGGCCCAAAATCCGGCGCGTGACGGGGCTGCTGTTGCTCCTGATAGTGGCTGATGGCGCGTTCGACCAGGGCAACGGCTTCGTCGATATCAAACGGTTTTGGCAGGTAATCAAACGCCCCCTGCTGGTAGGCGCTAACGGCGGCATCCAGGTCGGAGTGGGCGGTCATTATGATGACCGGAAGCATGGGGTGGCGCTGTTTGATCTGCTTTAAGAGCGCCAGTCCGTCCATGCCCGGCATGCGAATATCCGAGAGCAGAACGTCCGGCGTTTTGGTGGTGAGTGCGTCGAGCACTTCGCTGCCGCTCTCAAACGTCGTGCAGCTTAATCCCGCTCCTGTGAGCGCGCGTTCAAGCACCCAACGGATGGAGCTATCGTCATCGACTACCCAGACTATCCCTCGTTGCATAAACGTCACCTTTATTTTTTAATCGGCAGGAAAACCGAAAACTCGGTATGTCCCGGCCAACTGGTAAATTCAATTTTGCCGGAGTGTTGGTCAATCAAATTACGGGCTATGGATAACCCCAGCCCGGTGCCGCCTTCGCGACCGCTGACCATCGGGTAGAACAGGGTGTCCTGGAGATGCGGCGGGATCCCCGGCCCGTTATCTTCCACATCAATACGTGCCGCCAGACGATAACGCACGCCGTGCAGCGTCAGCTGGAACGCGGTGCGGGTACGCAGAATAATTTCGCCACCCTCCGGGCCCAGCGCCTGCAACGCGTTACGCACAATGTTCAACAGCACCTGTTCAATCTGGTCCGGATCGTGCGCCAGCTCCGGCAGGCTTGGGTCGTAATCACGCACCAGCGTGACGTTATCCGGCAGCTCCATAGAGACGAGTTTCACCACCCGCTCCGCGACCTTGTGAATGCTTTCTGAAACATGCATCCCCGGCTGCTGCGGCCCGAGCAGGCGATCGACCAGATTACGCAGACGGTCCGCCTGCTCGATAATGACGTTGGTATACTCCGCCAGGGCAGGGTCAGGCAGCGCTTTGGTCAAAAGCTGTGCCGCACCGCGTAAGCCGCCCAGCGGGTTTTTAATTTCATGAGCCAGCCCGCGTACCAGGTCGCGCGCCGCAATCTGCTGAGCATGCTGTAGCTGCTCCTGGCTGAGACGACGCTGGTTATCCATCGGCGCCATTTCCAGCAGAATCATGCCATCTGGCAGGCGCTGTGCGGTGAGGGACAAAATATGCGAGCGTCCGTCAATCACCAGCGTCACTTCGTTATCGGTGAAGCCCTGACCCGCCTGCAAACTCTCCTGCATCAGGCCAATATTCAGCGAGAAATAGCTCAGCAGTTCCGGCAGCGGCGTGCCAAACAGTTTACGGGCGCTTTGAGCGAGCAGCTGCTGCGCCGCCGGGTTGGCGTAATGCACCGCCAGCTCGTCGTCGACCAGCAAAATACTGTTAATCAAAGAATTGAGGATCTGCCCAGCATCGGGCAGCGTGCCAGTTGCCATTCAGCAGTCTCCTGGAGTCGTTGCACTATTTTAGTGCAGTATAGCGTTTTAGAGGTAAAAAGCGCGTGAGATCAGGTTGTTGGTGGAGAAAAAAGCCCATCCGAAGATGGGCTAAAGTTTCCACGGCAACTACTCCCGACGCGTATGCGCCGGGTAAAACAAATCAATTAAACGCTGTAGTACAGTTCGAACTCAACCGGGTGCGGCGTCATGCGAACGCGGTCGTTTTCTTCGGTACGCAGCGCGATGTAAGCGTCGATAGCTTCATCGGTGAACACGCCGCCAGCGGTCAGGAACTCACGGTCTGCGTCCAGCGCTTGCAGGGCTTCTTCCAGAGAGCCGGCAACCTGTGGGATCTCTTTCGCTTCTTCTGGCGGCAGGTCGTACAGGTTTTTGTCCATGGCTTCGCCCGGGTGGATCTTGTTCTTGATACCGTCCAGACCGGCCATCAGCAGTGCTGCGAAGCACAGGTATGGGTTAGCCGCCGGGTCCGGGAAGCGCACTTCGATACGACGCGCTTTCGGAGACGCCACCACCGGGATACGGATAGACGCAGAACGGTTACGGGCAGAGTAAGCCAGCATCACCGGTGCTTCGTAACCTGGGACCAGACGCTTGTAGGAGTTGGTGGTCGGGTTCGCCAGGGCGTTGATCGCTTTAGCGTGCTTGATAACACCGCCGATGTAGTGCAGCGCCTGCTCAGACAGACCCGCATATTTGTCGCCAGAGAACAGGTTGGTGCCGTTCTTGGACAGGGACATGTGGCAGTGCATACCGGAACCGTTGTCGCCGAACATGGGTTTTGGCATGAAGGTCGCGGTTTTACCGAAACGGTGCGCAACGTTGTGCACAACGTATTTGTAGATCTGAATCTCATCCGCTTTCTTGGTCATGGTGTTGAAGCGGGTTGCGATTTCGTTCTGGCCAGCCGTTGCCACTTCGTGGTGGTGCGCTTCAACAACCAGACCCATCTCTTCCATGATCAGACACATGGTAGAACGGATGTCCTGTGAAGAATCGACCGGAGGAACCGGGAAGTAACCGCCTTTCACGCCCGGACGGTGACCTTTGTTACCACCTTCGTATTTGGTGGAAGAGTTCCATGCGCCTTCGATGTCATCGATAGCGACGTGGGAACCAGAAATGGAAGCA
Source organism: Enterobacter sp. BWH64 (assembly GCF_001037645.1). Taxonomy (NCBI): domain Bacteria; kingdom Pseudomonadati; phylum Pseudomonadota; class Gammaproteobacteria; order Enterobacterales; family Enterobacteriaceae; genus Enterobacter; species Enterobacter sp. BWH64. The sequence continues at coordinate 368,365 of NZ_KQ089922.1, forward strand.
CCAAAACGGATGTCATCGAACAGGAAGAACTCTGGCTCTGGCCCGAACAGAACGGTGTCTGCGATACCGGTAGAACGCAGGTACTCTTCAGCGCGTTTTGCGATGGAGCGTGGGTCACGGTCATAGCCTTGCAGCGTGCCAGGTTCCAGGATATCGCAGCGGATGATCAGCGTAGGTTCTTCGTAGAACGGGTCAATGAGCGCAGTGGTTGCATCTGGCATCAGAACCATGTCGGATTCGTTAATGCCTTTCCAGCCGCCAATGGAGGAGCCGTCAAACATTTTGCCTTCTTCAAAGAATTCGGCGTTCACCTGATGAGCAGGGATCGTGACGTGCTGTTCTTTACCTTTGGTATCGGTGAAGCGCAGATCAACAAACTTCACTTCATGTTCGTTCAGCATCGTCAAAACGTGTTCAGCGGACATACTTAACTCTCCAGATTGGTCATTGTCGTCGTGGTAACGAGGTCTTCAAATCGGCTGGGCTGCCATATTTTTACTGTATTTCTGTAAAGCGAAATCTGTGCCAACTTTTAAAACACCCCAAAAAGGCGTTATCATGCGCACCATAGTGCAGAAGGGCTGCACCACATTGGATTTGTTGCACCATTATAGTGCTTCTGTGTGAACATCGAGCACCATATTGGTGCAATTTACGTTAAAGTGCCCTTTTACCGCTCCGTGAAAGCGATCACAAAGCATCTCTGCAATACTTGTTTGCGGGGGATGTTTGTGATCCTGTTTTGTAGTGCGATTAATCCGTGTACAATAACGCGCTATTTCTAAATGCCTGAGGCAAAGTTGTGATCGAAAAATTGCGTAATATCGCCATCATCGCGCACGTCGACCATGGTAAAACTACCCTGGTTGATAAGCTGCTACAGCAGTCCGGTACGTTTGATGCTCGTGCCGAAACTCAAGAGCGTGTGATGGACTCCAACGATTTGGAGAAAGAGCGTGGGATTACCATCCTCGCCAAAAACACCGCTATCAAATGGAATGACTACCGTATCAACATCGTTGATACCCCAGGGCACGCCGACTTCGGTGGTGAAGTTGAGCGCGTGATGTCCATGGTGGATTCCGTGCTGCTGGTGGTTGACGCATTTGATGGCCCTATGCCGCAAACGCGCTTCGTGACCAAAAAAGCATTTGCCCACGGCCTGAAACCTATCGTTGTGATCAACAAGGTTGACCGTCCTGGCGCGCGTCCTGACTGGGTTGTTGACCAGGTCTTCGACCTGTTCGTTAACCTCGACGCGACCGACGAACAGCTGGACTTCCCTATCGTTTATGCGTCTGCGCTGAACGGTATCGCCGGTCTGGATCACGAAGACATGGCGGAAGACATGACTCCGCTGTACCAGACGATTGTTGACCGCGTTCCTGCGCCAAACGTTGACCTGGAAGGCACCCTGCAAATGCAGATCTCTCAGCTCGACTACAACAACTACGTTGGCGTAATCGGCATTGGTCGTATCAAGCGCGGTAAAGTGAAGCCTAACCAGCAGGTCACTATCATCGATAGCGAAGGCAAAACCCGTAACGGTAAAGTCGGTAAAGTTCTGACTCACCTGGGTCTTGAGCGTATCGAGAGCGACATCGCTGAAGCGGGCGACATCATCGCCATCACCGGTCTGGGTGAACTGAACATCTCCGACACCATCTGCGATCCGCAGAACGTCGAAGCGCTGCCAGCCCTGTCCGTTGATGAACCAACCGTATCCATGTTCTTCAACGTCAACACCTCTCCGTTCTGTGGTAAAGAAGGTAAGTTTGTTACCTCTCGTCAGATCCTTGACCGCCTGAACAAAGAGCTGGTGCACAACGTTGCGCTGCGCGTTGAAGAAACCGAAGACGCTGATGCATTCCGCGTTTCGGGTCGTGGTGAGCTGCACCTGTCTGTTCTGATCGAGAACATGCGTCGTGAAGGTTTCGAGATGGCGGTTTCCCGTCCGAAAGTTATCTTCCGCGAAATCGATGGCCGTAAACAAGAGCCATTCGAAAACGTAACGCTGGACGTTGAAGAGCAGCACCAGGGTTCTGTGATGCAGGCACTGGGTGAGCGTAAAGGCGACCTGAAAAACATGAATCCAGATGGCAAAGGCCGCGTACGTCTCGACTACGTGATCCCAAGCCGTGGCCTGATCGGCTTCCGTTCTGAGTTCATGACCATGACTTCCGGTACTGGTCTGCTGTACTCCACCTTCAGCCACTACGACGACGTTCGTCCGGGCGAAGTGGGCCAGCGTAACAACGGCGTGCTGATCTCCAACGGTCAGGGTAAAGCGGTTGCGTTTGCGCTGTTCGGTTTGCAGGATCGCGGTAAGCTGTTCCTGGGTCACGGTGCTGAAGTTTACGAAGGCCAGATCATCGGTATTCACAGCCGTTCTAACGACCTGACGGTAAACTGCCTGACCGGTAAGAAACTGACCAACATGCGTGCGTCCGGTACTGACGAAGCAACGGTTCTGGTTCCACCGATCAAGATGACCCTGGAGCAGGCTCTGGAATTCATCGATGATGACGAACTGGTCGAAGTGACGCCTCAGTCAATTCGTATCCGTAAACGTCACCTGACCGAGAACGATCGTAAACGTGCAATGCGCGGTGCGAAAGAAGAGTAATTCGGTTATGCCGTAGGCCGGGTAAGCGCATGCGCCACCCGGCAACGAAAAAGCCGCTGAGCGATCAGCGGCTTTTTTTATTAGAACGAATACCGCAACCCTAAACGGATCCGGTACTGCTCGCGGTTGTAATCATTCCATCGGTCCAGCCACTGTAGCTCAAGATACGGCAGCCAGTTTCTGTCGATCTTATAGCTGAATTTATTGGTAATTTCCCAGTGATGGTCTTTGCCATTTTTGCTGTGGTAATCATTCACCCGCTGGAAAAAGTGCGGCTCAAAGGTGTAGAAAAACGCATCCGTCACTTTGAAATTCCAGTAGTTGGCAAATTCATGTGTGTCGTTCTTATCCATCTGCCCGTTATAGTCCGGCGTATCGTAATTGTTATGGTTATAGCGATAGCGGAACGTCAGATTAAACCAGTCCGTAAATTTATAGTTAGTATCTAAATAAACCGCGCCACCTGATCCTGCGCTGCTGTCATTAATCAAGCCGCCGGGCTGGAAGGTCAGTTTGTCGGTCGGTTTGAAGAGTGGATACCACCCCTCAATTTCGTTATAGCTGTGCTTCAGTTCGTCCCATTTCCCCACGTTATAAGCGTTGGTGAACATCAGTCCCGCGCCCATATCGAAGTTATAGCCCGCACGCAGGATCACTTCGTGCAGCTCAGAGGCGGTGTTGTAGGCTTCGCGCGTTTCGACATAGGCCCCGGCAAAAACCGGGCAGGACACAGACGACACGATCAGTACGGTGATGATTCTTTTCATAATTTGTCCATGTATCAGGTACAGAAAGGCCTCCCTCCTGATAAACAGGAAGGACATACTGGCCGGATTTATTGTTATAAAGTGACTGCTGACGCTTTATTGTTGGTGGTTATCTCAGGGGTATTTGCTGTCTGTTTTTTCCGTTTTCCAATCTCCTCGATAATAAAGGCGAAGCGCGCTTCGTTGAGTTTATAAAACAGCCCCATGGTCACGGCGGCAACGATCGCCAGGCCGCACGGCCAGAGGAAAATAAGCTGGCGCAACCCAAGCAGCGTGCCTGCGCTCTGTACGGCATGGGGAACATAGCCAATCTGGGTCAGCATGATACCGGGCAGAAAACCGGCCAGCGCCGCGGAGATTTTGCGCGAGAAGGTATAGCCGGTATACACCGACCCTTCGGCGCGGATCCCGGTTTTCCACTCGCCGTAATCAACCGTATCCGGCACCAGCGCCCAGTTCAGGCTGTTCACAAACGCGGTGCCGAAAAAGGCCATGCAGGAAAAGAGCACGAACAGCAGGGAACTGGTTCCCCAGACGAAGTTCAGCACGTCGCCCACCGCCCACAGCGTCAGCCCGCCCAGATAGACCGGCTTCTTGCCAAAGCGCTTCACCGCGCCAGGCACCAGAAACACGCCAATCAGAATGCAACCCATGCTGAAAAAGCCCATCCATGACAGGAGATGCAGATCGTTCAGCACGTACTGGGTGTAATAGACCTGAATCGCCAGCTTGATGTTAAACGCGGCGAGGGTACACAGGTTGGCGATGCACAGCACCAGCAGCGGCGGATTGCGGAAAATCGCGCAGAACGATTTCAGAATGCCGGGCTTATGGTGATCGGGCGTAAGCTCGACGTAGCGCTCTTTCACCCCGCTGTAGCACCACCACATGCAGAACAGTCCCCCGGTGACGAACACCAGCGCGGCCACCAGATAGCCGAGTGAGGGCTGGCTGACGAACAGCGCCTGAATCGGCATAAAGCCGACAGTACAGAGCAACAGTCCTACCGTTGCGCCGCCCTGACGCCACGCCGCAAGCTGCGCGCGCTCGTTCGGGTTTTTGGTGATGGCCGGAACCATTGCACCGTAGGCACAGTTCATCAGGCTGTAGCAGAGGCCAAACATCATGAAGAGCACGGTGGCGAGAGCCGTTTTCACCGTCAGGCTAAAGTCGTTGGCCATAAACTGCGCCGTGGCCACCAGCGCCACCGGAACGGAGGCGTAGAGAATGAATGGCCGGAATTTGCCCCGCGCGCCGATATTACGCCGGGAGTCCAGCAGCACCCCGGTCAGCATGTCGGTAAACGCGGTAAAGAACTTGGCGACCAGAAAAATGATGCCGCCGTAGAACGCGGGCATGCCCAGCTCGTCCGTGTAAAACTTCAGCAGATACAGCGTGCCAATACACAGCATCAGGTTCGAGCCAAAATCACCCATCCCGTAGGCGCACTTCTCTCGCAGGCTCAATTTCAGGGTTAACGGATCAGTATTATGTGTCATGGTCGATCCTCAAAGCGCCCCGCAGGGCGCTCAATCACGTCATTTATGCCGTACGTTTGCGCAGCTCAATTTCTTCCACGATGCGCACATACATCTTCTCGTTAAGGTTGTAGAAGCAGCCCATCGCCACGATGGTGATGACTGCCAGCAGACTCGGATAGATAAATATCAGCTGCCGTAGCCCTTCAACCGTGCCGGCGGATTGCACCACGTTGGGCACATAGCCGATCTGCGTGAGCATGATCCCCGGGAAGAAGCCCGCCAGCGCCTGCGAGACCTTACGGAAGAAGGTAAAGCCGGTGTAGACCGTCCCCTCGGAGCGCACGCCGGTGCGCCACTCGCCGTACTCCACGGTATCGGACACCAGCGCCCAGTTCAGGCTGTTCACGAACGCGGAGCCGAAGAACGCCAGGCAGGAGAACGCCACGAAGCTCACCGAGCCGCCGCCGAAGAAGTAGTTAAGCAGATCGCCCGCCACCCAAATCATCAGCCCGCTGATGTATACCTTTTTCTTACCGAAGCGCCGCACCGCGCCGGGCATCATAAAGACGCCGATAAAAATACAGCCCATGCTGAAGAAGCCCATGTACGACAGCAGGATCGGGTCGTTCAGTACGTACTGCGTGTAGTAGACCTGAATGGCGAGCTTAACGTTAAAGGCGCCCAGCGTGCACAGGTTAGCGATGCACAGGATAAACAGCGGACGGTTCCCGGCGATGGCGCGAAACGACTGCAACAGCCCCGGTTTCTGCGCCGGGTTAGCAGGCTGCGTCTCGACGTAACGCTCGGTTACGCCCTTATAGCACCACCACATAAAGAACAACCCGAACAGCGAGAAGAGGGTGGCGGCAAAGATGTAGCCAAGCTGGTCGTTGCCTTCAATCAGGTTCATCACCGGGACAAAGCCCACCGTACAGAGCAGCAGGCCCAGCGTGGCCCCGCCCTGGCGCCAGGCGGCCAGCGAGGCGCGCTCGTCCGGGTTTTTGGTAATGGCGGGCACCATCGCGCCGTAGGAGCAGTTCATCATGCTGAAGAACAGGCCGTACAGCATGAACAGCACCGTCGCCATCACCGTTTTACCGGTAATTTCAAACGGTGTGCCGACGAAGTTAGCTATGGCCAGCAACGTTACCGGGAAGGCTGCATACAGCACGAACGGGCGGAATTTCCCTTTCGGGCCGATCTTGCGCCGGGAATCGAGCATGATCCCGGTGCCCATGTCGGTGAAGGCGGTAAAAAACTTCGCAATCAGGAAGATAACCCCGCCGTAGGTGCCAGGCAGCCCCAGCACGTCGGTGTAGAACTTCAGCAGATACAGCGTGCCGATATCAAGCAGGATGTTAGAGCCGAGATCGCCCATCCCGTAGGCGAGTTTTTCTTTAAACGGCAGGCGCAGGGTTGCCGGATCAGAAGTATGTTGACTCATTATTGTTCTCCGTCTGCCCGCAGGTTTCCCCGCGGGCGAGCCTTATCAGATATGACGTAAGGTGCTAAACAGATCTGCCCATTCGCTGTGCTGGCGATAGAAGACCGGCGGTTTGCCGAGCGGGGCATCAACGGTGATGTCACCGCCCTGGCAGGTTTCCCCGGTCCACGCATTGACCCAGGTGTCCTGCGGCAGATAGAGCGACCAGTCGCGGCGTCCCTCTTCATGAACCGGCGCCACCAGCAGATCGCGGCCAAACAGGTACTGGTATTTCAGCGTGTAGGCGCGCGCGTCGTCCTCGTAGTGCAGGAACAGCGGGCGCATCACCGGTAGGCCGCTCTTCGCGTTCTGCGCTACCGCAGCTTTGATGTACGGCTTCAGAGTGGTGAAGACGGTGGTCATGCGCGCGAAGTGGGCGATAGTTTCCGCGTCGCCATCGAACTGCCAGTTATCGCCAGGGCGGTTGCCCTCGTGGGTACGCATCATCGGCGTAAAGGCGCTGAAGTCGCACCAGCGCAGCAGCAGCTCTTTGCTGCGCTTCATCTCGAAGAGGGTCGTATAGCCGCCAATGTCGCTGTGGTGCAGCCCGTGCCCGGTCATCGCCAGCGACAGCGCCGCCGGTACGACGGACGCCAGACCATCGTCCAGGCTCCAGTCGACGTTCTGATCCCCCGCCCACATCATCACAGAGTGCTTCTGGCTGCCGGTGTAGCCCGCGCGCATGAAGAACAGGATCTCCTCGAGCTTGCCGGTCTCCTCCAGCGCTTCGTAGTTACATTTCGCCCACAGGGCAGGCCAGGCGTTATGCATGATCTCCGCGCTCACGCCGTTGTGCAGGAAGGTATCGGTCGGCAGATATTCCCCGAAATCGGCCATCCAGCCGCCGCAGCCCAGTTCGATCAGGTTCTTTTTGATCACCTCTTTGTACCAGCTGTAGGCTTCCGGGTTAGTCAGGTCGATAACGCCCGCGTAGAACTCGCCGAACTCAACGTGGTAATCCTTGCCGTCGGCATCTTTGGTCAGATAGCCGCGCTTCGACGCCTCTTCGCAGAGATCTTTATCGCTGGCGACGTACGGGTTGATATAGGAGAGGAACTGCACGCCTTCCTTTTTCCACTGCGCAATCCGCTCATCAAGCTGCGGATAGAGCGTGCTGTTCCACTTCCAGTTCCACATTACGCGTTTGCCAAAGGAGGTCATCCGGATGCCGGACCAGTCCTGCGCCCAGATGCCGTTTACCTTCACGCCGCCCTCGCGCATGGCGTCGAGCTTCTGCTGACACACCTCGGTGCCGCCCTGAATACCCAGCGTCACGCCGTCGTAAACCCAGTCCGGCAGTTCAGGCTGACGCCCCAGCAGGCCGGTCAGTTTTTCCAGCAGATCGACGTAGGTTTCTGCGCATTCGAAGCGCAGCGTGGCGTTATCTTCCCAGAATGCCAGCTCGTGGAAGTCCGGCGCGCTGAAGTCGAAGTTCATATAACAGCTGTTATCCACGTGGCAGTAGTACTTCTGAGTGCTCACGAAGGTAGGCTGCGGGAAGAAGGTCCAGTAGTAATCGCCGCCCGCGTTCTCTTTGCAGTCGGCCTGCCAGGTGACGTAGGTCTGCTTGTTGCGGCCCACGCCCTGCTCGCTGGTCCACAGCGGGAACGGCTTGCCGCGCAGATCGAAATACGAGAACTGCTCGCCGCAGCCGTAGATATGATCGTCAGGCTGAGCCGCCAGCCGCAGCCAGATGCGGTTATGGCTGGCGGCGTCATTTTTCAGCTTCAGCTCAAGACGGCCTTCCGCATCGACGCCCACCAGCAGCGTGGCGCTCACCGCGTCGCCGCGGGTAAAGCGGATCGCCCAGCCCGCGCTTTGCTGCGTGACGGTCGCGTCCGTCAGGGCAATCTTTTCGTTGAGCTTGTCTTTGATGCTGAAGTTGCCGCGAAACATCTCGATATCCGCCTCGCCTGCGCCGATCCACAGGCAAGGGGCATCCGCGGTGTGGGATAAAATCAGACGGTCCTGCCAGCGCAGAGTAAAACTACTTTCGTTATTTTTCAGGTCAATATTGTGTAGGGTACGCATAAAAACTCCGTCTTTATTATTTGGCCAGGCTATCCAGTAATCCGGCGGCTACGGCAGGGGCTAAGCCCGGCGCCAGCGGCAGGCGGGGGATCACCAGGCAGTGCAGCAGGTGGTAAATATCCTGCTTGCCGTCCCAGACTTTGGTGGTCACTTCGTTATTGGTGTCCAGCTCCTGCCACCATGAACCGTTTTCGTAATCCATCAGGTACTTGATGCAGTAATCCCACCATTTCTGATACCAGGCTTCGTACTGCGCCTCGCCGGTGACGGTGTAGAGCGCGTAAGCCGTGCCCATCGCCTCGACGATTGGCCAGCGCACGCGTTCGCGCACGATAGGCTTGCCGTCCCAGCCCACGGAGTAGACAAAGCCGTCCGCCCCGTCGGGTGCCCAGGCGTCGCGAATAGTGGCGTGAAACAGGCCTTTCGCATCTTCCAGCAGCCACTCCGGCGGGGTTTCAAAGCGGGCTTCCAGCGCGGCACGCAGGTGCAGCATCAGGCGGCCCCACTCGATCCAGTGCCCCGGCGTGCCGCCGTAGGCGCGGAAGCGGTGGGCAGGGTTATCGATGTTGTAATCGCGGATCGGGTTCCAGCTGGTGTCGAAATGCTCGTTAACGCGGTACTCCCCTTTGCGCGCCACGTCGTGAATAATCACCGAGGCGATACGCAAGGCGCGGTCGAGCCATTTCCGGTCGTGGGTCACGTCATAGACGATGAGGAAGGCTTCCACGGCGTGCATATTGGCGTTACCGCCGCGATAGTCTTCCGTTTTGCTGAAGGCTTCGTCCCAGGACTCCAGGCACATCTGCTCCTGTTCGCTCCAGAAGTAGCGCTCAATCACCTCGATGGCATTGTCCAGCAGCTTGCGTGCCTGCGGGTGGCCGGTGGTGACGGCGCTCGCCGCGCCCAGCAGGACGAAGAAGTGCTGATAGCCCTGCTTGGACGCATCAATCACGCCTTCATCGTTTACGCAGGCGTACCAGCCGCCGTGCTGTTTGTCGCGCAGCGGACCGTTCAGGGCATTAATGCCGTGCTCAACCAGCGCGTACGCGCCGGGGCGCCCCATGTTCGCCGCCACCGCGTAAACGTGCAGCATGCGGGCGGTGATCCACAGATGGGTGCCCATATCGCTGCGCACCTGCCCGTTATTGCCCAGCCAGCCAAAGCCGGTCGGTACGGCGGCGTTTTTACCGAAATCGAGAATGCGGTCGGTCTCTTGTTCGAGCCAGCGGTTATGGCTCAGGGTGTTAAACCATTTCATGTTCGGGTCCTTTCTTAACGGCGAGCCATCATTTCGTCGACGATCTCACCCAGACGCTGAAGTTTTGGCACGGAAATATCACGCAGCATCAGCTCGGTGTCCGGCAGGCCAATCACCGATGACCAGACGGCGCGCCCGGCTAAAAAGCCCGATGCCCCCGCCTGCATGGCGACGCTTACGGCACGCGGGAATAACTTATCGTCCACGCCGGAGGAGAGGATCACCCACGGCATGGCGATGTTCTCGTTCAGCTTCTGCGAGGCCGTCAGTAGCTCGTGCTGTGTGCCCTTACCAAACAGTGGCATTTCCACTTTGTAGAGGTCGGCGCCGCTGTCGCCCAGCTCTTTGGCCGCATCGATGATCGCCTGCTCGCGGTCAAACGCGGCGCCGCGGCGCGGGGGACGCACCACCGGCTCGATAATGCTCAGCAGCCCGTTGTCGTGGCACAGCGTATTGAACGCTTTCACCATTTCCAGGCGCTGCTGCGGATCTTCATCGCTGCGCCACAGCACCAGCAGCTTCAGCGCCTTACCGCCATCGCGTTTGACCGCCTGCGCGTCGACGTTCTTGTCGATCACCACGCTGTCGACCGGAATGCCGTTCCCCGGGATAAACTCGTCGGCGGCGACAATCATTGCGCAGCTTTTGGCTACGGCCTGCTGCTCGACAATCTGGTGGTAGCAGAACTGCTGGTCGACGAGGATCGCAGAGGCGTACGGCGACAGAATTTTCGCCGCATTGACCTTGAAATCCGTCAGGTGCTGGTCGGTTACCGGCACCGGCGCGCCTGCGGCAGCAAACATCAGGCGCATCGCTTCGCGCTGATCCACGGCCAGCATCGCAAAACCGCCGGAAGGTCGGGTGATATCTTTCAGGGTGTACATCGTCATTCCTCAGTCCTTTCGTATCAGTGTGATTTTTTCAGCCCGGCAGATGCGCGAACCTGTTCAAGAATGGCTGTCCAGTCTTCGCGCCCGCGCCCGGCGGCGCGTGCCTGGTTGTAAACTTCGCGGGAAGCTGCGCCCAGCGGCATCGGAACGTGGAGCTGGTTGGCCACGTCGAGGGCGATCCCCAGATCCTTATGCGCAAGATCGATCATGAAGGCGGGTGAAAGATCCCCTTTCAGCACCTTGTTCGGCCAGGATGTCGTGAAGTGGCCTTTACCCGCCGGCGTGCCGCTCATCACCTTGAGCGCCACGTCAAAGGAGAGGCCAAGCGCTTCGCACAGTACGGCGGCTTCGGCGGAAAGGGCGTTCAGGGCGATGCTCATGTAGTTATTGATGAGCTTCACGCGGATGCCCATGCCCGGCCCGCCGGCGTTAATCAGTTCATTGCCCATCGCCATTAAGACGGGGGTGGCGCGCTCAACCTGCTGCGCCGTACCGCCCGCCAGCAGGAGCAGCGTACCGGCGATGGCATGATCAGAGGTGCGTCCGACGGGCACGTCCATCAGGCTGAAGCCTTGCTCAGCCATGTCGCGGATCAGTGCGTCGGTTTGCAGCGGGTGAATGGTGGACATATCAATGACCAGCGCGTCGCGGGATAACCCTTCGCATACGCCGTGCTCGCCGAACAGCACGCTGCGCACCAGGTCGCCGTTTGGCAGCATGGTAATGACGAATTCGGCCTCCGTTACGGCCTGCGCTGGCGTTCCCGCCGCCCGGGCGCCGCTCTCTACCAGCGCCTGAACCGCCTGCGGGTTCACATCAAAAACGTTAAGCTGGTGGCCCTGTTTCAACAGATTCTTCGCCATGGGCGCGCCCATCTGTCCTAAGCCGATAAATGCGATTGCTGACATGCCTCTCTCCTGTCACATCGTGTCAATTTTTGCGCGTTTGTGGTGTCTGTTTTTGATCGTATTTGTAATTTATAGTCAAAAAATTGACACGGGTCACTTTTTAAACATTTGGTGAAATTAAAATGAAGGCATCAGAAATCGCAGAAGGAATCACCATGACTCGCATCGTTTGTGTCGGCATTACCGTGCTGGATCGCATCTGGTATCTCGATGATTTACCGAAAGAAGGTGGGAAATATGTCGCAAAAGACTATACGGAAGTGGGCGGCGGCCCGGCGGCAACGGCGGCAGTGGCAGCCGCGAAACTGGGGGCGGAAGTGGATTTTATTGGTCGGGTGGGAGACGACGATACCGGCAGACGGCTGCTCGCGGAGCTGGAATCCCTGGGGGTGAATACCCGCTACACGCGCGTGTGTAAGGGTGCCCGATCGTCGCAATCGGCGGTGCTGGTGGACGCAGGTGGGGAAAGAGTGATTGCCAACTACCCCAGCTCCGATCTCCCTGCGTCGGCAGACTGGCTGCAAGAAATCGACTTCTCTCAGTGGGACATTGTCTTAGCCGACGTGCGCTGGCATGACGGGGCAAAACAGGCATTTACCCTGGCCCGCCAGCAGGACGTACCGACGCTGCTGGATGCGGATGTCACCCCGCAGGATATCGCGGATCTGATTGCCTTAAGCGACCACGCGGCCTTCTCCGCGCCAGGACTGCGGCGTTTAACGCAGCTGGATGAAACCGAAAACGCGCTGAAGAAAGCACAAACGCTCACAAATGGACATGTGTATGTTACGCAGGGGCGAGACGGCTGTTTCTGGCTGGAAAACGACACGCTATGTCATCAGCCTGGTTTTGAAGTGAACGTCATTGATACCACCGGGGCGGGCGACGTGTTCCACGGTGCGCTGGCGGTCAGCCTGGGGCAGAAATTACCCGCCGCAGACGCCGTGCGTTTTGCCAGCGCCGTCGCAGCACTGAAATGTACAAAGCCCGGCGGGCGCGCGGGTATACCCGACTGTGATCAAACCCGCTCTTTTTTGTCACTTTTTGTATAAAATGCGGGGCGTGATGGTTTTCAGAGGACAGCCCATGAGCCTTACCGAACTGACCGGCAACCCGCGTCACGATCAGCTGCTGACGCTGATTGCCGAACGCGGCTATATGAACATTGATGAACTGGCGCAGCTGCTGGATGTCTCCACGCAAACCGTGCGCCGGGATATCCGTAAGCTCAGCGAGCAAGGGCTGATCACCCGTCATCACGGCGGCGCGGGCAGGGCATCCAGCGTGGTCAACACGGCGTTCGAACAGCGTGAAGTTTCGCTTACCGAAGAGAAACGGGCGATTGCCGAAGCGATTGCGGACTATATTCCCGACGGTTCGACCATTTTTATCACCATCGGGACGACCGTGGAGCACGTTGCCCGGGCACTGCTTAACCATAATCATCTGCGCATCATCACTAACAGCCTGCGGGTGGCGCACATTCTTTATAAGAATCCGCGCTTTGAGGTGATGGTGCCCGGCGGTACGCTGCGCCCGCATAACGGCGGCATTATCGGTCCTGCGGCAACGGCGTTCGTGTCAGGATTTCGCGCGGATTACCTGGTCACCAGCGTCGGGGCGATAGAGCAAGACGGCGCGATGATGGAATTTGACGTTAACGAAGCCAGCGTGGTGAAAACCATGATCGCTCACTCCCGTCACATTTTACTGGCGGCCGATCATACGAAATACCACGCCTCCGCGGCGGTTGAAATTGGCAACGTGGCGCAGGCGACGGCGCTGTTCACCGATGAGCTGCCCGGCCCGGCGCTGCAAAATCACCTCAAATCCAGCAAGGTTGAGGTTGTCGAAGTCAATTCCGGAGAAGAGCAGCAGGCTGGCTGAAAATCCTATGGCCCGATATTGCGATTCGGGCCTTTCCTTTCTCTAAGCTGAATCTGGCGCATAGCTAAAGTTTCTCTTTCCCGCTACAGTTACTTTTCCACGGCGAAAGGAGATAAACATGCTTTATATCTTTGACTTAGGAAATGTAATCGTCGATATCGATTTTAACCGGGTGCTGGGCGCATGGAGCGATTTTAGCCGTGTTCCGCTGGCGACGTTAAAGCAGAATTTCGCGATGGGTGAGACTTTCCATCTGCACGAGCGCGGTGAGATCAGCGATGAAGCGTTCGCAGAGCGTTTCTGTCAGGAAATGGGTCTCTCGTTAAGCTACGAGCAGTTTTCCCACGGCTGGCAGGCCATATTTGTCGCGATCCGCCCCGAAGTGATCGACATCATGCACAAGCTGCGCGAGCAGGGGCATCGTGTCGTCGTCCTGTCGAATACCAACCGCCTGCATACCACCTTCTGGCCGGATGAATACCCGGAAATCCACGCGGCGGCAGATAAGGTGTATCTCTCCCAGGAGATGGGGATGCGTAAACCTGAGGCGCGCATCTATCAGGCGGTATTGCAGGAAGAAGGATCCACGGCGGCGGATGCGGTCTTTTTTGACGACAACGCCGATAATATAGAAGGGGCTAATCAGTTAGGTATCACCTCCATTCTGGTGACCGGAAAAGAGACGATACCGAACTACTTTGCGAAGCAGTTATGCTAAAAACCGTTCATCAAAAAGCCAATCACCACACGCGCCCGCTGAGGGCGTGGCTGAAACTCCTCTGGCATCGCATTGACGAGGACAACATGACCACGCTGGCGGGCAATCTCGCTTACGTGTCCTTGCTCTCGCTGGTGCCGCTGGTGGCGGTGATTTTTGCGCTTTTTTCGGCGTTTCCGATGTTTGCCGATGTGAGCATGCAGCTTCGCCATTTTGTTTTCGCGAACTTTATTCCTGCCACCGGCGATGTGATCCAGAACTACATTGAACAGTTTGTCGCTAACTCCAGCAAGATGACGGCGGTGGGGGCATGTGGGCTTATTGTTACCGCGCTGCTGCTGATGTACTCCATCGACAGTGCGCTCAACACCATCTGGCGGAGCAAAAAAGTCCGCCCGAAGGTTTACTCCTTTGCCGTCTACTGGATGATTTTAACCCTTGGCCCATTGCTGGCGGGGGCAAGCCTGGCGATCAGTTCCTACCTTCTTTCGCTGCGCTGGGCGACCGACTTAAACAGCGTGATCGATAACGTGCTGCGTATCTTCCCGCTGATTTTATCGTGGCTTTCGTTCTGGCTGCTCTACAGCGTGGTACCAACCACGCGCGTACCCAACCGGGATGCCGTGGTGGGTGCGCTGGTCGCGGCGTTGCTCTTTGAGCTGGGCAAGAAAGGATTCGCGCTTTATATCACCATGTTCCCCTCTTATCAGCTGATTTACGGCGTGCTGGCGGTGATCCCCATTTTGTTTGTCTGGGTCTACTGGACGTGGTGTATCGTCTTGCTTGGCGCCGAAATAACTGTCACTCTCGGGGTCTACCGCGAACTCAAAAAAGCAGCAGAAGCTGAAAAACAACAAGAAGCAGACCAACCATGATTGCATTGATTCAGCGCGTAACCCGTGCCAGCGTCACCGTGGCGGATGAGGTGACGGGTGAAATTGGCCCAGGACTTTTGGTGCTCCTGGGTGTCGAAAAGGATGACGACGAACAAAAAGCCAACCGCTTGTGTGAGCGCGTACTGGGCTACCGCATTTTCAGCGATGCGGAAGGCAAGATGAACCTGAACGTTCAGCAGGCGGGCGGCAGCGTGCTGGTGGTCTCCCAGTTTACGCTGGCCGCGGATACCGAACGCGGCATGCGCCCGAGTTTTTCGAAGGGCGCGGCACCGGATCGCGCAGAAGCTCTTTACGAGTACTTTGTTGAGCGCTGTCGCCAACAGGACATGAATACACAAACCGGACGATTCGCTGCGGATATGCAGGTTTCGCTGGTGAACGATGGCCCCGTCACATTCTGGCTCCAGGTATGAGCCAACTGGCGGCATGGCCGCGGGTAACAAGAGAGAGTACAGCTATGTATCACCTTCGAGTACCGCAAACGGAAGAAGAATTAGACGCTTATTACCATTTCCGCTGGGAAATGCTGCGCAAGCCCCTGCATCAACCTAAAGGCTCTGAACGCGACGCCTGGGACGCGATGGCGCACCACCAGATGGTGGTTGATGAAGAGGGCAACCTCGTTGCCGTGGGACGTCTGTATATCAATGCCGACAACGAAGCTTCAATCCGCTTTATGGCCGTTCATCCCTCCGTGCAGGACAAAGGCCTTGGAACGCTGATGGCTATGACGCTGGAATCCGTTGCCCGTCAGGAAGGGGTCAAGCGTGTCACCTGTAGCGCCCGCGAAGATGCCGTTGAGTTCTTTGCCAAGCTTGGTTTCGTGAATCAGGGGGAAATCACCGCCCCGCAAACTACGCCGATTCGTCACTTTTTGATGATCAAACCCATCGCCACGCTGGACGATATTCTCCATCGCGCCGACTGGTGCGGGCAGCTCCAGCAGGCGTGGTATCAGCACATTCCGCTCAGTGAAAAAATGGGTGTGCGTATTCAGCAATATACCGGGCAAAAATTTATTACCACCATGCCGGAAACCGGCAACCAGAACCCGCACCATACCCTGTTTGCCGGCAGCCTGTTTTCACTCGCCACGCTCACCGGCTGGGGACTGATCTGGCTGATGCTGCGCGAACGTCATCTCGGCGGCACCATTATTCTGGCCGATGCCCATATCCGCTACAGCGCCCCGATCAGCGGCAAGCCGAGCGCGGTTGCTGACCTGGGCGCACTGGGCGGCGATCTCGACCGTCTGGCGCGTGGACGTAAAGCACGCGTACAGATGCAGGTGGAGCTGTTCGGCGATGAAACGCCAGGCGCGGTGTTTGAAGGCACCTATATCGTTCTGCCAGCGAAGCCGTATGGCGCGTATGAAGAGGGCGGGAACGAGGAGGAATAGTCTCCTTCTCACTCTCGCCCGGCATGGTTAATGCGCCAGGCAATATCTCGCATAACGTCTCGCGCTGACTGGCTAATTCCACCCAACTGGAAGAAGCCGTGTATTACACCCCACCATCGTTGAGCGGTACACTTCACGCCTTGCTCCGTGAGGCGCTGATAAAGCGCCTCGCCTTCGTCGCGTAACGGATCATATTCCGCGGTAACAATATGGACCTTCGGCAGACCGCTAAAGTCGTTGCGCCACAGTGGGCTGACTTCAGGATGTTGACGGTCGGCTCCAGCCAGATACATTTCATAGCCGCTCAAAAGGGTATCGCGAGTAATCACGTAATCCATGCCATTGAGGGTATAGCTTTCAAAACTGGCCGTAGCGTCGAGCATGGGGTAGATAAGAATGAGCTGCGCGGGATCCCAGAGACCTTTGGCCTTAAGCCGCAATGACGTTACCAGCGCAAGATGACCTCCCGCGCTGTCTCCACAAAGTGTAATCCGGTTTTTATCCACACCTAATTGTTCTGCATTTTGCCAGACAAGATCTGCCGCTCTCTCTGCATCGTCATGCGCAGCGGGGAAAGTATGCTCGGGTGCGAGTCTGTACTGAACCGCAATGACCCGGCAGTTACCGTAAAACGCCAGTTGGCGAAGCTGATTATCATGGGTTTCAAACCCACCGCTGACAAAACAACCGCCATGATAGTAGAGGGCACAAGATAACGTTTCAGGGGCATTGAAAGGCGAAAATACCCGAAAGGTCATATCCTCAAGAACAAGCGTTTCAACCTGGACACGCGTTTCTGTTTCCCCGGCTAGCGCTGTGCTGGCGACATATCCGCTTCTCCGGTCATCAATACTCTGCTTTCGCGAGGAAGGTCGTCCTGTGGCAATAAACTCCTGTACCAGCTTATCAATACCCTTTTCCAGTGCCATGATTACGTCCTTTTACTGTGTTTTTATACAGTTTATGGCCTGGTTTACAGCAGATGAAAACAGAGAAATGTTGAGAGGTGCATATTGTGGAAAGCGGCTCGCAAAATCGATCATTCCCTAAAAAACGTCCTTTCACCCTAAATTGATAAAGAGTATTTTGCCTGAAAATTAACCAAAGATGATATACTAAGGTGATATATGAGCGTTTTGGCGGAACTTGATATGGGCAGAATACTTATCGATTTGTCTGATGACGTGATTCAACGTTTGGATAATCTCAAGCAATTGCGAAATCAACCACGTGCTGAACTGCTTCGGGAAGCGATAGAGCTGTATCTCGACCAGCAGAGTTCTTCTGTTATCCGAAATGCGCTTGGTCTGTGGGGAGACAGAAAAGAGGACGGGCTTGAGTATGAACGCAAGCTGCGTGAGGAGTGGTAATCATGGAGCACATGGCAGTGTTTGATACCAATATTCTCATTGATCTCTTCAACAACCGTATTGAAGCTGCGGATGCGATTGAGCATACCGCGTCGCATCGTGCCATCAGCTTAATTACCTGGATGGAAGTAATGGTGAGCGCTCGCAGGCATGGTCATGAAGCGAAAACGGCAGCCGTTATGGGCGCTTTTGAAATTATTGATGTGTCTCGGGATATTGCGGAAAGAAGCGTTTTACTACGTGAGAAGCATGGAATGAAACTGCCTGATGCTATCATTCTGGCCACAGCGCAGAGCAGAAAATGTCCGTTGATTTCTCGCAACACGAAAGATTTTGCGGGTATTGACGAGGTCCTTACGCCTTACCAGGTGTAGGCCGGGCAAGCTCGCGCCGCCCGGCACTCTCACAGGAGATTACTCCCCTTCACCCGGGAACAGGAACGGGTTGATCGAGCTGCGGGCAAAGCCCTCCTGCTCCATCTTCGCGTCCAGAATCAGCGAGGCGAGATCGTCGGCCACGGCTTCGACTTTCGGGTCTTTTTCCTGATACAGAATCTTCAGGTAGGTCCCGCAGTCGCCGCAGCTCTCCGCTTTCACCGCCGCGTCTTCATTTTCCAGCGACCAGTAGTTCAGATCGCGGGTCTGTTCGCAGTTGCTGCACTTGATGCGCACCACGTGCCACTCGGTTTCACACAGGTTGCAGTGCAGGTAGCGCAGCCCCTGAGTGGTGCCGATTTGCACCATGCTGGAGACCGGCATTGAACCACACACCGGGCAGAACTGGCGCGCTTCGCCGTATTCGGCGCGGGCTTTACCTGGAATCAGGCTCGCCATTTGCGCCCAGTAGAGCGACAGCGCAGCCCAGATGAACGGCGCTTTATCGCTGCTCACCAGTGAGAAGTCGGAAGCAAACAGCGCGCTCGCCATCTCTTCCAGCTCCTGATCGGAGGCTTTTTCCAGGTTCTCAATGACTGCCAGCGCCGTGCCGCTCATCTCGGGCTTCAGCTCGGCGATCAGGGAATGCAGCAGCTTATGCCAGTGCTTGTCGCGCGGCAGGACGTGAATATCCAGCGGCGGTTTGCCCTGCTCGTTGGCTTCTTTGATGCGTGCGGTCAGGTCCATTTGCAGCGGATGGTCGTACAGCACCACTTCCTGCGCATGGGCGACCAGCGCGGCAAAACGCAGAAAATCGCCCAGCGGGTTGTTCTCTGCTAGCTCGCGCAGACGCTCTGCGCGGCGGTTGTAGAGGTTCTTGAGTCTGGGGAATAACAACGGCGGAATATACTCCGCCGTACGTTTCTCGCTCGACCCCAGCTCATCTTGCGGGATTATGCGAATACTCATTCAGATGACTTTTCCTGTTTCTGGCGGACTTCTCGGTACCAGCGCGGGTGATGTTTCTTCGCCCACGTTTTGGTGACCCAGCCTTCCACCATCGCGGTAATGGTGCCTTTCACCCAGAGGGCGGCGTAAATATGCACCATGATAACCACAATTAACGCCACTGCGGCAAATGAATGCAGCATCAGCGCGAATCGGATCACCGGGATTGAGAAAGCAGGCGCAAAGTACGGACGCCAGATGATCACGCCGCTCACCAGCAACAGGACCAGGAAGATAATCGCCGCCCAGAATACGCATTTCTGGCCGAAGTTATAACGCCCGGTATCACCCACTTCCTCGTTGACGACGATCTTACGAATATTCTTCACCCAAAAGATATCATCCCGATTGATTAGGTTATGGTGCCAGTAGCGGAAAAACATGATGATGAACGAGGCAAACATCACCACACCCACGAACGGGTGAAGGATGCGCGCCAGCTGCGGCGTGCCCAGTATCTGCATCAGCCAGTTGAAGGACGGGAAGAAGAACCCCAGCCCGCTTATCGCCGCCAGCATGAAGCAGAAGGCGGTGACCCAGTGGTTGATGCGTTCCGGCGCGGTGTAGCGCACGATGGTGTCACGTTTTCTCATTTGCGCACCTCGTCTTTCTCTTCATGCAGGTTGTCGTCTTCCTCTTCCGCACGGTTCGGACCAACGCCGACGTAGTGGAAGATGCTCGCTGCGAAGGTGGCCGCAAAACCGACCGCGGCCAGCGGTTTCCAGATACCTTTCCAGAACTTCACGGTCGCGCTGATTTCCGGGTTCTCCGGCAGGCCGTGATACAGGTTCGGCTTGTCGGCGTGGTGCAGCACGTACATCACGTGCGTACCGCCAACCCCGGCCGGATCGTACAGGCCTGCGTTATCGTAACCACGGGTTTTCAGCTCGCCCACGCGCTCTGCCGCCAGCGTTTTCATATCCTCTTTGGAGCCAAAGTGGATAGCGCCAGTTGGACAGGTCTTCACGCACGCTGGCTCCTGGCCGACATTTACGCGGTCAACGCACAGCGTACATTTGTAGACGCGGTTGTCTTCCGGGTTCAGGCGCGGCACGTCAAACGGACAACCCGCGATGCAATAGCCGCAGCCAATACACTGCTCGGACTGGAAGTCGACGATGCCGTTGGCATACTGAATGATAGCCCCTTCTGACGGACACGCCTTCAGGCAGCCCGGATCCGCACAGTGCATACAGCCATCTTTGCGGATAAGCCATTCCAGTTTGTCGTTCTGCTCCACTTCCGAGAAACGCATTACCGTCCAGGACTTGGCGGTCAGGTCCGCCGGGTTGTCGTACACCCCGACGTTGTGACCCACTTCGTCACGGATGTCGTTCCACTCTGAACAGGCCACCTGACAGGCTTTACAGCCGATACAGGTGGTCACGTCGATAAGCTTCGCCACTTCCTGCTGGTGGTCCCGCGCCTGAGGCGCGGGCGTGAAACCGTTAGTCGCGGAACGACGGATAATGTCTTGAGATTGATAAGCCATAAGTCGTCTCCGTTACACCTTTTCCACGTTCACGAGGAAGGCCTTAAACTCCGGCGTCTGCGTGTTCGCATCACCGACGAACGGCGTCAGGGTGTTCGCAATGAACCCTTTCTTCGCCACGCCCTCATAACCCCAGTGAATTGGGATGCCGATGGTATCCACCTGCTGACCGTGAACGTTCAGCGTGCGAATACGCTTGGTCACCACCGCCTTGGCTTTGATGTAGCCGCGGTTAGAGGAGACCTTCACGGTATCGCCATGGGCAATGCCGAGTTTGTTCGCCAGCTTCTCGCCGATCTCCACAAACTGCTCCGGCTGCGCGATGGCATTCAGCAACGCGTGCTTGGTCCAGTAGTGGAAGTGCTCGGTCAGACGGTAAGTGGTGCCGACATACGGGAACTTGTCCTTTTTACCCAGCGCTTCAAAATCGCCCTTGAAGATGCGGGCTGCCGGGTTAGAGACCACGTTCGGGTGCAGCGGGTTGGTACCCAGCGGCGTCTCAAACGGCTCGTAGTGTTCTGGGAACGGACCTTCCGCCATCTTATCGATAGCAAACAGGCGCCCCATCCCTTCAGGCTGCATGATAAACGGCCCGACATCGCTGCCTGGTGCGGCAGTGCTGTAGTCCGGAATATCCACGCCGCCCCATTTCGCGCCGTCCCACTTCAGCAGCTGACGCTTCGGATCCCACGGGTTGCCCTGCGGGTCAGCTGAGGCGCGGTTATAGAGGATGCGGCGGTTAAGCGGCCATGCCCATGCCCAGCCCAGCGTATTGCCGAGGCCCGACGGGTCGGCGTTATCGCGGTTGGCCATCTGGTTGCCTTTCGGCGTCCAGCTACCGGCAAAGATCCAGCAGCCGCTGGAGGTCGTACCGTCATCGCGCAGGTGCGCAAAGGTGCTGAGCTGATCGCCTTTCTTCGCCAGCACCGCACCGGTCGCCGGGTCGATAACGTCCGCCAGCGCCTTACCGTTGCTCTCCATCGCCACTTCTTCCGGAGACGGATTCTCTGGCGTCGAGTAGTTCCAGGTCATGTTCAGCACCGGCTCAGGCGTTGCGCCGCCTTCAGCCGCGTACATTTTACGCAGACGTAAGAAGATACCGGCCAGGATCTCGCCGTCGTTCAAGGCGATGCCCGGGGCATCCGCGCCTTTCCAGTGCCACTGCAACCAGCGGCCGGAGTTGACGATAGACCCGTTCTCTTCCGCGAAGCAGGTAGACGGCAGACGGAACACTTCGGTCTGAATCTTCGACGGATCGACATCGTTCGACTCACCGTGGTTCTGCCAGAACGTCGACGTTTCGGTATTGAGCGGGTCAATCGTCACCAGGAACTTCAGCTTCGACAGAGACTCGACAACCTTGTTCTTGTTCGGGAACGACGCCACCGGGTTAAAGCCCTGGCAGATATAGCCGTTGACCTGGCCCTGGTGCATCATTTCGAAGTACTGAAGTACGTCGTAACCTTTGTCCCACTTCGGCAGCCAGTCAAAGCCCCAGCTGTTTTCCGCCGTCGCCTTGTCGCCGTAGAAGGCTTTCATCAGCGAGACGAAGAACTTCGGATAGTTGCCCCAGTAGTTCACCTGGCCTTCGAGCAGCGGTTTTGGCGTGCTGGCCGTCAGGTAGGTTTGCAGGTCGGTCTGTTTCTCGCTCGGCAGGTTCATGTAACCCGTCAGGCTCTGAGACAGCAGGCCGAGGTCGGTCAGACCCTGAATGTTGGAGTGACCGCGCAGGGCGTTCACGCCGCCGCCTGCCATCCCCATGTTGCCGAGGAGCAGCTGAACCATCGCCATGGTGCGGATGTTCTGCGCGCCGATGGAGTGCTGCGTCCAGCCGAGCGCATACAGGAACGACGCGGTTTTATCTTTCGCGCTGGTTTCCGCTATCAGCTCGCACACCTTCAGGAAGTCCGCCTTCGGCGTCCCACAGATGTTTTCGACAACCTCCGGCGTATAGCGGGACACGTGCTCTTTCAGCAGGTTCCACACGCAGCGCGGGTGTTGCAGGGTGGTGTCGCGCTTCGCAAAGCCGTTTTCGTCCAGCTCGTAGTTCCAGCTGGTTTTGTCATATTTGCGTTTTTCGGCGTCATAACCGCTGAACAGGCCATCTTCGAAGTGGTAATCCTCACGCACGATCAGGCTGGCGTTGGTATAAGCTTCGGTGTACTCGCGGTTATATTTTTCGTTGGTCATCAGGTACAGCAATACGCCTGACAGGAAAGTGATGTCAGTACCTGAACGAATTGGGGTGTAGAAATCCGCCACTGACGCTGTACGCGTAAAGCGGGGATCGATCACAATCAGCTTCGCGCCGTTGTGGATTTTGGCTTCCATCGCCCAGCGGAACCCGACAGGGTGCGCTTCAGCGGCGTTACCGCCCATCACCACAATGAGGTTGGCGTTTTTGATGTCGACCCAGTGGTTGGTCATCGCACCGCGACCAAATGTTGGAGCAAGACTTGCTACCGTTGGTCCGTGTCAGACACGCGCCTGGTTGTCGACCGCGAGCATACCGAGTGCGCGCGTAAATTTCTGGGTTAAATAGCCGGTTTCGTTACTCGACGCTGAAGCACACAGCATGCCGGTGGAGAGCCAGCGGTTAACGGTGGTGCCTTCGGCATTCTTCGCGATAAAGTTGGCATCGCGGTCTTCTTTCATCAGCTTAGCGATGCGATCGAACGCTTCCTCCCAGCTGATTTGCTGCCATTTGTCAGAGCCGGGAGCGCGATACTCAGGAAACTTCAGGCGGCTTTCGGAGTGGATAAAATCTACCAGACCGGCCCCTTTCGGACACAGCGCACCACGGTTGACCGGGTGATCCGGATCGCCTTCGATGTGGAAAATGGATGCTTTGGCGTTTTTCGCACCGTCGCCGAGGCTATACATTAACAGCCCACAGCCGACGGAGCAGTACGTACAGGTGTTACGGGTTTCGCGGGTGCGCAGCAGTTTATACTGCCGTGTTTCCGCCAGCGCTACACCGGGCGCAAAGCCCAGTGCCGCCGCCGTGGTGCCTGCCATACCGCCAGCGCAGATCTTAAAGAACTGCCTTCTGCTGACCTGCATGGGTCACTCCTTGGTTCATTACGACATTGCTATGTAGTTTTACTTTGCGGTTGAGAATTAACCGCAAAGGAGAAAAATTTGCATTAATCCCTCATTTCTCCGAGGGATAAGCCCAGAATACCACAATGTCGGTACGCCTGTTCTAACGGGGTTAAAACAAAGTGAACGTATTATCACGGCATTGATTATAAAATGTGATATCAATCACATTTTATCCTGTGCATGTTAAAGAGGTGTAGCAGCTGATCGGTTGCACCCCTCCGTATTGAGTAGGAGAATGGTTGCTGAAAAGTTGATCCATACTATGCGTAAGGCCTGCCGTTTGTGTTGCAATAGCAGGCTCACTTCCGTGGTTGTTCAGGAATACCGTTGTGTCTAAACAAAACCGTGCTGCCCACGTGTCGCCACTGCCTGCGGGCATTGTGAAACTGTCGGTACACAGACCGCCTCACATTTCACATGCCACGCCGGATTTTCTGGCGGAAGAGGTCCCCGTTGCCCTGGTTTACAACGGGATTTCGCATGTGGTGATGATGGCTTCGCCGAAAGATCTGGAACTGTTCGCCATAGGTTTTTCCCTCTCGGAAGGCATCATTGCGCATCCGCAGGAGATCTACGGTATGGATGTGGTTCAGGCCTGTAATGGTCTTGAAGTACAAATCGAACTCTCCAGTCGTCGCTTTATGGGGCTGAAAGAGCGCCGCCGGGCGCTGGCCGGACGTACCGGCTGCGGCGTGTGCGGCGTTGAACAGCTTAACGATATCGGTAAGCCCGTCGCGCCGCTGCCGTTTACCCAGACCTTCAACCTCGGTAACCTCGACAAAGCCCTGGAGCACCTCAATGATGTCCAGCCCATAGGTCAGCTGAGCGGCTGTACACATGCTGCGGCGTGGGTGCTCCCGTCGGGCGAGATCGTCGGAGGTCATGAAGATGTGGGCCGCCATGTGGCGCTGGATAAGCTGCTGGGCCGTCGCGCGCGTGAAGATGCCGTCTGGCAGCAAGGGGCCGCGCTCGTTTCCAGCCGCGCCAGCTATGAAATGGTGCAGAAAGCGGCCATGTGCGGCGTGGAGATCCTGTTTGCGGTGTCGGCTGCGACAACGCTGGCGGTCGAAGTGGCAGAGCGCTGCAACCTGACGCTGGTGGGGTTCTGCAAGCCGGGCAGGGCGACAATTTACACCCATCCGCAGCGATTAATTGTTAATCAGTAATTTTGAATGAGTATAGCAAAACCTTCCGCTTTTAGTTGTTCATGATGAGGGCTAGTATTTATCTCATCAAGGCACGGTGCCTTATCTAAACAACTTAACGAAAAGGTTTATCTCATGAAAAGCATCAAAACTTTTGTCGCTGTAATCGCTCTGGCTGCTTCTTTCGGTTCTTTCGCTGCGCAGACTGTGACTGCATCCGCCTCTACCCTCGATGGCGCAGAAGCCAAAATCGCCGCACAGGCTCAGGAAGCGGGCGCGTCATCCTACAAAATTACCCAGGCATTCACCGGTAACCGCGTACACATGACCGCTGAACTGAACAAATAAGTCATATAGCCGCTGTCCCTTGCTCTTCGGAGCAGGGACAGGTTTCATTCTGCTCCCCTGTTTTAACCCGCCTTCCTGTACAAACCGCCTGTATTTTCAACCTGACAGAAGATAGCCATATCCTCCGGGATATTTCTTATTGGTTGAATAATAACTATAATGTGCCGTCCGGTTGAGTTACCCTTACTTAAAAATCAGCAATCTCATACATGATCTAAATACAAGGTCTGACCAGTTCTTTTAATTCATTTCAATAATGTATGATTTCATGTCTTTCAGACTGTATTTCGGGGTTTATTATATAAATAATCAATAATTGATCCCAAATAATAAGGAAATCCTCAGGCTTTAATCCTAAAGAGATTCGGAGTCATTGACCCCGGTTATTCATGATGATAGTTTCAAAAACAATATTAAATCTTTACCCCTAAAACCAAATATTTCTCTTTTGGTTTATTTTGTATTTAACTCATATAAGGAAATTAAATGAACGCGATGTTTAAAAAAGGAGTGCTGGCATCTGTACTGGCAGTAGCGGCGTCTTCAGCAATGGCGGCTTCCAGTGTTGATATTCAGGTTACGGGGAAAATTGTTCCGTCTTCCTGTACACCGGCATTTATTAGCGGTGGCGGTATTGCTGATTTTGGTACCATGAAGGTGGCTAGTCTGAATTCCACCACCCCAACCCCTCTGGCGGATGTTAAAATTATCCCTATTTCTATTACCTGTGAAGAAGCGACCCGCGTTGGCGTGACCTTTAACGATTCGCATGTGGATTCTGCGCCTACGGAGAATATGCCGGTGAACTTTATTGATTCGGATTTCATTACCAGTGCGGGTTTTACGGCTGGCCTGGGGATGTATGGCGATAAGAAGATTGGCGCTTATTCAATGGGTATCCAAAAGACCGACGGGGCGACGACTAACGGAGACGGTGTAAACCTTTATCCAATCTTCACCAGCGATAACGGCGCATCATGGGGAGTTAAAAGCGGGTTTCGCTACTTACAGGTGAAACCTGATAAGAGTGAGATTTATTCCTTCACAGATCAAGCGACCGGTACAGTGGCACCTGTTGCACAAACTAAAATTAACTTCAACGTGGGCATTGCCGCGATGATTAACCCAACCAACGATTTAAATATCACGGATGAAGCCACCCTGGACGGCTTAACCAACGTTGAGCTGGTTTATCTGTAATCACCCCCACGTATCATGAAATACCTGACACCTCACTTCGGTGGGGTGTCCTATACCAATATTAATGGACTAATATTATGCTGCTTTTAAAGAGAACGCTGATCTGTGCCTGCCTGCTGGCCTCATTCAACGGTATGGCTGCCGGGATGGTGCCGGATACCTCGCTGCTTATTGTCAATGAAGACAAGCAGGGGGCCAGCATGGATGTTAAAAACACCGATGCTGAAGCACAGCTGCTGTACACCAAAATTATTGATCTCCCGGACGACCCCAAACCGGGTCTGATTGCCACGCAGCCGGTTGTGCGCGTAGATGCGGGTAAAACCCAGCGCGTGCGTTTTGTGCTGAAAAACAGTAATGAGCCGCTGAAGGTGGAACATTTTAAGCGTGTCATTTTTACCGCTATCCCTCAGCGTGAAAAAAATAAAGTTAAAGTGGTGTTTAGCCAGAACCTTCCCGTCATTATTCACCCGGCTGGCCTGGCGGTAAATATTGAACCCTGGAAGGCACTCACCTGGCAGATAAAAAATGGCAATGTCACGGTTGAGAATAATACGCCTTATGTCGTCCGACTGGAGCAAAAGGTGAAATTAATGGCCTCGGGTACGATCGCGACATTAGCTAAGACTTACATTCTTCCTGGCGAAAAAATGACGGCCAGCGCCCCAGCCAAAATATCAGCATCCGAAAAACAAATCGAAATCTATCCGGCAACGCGTTATGGCTATAAGGCAGGGAAATATATCGCCGACCTTCAGCAATAAAATCACTTAACAAACATGGAGTAGTTATGTTAAACGGTTCCTGTAAAAAGGGAATGCTCGTGTTTTGCCTTAGCGTGCTGGGATTTAATATTCGGGCTGAGATTTCCTCTAATGCGAATGAATCTCTGGAACTGGCGCGAGCCATATTTGACAGCGATGCTTTAAAAAATAACGGGCTTGATCCGGCCATTGCGGATTACTATTCCCTCACTCCCCGTTTTACCCCTGGCTACCATAATGTGACGGTTAATATTAATGGTAAGCAGCGCAATATTATGCCCGTGAAATTTGATGAGGAAGGAACGCCCTGTATTGATAAAGCGTTTCTGGAAAACGCGGGCCTGATTAAACAGACGAAAAGAGGCACCTGCCCGAAGATTTATCACTACTGGTCCGGATCAACGATTCAGACTTCGCCGGATATTGATGAAATATCGGTTGTTGTACCGCCTGAAGCGATCGACCCTGATTATGACCGACAGTTCGCCGAGGTGCGTGGCGGACGTGCAGCCATGCTGAATTACTCCATGTTTGGCACCCATAATCACTATGATGATGAGAACGCTGACCGTTTCCAGTCGACCTTTGAAATGGGCTTTAATGCCGGAGACTGGATTGTGCGCAGCACGCAGTTCATTAGCGACGGCAGCGATCAGGATTTTGATGTCGACTCCCTCTACACCTATGCCCAGCGTACCTTTACCGATTATGGCGTGATGGTGCAGGGTGGCCAGATTAACATCGCCAACAGCCGCTTCAGTATTCCGGGAATTTACGGGGTCCAGATGATGCCGGATACCGCACTCACTCCTCAGGTGGGGACGGGCGTCGAAGTCAGCGGTATTGCCCGTAATCCGCAGGCGCGCGTCGATATCCGCCAGGGCGGACAGCTTATTTACTCAACGCTGGTTCCTGCCGGTCCGTTCAACCTGGATGACGTGCCGCTGGCGAACCTCAACACCGACCTGAACGTAACGGTCACCGAGACTGACGGCAGCGAAAACCGATTCACTGTCTCGGCAAGTACGTTCCGCAGCAATCATATAGGCCGTGCCCCGGGCTTTACGCTGGCTATGGGCCGCGTTGAAGACATGGACTCACGCTTTGAAAATCCGTGGGTGGTGTCCGCCAACGACGGCTGGTCTGTCAATAAGCGTGTCAATTTCCTGGCCGGTATGGTGATGGCGGATAACCACTATTATGGCTTCTCCGGCAACCTCGATACCATACCGATGCAGAACCTGTATGCCTCGTTGGGTTTTCTGGCGTCAATAGACAACCAGACGCAAACCGACGGCAACAAAACGACGCTGGATCTGGGTTACTCCCTGCCGTGGGGCATTGGGCTTTCGCTGGGCGGTAGCTATGGCACACCGGACTATCGCGAGATGGCGGAACTTTACGGCGACGATGACGATATGTCGCAAACCAAATACGACACCAGCGTCGGTATCAACTGGTCGAGTACCACGCTGGGCCGCTTTTCCCTCAGCTATTATCGCAACGAGAGCTGGAACAGCGACTATGACAGTCGCCGGTTTATCTCGTCGTGGTCACAGACTTTTAAATACTTCAACGTGAGCGTGAACTGGGAGTCGGATGTCAGCCGGCACGACAGCAGCGACAACGATCAGTTTTACGTAAACGTGTCGATCCCGCTGGGACGCTCAGGCGTGACAACCAGCTCCTGGTATCGCGAGAGCGAAGGTAAGCGTTCTTACGGCACGCGGGCAATGGGCTCGCTCAACGCTGAGAACCAGTACACGGTGGGGGTCACTCAGGACCAGGAAGAGAACACCACCAGCTGGGACAGCTCGCTGAACAGTAATCTGCATTACACCAACCTGGCGCTGGCGGCAGGAGGAGATAACGACAGCAATACCAACTACTCAGCAGCATTAAGCGGCGGGATTGTCGCCCACAGCGACGGGGTGACCTTCTCGCCTTACCGCGTGACCGATACGTACGCCATTGCCAGACTGGATAAACCGGTGGCTGGTATCGAGATAGGTACCCCGCGCGGCGCGGTATGGACCGATAAATGGGGCCAGGCGATTATTCCTGCGCTGTCGCCGTTCCGTGAAAGCACGATTGAGATCAACACGGAAAGCCTGCCAGGCAATCTGGACGTAAGAAATGGCAGAACAGCGATCAAAGCGTCTCACGGCGCTGTGGCGAAGTGGGAGTTTGCGACGTTAAGCCAGCGCCGCGTGCTGCTCAGTATACGCCGTGCGGACGGTACGCCGCTGCCGGAAGGTGTCTCGATTGTGGACGCGGCAGGGGAGTATGTGACGAGTGCGCCAGAAGACGGCGTGATCTTCCTGAACGATATCTCTGCCAGCCAGCAGCTGTATGCGAAGCTGGATGAAGGGCGTTGCAGGCTGACGTACACCCTGCCGGAGGCAGAACCGAATAAATTCTATGAAGAGGTGACAGGGAAATGTCTCTGAATAACGTTCGTCAATACGCGCTGATGCTTATGCTGCTCTGCGGCGCAGCGGGACTTTCGGGAATGGCGCAGGCTGATGACGGCGCCTGTGAAATGATGTCGGCGGTGAAGAAAGTCGATTACGGGCGCTACCGTAAAGAGGATATGCGGCAAACGTCCGCTGAACATATTGGCAAAGTGTACAACGGTTATGCTTCTGTGATGCGTGAAGTTCAGGTTTCGGTGCTGTGTCCGGATGTGCGCAAAATGCGCATCTCCGTAGACGGGATTGCCCGACAGAACCTGGCGTATCGTTTTACGGACAGCGGCGCGATGAAAATCGAATTCAAAGATGGGCGGGTGGACGGGAACCCCGTGCAGCTGGCCGCGGTCGATATTGGCGCGGTAGCCGTTCAGGGAGGCGCTTCTCAGGTGACGCTAAAGCCGGAAAAAGCGCTGGCTGCCGTAAACGGTACAGAAGTGGCGGGCGAGCAGTTTGTCGCCACCATGATGATCACGACCTATCTCTCTGACAAGGCGTTTAGCGTTACTAACACAACGGATTTTGAAGAAACGCTGACGCTTAACGTCGATACGCTTCCTGCGCATTAACCCCTCAGATGCCCGGCAGCGCTGTTCTGTCGGGCATTTTTCTTAGTGGATCCCCGCCAGACGCAGCAGCGCCGTCACCACCGCCGCCGCGACGATCACCACAATTAACGGCATTTTGCGCCAGGCCAGAAACACCGCGAACCCCACCCCCAGTACGCGCGCCATCCCGGCAAAATGGTCCCCTTCATAAAACGTTGTTGCCAGCGCGACGGAGAACAACAAAACGGTTGCCGCGTCTGAAAGCAGCGCCTGCGACCGTTCAGAAAGCGCCAGCCGGCTACCGAGTTTCGCCCCGCCGAGACGCATCAGATAGGTTCCGGCAGAAAGAATGGCGATGCCGAGAATAAAGACCGTCATGTTTTCCATTATTTTTTCCTCGCAGCAAGGCCGAGCAAAGAGAGCAGCACCGGCAGGCCAACCGGCGCAAACGGTACGGCGGCCAGCGACAACACTGCGCCGCTACAGGCGCGGATCAGCGTGGTACGGTTTTTAAATGCCGGCACCACTAACGCCAGCAGGATTGCCGGGAACACCGCGTCCAGCCCGATGGTTTCCGGGTCCGGCAGCAGCTTGCCGACCATCGCGCCCAGCACCGCCCCCAGCGGCCAGATGATTGCCACGCCCAGGCCGCACAGCCAGTAGGCCGCTTTACGCTGCTCGGCGGTTTTTTGCGACAGGCCGAACACCACACTTTCATCATTCATGATATGACAGCCCAGAAAGCTCAGGCCGCGCTTGCCCACCAGTTCACGCACCGTAACGCCGAACGGCACATGGCGCGCGTTAACCAGTAAACCGGCCGCTGCCGCTGCCAGCGGATTGCCGCCGCTCGCCACGATGCCGATAAACATAAACTCGGATGCGCCTGCCAGCACCGTGAGGGAGAGGACAAACGGCACCCACAGCGGGAAACCGTAGGCCATCGCCAGTGAGCCATAAGACATGCCGACCACGCCCACCGCGAGGCAGACCAGGACGATCGCTTTTATCGTGTCGCCTTTCAGGCAAGAGAGGTGATTCTTCATACCATTTTAGCCATATCGAACGTATTTCCATTATAATGAACGCATCAGAAACGTTTTACAAGACGAACGATTCGTTCGTTATAGAGAGAAAGAGGCCGTTATTATGACGCAGCCAATCAGCGTGATCGCCAAAAGTCTGGTGCGAGAGCGCCTGCGAACCGGGCTCTCACTGGCGGAAATTGCCCGCCGTGCCGGGATCGCCAAATCCACGCTTTCTCAACTGGAGTCTGGCAACGGCAATCCTAGCCTGGAAACGCTGTGGTCGCTTTGCGTGGCGCTGGATATTCCGTTTGCCCGGTTACTGGAGCCGCAGCAACCCGTCACGCAGGTGATCCGCCGCGGCGAGGGCACAAAAGTCGTCGCCGGGCAGGCGAACTACGAGGCGATTTTGCTCGCGGCGTGTCCGCCTGGCGCGCGTCGTGATATCTATCTGCTGCTGACTCAGCCGGGGGCAGACCGTATTTCCCAGCCCCATCCACCTGGTTCGGTTGAGCATATTATCGTGACCCAGGGGCGGGCGATGGTCGGTCTGATCGACGCGGCGGAAGAGCTCGGCCCGGGAGATTACATTTGCTACCCCGCTGACCAGCCGCATATCTTTAAGGCGCTGGAGCCAGATACGCACGCGCTGCTGGTGGCGGAACAAAACTAACAAAGATACGGAAAATCATGTCGCTCAAAGCCATTGCCAAAGAACTGGGGCTGTCTGTTACCACCGTCAGCCGCGCCCTCAACGGGTATGACGACGTTTCTGCTGAGACGCGCGCCCGCGTGGAAGCGGAGGCCCAGCGCCGTGGCTACCGACCAAATACCTTTGCCCGTCGCCTGAAGATGGGCAAAATCGACGCCGTCGGGCTGGTGTTTCCGGTGCATCCTGTTCCGCTCAATAACAGCGTTTTTATGGACATGGTCGGCGAAATTAGCCACGAACTGGCGCGACATGAGATTGACCTGCTGCTCATCGCTGACGACGATCTGGCGGACAAACACAGCTATATGCGCATGGTGCAGAGCCGACGCGTGGATGCGCTGATTGTGGCGCATACGCTGGATCACGATCCGCGTCTTGAGCAGCTACAGGCCGCCGGGTTCCCGTTCCTGGCGCTCGGCCGCAGCCAGCTCCCGCAGCCGTACGCGTGGTTCGATTTCGACAACTATGCCGGCACATATCAGGCCACCCGCTGGCTGATCGAGAAAGGCCATCAGCGCATTGCGCTGCTGGGCGAAAGCAACAACCAGGCATTCATCACCCAGCGCCGCCAGGGCTACCTGGACGCGCTGCGGGAAGCCGGACTTTCCAGCGAATGGCTGCGCGCCATGCCCCCTTCGCGTCGCGTGGGGTATGCCACCACGCAAGAACTTCTCTCCCTGCCGCAGCCGCCCACGGCCATCATTACTGACTGCAACACCCACGGCGACGGCGCAGCGATGGCCCTGGCGCAGATGGGGCGCTTAACCGGTGAAAATGCCGTTTCGCTGGTGGTCTATGACGGCTTACCGCAGGACAGCAT
Organism: Enterobacter sp. BWH64; assembly: GCF_001037645.1. Taxonomy (NCBI): domain Bacteria; kingdom Pseudomonadati; phylum Pseudomonadota; class Gammaproteobacteria; order Enterobacterales; family Enterobacteriaceae; genus Enterobacter; species Enterobacter sp. BWH64. The sequence goes on from NZ_KQ089922.1 coordinate 401,091, forward strand.
TGTCGATATCGACGTCGCGGCGGTGATCCAGTCTACCCGTCAGGGCGTCGGGAAACAGATTGCCGATATGGTGCGCCAGCTGATTAACGGCGACGACATCGACACCCTTCAGGTGCTCTGGCAGCCGGAATTTTCCCCAGGCCAGACGGCCTGATTACACCAAAAATTCAAAACCCGATCACAGATCCGAAACGTTTTGGTTTGTATCCGAAACGTTTCGGATCAACACTCAGGACATCCCGATGACAGGAGATGTCCGATGCAAGATGCCATTTTTCGACTTGAAAGCAATACGGTTGACGTGGTGCTAAAAACCCACCCGTTCGCCGAAATTCTCTACTGGGGGCCGCACCTTCAGCACTTTACGCCGCAGGATGTGCTGAGTATTGCGCGCCCGGTTGCTAATGGCAGGCTGGACGTCGACTCCCCCGTCACGCTGATGGCAGAGCTGGGGCATGGGCTGTTTGGCTCGCCGGGCATCGAGGGGCACCGCCAGGGGCTGGACGGATCGCCGGTATTTAAAACCACGCAGGTGCAGCAGGCGTTAAACGCCCTGACAATCACTGCTGAAGACGAGCATGCAGGCCTGCGCCTGACCAGTGAAATAACGCTGGATGCCAGCGGCGTACTGGTGGTGCGTCATGGGTTAACCAACCTGAAAATGCAGGCGTGGCAGGTGGATCGATTTGCCGTGACGCTGCCGGTGGCCGAACGCGCGCAGGAGGTGATGGCCTTCCACGGACGCTGGATCAGGGAGTTTCAGCCGCACCGCGTGATGCTTGAACATGACAGCTTTGTGATTGAAAACCGTCGGGGTAAAACCTCCCATGAACATTTCCCGGCGCTGATTTCAGGTACGCCGTCATTCAGTGAAATGCACGGCAACGTCTGGGGTATACATCTGGGCTGGAGTGGTAACCACCGCCTGCGCGCAGAGGCGAAAACCGATGGCCGCCGCTATATGCAGGCCGAAGCGCTCTACCTGCCGGGTGAAATGGCGATTGAAGAGGGGGAAACGCTCTGGACGCCGCGCCTGTATGCCAGTCACTCCCCGCACGGGCTGAACGGCATGAGCCAGCAGTTCCACCGCTACCTGCGCGACAATGTTATCCGCTTCCCGGAAGATAAACCGCGCCCGGTGCACCTCAACACCTGGGAGGGGATCTACTTCAACCACGATCCGGACTACATCATGCGCATGGCCGACGAGGCCGCTGCGCTGGGCGTGGAGCGCTTTATTATCGACGACGGCTGGTTTAAAGGCCGCAACGACGACCACGCCGCGCTGGGCGACTGGTATCTGGACAAGAAAAAATACCCGAACGGCCTAAAGCCGGTAATCGATCACGTTAAACAGCTCAGCATGGAGTTTGGTATCTGGGTTGAGCCGGAGATGATTAACCCCGATTCCGATCTGTATCGCGCGCACCCTGACTGGGTGCTGGCGCTGCCGGGCTACGCCCAGGCGACCGGGCGACACCAGCTGGTGCTCAATCTCAATATTCCGCAGGCCTTTGAATATCTGGTCGAACGCATGAGCTGGCTGCTGGGCGAACACGCGGTCGACTACGTGAAATGGGATATGAACCGCGAGCTGGTGCAGCCAGGGCACAAGGGCAAAGCCGCCGCCGTCGCCCAGACGCGCCAGTTTTATCGCCTGCTGGACGTGCTGGGCGAGCGCTTCCCGCACATTGAGTTTGAATCCTGCTCCTCCGGCGGCGGGCGAATCGATTATGAAGTGCTGACCCGCTGCCACCGCTTCTGGGCGTCCGACAACAACGACGCGCTGGAGCGCAACACTATCCAGCGCGGCATGAGCTACTTCTTCCCGCCGGAGGTGATGGGCGCGCATATCGGTCATCATAAATGTCACGCCACCTTCCGCCAGCACAGCATTCAGTTCCGCGGGCTAACAGCGCTGTTTGGTCACATGGGGCTGGAGCTGGATCCGCTCACCGTCGATGCGCAGGAACGTGAAGGCTATCGCCATTACGCCGCGCTGCACAAGCGGTGGCGAGAGGTCATTCATCACGGCACCCAGTGGCGCGTGGATATGCCGGACGCCACCACCCTGGCGCAGGGTATAGTGAGCGAAGATAAGACGCAGGGGCTGTTTTTGGTCAGCCAGCTCGCGATGCCGGATTACACCCTGATGATGCCGCTGCGCATGCCGGGGTTAGACGCCAGCGCGCTGTACCGCATCACGCTGCTCGATCACCCGAACATCCAGATTACGGGCGAGGGCGGGCACACCATGCGTAAGCTGCCGGCGTGGATGAACGCGCCGCAAACGGTAAGCGGTGAGTGGCTGATGCAGGCGGGTATTGCACTGCCGATTCTGGATCCGGAAACCGCCATTCTGATTGGTGTGGAACGCGTGTAAGGGTGACGGGCCGGGCAACCGGCCCTCCGTTGAGGATAAAAATAATGAACACAACAACCTGTACCCACAAAGACAACCCTAATTTCTGGATCTTCGGGCTGTTCTTCTTTCTCTACTTCTTCATCATGGCCACCTGCTTTCCGTTCCTGCCGATCTGGCTGTCGGACATCATCGGCCTGAACAAAACCCATACCGGGATTGTTTTCTCCTGCATCTCGCTGTCGGCCATTGCCTTCCAGCCGGTGCTGGGGGTCATTTCGGACAAGCTGGGGCTGAAAAAACACCTGCTTTGGATCATCTCGGTGCTGCTGTTCCTGTTCGCGCCGTTCTTCCTGTACGTCTTCGCCCCGCTGCTGAAAACCAATATCTGGCTGGGGGCGCTGAGCGGTGGGTTGTATATCGGCTTTGTCTTCTCAGCGGGGTCGGGGGCGATTGAGGCCTATATTGAGCGCGTAAGCCGCAACAGCTTTTTTGAGTACGGCAAGGCGCGTATGTTCGGCTGTCTCGGCTGGGGGCTGTGCGCCTCAACGGGCGGCATCCTGTTCGGCATCGATCCGTCGTACGTCTTCTGGATGGGGTCGGCCGCGGCGCTGTTGCTGATGCTGCTGCTGGTGGTCGCGAAACCGAAGCCTAACCAGACGGCGCAGGTGATGAACGCCCTGGGCGCGAATCAGCCGCAGATCACCGCTAAAACCGTCTTTACCCTGTTCCGCCAGCGCAGAATGTGGATGTTCATCCTGTACGTGATTGGCGTGGCCTGCGTGTATGACGTCTTCGACCAGCAGTTTGCCACCTTCTTCAAAACCTTCTTCGCCACGCCGCAGGAGGGGACCCGTGCCTTTGGTTTCGCCACCACGGCGGGGGAAATCTGTAACGCGATCATTATGTTCTGCTCGCCGTGGATCATTAACCGCATCGGCGCGAAAAACACGCTGCTGATTGCCGGGGTGATCATGGCGACGCGCATTATCGGCTCGTCGTTTGCCACCACTGCCGTGGAGGTGATTGCCCTGAAGATGCTGCACGCGCTGGAAGTCCCGTTCCTGCTGGTGGGGGCATTCAAGTACATCACCGGGGTGTTTGATACGCGCCTGTCGGCCACCATCTACCTGATTGGCTTCCAGTTTGCCAAACAGTCGGCGGCGATCTTCCTCTCCGCCTTTGCCGGAAATATGTATGACCGGGTCGGCTTCCAGGAGACGTATCTGATACTGGGCTGCTTCGTGCTGGCGATCACGGTGGTGTCGGCGTTTACGCTGAGTGGCAGGCGGGAGATTGCTGCCGCCTCGGGGGCAGCAGCGTTAACACATCAGTCCAGGTAAAACACCTCTTTCAGCGCCGAACTCACCGGGCTGTTATCCGGGTTCGACGGCATAACGTCACCCATATAGTTCCACCAGCGCTGGCAGACATCGGTGTTTGCCACCGCGTTCCAGCGCTCTTCCGATTCAATCTCCACCGTCGCAAACAGCAGGTTGCGAGCTTTGTCGAGATAGATGGCGTAGTGGTGCGCGCCGTGGGCTTTCAGCACCGCTTCCAGCTCGGGCCAGATCGGGTTGTGGCGACGTGCGTACTCCTCGTGCGCGTCCGGGTTTACCTGCATCACAAACGCTTTGCGGATCATAATGCCTCCAGGTACAGCTCGCGGACCTCATCGCGGCTGGCGGTGCGCGGGTTGCACGGCGCGCACGGGTCGGCGAGGGCTTTATCCAGCCAGCCTTCAATATCGGCTTTGGTGACGCCGAGCTGGCTAAATCCGGACGGAATGCCGACGCGAGCGCTCAGGTCGCGAATCGCCTGAATGGCCGACATGCTGGCGGCTTCGTCGCTCATGCCGCGCGTGTCAACGCCCATCGCCTGCGCCACGCGGGCGAAACGTGCGACCGCGTTCGGGCGGTTAAAGTTTTCGATGATCGGCAGCAGAATGGCGTTGCACACACCGTGCGGCAGGTTGTGCGTCGCGCCCGGCTGGTGCGCCAGGGCGTGCACCAGCCCCAGACCGGCGCTATTAAACGCCATGCCCGCCAGATACTGACCAAAGGCCATCTGCTCGCGCGCTTCCAGGTTGTGACCGTCGTCGACCGCTTTCGGCAGCCACAGGTTGATCAGGCGAATCGCTTCCAGCGCGTTGGCATCAGTCAGCGGGTGCGCGCCGACGGACACGTAGGCTTCAATCGCATGAGTCAACGCATCCATGCCGGTTGCGGCGGTCACGGAGGCGGGAATATCGAGCATCACGCTGGCATCGTCCACGGCGATATCCGGGATGATGTTCGGGTCGATAATCACCTCTTTCACCTGCCGCGCGGCGTCAATGATCACCGCGTTGCTGGTCATCTCCGCCGCCGTGCCTGCGGTGGTGTTGATCGCCACCAGCGGCACGCCCGCGTTTTTCACCTTGCCGACGCCGGAGTAATCGGTTGACGGACCAGGGTTGGCGGTGAGGATTTTGATCGCCTTGGCAGTATCAATCGGGCTGCCGCCGCCAAAGGCAATCAGGTAATCACACTCCGCATCCTGATATGCCGCATAGCCTTTTTGCACCAGCGCTTCCGTCGGATTCGGGAATACCTCATCGAACAGGTGATACGACATCTGATGGGCGTCGAGCGCGGAAAACAAACTGTCGAGCAGGCCAAGTTTCACCAGCTGGCCGTCGGTGACAATCAGCGCTTTTCCCCACTGTTTGTTTGCCACCAGATTGACCATATCGCCGATCGCGCCCGCGCCGTGCAGGCTGATTTTGGGGAGTGCCAACATAAAGCTCATGATAATTCTCCTTAATTACTGTGATTTTTATGCCCGGCGGCGCTGCGCTTGCGCGGGCCTACGGTTAAGTAGGCCGGGTAAACGCAGTACCACCCGGCTATGAGATCCGTCTTCGCTGCATCACCCGGCGGGTAATAATCGGCAGCGAAATCACCACGATCAGCATCGCGCCGATAATCACCGACATCACGATGCCGGGCACGTTAAGCAGGCTCAGGCCAAAGGTCACCAGCCCCATCAGGAAGGCGGCGATAATCACGCCCACCATGCTGCCGGACCCACCGAGAATATTGACGCCGCCGAGCACCGCCATCGTCACCACCGCCAGCTCCCAGCCCATCGCGATGGTCGGGCGGGTACTGCCCAGACGCGAGGTGAGCAGCACCGACGCCAGGCCGGACATCAGTCCTACCAGCGCAAACAGGATCAGGTTGTGGCGCTTCACGTTGATGCCGGAGTACCACGCGCCGGTCGGGTTGTTGCCGATGGCGTAGGTGCGGCGGCCAAAATTGGTGCGGTGCAGCACAAAGGCAAACAGAGCGGCCAGCACGATAAACAGCGCGAACTCAAACGACAGCGCGCCCCAGACGTAGCCCTGGCCGAACCAGGCGAAGCTCTCCGGGTAGCTGTTCAGCGCCTGGTCCCCGAGCAGGATGTAGGTGATCCCGCGGTACAGGCTCATGGTGCCGATGGTGATGACGATGGACGACAGGTTAAAGCGCGTCACCAGAATACCGTTGAACAGCCCGCACAGTAGCCCGACGCCTAATCCCACGCACACCAGCAGTGGCGTATCGACGCCCGCTGCCGCGCAAAAGCCCATCACCGTGGAGCTGAGCGCGATGGTGGAGGCCACAGACAGGTCAATTTCCCGGGCGATAATCAGCATCGCCATCGGCAACACAATGATCGCTTTTTCCGTGAAGTTGAACGTCGCGTCGGAGAGGTTCCAGATATTGAGGAAGTAGGGCGAGGCGAGCGCGTTCACCACAAACACCGCCAGCGTCACCGCCAGCAGGAAGCCCTCCCAGCACAGCAGGCGCTGGAAGATGCCCGGCGCAGAAGTGGGTTTGAACTCTTCAGATGTCATCATTTTGCTCATGGTTTCACCGCCAGTTTCTGACGTGCCAGCGCCGCGTCGTGCAGGATCAGCCTGCCTTTGCGCCTGTTGCCGCGCTCGTTCAGCAGCACAGCGATGACAATGACCGAGCCGGAAATCGCCATCTGCCAGAACGGGGAGACGCCGATCACCGGCAGGGCGTTGTTGATGACGCCAAGGAACAGCGCCCCGAACAGACAGCCGAGCACGCGGCCGGTGCCGCCCATGGTGCTGATCCCGCCAATCACACAGGCTGCCACCACCTGCAATTCAAAACCGTTAGCGACGTCAACATACGCAACGGCAAAGCGTGATATCCACAGGTAGCCGCAGAACCCGGCCAGCAGACCGGAAAGGCAGAAGCTGATGAACTGCATTTTCCCGGCGTTGATCCCGGTGTAGTACGCTGCCGTGGCGTTCCCGCCTGCGGTGTAGAGCGCCCGTCCGGTGCGACTGTAGCGCAGGAAGTAGCCCACCAGCAGCAGTACGGCGATGGCGCACCAGCTCAGCACCGGCAGGCCCAGCACTGACGCACGCGGCAGGCCGAGGAAGTCTGCACCCATCTGGTTGGAGTTCACCCAGCCGCCGCCGGAGAGCAAAAAGATCATTCCGCGGTAGATGCTCATGGTGCCGAGCGTCACCACAATCGCCGGAATGCCCAGTTTCCACACCAGCAGGCCGTTTATTGCGCCCATCAGCAGCCCAAGCGCGCTGGCAAGGATCAGCAGCGCCCAGACGGGCACGTCCGGGTAATGGAAATTAATCAGGGCGACAATCATCCCGGTCAGGGCCAGATTAGCCGCCATCGACAGGTCGATGCCTTTAGTGAGCAGCACCATCATCTGCCCGAGCGCGAGGACGATCAGAATGGCGGTGTCGTTAAACATCTCCACCAGGTTGCCCGGTGCGATAAACGATGGCACGCGGCTGCCAATGGCGACGACCATCAGGACAATCACCGCGCCAAGCAGCGCCTCGCGGTGTTTTAACAGTGAGGTAAGCATTATGCCGCCTCCTGTTTTGCACCGCTGGCGGCGCTGACGATGGTTTCCGCCGTCGCGTCTCCCGCCTGGTATTCGGCCACCATCAGCCCCTCGTGCATGACGATAATGCGATCCGCCATGCCCATCACTTCCGGCAGTTCGGACGAGACCATAATCACCGCCAGCCCCTGACTGACCAGCTCGGACATAAACTGATGCACGGCTGCCTTTGAGCCGATATCGATGCCTTTTGTTGGCTCATCGAGGATGATCACGTCAGGGTGCGTCGCCAGCCATTTGCCGATCACCACCTTTTGCTGGTTGCCGCCAGAGAGGGTCTCCACCGCCTGCTTCCAGCTGAAGGCTTTCACTTGCAGGCGTTTGGCGTACTCGTCCGCCAGCTTCCATTCGCGGTCGTCATGCAGCACGCCGTTCGGATTGAGCCTGCTGAGCTGAGGCAGGCTGATGTTCTGGGCAATCGGCAGGGCGATAATCGCCCCCTGTTTCTGCCTTTCTTCTGGCACACAGACGATACCGGCTTTGATCGCATCCGCAGGCTGGCGGAAGCGCCGGGGCTGTCCGTTGAGGATAATTTCCCCGGACGATGGCCGCGTGACGCCGGAAAGCGCCTGCATCAGCTCGGTACGCCCGGCACCCACCAGCCCGTAAAAGCCGAGGATCTCCCCTTTACGCAGGGAGAACGAGATATGCGCAAACTCGGTCGGATGGCAGAGGTTTTTCACCTCCAGCACCGTCTCGCCTTTTTCGCAGTCGATTTTCGGGAAGGTTTGGGTAATGGCGCGCCCGACCATCATCGACACCATCCGCTCCTCGGTGATCTCATTTATTGCCCCTGCACCGACGAACACGCCGTCGCGCAAAATGGTGTAGTGATCGGCCAGCTCAAAAATCTCGTCGAACTTGTGGGAGATAAACAGGATGGCTTTTCCCTCCTGCTTTAAGCGCTCCACAATCTGGTAAAACTCGAGGATTTCATGCTGTGACAGCGCCGCCGTGGGTTCATCGAGGATCACCACCTGCGCCTCAAACGACAGCGCGCGGGCAATCGCCACCATGTGACGCTGGGCGATGCTCAGGGTTTTCAGCGTTGCGCGCGGGTCGATTTGCACCTCAAGGCGGGCGAGAATAGCCTGCGCCCGGCGGTGCATTTCCGGCCAGTCGAGCTTTTTCAGGAAGCCTTTGTGAAGGTACTGACCGACAAAGATATTTTCGGTGACCGAGAGTTCATCGAACAGGACGGTTTCCTGGTGAATGGCGGTGATGCCCATTTTATGCGCCGACTCCGGCGTCGGAAGGTGAACGGGGATCGCCTTGTAGAGAATTTCGCCCTCGTCGGGCTGGTATATGCCGGTCATCACTTTGACCAGCGTCGACTTGCCCGCGCCGTTTTCGCCGATAAGCGCCGTCACTTTGCCGGGCCACAGCGCAAGCTGCACGTTCTCAAGAGCACGCACGCCGGGGAACACCTTGGTGATGCCAGAAAGCTGTAGCAATGGGGTCATGATAGTTCTCCTGGACAGGGGAATTTGTAGGGCGGGTAAGCGGCAGCGCCACCCGCCTTTTGCCGGATGGCGCTACGCTTATCCGGCCTACAAATCGCATCAAAAGATTTTTGAGAACTTATCAATATTGCTGGCATCGTAAACGAACGGCTCGGCCATCGCGCCGTTGCCGTCGGCATCCAGCTTCACTTTGCCCAGTTTGCCCATGCTGGCCTCGCCTTTCGTGGCGTTGCCTTTCACCAGGTCATCCGCCAGGTAGGTTGCGGCATAGCCCAGGTCAATCGGGTTCCAGATGGCAAAGCTCTTGCTTGCGCCGGACTTCACCGCGCCCGCCATCTCAGACGGCAGGCCTAAACCGGTGACGTACACTTTGCCAATCTTGCCCTGGTCCTTCACCGCCTGCGCCGCAGCGACAATGCCGACGGACGACGGTGAAACGATCACTTTCAGATCAGGATAGGTTTTCAGCAGGCCGACCGCTTCGCGGTAGCTCTTGTCAGAGAGATCGTCCCCGTAGGCCACGGTCACCAGATTGACGGACGGGTACTTCGGCAGCACCTTTTTCATCTCCGCAATCCAGGTGTTCTGGTTGGTGGAGGTTGGCGTGGCGCTCAGCACCGCCACATCGCCTTTCTCCACGTTCAGCGCTTTCAGGGCATCGGCGGCGAGCTTGACGTTAGTTTCGCCAATCAGGGCGTTATTGGACGGGTTGAGGTGGATCTGACGCCCGGCTTTCGCCACGCCGGAATCCCACGACACAACCTTGATGCCGCGCTGCATCGCTTTTTTCAGCACCGGCACGACGGCGTCCGGATCGTTCGCGGAAATCGCGATCGCATCAACGCCCTGGGCGATCAGCCCGTTCAGCACCTCGATCTGCGCTTCCGCCGTGGTGGTGGTCGGGCCGGTATAAATCACTTTTACATCGCCTAACTCTTTGGCCGCCTCCTGCGCGCCGACGTTCGCTGCCTCGAAGAATCCATTCCCTAAGGACTTCGCCACCAGGGCGATTTTCACTTCTGCTAAAGCGGAACCGGACAACGCCAGAGCGGCAACGGTGAGGATCAAGCTTGCTTTTATTTTCATTGCTTTTACTCCACTGACTTGAGTTAGTTGTAGGGATTGCAGGTGGTTTTCGCCCCGTCTCGGTGAGCGGGGCGCGATGTTGTTATTGGTACAAATCTAACGCCGACTGCATGGGGGTGACGCCAAAGCGTTTACCCAGGGCGATCAGTTCTTCCCGGGTGATGGTCTGCTTCATGCCGCCCATGGAATAGACCTTTACCAGCACTTCCGCGGATTTCTCGGCGGTGTCGATCAGGCCGAAGGTTTCATCCAGCGTCGGGCCGCTGCCGAAGACGCCGTGGAACGGCCACAGCACCAGTGAATGTTTCTGCATGTCCGTCGCGGTTGCCTGGCCGATTTCGTCGGTGCCCGGCACCATCCACGGCAGAATGCCGACGCCGTCCGGGAACACCACCAGACACTCGGTGCTGCCTTCCCACAATTTGCGGGTGAAGAAATCAGAATTGTTTTCCAGCACGTAGGTCAGGGCGATCAGGTTGGTGGCGTGGCAGTGCATGATCACGCGGTCCTTGCCATTGGTCGCCTTGATGCGCTCGCAGTGGGAGAGGAAGTGCGCCGGCAGTTCTGAGGTGGGCACCGCCTCATCCGTCAGCCCCCACAGAATGTGGTAGCCCGCGCCGTCGCTATCCACTTTCACTACGCCGAGGTTGGCCTGCGGGTCGAGCTGGACGTTGCGGAAGAACTTCCCGGAACCGGTGACGATAAACGGCGTGTTGGCGAGCAGCGGCATCGGCTGGCTCAGGGCGATATAGCGCGGCTTCTGGTGGAAATCGGCGGCAAATGGCTCGATATCCGCATCGTCCAGGCGTAGCGTCAGGTTGCCGCCGTTGCGCTCGTCCCAGCCCTTCAGCCAGGCGTCGGAGGTGGCTTTGATCATGCCCTGGACGAACCAGGAGGTGGTGATGGTCTGCATACTGTGTTTCCTTTGAAAATGCCGGGTGGCGCGTTGCTTACCCGGCCTACTTTTACCTGTAGGCCCGGCAAGCAACGCGCCGCCGGGCAATGTTTTTTACTGACGAGCGGCAAGAACGTCTTTCTCATATGCCCGCACGTTGTCCAGCCACTGGCTGCCCGCAGGCGCATCGTGACGCTGGCAGTACATCTCCCACACCGCCTGCCACGGCAGGGATTTCTGCTCTTCCAGCAGCGCCAGGCGCGCGGTGTAGTCGCCGTTTTCTTCCAGCTGTTTCAGGGCGGCGACAGGCTCCAGCAGCGCGCGCAGCAGGGCTTTCTTCATGTTGCGGGTGCCGATAACCCACGCCGCGATGCGGTTGATGGAGGCGTCGAAAAAGTCGAGGCCAATGTGTACGCGGTCAAAGAGGTTGTGGCGGATGATTTCGCTGGCAATGGCCTGGGTTTCGTCATCCAGCAGCACCACGTGGTCGCTGTCCCAGCGCACCGGACGGCTGACGTGCAGCAGCAGGCGTGGCACGTAGAGCATGGCGGCGGAGATCTTGTCGGAGATCACCTCGGTTGGGTGGAAGTGGCCGGCATCCAGGCACAGCGCGGTCTGGCGGCTGGTGGCGTACCCCATGTAGAACTCGTTTGAGCCCACGGTGTAGCTCTCTGCGCCAATGCCGAACAGCTTGCTCTCGACGGCATCGATGTGGTGCGCCGGGTCCAGCTTCTCGCTGATGGCTTCATCCAGCGCGGCCAGCAGGCGCTGGCGCGGGGCCAGTCGGTCTACGGTGATATCCTTCATGCCGTCCGGGATCCAGATGTTCATCACCGACGGCGTGCCAAGCTGCTCGCCGAAATACGCAGAAACGCGGCGGCTGGCTTTGACATGGTCGATCCAGAACTGGCGGATTTCGTCGTTGGCGTGCGCAAGGGTAAAGCCGTCCGCGCTCAGCGGGTGCGAGAAGCAGGAGGGGTTAAAGTCCAGGCCCAGCTTGTCGGCTTTCGCCCACGCCACCCAGTTCGTAAAGTGCTCCGGTTTGATTTCATTACGCGCCACCGGCTCGTCGGATTCGAGATAAATGGCGTGCAGATTCAGGCGCTTTGGCCCGGGGATCAGGCTCAGCGCCAGCTCCAGATCCGCACGCAGTTCGGTGGCGTTGCGCGCTTTGCCCGGATAGTTACCCGTGGCCTGAATACCCCCCGTCAGGGAACCGCCCGGGTTCTCGAAGCCAGCAACGTCATCACCCTGCCAGCAGTGCATGGAGACGGGCAGACGGTCGAGCTGGCGCAGCGCCTCTTCGACATCCACGCCGACGGCGGCGAAACGCTGTTTAGCCAGGTCCCAGGCTTGTTCAAGTTGAGTGGTCATGCGCAAAGCTCCTTAGTCAGTCGTTTTTGCTGAAACTGCGCCCGGTAGCGGGCAATTTCATGGCAGGGATGGGGGGTGAAGGTGGTCAGGCTGTTATTCGCCGTCACCACCGAACGGAAATCGTCGACGTTTGAAAGTTCGTCCAGGGTCATCAGCTGAATGCCGATATTGCCGAGGGTGGAGGCTTCAATCGGACCTGCCACCACGGTAATGCCGCAGGCATCCGCGCAGAGCTGGTTCAGCAGCTGGTTCTGGCAGCCGCCGCCCACGATATGCAGCTGCGTGAACGGTTTGCCGCGAAGGTCAGCCAGCTCGCTCAGGATGTCGGCATAGAGCAGGGCGAGACTGTCAAAAATGCAGCGCGCCAGCTCGGCGGGGCGGGAAGGTACCGGCTGCCCCGCTTCAAAACAGGCGGCCTGGATTTCAGCGCTCATGTGCGCCGGATTGATAAAGCGGTCGTCGTTCGGGTTAATCAGGAAGGTGCAGGCCTTCAGCGTTTCGGTTTCCGCGATAAGCGCGGGCAGGTCGTTGATGTTCTGCTCTTTCAGCACCCGCTGGAGAAGCCACAGGCCCATGATGTTCTTCAGCACCCGGTAGCGCCCTTCGGCGCCACCTTCGTTAGTGATGTTCGCCGCCAGTGCGGCATCGCTGGTGTAGGGTGTTTTGCTCTCAAAGCCCATCAGCGACCAGGTGCCGGAAGAGAGGTACGCCGCATCTTTGCCGGCGAGCGGCGAGGCAATGACCGCGCTGGCGGTGTCGTGACTGGCAACGGCGACAACAGGGATCTCATTCCCCTGCGGGCAAAGCCAGTGGCCGATCACATTGCCCGGATGGGTTGGCGCGCCGAACCAGGACGGCGAGGCGCCCGTCCAGGCCAGCAGATGTTCATCCCAGTTATCGGTGTTGATGTTAACCAGCTGCGTGGTGGTGGCGTTGGTGTATTCCCAGTTCATGTTGCCTGTCAGACGGTAGCTTAAGTAGTCCGGGATCAGCAGCGCATGCGCCACCTTTTCGACCAGCTCTGGCTGTTGCTCAACCAGCGCGCGCAGCTGATACAGCGTGTTAAACGGCAGAAACTGAATGCCGCTGCGACCATAGATGTTCTCCTTGCCAAGCTGGGCGATGGCGTGCGCCATTAGCCCATCGGTGCGGCTGTCGCGGTAGGAGACGGGCAGGCCGACGCGTTCGCCGTGACTGTCCAGCAGTACGTAATCCACACCCCAGGTATCAATGCCGATACTGTCGATGCGAATACCGTCTTCGCAGACGTTGTGAAGTCCGGTGCGGATCTCTGCTTCCAGGGCGTCGATATCCCAGGTAACAAAACCGTCCTGTTTTTGCAGACAATTGGCGAAACGGTGCATTTCGCGAAGCGTAAGGGTGTGCAGGTCGCAGTCCCAGGTGGCGAGCATTACACGGCCGCTGGATGCGCCTAAATCGACAGCCACACAATGGCGAAAAGTCATGGTCGGGTCCTTTCTTAAGTCATTAGCGAGGAGTGTAAGAAAGGGAAGAAATAGCCACCTTCTCGCCACTGACAGCCCAAATCTCGCGCTGGCAAGAAAGCAAAGATGAACGTGAGGGAGTTCACAGTTTCCAGTAATGGCGGGGTTTGCAGGCAGTGTGACGCTGACCGCATTTCCTGATTTTTCCGCCTGTTTCTTGAAAAACCGACAGCTTTTGCGCGGTTTGCTGTCAAAAATTTAAGGTGAGCGTGGAAGGCCTTAATTACTATTTTGAGAACTTTTCTCATTGGTGGGGGCCGTTATGACCGTACTGCACAGCGTCGATTTTTTTCCTTCGGGGGCTTCGCCGGTCGCGATTGAGCCACGGCTGCCTCAGGCTGCGTTCCCGGAGCATCATCATGATTTTCATGAAATTGTGATTGTTGAGCACGGAACGGGCATCCACGTGTTTAACGGTCAGCCGTATACCATCAGCGGCGGTACGGTGTGCTTCGTGCGCGATCACGACAGGCACCTGTATGAACATACCGACAACCTTTGCCTGACCAATGTGCTCTATCGTTCTCCGGATGCGTTCCAGTTTCTCTCCGGGCTGAATCAGCTGTTGCCGCAGGAGAAGGACGGTCACTACCCCTCGCACTGGCGGGTGAATCAGTCCACGTTGCAGCAGGTGCGTCAGCTGGTGAGCCAGATGGAGCAGAGCGAGGATGGACAGGAGACGCACGCCATTGCTACCCGCGAGCTGCTGTTTATGCAGCTGCTGGTGCTGCTGCGGCGCAGCAGCCTGGTGGAAGGGCTGGAAAATAACGACGCGCGCCTGAATCAGCTGATGGCCTGGCTGGAAGATCATTTTGCCGAAGATGTCTGCTGGGAAACGCTGGCGGATGACTTTTCGCTCTCGCTGCGCACGCTGCATCGTCAGCTCAAGCAGCATACCGGGCTGACGCCGCAGCGCTACCTCAACCGTCTGCGCCTGATCAAAGCGCGGCACCTTTTACGTCATACCGACGAAAGCGTCACCGATATCGCCTATCGCTGCGGATTCGGCGACAGTAACCACTTTTCGACGCTTTTTCGCCGGGAGTTTAACTGGTCGCCGCGCGATATTCGTCAGGGGAAAGACGCGTTGCTTCAGTAACGCGAGGGCAGTCACCGTTTTTTTGCTGCAAAAAGGCTAATAATGTCCGGTTATTCGCCGTAGAGGTTGTGGTGTGGCTGCTCAGCTCATTCTTCGCAAAGATGATTTTTTTGCCTCCGCGAGTCAGGCCGTCGCGGTGGCCGACCGCTACCCGCAAAACGTCTTTGCCGAGCACACCCACGAGTTTTGCGAGCTGGTGCTGGTATGGCGAGGCAACGGCCTGCACGTCCTCAACGACCGCCCCTACCGCATCACGCGCGGAGACCTGTTCTACATCCGCGCTGAAGACAAACACTCCTACGCCTCGGTTAACGATCTGGTGTTGCAGAACGTCATCTACTGCCCCGACAGACTTAAACTGAATGTCGACTGGGCGGGCAATATCCCCGGTTTTCATGATGCCAGAGGCGAACCGCACTGGCGCTTAAGCAGCAACGGCATGGCTCAGGTGCGCCAGACGATTTCCCAGCTGGAGCAGGAGAGCCAGAAGAGCGATCCGGTGGCAAACCAGATGTCGGAGCTGCTTTTTGCCCAGCTGGTGATGACCCTGAAGCGGCATCGTTACGCTACGGATAATCCCTCTGCTACCACACAGGAAGCGCTGCTGGATAAGCTCATCACCCGGCTTGCGGGCAGTCTGAACAAGAGTTTCGTGCTGGAAAAATTCTGCGAGCAGGAGCAGTGCAGCGAGCGCGCGCTGCGCCAGCAGTTCCGCACCCAGACGGGGATGACGGTCAACCACTATCTGCGCCAGCTGCGCATCTGCCACGCCCAGTACCTGTTACAGCATACGGAGCTGATGGTGAGTGAAGTGGCGATGCGCTGCGGCTTTGAGGACAGTAACTACTTTTCGGTGGTGTTTAACCGTGAGGTGGGGATGACGCCGGTTCAGTGGCGTCATCGCAGTCGAAAGGCAGCGTAATCAGTTCGCCATGCCGAGGCCGACGATATTGGCCGCAATGATAATCACCACACAGCCCAGGCTCAGCACGCCAACCGGACGACGCCCGGCGTTGTTCCACTCTTTCAGCACCAGCCCAACCAGCCCGCCGCACAGCACGTAGAAGCTCATGTGCAGCATCCAGCTCATGTAGTCATACTGCGCCGGAATACTGGCGTGACCCCAGGCGTAGAAGAAGAATTGCAGATACCACATCAGACCGCCGAGGGCGGAGAGCAGGACGTTGGTGACGATCAGCGGTTTTGCCAGCGAGAAGTCGGCTTTTACCGACAGGTTCTTCACCTTTGCCAGACGAATGAAGCAGAAGCCGAGGTTTACCAGCGCGCCGCCGCCCATGATCACCACGTAGCTTGGCAGGGCAGCGTACAGCGGATCGACGCCCAGCGCCGCAGCGGCGTCGTGCATCGGTTTGGCGGCGTTCATGGCGAACGACATGCCCGCCGAGAAGACGCCGCACATCACCGCCAGCAGCAGCCCTTTCTTCAGGTTGAACTCTTCGGCTTTGATGCCCATCTTGCGTTCTTTCAGCTGGCCTGCGCGGGTGACGATGCCCACGCCGATCACCGCCACCAGCACGCCCAGCAGCGTCATTCGCCCGCCCTGAGTGTTGATCAGCACGTCGAAGTGGCCGTTGAGGATTGGCGTCATCAGGGTGCCAACAATCAGCGTAATGCCAATCGCGATGCCAATCCCCATCGACATGCCTAGGTAGCGCATGGTGAGGCCGTAGTTGATATTACCGATGCCCCACATCGCGCCGAACAGGAATACCGGCAGCAGGGTGGAGGCGTTGAAGGAGGAGAAGTAGCCCCAGAAATCGGGCAGCAGCATGGCGCTGATTGTCCACGGCAAAATCAGCCAGGACACGGTGCCGCCAACGGACCACATGGTTTCCCATGACCAGCCTTTCACCTTTTTAAACGGGGCATAGAAACAGGCTGCACTGGCCGCGCCTATCAAATGCCAGAAAATACCCATCGTAATCGCATGATTCATTTTTACATCCTCATCGTTTTTATAGCCGGAGGCTTCCCGCCGACTTGATGAGTGTAAAAATGAGGCGGTTTGGGAACCTTCAGAAGGTTGCCGCACTTTTGTTCAGGATGGCAATCAGCACGTTAAGCACGTGAGCAGACTCACAATTTTGTCATTTATCAAAAATCTAATAACCTTATAAAAACTACGGCATTGATAATCATTTTCAATATCATTTAATTAACTATAATGAACCAACTGCTTACGCGGCATTAACAGCTGTGCCGCCCGACAATAATGGAGAGGATTATGAGTTATACACTGCCATCCCTGCCGTATGCCTACGACGCACTGGAACCGCATTTCGACAAGCAGACGATGGAAATCCATCACACTAAACACCACCAGACCTATGTGAACAACGCGAATGCTGCGCTGGAAAGCCTGCCAGAGTTCGCTAATCTGCCTGTTGAAGAGCTGATCACCAAACTGGACCAGCTGCCGGCAGACAAGAAAACCGTGCTGCGCAACAACGCGGGCGGTCACGCTAACCACAGCCTGTTCTGGAAAGGCCTGAAAACCGGCACCACCCTTCAGGGCGACCTGAAAGCGGCTATCGAGCGTGACTTCGGTTCCGTTGACAACTTCAAAGCGGAATTCGAAAAAGCCGCTGCAACCCGTTTCGGCTCTGGCTGGGCGTGGCTGGTCCTGAAAGGTGACAAACTGGCGGTCGTTTCTACCGCTAACCAGGACTCCCCGCTGATGGGTGAAGCTATCTCTGGCGCATCCGGCTTCCCAATTCTGGGTCTGGACGTGTGGGAACACGCTTACTACCTGAAGTTCCAAAACCGTCGCCCTGACTACATCAAAGCCTTCTGGGATGTAGTGAACTGGGACGAAGCAGCAGCGCGTTTCGCCGCTAAAAAATAAGGTTGCATTGACGCCTGTGAGAAGCGAGTCTGATGACTCGCTTTTTTTGTATCTGAAGGAGTGGAGATGCATTACCCGGTGAATGTGTTTACAGGCAAGGTAAGGGAGTACGAAGGCAGCCGCCCGAGCGCCATCGCCAAAGTGCAGGTCGACGGTGAGCTGACGTTGACCGATCTCGGGCTTGCGGGTGACCAGCAGGCTGAAAAGAAAATCCACGGCGGGCCCGATCGCGCGCTGTGCCACTATCCGCGCGAGCACTATCAGCACTGGAAAGCCGAATTTCCTGAACAGGCGGACCTCTTCGTTGCCCCCGCGTTTGGCGAAAATCTCTCAACGGAGGGGCTGACGGAGAAGAACGTCTTTATCGGCGATATTTACCGCTGGGGCGATGCTTTGATTCAGGTCACCCAGCCGCGCTCACCGTGCTTTAAGCTTAATTACCATTTCGGCATTCAGGATATGTCGGCCCAGCTGCAAAACGCGGGTAAAACCGGCTGGCTGTACCGCGTTGTGCAGGCGGGACAGGTTTCGGCGGATGCGCCGCTTGAGCTGGCTTCGCGCTTGAGTGAGGTGTCGGTATACGAGGCCTGCGCAATTGCCTGGCATATGCCATTTGATGACGAGCAGTATCACCGCCTGCTGTCAGCGGCGGGATTATCCACCAGCTGGACCAGAACGATGCAGAAGCGGCGGTTAAGCGGCAAGATCGAGAGCAGTTCGCGGAGATTGTGGGGGAAAGAGGTTCCGTAGAAAGTAGGCCGGGTAAGGCGAAGCCGCCACCCGGCACATACGGTTACGAACGCTTATACAGCGGCAGCCACAGCGTTAACCTCAGCCCGCCCAGCGGGCTGTCATCGGCTTTCACCCAGCCACGGTGCTGTTGCATGGCGGTTTCAACAATCGCCAGACCTAGCCCCGTACCACCAGATTCACGGTCGCGCGCCTCGTCGGTGCGGTAGAACGGACGGAAAATCTGCTCGCGATCTTCCGGGCTGACGCCAGGACCATCGTCATCGACAATGACGGTAATCCCGTCTTTATCCACCGAAAACGCCACTTCAATCTTCGTGTGCGAATAGCGCAGGGCGTTACGCACGATATTCTCCAGCGCGCTTTCCAGCGTGTTGGGGTTACCGTAGAGCGGCCACGGGCCCGGCGGGAAGTTGACGGTGAACGATTTGCCCATCTGCTCCGCTTCGAACGCCGCGTTGTCCAGCACCTCATGCCAGAGGTGATTGGCTTTCACCGTTTCGCTCACCAGCGCGTTTTTCTGCTGATTGCGAGACATCACCAGCAGATCGTTGATCATGCTGTCCAGGCGATGCGCTTCCGTCTCAATACGCTCCAGCTCTTTACTCTCACCGCTGCGGCGGCGCAGCAGGGCGGTACCCAGCTGTAAGCGCGTGAGCGGCGTCCGCAGCTCGTGGGAGATATCCGACAGCAGGCGTTGCTGCGCGGTCATCATGCGGTCAAGAGCAGAGACCATCTGGTTAAAACTGGTTCCGGCGGCCAGGAACTCCTGCGGCCCGGATTCCAGCTCCGGATGCTGCCTCAGGTTGCCCTGCGCCACTTCGTCCGCCGCATTTTTCAGCTTACGCGCCGGTTTCGCCAGGCTCCACGCCAGCCATAACAGCAGCGGGGAACTGACCAGCATCGTGACAATCAACAGCAAAAGCGGACGGTCAAACAGCAGGTTGATAAAGTCGGACTGGGAACTGCTCGCAGGGCGAATCAGATAGAGCTGGTAATTGTCTTCCCCATCCCGCACCGAGAAAGGACCGACCATCTCTACCCGACCATATTTCTTTTTCTGTGGGTGATCGGCATTATCCGCCTGGCCAATAAAGTTGCGGATAATCTGCATTTCATTGCGATCGGCCCCAATCACGCGGCCTTCACTGGTGACCAGTAAAAGACGCTGTCCGGGGGGCGCCCACTTGTCGATAGCGCGAAACAACCTGCGCCACCACATTAAATCGTTCGGCGGATCGTTTGCCAGCTCCGCTTCCACGTGCTGCTCGATCATCACGCCCTGACGTTGCTCGCTGTCGAGTAGCTCCGTCATCTGGCGTGAGTCGAGTTTTGGCAACATCAAAACGAGCATTAAAACCAGTGCCAACGTCAGCCAGAAGATGGCGAAGATGCGGGCGGTTAAGCTGCCTATCATGAAGCGGAAACCATCAGATAACCGCGACCACGCAGGGTTTTAAACCAGGGATGACCGTCTTTACGCTCCGGCAGCTTACGGCGCAGGTTCGAGATATGCATATCGATGGCGCGGTCAAACGGGGTGAGGCGTTTGCCGAGCACTTCCTGGCTTAAGTGTTCACGCGACACCACCTGGCCGAGATGCTGCGCCAGCAGATACAGCAGGGTGAACTCGGTGCCGGTTAGCTCCAGCGTTTCACCGTCGAAGCTCGCTTCCTGGCGGCCCGGGTTCAGGCTCAGGGAGTCCACTTCCAGCGTAGGTGAGCTGTTGTCGGTATTCTGCTGCTGCTCGCTCCAGTGAGAGCGGCGCAGGATCGCGCGAATACGGGCCACCAGTTCACGGTCGTTGAACGGCTTAGGTAAATAGTCATCCGCACCCAGCTCAAGGCCGAGTACGCGGTCAAGCTCGCTGCCGCGTGCGGTCAGCATAATGACGGGGGTCTGGTGTGTCTGGCGAAGCTCTTTCAACGTATCAATACCGTTTTTCTTCGGCATCATGACGTCGAGCAAAAGTAAATCGATGCTGTCGTCAAGGAGACTCAGCGCCTGTTCCCCATCATGGGCAACCAGGACGTTGAAACCTTCCATGTCGAGCAACTCCTTTAAAAGAGATGTGAGCTCTCGGTCATCATCAACTAACAGGATTTTATTCATTGTTTAAATACCTCCGAGGCAGAAATTACGACATCAAGGCTATCTAATCCATGACTTTACGTTGTTTTACACCCCCTGACGCATGTTTGCAGCCTGAATCGTAGACTGTCTCTCGTTGAATCGCGACACGAAAGATTTTGGGAGCAAGTGATGCGCAAAGTTACCGCTGCCGTCATGGCCTCAACGCTGGCCTTCAGTGCGTTTAGCCAGGCTGCTGTAGCTATCATCAGCGATAACGGTTCCTCAGCAGAGGGCGCAACGCAGCACAGCAGCCAAAGCCATATGTTTGACGGCATAAGTTTAACCGAACATCAGCGTCAACAGATGCGAGATCTGATGCAGAGGGCAAGACACGACCAGCCCCCTGTTAATGTTAGCGAAATGGAGACAATGCATCGCCTTGTCACCGCAGAAAATTTTGACGAAAGCGCTGTACGCGCTCAGGCCGAAAAAATGGCGCAGGAACAGGTTGCCCGTCAGGTAGAGATGGCGAAGGTTCGCAACCAGATGTTCCACCTGCTAACGCCCGAGCAGCAAGCGGTTTTGAATACCAAACATCAGCAACGTATGAATCAGTTGCGTGAGGTTGCACGGATGCAGCGAAGCTCAGATATGACGCTTTTCAGTAGCAATAGCAGTACCCGTAGTAACCAGTAAACCCTGTTTTCCTTGCCATAGACACCATCCCTGTCTTCCCCCACATGATGTGGGGGTTTTTTTTGCCCATTGTTCAGGTTTGTTAACGCTTTATTCATCCTTTCACTCCACCACCATCCGTTATACTAGCGCCATGGCATGACAGGAGTGTTTATGAATCAATCCTATGGACGGCTGGTAAGCCGGGCCGCAATAGCCGCGACGGTGATGGCGTCGTGTTTGCTGATCATTAAAATTTTCGCGTGGTGGTACACCGGGTCGGTCAGTATTCTGGCGGCACTGGTGGATTCACTGGTGGATATTGCCGCCTCGCTGACCAACCTGCTGGTGGTGCGCTACTCGCTGCAACCGGCGGATGAAGAGCATACGTTTGGCCACGGCAAAGCGGAATCGCTGGCCGCGCTGGCACAAAGCATGTTTATTTCGGGCTCTGCGCTTTTCCTGTTTTTGACCGGTATTCAGCATCTTATTTCGCCTTCTCCGATGAACGATCCGGGCGTTGGCGTGGTCGTAACGGTAGTTGCACTTATAAGCACACTTGTTCTTGTAACGTTCCAGCGCTGGGTTGTACGCAAAACACAAAGCCAGGCTGTACGGGCCGATATGCTTCATTATCAGTCTGATGTTATGATGAATGGGGCTATTCTTATTGCGCTTGGTCTGGCCTGGTATGGCTGGCATCGGGCCGATGCGTTGTTTGCGTTAGGGATAGGGATCTATATTTTATACAGCGCCTTGCGGATGGGATATGAAGCGGTACAGTCGCTTCTTGACCGTGCGCTTCCGGATGCAGAACGTGATGAAATTTATGCCATCGTGACCAACTGGCCTGGCGTCAGTGGTGCTCACGATCTTCGTACGCGGCAGTCAGGGCCGACCCGCTTTATTCAGATTCATTTGGAAATGGAAGACAACCTGCCACTGGTTCAGGCGCATATGGTCGCTGAACAGGTGGAGCAGGCGATTTTGCAGCGTTTCCCTGGGTCAGACGTCATTATTCATCAGGATCCGTGCTCTGTCGTACCCAGGGCGTTTTGAGCTTTCGTAATTCGTTGTAAAAAAGTGAGCCAGAGCAGCATTTTGTGGATAAATTACCACCATATGGCCTGACCTGAATCAATTCAGCTGGAAGGGATTGATATACTATTTGCAGTATTCGACGGTTGAACAGTTTCTTCCGGCAGCAGATTTCAATTTTGCATTCCTAAGTTCAGAGGTAGTCATGATTAAGAAAATCGGTGTGTTGACAAGCGGCGGTGATGCGCCGGGCATGAACGCGGCAATCCGTGGGGTTGTCCGTGCAGCGCTGACGGAAGGTCTGGAAGTTTTTGGTATCTATGACGGTTACCTGGGTCTGTATGAAGACCGCATGGTTCAGCTCGACCGCTACAGCGTGTCTGACATGATCAACCGTGGCGGTACTTTCCTCGGTTCTGCACGCTTCCCGGAATTCCGTGACGAACACATCCGTGAAGTGGCTATCGAAAACATGAAAAAACGGGGTCTGGATGCGCTGGTGGTTATCGGCGGCGACGGCTCCTACATGGGTGCAAAACGTCTGACTGAAATGGGCTTCCCGTGCATCGGTCTGCCTGGCACCATCGACAATGACATCAAAGGCACCGACTACACCATCGGTTACTTCACCGCGCTGGGTACCGTTGTGGAAGCGATTGACCGCCTGCGTGACACCTCTTCCTCTCACCAGCGTATTTCTATTGTTGAAGTGATGGGCCGTTACTGCGGTGACCTGACTCTGGCGGCGGCAATTGCCGGTGGCTGTGAGTTCGTGGTGGTGCCGGAAGTGGAATTTAGCCGTGAAGATCTGGTCGCTGAAATCAAAGCCGGTATCGCGAAAGGTAAGAAACACGCCATCGTTGCTATCACCGAGCACATCTGTGACGTTGACGAGCTGGCGAAGTACATCGAAACCGAAACCAAACGCGAAACCCGCGCGACCGTTCTGGGTCACATTCAGCGTGGTGGTTCCCCAGGCCCGTACGACCGTATCCTGGCGTCCCGCATGGGCGCGTACGCGATCGAGCTACTGCTTCAGGGTCACGGCGGCCGCTGCGTCGGTATCCAGAACGAGAAACTGGTTCACCATGACATCATCGATGCCATTGAAAACATGAAGCGTCCGTTCAAAGGTGACTGGCTGGACTGCGCGAAAAAACTGTACTGATTGGCGTCTGTATTGCGCCGGGTGGCGGCTACGCCTTACCCGGCCTACAAAAGCACGGTCCGTAGGCCGGGTAAGGCGTAGCCGCCACCCGGCTTTTTTGTGCCCACGGATTTTTTATTCCTCCACGTTATAGCCAATCTTTTTTTATTCTTTAATCATCGGTTAGCTTTCTGGCACGCTGCATTCATCAAAACACTACACAAGAGAGCTGGGCGATGAATAAATGGGGCGTGGGGTTAACATTATTGCTGGCATCAACCAGCGTTCTGGCAAAGGACATTCAGTTACTGAACGTGTCGTACGATCCGACGCGTGAACTGTACGACCAGTACAACAAAGCTTTCGCGGCGCACTGGAAACAGGAAACCGGCGATAACGTGGTGGTTCGCCAGTCTCACGGCGGTTCCGGTAAGCAGGCGACATCGGTGATCAACGGTATTGAAGCCGACGTGGTGACCCTGGCGCTGGCTTATGACGTGGACGCGATCGCGGAGCGTGGCCGTATCGACAAAAACTGGATCAAGCGTCTGCCGGACAACTCTGCGCCATACACCTCGACCATTGTCTTCCTGGTGCGTAAAGGCAACCCGAAACAGATTAAGGACTGGAACGACCTGATTAAGCCAGGCGTGTCTGTCATTACCCCGAACCCAAAAAGCTCCGGCGGCGCACGCTGGAACTATCTGGCAGCCTGGGGCTACGCGCTGCACCACAACAACGGCGATCAGGCCAAAGCACAGGACTTCGTCAAGGCACTGTTTAAAAACGTCGAAGTGCTGGACTCCGGCGCGCGCGGTGCAACCAACACCTTCGTCGAACGCGGCATTGGCGACGTACTGATCGCCTGGGAAAACGAAGCCCTGCTGGCGACCAACGAGCTGGGTAAAGACAAGTTCGAGATCGTCACCCCGAGCGAATCCATCCTCGCTGAGCCGACCGTCTCCGTCGTCGATAAGGTTGTTGATAAGAAGGGCACCAAAGCGGTGGCGGAAGCCTACCTGAAGTACCTCTATTCACCGGAAGGGCAGGAAATTGCGGCGAAAAACTTCTACCGCCCGCGCGATGAGACCGTCGCGAAGAAATACGAAAACGCCTTCCCGAAACTGAAGCTGTTCACTATTGATGAGGTTTTTGGCGGCTGGACCAAAGCGCAGAAAGAGCACTTCTCTAACGGCGGCACCTTCGACCAGATCAGCAAGCGCTAAGCGTTTTACAAAGAACGACACGGTAACCCGGTGTGAGAAATCCGCCGGGTTTTTTATTTGGTCATCATTTTGCGTTACTCTTTTGCCTCTATTGAAAACAGGGAACGCGTTGTGAAAAAAATTATCTTACTGATTCTGATCGTTATCGCCCTTGCCGCAGGCGGCGTGTACTGGATGAAAGCGGGTAATCCGAATGCGTTGCGTCATATCGTTCTCGACCAGTGTGTGCCCAACCAGCTGCATAACCGTAACCCGGCACCGTGTGCGCAGGTGAAGCCAGATGCGGGCTACGTGGTGTTCAAGGACCGCAACGGGCCGCTGCAATACCTGCTGATGCCCACGTACCGTATCAACGGCACCGAAAGCCCGCTGCTGACTGAGCCGCAGACACCGAATTTCTTCTGGCTGGCATGGCAGTCTCGCCATTTTATGAGTATGAAACGGGGGGCCGACGTGCCTGACAGCGCCGTTTCGCTGACCATCAACTCCCCGACCGGGCGCAAGCAAAACCATTTTCATATCCACATCTCCTGTCTGCGCCCAGACGTGCGCGAGAAGCTGAACGCGTCGCAGGGGCAAATCAGCACCCAGTGGTTACCGCTTCCGGGCGGGCTAGAAGGGCATGAATACCTTGCCCGTCGGGTGACGGAGAACGAACTGGTGCAGCGCAGCCCGTTTATGATGCTGGCGGAAGAGCTGCCGGAAGCCCGCGATCATATGGGACGCTTCGCGCTGGCGATGGCGCAGCAGTCGGACGGCTCGTTTGTATTGCTGGCGACAGAGCGTAACCTGCTTACCTTTAACCGCGCGTCGGCTGAGGAATTGCAGGATCATCAATGCGATATCCTGAAGTGACCCCACCATAAATAGCGTTTACTCGCCCTGCCTGTCGCCGTAGACTTGCTGAAAAATTCTACAGGAGACAGGTATGTCGCTCTGGTTAACGCATCCTCTGCTGCTTCCCTCGCTGATCGTCGGCGTCACCATCGTGCTGTGGGCGACGTCGCTGTTGCCGGAATTTATCACCGCGTTGTTGTTTTTCACGGCGGCGATGACCGCCAGAATCGCCCCGCCGGAAGTGATCTTCGGCGGCTTCGCCTCGTCTGCCTTCTGGCTGGTGTTCAGCGGCTTTGTGCTGGGCGTGGCGATTCGGAAAACCGGCCTGGCGGACAGGGCCGCCCGGGCGCTGTCGGCAAAGCTTACCGACTCCTGGGTGCTGATGGTGGCGAGCGTTGTGCTGCTGAGCTATGCCCTGGCATTCGTGATGCCGTCGAACATGGGACGTATTGCGCTGCTGATGCCGATTGTCGCCGCGATGGCGAAGCGGGCCGGCATTCCTGATGGCTCGCGGGCCTGGTTTGGCCTGGCGCTGGCGGTCGGGTTTGGCACCTTCCAGCTCTCGGCCACTATTTTGCCCGCCAACGTGCCCAACCTGGTGATGAGCGGCGCGGCGGAAGGCTCATACGGTATCCACCTCAACTATGTCCCGTATCTGCTGCTGCACACCCCGGTGCTGGGTATTCTCAAAGGCCTGATTCTGATTGGCCTGATCTGCTGGCTGTTCCCCGGCAACCCGAAACCGGCGAAGGATCTCACGCCATCGGAACCGATGGGGCGTGACGAAAAACGACTCGCCTGGCTGCTGGCGGTGGTGTTGACGATGTGGGTGACGGAGAGCTGGCACGGCGTTGGGCCAGCGTGGACGGGGCTGGCGGCCTCGGTCATCGTTATGCTGCCGCGCATCGGTTTTATCACCGGGGAGGAGTTCTCGGCGGGGGTGAATATGCGCACCTGTATTTACGTCGCGGGTATACTCGGGCTGGCCATTACGGTGACGCAGACCGGTATCGGTGCGGCCGTAGGCGAGGCGTTGCTCCATATCATGCCGCTGGATGCAGACCGCCCGTTTACCAGCTTCCTGGCGCTGACGGGGATCACCACGGCGCTCAACTTCATTATGACCGCCAACGGCGTTCCTGCGCTGTACACCACGCTGGCGCAGAGCTTCTCGGACGCGACCGGCTTCCCGCTGCTGTCGGTGATCATGATTCAGGTGCTGGGGTATTCCACGCCGCTGCTGCCGTATCAGGCGTCGCCGATTGTAGTGGCGATGGGCTTAGGGAAAGTGCCTGCGAAGGCGGGGATGCTGCTTTGTCTGGCGCTGGCGATTGCGACGTATCTGGTGCTGCTGCCGCTGGATTATTTGTGGTTTAGCGTGTTAGGTCGTTTGTAGGGCGGGTTAGCGAAGCGCCACCCGCCACAAAGGCAATTACGCCTGCTTAGCCGCTTCTGCCGCTTTAACGATCACCGCGAAAGCGTCTGCTTTCAGGGATGCGCCACCAACCAGTGCGCCATCGATGTCTGGCTGGGTGAACAGCTCAGCTGCGTTTGATGCGTTAACGGAACCGCCGTACTGGATGATGACCTGCTCAGCCACTTTCGCGTCTGCTTTTGCAATGTGGTCACGGATGAACTTGTGCACCGCCTGAGCCTGCGCAGGAGTTGCAGATTTGCCGGTACCGATCGCCCAGACTGGCTCGTAAGCGATAACCGCGCCTTCGAACGCTGCCGCGCCCTGGGTTTTCAGCACAGCGTCGATCTGACGTGCGCACACTTCTTCGGTTTTGCCTGCTTCGTTTTCTGCTTCGGTTTCACCGATGCACAGAACCGGGATCAGACCCTGCTCTTTCAGCACAGCGAATTTCTTCGCGATGAACTCATCGGATTCTTTGTGATAGGTGCGACGCTCGGAGTGGCCGATGATGATGTATTTCGCGCCGATATCTTTCAGCATTTCAGCGGAGGTTTCACCGGTGAACGCGCCAGACAGGTTAACGTCAACGTTCTGCGCGCCCAGAATGATGTGGCTGCCGTCAGCGGCACGTTTAGCCAGATCCAGGTACATATCCGGCGGAGCGATAGCAACCGCGCAGCCGGTCACGCCAGCCAGCTCTTTACGCAGGTTAGCAACCAGTTCGTTTACCATATGGCGGCTGCCGTTCAGTTTCCAGTTACCCATCACTAAAGGATGTCGCATTTCAATTCTCCACGCTCAATAAGCGAATTAAGGAATATGGCCGCCCTGTCGGGCAGCATGGTCTGTGAATCAGTATAGAGATTTTCCCTCGAAAGGCTTTGCTTTTTGTCATTAATTCGCCCCCTCGAGTGCGTCTGATAGGGCCAGCTTAATCGGTTCAACCGCGAAGGTCAGCCCCTTTTCGCCGTTATCTGCGACGACATAGCGAACGGCACCTTCCGTATCGGCGTAATAGCGTTTGTTTTTCCCGGCGGTAAGCAGTTTTTGCAGCTTTTGCTGGCTTTGCGCTTTCGTGAAGGTGGGGGTAAAGGCGCGCAGAATAGCGCTCATGTACTCCAGCGCTTTCGCTTTCGCCGCTTTCTGCTCTGGCCCCTGAATCGGCAGCCAGGTGATCTGCATACTTTTGATTTTTAACGTTCCGCGCTCAAGGGCGGTAGAGGCATACAGATTCTCGTTAATTTTGCTGGCCGCGCGGGTCAGGGTCGGCGTATCGCGGGCGCTGTCAATCGCACGGAACTCTCCCAGCG
Organism: Enterobacter sp. BWH64; assembly: GCF_001037645.1. Taxonomy (NCBI): domain Bacteria; kingdom Pseudomonadati; phylum Pseudomonadota; class Gammaproteobacteria; order Enterobacterales; family Enterobacteriaceae; genus Enterobacter; species Enterobacter sp. BWH64. The sequence goes on from NZ_KQ089922.1 coordinate 429,146, forward strand.
GAAGTGAGGGGTTTTCTTTGTTGAAGGCTTCGCGGAACTGGCTGATAGATTGATCGAAAGAGGGGGCGCCCGCCAGAAGATAGGGGGCGGTGACCGGGGAAGCCGTTTCCGCGGCATACAGGGAAAAACTGGCGCTCAGCATCGCTAAACACAAATAAAGAGAGTGTGCCGAACTTTTCATCAACATTGCCCCTGGCCGTCATTGCCCATGATTAAAACGATATCTGGTCGGCTTGTCAAAAGGTCACAACTCCAGGGTAAAATGCGGGCTAAACAATAATAAGGAACCTTACATGACCATACAGCAGTGGCTGTTTTCATTCAAAGGGCGTATTGGACGCCGTGACTTCTGGATCTGGATTGCAACGTGGGTTGTCGCCATGCTGCTTCTGTTTTTTGTTGCCTACAACGCATGGCTGAGCACGCAAACGGCGGCATTTGCGCTGGTCTGTTTACTGTGGCCAACCGCCGCCGTAGTGGTGAAACGTCTGCACGATCGTGGCCGCTCCGGCGCATGGGCTTTCCTGATTATTCTGGCGTGGATGCTGGTGGCGGGGAACTGGTCAATGCTGCCCTCAATCCTCCCATGGGTGGTGGGCAGACTGCTGCCGACGGTTATCTTTGTAATGATGGTTGTCGAACTGGGCGCGTTTATCGGCACCCAGAGCGAGAACAAATATGGAAAAGATACCCTTGAGGTGAAGTACCGCTGATCACCAGTAGTGTTCGGCGGTCATGTGGCCCGGCCGGCGGCGAAGGTGCTTCGTCATCTGCCGGGTATCCTTCAGCAACTGCTGCGTATCGCGTACCATCTGCGGGTTACCGCACAGCATCACATGGCTGGTTTCGGTATTCATCGGTAAACCCACCGCTTCTTCCAGCGCGCCGCTTTCAATCAACGCCGGAACGCGACCGGTTAACGAGCCGGCTGCGGTTTCGCGGCTGACCACCGTCTGAATTTTTAACTTCCCGCCATATCGCTGTTCCAGCGCCTGCATCTGCGGCAAATAGCTCAGGTCTGCGGCGTAGCGCGCGGCGTGAACCAGCACGATATTTTTAAAGCGCTCCAGATCTTTGCCGTATTGCAGAATGGAAAGATACGGGCCAATGGCCGTGCCGGTCGCCAGCATCCAGAGCGTGTCACAGTCGGGGATTTCATCCAGCACGAAGAACCCCGCCGCGTCGGAGACAATCTGCACTTCATCGCCAGGTTTCAGCGCGGCGAGGCGCGGGCTGAGCTTACCGTCCGGGACGGTGACCAGATAGAACTCAAGGTCCGGGTTATCAGGCGCATTAACGTAAGAGTAGGCGCGCTGTACGCGTTCACCGTCGATATCCAACCCGAGCTTGGCAAACTGCCCGGCAGTAAACGGATGAACGGGAGCGTGCAGCGTGAGGCTAAATAGCGCATCGGTCCAGAACTGTACCTTTGTGACTTTACCTGTTACCCAGTCCGCCATGATCTTCTCCTGTGCTGTTTCTCTCTTCTATCTTCCGTACTTGCGGGAAACATTTCCAGCCCATTCGGGCCGGAAAGCTCTATCGATCAAACGGTTTTACAGAATGTGCGTCTGTACGTCCGGATCTTTACGATCGAGATAATGAATGGACTTAATGCGGCGAATGGTGCGGGATTTACCGCGGATCAGCAGGGTTTCAGTGGTGGCCATGTTGCCCTTGCGGGTGATGCCGTCCAGCAGATCGCCTTTGGTGATGCCGGTTGCAGAGAAGACGACGTTATCGCTGCGCGCCATGTCGTTCAGCGCCAGTACTTTATTGGCTTCGATGCCCATCGCTGCGCAGCGCGCCAGTTCGTCTGCACCAATGCGAAGGTTCTCGTCGCTGTCGCCTTTGACCTCATGGCGTGGCAGCAGACGCGCCTGCATATCGCCGTCCAGCGCGCGGATCACTGCCGCAGAGACCACACCCTCCGGCGCGCCGCCGATGCCGTAAAGCACGTCGACTTCGCTGTCCGGCATGCAGGTCAGAATAGAGGCGGCAACGTCGCCATCCGGAATAGCAAACACGCGTACGCCGAGCGCTTGCAGGTACGCGATGGTGGCGTCGTGGCGCGGTTTCGCCAGAATGGTCACGGTGAGTTCGCTGAGCGCTTTACCCAGCGCCGCGGCGATATTGCGCAGGTTGGCGTCCAGCGGCAGGCTAAGGTCGATAGCGCCTTTAGCGCCAGGACCGACGATCAGTTTTTCCATGTACATATCGGGCGCGTTGAGGAAGCAGCCCTTATCGCCCACCGCCAGTACCGCCAGCGCGTTGGCCTGGCCCATCGCCGTCATGCGCGTGCCTTCAATCGGGTCGACCGCGATATCCACCGCATCGCCTTTGCCCGTCCCGACTTTTTCACCTATATAGAGCATCGGCGCTTCGTCGATTTCGCCTTCGCCAATGACGATAGTGCCATCGATATTGACCTGATTAAGCACAATGCGCATGGCGTGGACGGCAGCGCCGTCTGCGGTATTTTTGTCGCCACGGCCCAGCCACTTGTAGCCTGCGAGGGCGGCAGCTTCGGTGACGCGGGAAAACTCGATAGCAAGTTCACGTTTCATGAGGTACTCGTACAATCAAAAGGAATTGCACGAAGTTTATCACAGAGTGGGGAGGGGCGAGGGGACCGGTGCGGTCGGAGCCCCTCACCCTAACCCTCTCCCAGGGGAGAGGGAATATAGGTTTACTCGTCGTGCTCTTCCCACGCCAGGGCACGTTTCACCGCTTTCTTCCAGCCGCTGTAGCGGTAGTTGCGCTCGGTGGTTTCGATGCCAGGACGGAATTCGCGTTCGATAACCGCTTTTTCCTGAAGCTCGTCGAGGTTTTGCCAGAAGCCAACCGCCAGACCTGCCAGATACGCCGCGCCCAGCGCCGTCACTTCTCGCACCTCAGGACGTTCAACGCGGGTGCCCAGAATGTCGGACTGGAACTGCATCAGGAAGTTGTTCGCGACCGCACCGCCGTCCACGCGCAGGGCGTGCAGACGAATGCCGGAGTCAGCCTGCATCGCTTCCAGCACGTCGCGCGTCTGATAGGCGATAGATTCCAGCGTCGCGCGAATAATGTGGTTTGAGTTCACGCCGCGCGTCAGGCCGAAAATCGCGCCGCGGGCATACGGGTCCCAGTACGGTGCGCCCAGACCGGTGAACGCTGGCACCACGTACACGCCGTTGGTGTCTTTCACTTTGGTCGCGAAGTATTCGGAGTCAAACGCGTCGCTGATCAGCTTCATCTCGTCGCGCAGCCACTGAATGGAAGCACCCGCCATGAATACCGCGCCTTCCAGGGCATAGTTCACTTCGCCGCGCGGGCCGCAGGCGATGGTGGTCAGCAGACCGTTTTCTGATTTCACCGCTTTCTCGCCGGTGTTCATCAGCATAAAACAACCGGTGCCGTAGGTGTTCTTCGCCATCCCTTCCTTGACGCACAGCTGGCCGAACAGGGCCGCCTGCTGGTCACCGGCGATACCGGCGATAGGAATACGGGTGCCACCTTTACCGCCAATGTTGGTCTGGCCATACACCTCTGAAGACTTACGGACTTCTGGCAGCATCGCGCGCGGAATGTCCAGCGCGTCCAGCATCTTGTCATCCCACTCCAGGGTGTTGATGTTGAACAGCATGGTGCGCGAGGCGTTGGTGTAGTCGGTAACGTGAACGCGTCCCTGAGTCATCTTCCAGATAAGCCAGGTATCGACGGTGCCGAACAGTAGCTCGCCACGTCGTGCGCGCTCGCGTGAACCTTCCACGTGGTCGAGGATCCACTTCACTTTGGTGCCGGAGAAATAGGGGTCAACCACCAGGCCGGTGGCGCTGCGCACGTACTCTTCCATTCCTTCGCGCTTCAGCTGTTCGCAGATCTCTGACGTACGACGGCACTGCCAGACAATGGCGTTGTAGATGGGCTTACCGGTTTCGCGCTCCCAGACCACAGTCGTTTCACGCTGGTTGGTGATACCGATAGCGGCAATCTGGTCAGAACTGATGTCGGCTTTAGCCAGCACTTCCACCAGCGTGGAGCTTTGCGACGCCCAGATCTCCATCGGGTCGTGTTCTACCCAGCCTGGACGCGGATAAATTTGCTCAAATTCGCGTTGAGACACGCTGACAATGTTCGCGTCATGATCCATTACGACAGCGCGGGAGCTGGTGGTGCCCTGGTCGAGCGCAACGATATATTTTTTTTCGGTCATGGTATGTGTCCCGTAGTCAGATTACAGCGAAGCTTTTTGTTGTGTGGTGGAAGCCGTCTCTTTCTCCTCTTCCACACAGGTGTCGCACGGTAAGTGGCGACCAATTAATTTGCGATAGCCGAATGCGCCCAGCGCCGCCCCTACGATTGGCCCGAACAGCGGAACCAGGAAGTAAGGAATGTCTTTGCCGCCCGTGAAGGCGACATCGCCCCATCCCGCAAAGAAGGCGAAGGTTTTTGGACCCAGGTCACGCGCCGGATTCATCGCAAAGCCGGTCAGCGGACCCATGGATGCGCCAATTACCGCAATCAGAAGGCCAATCAAAAGTGGCGCCAGCGGGCCGCGCGGAATGCCGTTTCCATCGTCGCCCAGCGCCATGATGACGCCCATCAGAATAGCGGTAATCACCATCTCAACCGCGAACGCCTGCACAAAATTGATATGCGGATTCGGATACGTTGAGAAAATGCCTGCCAGATCCAGACTTTCGACACTGCCACGCACCATATGATGCGTCTGTTCGAAGTCGATGAAAAGATTGTAATAAAGCCCGTAAACTAACGCCGCTGCGCAAAAGGCGCCGGCAAATTGCGAAATGATAAAAGGAACAACTTTGCGTCCGTCAAAACACGCGAATAGCCACAACGCGATGGTCACCGCCGGGTTAAGATGTGCACCGGAAACCCCTGCGGTCAGGTAGATGGCCATCGCCACGCCCAGACCCCAGATAATACTGATTTCCCACTGACCAAAACTGGCACCCGCCACTTTCAGTGCTGCGACACAGCCTACTCCGAAGAATATCAACAACCCGGTACCCAGGAACTCGGCAATACACTGGCCTTTTAAGGTTGATGTCTGACTCATAATCGGAATCCTGCAAAAGAGTAATGTTTATTGTTTGCGTGACCGCCCGTGACAGTCACGATGCCCTGTAGACATAGTGTTAATTTATCGTTAACGAGCACAAACGAGAAATATCGAAATCTAAATGTGTGGTCTGCGTCAATAAAATGAGCGTTTTCGCGCCATAAAGCGCGTTTTTGCATCAGATAATGATTATGGGCTGAATCATTTCTTTAACTTATGGGTTAACAACTTAGGGGTATATGCGGCGAACGCACCAGGACGAGGCCGAAAAGTGTTGCAAACCGCGATCTGCGTGGCATGCCGCTGGACAGGGGCGACGGCGCTCCATACAATCGGAACATATGTTGTGCGCGTTTACGTTAAAGCGTCGCCTTGCAATTCAGGAGAGGTAGGATCATGTCTTTAGAAGTGTTTGAGAAACTGGAATCGAAAGTACAGCAGGCGATTGACACCATCACGCTGCTGCAAATGGAAATTGAAGAGCTGAAAGAAAAGAACAACTCCCTGTCACAGGAAGTTCAGAATGCTCAGCACAGCCGTGAAGAACTGGAGCGCGAAAACAACCAGCTGCGCGAACAGCAGAACGGCTGGCAGGAACGCTTGCAGGCGCTGCTGGGACGTATGGAAGAAGTTTGATTTCCTTAGGGAATGCATTGAACAGGCCGGGTAAGGCGAAGCCGCCACCCGGCTTTTTTATGGTTTCCCTAACCGATATCAAACCATAAAAAAGGCCGCCCTGGGCGGCCTTAACGCTACTTGTCCTGCGCTGTCGTAGCAAAAGCAACAAACCCAACAGGTTCATCGCTCTTTACAACGAGTACGCTGGCGACAATGAACGCGATACATAAATAGCGTTTCATTATGCGGTCCCTGCTGCTTACCGCTCCACCGTTCACCACCGGTGATAAGTCGGTGGACACAAGCCCGGTTAAAGGTTGCTTTACGGTTGTGAATACACCTTTCCCTGGACCGATGCCCATTTGCGAGATGGCGGAAAGGGACACAGCATCATAATGAGCAACAGCTGCGGAGTTAAGGTTTCCACACATAATTAGGAATTTATAAAGGGTCGACAGGGGTTACCTGAGGAATGAACCAGGGTAAGATAAAAATCCTGGTTAAAGGTTGCAATATCACCCAACGGACCGCGAATCCCGAGGGACAAAAAAAACCGCCACATTGCTGTTGGCGGTTTTTTTATGCATCTCGCTTACCGATTAACTACTCAATATCCAGCGCATCCTCAGAAAGGATAATGCCGGTATTGTCAGCATAAAGGTGGTCGCCCGAGAAGAAGGTCACGCCGCCGAAATTGACGCGCACGTCGCTTTCGCCGATGCCGTCGCCCGCTGCGCCTACCGGTATGGCCGCGATGGCCTGAATCCCGATATCCAGGTCTTCGAGATCGTCCACCTGACGCACGGAACCGTACACCACAATGCCTTCCCACTCGTTCTGGACGGCAATTCCCGCCAGTTCAGCATCAATCAATGCACGGCGCACGGAACCGCCGCCGTCGACCACCAGAACGCGGCCACGGCCGTTCTCTTCGAGCAGATCGTACAGCAACCCGTTGTCCTCGAAACATTTCACCGTGATGATTTGTCCGCCAAACGACGACCGTCCACCAAAGTTGGAGAACAGGGGTTCAACGACGTTGACATCTTCCTGGTAGATGTCACAAAGCTCGGAGGTATCGTATTTCATAGGTTTAACGCTCTGTTGCTGCGAATGTGTTCAGTATATCGTGCGAAATGCGTTGTTGGCAAAATCATCAATTGTTAATTGATATTTGTCAGCTAACTCAGCGTCTGGCTTAAGACAATCCCGATGACGAACAGCAGGTTAGTCAGCAACGCGCCTTTTACCGTACGTTCCAGCATCGGTGGCATGGCGGCCGGGCTGAGTTCACGCATGACGTAGCGGGCCTGCTTAATCAGCAGCGGTGCGGCGAGCACAAACAGCCAGCCCCAGAGGCTGTGCAGCGAAATCAGATTGAACAGCGCCAGGCAGACCAGCGCGCCGATGAGCAGGCAGGCGTGATAGCGGCGTGCATTCCCCGGACCCAGACGCACGGCCAGCGTGTTTTTACCGTTCTCGCGGTCGCTGTCGATGTCGCGCAGATTATTGATATTCAGCACCGCCGTCGCCAGCAGACCACAGGCGGTCGCCGGCAGGAACAGGGCAGGGATCACCGTGTGCGCCTGTAAGTACCAGCTTCCCATCACGCTCAGCCAGCCGAAGAACACCAGCACGGAGATGTCGCCCAGACCAATATACCCGTAAGGACGCGTCCCGACGGTATAGGTAATGGCTGCAATAATGGCGAGCAAGCCCAGCACCAGGAAGCCAATGAAATCACTGGTGGTTTTCGAGGCGACCGTCACCAGCGCCAGCCCGGACAGGCAAATCAACACCACGGTGATAATCAGCGCCCGCTTCATCTGTGCCTGGGTAATCACCCCTTTTTGCATCCCGCGCAGCGGCCCGATGCGGTCAGGCTTGTCGCTGCCTTTTACCGCATCGCCGTAATCATTGGCGAGATTAGAGAGGATTTGCAGCAGCCCGGCGGTGACAAGCGCCAGACCTGCTACCAGCGGATCGAAATGACCCTGCCACCAGGCAAGCGTGGTACCGACGATAATGGCGGCAAAAGCCAGAGGAAGCGTTTTAGGGCGCAGACTTTCGAGCCACGCCTGTGTACGGCTGATATCAGTCATAGTTATTTAGCCAATAAAAATGGGGGCCATAGCCCCCATCAACAGTGATGAAAATGCATTGAACGCGATTATAGAATAAAACGGCTCAGATCTTCATCTGCCACTAACGCATCCAGGTGTTTGCCCACATAGTCTGCGTCAATGGTAATGCTTTGACCGTTAAGGTCGCTCGCATCATAAGAGATGTCTTCCATCAGGCGTTCCAGCACGGTGTGCAGACGACGCGCACCGATGTTCTCGGTGGTTTCGTTGACCTGCCACGCGGCCTGGGCGATGCGCTTGATACCGTCATCGGTAAATTCAATGTTCACGCCTTCGGTCGCCATCAGCGCTTTATACTGTACGGTCACAGAAGCGTTTGGCTCAGTCAGGATACGTTCGAAATCTTCGGTGGTCAGCGCCTGCAACTCGACGCGGATTGGCAGACGTCCCTGAAGTTCCGGGATCAGGTCAGACGGGCTGGCAATCTGGAACGCACCGGAGGCGATAAACAGAATGTGGTCAGTTTTAACCATGCCGTGCTTGGTGGAGACGGTGCAACCTTCCACCAGCGGCAGCAGGTCGCGCTGAACGCCTTCGCGGGAGACATCCGGGCCGGACGCGTTGCTGCGCTTACAGATCTTGTCGATTTCGTCGATAAACACGATACCGTGCTGCTCAACCGCGTCGATAGCATCCTGTTTCAGCTCTTCCGGGTTAACCAGCTTCGCGGCTTCTTCTTCAATCAGCAGCTTCATCGCGTCTTTGATTTTCAGCTTACGCGCTTTCTGCTTCTGCCCGCCCAGGTTCTGGAACATGGACTGCAACTGGCTGGTCATCTCTTCCATGCCCGGAGGTGCCATAATTTCCACGCCCATTGGCGCGGCAGCGAGATCGATCTCAATCTCTTTGTCGTCCAGCTCGCCTTCGCGCAGTTTTTTGCGGAATGCCTGACGCGCAGCAGAAGGTTCAGGCTGCTGTTCAGCCTGTCCCCAGTTGTTTTTTGCCGGTGGGATCAGCACGTCGAGAATACGCTCTTCGGCCATCTCTTCGGCGCGATAGCGGTTTTTCTCAATTGCCTGGACACGCACCATCTTAATCGCCGAGTCGGTCAGGTCGCGGATGATGGAGTCCACTTCTTTACCCACATAGCCCACTTCGGTGAACTTGGTGGCTTCAACTTTGATGAACGGCGCGTTAGCCAGTTTGGCCAGACGACGGGCGATTTCGGTTTTACCCACACCGGTCGGGCCGATCATCAGAATATTTTTTGGCGTTACTTCGTGGCGAAGCTCTTCGTCGAGCTGCATGCGACGCCAGCGGTTACGCAGTGCGATAGCCACGGAGCGCTTGGCGTCGTCCTGGCCGATAATGTGTTTGTTCAGTTCGCTGACAATTTCGCGTGGGGTCATTTCAGACATGGGCGATCCTTACGCTTTAGACGGTAATTCTTCGATGGTGTGATTGTGGTTGGTATAGATGCAGATATCACCTGCAATATCCAACGCTTTCACCGCGATATCGCGCGCATTCATGTCGGTATTTTCCAACAGCGCACGGGCTGCGGCCTGGGCGTACGGGCCGCCAGAGCCGATGGCAATCAGGTCGTTTTCAGGCTGAACCACGTCGCCGTTACCGGTGATGATCAGCGAGGCGTTTTCGTCAGCCACGGCCAGCAGCGCTTCGAGCTTGCGCAGCATGCGGTCGGTACGCCAGTCTTTTGCCAGCTCAACGGCGGCTTTCACCAGATGACCCTGATGCATTTCCAGTTTGCGTTCAAACAGTTCAAACAGCGTGAAGGCATCAGCCGTGCCGCCTGCGAAACCGGCGATCACTTTGTCGTTATAAAGACGACGTACTTTCTTCACGTTGCCTTTCATGACGGTATTACCCAGCGTGGCCTGGCCATCACCGGCAATTACCACCTGGCCGTTACGGCGTACACTTACTATTGTTGTCACGAGCAGACCCCCTGGTTACAGATTCGGGAAACAGAAGCCCTGAGCCTGTGCTCAGGGCTGAATTAAATGATAGATGGGGGGGATTTTGGGGGTTTCAACCCCCGGAGGCGAGTCGAATGCAGTTTGTGTGGCCAGCCACTTTCAAACGGGAAATGGTGCCGTCTGCGTTTTCTTTGCCTTTGACCGGTCCAATTACTACGCGATTCCAGCCGTTGTTGGTGGTAATGCGTGAGTCAAATCCTTCAAATGCCAGCTGAGCACGCACCGTTTCTGCCTGTTCGGCGCCTTTAAACGAACCGCACTGAACCATCCAGCGGCGTTCATCTTTTTTCTCAGCCGTCTGCTTCGGTGCCTCGGTCTCTTTGGTGACCGGCGCAGCCTGCTGCGTTTTTGGCTGTTGCGCAGTGGTATGCGCAGGCGTCTGCAACAGATCCTGATACGGCTGTGCCGTTTGCTTCTGCGGCTGCGCCTTCGGTTGCTGCTGGACAGGCTGAGTTTGTACGGTACGCGTCTGCTGCTGCGGTTGTGTACGCGGCTGCTGTACCGGCTGCGTCTGCGTCCACTGCTGCTGTTGCGTTTGCTGCTGAGCCTGACGCTGGCGCTGCAACGTTTGCTGACGCTGCGCCGGGGTTTGTTCGTTCCACGGTACTTCGTTCAGCTGCGTAGGCTGCTGGCGCATGTCCGCCTGCATCTGAGCGAGCAATTGACGCTGTTCGTCCGTCAGCTGATCGGCATTCTTTACTTCACCCCCGGCAGAAGGCTCGGTAGGCGCACGTACGCCAGGCTGGCGGCTTTCCAGCTCTTTAATGTAGCGCCAGCGCTCTTCAGGCTTCGGCGGCAGGCCGTTGCCAACGACCTTGTTACCCTGAAGGGCTTCAGACTCTTCTTTTTTATGATGCGTAATGAAGTAGAGGCCGCCAATAAAGGCCACCAGCACAGCCGCAGCAATGGCGACCATAGCTGGGGAGACAGCAGACAGGCTGCGTTGCTTGCTTTTTGAACTACTCTTTTTGCGTCGCGAAGGTGCCGGCTGGCCGCGACGTACATAATCTCGTTGTGCCACTATCGTTTCGCTGTATTTATTCGTTCGTCAGCCCGCCATGTTACTTAAGCGACGGGGCTTTGACCAGATAAGGGTGTCGAAAGGTATTTACTTTAAGTTAATGCCTGGGTAGAGCCGCGCACAATCAGCTCACAATCCAGTAGTCGTGACCCACTGCTAACTGATTGACCGTGCAGCTGATCCAGCAAAAGCAGCATCGCTTCACGGCCGATGTCATACCGCGGCTGTGCAACGGTCGAAAGCGGCGGATCGCAAAACTCCGAAAGTGAAATATTATCAAAACCGATTATCGACAGGTCCTGCGGCACGCGCAGGCCGTGACGTTTGGCGTAGGATAACGCCCCCAGCGCCATCACGTCGCTGTGGCAGAAGACCGCGGTGGGCGGTTCTGGCAAGGACAGCAATTTTTCCAGCGCCTGCCCGCCCGCTTCAAAGGTGAAATCACCGCGCGCAATGTAGTGCGGATCGACGATAGCCCCGGTACGGCGCAGCGCCTGAACGTAGCCCTGCAAGCGGTAATGACACAGCGGCATCTCTTCTGGTCCGGCGATACAGCCGATACGCTTATGCCCCAGTTCCTGAAGATAGTTCACGGCGTTGAATGCGGCGGTGAGGTTATCGATATGAACGGTTGGCAGCTCCAGCTCCGGCGCGAATTCATTTGCCATGACCATCGGCGGTAAATTGCGCTGTTCTTCAATGCTGGCATCAAACGGCAGGCGTGAGCCAAGCAGCAGCATGCCATCAATCTGCTTGGTGATGATCAGGTCGATGAACGTTTTTTCCTGCTGGTTCTGGTGAGCACAATCGCCAATCAGCACCAGATAGCCCTGGGCGGCGGCCGTGACCTCAATGCCGCGGATGATTTCGCTGAAGAAGGGATCGCAGATGTCCGGCACGATCACCAGGATGGTGCGGGATTCGTTGCGTTTAACGTTGCGCCCCATGGCTTGCGGGAAATAACCGACCTCAAGCGCCGCCTTTTCAACCCGGTTTCGGGTCGCCTGGGAGACTTTGTCAGGGTTCATCAATGCGCGGGACACGGTTGCTGTTGAGACTTGTGCTTTCTCGGCAACGTCTTTCATGGTCGCCGAGGCAACCTCTTTCCTGGACTTCAACGTCTTCTCCTCGCCTGAACACCAAACTGCGGACAGCACCATTTTTACAGATAGTTAATGGAATCGGTTACAGAATTTTCATAAAAAGTGTGAGGCGCATTAAATTTTTCGATCCGTCTTCAGCCTTCAATCGGATCGACGTCAAGAACCCACTTCACTTTTCGCGCTTCCGGCAGGGTATTGATCAGCGCCAGCGTGCCGCTGACGATCTGCTGTAAACGGATACGTGAGGGGTGCTGAAGTAAGAGTTGCCAGCGGAAACGGCCGCCGCGTTTCGGGGCGAGCGCGGGTACCGGGCCTAAAATCCACAGCTGATTATCCACCAGCGGGCTGGCTTGCAGGAGGTTTCTCAGCTGTTGCAGGAACAGCGGCGCCTGCTGGTTATTATGATCTTCCGCACGGATGATAACGTGGCTGGTCCACGGGGGAAGCTGCATCGTCTGACGTTCGGCCAGCGCCTGGTCCGCGAAGGCGTCATAGCCTTTGTGCAGCAGAGTTTGCAGCAGCGGATGTTCAGGGTGGTGCGTTTGCAGCACCACCTCGCCCTGCTTACCCGCTCGACCAGCGCGACCGGCAACCTGGGTATAAAGCTGGGCGAAACGCTCGGCGGAGCGAAAATCCGCGGAGAACAGCGCGCCGTCGACGTCCAGCAGGGCGACCAGCGTCACGTCCGGGAAGTGGTGCCCTTTCGCCAGCATCTGAGTACCAATCAGGATGCGCGCGCCGCCGCGATGCACTTCCGCCAGCTGCTGCTCCAGCGCCCCTTTACGGCTGGTGGTATCCCTGTCGATACGGGAGATGGGTACGTCCGGGAAGAAGGGCGCGAGCGCCTGTTCAAGCTGTTCCGTTCCCAGACCGACCGGCACGATGTGCGTTGAGCCGCAGGACGGGCATTGACGGGGGACCGGACGCTGGCTGTCGCAGTGGTGGCAGCGTAAATGGCGCTGAGCCTGGTGGAAGGTGTAGTAGTGATCGCAGCGCGGGCACTCCGCGATCCAGCCGCAGTCGTGGCACAGCAGCGCAGGCGCGAAGCCGCGGCGGTTCAGGAACAGGATCACCTGGTTGCCCGCCTGCAAATGCTGGCGCATGCGGCTAATCAGCGCAGGCGCTAACCCGGCCTGCACCTGCTGGCCTTTCAAATCCAGCACATGCTGAATGGCCGGGCGGGCATTCCCCGCACGGCGCGTCAGGCGCAGCATGTGGTATTTACGCTGGCGAACGTTGTGCAGCGTTTCAAGCGCGGGGGTGGCGGACCCGAGAATAATGGGGATTTGCTCGCTGTGGGCGCGGTACACGGCTAAGTCGCGGGCGTGATAGCGCCAGCCTTCCTGCTGTTTATAGGAGCTGTCATGCTCTTCATCGATTACGATAACGCCGAGATTTTTAAAGGGCGTAAACAGCGATGAACGGGTGCCGATCACAATTGCTGCTTCGCCGTTTTTCGCTTTCAGCCAGGCGCTGAGGCGCTCGCTGTCGTTCAGGCCGGAGTGCAGGACCTCAACGGGCGCATTAAAGCGTTCACGAAAACGCGCGATGGTTTGCGGCGTCAGGCCGATTTCCGGCACCATCACCAGCGCCTGTTTGCCCTGCGCGAGCACGTTTTCCAGCACGCTCAGATATACTTCGGTTTTACCGGAGCCGGTGACGCCCGCCAGCAGCCAGGCGGAAAAACGATCGGCGGCGCTGTGAATCGCGCCCACGGCGGTGGCCTGCTCGGTATTCAGACGCAGGCGATCGCCCGAGACGGAAAAGCCGTCGCGCCAGTCGTGAAGGGCAGGTGCTTCACTGGCCAGCTCGCTCAACCCTTTCTTCCTTAATGCCTGCAACGCGGTTTCGCTTACCTCAAGCTCGTCGACCTGATGGCGCCAGATTTTTCCCTGGCGCAGCGCGGCCAGCGCCTGCTGCTGTTTCTGCGAGCGCTTCAGGCTGTTAATGTCCACAGCCTGGCCCTGCTCGGTGGCAAACCAGTACCACATTGGCGCGTGGCTGGCGCTCTTGCCCTGGCGCAGCATAATGGGCAGGGCATGGAACAGCACGTCGCCAATCGGATGATGATAATAATCTGCCGCCCACAGCAGCAGTCGCCAGGTGCTGGTGGAGTAAACCGGCTCGCTGTCCAGCACCTCAACAACCGATTTCAGCTCGTTAAGCGGCAGTTCGCTGTGTTCGCTGACGGACACCACGATCCCCACGCGCTGCTGTTTGCCAAACGGCACGGTCACGCGACAGCCCGCTTTGGCGCTCATGCTGTCGGGCAGCAGGTAGTCAAAGGTGCGGGGAAGCGGAACGGGCAGGGCAACGTGAGCGACGGGCATCGAATCTTCCTGACTTGAAAAGTGGCGCGTTAGTATACACATTAGTGAAAGCGGCGTGCGGATCAGTTTGCATACGTTGGTCAAATTCTGTATGATTCGCCGCCTTTGGTGTATTTTACGCCAAAGAACTTACATTCAACATCGCGTGGTGTCTGGCGTTAGGGCTGGAAGAGCGACGCGGCCTTAACTGAGGTTCTCCCATGAAAAAAGATATTCACCCGAAATACGAAATGATTACTGCAAACTGCTCTTGCGGTAACTCTATCCAGATCCGCTCTACCGTGGGTCACGATCTGAACCTGGACGTGTGCGGCAAATGCCACCCGTTCTACACTGGTAAGCAGCGTGATGTTGCAACCGGTGGCCGTGTTGACCGCTTCAACAAGCGTTTCAGCATCCCGGGCGCTAAATAAGTTTCCCGAAAAAAAGGCACCGCAAGGTGCCTTTTTTGTATCCGCTTATCAGTATTCCCACGTATCCGGGTCGATACCCAGTTCACGCATGATCACCTTCGCCTCTTCTGGAATTTCGTCACTGCGCTCTTTGCGCAGATCGTCATCGTTCGGCAACGGTTGGCCGGTAAACGCATGCAGGAACGCTTCGCACAGCAGTTCGCTGTTGGTGGCGTGACGCAGGTTGTTCACCTGACGACGCGTACGTTCATCGGTGAGGATCTTCAACACCTTCAGAGGAATGGACACCGTGATTTTCTTGACTTGCTCACTCTTCTTACCGTGCTCAGCGTATGGGCTGATATATTCGCCGCTCCATTCAGCCATGAGATACCTTTAATCCTCTCAGTCATTAATCTAAAGGTGCAAAACCGGTAACCATCAGTTTTGAACCGTAATCTTGCGTAGTTTACCGTAGAGACGATACCGAGGCACGGATATTGCCGCTGTAGCGTGTCCTAAAGCATATAATTTTAACGGCTATTTGCACATTGCTCAATCTATACGCAAAGAAGTTTAGATGTCCAGATGTATTGACGTCCATACTTTCAATGTTTACTCTGGTGCCTGACTTTTCACCTCATTCGCCAGGAAGCCTCACCATGACGCGTAAACAGGCCACCATCGCAGTGCGTAGCGGATTGAATGATGACGAGCAGTACGGCTGCGTTGTCCCGCCAATTCATCTCTCCAGCACCTATAATTTCACCGGATTTAATGAACCCCGCGCGCATGACTACTCGCGTCGCGGCAATCCTACGCGTGACGTCACGCAGCGCGCGCTGGCGGAACTGGAAGGCGGCGCGGGTGCGGTATTAACCAATACCGGCATGTCTGCCATTCACCTGGTGACTACGGTGTTCCTGAAACCTGGCGATCTGCTGGTGGCGCCGCACGACTGTTATGGCGGCAGCTATCGTCTGTTTGATAGCCTGGCGAAACGTGGCTGCTACCGTGTGCTGTTTGTCGATCAAAACGACGAACAGGCGCTGAAACAGGCGCTTGCCGAGCAGCCGAAGCTGGTGCTGGTGGAAAGTCCAAGCAATCCATTGTTGCGCGTAGTCGATATTGCGAAAATTTGTCAGCTCGCAAGGGATGCGGGAGCGATAAGTGTAGTGGATAATACGTTCCTCAGTCCGGCCCTTCAGAACCCACTGGCACTGGGTGCCGATCTGGTGTTGCATTCATGCACTAAATATCTGAACGGCCATTCAGACGTAGTAGCAGGTGTGGTGATTGCCAAAGATCCTGAGGTAGTCACCGAACTGGCATGGTGGGCCAATAACATTGGCGTCACCGCGGGCGCGTTCGACAGCTATTTGCTGTTGCGCGGCATCCGTACGCTGTCGCCGCGTATGGACGTGGCGCAGCGTAATGCCCAGGCGATCGTGGATTTCCTGAAAACCCAGCCGCTGGTGAAGAAGCTTTATCACCCGTCGCTGCCGGAAAATCAGGGGCACGAGATTGCCGCGCGCCAACAGAAAGGATTTGGCGCGATGTTAAGTTTTGAACTGGACGGTGACGAGCAAACGCTGCGTCGCTTCCTGAGCGGGTTGTCATTGTTTACGCTGGCGGAATCCTTAGGGGGAGTAGAAAGCTTGATCTCCCACGCCGCAACCATGACGCACGCAGGTATGGCACCCGAAGCACGTGCCGCCGCCGGGATTTCCGAGACGCTGCTGCGTATCTCGACCGGTATTGAAGATTCTGAAGATTTAATTGCCGATCTGGAAAATGGCTTCCGGGTCGCAGCCAAGGGGTAATCATGAGTGTGATAGCGCAGGCAGGGACGAAGGGTCGTCAGCTGCACAAGTTTGGTGGTAGTAGTCTTGCTGATGTGAAATGTTACCTGCGTGTCGCAGGGATCATGACCGAGTATTCACAGCCGGGGGACATGATGGTTGTCTCTGCGGCGGGCAGCACCACCAACCAGTTGATTAGCTGGCTGAAACTGAGCCAGACCGATCGCCTCTCTGCGCATCAGGTGCAACAGTCCTTACGTCGTTACCAGAGTGAACTGATTGCCGGTTTGCTGCCTGCGGACGTGGCGGACGGGCTGATTAGCGCTTTTACGCACGACCTTGAGCGTCTGGCCGCTCTGCTGGACAGCGGCATTACCGATGCAGTGTATGCGGAAGTGGTTGGCCACGGTGAAGTGTGGTCTGCGCGCCTGATGGCCGCCGTGCTGCAACATCTTGGTGTGGAAGCCGCCTGGCTCGACGCGCGTGATTTCCTGCGTGCCGAACGTGCCGCACAGCCGCAGGTGGACGAAGGGTTGTCTTACCCGCTGCTGCAACAGCTGCTGGTGCAACATCCTGGTAAACGTATTGTCGTCACCGGTTTTATCAGCCGCAGCAATGCTGGCGAAACCGTTCTGCTGGGCCGCAACGGCTCTGACTACTCGGCAACGCAGATTGGCGCCCTGGCGGGCGTGTCCCGCGTCACCATCTGGAGCGACGTGGCCGGTGTCTACAGCGCGGACCCGCGCAAAGTAAAAGATGCCTGCCTGCTGCCGCTGCTGCGTCTCGACGAAGCGAGCGAACTGGCGCGTCTGGCGGCCCCGGTGCTGCACGCGCGCACGCTACAGCCGGTTTCCGGCAGCGACATCGACCTGCAACTACGCTGTAGCTACACGCCGGATCAGGGTTCCACCCGCATTGAACGCGTGCTGGCATCCGGTACGGGCGCGCGCATTGTCACCAGCCATGATGACATCTGCCTGATTGAGTTCCAGGTGCCTGCGGGCCAGGATTTCAAACTGGCACACAAAGATATCGACACCATCCTGAAACGTGCCCAGGTGCGTCCGCTGGCCGTTGGCGTACATAACGATCGTCAGCTGTTGCAGTTCTGCTATACCGCTGAAGTGGTGGACAGCGCCCTGAAAATTCTGGATGAAGCGGGCCTGCCGGGCGAGCTTCGCCTGCGTCAGGGGCTGGCGCTGGTGGCGATGGTGGGCGCGGGCGTCACCCGTAACCCGCTCCACTGCCACCGCTTCTGGCAGCAACTGAAAGGTCAGCCGGTGGAGTTCACCTGGCAGTCGGAAGAGGGCATCAGTCTGGTTGCCGTGCTGCGTAAAGGGCCAACCGAAAGCCTGATTCAGGGTCTGCACACCTCCCTGTTCCGCGCGGAAAAACGCATCGGCCTGGTACTGTTCGGGAAAGGGAACATCGGTTCCCGCTGGCTGGAGCTGTTCGCCCGCGAGCAGGTAACGCTTTCGGCGCGTACCGGGTTTGAATTTATTCTGGCAGGGGTGGTGGACAGCCGCCGCAGCCTGCTGAACTACGAAGGGCTGGACGCCAGCCGGGCGCTGGCCTTCTTTAACGATGAAGCGGTTGAGCAGGATGAAGAGTCGCTGTTCCTGTGGATGCGCGCGCACCCGTACGACGATCTGGTGGTGCTGGATGTGACCGCCAGCGAACAGCTGGCCGATCAGTATCTGGATTTCGCCAGCCACGGTTTCCACGTCATCAGCGCCAACAAACTGGCGGGCGCGAGCAGCACTGATAAATACCGTCAGATCCATGACGCATTCGAAAAAACGGGCCGTCACTGGCTGTATAACGCCACCGTTGGCGCGGGCCTGCCAGTGAACCATACCGTGCGCGACCTGATTGAAAGCGGCGACAGCATTCTGGCGCTGAGCGGGATCTTCTCCGGCACGCTCTCCTGGCTGTTTTTGCAGTTTGATGGCACCGTTCCGTTCACCGACCTGGTGGATCAGGCGTGGCAGCAGGGCTTAACCGAGCCGGATCCCCGCGTTGACCTTGCCGGTAAAGATGTGATGCGTAAGCTGGTGATCCTGGCGCGTGAAGCCGGCTACGACATTGAGCCGGGTCAGGTACGCGTTGAGTCGCTGGTGCCTGCGGGCTGCGAGGAAGGGTCCGTCGATCACTTCTTCGAGAACGGCGACGAGCTGAACGAGCAGATGGTGCAACGTCTGGAAGCGGCTAACGAGATGGGCCTGGTGCTGCGTTACGTGGCGCGCTTCGAGGCGAACGGTAAAGCGCGCGTGGGCGTGGAGGCGGTGCGTCCTGAACATCCGCTGGCGGCGCTCCTGCCGTGCGATAACGTCTTCGCCATCGAAAGCCGCTGGTATCGCGATAACCCGCTGGTGATCCGTGGCCCGGGCGCGGGACGCGATGTCACCGCCGGGGCAATCCAGTCTGACATCAACCGTCTGGCTAAGCTGCTGTAATTTCGCTTGTTCCCTCTCCCCGTGGGAGAGGGTTAGGGTGAGGGCAGCAGACCGCACTCACCCCCATCATGAACGCCCTTCATCTTCCCTGAACAAACCTCACCGTTAATGTTGATTATTTCTGTTGACGTCATCTCGCTTTTCCGTCATTTTTACATCTGGACGTCTAAACGTATAGAAGTTCACAACACAACAAACAACGACACGCGAAAGATAGAGGTAAGGTATGAGCTTTTTTCACGCCAACCAGCGGGAAGCCCTGAATCAGAGCCTGGCCGAAGTAAACGGCCAGATTAACGTCTCTTTTGAATTTTTCCCGCCGCGCACCAGTGAAATGGAGCAAACCCTGTGGAGCTCTATCGATCGCCTGAGCAGCCTGAAGCCGAAGTTCGTCTCCGTAACCTACGGCGCCAACTCCGGTGAGCGTGACCGCACGCACAGCATCATTAAGGGCATTAAAGATCGAACCGGTCTGGAAGCGGCACCGCACCTGACCTGTATCGACGCCACCCGTGATGAACTGCGCGCCATTGCCCAGGACTACTGGAATAACGGCATTCGCCACATTGTGGCCCTGCGCGGCGACCTCCCGCCAGGCAGCGGCAAGCCGGAGATGTTTGCCGCCGATCTGGTCGGGCTGCTGAAAGACGTTGCCGACTTTGATATCTCCGTGGCTGCCTACCCTGAAGTTCACCCGGAAGCCAAAAGCGCCCAGGCGGATCTGCTCAACCTGAAGCGTAAAGTGGAGGCCGGTGCTAACCGCGCGATTACTCAGTTCTTCTTTGACGTGGAAAGCTACCTGCGCTTTCGCGACCGCTGCGTCTCGGCGGGTATTGATGTCGAAATCATTCCTGGCATTCTGCCGGTCTCGAACTTCAAACAGGCGAAGAAATTCGCAGATATGACCAACGTGCGCATTCCGCTGTGGATGTCCAAAATGTACGAAGGGCTGGACGACGATCCGGAAACCCGTAAGCTGGTGGGGGCCAATATCGCGATGGACATGGTGAAGATTTTAAGTCGCGAAGGGGTGAAAGATTTCCATTTCTATACCCTGAACCGCGCGGAAATGAGCTACGCCATTTGCCATACGCTCGGTGTTCGCCCGGCGCTGTAAAGTAAAAAACCCTCATAAAATGAGGGTTTTTTAATCGAGCAGAGAGTTAAAAGGTATTAGCTATCGAATCTGTGGATTAATTCAACTATCTCTTATCGCTAGTGGTGTATATCGTAACGGTAACACTGTAAAGGGAGCATAGCGATGAGCATGTCAGACGAGACCAATAACGCGGCATCCGCCGGCAAATGTCCGTTCCACCAGGGCGGCGTCGATCATAGCGCGGGTGCAGGTACCGGCAGCAAAGAATGGTGGCCTAAACAACTTCGCATCGATCTACTTAATCAACACTCCAGCCGTTCTAACCCTCTGGGTGAAGACTTCGACTACCGCAAAGAATTCAGCAAGCTCGACTATTCCGCCCTTAAGGGCGATCTCAAAGCACTGTTAACCGACTCACAACCGTGGTGGCCTGCCGACTGGGGCAGCTATGCGGGCCTGTTTATCCGTATGGCCTGGCACGGTGCGGGTACCTATCGCTCCGTTGACGGTCGCGGCGGCGCCGGACGCGGTCAGCAACGCTTTGCACCGCTGAACTCCTGGCCGGATAACGTCAGCCTGGATAAGGCTCGCCGCCTGCTGTGGCCAATTAAGCAAAAATACGGACAAAAAATCTCCTGGGCTGACCTCTTTATCCTCGCGGGTAACGTGGCGCTGGAGAACTCCGGCTTCCGCACCTTTGGTTTCGGTGCCGGGCGTGAAGACGTCTGGGAACCGGATCTGGACGTGAACTGGGGCGATGAAAAAGCCTGGCTGACCCACCGTGACCCGGAAGCGCTGGCGAAGCGCCCGCTGGCGGCCACCGAAATGGGTCTGATTTATGTGAACCCGGAAGGGCCAAACGCCAGCGGTGAACCGCTGTCTGCGGCGGCGGCGATCCGCGCTACCTTTGGCAACATGGGCATGAATGACGAAGAGACCGTCGCGCTGATTGCGGGCGGCCATACGCTCGGTAAAACGCACGGCGCAGGTGAAGCCACGCACGTGGGCACTGACCCGGAAGCGTCGCCGATTGAAGCGCAGGGCCTGGGCTGGGCCAGCACGCACGGCACCGGTATTGGCGCTGACGCCATCACCTCCGGGCTGGAAGTTATCTGGTCTCAAACCCCGACCCAGTGGAGCAATTACTTCTTCGAGAACCTGTTCAAATACGAATGGGTGCAGACGCGTAGCCCGGCGGGCGCCATTCAGTTCGAAGCCGTGGATGCGCCGGAAATTATGCCTGACCCGTTCGACCCGTCGAAAAAACGCAAGCCAACCATGCTGGTCACCGATCTGACGCTGCGTTTTGACCCGGAATTCGAGAAAATTTCCCGCCGCTTCCTGAACGATCCGCAGGCCTTCAATGAAGCCTTCGCGCGTGCCTGGTTCAAGCTGACCCACCGCGATATGGGGCCAAAAGCGCGTTACATCGGCCCGGAAGTGCCGAAAGAAGATCTGATTTGGCAGGATCCGCTGCCTCAACCGGTGTTCCATCCGACGCAGGAAGATATTGAAAGCCTGAAAGCGGAAATCGCGGCCTCTGGTCTCTCCGTGAGCGAGCTGGTTTCCGTGGCCTGGGCGTCGGCATCGACCTTCCGCGGCGGCGACAAGCGTGGCGGCGCTAACGGCGCGCGTCTGGCGCTGGCGCCTCAGCGCGACTGGGATGTGAACGCCGCGGCGGTGCGGGCGTTACCGGCTCTGGAAGCCATCCAGCGCACCACTAATAAAGCCTCACTGGCCGATATCATCGTGCTGGCGGGTGTTGTGGGCGTTGAGCAGGCGGCGAAAGCCGCGGGCGTTTACGTCAACGTACCGTTCACCCCGGGCCGCGTGGATGCGCGTCAGGACCAGACGGACATCGAGATGTTTAACCTGCTCGAACCGGTTGCTGACGGTTTCCGCAACTACCGTGCGCAGGTGGATGTATCCACCACGGAGTCGCTGCTGATCGACAAAGCCCAGCAGCTGACCCTGACTGCGCCGGAACTGACGGTGTTGATCGGCGGTTTGCGCGTACTGGGTGCAAACTTCGATGGCAGCAAGAATGGCGTGTTTACCAACCGCGAGGGCGTGCTGAGCAACGACTTCTTCGTTAATCTGCTGGATATGAACACCCAGTGGAAGGCGACCGACGACTCAAACGAGCTGTTTGCCGGTAGCGATCGCGCCAGCGGGGAAGTGAAATACACCGCGACCCGCGCCGATCTGGTCTTCGGTTCAAACGCCGTCCTGCGTGCGCTGGCCGAAGTTTACGCCAGCAGTGATGCACACGAGAAGTTCGTTCGTAATTTTGTTGCCGCATGGGCACGAGTGATGGATTTGGACCGGTTTGACGTGAAGTAGCCATTGTGCCGGGTGGCGGCTACGCCTTACCCGGCCTACAAATTAAAGTGCCATGTAGGCCGGGTAAGCGCAGCGCCACCCGGCTTTTTTATTACTCCCACTCCTGAAGGAAACGCTGTCCGTACTGGTCCGCCACCAGCAGCGCCGCATAGACCTGATCCGGCGTTACGCCGCCAGGCATGTTGTGAATGGTTTCCCCTTCGGCACAGGACGCCTCCGCGATCAGCCGCATTTTGGCCGGAATATCCTCTTTGATATTCAGCTGCGCCAGCGTGATCGGCAGCCCAACACTGTGGCAAAGCGCGGCGACGGTCTCAATTTCTTCAACCGGCGCGTTCTCCAGTACCAGTTGCGTCAGCGTGCCGAACGCGACCTTTTCACCATGGTAGAAATGATGCGCATCCGGCACCGCCGTCATGCCGTTGTGAATGGCATGCGCCGCCGCCAGCCCGCCGCTTTCAAAGCCCACGCCGCTGAGATAGGTGTTGGCTTCGATAATGCGTTCCAGCGCCGGTGTGACCACGTGCTGTTCCGCCGCCAGCATCGCTTTCTCGCACTCTTCAACCAGCGTGTTGTAGCACAGCTCTGCCAGCGCTAACGCTGCCTGCGTGCACTTGCCGCCCGCCATGGTCGTCGCGCCGCTACGTGAGCAGGCACGCGCTTCAAACCAGGTTGCGAGGGCATCGCCAATCCCGGCGGCCAGCAGGCGTGCAGGTGCGCCTGCCACCACTTTGGTATCGACAATCACCATGTTCGGGTTGTGCGGCAGCATCAGGTAGCGATCGAACTCGCCGCTGTCGGTATAAATCACGGAAAGGGCGCTGCACGGCGCATCGGTGGAGGCAATGGTCGGGGCAATGGCCACCGGCACGTCCATAAAGTGGGCCAGCGCTTTGGCAGTATCCAGCGTTTTTCCGCCGCCGATACCCAGCACCGCCAGACAGTCAGTGCTGTCGGCCAGCTTTTTCAGGCGATCGATTTCATTTTGCGAACATTCGCCACCAAATGGTGCAATTTCGGCATGGAGTCCGGCTTTTTTAAAACTCTGGCGCAGGGTTTCTTCAGCAAAACCCAGCACAAATTTATCGCCCACCACCAGCCAGCGATTTGCCAGCGGCTTCAGGTAGTCGCCGAGGCGAGTGAGAACATCTGCGCCCTGGATGTATTTTCCCGGGGATTGAATGACACGGTCCATAACATTACTCCCTTAGTGTTTGAGGTAAATTCTGTCCTGTTCGAACTGCACTAAGAGTGACTCTACTCCCGGCGTGCCGGTCATTTGTTGCGCTACGTCTAAGGGAAACGTGATTGCCTTACCGGTGGCAAAGATTGAGGAGGAGATCAGGGAAGGGGGAAGATCGAGAAGTGCCCGGCAAGCGTAGCGCTGCCGGGCACTGAGCATTAACCGGTGTTGCGCATACCTGCCGCAACGCCTGCTATCGTTACCATCAGCGCCTGTTCAACGCGCGGATCCGGCTCTTTACCTTCCTCCTCCGCCAGACGCGAACGGTGCAGCAGTTCAGCCTGTAAAACGTTCAGCGGGTCGGTGTAGATGTTACGCAGCTGGATAGACTCGGCGATCCACGGCAGGTCTTCCATCAGGTGGGAGTCATTAGCGATATCCAGCACCACTTTAATATCGCCTTCAAGCAGCTCGCGCAGCTCTTTACCCAGCGCCCACAGCTCTGGTTTCACCAGACGCTGATCGTAGTATTCCGCCAGCCACAGGTCGGCTTTCGAGAAGACCATCTCCAGCATGCCCAGACGGGTAGAGAAGAATGGCCAGTCGCGGCACATGGTTTCCAGTTCGCTCTGCTTTCCGTCTTCCACCACTTTTTGCAGCGCCGCACCGGCACCCAGCCAGGCCGGCAGCATCAGACGGTTTTGCGTCCAGGCGAAGATCCACGGAATGGCGCGCAGGGATTCAACGCCGCCGGTCGGGCGACGCTTGGCCGGGCGCGAACCCAGAGGCAGTTTACCCAGCTCCTGCTCAGGCGTGGCTGAGCGGAAGTAAGGCACAAAGTCTTTGTTTTCACGCACGTAGCCGCGATAGAGGTCGCAGGAGATGTCAGACAGCTCGTCCATAATCCGGCACCAGGACTCTTTTGGCTCCGGCGGCGGCAGCAGGTTGGCTTCCAGGATCGCACTGGTATAGAGCGACAGGCTGCTGATGGTCACTTCCGGCAGGCCGTACTTGAAGCGGATCATCTCGCCCTGCTCGGTCACGCGCAGGCCGCCTTTCAGGCTTCCTGGTGGTTGAGAGAGCAGCGCTGCGTGTGCAGGCGCACCGCCACGACCAATGGAGCCGCCGCGTCCGTGGAACAGGGTCAGTTCAATACCGGCTTTTTCGCAGGTTTTGATTAGCGCATCCTGCGCCTGATACTGCGCCCAGGAGGCTGCCATCACGCCCGCATCTTTCGCGGAGTCGGAATAGCCAATCATCACCATCTGTTTGCCCTGAATAAAGCCGCGATACCAGTCGATGTTCAGCAACTGGGTCATCACGTCGTTAGCGTTGTTCAGGTCGTCGAGGGTCTCAAACAGCGGGGCCACTGGCAGAGCATAGTCAATGCCCGCTTCTTTCAGCAGAAGGTGAACGCCCAGCACGTCGGACGGGGTCTTCGCCATGGAGATCACATAGGCGGCCACCGATCCTTTCGGCGCATCCACGATCGCTTTACAGGTGTTGAGTACTTCGCGGGTGTCGTTGCTTGGCTCCCAGTTGCGCGGCAGCAGCGGGCGCTTGGAGTTCAGCTCGCGGATCAGGAACGCCTGTTTGTCGGCTTCTGACCAGCTTTCATAGTCGCCGATGCCGAGGTAGCGGGTCAGCTCGCCCAGTGCTTCGGTATGACGGGTACTTTCCTGACGAACGTCGATACGCACCAGCGGCACGCCGAAACACTTCACGCGGCGCAGGGTGTCGAGCAGTTCGCCGTTGGCAATGATGCCCATCCCACAGGCCTGGAGCGATTTATAGCAGGCGTAAAGAGGCTCCCAGAGCTGTTCGTTCTGGCTCAGCAGACCTTCCGGCTTCGGCAGGCGCTGGCCTTTCAGACGCGCTTCCAGCCAGGCCTGAGTGGCCATCAGCTGACCGCGCAGTTTTTTCATCAGGAAACGGTACGGTTCGCTGGCGCCTTCTTCACCGGCCAGCGCGCGCAGTTCCGGCGTCGCTTCCACCATCGACAGCTCGGAGATCAGCACCTGAATATCTTTCAGGAACAGGTCGGTCGCTTTCCAGCGGCTCAGCAGCAGGACGTGACGGGTGATTTCCGCCGTCACGTTCGGGTTGCCGTCGCGGTCGCCGCCCATCCAGGAGGTGAAGCGAACCGGCACAAAGTCGACCGGCAGGCGGTAGCCCAGGTTCTCTTCAAGCTGTTCGTTCAGCTCGCGCAGGTAGTTGGGGACCCCTTCCCACAGGCTGTTTTCCACCACCGCAAAGCCCCATTTGGCTTCGTCGACCGGGCTTGGGCGATGCTTACGAATTTCATCCGTGTGCCAGGACTGGGCAATCAGCTGGCGCAGACGGCGCATAAGCTGGTTACGTTCGTAGTCGGCAATGTCTTTGTTATCCAGTTGCTTCAGACAGTTGTTCACTTCCACCATTTTGTGGATCAGCGTACGACGGGTGATTTCGGTTGGGTGTGCGGTCAGCACCAGCTCCAGCGAAAGGGATTCCACCGCTTTTTTGATGGTCGCTTCGTTGAGGTCGGGCTGGTCTTTGAGTTTACGAAGGGTGCGGGCAATGACTTCCGGGTTGCTGGCCGCTTCGCCTTTTGGCGAAATGCTGTGGTATTGCTCAGCGGTGTTTGCCAGGTTCAGGAACTGGCTGAAGGCGCGGGCAACGGGCAGCAGCTCATCGTTAGAGAGGTTCTGCAAGGTGGTGAGCAGCTCCTGACGATTGGCCTCGTTACCGGCGCGGGAAGATTTGGACAGCTTGCGGATGGTTTCAACGCGGTCGAGGATGTTCTCCCCCAGTGCGTCTTTGATGGTATCTCCAAGCACTTTGCCGAGCATACTGACATTACTACGCAACGCGGAATATTGTTCGTTCATAAAAACCCAGTCACCCCATCATTTTTGTTTATGCCCATGCGAAAATCTTCTGGACATTATTTTGTCATCTCCCTTTATAAAGCCACGTAAAACCCCCGTCGTCAATTGCTGCGAAAACGGTTCAGCAAACGAATAAATGTGGGCAATTTACGAAATTTAATTCGTATTGCGTCAGATAAGAGATGCTTATGGGAATGTGACGAAGATCATGCGATTTGTTGCCCTCACCCTAACCCTCTCCCACAGGGAGAGGGGACTGTTCGGTGCGTTTTTAATGCCAGCAGAAGTGATGCACAATTTGGGTAATGAGTTCGCGAGTGGGCTTGATGAAGCGGGTTTCGAGATATTCGTCCGGCTGGTGGGCCTGGTTGATGGAGCCAGGGCCCAGAACCAGCGTCGGGCACAGCGTCTGAATAAACGGCGCTTCGGTGCAGTAGTTCACCACGTCGGTTTTCTCGCCGAGCAGTTTTTCCACCACCTGAACCAGCTGATGGTCAGGCGGACATTCGTAGCCTGGAATCGGCGGATGCAGTTCGGAGACCGTCAGACGGCCCGGCCAGCGCTCGCTGACCGGTGCCAGCGCTTCGTTCAGTAAGCCATCCAGATCGCTCAGCGTCATGCCCGGCAGAGGACGGATATCCATATGCAGTTCGCAGCAGGCGCAGATACGGTTGGACGCATCACCGCCGTGCAGGCTGCCGAGGTTTAGCGTCGGATACGGCACGGTGAACGCCTCGTAGTGATAGCGCTCTTTCAGATCGTCGCGCAGGGTCATGATGCGGCCAATCGCGTCATGCATCAGCTCGATGGCGTTCACGCCGCGCGCCGGATCGCTGGAGTGGCCGGACTGTCCGAGCACGCGCACCGCGGTAGAAATATGGCCTTTGTGCGCCCGAATCGGTTGCAGAGAGGTCGGTTCGCCGATGATCGCGCAGTCAGGACGAATCGATGTATTTTCAGAGAAATAACGTGCGCCCGCCATGCTGGTCTCTTCATCGGCGGTCGCCAGAATGTAGAGCGGCTTTTTCAGGGTTGTCACGTCCACGTCACGCAGCGCGTCGAGGATAAAGGCGAAAAAGCCTTTCATGTCGGCGGTGCCCAAACCGTAGAGTTTGTTGTCATGTTCGGTCAGCGTGAACGGATCGCGCGTCCAGCGGCCATCATCAAACGGCACGGTGTCAGTGTGGCCAGCCAGCAGCAGGCCGCCCGCGCCATGTCCGGTACTGGCGAGCAGGTTAAATTTGTGGCGTGTTCCGGGGACGGGCTGAACCTCAACGTTAAACCCAAGATCGCTAAACCAACCCGCCAGCAGATTGATTAAAGACTCATTGCTCTGATCCAGGGCTTCTTCCGTCGCGCTGATGGAGGGTGTGGCAATCAGGGCGCGGTAAATCTCGATAAATGGCGGTAAGTTCATTTTCATTGTTGACACACCTTAGGTCGTGATAGTATCAATATTCATGCAATAAATGTGAATAAAAATACATTATCGTTGAGCGTAAAGGAACCCGATGTTGAATACGCTGATTGTAGGCGCTAGCGGTTATGCGGGCGCAGAGCTTGTAAGCTACGTAAATCGCCACCCTCATATGACCATAACCGCTTTGACCGTGTCAGCGCAAAGCAATGATGCCGGAAAGTTAATTTCCGATTTGCATCCACAGCTTAAGGGCGTGGTTGATTTGCCTTTGCAGCCCATGTCTGACATCAGCGAGTTCACCGACGGCGTTGACGTTGTGTTTTTAGCCACGGCGCATGAAGTTAGCCACGACCTGGCACCGCAATTTTTAGCGGCCGGCTGCGTGGTCTTTGATCTCTCCGGCGCGTTTCGCGTTAACGACAGCGCGTTCTACGAAAAATATTACGGTTTCACCCATCAGCACCCGGATCTGCTCGAAAAAGCGGTGTATGGCCTGGCGGAGTGGAGCGCTGACAAACTGAAAGAAGCGAACCTGATTGCCGTGCCGGGCTGCTATCCGACGGCGGCGCAGCTTTCCCTGAAGCCACTGATCGACGCCGGTTTGCTGGATCTGAACCAGTGGCCGGTGATCAACGCCACCAGTGGCGTGAGCGGCGCCGGGCGCAAAGCGGCGATCTCCAACAGCTTCTGCGAAGTGAGCCTTCAGCCGTATGGCGTGTTTAATCACCGCCATCACCCTGAAATCACCACCCATCTGGGCGCGGACGTGATTTTCACCCCGCACCTCGGCAGCTTCCCGCGTGGGATCCTCGAAACCATTACCTGCCGCCTGAAGCCGGGTGTGACCAAAGAACAGGTGAGCGAGGTCTTCACGCAGGCGTATGCGGATAAACCGCTGGTGCGCCTGTATGACAAAGGCGTGCCGGCGTTGAAAAACGTGGTTGGCCTGCCGTTCTGCGACATCGGCTTTGCCGTGCAGGGCGAGCATCTGATTGTGGTCGCCGCAGAAGATAACTTACTCAAAGGCGCTGCCGCACAGGCAATGCAGTGTGCAAATATTCGTTTCGGCTTCCCTGAAACGCAGGCTCTTATTTAAGGTGTGATGATGAATCCATTAATTATCAAACTCGGTGGTGTACTGCTGGACAGCGAAGAAGCGCTGGAGCGCCTGTTTACCGCACTGGTGAACTATCGCGAATCACACCAACGTCCGCTGGTGATTGTGCACGGCGGCGGCTGCGTGGTGGATGAGCTGATGAAAGGGCTCAACCTGCCGGTGAAAAAGAAAAATGGCCTGCGCGTGACGCCAGCGGATCAGATTGACATCATTACCGGCGCGCTGGCGGGAACGGCGAACAAAACGCTGCTGGCGTGGGCGAAGAAACACCATATCGCCTCCGTTGGCCTCTGTCTGGGCGATGGAGATAGCGTAAAAGTGACCCAGCTCGACGAAGAGCTTGGCCATGTTGGACTGGCGCAGCCAGGTTCGCCTGAGCTGATTAACACCCTACTGGAAGGCGGTTTCCTGCCGGTGGTGAGCTCAATCGGCGTGACCGAAGAGGGCGAACTGATGAACGTCAATGCGGACCAGGCGGCGACGGCGCTGGCGGCAACGCTGGGCGCAGACCTGATCCTGCTCTCCGACGTGAGCGGCATTCTGGACGGCAAAGGCCAGCGCATTGCGGAAATGTCCGCCGCAAAAGCCGAGCAGCTGATCGATCAGGGCATTATCACCGATGGCATGATCGTTAAAGTTAACGCCGCGCTGGATGCGGCCCGCACGCTGGGCCGCCCGGTGGATATCGCCTCCTGGCGTCACGCAGAGCAGCTTCCGGCGCTGTTTAACGGCACGCCGATTGGCACGCGTATTCTGGCTTAAGATTCTGTGCCGGATGGCGCTTCGCTTATCCGGCCTACGTGAATTTTGTAGGCCCGGTAAGCGCAGCGCCACCGGGCAAAAATATCATCATTAAGGAAATTCGTTATGGCACTTTGGGGTGGGCGTTTTACACAGGCAGCGGATCAGCGGTTCAAACAGTTCAACGACTCTTTGCGCTTCGACTACCGCCTGGCCGAACAGGATATTGTCGGCTCTGTGGCCTGGTCCAAAGCGCTGGTGACCGTTGGCGTGCTGACCGCAGACGAACAGCAGCAGCTGGAAGAGGCGCTGAACAACCTGCTGGAAGAGGTGCGTCTGGATCCGGAGCAAATCCTCCAGAGCGATGCCGAAGATATTCACAGCTGGGTGGAAGGCAAACTGATCGACAAAGTCGGCCAGTTGGGTAAAAAGCTCCATACCGGGCGTAGCCGTAATGACCAGGTGGCGACCGACCTGAAGCTGTGGTGCAAAGAGACCGTCGGCGAACTGCTGGCGGCGAATCGTCAGTTGCAGAGCGCGCTGGTGGACACCGCGCAGCGCAATCAGGATGCGGTGATGCCGGGTTATACCCACCTGCAACGCGCGCAACCAGTGACGTTCGCGCACTGGTGTCTGGCCTACGTTGAGATGCTGGCGCGTGATGAGAGCCGTTTACAGGATACCTTAAAGCGTCTGGACGTCAGCCCGCTGGGCAGCGGCGCGCTGGCTGGTACGGCGTATGAAATCGACCGTGAGCAGCTGGCAGGCTGGCTGGGCTTTGCCTCCGCCACCCGCAACAGCCTGGACAGCGTCTCTGACCGTGACCACGTGCTGGAGCTGCTCTCGAATGCCTCTATCGGGATGGTGCACCTGTCGCGCTTTGCCGAAGACCTGATCTTCTTTAACTCTGGCGAAGCCGGGTTTGTGGAGCTGTCCGACCGCGTGACGTCCGGCTCCTCCCTGATGCCGCAGAAGAAAAACCCGGATGCGCTGGAGCTGATCCGCGGTAAGTGTGGCCGTGTGCAGGGCGCGCTGACCGGTATGATGATGACCCTGAAAGGGCTGCCGCTGGCATACAACAAAGACATGCAGGAAGACAAAGAGGGGCTGTTCGACGCGCTCGACACCTGGCTGGACTGTCTGCATATGGGCGCGCTGGTGCTGGACGGCATTCAGGTGAAACGTCCGCGCTGCCAGGAAGCGGCGCAGCAGGGGTATGCTAACTCTACCGAGCTGGCGGACTACCTGGTGGCGAAAGGCGTACCGTTCCGCGAGGCGCACCATATTGTGGGTGAAGCGGTGGTGGAAGCGATTCGTCAGGGTAAAGCCCTTGAAGAGCTGGCGCTTGCCGACCTGCAAAAATTCAGCGCGGTTATCGGGGAGGATGTCTACCCGATTCTGGCCCTGCAATCCTGCCTGGATAAGCGTGCAGCGAAAGGCGGCGTGTCGCCGAAGCAGGTAGCGCAGGCGATTGCGGATGCGAAAAACCGGTTGGTTTGAATTGGTTTGAATAGTGCGGGCTGGTGCCCTCACCCCGGCCCTCTCCCACAGGGAGAGGGAGAAAAACGGAGCCTGGCTTAGTGCTGGGCTTTTTTTTACGCAAAAAAAAGCGGACCACGGGGTCCGCAAAAGTTCACGTTGGCTTTAGTTTTTCGAGTTTTGAGAGAAACTCGCTGACGGTGCGGGGACGTCAAGGGTCAAACACGTGCCGCCTCGTCTATGTGATGTATTATTCAACAGAATGCTTGATAGGGATAATCGTTCGTTGCTATGCTATCTATCGCCATGAACTATCGTGGCGACGGAGGATGAATAATGAATATTCGTGATCTTGAATACCTGGTAGCGTTAGCTGAGCATCGCCATTTTCGCCGCGCGGCAGACTCCTGCCACGTCAGCCAGCCCACGCTGAGCGGTCAGATCCGCAAGCTGGAAGATGAGCTGGGCGTGATGCTGCTGGAGCGCACCAGTCGTAAGGTACTGTTCACGCAGGCAGGTCTGCTGCTGGTGGATCAGGCGCGCACCGTACTGCGCGAGGTCAAAGTGCTCAAGGAAATGGCAAGCCAGCAGGGGGAAGCGATGTCCGGCCCGCTGCATATTGGCCTGATCCCAACCGTTGGCCCGTACCTGTTGCCGCAAATCATTCCGATGCTGCACCAGACGTTCCCGAAACTCGAAATGTACCTGCATGAAGCGCAAACCCATCAGCTGCTGGCGCAGTTAGACAGCGGCAAGCTCGACTGCGCGATCCTGGCGCTGGTCAAAGAGAGTGAAGCGTTTATTGAAGTACCGCTGTTCGATGAGCCGATGATGCTGGCGATCTATGAAGATCACCCGTGGGCGAACCGCGATCGCGTGCCGATGGCCGATCTGGCCGGTGAGAAACTGCTGATGCTGGAAGACGGCCACTGTCTGCGCGATCAGGCGATGGGCTTCTGCTTCGAAGCGGGTGCCGATGAAGATACCCATTTCCGCGCAACCAGCCTGGAAACGCTGCGTAATATGGTGGCGGCGGGAAGCGGTATTACGCTGCTGCCTGCGCTGGCGGTGCCGCACGAGCGTAAACGTGATGGCGTGGTCTATCTGCCGTGTATTAAGCCGGAGCCGCGTCGCACCATTGGTCTGGTTTATCGTCCGGGGTCACCGCTGCGCAGCCGCTATGAGCAGCTGGCAGAGGCCATCCGGGGTGCGATGGATGGCCATTTCGACAGCGCGTTAAAACAGGCGGTTTAAGCCGTTTAGCGCAGCTACCCGATAGGCTTCCGCCATGGTCGGGTAGTTAAAGGTGGTGTTAACGAAGTACTCAATGGTGTTGCCACCACCTTTTTGCTCCATGATCGCCTGGCCGATATGAATGATTTCCGCCGCGCGTTCACCGAAGCAGTGAATACCGAGGATCTCTTTCGTCTCGCGATGGAACAGGATCTTAAGCGTACCTACGCTCATCCCCACGATTTGCGCCCGCGCCAGATGTTTAAACTGGGCACGACCCACCTCGTAAGGCACCTTCATGGCCGTCAGCTGCTGCTCGGTTTTGCCGACAGAACTGATTTCCGGAATGGTGTAGATGCCCGTCGGGATATCTTCAATCAGATGCGCCGTCGCTTCACCTTTCACCAGCGCCTGTGCGGCGATGCGGCCCTGATCGTAAGCGGCGGAGGCCAGGCTTGGGTAACCAATCACGTCGCCCACCGCGTAAACGTGCGGCAGCGCAGTCTGGTACATGCTGTTGACCTTGAGCTGACCGCGGCTGTCGGTTTCAAGCCCGATATTCTCCAGCTGCAATGAATCCGTGTTGCCGGTACGGCCGTTGGCGTACAGCAGGCAGTCCGCCTTCAGCTTCTTACCGGATTTCAGGTGCATGATCACACCGTCGTCGCAGCCTTCGATTTTCTCGTACTCTTCGTTGTGGCGAATCACCACGCCGCTGTTCCAGAAGTGGTAGGAGAGGGAATCTGACATCTCCTGATCGAGGAACGCCAGCAGCCGGTCGCGGGTGTTGATCAGATCAACTTTGACCTCCATTCCCCGGAAGATCGACGCATATTCACAGCCAATCACGCCCGCGCCGTAGATGATCACATGGCGTGGCTCGTGGTGCAGGCTGAGGATGGAGTCGCTGTCGTAAATGCGCGGGTGCGAGAAATCCACGTCTGCCGGATGGTAAGGACGGGAACCGCAGGCGATCACAAATTTTTCAGCGGTGAGCGTCTCAACCGAACCGTCGTGGCACTCCAGCGCCAGGGTGTGTTCATCCACAAAATGCGCGTTCCCTTGCAGAATTTCACAGTGGTTGCGCTCATAGAAACCCTGACGCATGCGCGTCTGCTGGTTAATGACCGTGTCTGCGTGATTCAGGATATCGGCAAAGGAGGAGCGAAGAAGTCGGGAGTGGTCGCTGTAAAGAGGGTTCTGGTTAAATTCGATAATGCGGCTAACGGCGTGGCGGAGGGCTTTCGAAGGGATGGTGCCCCAGTGGGTGCAACCGCCGCCGACGTTATGGTAGCGCTCAATAACCGCTACTCTGGCTCCCTGTTTTACCAGACCCATAGCAGCACCTTCGCCGCCGGGGCCGGAACCAATAACTATTGCGTCGTAATCGTAGGAATGTGGCATGGCAAGGCTTACCTATTCTTATACATAAAAGCAACAGAATCATAACATCATTGCCAGGGTAACCCAATTATCGTTGTGCTTTTTTCGGGCAGTGGAGCACAAACCGCCCGTAAACAATCATTCACAAAGCCAGGTAAACAGATTAATTTTATTCTCTGGTATAGTGCCAACGGGCCTTTGGAAGGATTCAACTATCGTGATGGGCGTAAGAGCACAACAAAAAGAGAAAACCCGGCGTTCGCTGGTGGAAGCCGCATTCAGTCAACTGAGTGCTGAGCGGAGTTTTGCCAGTTTGAGCCTGCGTGAAGTGGCGCGCGAGGCCGGGATTGCGCCAACGTCCTTCTATCGTCATTTCCGTGATGTGGATGAACTGGGCCTGACCATGGTCGACGAGAGCGGTTTGATGCTGCGCCAGCTTATGCGTCAGGCGCGTCAGCGTATCGCCAAAGGCGGCAGCGTGATCCGCACCTCCGTGTCGACATTTATGGAATTTATCGGCAATAACCCTAACGCGTTTCGCCTGCTGTTGCGTGAGCGTTCCGGAACGTCAGCCGCGTTTCGTGCCGCCGTCGCGCGTGAAATTCAGCATTTCATCGCGGAACTTGCCGACTATCTTGAACTCGAAAACCATATGCCGCGTGCGTTTACTGAAGCACAGGCCGAGGCGATGGTGACGATTGTTTTCAGCGCGGGTGCCGAAGCGCTGGATGTCAGCATTGAACAACGTAAGCAACTCGAAGAGCGACTGGTATTGCAGCTGCGGATGATTTCTAAAGGTGCGTACTACTGGTATCGCCGTGAACAAGAGAAGTTGGCACATCAAAACGATGAGTGAAGGTGAGTAATGAAACAGTCAGGTCAGGATAAAGGAACGCTGTTGCTGGCATTGATCGCTGGCTTATCCATTAATGGTACGTTTGCGGCGGTTTTTAGCTCAATTGTACCGTTCTCGATTTTCCCGATTATCGCGCTGGTGCTGACGGTGTACTGCCTGCATCAACGTTATCTGAACCGCACCATGCCGGTTGGGTTACCGGGACTGGCCGCAGCCTGTTTTATTCTGGGTGTACTGTTGTACAGCACCGTGGTGCGCGCAGAGTATCCGGATATTGGCTCTAACTTCCTGCCTGCGGTACTGTCTGTGGCGCTGGTGTTCTGGATTGGCTCGCGCATGCGTAGCCGCAAGAGCCAGTTACCGGAGTAATTAATTATTTGTAGGGCAGGTAAGCGAAGCGCCATCTGCCAAAAAATGCCGGATGGCGCTACGCTTATCCGGCCTACAGATCACCGTGCGGTAAGTAAAACGCCGCACTCCATATGGTGCGTATACGGGAACTGATCGAACAGCGCCAGACGTTCAACCTTGTGCGTCTGGCTTAATGTTTCCAGATTCTTGCACAGCGTCTCCGGGTTACAGGAGATGTACAAAATACGCGGGTACGCCTGCACCATCTTCTCGGTTTCGCTGTCCAGGCCACTGCGCGGCGGATCGACAAAAATTGTCTCACACTGGTAGCTCTTCAAATCAATCCCTTGCAGGCGGTTAAACTCGCGTACGCCGTTCATCGCCTGGGTAAATTCTTCTGCCGCCATACGAATAATTTGTACGTTATCAATATGGTTAGCGGCGATGTTGTACTGCGCGGCGGCCACCGACGGTTTGGCGATTTCCGTCGCCAGCACGCGCTCGAAATTACGCGCCAGCGCCAGCGAGAAGTTGCCGTTACCGCAGTAGAGCTCCAGCAGATCGCCCTTAGACCCTTCTGTCGCCTTCAGCGCCCATTCAAGCATCTGCACGTTCATGGCGGCGTTCGGCTGGGTGAAGCTGTTCTCTACCTGACGGTAAACCATCTCTTTACCTGCTACCGGCAGACGCTCGTCGATGTAATCCTGGTCCAGCATGATTTTGGTTTTGGTCGCGCGGCCAATCAGGTGCACGTTGATGTTCTGCGCGCGCAGCGCATCGCGCAGGGCTTCTGCCTGCTCGCGCCACTCGTCGGTCAGCGCTTTGTGATAGAGCAGAGAAACAATGGCCTGATTGCTTTGGGTGGTCAGGTAGTCAATCTGGAACAGCTTGTTGCGCAGCACCGGATTATTGCGTACACCGTCGATCATTAGCGTCATCAGCTGGTTGATGAGCTCACTCGCCGCCGGAAAACTGTCTACGCGAATGCGGGATTTCGTCTGCTGATCGAAAATGATGTGGTACAGGTCATCGCCATCGTGCCAGATGCGGAACTCAGCGCGCATACGGTAGTGGCTGACCGGAGAACGAAACACCTCGGGAACCGGCGCGTTGAAAGGCGTCATCATACTTTGCAGGCGGACAACTTTTTCTGCCAGCTGTGCGTCGTACTGTTCTGTCGGGAGGTGTTCGGGGGTCATGATGCGTCCTGAGTGATAAAGAATTACGCGGGGATTGTAGGGATTGTGCAGTGGATGTCCAGATTTAATGGCTAATAGCTATCTGGACATCTATACGTGTCTAATTGTAGCATTCTGTTTCCGGTCTCCTGAGAGTGAAAAGGGAATCCAGTGCAAATCTGGAGCTGACGCGCAGCGGTAAAGACTGGCGGGATGAGAGTTGTAGACACTGTGAAAATGGGAAGTCTTCATCCGTATAACGCCACCCAGCCCGAAGACCTGCCGGGATCACGTCGCATTTGGTTTCATCATCGCGTGCTATCGATGAGGCCTGCGGCATCCTTCTTATATTGTGGATGCTTTAACAATGATTAAAAAAGTATCGCTGTTGACGGCGTTTTCCGTCACGGCATTTTCGGGCTGGGCGCAGGAAAGCGCCGACTCGTTGGTGGTGACAGCAAACCGTTTCGAACAACCAGCAAAAACCGTTCTGGCTCCGACCTCCGTCGTGACCCGTGAGGATATTGAACGCTGGCAGGCAACGAGTGTTGTGGAAATCATGTCACGCCTGCCGGGTGTGGACATCGCACAAAGCGGCGGGATGGGGTCAACCTCTTCAACGTTTATTCGCGGTACAGAATCCCGCCATGTTCTGGTACTGATTGATGGTATCCCCCTGAATAATGCCGGGATCAGCAACGTTCCCGATTTAAGCCAAATTCCGACGTCGCTGATTCAGCGTATTGAGTACATTCGCGGCCCACGTTCGGCGCTGTATGGCTCCGACGCGATTGGCGGTGTGATTAACATCATTACCGGGCGCGACAAGCCGGGTGCGGAAATTTCTGCGGGTGTCGGTTCAAAGGGGTATCAAAACTATAACGGTGCCTTCCAGCAGGTGTTCGATAAAACCAAAATCACCATGGCCGGTGATTATACCTATACCCGTGGTTTTGATATTGCCGCAAAAGATGCCCCGCGCCAGCCAGACCGCGATGGTTTTATGAGTAAATCGCTGTTTGGCTCGGTGGAGCAGCAGTTTACCGACAGCGTCAGCGGATTCGTCCGTGGCTTTGGCTACGATAACCGCTCCGCGTATGACGGTTACGATCACTATGGCGCGACCGGCATTGATGGGCGGCCGGACACGCGTCAGGTTTACAGCCAGAACTGGGACACCGGGTTGCGCTATAACCAGGGTATTTTCCAGTCACAGCTGGTGGCAGGGTATGGCCGTAGCAAAGATCAGAACTATGATCCGAAAAAAGGCCGCTACGCTGACTCCGCAACCATGGATGACGTGAAGCAGTACACCACCCAGTGGCTGAATACGGTTGAAGTGGGTCACGGCAATATCGGCGCGGGTCTGGACTGGCAGAAGCAGAAAACCCAGGCGGGTACGGGCTATCTGGAAAAAGGTTACGAACAACGTAATACCGGCGTGTTCCTTTCGGCGATGCAGCAGTTCAACAGCGTGACGCTGGAAGCGGCGGCGCGTAATGACGATAACTCTAATTTTGGCAATCACGCCACCTGGCAGACCAGCGCCGCATGGGAGTTCATCGAGGGGTATCGCATCATCGGTTCTTACGGTACAGCGTATAAAGCACCGACCATGAGCCAGATCCACAGTAAAGATTACGGTAATCCGGATCTGAAGCCAGAAGAGAGTAAGCAGTGGGAAGGCGGCTTTGAAGGTCTGACGGGGCCGGTAAACTGGCGTGTGACGGGCTATCGTAATGATATCGATAACCTCATTAATAGCGACCCGCGGACTTACCGTTATTACAACGTCGATGAAGCCCGTATTAAAGGAATCGAGGCGACGGCCCAGTTCGACACTGGCCCGGTAGGGCATCAGATTTCTTACGACTACGTCGACCCGCGTAATGCGAAAACTAACGAAGTCCTGGCTCGTCGCTCAAAGCAACAGGTTAAGTATCAGCTTGACTGGCAGGTGTGGGATCTCGACTGGAATCTGGCGTACCGTTATCTGGGCACTCGCTATGATGTTGCCGTTGATCCGAATACCTATGCAACAGAACGCGTGAAAATGGGCGGCGTCAGCCTGTGGGACGTCGCGGTTTCATATCCTGTCACCTCTCATCTCACAGTTCGTGGTAAAATAGCCAACCTGTTCGATAAAGATTACGAGACAGTTTATGGCTACCAAACTGCAGGACGGGAATACACCTTGTCTGGCAGCTACACCTTCTGATCCGCGTCCCACCGTGCTGGTGTTTGATTCCGGCGTCGGTGGGCTGTCGGTCTATGATGAGATTCGGCAGCTCCTGCCGGATCTCCATTACATCTACGCCTTCGATAACGTCGCGTTCCCGTATGGGGAAAAGAGTGAAGACTTTATTGTTGAACGTGTGGTTGAAATCGTCACCGCGGTACAAAAGCGTTATCCCCTGGCGCTGGCGGTCATTGCCTGTAATACGGCAAGCACGGTCTCTCTTCCTGCCCTGCGCGAAAAATTCCCGTTCCCGGTTGTGGGCGTTGTTCCGGCAATTAAACCTGCGGCGCGTCTGACGGCGAACGGCATTGTGGGGTTGCTGGCTACGCGCGGTACGGTAAAACGTCCTTATACGCGTGAGCTTATAGAGCGCTTTGCCAATGAATGCCAGATCGCCATGCTCGGCTCCGCGGAGCTGGTGGAAATGGCGGAAGCAAAACTGCACGGCGAGACGGTATCGCTTGAAGAGCTGCGCCGTATTCTGCGTCCATGGCTGCGGATGCAGGAACCACCGGATACGGTTGTTCTCGGCTGCACCCATTTCCCGCTATTACAGGAAGAGCTGTTAAAGGTTCTGCCTGAAGGGACCCGGCTGGTGGATTCCGGTGCTGCAATTGCGCGTCGGACGGCCTGGCTGCTGGAACACGAGGCGCCGGATGCGAAATCAGCGGATGCGAACATCGCTTTCTGTATGGCGATAACAAAAGAAACCGAACAACTTTTGCCCGTTTTACGTCGTTATGGCTTCGAAACGCTCGAAAAACTGGCGCTGTAGCACGGTTTTGAGCAAAAAAGAGACGGTTGAATGTTTTTTTTCAAAGAGGGGTTGTCAACGTCGGAGAACTCCCTATAATGCGCCTCCACTGACACGGAACAACGGCTTACAAGCCGCCGGGACAGCGGGGTTCAGAGATGAACACCAACAGAGAAAAGTGAAAATAATTGCTTGACTCTGAATGAGGAAAACGTAATATACGGGACCTCGCAACGATGAGCTGAAAGCCGCGTTGCAACTGCTCTTTAACAATTTATCAGACAATCTGTGTGGGCACTCAAAGTGACATGGATTCTTAATGTCTTCGGACACTAAATGAATACCAAGTCTCAACGAGTGAACACGTAATTCATTACGAAGTTTAATTCATTGAGCATCAAACTTTTAAATTGAAGAGTTTGATCATGGCTCAGATTGAACGCTGGCGGCAGGCCTAACACATGCAAGTCGAACGGTAACAGGAAGCAGCTTGCTGCTTCGCTGACGAGTGGCGGACGGGTGAGTAATGTCTGGGAAACTGCCTGATGGAGGGGGATAACTACTGGAAACGGTAGCTAATACCGCATAACGTCGCAAGACCAAAGAGGGGGACCTTCGGGCCTCTTGCCATCGGATGTGCCCAGATGGGATTAGCTAGTAGGTGGGGTAACGGCTCACCTAGGCGACGATCCCTAGCTGGTCTGAGAGGATGACCAGCCACACTGGAACTGAGACACGGTCCAGACTCCTACGGGAGGCAGCAGTGGGGAATATTGCACAATGGGCGCAAGCCTGATGCAGCCATGCCGCGTGTATGAAGAAGGCCTTCGGGTTGTAAAGTACTTTCAGCGGGGAGGAAGGCGATAAGGTTAATAACCTTGTCGATTGACGTTACCCGCAGAAGAAGCACCGGCTAACTCCGTGCCAGCAGCCGCGGTAATACGGAGGGTGCAAGCGTTAATCGGAATTACTGGGCGTAAAGCGCACGCAGGCGGTCTGTCAAGTCGGATGTGAAATCCCCGGGCTCAACCTGGGAACTGCATTCGAAACTGGCAGGCTAGAGTCTTGTAGAGGGGGGTAGAATTCCAGGTGTAGCGGTGAAATGCGTAGAGATCTGGAGGAATACCGGTGGCGAAGGCGGCCCCCTGGACAAAGACTGACGCTCAGGTGCGAAAGCGTGGGGAGCAAACAGGATTAGATACCCTGGTAGTCCACGCCGTAAACGATGTCGACTTGGAGGTTGTGCCCTTGAGGCGTGGCTTCCGGAGCTAACGCGTTAAGTCGACCGCCTGGGGAGTACGGCCGCAAGGTTAAAACTCAAATGAATTGACGGGGGCCCGCACAAGCGGTGGAGCATGTGGTTTAATTCGATGCAACGCGAAGAACCTTACCTACTCTTGACATCCAGAGAACTTAGCAGAGATGCTTTGGTGCCTTCGGGAACTCTGAGACAGGTGCTGCATGGCTGTCGTCAGCTCGTGTTGTGAAATGTTGGGTTAAGTCCCGCAACGAGCGCAACCCTTATCCTTTGTTGCCAGCGGTTAGGCCGGGAACTCAAAGGAGACTGCCAGTGATAAACTGGAGGAAGGTGGGGATGACGTCAAGTCATCATGGCCCTTACGAGTAGGGCTACACACGTGCTACAATGGCGCATACAAAGAGAAGCGACCTCGCGAGAGCAAGCGGACCTCATAAAGTGCGTCGTAGTCCGGATTGGAGTCTGCAACTCGACTCCATGAAGTCGGAATCGCTAGTAATCGTGGATCAGAATGCCACGGTGAATACGTTCCCGGGCCTTGTACACACCGCCCGTCACACCATGGGAGTGGGTTGCAAAAGAAGTAGGTAGCTTAACCTTCGGGAGGGCGCTTACCACTTTGTGATTCATGACTGGGGTGAAGTCGTAACAAGGTAACCGTAGGGGAACCTGCGGTTGGATCACCTCCTTACCTTAAAGAACCTGCCTTTGCAGTGCTCACACAGATTGTCTGATGAAAAACAGCAGTAAAAAACCTCTACAGGCTTGTAGCTCAGGTGGTTAGAGCGCACCCCTGATAAGGGTGAGGTCGGTGGTTCAAGTCCACTCAGGCCTACCAAATTTTTGCTGATGCTGCGTTGCGGCGACACTCACATACATAAGTATGCTTCGTGTCACCACGCCTTGCCTCAACAAAAATTACCGGTACAGAGGTGACTACGATGGGGCTATAGCTCAGCTGGGAGAGCGCCTGCCTTGCACGCAGGAGGTCTGCGGTTCGATCCCGCATAGCTCCACCATCTTTTACTGCGAACACAAGAAAACTTCAGAGTGAACCTGAAAAGGTGCACTGCGAAGTTTTGCTCTTTAAAAATCTGGATCAAGCTGAAAATTGAAACGACACACAGCTCATGTGTGTTCGAGTCTCTCAAATTTTCGCAATCAGAAGTGAAACATCTTCGGGTTGTGAGGTTAAGCGACTAAGCGTACACGGTGGATGCCCTGGCAGTCAGAGGCGATGAAGGACGTGCTAATCTGCGAAAAGCGCCGGCGAGGTGATATGAACCTTTGACCCGGCGATGTCCGAATGGGGAAACCCAGTGCAATCCGTTGCACTATCGTTAACTGAATACATAGGTTAACGAGGCGAACCGGGGGAACTGAAACATCTAAGTACCCCGAGGAAAAGAAATCAACCGAGATTCCCCCAGTAGCGGCGAGCGAACGGGGAGCAGCCCGGAGTCTGAATCAGCTTGTGTGTTAGTGGAACGGTCTGGAAAGTCCGACGGTACAGGGTGATAGTCCCGTACACGAAAGCACACTTGCTGTGAACTCGAAGAGTAGGGCGGGACACGTGGTATCCTGTCTGAATATGGGGGGACCATCCTCCAAGGCTAAATACTCCTGACTGACCGATAGTGAACCAGTACCGTGAGGGAAAGGCGAAAAGAACCCCGGCGAGGGGAGTGAAAAAGAACCTGAAACCGTGTACGTACAAGCAGTGGGAGCCTCTTTATGGGGTGACTGCGTACCTTTTGTATAATGGGTCAGCGACTTATATTCTGTAGCAAGGTTAACCGTATAGGGGAGCCGAAGGGAAACCGAGTCTTAACTGGGCGTTAAGTTGCAGGGTATAGACCCGAAACCCGGTGATCTAGCCATGGGCAGGTTGAAGGTTGGGTAACACTAACTGGAGGACCGAACCGACTAATGTTGAAAAATTAGCGGATGACCTGTGGCTGGGGGTGAAAGGCCAATCAAACCGGGAGATAGCTGGTTCTCCCCGAAAGCTATTTAGGTAGCGCCTCGTGAACTCATCTTCGGGGGTAGAGCACTGTTTCGGCTAGGGGGCCATCCCGGCTTACCAACCCGATGCAAACTACGAATACCGAAGAATGTTATCACGGGAGACACACGGCGGGTGCTAACGTCCGTCGTGAAGAGGGAAACAACCCAGACCGCCAGCTAAGGTCCCAAAGTCATGGTTAAGTGGGAAACGATGTGGGAAGGCACAGACAGCCAGGATGTTGGCTTAGAAGCAGCCATCATTTAAAGAAAGCGTAATAGCTCACTGGTCGAGTCGGCCTGCGCGGAAGATGTAACGGGGCTAAACCATGCACCGAAGCTGCGGCAGCGACACTATGTGTTGTTGGGTAGGGGAGCGTTCTGTAAGCCGTTGAAGGTGTGCTGTGA
Organism: Enterobacter sp. BWH64; assembly: GCF_001037645.1. Taxonomy (NCBI): domain Bacteria; kingdom Pseudomonadati; phylum Pseudomonadota; class Gammaproteobacteria; order Enterobacterales; family Enterobacteriaceae; genus Enterobacter; species Enterobacter sp. BWH64. The sequence continues at coordinate 471,936 of NZ_KQ089922.1, forward strand.
GGCATGCTGGAGGTATCAGAAGTGCGAATGCTGACATAAGTAACGATAAAGCGGGTGAAAAGCCCGCTCGCCGGAAGACCAAGGGTTCCTGTCCAACGTTAATCGGGGCAGGGTGAGTCGACCCCTAAGGCGAGGCCGAAAGGCGTAGTCGATGGGAAACAGGTTAATATTCCTGTACTTGGTGTTACTGCGAAGGGGGGACGGAGAAGGCTATGTCAGCCGGGCGACGGTTGTCCCGGTTTAAGCATGTAGGCGGAGGTTCCAGGTAAATCCGGTACCTTGTTAACGCTGAGGTGTGATGACGAGGCACTACGGTGCTGAAGTGATAAATGCCCTGCTTCCAGGAAAAGCCTCTAAGCATCAGGTAACACGAAATCGTACCCCAAACCGACACAGGTGGTCAGGTAGAGAATACCAAGGCGCTTGAGAGAACTCGGGTGAAGGAACTAGGCAAAATGGTGCCGTAACTTCGGGAGAAGGCACGCTGATGTGTAGGTGAAGCCCCTGCGGGCGGAGCTGAAATCAGTCGAAGATACCAGCTGGCTGCAACTGTTTATTAAAAACACAGCACTGTGCAAACACGAAAGTGGACGTATACGGTGTGACGCCTGCCCGGTGCCGGAAGGTTAATTGATGGGGTTAGCGGCAACGCGAAGCTCTTGATCGAAGCCCCGGTAAACGGCGGCCGTAACTATAACGGTCCTAAGGTAGCGAAATTCCTTGTCGGGTAAGTTCCGACCTGCACGAATGGCGTAATGATGGCCAGGCTGTCTCCACCCGAGACTCAGTGAAATTGAACTCGCTGTGAAGATGCAGTGTACCCGCGGCAAGACGGAAAGACCCCGTGAACCTTTACTATAGCTTGACACTGAACACTGGTCCTTGATGTGTAGGATAGGTGGGAGGCTTTGAAGCGTGGACGCCAGTCTGCGTGGAGCCAACCTTGAAATACCACCCTTTAATGGCTGGTGTTCTAACGTAGACCCGTAATCCGGGTTGCGGACAGTGTCTGGTGGGTAGTTTGACTGGGGCGGTCTCCTCCCAAAGAGTAACGGAGGAGCACGAAGGTTGGCTAATCCTGGTCGGACATCAGGAGGTTAGTGCAATGGCATAAGCCAGCTTGACTGCGAGCGTGACGGCGCGAGCAGGTGCGAAAGCAGGTCATAGTGATCCGGTGGTTCTGAATGGAAGGGCCATCGCTCAACGGATAAAAGGTACTCCGGGGATAACAGGCTGATACCGCCCAAGAGTTCATATCGACGGCGGTGTTTGGCACCTCGATGTCGGCTCATCACATCCTGGGGCTGAAGTAGGTCCCAAGGGTATGGCTGTTCGCCATTTAAAGTGGTACGCGAGCTGGGTTTAGAACGTCGTGAGACAGTTCGGTCCCTATCTGCCGTGGGCGCTGGAGAATTGAGGGGGGCTGCTCCTAGTACGAGAGGACCGGAGTGGACGCATCACTGGTGTTCGGGTTGTCATGCCAATGGCACTGCCCGGTAGCTAAATGCGGAAGAGATAAGTGCTGAAAGCATCTAAGCACGAAACTTGCCCCGAGATGAGTTCTCCCTGAGACTTTAAGTCTCCTGAAGGAACGTTAAAGACGATGACGTTGATAGGTCGGGTGTGTAAGCGCAGCGATGCGTTGAGCTAACCGATACTAATGAACCGTGAGGCTTAACCTTACAACGCCGAAGGTGTTTTGGCGAAGAGACAGACACAATTTTCAGCCTGATACAGATTAACAGAATTTGCCTGGCGGCTTTAGCGCGGTGGTCCCACCTGACCCCATGCCGAACTCAGAAGTGAAACGCCGTAGCGCCGATGGTAGTGTGGGGTCTCCCCATGTGAGAGTAGGGAACTGCCAGGCATCAAATTAAGTAGTAAGCCGGTGCATTAATCCGGTGGTTACAGAAGTATTCGGTGGAGCGGTAGTTCAGTCGGTTAGAATACCTGCCTGTCACGCAGGGGGTCGCGGGTTCGAGTCCCGTCCGTTCCGCCACTTATTAAGACATTAAGCCTGCCCTTCCGGCAGGCTTAATGGCAAAAACTTTAGGGGCGTAGCTCAGTTGGTAGAGCACCGGTCTCCAAAACCGGGTGTCGCGAGTTCGAGTCTCTCCGCCCCTGCCATATAGAATCCTTTGCTTCGGCAAAGGATTTTTTTTGCCTGCAAAACAGCTCAACACCTTCCTGAAGAATAAGCAGCCTGCGTTTCCGCAGGCTTTTGCGTTAATCCAGTATGCTGGTTTTTAACAGATCTTTTATCTGCGACTGCTTATCGCTGTTTTGCAGCCAAATGGCATACAGCGGCCTGGAGAGCGTTGTCGAATCGGTGACAACATGGAGTGCGGGTTTATTATCCGCCCAGCGAACAGGTAACCAGGTACAGCCTTTCAATGCGGGAAGATGCTGGCATGCGATCTCCGCTGAGCTTGTCGTGAGCTGCGGGATATCATCGCTGGCAATTAACCCCGTCTCGTGTTGCTGAAAATCAGGCCCCCATTCCAGGCGTAAATAATTCAGGTCGGCCTTCATCATTGCAGGCTCCGATGCATAGAGCGCCAGGCTAAACTGTCCAACAATCTGGCTGCTAAATTCGTCCATCTTGGGGGCTTCTGTGGTGATCAGCAGATCAAGCTGCCGCTCGTGGAGTTGCTTAACCAGCGACTGACGTTGCGCAATCCTCGCCTCAAATTGCAGATGATTGTGTGTGCGATATAGCCGCATAAGCCACTGGCTGAGCATGCATTCCCATAGTGAAGCGCTGGCACCAATCGAGAATTCATTATGCCGGGAGGTGTGCGCAACATCCTTTCGCGCTGCCTGCCAGGTATTCATCAGGGTTTCTGCATAAGGCAACAACTTTTCACCAGCCGGAGTTAAACGAATATTGTTGCGATGGCGGGTAAAAAGGTTCACACCCAGTTGATTTTCCAGCTGTCGAATACGAAAACTGACTGCTGACTGCGTCAGGTAGAGGGCTTCAGCTGCTCGCCCAAAGTGTCGCGTTCTGCTCACTTCGAGGAAAGTTTTTAGCAATTCCGTATCCACATCTTTCTCCACAAAATTATTTGTCGTTATGATTTAAATGTTTTGTTTTACACTCTGTCAAGCGTAACTAATACTCCGCGCCATAAATAGCTCGGCCAAAGAATTAGGAGCGTGTAGGATGGCGGAAAGCTTTACGACGACTAATCGTTTTTTCGACAATAAACATTATCCGCGCGGGTTCTCTCGTCACGGCGATTTCACTATCAAAGAAGCTCAACTTCTTGAGCGCCATGGTTATGCCTTTAACGAGCTGGATCTGGGTAAACGTGAACCGGCAACCGAAGATGAAAAACAGTTTGTCTCTGTTTGCCGCGGTGAGCGTGAGCCGCAGTCTGATGCAGAACGTGTATGGATCAAGTATATGGCTCGCATTAAGCGTCCTAAGCGTTTCCATACGCTGTCTGGCGGCAAGCCGCAGATGGAAGGTGCAGAAGACTACACCGAGTCTGACGATTAAGAAGAGAAGGGGCTACGGCCCCTTTTTTTACGCCAGCATTTTTTGCAGATGCAACAGCAGCCGATCGATCGCACGGTAACTTAATGCCTCCTGCAAATGCCGCCTCTCTATTCCGGGGCAGCCCTCCACGTCGGCGACCGTGCGCGCTACTTTCAACAAACGCTGCCACGCGCGAATGGATAGCCCAAACCGCGTCAGTGTATCTTCCAGCCAGCCTGCATCTTCAGCGTTAAGAGAACAAAACTGTCGGATCCCGCTGTTATCCAGCCGGGCATTCAGCCTGTTCTGACGAGCATACTGCCGCGCCTGCGCCGCAATAACCCGTTCACGCACAGTTGATGAGCTTTCGCCCCTAATACCGGTTTGCCTCAGCAGACCGGGCGGGGGCAGGGGGATCTCGAGAGATAAATCAAAACGGTCGAGAAAGGGGCCAGACAGCTTACTCAGATAGCGCAGCGTCTGCTCCGGCGTACAGCGGTTATGATTGCCCTGATAATGACCCGTAGGGCTAGGGTTCATCGCCGCGACTAGCTGAAACTGCGCAGGGTAGCTTATTTTGGCCCGTGTACGAGACAAATGGATTTCGCCGGATTCAATCGGCTCCCGCAATGCATCCAGCACGCGGCGTTCAAACTCTGGCAATTCATCCAGAAACAAAATGCCGTTGTGCGCCAGTGAGATTTCACCCGGTCCGGGGATCGAACCCCCGCCCACCATCGCGGTAAGAGACGCACTGTGGTGTGGAGAGCGGAAAGGACGGCGGCGCCACTGTTTATGCAGCGACGTAGAACTGACCAGGCTAAATATCGCGGCGCTTTCCAGTGCTTCATGATTATTGAGGGGTGGCAACAGGCCGCTCAATCTGCTCGCCAGCATCGTTTTCCCCGTGCCTGGCGGACCTATCAGTAACAGGTTATGCCCACCCGCGGCCGTTATCTCTAACGCCCGCTTACCCTGTTCCTGACCCATAATATCGCTGAGATCCTCGGGCGAAGCTGGCGCCACCTCGTCATTCTCCTGCGGCTCGGCAAGCTCGTGTCGGCCTTCCAGCCAGGCGCAAACCTCTTGCAAATGTCCTGCGACAAGACACCCCTTTTCGGCGATAAGGCTTACTTCAGAGGCATTTTCATTGGCCACAATGATTTGTCTTCCCGCGCGTATGGCTTCAAGCGCACCCGAGATTGCTCCGGGAACGCCTCTTAACGCGCCTGTAAGCGCTAATTCACCCACGAACTCACACGAGCTTAGCCCTGGCGTATTGAGCTGTTCAGAAGCCGCGAGAAGCGCTATAGCAATAGGTAAATCATATCGCCCTCCCTCCTTTGGCAAATCGGCGGGCGCAAGGTTAATGGTGATCTTCTTCGCCGGAAAAGCATAACCGCTATTAATAATTGCGCTGCGCACGCGATCCCTCGCCTCTTTAACGGTCGTTTCTGGTAAGCCGACCAGTGTCAGTCCGGGCAGTCCATTACTTAAATGAACCTCTACAGAAATAAGCGGTGCCTTCACGCCGATGGCCGCGCGTGTATAAACAACTGACAGTGACATAAGCCCTCCTTGGCGGTGACTATGCCAGCATCATTTTTTCCTGTTTAGCACTAATTCACTGAATTACGGCGCTCGTTCCAGCCTTTTAGCGGCAAAATGTAATCCTTAAATGTCGGTGGAATCGGCCTCGCAGAAAAGAAATCATGCGTCCCTTGCCTGATGAAACAGGACAAAAAAATGAAAAATCTTCATTTCTATTTTTTCCCTATATAAAACAACGATTTTGAAAGAAATAGTTCGCCTGCTACAGAAACAGGTCATAAAAAAATCTTGTGTCAGATGAAATATCTGTGGTAACTCTTTAGGTATTCCTTCGAACAAGATGCAAAAAGAACTGAAAATGACAGCCCTTCTACGAGTGATTAGCCTGGTCGTGATTAGCGTGGTGGTGATTATTATCCCACCGTGCGGGGCTGCACTTGGACGAGGAAAGGCTTAGAAATCAAGCCTTAACGAACTAAGACCCCCGCACCGAAAGGTCCGGGGGTTTTTTTATGACTAAAAAACTTAAATGAGGAGCAGAGAATGACGACTAGCACAAAATTCTGTTTCTCCAGATTTATGACGGGGAACTAACTATGAATGGGGCACAATGGGTAGTACATGCGTTGCGCGCGCAGGGAGTTGAAACCGTATTCGGTTATCCGGGTGGCGCAATTATGCCGATTTACGATGCTCTGTATGACGGCGGCGTGGAACACCTGTTGTGCCGACACGAGCAGGGCGCAGCGATGGCCGCCATCGGTTATGCCCGTGCGGCCGGTAAAACTGGCGTCTGTATGGCCACCTCAGGTCCCGGCGCAACGAACCTGATCACCGGCCTGGCTGACGCGCTGCTCGACTCCGTACCCGTGGTGGCGATCACCGGCCAGGTGGCCTCTCCGTTCATCGGCACCGATGCCTTTCAGGAAGTGGATGTGCTCGGTTTATCGCTGGCCTGCACCAAACACAGCTTCCTCGTTCAGTCTCTCGAAGAGCTGCCGCGGGTGATGGCCGAAGCGTTCGAGGTTGCCAGCTCTGGCCGTCCTGGCCCGGTTCTGGTTGATATCCCGAAAGATATCCAGGTTGCACTCGGCGAACTGGAGCCGCATTTCTCTACCGTGGAAAGCGATAATGCGTTCCCGCATGCAGAGGTGGAAGAGGCGCGACAGATGATGGCGCAGGCCAAACAACCGATGCTGTACGTAGGCGGCGGCGTGGGCATGGCGCAGGCTGTTCCGGCGCTTCGCGCGTTCATTGCGACCACGCAAATGCCCGCCACCTGCACGCTGAAAGGTCTCGGTGCGGTAGAGGCAGATTACCCGTACTACCTCGGCATGCTGGGGATGCATGGTACCAAAGCGGCAAACCTGGCGGTGCAGGAATGCGACTTGCTTATCGCCGTCGGCGCACGTTTTGACGACCGCGTTACCGGCAAGCTGAATACCTTCGCGCCGAACGCCAAAGTGATCCATATGGACATCGACCCGGCGGAGATGAGCAAACTGCGTCAGGCGCATGTCGCGTTGCAGGGCGATCTTAACGTGCTGTTACCGGCGCTGGAGCAGCCGCTGGATATCAACTCATGGCGTCAGCACACCGCTGATATGCGTACTGAACACGCGTGGCGTTACGATCACCCAGGCGACGCCATCTATGCGCCGCTGCTGTTGAAACAGCTGTCAGACCGTAAACCCGCAGACAGCGTGGTAACGACGGATGTCGGCCAGCATCAGATGTGGTCAGCCCAGCACATGACCTACACCCGCCCGGAGAACTTTATCACCTCGAGCGGGTTAGGGACGATGGGCTTCGGTCTGCCAGCAGCCGTTGGCGCGCAGGTTGCCCGCCCGAACGATACCGTTATCTGTATCTCCGGTGACGGCTCCTTCATGATGAACGTCCAGGAGCTCGGCACCGTGAAGCGTAAGCAGTTACCGCTGAAGATCGTCTTGCTCGATAACCAGCGTTTAGGCATGGTTCGCCAGTGGCAGCAGCTGTTCTTCCAGGAGCGTTACAGCGAAACGACCCTGACCGATAACCCCGATTTCCTCACCCTGGCCAGCGCCTTCGGCATTCCTGGCCAGCACATCACCCGTAAAGACCAGGTTGAAGCGGCACTCGACACCATGCTGTCAAGCGAAGGGCCATACCTGCTTCATGTCTCAATCGACGAGCTTGAGAACGTCTGGCCGTTGGTACCGCCCGGTGCCAGTAACTCACAAATGCTGGAGAAATTATCATGATGCAACATCAGGTCGCCGTGCAGGCTCGCTTCAACCCGGAAACGTTAGAACGCGTATTGCGCGTGGTTCGCCACCGTGGCTTTCAGATTTGCTCTATGAATATGGAAACGGCCACCGACGCGCAGAACATCAGTATCGAATTAACCGTTGCTAGCCCGCGGCCGGTCGACTTACTGTTTAGTCAGTTATCAAAACTGGTAGACGTTGCCCATGTTGCCATCTGCCAGAGCACAACCACATCACAACAAATCCGCGCTTAAGCGTGACAGGACGAAAAAATGACGACAAAAAAAGCTGATTACATTTGGTTCAATGGTGAGATGGTTCGCTGGGAAGACGCGAAAGTTCACGTGATGTCCCACGCGCTGCACTACGGCACCTCCGTGTTTGAAGGGATCCGTTGCTACGACTCTCACAAAGGGCCAGTGGTGTTCCGCCATCGCGAACACATGCAGCGTCTGCATGACTCAGCCAAAATTTATCGTTTCCCGGTCTCCCAAAGCGTTGATGAGCTGATGGAAGCCTGCCGCGAGGTGATTCGCCAGAACAAACTGACCAGCGCCTATATTCGTCCGCTGGTCTTCGTGGGTGATGTTGGCATGGGCGTCAACCCGCCCGCTGGCTATAACACCGATGTGATCATTGCTGCGTTCCCGTGGGGCGCCTACCTGGGCGCGGAAGCGCTGGATCAGGGGATCGACGCAATGGTTTCTTCCTGGAACCGCGTGGCGCCAAACACTATCCCGACTGCGGCTAAAGCGGGCGGTAACTACCTTTCCTCACTGCTGGTCGGCAGCGAAGCGCGCCGTCACGGCTATCAGGAAGGTATCGCGCTGGATGTGAATGGCTACATCTCCGAAGGCGCGGGTGAAAACCTGTTTGAAGTGAAAGACGGCATTCTGTTTACGCCGCCATTCACTTCGTCCGCGCTGCCGGGCATCACCCGCGACGCCATCATCAAGCTGGCAAAAGATCTGGGTATCGAAGTGCGCGAGCAGGTACTGTCCCGCGAATCCCTGTACCTGGCTGACGAAGTGTTCATGTCCGGTACCGCGGCTGAAATTACGCCGGTGCGTAGCGTCGATGGCATTCAGGTGGGCGAAGGCCGCTGTGGCCCGGTCACCAAACGCATTCAGCAAGCCTTCTTCGGCCTCTTCACCGGCGAAACAGAAGACAAATACGGCTGGTTGGATCAGGTTAATCACTAAATATAAATTTGGGACGGCACGCACCGTCCCATTAAATAGTCAGACGGGAGTAAATAAAGCATGCCTAAGTATCGTTCAGCCACCACCACCCACGGCCGTAATATGGCGGGTGCCCGCGCACTGTGGCGCGCCACCGGAATGACCGACGCCGATTTCGGCAAGCCAATTATCGCCGTGGTGAACTCCTTCACCCAGTTTGTGCCGGGCCACGTGCACCTGCGCGATCTCGGTAAGCTGGTTGCCGAGCAAATCGAAGCCTCCGGCGGCGTGGCGAAAGAGTTCAACACCATTGCGGTGGATGACGGTATCGCAATGGGCCACGGGGGAATGCTCTATTCACTGCCGTCGCGCGAGCTGATCGCCGACTCGGTGGAGTACATGGTTAATGCCCACTGCGCCGATGCGATGGTCTGTATCTCCAACTGCGACAAAATCACCCCGGGGATGCTGATGGCTTCCCTGCGCCTGAACATTCCGGTGATCTTCGTCTCTGGTGGCCCAATGGAAGCGGGGAAAACCAAGCTCTCCGACAAAATCATCAAGCTCGACCTGGTCGATGCGATGATCCAGGGCGCGGACCCGAAAGTCTCTGACGAGCAGAGCGACCAGGTGGAACGCTCCGCGTGCCCGACCTGCGGCTCCTGTTCCGGGATGTTCACCGCCAACTCCATGAACTGCCTGACCGAAGCGCTGGGCCTGTCTCAGCCGGGCAACGGCTCGCTGCTGGCGACCCACGCTGACCGTAAGCAGCTGTTCCTTAACGCGGGCAAGCGCATCGTTGAGCTGACCAAACGCTACTACGAGCAGGACGACGCCAGCGCGCTGCCGCGTAACATCGCCAGCAAAGCGGCGTTCGAAAACGCCATGACGCTGGATATCGCCATGGGCGGTTCCACCAACACCGTTCTGCACCTGCTGGCCGCCGCGCAGGAAGCTGAAATCGACTTCACCATGAGCGACATCGACAAGCTCTCCCGCAAAGTGCCGCAGCTGTGTAAAGTCGCGCCGAGTACCCAGAAGTACCACATGGAAGATGTCCACCGTGCGGGTGGCGTGATTGGTATTCTCGGCGAGCTGGATCGCACCGGGCTGCTGAACCGCGACGTGAAAAACGTGCTCGGCCTGACGCTGCCGGAGTCGCTGGAGCAGTACGACGTGATGCTGACCAAAGACGACGCGGTGAAAAACATGTATCGCGCCGGTCCGGCGGGCATCCGTACCACCCAAGCGTTCTCGCAGGATTGCCGCTGGGACACGCTGGATGACGATCGCGCCGAAGGCTGCATTCGCTCGCTGGAACATGCCTACAGCAAAGACGGCGGTTTGGCCGTGCTGTACGGTAACTTCGCGGAAAATGGCTGCATTGTGAAAACCGCAGGCGTGGACGACAGCATCCTGAAATTTACCGGCCCGGCAAAAGTGTATGAAAGCCAGGACGAAGCGGTAGACGCTATCCTCGGCGGCAAAGTGGTGGAAGGCGACGTGGTGGTCATTCGCTACGAAGGGCCGAAAGGCGGTCCGGGCATGCAGGAGATGCTCTACCCGACCACCTTCCTGAAATCGATGGGCCTCGGCAAAGCCTGCGCGCTGATCACCGATGGTCGATTCTCTGGCGGCACGTCAGGCCTCTCCATTGGTCACGTCTCGCCAGAAGCGGCAAGCGGCGGCAATATCGCGATCATCGAAGATGGCGACCTGATCGAAATCGACATTCCGAACCGCGGCATTCAGCTGAAGCTGAGTGACCAGGAGATTGCGGCCCGTCGTGAGGCGCAGGAAGCCCGCGGCGACAAAGCCTGGACGCCGAAAGATCGTCAGCGTGAAGTCTCGTTCGCCCTGCGCGCTTACGCGAGTCTTGCCACCAGTGCAGATAAAGGCGCGGTGCGCGATAAATCTAAACTGGGGGGCTAATGATGGCCGAGTCACAACCCTTATCCGCCGCCCCGGAGGGGGCGGAATACCTGAGAGCGGTACTACGCGCGCCGGTCTATGAAGCGGTGCAGGTCACGCCCCTGCAAAAAATGGACAAACTCTCTTCGCGTCTCGACAACGTCATTCTGGTGAAGCGTGAAGACAGGCAGCCGGTGCACAGCTTCAAGCTGCGCGGCGCCTACGCGATGATGGCCGGGCTGACGGACGAGCAGAAAGCGCGCGGGGTGATTACCGCCTCGGCGGGCAATCACGCGCAGGGCGTGGCGTTCTCCTCGGCGCGTCTGGGGCTGAAGGCGCTGATCGTGATGCCGGTCGCCACCGCAGATATCAAGGTCGACGCGGTGCGCGGGTTCGGCGGAGAAGTGCTGCTTCACGGCGCTAACTTTGACGAAGCCAAAGCCAAAGCGATTGAGCTGGCGCAGCAGCAGGGCTTCACCTGGGTGCCGCCGTTCGATCACCCGATGGTGATTGCCGGGCAGGGTACGCTGGCGCTGGAACTGTTGCAGCAGGACGCCCATCTCGACCGCGTTTTCGTCCCGGTGGGCGGCGGTGGCTTAGCCGCAGGTGTGGCGGTGCTGATCAAACAGCTGATGCCGCAGATCAAAGTGATTGCGGTTGAAGCGGAAGACTCTGCCTGCCTGAAGGCGGCGCTGGACGCCGGACATCCGGTAGATCTGCCGCGCGTCGGGCTGTTCGCCGAGGGCGTGGCGGTGAAGCGCATTGGCGATGAAACGTTCCGCCTGTGCCAGGAGTATCTCGACGATATCGTCACCGTCGACAGCGACGCTATCTGCGCGGCGATGAAAGATCTCTTCGAGGATGTGCGTGCGGTGGCGGAACCATCCGGCGCGCTGGCGCTGGCGGGAATGAAAAAATACATCGCCCAGCACAATATTCGCGGCGAGCGTCTGGCGCACGTGCTTTCCGGCGCCAACGTGAACTTCCACGGTCTACGCTACGTTTCCGAGCGCTGCGAACTGGGCGAACAGCGTGAAGCGCTGCTGGCGGTGACCATTCCGGAAGAGAAGGGTAGCTTCCTGAAGTTCTGCCAGCTGCTGGGCGGCCGCTCGGTAACGGAGTTCAACTACCGCTTTGCCGATGCCAAAGATGCGTGCATTTTTGTCGGCGTGCGTCTGAGCCGTGGCGTGGAGGAGCGCAAAGAGATCCTCAGCCTGCTGCATGACGGTGGCTACAGCGTGGTCGATCTCTCCGACGACGAGATGGCGAAGCTGCACGTGCGTTACATGGTCGGCGGCCGTCCATCCAAGCCGCTCAAGGAACGCCTGTTCAGCTTCGAGTTCCCGGAATCGCCGGGCGCGCTGCTCAAGTTCCTGCACACGTTGGGCACGCACTGGAACATCTCTCTGTTCCACTACCGCAGCCACGGCACCGACTATGGCCGCGTACTGGCGGCGTTCGAGCTGGGCGAGCACGAACCGGATTTCGAAACGCGCCTGAACGAGCTGGGCTATGAGTGCCATGACGAAACCCACAACCCGGCGTTCCGTTTCTTCCTGGCGGGTTAGGTTGTTCGGGAAAATGCCTGATGGCGCTGCGCTTATCAGGCCTACGTTCTAAGGGTTGAACTGCGTGTAGGCCGGGTAAGCGCAGCGCCACCCGGCTTTAGTGGTTCGGCAATATCGTCCAGAACGCATCAATAAGCGGCTCATGCAGCCGCTTTTTTTGTGCGCACACGCCTAGCTCGAACGGCGTTTTCTCGTCGCTGCGTTCTAAAATCATCACGCGATTGCGCACCGGCTCTGGGCTGTTTTCCAGCACCACTTCCGGTAGCAGCGCTACGCCGCAGCCGAGCGCCACCATCGATACCATCGCCTCATGGCCGCCGACCGTGGCGTAAATCGACGGGTTACTGATCTTCTGGCGGCGGAACCACAGCTCAATGCGGCGGCGCACCGGCCCCTGATCGGCCATGATAAACGGCACCGTGGACCAGTCCGGTTTCTCCACCGAAACCTGGTTGCGCACCGGGCAGGGCAGCGCCGGGGCAATCAGCACTACCGCCAGATTCTCCAGCATCGAGAACGCCACCGCCCCCGGCAGCGTTTCGGGTTTCCCGGCAATGGCGAGATCCGCTTCGCCCGTCACCACTTTTTCCATCGCGTCGGCGGCATCGCCGGTGGTGAGCTTAATTTCAACCGACGGATGTTCCGCGCGGAAGCGGTCGAGAATGGGGGGAAGATGGCTGTAGGCAGCGGTCACGGAACAGAAAATATGCAGCTCGCCGGAAAGCGACGGCCCCTGCTGGTCGATGGTGTGCCGCAGCTGCTGATACTGTAATAACGTCTGCTGAGCAAAGATGCGCAGCTCTTCACCTGCTTCCGTGAGGGTGACGGTGCGGTTATCGCGCACGAACAGCGGCTGGCCGAGGTCTTCCTCAAGGCGCTGGATCTGGCGCGACAGCGTGGAGGGGCTGACGTGCATCGCCCGGGCGCTACGGCCAAAGTGACGGCTTTCCGCCAGGTGCAGGAACATTTTCAGATCGCGTAAATCCACCGATTCCACTCCCTCTTTTTACATTGCATAAATTGCAATGTGACGTTGTGAATATATCAATTTCCGCAATAAATTTCCTGTTGTAATGTGGGTACATTCTCGCTGAAACGCGAACCGAACAATAAGACACACAACATCACGAGGTATCACCCATGGCTAACTACTTCAATACACTGAACTTGCGCCAGCAGCTGGCGCAGCTGGGCAAATGCCGCTTCATGGCGCGCGATGAATTTGCTGATGGCGCGAGCTACCTTCAGGGTAAAAAAGTGGTCATTGTCGGCTGTGGCGCACAGGGTCTGAACCAGGGCCTGAACATGCGTGACTCCGGGCTGGATATCTCCTATGCCCTGCGCAAAGAAGCGATTGCTGAGAAGCGTGCTTCCTGGCGTAAAGCGACCGAAAACGGCTTCAAAGTGGGCACCTACGAAGAGCTGATCCCGCAGGCGGATCTGGTGGTTAACCTGACGCCGGACAAGCAGCACTCTGACGTTGTGCGTTCCGTACAGCCGCTGATGAAAGACGGCGCCGCGCTGGGTTACTCCCACGGCTTCAACATCGTTGAAGTGGGCGAGCAGATCCGTAAAGACATCACCGTGGTGATGGTGGCACCGAAGTGCCCGGGCACCGAAGTGCGCGAAGAGTACAAACGTGGCTTCGGCGTACCGACGCTGATCGCCGTTCACCCGGAAAACGATCCGAAAGGCGAAGGCATGGCGATTGCCAAAGCCTGGGCTGCGGCCACTGGCGGCCATCGTGCGGGCGTGCTGGAATCTTCCTTCGTTGCGGAAGTGAAATCTGACCTGATGGGCGAGCAGACCATCCTGTGCGGCATGCTCCAGGCCGGCTCTCTGCTGTGCTTCGACAAGCTGGTGGAAGAAGGCACCGATCCGGCATACGCGGAAAAACTGATTCAGTTCGGCTGGGAAACCATCACCGAAGCGCTGAAGCAGGGCGGCATTACGCTGATGATGGACCGTCTGTCCAACCCGGCAAAACTGCGTGCTTACGCGCTGTCTGAACAGCTGAAAACCATCATGGCGCCGCTGTTCCAGAAACACATGGACGACATCATCTCCGGCGAGTTCTCTTCCGGCATGATGGCGGACTGGGCGAATGACGATAAGAAACTGCTGACCTGGCGCGAAGAGACCGGTAAAACCGCGTTCGAAACCGCACCACAGTATGACGGCAAGATCACCGAGCAGGAGTACTTCGATAAAGGCGTCCTGATGATCGCGATGGTGAAAGCGGGCGTTGAGCTGGCGTTCGAAACCATGGTGGATTCGGGCATCATTGAAGAATCTGCGTACTACGAATCGCTGCACGAGCTGCCGCTGATCGCAAACACCATCGCTCGTAAACGTCTGTATGAGATGAACGTGGTGATCTCCGATACTGCCGAGTACGGTAACTACCTGTTCTCTTACGCCTGCGTACCGCTGCTGAAAGAGTTCATGACCACCCTGCAAGCGGGCGATCTGGGCCAGGCGATTGCGGAAGGAGCGGTTGATAACGCGCAGCTGCGTGACGTCAACGAAGCGATTCGCAGCCACGAAATCGAGAAAGTGGGCCAGAAACTGCGTGGCTACATGACCGATATGAAACGTATCGCGGTAGCAGGCTAAACACGACGAATCGGGTGGCGTAAGCCACCCGAACTGTTTTAGCTACGCAATATCGCGCCGGGATAACCCAGCTGGCGCCACGCCTCATACACCACCACCGACACCGCATTCGACAGGTTCATGCTGCGGCTGTCCGGCATCATCGGAATACGAATTTTCTGCTCAGCGGGCAGGGCATCCAGAATGGTGGCCGGCAGGCCGCGGGTTTCCGGACCAAACATCAGATAATCCCCGTCCTGATAGCTTACGGCGCTGTGCGCTGGCGTACCTTTGGTGGTCAGGGCGAACATGCGCTGTGGTTTTTCGGATCCCAGAAACGCGGCGTAATCGTGATGACGAACGACGGCGGTAAACTCATGGTAGTCCAGCCCCGCGCGGCGCAGACGTTTGTCGTCCCACGTAAAGCCCATCGGCTCAATGATGTGCAGACGAAAACCGGTGTTGGCGCACAGGCGGATAATATTGCCGGTGTTCGGCGGAATTTCTGGTTCGAATAAGACGATGTTAAGCATGCTGCCCCCTTAATTGCGGGGGCAGAATAGCAGAAAAGAGAGGGACTAGGCGACGCCCGGCTCCTGCGCGCGGCTATACAGCATTTTGTAGACGGTTGCCGCCGCAGCCACGAGAGCAGGTACGCTGAGGATCATTAAAATACTGTCCGCCTGCCACTGCATGGAAAGAAGCTGGGCGCTGGTCAGGGTGCCCGCCACGCCGCCGAAGCGGCCGATCCCCTGCATCCAGGCGATACCCGTCGCACGGCACTCGGTAGGGTAAAAGGTGGCGGCCAGGGTCTGCATGCCCGACTGCGCGCCGTTCATCGCGATCCCCATCAGGAAAATTAACCCGCCAAACAGGGCGATATGGTTATGCTCAATGCCGAGTAAAAGAATCAGGCCCATCGTCAGCACGAAACCACACGCGACCACCTTGTGCGCTTCCCAGCGATCCATCATCCAGCCCGCGAGCAAAATGCCAGCGGTGCCGCCGAAGGTGAACAGCGAGGTAAGCCAGGCGGATTCCGCCAGCGCATATCCCATCCCCTGCATCAGCGTTGGCATCCAGCTCAGCAGGACGTAATAAATCACCAGCCCCATAAAATAGGTGACCCACAGCATCAGGGTGCCGGGCAGCCAGGGCATGGAAAACAGCTGCGACACGCTGCCTTTTTTCGACGCGACTTTCTCCTCCGCGAGGAAAAAGCCCGTGACGCTATCCAGCGTGCTGCGGGCGAACCGGCTGGCGATGCGGCGAACCTGGGCGACGTCTTTCCCGCGCTGCACCAGAAACTTCACCGACTCCGGCAACAGCAGCGCCAGCAGCACCGTTAAAATCAGCGGCGCAATCGCGCCGGTCAGCAGCACGCTTCGCCAGCCATGGTGAGGGATAAGCCAGGACGAGATCGCCCCGCCGCCCGCCGCACCCAGCGGAAAGCCGCAGTACATGGTGTTAATTGCCATGGCGCGGCAGCGCTGGGGGGCAAACTCGGAGATCAGCGTAATGGCGTTAGGCATTGCGGCGCCGAGGCCGAGGCCTGTCAGAAATCGCCATAGCGTCAGGGTATTCAGACTTTGCGCCCAGGCCGTGCCCAGGCTCGCCAGGCCGAAGAACAGACACGAAAAGACCAGCACGCGCTTGCGTCCCATCCGGTCCGATACCGGACCTGCAATCAGGGCACCCAGCGACAGCCCCAGCAGCGCCGCACTCAGCACCGGCCCCAGATCCTGTTTATGTATTCCCCACTCCGTCGACAGCGTAGGCGCAATGTAACCCATCGCTGCGGTATCAAACCCATCAATCGCCAGCACCAGAAAGCCCAGCACAATAAGAAGCCAGTGAAACCCTGAAAAAGGACTTTCATCGATCACCTGCTGAATATCCACCTTACCTGAATACGCCATACGCTCCACTCCGATCTGATGTTGTTTTTGTGTTCTTGTATTTGCTTGTCTATACAATTGCGGAAGGCAGGTGGATGTCAAATTTTCTTATCCAGAATGTTACGCAGGTGTTATTTTCGACAAAAAAAGCGCCCGAGGGGGAAGTCGGGCGCGGAAGAAGGGGAGGCTAACCGGGGGAGATCAGGCCGCGTTTCCCTGAGAAAGAGGGGCCAGCGCCGCAGGCAGCTTACTGAGCTCCTGCACCAGAGAGTCTTTGCTGATTTCACCGATTGTTTTCGCACCGGTCAGCGTCATCGCCACCTTCATCTCTTTCTCGATCAGGTTCAGCAGATTCGCCACGCCCGCCTGGCCGCTGGTGGCCAGCGCGTACAGGTAAGCACGGCCCAGCAGCACGCTGTCCGCGCCCAGGGCGATCATGCGCACCACGTCCAGCCCGTTACGGATGCCGCTGTCGGCCAGGATCGCAATATCGCCTTTCACCGCATCGGCAATGGCCGGCAGGGCGCGGGCGGAGGAGAGCACCCCGTCAAGCTGGCGGCCACCATGGTTAGAGACCACGATCCCATCGGCGCCAAAACGTACCGCGTCGCGGGCATCTTCCGGGTCGAGGATCCCTTTGATCACCATCGGGCCGTCCCAGAATTCGCGGATCCACTCCAGGTCTTTCCATGAGATCGACGGATCGAAATTGTTCGCCAGCCAGCCGATGTAATCCTCCAGCCCGGTCGGTTTACCCAGGTAGGCCGAAATATTGCCCAGATCGTGCGGACGGCCGTTCAGCCCGACATCCCACGCCCACTGCGGGTGCGTCACCGCCTGCCAGTAACGGCGCAGGGCCGCGTTAGGGCCGCTCATGCCGGAGTGGGCGTCGCGGTAGCGCGCGCCGGGGGTCGGCATGTCGACGGTAAAGACCAGCGTTGAGCAGCCCGCCGCTTTGGCGCGCTCCAGCGCGTTGCGCATAAAACCGCGATCGCGCAGGACGTACAGCTGGAACCACATCGGGCGCTTGATGGTCGGGGCGACTTCTTCAATCGGGCAGACGGACACGGTGGAAAGGGTAAACGGAATGCCTTTGGCATCTGCGGCGGCGGCGGCCTGCACTTCACCGCGACGGGCATACATGCCGCATAAACCGACAGGTGCGAGCGCTACCGGCATGGAGAGCGTTTCGTTAAACAGCTTCGTCTCAAGGCTCAGGTCAGACATATTTTTCAGCACGCGCTGGCGCAGGGCCACTTCCGACAGATCCTCCACGTTGCGGCGCAGGGTGTATTCGGCATACGCCCCGCCGTCAATGTAGTGGAACAGGAACGGGGGCAAAATGCGCTGCGCCGCGGCGCGATAATCACTGGCTGCTGAAATAATCATGCTTTGTTCTCCCTGGAAATATCACTCTCGCCAGGCAGACGGGTAATACGCGCCTGTCGGGCCTGATCTTCATCGAATCGTTTAATGGTGGTATGCACGAAGCCGAGATGCGCCATCATCGCCTTGCGCGCGGCCTCGGCATCACCGGCCAGAATGGCGTTGAGCACCGCCTCGTGCTGTTCGGTCAGCTGGGCAAACACCGGCGGGACCAGATACATGCGCTGGCGGCTCTGCTTCACGGAGGATTGCAGCAGGTCGAAGAACCCGCGCATGGTTTGCAGCAGTACCACGTTGTGCGAGGCCTCGGCAATCGCCAGATGGAACCGCACGTCCGCCTGGGAGGCGATGTCCGGGTCGCTGCTTTGCGTGGCCTCAAAACAGGCTTTGAGCTTCTCTTTGTCGGCGTCGGTTGCCCGCATCGCCGCGTGCCACGCTGTACTGGTTTCGATGGCGTGACGCGCTTCGAGGATGTCGAAGCTGTAGTCCGGGTCGTTTTCCATCAGCGTCTTCAGCGGCTGCACGATGTTTTGTTCGGACCAGTCGTCATGCTGCCAGCGCACGAAGGTGCCGCCGCCGCGACGGCTCAGCAGCACCCCTTCACTAACCAGCGTCGCCAGCGCCTCGCGCAGTGAGTTGCGCGACACGCCAAGCTGAGCGGCAAGCTGACGCTCGGCGGGCAATCTCATGCCCGCTTCCAGCTGTTGTTCTTCTATCAGCGCCCGTACGCGAGTGGCAATCACGTCGGACAGGCGTCTGGGCATCACTATCATGGAATCATCCAGGTTAAGACATAGGCCTGCAATGTGGTGATCACGCCCACCATGCAGGTAAATATCAGGCTGTGTTTCACGGTAAAGCGGAACAGGTCCGACTCTTTGCCTACCAGCCCCACCGCGGCACAGGCAATGGCGATGGACTGCGGCGAGATCATCTTCCCGGTCACGCCGCCGGTGGTGTTCGCGGCGACCAGCAGCACGTCCGAGACGCCAATCTGCTGCGCGGCCGTGGCCTGTAGGGCGGCAAACAGGGCGTTAGATGACGTATCTGAACCAGTCAGGAACACCCCCAGCCAGCCGAGGAACGGCGAGAAGAAGGTAAACGCGTGGCCGGTATGCGCCAGCGCTAACGCCAGCGTCGACGACAGGCCGGAGTAGTTCGAAATAAACGCGAACGCCAGCACCATGCCGATGGAGTAAATCGGCAACATCAGCTCTTTAATCGTCGCCGCAAAGGTCTGCACCGCGGCGGCAGGCTTCATGCGCAGCCACACTACGGAAAGGATAGCGGCAAACAGGATGGCCGTGCCGGTGGCTGAGAACCAGTCGAACTTAAACACTGCCGCATATGGCGTGGCGTCGTGCACCACCGGCGGCATACGGGCGACCATTTTGTCGAGGAACGGCACGGAGATATTAATCACCATGTCGTACAGCGCGCCGCCCGGGGCGAACAGTGCTTTAAACGGCGGAATGCTCCACAGCGTCACGGTGGCGGTCAGGAACAGGAACGGTGACCATGCGCGCACAATCTGTCCGGCGGTATAGCCGGTGCGCGCCAGAGTCTGATCCACATGTGAGGCACCCATATCGGCAAAGCGGAAGATGCGCACCGGCTGCCAGCGTTTCAGGAACAGCGTCAGACAGACCAGCGACACCAGGGAAGAGATGATGTCCGGCAGTTCCGGGCCGAGGAAGTTGGAGCTGAGATACTGGGCAATGGCGAACGAACCGCCCGCTACCATCACCGCAGGCCAGGTCTCCTTCACGCCGCGCCAGCCGTCCATAATCGCCATGATCCAGAACAGCACGATAATGGTCAGGAACGGCAGCTGGCGACCCACCATCTGGCCGATCTCGAAGCTGTCCAGCCCGGTCACCTGGCCCGCCACCAGAATCGGAATGCCCATCGCGCCAAACGCCACCGGGGCGGTGTTCACAATCAGGCACAGGCCAGCGGCATACAGCGGGTTAAAGCCCAGCCCGACCAGCAGAGCGGCGGTGATCGCCACCGGCGCGCCAAATCCTGCCGCCCCTTCAAGGAACGCCCCGAAGGAGAAACCGACAATCAGCATCTGTAAACGCTGGTCCGGTGTAATAGAGAGAATCGACGAGCGAATAATATCGAACTGCCCGGTTTTGACCGAGATTTTGTAGACAAAGACGGCGGCGATGATGATCCACGCAATCGGCCACAGGCCGTAGAAGAAACCATACACCACGGAGGCCAGCGCGCGATCGACCGGCATTTTATAGAAGAACAGCGCCACCAGCAGGGCGATGGCAACGGTGTACGTTGCGGCAAGGTAGCCCTTCAGCTTGAGCTTAATTAGCGCAAAGAAGAAGAACAGGATCGGTAGCGATGCGATCAGGCTCGACAGCCAGATATTCCCGGCCGGATCGTAGTTTTGTTGCCAGAGGCTCATGCAGGTCTCCTGAGGACCACACAGGTGTTCGTCGGGTGAGTCTCTGCTCATCTCAGCGTCACACTTAGTGTAAAAGTGGTCCATCCAATATTGTGATGTAGGGTTAATGGCAATAAATGGTTAACCAAGTGTTGCTATTCGGCAATGGTTTTGTGAAGTGGAGCATCAAAACTGTGAACGATGGATAGCTTTGCGCATGATTGGTAGGACCAAACCCGCAAAATTAACTCACCGTGTGCGTTGGGAGCGGTAGTCAGGTGGAGAGCATTACATTCGTTTTTGAGCAGATACGACGCGTAAAAGATGTTGAATAAAATGGGGAGGTGATAATATTACGTGAATTGAATGAGGTTTGTTTGCTTTATTTGTGTTTTTGAAAAGCTGTATATATGTGAGCAGAGTGATTTATTTCCTATAAATAAAATTTTTTTTGGTTAAAAATGCGAAATCTAAGCTGTAGCAAAAAATTTTAATTAAGGTAAATTTCACATATAGATTTTAACAGTGTATTACAAACGATCAATTGCTGATCGATAAAGAAATATCCTGTTTAACCGTGATTTTTCAGGATAAAGGGCAAGATTTTTTTGCTGAAGTGACATTTTTTGGCTAATAATATTCTGAAATAAATTGATCAAACAATGATCAGTTGGCTCTCTTGTAATTTAGTTACGGTATTAAAAGCAAATGAATAATTATCAGGGCAATCGAAAGGGGTTAAATTTGTTAGCTGAGTGTTAATTCCAGAGTGTTTACAGACGCGGCGTACTGCTTTTCAATACGTAGACGTTAAAAGGCATATGATTTACTATTTATTCAGAAGCAACGTTACAGAAGACATTAAATTTATTACTAACCACAACGTATTCAGTGTTATTTTCGGCCAGAAGTCATTTCCTCAGTTGCAGGATATCTGTGTATGGCCTTCTGAAAATATACGGATTATCACCATGGGATGGACCCTGCTTTATTCTATAAGGTCGCGTCACCCATTCTGCTAAAACCCTTTTGGTGGCGTTTTTAAATCCTTATAGCGGTTATTGTACCTGGTACAACAAGTCTATATCTGTTTAATTTACAGAGGTGAAAGTGTTCCAAATGAAAATCAAAAATGTGGCGCTGGCGATTGCCGCGGCGGGGCTGCTGTTATCTTCTCAATCAGTACTGGCAAGCAGTGATTCTGGTGTTAATGCTTCCCTGGATACAGGCGCTGGCTCGCAGAGCACAGGCGGCGTGATCAACTTTACCGGGAAAATCACCATTATTTCCTGTGATATTACCCCTGCGTCAAAAAGCAAAACGGTAGACCTCGGCGCGTGGGCGAAAAGCTACTTCGACGATCACAGCGAAACGACGCCGCGTGAGTTCAAAATCAACGTAGAGAACTGCCCGGAGACGGTTGAATCGGTTGCGGTACTGTTTGACGGAACCAAAGATACGGTGAATGACACACTGCTACAGGTTACGCCAGGCGAAGGTATGGCGACGGGCGTCGGCGTGAAGCTTTATAACAGCGATCGCAGCACCGCGATTAAACCGGGTACGGTATCTGAAACAACCGCACCGGATGCTGAAGGCAATGCTGAATTAACGTTTTATGCTTCTCTCGACAAAGACGGGTCGGAAATTAACGCGGGCGACGTCAATGCCGTTTCCAACTTCCTGATGGTTTATAACTGATTTCACTCTCAGCCACCTCCAGAGATAATAATGATGAAACGTTTATCGTATATTATGCTCACTGCATTAATGGTTAGTTCTGCGTCAGTTTCCGCTGGCGTTGTAATGGGGGGAACACGGATCGTATACCCACAACACAGCAAGGAGGTGGCATTTTCTGTTTCTAATATGGAAAGTGCGGTTCCCTATCTTATTCAGTCGTGGGTTGAAGGTGATGGGCAGGATAAAAATAACGCTGCGCCATTTATTGTCACGCCACCTCTGTTCAGACTTGATCCGGAGCAGACCAACACGCTGCGTATTCAATATACCGGCGCTCCGCTGCCCACAGATCGTGAATCTGTATTCTGGCTCGATATTAAAGCGATTGCGCCAAAGCCAAAAGAGAGCAGCAACGAATTACAAGTTAACGTTAAATCGAAATTTAAAATTTTCTACCGCCCGGACAACCTTAAAGGGGACGCTGCCACTGCCTGGCAGAAAATAACGTTTTCGCGGACGGGAAAAGGGCTTAAGGCCGCCAACCCGACGCCATACTACGTCTCTTTTTATCGACTGTCCGTTGGCGGGCATAAAATTGAGCAGCCGGGCATGATCGGTCCAGGGGAAACCCGTGAATGGCCTGTGTCCGCCTCCGGGGGCGTAAGCTGGTCGGCTATTAATGATTTTGGTGCCATCACCGCCACCCACACCCAGCCTCTTTAAGACCATGTCTTTTCGCCTGTTTCGTTACGCGCCGCTTTCGGTGTTGCTGCTTAGCTTCAGCCGCGCGGGGATGGCCGAGGATTACTTTGATCCCGCCGCGCTGGAGCTTTCCTCTACCGAACAGAAAACGGCGGATCTGCACTATTTCTCTGAAAAGGGCGGGCAGATGCCAGGCACCTGGCTCGTGACGCTGGAGATTAACGGACGCGAGGAGCGGCATCAGGAGATCACCTTCGTCAATGAGAAAGGCAGCCTGCAACCCGTTTTTAGCGTATCGCTGCTGGAAGCGCTTGGGGTGAATGTCAGGGCCATTCCTGCATTCTCACGGTTGCGGGAGGGAGAAACGTTCACGCACCTCGCGGATTTCATTCCGGCAGCGCGAACCTCCTATGATTTCAACCAGCAGCGTCTCTTTCTCAGCCTGCCGCAAGCGGCGATGAAACACCGCAGCCGTGGCTACGTGCCGCAGTCGCAGTGGGACGATGGTATCCCGGCGGCATTTACTGATTACAGTCTGTCGGGCGGCCAGGCACATCATCAGCGTGGCGTCACGACATCCAGCTATCTGAGCCTGCGTAACGGTATCAATCTGGGGGCGTGGCGGTTGCGCAACACCTCCGCATGGAGCCACAGCGACGCGGGCGGCGACCATTTTCAGTCGCAAAGTAGCTGGCTGACCCGGGATATTCGCCGTCTTAACAGCCAGCTACGGATCGGCGATGCCTGGACCGCAGGCGACGTCTTCGATAGCGTGGCGTTTCGCGGGGTACAGCTCACATCAAGCGAAAGCATGTTGCCCGACAGCCAGCGCGGCTTCGCACCAACCATCCGCGGCGTCGCACACAGCTTCGCTAAAGTCTCCGTTTCGCAAAATGGCTATGTGATCTATGAAACCTGGGTGGCCGCCGGGCCATTTATCATTAACGATCTGTTCCCCGGCGCACAAAGTGGCGATCTACAGGTGACGGTCACGGAAAGTGACGGCTCAACGCGCGTCTTTACCCAACCCTATTCTGCGGTGCCGTTTATGCGACGCCTGGGCAGCCTGAAATACAGCCTCAACGCCGGACGATTTCACTCCGGCTCCGGCGATGCGCGTTCACCTGAGTTTGTTGAAGGCGCTTTCTTCTACGGTCTGCTCTCCAGGATGACGGTGTATGGCGGCTTTCGTACGGCGAGCAACTATCAGGCCGGTGCAATTGGCGTAGGCAGAGGGTTTGGCGCATTTGGCTCGCTGGGCATTGACGATACGCTGGCAAAAAGCCGTTTACCCAATGGCAAAAGCGCGATGGGGCAGGCGTGGCGCATTCAGTATCAGAAAGATTTCAGCGCTACCGGCACCGCCTTCAACCTGGCGAGTTATCGCTATGCCTCGCGCAATTACTATGAATTCAGTGAACTGAATCAGTCTGACAGCCAACAGCTGCAACTCAATAATCGCCGTAGCCGCTCGCAGGTCACCTTCTCACAGACGCTGGGTCAGTTCGGCAGCCTCAGCGTCTCGGCATGGATGCAGGATTACTGGCATACGTCCGGGCAGGATAAAACCATCCACATTGGCTGGTACACCAGCTGGCGAGGCATTACCTGGGGCGCGGGGTATGACTACACCGACTCAGCGCTTGAGCAGCATCCCGATCGTACCGTGTCGTTTAACGTCAATGTTCCGCTTGGTCACTGGTTACCGGACAGCTCGGTCAGTTACTTCATCAACCACAACAATCGTGGGATGACCACTCAGCAGGTGTCACTCAACGGCAGTGCGCTGGCGAATCGCAACCTTAATTACAGCGTTCAGCAGAGTAAGGCCAGCGAGGGACAAGCCGACAGTACCAGCCTGGCGCTGCAATACAACGGTGGCTACGGCAACGTCAGCCTCGGTTATGACCACAGCCGAAGCGGTAGCAACGCGAGCCTCGGACTCGCCGGAGGCGTTATCGCCACGCAGTATGGCGTCACGCTTAGCCAGCCGCTGGGCGATACCGTCGCCCTGCTACGCGTGCCCGGCGCGGCGAACGTTGAGCCGGAGGGCTACAACGGGATCCATACCGACAGCCGCGGCTATGCGGTCATGCCAACGCTCTCGGCGTATCGCAAAAATACCGTCAGCCTTGATACGGCGACGCTGGGTGAGAACGTCGACGTTGAGCAGAGCGGTCTGACGCTCATTCCCACCAGCGGCGCGGTGGTGCTGGCCAATTACAAAACCCACATTGGTTATCGCGTTCTGTTTTCCCTGCGCTACCACGGCGAACCGTTGCCGTTTGGCGCGCAGGCTGAAGTGGTGGAGCAGAACCGCCATTCTGCAAACCGAAGCATGGTCGCTGACGGCGGTCAGGCCTACCTGAGCGGGGTACCAGAGCGCGGCACCCTGCGCGTCAGCTGGTATCAGGACGGGGAGCAGCAGCAATGCCAGACACCTTTCAGACTGGGGAAAGCTCATATGGCCCCCGGTATCGCCACGCTATCCGTTGAGTGCCATTAGAGGAATATCATGCGTCGTTTTATTCACTGGTTTTTCTATCTGAGCCTTCTTTCGCTTTTTGGCATGCTGAGTTTTCATGCCCATGCTCAGACCTCATCTTGCCGCACCACGCGCGATCAGTGGGTCGTTCAGGTGCCCTACGCCATAGGGTATGCGCCCGGCACGGCGGACTGGACGCCGATATCTGCGCCGATACAATCTACCGGGGCGGATTTCTACAGCTGTGATGGCGGGAATGATGCCTGGCGTAGTATCGGCTTTGTCGACATGGATAACCCCGTCGGCACCGTGGTTGGTGAAGACGGCGCGTCACGTCACGTCTATAAAACTCAGATCGACGGCATCGGCTACGCGCTGGGGTTCCGGGAACAGCAGTACTGCGGCGCCGATGCGGTACGCTACATTGACGGCACAAGTCAGGTGAATGGCAATGAGTCCCGGCGCATTTGCGACGCATCGCAAAACCCCGCCTTTGCCAGCGCCTCAATGTATAAAATGCAGTTCTGGGTGGTGTTTTACAAAATTCCAACGACCAGCGCCATGCCTGACGATAACGCCAATTCCCAGGAGCAAAATGTCGGATCGCTGATATTGCAGGCGGGAGAAAATCAAGCCAGCGCCACCAACGTGGCGACACCGGTACAGATCCATCTCGCCAGCTTCACCGTCAGGCGTACCAGCTGTTCAGTGGGCTCTCGCAGCATTCTTGTTCCCATGGGGAGCGTGAGCCAGCGTGAATTTCATGGCATAGGCTCCCGCGCCGGAGGCGGACGCTTCAGCATTCCGGTGACCTGCGAAAATAACACGGCGGTGAAGATGGGTTTCTTTGGCGATACCACGCCGGGCAACGATCGGGCGCTGGCATTGACGAAGCAGGAGGATAGCGCCAGCGGTGTCGGGATCGAACTGCTTTACGGTGACAATACCGGTTCGGTTCAGGGGCAGGTGGTACCGTGGAACACCCCACAGGTGTCAGCATTTGGGCAAGTGGGGGATAACCAGACGCAAACCTTCTGGTTTGATGCGCATTACCTTCAGACGGAAGAGAACGTGACGGCGGGAAAAGCGGATGCGATGGCGACGTTTAACCTGATTTACAACTGAGTTTCCCCTGCCGCAGCGGCAGGGGAGGGCGATCAGAACGCGGTCTTACAAAAACCCGTCATCTCTTTCAGGCCCATTTCGCGACCAAGCTCAGTCATCGGGTGCACCACCACCAGGCCACGGACGCTTTTCTTCAGCTTGCCCATGTCGGCCTGCTCTTTTTTGGTGATCGCGCGGCGATGCGGCATGTTCATCAGCTTCTGCGCTTCTTTACTCAGCTTCTGGCCTTTCACTTCGCGCAGGCGTTCAATTTCCGCCTCCAGCTTCACGGACTCTTTTTCCAGCTCGGCATATTTCTCGGCGGAATCGACCAGGGAGAGGCCAGCCATCTGATGGCGGATCAGATCCAGACGGTCGCTCAGGCGTTTAATTTCGTTCTTTTCGACTTCTTTCATGACAAATAACTCTGAAAACGGGGAATTTACAGGGAAGGATACACCAATGTGTGCGGGCTTACTTCTGAAACGCTTTTTTTAAGCTGATTTTAGAAATCAGCTCAGTCAGGGAAAGCACCATGGTGGAGCGCACAACCTGTTGATAACGCAGCTTTTGCATCGCGTACAGCTCAGGGTCGCTGTTATCAAACTGAGGTGCGGGAGGGAGCGCGGATACGCAGTGCAGTTCGCCGAAGGGCCCCAGTATCTCATCATCGGTAAAGGTGTACTCATTACCGTCATGATTGAGCTCTTCGCGCAGCGCCATTAACAGCTCGGCGTCTTCATACTCCTGGCGGTTCAGCACGCCAAGACCGTAAATCAGCTTCAGCCGTACCGATAAATCGCCCAGCGGTCCGTCTCCGTCCAGTAACGGTTCTACAGCATACTTTACCGCGTAGTCGTCTTTGCGAAACACCTGAAGCACCAGAATGTTCACCGCCTCGGTTAACAGCTCGACGGCGGCAATCAGGAAACTCCGTACGGTTTTGCCAGCATTCAGACGCTCAAGCACACGATTTTCAAAGGCCTGGGTTTGTTCCATTATTGCCTGCATATCTGACAATCTGTTATTCGGGCGCAGGCTAACCTGCGCCGGACTCTGCATCATTTGGTTGCGTTGTATGCGCTGACCGCCTCCGCAACTACGTCACTGTTGGCATCCAGACCGGAGATCTGCGCCAGCGCAGCCTGCGCGCCTTTGTCATCAATCAGCTGAGCCAGCTCAATCGCCTGCGGGTCCTGCTCGCTGCGGTAGTGCATGGCGGCAGCGATGCCCTTCACCAGGTTAGCGTGCGGCAGGCCGTATTCCAGCGTGCCCAGCAGCGGTTTAATCAGGCGGTCGCCCGCGCTTAGTTTACGCAGCGGCTGACGACCCACGCGCTCAACGTCATCTTTCAGATACGGGTTTTCAAAACGACCGAGGATTTTCTGGATGTATGCCGCGTGTTTATCAGCATCAAAACCGTAGCGTTTGATCAGCACCGCGCCGCTCTCTTCCATTGCCCCTTTGACCACCGCACGGATGTTCTCATCGAGGATCGCGTCACGAATCGTCTGATGACCGGCCAATTTTCCGAGGTACGCGGTTATAGCATGCCCGGTGTTCAGCGTGAAGAGTTTACGTTCGACAAATGCCATCAGGTTATCGGTTAATTCCATTCCCGGAATGGTCGGCAGCGCACCCTTAAACTGGGTTTTATCAACGATCCACTCGCTGAAGGTTTCCACGGTCACTTCCAGCGGATCGTTGGTGGCGGATGCTGAAGGCGGAACGATGCGATCCACGGCGGAATCCACAAAACCTACGTGCGCTTCAACCCAGGCTTTATCTTCGTCTGCGACGGTCGCAAGAACGTGGCCTTTCAGCTGCGTGGTGCCGCGCACCATGTTTTCACAGGCGATGATGTTCAGCGGTGTTTCAACGCCCTGTGCTTTACGCTTCGCCAGGCCTTTCGCGACCGCCGGGGCGATACGCTCAAGCACCACCGGACCCACGGCGGTGGTGACCAGATCAACGCTCGCGATGAGGTCAATCACGTCGTCGCCAATGCTGCTTACCGCGTTGACGCCAGAGACCGTTTCAACCTGTTCGTTTTCACCCACCACGTGAACCTGATAGCTATGACGGGCATTCAGGGCATCCAGAACCACCTGATTCACATCGGCGAATGTCAGGGTAATGCCCGCGTCTGCCAGCAGTTTACCGATAAAGCCACGACCGATATTACCTGCGCCAAAATGTAATGCTTTCATAGTGTTAACCTTCATCAATGTTTTTACCCGAGAGGGCTGGGGTGAGGAACGTTTTCCCCTCACCCTAGCCCTCTCCCCGGGGGGAGAGGGAAGAGGCGCTGTTACTTGTTCAGCAGGGCCAGAACTTCTTCAACGCTGGTGGTGTTGGCCAGACGCTCAATAACCGTTTCGTCATCCAGCGCATTGGTCAGGCTGGTAATCACCTGGATATGCTCGTTGTTGCGAGCGGCGATACCAATCACCAGACGGGCGATGTCGTCCTCTTCTTCACCGAAGCGCACGCCATCAGGATACTGACAGAACACCACGCCGGTTTTCAGCACGCGGTCTTTGGCTTCCACCGTACCGTGCGGAACCGCGATGGATTCACCCAGGTAGGTTGGGGTCAGCTTTTCGCGTTCCAGCATCGCCTCAACGTACTCAGGCTGAACGTAGCCGCCTTTCACCAGCTGCTCACCGGCGAAGCGAATGGCCTCTTCTTTATTGGTCGCCGTGCGGCCAAGGAAGATGTTTTCAGCGCCCAGTTTGAACAGATGCGCGTTGCTCTCGTCGAAGCTGTCTTGCAGGCTGGTACGCACTTTCACTTCGTTATCTTCATGGCGCTGCGCCGCCACCAGGCGTTCGGTCAGGCTGGCGTACAGGCCGCTGTCGAGGAAGTTGGTCAGGGAAATGTGCTGCGCCTGCGGTACCTGACGCATAGCGCGTTCGGTCAGATCGCGGTGCGTGATCACCAGGTCAACGTCCGGCGGCAGGCTGTTAATCGCGCTGTTGGTGACGGAGATGTTGGTCAGACCCGCATCCTGCACTTTCTTCCGCAGTACGCCCGCACCCATTGCGCTGGAGCCCATACCGGCATCACAGGCCACGATGATTTTACGCACGTGGCTCAGGTCGTTAGAGACATCACCCGCCGCCAGCGGCGTTGCGCCTTTGGATTCGGCTTTCATGTCATGCATACGACGGGTTGCCGCTTCGATATCGTCGTCTTCTTTCACCTTGCTGGTTTTCAGCAGGATAGCGGAGGCCACGAAGGAGACCGCCATGGCCGCACAGATCGCCGCGATGTTCGCGAAGTAGGCGCCTTTCGGGGTCATCGCCAGCACCGCCAGGATAGAGCCTGGAGAAGCAGGAGACACCAGACCACCGCCCAGTACGCTCAGGGTGAACACGCCGGTCATACCGCCAAGGATAACGGCCAGGATCAGACGTGGGTTCATCAGCACATACGGGAAGTAAATTTCGTGAATACCGCCCAGGAAGTGAATGATCGCCGCGCCGCCAGCAGACTGTTTCGCGCTGCCGCGACCAAAGAACATGTACGCCAGCAGAACGCCCATACCTGGACCCGGGTTCGCTTCAATCAGGAAGAAGATGGACTTGCCGAGATCGTGTGACTGCTGAATACCCAGCGGTGAGAAGATACCGTGGTTGATGGCGTTGTTCAGGAACAGGATTTTCGCTGGTTCAACAAAGATAGACGCCAGCGGCAGCATGTCGTGCGCCACCATGAAGTTAACGCCCGCCGCCAGCAGCTTGGACAGCACTTCAACCGCCGGGCCAATGCCGAGGAATGCCAGAATGGCGAGGATCATCCCGATGATGCCCGCAGAGAAGTTGTTCACCAGCATTTCGAAGCCGGATTTGATCTTGCCATCAACCCAGACGTCGAATTTCTTGATTGCCCAGCCGCCCAGAGGACCGGCAATCATCGCACCGAGGAACATCGGCATATCCGCACCGACGATCACCCCCATGGTTGTGATGGCACCCACGACGCCACCGCGGTCACCGCCCACCAGACGACCACCGGTATAACCGATGAGCAGTGGCAGGAGATAGGTAATCATTGGGCCAACAAGTTTTGCCAGCGTTTCGTTAGGCAACCACCCTGTCGGAATAAATAATGCGGTGATAATACCCCACGCGATAAACGCGCCGATATTTGGCATCACCATGTTGCTGAGGAAACGACCAAAGCTTTGCACTTTGATCTTGAAATCGGATGACATAAAACACCCCTTCTTATGTTTACGCTTAGGCTTGTGGCCCGAGGTTTATCGTTAATGTGCGGCGGCAGAGGTAGCCGGGCCCTGTTCTGATGCTGTGAAATCTGGCACTGAATCGTTCAACTGTCCAGACAGTGAAATTTTGTGTGATCTGAATCACATGAATGTAGGGGGTGAGGACATTAATGAAGTGATCGCGATCACATAACGAGTGTGTAAAAAAAATACATCGCTCAGAATTACGCCAAAATGGGCGGTGTTTTGTGATTTGCATCACAATGTTAAGTTGGTTGTTTGTTTCCAGATTGTGATTTGATTCACAAAATATTTTTATGCAGATTTCTCCCGTATCCCCTCATGGCAGGAATGCGATACGCGCACCTGCCTTTTTCCACGGCTTGATCCATACTGACCTCTTTGTGGGCATTAAGGATAAGCAATGAAACTCATCGGCAGTTATACCAGTCCTTTCGTGCGTAAGATTTCGATTCTCCTGCTGGAGAAAGGGATTGAATTTGAATTCGTAAATGAACAGCCCTACAACGCAGAGAACGGCGTTGCGCAGTACAACCCGCTGGGGAAAGTCCCGGCGCTGGTAACGGACGAGGGCGATTACTGGTTTGATTCCCCGATCATTGCGGAGTACATCGAACTGCTTGGCGTTGCGCCAGCCATGCTGCCGGCGGATCCAAAAGCAGCGCTGGCGATGAAGCAAATTGAAGCCCTGGCGGATGGCATTATGGATGCGGCATTGACGTCCGTACGCGAGCAGGCAAGGCCCGCCGCCCAGCAGTCAGAAAATGAGCTGCTGCGCCAGCGCGAAAAAATCAGCCGCAGCCTGGATATGTGCGAACAGCTGATCCGCGACGGGAAAATTCAGAGCGATAGCCTGAATCTGGCGACGATCGCCATCGCCTGCGCCATTGGCTACCTCAATTTCCGCCGCGTCTCGCCGGGCTGGTGCGTGGATCGTCCGCTGCTGGTCAAACTGGCGGAGACGCTCTTCCAGCGCGAAAGTTTTGCCCGGACTGAACCGCCAAAGGCTTGATGCGGGTTATAACACTTCCTGGCGGGAGGCGGTACAATCCCCCCACATGTTAACTCCCTCTCCCGTCGGGAGGGGGGAAGATATTTACTCGCCAGGCGCATTCATGACTACTCATCATTCCCTCTACAGCCAGATCCCCGCTACCGATCGACTGCTTCGTGACCCGCGCATCACTGCGGTGCTGGAGCAGTTTGGCCATACTGCAACGGTCGACATGCTACGCCAGCTTCAGGACGATGCGCGTCGCCATATTCAGGCTGAGAACGCGCTACCCGGCTGGTGCGTGGCGTGGGCGCAGGAAGTTGAACGCAGGCTGAGCAAGCACGGGCAAAGCGCGTTGCGCCCGGTTATTAACCTGACAGGCACGGTTCTGCACACCAATCTGGGCCGGGCACAGCAGGCCGAAGAGGCAACAGAGGCCGTCACCCGTGCCATGCGCTCGCCGGTGACGCTGGAGTACGATCTGGACGGCGCCGGGCGTGGGCATCGCGATCGCGCACTGGCGGATCTTCTCTGCCAGATCACCGGCGCGGAAGATGCCTGCATTGTGAATAACAACGCGGCGGCGGTGCTGTTAATGCTGGCGGCCACCGCGAGCGGAAAAGAGGTTGTCGTCTCTCGCGGCGAGCTGGTGGAGATCGGCGGGGCGTTTCGTATTCCGGACGTCATGCGCCAGGCGGGCTGCACGCTGCATGAAGTGGGCACAACCAACCGTACCCATGCAAAAGATTATCGCGCGGCGATGAATGAAAACACCGCCCTGCTGATGAAAGTGCATACCAGCAATTACCACATTGAGGGTTTCACCAAAACGGTGGAAGAGGCCGAACTGGCCGCCATTGGGCGCGAGCTAAACGTGCCGGTGATTGCCGATCTCGGCAGCGGGTCGCTGGTGGATATGCGCCAGTACGGTCTGCCGAAAGAGCCCATGGTGCAGGAAATGGTTGCCGCGGGCGTAAGCCTGGTCAGTTTCTCCGGTGATAAATTGCTGGGCGGGCCGCAGGCGGGGATTATCGTCGGCAGGCGCGAGCTGATTGCGCAGCTACAGCAGCACCCGCTTAAGCGCGCCCTGCGTGCCGATAAAATGACGCTGGCCGCGCTGGAAGCCACGCTGCGGCTCTATCTCCACCCGGAGAAACTGGCTGACCGCCTGCCCACGTTGCGTTTGCTGAGCCGTGATGCGGCCTCCATTCGCGCGCAGGCGGAAGCGCTACTGCCGCAGGTTGCTCCTCATTACCCTGAGTTTGACGTTCGTATCGAGCCTTGCCTGTCGCAAATTGGCAGCGGCTCGCTGCCGGTGGACAGGTTACCGAGCGAAGCGCTGACGTTCACCCCGCGCGACGGACGCGGAAGCCAGCTTGAGGCGCTGTCGGCGCGCTGGCGCGCATTACCGACGCCGGTGATTGGCCGGATCGGTGACAGGCGCATGTGGCTGGATTTACGCTGTCTGGAAGATGAAGTGCGGTTTCTGGAGATGATGTTGAAATGATTATTGCCACCGCCGGTCACGTTGACCACGGCAAAACCACGTTATTGCAGGCCATTACGGGCGTGAATGCCGATCGCCTGCCGGAAGAGAAAAAGCGCGGCATGACCATTGACCTGGGTTACGCCTACTGGCCGCAGCCCGACGGTCGCGTGCTGGGCTTTATCGACGTGCCCGGCCACGAGAAGTTTCTTTCCAATATGCTCGCGGGCGTGGGCGGGATCGATCACGCCCTGCTGGTGGTCGCGTGCGATGACGGGGTGATGGCGCAAACGCGCGAGCATCTGGCGATCCTCCAGCTGACGGGAAACCCGCAGTTGACCGTCGCCCTCACCAAAGCGGACCGTGTGGATGAGGCGCGTATCGACGAGGTGCGTGAAGAGGTGCTGGCGGCGCTGAGTGAGTACGGTTTTAGGGATGCCGCACTGTTTGTCACCGTGGCGACAGAAGGCCGCGGTATCGACGCTCTTCGCGACCATTTGCAGCAGATCCCGTCTCGTGTACAGGCCAGCCATCACCGCTTCCGTCTGGCGATCGACAGGGCGTTTACCGTGAAAGGGGCTGGGCTGGTGGTGACCGGTACCGCGCTGAGCGGCGAAGTGAACGTGGGCGATACCCTGTGGCTGACGGGCGTGAACAAACCGATGCGCGTGCGCGGGCTGCACGCGCAAAACCAGCCGGTGGAACATGCCCACGCCGGGCAGCGTATCGCGCTGAATATTGCCGGTGATGCCGAAAAAGACCAGCTTAACCGCGGCGACTGGCTGCTGGCCGACGCACCGCCGGAGCCTTCTGAACGGATCATCGTTTCTCTCCAGACCCATAATCCGCTGACCCAGTGGCAGCCGCTGCATATCCACCACGCGGCCAGCCACATCACCGGACGCGTGTCGCTGCTGGAAAACGATCTCGCCGAACTGGTGTTCGACTCCCCGCTCTGGCTGGCGGATAACGACCGCCTGGTTCTGCGCGATATTTCGGCGCGGGAAACGCTGGCGGGCGCGCGCGTGGTCATGCTGGATCCGCCCCGTCGCGGCAAGCGTAAGCCCGAGTATTTACAGTGGCTGGCCGCACTGGCCCAGGCCCGCGATGATAAGTCTGCGTTAGATATCCACCTTGAGCGTGGTGCGGTGGATCTGGCGGCGTTCGCCTGGGCGCGCCAGCTCAGCGGCGAAGGATTGCGTCTTCTGACGCAGGAGCCAGGTTTTATTCAGGCCGGCAACAGCCTGCTGAACGCGCCGGTGGCGGCGCGCTGGCAGCGCAAAGTGCTGAGCACGCTGGCGACCTACCATGAACAGCATCAGGATGAGCCCGGCCCGGGCCGTGAACGTCTGCGGCGCATGGCGTTGCCCATGGAAGACGACGCGCTGGTGCTGTTGCTGATTGAAAACATGCGTGAAAGCGGCGTGATTGCAAGTCATCACGGCTGGCTGCACCTGCCGGAGCACAAGGCCGGTTTTACCGCTGAGCAGGACGCGGTCTGGCAAAAAGTGGCGGCGCTGTTTGGCGATGAACCGTGGTGGGTGCGCGATCTGGCGCGTGAAACCAATACCGATGAGCAGCTGATGCGTCAGGTACTGCGCCATGCGGCGCAGCAGGGGATGATTGTGGCGATCGTGAAAGATCGTTATTACCGCAACGATCGGATCGTGGCATTTGCGAACCTGATCCGGGAGCTGGATCAGGCGCGCGGATCAACCTGCGCCGCAGACTTCCGCGATCGGCTGAACGTGGGACGCAAACTGGCGATTCAGATCCTGGAGTATTTCAACCGCATCGGGTTTACGCGTCGTCGTGGCAATGACCATGTGCTACGCGACGCGCAGTTATTTCCCTAAGCGTTAAGCGCTGCGCGCCTGCTTCTGCTTAGCCAGCCAGACCGCGCCCAGCCTTCCCGCCTGGTTACCCAGCTCGCAGGGAAGGATGGGCACCCGGAGCGCTTCCCACTCCTCGAATCGCTGTAGGTATTTATCCAGCAGGAGATAGATTTTCTCCTGCTCGCTAATGCCGCCGCCAATCAGCACCGCCCGCGGATCAAACATGGAGATCACGCTGTAGATGCCCCGCGAGAGGAAATGCGCCCACTCTTCTATGGCCTCACGCAGATGCACGTCGCTGTCCATGCGTCTAAACAGCTCCTCACCATCAGGCATCTCATCTTCCGACACGGCCAGCGCACGGCGGCAGGCTTTCATCAGGCCGCTGGCGGACGCCACTTCGTGCATCGGCTCGCCGTTGTTGCCAACGGGCAGCACGCCAAACTCACCCGCCCGGTAGTGCGACCCACGGTAGAGATCGCCCTCCATGACGATACCGCCGCCGATGCCGGTGCCGATGGTGATGCAGACAAAATGCTCATAATCCTTACCGGCGCCCTGCCAGCGTTCGCCCAGCGCCGCGCAGTTGGCGTCATTTTCGGTTGTTACGGGGAGATCGGTCAGCTGTGCGAAAAGCTCGCACAGGTTTTCGCCGTCAAGGTAATCCAGCGCCCCGGCCTTGGCCGCTTCGCCGGTATGGTGATTGATGTGGCCCGGAAAACTCACGCCGATGCCGACGATCTCATGCTCCTGGCGGTACTTATCCACCACCGCTTTCCACTTCTGTTTGAAGGTGCTTTCATCGTCAGGCGTATCATATTCATCGGATGTCAGTTCTTCGCCGTTTTCGTTGATCACGCCGTGTTTGATGTGGGTTCCGCCCACGTCAAAGCCGATAAATAGCTGCATTGCATTGTTCCTCATGAGCCCCTGAGCTATTAAGTATGGCTCCGGCGGCAGAAACGAAACGTAAAGTACGGTAATCCGTGATACGGCTCGTAAACCCGTTACCGACTGGCGAGAAAATCACCAGCCGGAACTACCCTTGTTGTACACCTACTGCAAGGAGACGGTCATGACAAACAATCCTCCCTCATCGCGTATCCAGCCAGGCGAGTATGGTTTTCCTCTTAAGCTGAAGCCCCGCTATGACAACTTTATCGGCGGCGACTGGGTGGCGCCCGTCGACGGTGAATACTATTCCAACCTGACGCCCGTTACCGGCCAGCCGCTGTGTGAAATTGCCAGTTCGGGCAAGCGGGATATCGATTTAGCGCTGGATGCGGCGCATAAGGCGAAAGATAAGTGGGGACAAACGTCCGTTCAGGACAGAGCGGCCATTTTGTTCAAAATCGCCGATCGGATGGAGCAGAATCTGGAGCTGCTGGCGACCGCGGAAACGTGGGACAACGGCAAGCCGATCCGGGAAACCATGGCGGCGGACGTGCCGCTGGCGATTGACCATTTCCGCTATTTTGCGTCCTGCATTCGTGCCCAGGAGGGGGGAATAAGTGAAGTTGACAAAGATACCGTGGCGTATCACTTCCACGAGCCGCTCGGCGTGGTGGGGCAAATTATTCCGTGGAACTTCCCGCTGCTGATGGCGAGCTGGAAAATGGCGCCCGCGCTGGCGGCGGGTAACTGCGTGGTGCTGAAACCTGCACGCCTAACGCCGCTTTCGGTACTGCTGCTGATGGAGGTGATTGGCGACCTGTTGCCGCCGGGGGTCATTAACGTGGTCAACGGGGCCGGGGGAGAGATCGGCGAATATCTGGCTACTTCAAAGCGTATTGCTAAAGTGGCGTTTACCGGCTCAACGGAAGTGGGTCAGCAGATCATGCAGTACGCGACCCAGAACATCATTCCGGTCACCCTGGAGCTGGGCGGGAAATCGCCGAACATCTTCTTTGCCGACGTGATGGATGAAGAGGACGCCTTCTTCGACAAAGCGCTGGAAGGGTTTGCGCTGTTCGCGTTCAACCAGGGTGAAGTCTGCACCTGTCCGAGCCGCGCGCTGGTGCAGGAATCCATTTATGAGCGCTTTATGGAGCGGGCGATCCGGCGCGTGGAGTCGATTCGCAGCGGTAATCCGCTGGATAACGTCACCCAGATGGGAGCGCAGGTATCGCATGGCCAGCTGGAAACCATCCTCAACTATATTGATATCGGTAAAAAAGAGGGGGCCGATGTGTTGACCGGCGGTCGTCGTAAGGTGCTGGGCGGCGATTTGCAGGAGGGTTACTACCTTGAGCCGACCATCCTGTTCGGTAGGAACAACATGCGCGTTTTCCAGGAGGAAATTTTTGGACCGGTGCTGGCCGTCACCACGTTTAAAACCATGGACGAGGCGCTGGAGCTCGCCAACGACACGCAGTATGGCCTGGGGGCGGGCGTCTGGAGTCGTAACGGTAATCTGGCCTATAAAATGGGCCGCGGCATTCAGGCCGGACGCGTATGGACAAACTGCTATCACGCCTATCCGGCTCATGCGGCGTTTGGCGGCTACAAGCAGTCGGGCATCGGGCGTGAAACCCATAAGATGATGCTGGAGCACTACCAGCAAACGAAATGTCTGTTAGTCAGCTACTCCGATAAACCGCTGGGGCTGTTTTAATCTCCGGGCTCAGGCCGTTCCGGGTGGGGTGACCTGAGCCGGGTTAAAGCCGGGTGGCGGCTTCGCCTTACCCGGCCTACTTTTTACTCCCTCTCCCGTGGGAGAGGGCTGGGGTGAGGGCAACAGGCCGCAGTTATTCAGCTTTCATCCACCCATATCCGCATTTCCCCTTCTCCCCGGTTTGCCCAGCTGTACCACGGAATAAAGGTCAGCGTCCGGGGCTGACGTTCTACCGGCGAGTGGTCGTACTGCCACAGGGCATCAGTGCCCTTCGCCTGACACCCGATCCCTTCCGCCTGTATCAGCATCTTGTGCGCGAAAATGCCTTTGCCTTCGAAAACCCGAAACGCGCTGTCCTGGGGCAAAGAAAGGTTATGCAGATTTGCGCCGTTATCGGCTTCTTCCAGGCAGTAAACCAGCGGTCCACGCTGCAATGCGACTTTCCCCGCCTGCTGGCGCACCTGCGGGTTGCCGTACACGCGGCGGACCGGCATCGGTAACGTCAGCGTCAGCGTGTCGCCTTCCTGCCAGCTTCGGTTGAGGTATAAGTATCCACGGGAGACCTCGCCTGTAATGGCCTGACCATTGAGCGAAACAGCCGGTTCCGCACACCAGTCCGGCAGCCTCAGGGCCAGCGTGTGAATCACCGGAACTGGTGAGGTAATCTCGATTTTCACCTGCTCATGCCACGGATAGTTCCCGCTAATCCGCAGCTGGAGGATGTTATCCCCAACCGGAATGGCGACGTCGTTCCCCACGTACAGGTTGATCAACAGCGCGTCCGGGCGAACGGTATAAATGTAGTGCCCCAGCGAGGTCAGCACGCGCGCAATATTCGGCGGGCAACAGGCGCAGCCGAACCAGCGCTGGCGCACCGGTTTGACGTGGTCATAGATATGGTTAAAGGCCAGGGTTTTCGGGTGCACTTCCAGCGGATTCACATAAAAGAAATGCTTACCATCCAGCGCCATGCCGCCCAGCACCGTGTTGTACAGCGCGCGCTCCATCACGTCGGCGTAGTGGCCGTCCGCCTCCATCTCCAGCATCCGGCGGGCAAACATCATCAGGCCGATGGAGGCGCAGCTTTCGGCGTAGACCGTATCGTTGGGCAGATCGTAATCGCTGCTGAACGCCTCGCCGCTGCTTTGGGAGCCAATCCCGCCGGTGATGTACAGCTGGCGCTGTGCCATGTTGTTCCACAGCCGCAGGCAATCCTGACGTTTCCCCTCGTCGCTGCTCAGGCGCGCCAGATGTGCCATGCCCGCCATCAGATAGACAAAACGCACGGCGTGGCCGATGGCCGTTTGTTGTTCCGCAAGGGGCAGATGCGCCTGGCTGTAAGCTTTGTCCTTGACCATCCACGCCGGGCCATAGGTGTTCCAGTATGACGTTCTGCCGCGCTTCTCGTATTCGATATCGTAGAAGTGAGGCTGCGCGCCGCGTTCCTCAATAAAGTATTTCACCAGATTGAGATAGCGTTGCTCCTGCGTGACGTCGTACAGCCGCATCAGCGCCAGCTCGATTTCCGGGTGGCCAGGGTAACCGTGCAGCTGGTTTTCGCCCGGGCCAAACACGCTGTCGATATGATCCGCCAGCATGCACACCACGTCCAGCAGGCGGCGCTTTCCGGTTCCCTGGAAATACGCCACGCCCGCTTCAATCATATGTCCGGCGCAGTACAGTTCGTGGCATTCGGCCAGATTGGTCCAGCGCTCGGCCGGTGCTTTCA
This sequence comes from Enterobacter sp. BWH64, assembly GCF_001037645.1. Classification (NCBI taxonomy): domain Bacteria; kingdom Pseudomonadati; phylum Pseudomonadota; class Gammaproteobacteria; order Enterobacterales; family Enterobacteriaceae; genus Enterobacter; species Enterobacter sp. BWH64. The sequence continues at coordinate 511,047 of NZ_KQ089922.1, forward strand.
CCGTGAAATAGGTATTGAGATAGCCATCTTCGCACTGCGCCGCTGCGACCAGCTCGATCACCTCGTCGGCGGTTTTTTCCAGTTCAGCATCCGGCTTCTGGCACAGCGACCACGCCACGGCTTCGAGCCATTTCGCCACGTCGCTGTCCTGAAAGACCATCCCGTAGAACTCCCCCTGTTCCAGACCGGCGGCGATGCGGAAGTTGGCGATGGCGTGGCTGGGTTCGGCCTCCGCCACGCGATCGTTAAGCGCATCCCACTGGTAGGGGATCACCACATCGCGGACCAGCCGTTGGTACTGACCAAGAAACGGGTCGTTGATTTTCAGCTGATGCAGGTCGGCTTCCATTATGGTCATATCGTTCTCCTCAGGACTGTACATGACGCTGGCGCAAATCGGTGGCAATGCGCGACATCACGGGATTGTTAAGCCTGCACCAGCGGATAGCGACCGCCAGCAGCAGGTGGAAAAGGGCAGGAAGCAGCGTCTCCATGGCGGTGATGCCCTGCAATGAGGCGGGTGTCTGGTTACCTGCGCCTGGCTGATAGGCCACGGCAATAAACACCAGGCTGATGATCCCGGCGCTGGATGCCCACGCGAGCTTGATGAAAAACAGATTGAAGGCGAAGTTCATCCCCGATGAGCGCACGCCGGTTTTCCATTCGCCGTAGTCATCGGCAAAGGCCATCAGCGAGAAGTGCAGCGGCAGGGTGAAGCCCAGGATCACGCCGTTACTTAAAATCACGATCAGCCAGAGCGTCTGGTGCGCCGGGCCACCCGGCAGGAACCACATTCCCACCGCAAGCGCAGCGAGTATCAGGTTGGTGTAGTAGTAGAGTTTGACGGTATCAATCCGCCGCGACAGCGGACTGACGATCACCGCGCCCAGAATAGCGGCAAAGGTCACCATGGTGAAAAACAGCGAGGTGTACGCCGTGCTGCCCTGAAGCACGTAGGTGATGAAGTACATGTATCCGCCGCCGCGAATGTTGAAGACGTTGATCAGCAGAAACGACATCACCAGCATCAGCAGCAGCTGATCGTTTTTCCACAGGCCCGCCAGGTGCTCGCGCAGGGGGAATTTACCCATCAGCGCAAGCGGGACGCGCTCGCGCACCCAGAAGAAGCAGCACAGGAACATCACCACGGCGATGGTGCACAGCACGCCGACGCCCAGCTGATAACCCCGGGCGGTATTGCCCTGTCCCAGCTCTGACACCAGCCACGGCAGGCCAACGGAGACCAGAAAGCCCGCCATGCCGCACAGTACGAAGCGCCAGGACTGGCAGGATATAACCTCGTTGTGGCGGGTGGTCATGGTGTTGATCAGCGCGCAATATGGCACGTTGATGGCGGTATAGCCCACTGAAAGCAACAGATAGGTGCCGAACGCCCAGGCGATTTTCACGCCCATGCTGGCGTCCGGGACGGTGAAGGTCAGCACGCCGACGATCCCGATGGGAAGCGCGACCCACAGCTGCCAGGGACGAAAACGCCCCCAGCGGCTCTGCGTGCGGTCGGCAATCACGCCCATCACCGGATCGGAAATCGCGTCAAATACCCGAAGGGCAATAAACAGCGTGCCCACCAGCGCGGGCGTCAGGCCAAATACATCGGTATAGAAAAAGGTCAGAAAGTTCATGATCAGGCAGGTAATTACCGTGCCGCCCGCGTCGCCCAGGCCGTAGCCAATTTTCTCGCGGACTGACAGCCGGTCATCGGCTGCCTGTTTTGCAACTTCTGCGTCTGTAATCGGTGTGGAAGTCATGGGGTAACTCCTCGATAAACGATTTTTTATCGTATTTGTGCAAGGTACCCCATTTATTCTGCATTCAACGGGCAGACCAACAAGGGAAGGGAAAAGTATAAAAAGGTGACGATTCCGACCTGATGGTGAAACTGTGAGTTTGATCGAGCCGTTCTGCTGATATTTATTAATAATCAAGGGATAAAGAAAATATTAGCCACCAAAAAATCGGAAAAATGAATATCCATGCTTGAATTATCCATAGCACTTCCGATTAGAGTTCAAAATGGCGGGTTATTTATCTCCCGGGGCGTGGGCCGTCATCCCGCACGAAAATTATCTTCGTGGGAGATAATTTTTGTCGAAAAAGGGACATTAACGATCCAGGAGGAAAATACGCTGTTTGAGGTAAACGCTGGCGAGAGTTTATTACTTTGGCCGAAGCGACGGCATGTCGGCGTGGAAGATTTTCCGGGCGATCTCAAATTTTATTGGCTGCATTTTGAGGTGGATGAACGCTTGCCGGTGTTGCCAGGCGCGACGCCGCTGTCGATTGAGCAACACTGTAGCGTGCGGGATCCGCAATATGTTATTGCGTTATTCCGTCAGTTTTTAAGCGAGCAGGAAAAATTACAGCGTAGCCAGGCGCTGGAGATAATTTTGCTGTTAATTTTGCAGCAGATATCGCTCTCGCCGGGATATGAAGATAAAGCGGATGATGCGGGCGCAGCAATGGCGTGGAAGGCCAAGCAGCTTATCCGCACGCACTTTCATTTGCCCCTGTCCACTTCGCAGCTGGCGAAAGAACTGCACTGCAACGCAGATTACCTGGGGAGAGTATTTCGTCGGACGTTTCATTTAACCCTGACGGAGGCAATTCACCGCCAGCGCGTCAGGGCCGCTGAAAAACTGCTGCTGAACGATGCGGCCTCATTAACTGAAGTGGCCGCCCGGTGCGGTTTTAATGACGTGGGTTATTTCCGGCAAATATTCTCAAAACATACCGGGTTAACGCCCGCCGTCTGGAAACGGCGGTACTGTAAAGAGCATATTAATTCCGGATGATCACTGGCCGTAATAGGCATTTGCGCCATGCTTGCGCAGGTAATGCTTATCCAGCAATTCCTGCTGCATAACCGGAAGCTGAGGTGCAAGCTGGCGCGAGAAAAGCCCCATATAGGCGCACTCTTCCAGCACCACGGCATTGTGTACCGCATCGGCAGCGTCTTTGCCCCAGGCAAACGGGCCGTGAGAGTGTACCAGCACCGCCGGGACCTGCATCGGGCTTATGTCGCGCTCCTCGAAGGTTTTGATAATGACTTCCCCCGTCTGGTATTCATATTCACCCGCGATTTCAGCCGTGGTCATCAGCCGCGTGCAGGGGATCGCACCGTAAAAATAGTCCGCGTGCGTCGTTCCCCACGCGGGTAAATCCTGCCCCGCCTGCGACCAGATGGTGGCGTGGCGGGAATGGGTATGCACAATGCCGCCAATTTCCGGGTAACGACGATACAGCGCGAGATGGGTCGGGGTGTCGGAGGAGGGCTTTTTACTCCCCTCGACCACTTTTCCCGTGGCGATATTTACCACCACCATATCTTCTGCGGTCATCACGTCGTACTCCACGCCGGATGGTTTGATCACCATCATGCCGCTGTCACGGTCAACCGCGCTGACGTTGCCCCAGGTGAACGTCACCAGCTGGTGGGCGGGCAGGGCGAGATTTGCCGCCAGCACCTCGGCTTTAAGTTGTTCTAACATGTCATGCCTCCTTCCTGCATTCGGGCTTCAATCCAGCGGCGCGCCTGGATGATCTCCAGTACCGGCTCTTTGGCTTTCTCGGTCCACATTTCAATCAGAAATGCGCCGCGATAGTTAAGTTGATTCAGCGTGTTAAACACGCCAACGAAATCGACGCAGCCCTCGCCAAAGGGCACATCGCGGAACTGTCCGGGGCTTTGCTCGGTCACGGGCCGGGTGTCTTTCAGGTGGATAGCGGCGATGCGGTCAATGCCCAGCGTCAGCTCGGCGGTGACGTCGTTGCCCCACGCGCTCAGGTTGCCGACGTCCGGGTAAACGCTGAACCACGGCGAGGCGAGCATGTCGTCCCACTTTTTCCACTTGCTGATGGAGTTCATAAACGCAGTGTCCATGATCTCTACCGCCAGCATTACCTGCGCGGCGGCAGCCTGCTCTACGGCCCACGCCAGCCCTTCGGCAAAGCGCTGTTGCGTGCCCTCGTCGTGCTCCTCGTAGTACACGTCATAACCCGCAAGCTGGATGGTGCGAATACCCAAATCACGGGCCAGCCGGATGGCTTTGGTCATGATCTCGCGGGCGCGTTCGCGCACGATTTCATCGCGGCTGCCAAACGGGAAGCGACGATGGGCAGACAAGCACATCGACGGGATGGCCACGCCGGTCTCCAGCATCGCTTCCACAAGAGAGGCGCGCTGCGTGGTACTCCATTCAAGGCGCGATAAACGCTCGTCGGTCTCATCCACCGACATCTCCACAAAATCGAAGCCGCAGCTTTTTGCCAGAACCAGGCGCTCCGGCCAGGAGAGATCTTTTGGCAGCGCTTTTTCGTAAATGCCTAACGGATGCTGACGCATGGTTACTCTCCCCAGATGTCGCGGATTTGCGAATGGAATGCCTGTGCCACCTGCGGCGGATTATCGGCGCCTGCCAGCGCGCGCCCGGCAATGAAGGCTTTGACGTTGATCTGCTTAAACAGCGACAGGTCAGCGGGGGTGATACCGCCAGTTATAGAAAGCTGCAAACCGATATCGGACAGCGCCTTCATTTTGCTGAGATCCGCCTCACCCCACTGCTGGCCGCTGGCCTGTGCGTCGCGCCCGCGGTGGTAAATCGCCTGCTTCACCCCGATGCGATGCCACGCGCGTGCGTCGTCCAGCGTCCAGTTGCCAAACAGCTCCATCTGGATCTCGCCGCCGCCGCGCAGTGCGACCTCGTGGCCACGTTCAACGGTGGCCAGCGGGGCGGCACAGATGATGGTCATCCAGTTTGCGCCTGCGCCAAACGCCTGCTCAGCCAGCGTTTCTCCGGCATCGGCGACTTTCCAGTCCGCCACGATAATTTTATCCGGACACTGCGCACGCAGGGCGCGAACGGCGTTTAGCCCTTCGGTCAGGCATAGAATGGTGCCGGCTTCGACGATGTCGACGTGATCGGAAAGCGTCGCGACATCGCGCTGCGCGGCCTGAAGCGAGGTGTGGTCGAGCGCCAGCTGCAATAATGGTCGGCTCATAGGTCGTACTCCTTAACACGGGCGTGATAGCCCTGTAATGCTGAAATCAGTAGCTGGTAACGGTGATATTTGCGCTGGTAGGCGGCATGGGCACGCATGTCAGGTTCAATCATCCGGATGTCATGCCTGAGGGCGCGCTGAGCGGCGTAAAAATCGGGATAGAGGCCTGTACCGACGAGCGCGGCCAGCGCCGCACCGGAACAGCCGGTCTCTTCCACCTGCGGGAGTTCAATCGCCAGGCCGCTGACGTCCGCGAGCATCTGCATCCACACGTCCGAATGGGTGGGGCCGCCCGTCACGCGCAGGGCCTGCACGTGGGGAAAGCGTTCGAGCATACGGTTGAGGTGGGTCATGTGGCTGAATACCACCCCTTCATAAACCGCCTGGAGGAGGTGCGCGCGGGTATGCAGCGCCTGCAAGCCATAGAAGCCGCTGGTCATCTCCAGCCCGGCGTTGCTGCCGTAGAGGAAAGGCAGGAAGAACACATCGCTTTCAGCTTTTGGCAGGCTGGCCACGGCGTGGTTAATCTCATCGAATGACATATCGCCCCATTGGGCCGTCAGCCATTCCAGGTTGCCGGACGACGTGGGGCTGGCTTCATGAACGATGAACTGCTGCGGATGGACGTAGCGGCCATAGACGTAGGGGAAAGGCTCGTTGTCGCGGATGCCGTGGGCAATCCCACTGGTTACGGCCCAGGTCCCCATTACGGCATTCAGCGTATGTTCGTCATGCAGCCCGGCGCAGATCGCGGTGGAAACCACATCAAACAGTCCACCAACGACGGGAGTACCCGCCGTGAGACCGGTCAGTGCGGCTGCCTGAGCGGTGATTTCCCCGCAAATTTCTGCTGAACCGATAATAGGCGGCAGGGCACCGTCAATGTCGCTGATGCCGAGCCAGCGCGTGAGCTGCGGATCGTACTGCCCGGTATTCATGTTGTAGAGATTGGATTCCGAGATGTTGCTCTCTTCGCAGCCTTTGACCCCGGTCAGACACCAGCGCAGGTAATCGTGCGCCATCATCACGCTGCCAATTTGCTGATACCGCTGCGGCTCGTTCTCTTTAACCCAGCGCAGGAGTGAGGCCGGATGCCCCGTCCACAGCGTCTGGCGAGTATGCGGATAGAGCTTTTCGGGTATACCGTCCTGCTGCCAGCGTTGCACGATCTCCAGCGCACGGCGATCGGAGGAGAGTATGGCGTTACCCAGGGGGCGATCCTGTTTATCGAGCAGAAACAGCCCCTTGCCCTGGGCTGAAATGCCAACGCCTTTGATCTGACCGCCGTCAGCGCCTGAATTTTTGAGCAGCAGGGCGACGGTTTTGTGGCAGTGCTGCCAGAGCTGGTGCATATCCCGCTCGGCGTAGCCGGCGCGGGGGCTGAGCGTGGCCACTGAGCGGCGTTCAATACAGACTTCTTTGCCCTGGCTGTTGTATAAACCGGCTTTCAGATAAGTACCGCCACAATCGATACCCAGCCAGAAGGGCTCTTTTTCACTCATCTTCTTCTCGCTTAATTGCCGGGTGGCGCTTCGCTTACCCGGCCTACGGTTTGGTTTAGTGGGTCAGGTGAGGGCCTCAGGCCGCACGCTTATGCGAGTTCACCGTGGGATTAGGCTCTGCTCCGGCATCGCATTTCGCCGGTAACAGCAGGGCCAGCAGCGATGCCAGCGCCAGCGAAACTGCCAGGCAGTAAACGCCTGCGTCTTTGCTGTACAGGGTGATCAGTACGCCTACCGCATAAGGACCGCAGAACCCGCCGAGGTTGCCCAGGGCATTAATCACGCCGCGAGCGCCACCCGCCATCTCAGCGCTGAACAGACGCGCCGGGATGGTCCAGAACACCCCCGCTGCGGATTGCAGGAAGAAGCCACAGCCCACCAGCGCGGCATAGGCCAGCCAGGTGTGCTCTTTCAGCGCCACGGAGAGGAACATGCAGAGCGCAAAGCCAATCAATGGCAGGGAGACAAACAGCTTGCGCTTGCCGGTGCGGTCAGAGAGCGTAGAGAACAGGAACATGCCGGCAATGGCGCCGATGTAAGGCAGAATGGCGAGCATCCCCACCTGGCCGATGCTGGTGTGCGTCAGCTCCTTCAGAATGGTGGGCAGCCAGAGGGTGTAACCGTAAATGCCGGTCTGGTAGAAGAAGTTGAGGGCGATCAGCTGCCACATGGTTTTGTCAGACAGCACCGCGCTGAGCGAGGCGTTTTTCACCTCTTTACCCGCAATGGCCTGCTGCTCTGCCGCCAGGGTTTGTACCAGGTAGTTTTTCTCGGCCTCAGAGATCCAGCGTGCTTCCTGCGGTCGGTCGTAGACGGTGAACGCCCACAGCACCAGCACAACAACGGACATCAGACCTTCAATAATGAACAGCCAGCGCCAGTCGAGAGCGGTAATAATCCAGCCCGACAGCGGGGCGGTGATGATCCCGGCGATGGGCACGAACATGATCACAATCGCGTTGGCGCGGCCGCGCTCGGCATCCGGGAACCAGTTACTGATCATCGTGAGCACAACGGGCAGCATCCCACCTTCCGCCACGCCGAGTAAGAAGCGCAGCACCAGCAGCTGATACTGGTTGGTCACAAGCCCGGTCAGAACCGAGATCACCGCCCAGGCAACCAGCGACCAGCCGATAAACTTCTTACCGCTGCCGTGCACGGCAATTTTGCCGCCGGGAACTTGCAGGAACAAATAGCCGATAAAAAAGATCCCCCCCGCCAGGCCCGCCATCGTGGCGGAAATGCCCAGCTCTTCATCCATACCGCCGGGCATCGCAAAAGCTATATTTACGCGGTCCATATAGGAAATAATGCAGGCGATAAGAATAGGGGGAATGATCCTTAGCCAGCGCTGGCGCGGAATGTCCGCGTGTAGAGCATTTGAAGAAATATTCATAGTTAATATCTCAGTGAAGGTAACCGGAAAATGTATTCTTTATTTTTATTGTGATGCTTTATTCATAGCGCTAATGCCGTCGCGCAAAATAGCGATGCGATGGCTGACGTCAGCATTAGCATTTATTTCCAGTAATTTAATACCGGAGAATTTCAATGTTGCGGCGCTCGCCGCAGTAAACAGCGTTTTTACATGTTCAGTGGACATGAGACTGTCGGCGCAGAACGAAGAAAACGGCGCGTGCAGATCCTGCCATTCTCCATACTCACCGTGAGGGGTCGTGCCCGAAAACATCAGCGCCCCCAGCTTCCCGGCAGCGAGTGCCGCCTGAACATGTTCCAGCGGAAGGGCGGTGTTGCGACCTTCGATGGCCGAACGTGCCCAGTTGATACAGACGCTGATATCGGTCTCTTTCACTACCTCCAGCACCTGCTCTAAGGGCAAGAACCCTTTACGCGGCGCCGGGCCATTCATCGCATCACAGTGTTCCAGCACCAGATCGCAGCCCCAGTCCCAGCTCGCGATTTCCCGTACCGAGCGGGAGAATGCTTCTGTCGCTTGCTCGACAGAATCATTACCCGCCTGCGGTGCGGCCTGCATTTCCAGAGCGATCACTTTCCCGGGAAAGCGGGTGTTAACGGCATCAATCTTTTGATGCAGATGGCGGTAATATTCAATGCACGCTTTACGCTGTTCTTCGTCCGCGGACGCCAGGCCAAACGCGCCGTTGCTGCCGCGGCGGCGCATGGTTTCCATAACGGCTGTGACAACGATCTGCCAGTCGCCCGGCGTATGACGAAACAGCCATTCATCACCAAACGGATGGAGATTTTCAAGGCAAGGTTGTTCCAGCCCGCGAATATTTGGCGTGTCGGAAAGTTCCCGCCAGAAGGCGTATTCTTCCTGCTCCCCTTTCTGGTGAAATGAGGGTGCACAGGGGTACGCACCAATAATAAAACCGGTGTTGGTCATTTCGCATTCCTGTATTTATCAGAAAATTAATCTAATTCGCTGATGGCCACTTTCACCACAATTTTACGAATTGCGGATCCCTTGTTTTTAATACAGGCAGGACGGTGAACATCCTGCGGGAAAAATATGGCGTAACTGCCAGGTATCATTTCGATAAATGACTCATGTTCGCTGTCGTGATAAAAAATAATATCCCGTTGCTCCAGCAATGATTCGCTGATTTTGTTATTCCCGGTATCAATAGCAATACCGATTTTTTCTTCGCCCCAGTCCAGAAACTGGATATCCAGATAGCGGCGATGGACTTCAGGGCGGTTCTCGTGTTGTTCCCTTGTGGTGAGGTCGAGAACCTGGGCAAAAATGTTGCGGCCTTCAATTTCGATCACGCCCGGCGCCAGGGTGGTGAAATCCGTGGTACGCAGAAAATTAAGCGCCTTTTCTATCGCCAGCGGCAGGCGACATGGATTTGGCTGTGCAATATGTCCGAATATCATGACCCACTCCTTACAGAGACTGGATTTTCGCCCACACGCTGTCGTCAACCGTGATGCCGTTGCGGCGATTCTCCTCCAGCAGGCGTGTGAACTCATGGCCTGGCAGACGGACGGCGACATTTTCATCAGCGCGTTCTGCGGTGGTGATGAAGTCCATGATGCGCTGTAGTTTGGCATCGCGGGTTGGACCGTCGATCAGGCGATCCACTTCGATGGCGATAAAGATCTGCGATACGCCGTATTCGTCGCTGTTGTCCTGGGTCACTTCCGCGACGGACGCGCCGTCAGAGAGCAGGGTGGCGATCATGTCGAGCACAATCGACAAGCCGGAACCTTTCCAGTAGCCCATGGGCAGAATGCGACGGTTTTTCTCAATCACGCCCGGCTCTCTGGTCAGATTGCCTTCATCGTCAAAGCCGCCGTCGACCGGTAATTCGCGTCCGGCCAGGCGATTCACCTCCAGCATGCCGTAGGAGAACATCGACATCGACATATCGACCATGGTGATTGGATTCGACGGGATAGCGACGATCAGCGGGTTTGTGCCGATGCAGCATTCTTTTGATCCCCACGCGGGCATCACGGCAATAGAGTTGGTCCAGCAGATGCCGATATAGCCTTTCTCCGCCGCCTGCCAGCCGTAGCTGCCGCCGCGCATCCAGTGGTTAGCGTTACGCAGCGCCACCAGGCCGATCCCGTGATCGGACGCCAGCTCGGTAGCACGGTCCATCATCTTCTTCGCCGTCAGGTTGCCGATGGAACGCTGGGCATCCCACTGTTCGATGGCGCCTAATGTCGTTACGCGTTTCGGCTGGGCGTCAGGGATGATGTCGCCTGCGTCAAGCTGCTGAATAAATCGCGGGAAGCGGTTGACGCCGTGTGAATAAACGCCGGACTCCGTGGTGCGGGCGAACATCTCGGCGCAGGCGTCTGCGGTATCCGCTTTTACACCGCGATCGAGCAGAACCCGATTGAACGCCGCTTTCAACTCTTCGAAGGTCACTTTCATCCCTGTTCTCCTGTTTTTTTAGGGGCAAGTGCGAGTGCTTTTTTATCGCTAAATTTCACTATACGAAATCTGATTTCAAATATAACGATCAAATTTTGTCAGATCAACGACATTCACGTTTTTCAAAATCGATTAAAATCAAATGGTTGTGTTTTTTCTGTTGAGATCGTGAACTAAACCACACTTTGCGCTACCATCAGGGCGCGATTAACAGGAGCCATTTGATGAGCATAAAAGAGAGCGAAATGACGCAAGAAAAAGAGAGGCCAGCAGGTAGCCAGAGCTTGTTTCGCGGCCTGATGCTGATTGAAATCCTCAGTAACTATCCGAACGGGTGTCCGCTTGCGCATTTATCAGAACTGGCGGGGCTGAATAAAAGCACCGTGCACCGGTTATTGCAGGGGTTGCAGTCGTGCGGGTACGTGACGCCGGCACCGGCGGCAGGGAGCTATCGTCTGACCACCAAATTTATCGCCGTCGGGCAAAAGGCGCTTTCATCGCTCAATATTATTCACGTGGCGGCGCCGCACCTCGAGGCGCTGAACATTGCCACCGGCGAAACGGTCAACTTCTCCAGCCGTGAAGATGACCACGCGATCCTGATTTATAAGCTTGAGCCGACAACCGGTATGCTGCGCACGCGCGCATATATCGGCCAGCATATGCCGCTCTATTGTTCTGCGATGGGCAAAATCTATATGGCGTTTGGTCATCAGGATTACGTGGCGAGCTACTGGGAAAGCCACCAGGAACAGATCCAACCTTTGACCCGCAACACCATCACCGAACTGAGCGCGATGTATGATGAGCTGGCGGAAATTCGCGATCACAGTATGGCGATGGATAAAGAAGAGAACGAACTGGGTGTGTCATGTATCGCCGTGCCGGTCTTTGATATTCACGGGCGCGTGCCCTATGCCATCTCCATTTCGCTGTCGACGTCGCGCATGAAGCAGGTGGGTGAGAAAAACTTGCTAAAACCGCTGCGTGACACGGCGGAAGCTATCTCGAAAGAACTGGGGTTTAACGTGCGCGAGGCGTAACTGATGAACCGATTTATTCTGACGGATCCAGAAAAATGTATCGGGTGCCGCACCTGTGAGGTGGCGTGCATGATGTCGCATCAAAGCAGCGCCACGCCAGAAGCGCTTACGTCACGGATCCGCGTGGTTAAGGGGGGTACCTTCACCACGGCCGTGGGCTGCCACCAGTGTGAAGATGCGCCCTGCGCGAATGTCTGCCCGACGGGGGCCATTCACCGTGCTGCGGGAGCCTGGCTCGTTGAGCAGGCTCGCTGTATCGGCTGCAAAAGCTGTATGGTGGCGTGCCCGTTCGGGGCAATGCAGGTTCGGGTCGTGGAAGATCGCGTTCAGGCGCTGAAATGTGATTTGTGCGCGCATCGCGAGGGCGGTCCCGCCTGCGTCGAAGCCTGTCCCACCCACGCGCTGCGCTGCATAGACCCCGCCAGATTACGCGCGGAACGGCTGCGTAATCTGGCCTGAGGTTTTATTAACCGGCCTCGCGCCAGGCGTTCTCAATCTCTTCGGCGAGAATTTTCACACCCGCTTCGATTTTTTCCGGGTCCGGGACGTAGTTCATGCGCATGCACTGGTGCGTGTGCGGCCACGGCTTATCCAGCCCCGGGAAGAAGTAATCCCCTGGCACCATCAGTACGCCACGTTTTTTCAGACGCTGATAAAGCAGCTCTGTCGTAATGGGCAGATCCTTGAACCACAGCCACAGGAAAATTGCCCCTTCCGGTTTATGGATCAGGCAGCGTTCTTCGGGTAAGTAGCGGCGAAGGATGGCGATAGTTTCCTGAACGCGCTGAGAGTAAAACGGCTTAATCACCTCATTCGACAGGCGCAGCAGGTCGTTACGCCTGATCATCTCGCACATCATCGCCGGGCCGATGCCGCCAGGGGAAAGGCTGATAATGCCGTTCATGTTGGTAATGGCGGTGATGATTTTCTCGTTAGCAATGATAATGCCGCAACGACTGCCCGGCAGGCCCAGCTTGGAGAGGCTCATGCAGAGGATGATATTCGGGTTCCATAGCGGACGCGCTTCGCTGAAGATGATCCCCGGGAACGGTACGCCATAGGCGTTATCGATCACCAGCGGGATGCCGTGCTGATTCGCCAGCGCATCCAGCTTCATCAGCTCGTCGTCGGTGATCACGTTGCCCGTCGGGTTGGTGGGACGTGATACGCAGATCATGCCCGTCTCTTCACCGATATGCAGATGTTCAAAATCGACGTGATATTTGAACTGGCCCTCTGGCAGCAACTCGATATTCGGACGTGCGGAAACAAACAGGTCTTCTTCGAGGCCGGCATCGGCATAGCCGATATACTCCGGTGCCAGCGGGAACAGCACTTTTTTCGTGGTGCCGTCGGCGCGGCGTCCGGCGAACAGATTGAATAAGTAGAAAAACGCGCTCTGACTGCCGTTTGTCAGTGCAATATTCTGTGGTTCGATATCCCAACCCAGCGCTTCCCGCAGCATTGCCGCCAGAAGCGTCAGTAGTTCTGTTTTACCCTGAGGGCCGTCGTAATTACATAGCGCATCGGTTGCTTTACCGTTTTCCAGCATCTCTGCCAGCAGCGTCTGGAAGTAGGTGTTCATCTCCGGAATTTGAGCCGGGTTTCCGCCACCAAGCATGATAGCGCCTGGGGTGCGCAGCCCGTCGTTGAGGTCCTCCATCAGGCGGGTAATGCCTGAATGGCGGGTAAATTTGTCGCCGAATAGTGAAAACGTCATAGCAGGTGATCTGTCGGGCTTAATATGAAAGGCAGTAACCATAACGCCAGCACCGTGTTGGTGCAAATCGGCGAATGTGGTCGGATTTGTTGTTTTATGTGGTAGGTTTGTATTTGTGTGGTGAATTGTTCTGGTGAATGCCCCTCACCCTAACCCTCTCCCCCTGGGGCTGAGAGTTCCCCACAAAATAATGCCTGCACAGACGGCCCCCTCTCCCTTGAGGGAGAGGGCTGGGGTGAGGGGGAACATACGGCTCTGGTGGTCATTCCGTTCACGTTATGTTCCTTGCTACTCTGTCACGACATAACCGGTGAACGTGCCAGGGTGGCTCAGTCGCCACCACCCTGGCGACCCGGGCTTCCGGCGGAAAATCGCCGCTTCGCGGTGCCTTCGGCTTATTCCTTCCGGCTTATCGGGGACGGGCGGAGGTAACATCCCTGTAAAGCCCGCCCTCTCGGCGCATCCCTGCGCCTCGCCCCGGCCTACAGGAAACGCCTCAGCGATTTACAGCCGGACCGAGGCATCGCTGAAAGCCCTCAGTTATTCTGAGGCAACGTTATAGCTTTTGCTTTCAAATTACTGGGGATCCCTCAGCCCCTGAGGAGAGGGTTAGGGTGAGGGGGTCTATTGATTACCCGCCCACACCACCATCACCTTATCGCCCTTGTGCTCGCGCACAAAGCCGTAGCCCTCTTTCATTGACAGCGTTGTTTGCTTGCCTTCACCCACCGCCGGATGACGGGCGCGGAACTGCCCCAGAAGCTGCCAGTGGGCGACAGTTAACGCCTGTTTACCCGTGACGTCCTGCCAGTTCATATCCGAACGGGTTCCCTGTAGCGGATCGGAGCCCGTCGGGCCGAATGGACGCTCTGATTCATCGCCGTAATAGATCTGGACGCTTCCCGGTGCCAGCAGCAGTAACTCAGCGGCGCGCTGGCCCCCTTCACGGAACAGACGCGTATCATGGGAGGAGAGATAGCTCAGCACATTAAAACTTTGCAGCTTTTCTGCCATTTGCTGCCAGGTCAAATCCATATCGGCCAGACAGTCCACCGCTTTCGCCGCCTGCTCCTGATAGTCAAAGTTGATCATCGCATCGAAACCGTGGCGGTAATAATCGCTCTGCATCACGCCGTGGCCCCAGGATTCACCGGTCATCCAGAATGGCGCATTGTCGAGTTTTTTGTCCGGGTTGGCGGCTTTCCACGCGGCCAGCGCCTGGCTGGCCTGGTTTTTCAGTTGCTGCCAGGCTTCAGGCTCAACGTGCTTAGCGGTATCGACCCGGAAGCCGTCGATGCCGTAGTCACGTACCCACTGGCTGAGCCAGTGGGTCAGGTAATCTCGCGGCGTGAAATTCGTCATCACTTTCGCGTTGGTGTCGGGCTTGTGTTGATAAAAGTTCGGCAAACCTGACGGGATCTTAGATTCCGTTTTCAGATCCGGCAGGAAGGCCAGCGACATGGTCAGATCGTCAAAGCCCGGGTTGTCATAATCACCGATATCGGTACGGATCCATTTTTTACCCCACCATTTTTCCCATGCGGCTTTGTCACTGAAGTTGATGTAATCGTTGAAGCTGTGCCAGCTTTGACCGGCGCCTGGCTTCCAGTCAGTCCAGCGCTCGCCGAGGGTTTTTTTCAGCTCATCGCCCTGCAAATAGAGCGCGCCAAACTGATACTCCTGCATATCTGCAAGCGTCGCATAACCCGCGTGGTTCATGACAATGTCAAACAGGACGCGGATACCGCGCCTGTGCGCGTCGTCGACAAGCTGGCGTAAATCATCTTCGCTGCCCATGTTGGCGTCGAGTTTCGTCCAGTCCTGAGTGTAATAGCCGTGATAGGCGTAGTGGGGGAAATCCCCTTTGGTGCCGCCGCCAACCCAGCCGTGGATTTGCTCCAGCGGTGAGCTTATCCAGAGCGCATTCACGCCCAGTTGCTGAAGGTAATCCAGTTTGCTGGTAAGCCCTTTCAGATCGCCGCCGTGGAAAGTACCAATCTCCTGCATACCGTCTTTATGGCGGCCATAGCTGTTGTCGTTGGTGGGGTCGCCATTTACGAAGCGATCGGTCAGCACGAAATAGACGGTGGCGTTTTGCCAGCTGAATGGCGCGGGTTTGTCCGTCTCGGCGCGCTCAAGCAGCAGCAGGCCATTGCTGTTGGCGGCTGGCTGAAGAATTACTTTGCCGTTTTGAACGGTCGCGGTCTGTTTGCTGTAAAAATCACGCACCACCGTGCCTTCCGGAAAGGTGTTAACGACATCGATCGTGAGCGGTTTGCCGTCCCACTTCGGGCACTGGCGGGTAACGTTTGCGACAGGCTGTGGCGCCGCACTTTGTACCGTCAACATCAGCGTCGGCGTTCCCGAGCGCGTATCAATACGCATCTGATAAACGCCGTCACGGAATAACCGCCACTGCGGTGGGGTCCCTTCGCAGGGTTTGAGCGACAGCATCTCGTTGAGTTTAATGGCACCTGTCGGCTGCCAGCACGCGTTATCAAGACTCAACGTCAGCGGGCGGGTACCCTTCGCAAGCGTTGCCTGGCTGGTAAAGACGCCGGTACCTTCAGCGCTAAACGCGTTAAATTCCGGCGATGACCAGTCGGCATGCGCGAATGCGGGTAACATCAGAACAGCTAATGCAGTGCGTTTCATTCCATTTTCCTGTCGCGGCATTTTTGACCAGTGTGCCACTCGGCTCAGGGGAAAAACTCCTCCTCTGAGGCTTTCTGCCAGGAGGACGCGAAGGGATGAGTGATCCCGCGCAAAATTAGGCAGTTATCTGCGATATCGCGCACATTTTTCCAGTGCTGGTGATTTAATGAGCATGTTCCGGATGACATAGTTTCGGAATTGGACTATTTGTATACGTGCTCTTGAGGACTATTTTTGGTATGATTTGAGATTCCGCTCTCAAATTTTTGAAGAAAATAAGGTGTTGGAATGTTTATATCCGACCAGGAGACCTAATGATATCGACTCCCATTCGACGATATGGGGCCGCGATACTCATGTTACTCACCATGGCATTTTCAGGTGAGGTGCTTGCAAAGACGCACGCGGATACAACGAGTAAGAAAGCCCACGTAATAAAGACGACAAGCAGTAAGGTTAGCAGTAAACAAGAGTATTCTCGCAATAGTGCAAAGAGTAGTTCACTTCCTGATTTGCGAAAATACCCTTCCGGGACACCAAGGAAAAAAGCGTTTCTCCGGACGGTAATGCCTTACATTAAAAGTCAAAATGCCGCGATTACTGCGGATCGTAACTGGCTGATCTCCAAACAGTACGATAGCCGCTGGTCGCCGTCTGAGCGCACTCGCCTGAAAGACATCGCCAAACGCTATAAAGTGAAGTGGAGCGGGAACACGCGTCGTGTGCCGTGGAACACTCTGTTAGAGCGTGTGGACATTATTCCAGGCAGTATGGTCGCGACAATGGCCGCCGCCGAAAGCGGTTGGGGCACCTCGAAGCTGGCGCGCAACAACAACAATCTGTTTGGCATGAAATGCGCAAAAGGTCGTTGTACTAATGCACCCGGCAAGGTGAAGGGCTATTCACAGTTTGAATCGGTGAAAGATTCCGTGAATGCCTATGTGGTGAACCTGAACACCCATCCGGCCTACTCCTCGTTCCGTAAGTCACGCGCTCAGCTGCGTAAGGCGGATCAGGAAGTAACGGCTACGGCGATGATCCACAAGCTGAAAGGTTATTCCACTCAGGGACAGCGTTATAACAATTACCTGTTCTCCATGTACCAGGATAACCAGCGTCTGATTGCCGCACATATGTAATGAAAAACGCCTTCCACTTGAAGGCGTTCTTTTTTCTAGAGCAGGACTTCACTGTACCGTTCCCGGTACTCCTTCGGCGTGGTGTCATACTCTTTTCTGAACACCGAATAGAAATACTGAAGCGACGGATAGCCGCACATCTGTGAAATCTCGTTGATCGACAGCGAGGTGGAGATCAGCAGACTGCGCGCTTTCTCCAGCTTTTCCGCATGGATCACGGCGTGAATCGTCTCACCGACTTCCTCTTTGAACCGCTTCTCCAGATTCGAACGTGAAATGCCGACCGAATCGAGCACCTGATCGACCTTAATCCCTTTGCAGGCATGATTGCGAATGTAGTGCATCGCCTGAATCACGGCCGGATCGTTTAAGGAGCGGTAGTCAGTTGAGCGACGCTCGACCACGCGAACGGGCGGAACCAGCAGACGCTGGAGCGGCAGGGATTCGTTGTCTAACAGTCTGTGCAGCAGCTTTGCGGCCTGATAGCCCATCTGACGGGTACCCTGAGCCACGGATGAGAGCGCCACGCGCGACAGATAGCGCGTAAGCTCTTCGTTATCAATACCAATCACGCACAGCTTTTCAGGCACCGGAATATGCAAATGTTCGCACACCTGTAATACGTGGCGGGCGCGGGCGTCCGTCACGGCGATAATCCCTGTCTGGGGCGGCAGAGTTTGCAGCCAGTCAGCCAGGCGATTTTGTGCGTGCTGCCAGTTTTCTGGCGCGGTTTCCAGCCCCTGATAAACGACGCCGCGATACTTCTCCTGGGCAACCAGCTGGCAGAAGGCATATTCACGCTCCATCGCCCAGCGCTTTCCGCTGGTGGCGGGCAATCCGTAAAACGCAAAACGATGTACGCCTTTCTCCTTTAAATGGAGGAAGGCGGTCTCGACCAGAGCATGGTTATCCGTGGCGATGTAGTGAACGGGGGGGTAATGTTCCGGTGTATGGTAAGAGCCGCCAACGCCCACGATAGGCACGTCGACGCCACTCAGCAACTGTTCAATCACGGGGTCGTCAAAGTCAGCGATGACCCCATCTCCCAGCCAGTCTTTGATGTTCTCCAGACGGGTACGAAAATCTTCTTCGATGAAAATATCCCATTCGGATTGCGACGCCTGCAAATATTCGCCAACCCCTTCAACCACCTGCCGGTCATAGGCTTTGTTGGCATTGAATAACAACGTAATGCGGTGACGCTTTTCAAACATGGCTCATTTCCCAAATTAGTCACGATAGTGTTATCAGGCGCGCCGCTTGGTGGCAGAGTCCATCCAGACTGCCAGCAAAAGAATGGCACCCTTGACGATATACTGCCAAAACGTCGGCACGTCCATCATACTCATCCCGTTATCCAGCGAAGCCATAATAAATGCGCCCATCACCGCCCCCGCCACGCTGCCAATGCCCCCGGCGAGGCTGGTCCCGCCAATCACGCAGGCGGCGATGGCGTCCAGCTCGGCAATGTTACCCGCAGACGGGGAGCCCGCCCCCAGTCGCGAACTGAGGATCAGCCCCGCGATGGCCACCATCAGGCCGTTGATGGCAAAGACGGCGAGTTTGGTGCGTTCTACGTTGATACCAGATAAACGCGCGGCTTCCAGATTGCCGCCGATGGCATAAATACGGCGACCGAATGCGGTACGTGTGGCCATAAACATCCCACCTAACAGCAACAGCGCCAGCAGCAGAACGGGCGTTGGGACGCCGCGATAATCGTTTAACAGCCAGATGGCCCCCAGCACAATCACCGCAGTAAGCGCCTGACGGCCGACAACCGAGGTTGAGGCAGGCGAGGCCAGCCCCAGCGCCTGGCGACGCATACGTCCTCGCCATTGCCACGCGACAAACGCCATCAGCCCAACCACGCCGATCGTAAAACCGACGCCATCAGAGAGGTAGCTTTGGCCAATCTGGGACATCGAGGCGCTGGTCGGGGAGACGGTGGTGCCGTTGGTGATCCCAATCAGAATGCCGCGGAAGGCCAGCATCCCCGCTAAGGTGACGATAAACGACGGGACTTTACGGTAGGCCACCCACCAGCCATTCCACGCCCCCAGCAGCAGACCCAGCACCAGCGTGACCGCAATCGTCAGCGGCAGCGGCCAGCCGAGCCAGACGTCAAAAATTGCCGCCACGCCGCCGAGCAGACCCATCATCGACCCTACCGACAGGTCAATTTCCGCTGAGATAATCACAAAGACCATCCCCACCGCCAGGATCCCGGTGATGGCGGTCTGACGCAGCAGGTTAGAGACGTTACGTGCGCTCAAATAGGAGCCATCGGTCATCCAGGTAAAGAACAACATGATCACGATAATGGCGGCAATCATTACAAAAACTTGCAGATTCAGCGATTTAAGTCCTGCGAACGCACCGGGCGTCGGAACAGCGACTTTGATATCAGACGGGTTGCTTTTCGACATGGCGTTCGCTCCTTAAGGCAGCTTCCATCACCTGCTCTTGCGTCAGGTTCTGGTTGTTCAGGTTGGCTTTGAGTTTCCCTTCATGCATGACCAGCACGCGGTCGCTCAGCCCCAGCACTTCAGGCAATTCGGACGAGATAACAATGACGGCAATCCCTTGCTGCACAAGCTGGTTGATCAGCTTGTAGATTTCATACTTCGCGCCGATATCGATCCCGCGGGTGGGTTCGTCCAGAATTAAAATGCGCGGATTAAGCAGCAGGCAGCGCGCCAGAATCGCTTTCTGCTGGTTGCCGCCGCTCAGGCGTCCTATCGCCAGCTCCGGCGAGGAGGTTTTCACCTTAAGCCGGGCAAGCGACTGGAGAATACACTGCTGTTCTGCGGCATCATCCAGGCTGCTCAGCGCGCCGGTAAACTGGCTGAGCGCCGCCAGCGTGATATTTTTTCCCACCGCCATTACCGGCACGATGCCGTCTTTTTTGCGGTCTTCTGGCACCATGGCAATGCCCTTAGCAATAGCCTGCTGGCAGTTGTCGATTTTTACCGGCTGACCGTCGATATAAATTTTGCCTTCCCAGCGCCCCGGCCAGACGCCAAAGAGACACTGCACGGCCTCGGTTCTTCCCGCACCCACTAAACCCGCAATGCCGAGAATTTCGCCGCGGTGCAGCGAGAAGGAGAGGTTATCCACGCGCTTGATATGGCGGTTAACGGGATGCCACGCCGTCAGGTTTTCCACGCGCAGGAGCTCTTCGCCGATGGTGTGCGGTTCGTTGGGATACAGCGCGGTGAGTTCGCGACCCACCATCATGGTGATGATGTCATCCTCGCTCATGCCTTCTGCTTCACGCGTGCCGATGTGCTGCCCGTCGCGGATGACGCAGATGGTGTCGGAAATGGCTTTCACCTCATTGAGCTTGTGCGAAATATAGATGCAGGCGATACCGTGGTTTTGCAGATCGCGGATGATATTGAGCAGTACGGCGGTTTCCTGTTCGGTGAGTGAGGCGGTTGGTTCGTCGAGGATCAGCAGGCGCACCTGTTTGTTCAGCGCCTTGGCGATCTCGACCAGCTGCTGCTGGCCTAAACCTAAGTCGCCCACGCGCGTATCCGGTGAGATAGCCAGGCTCACCTGAGCCAGCAGTTTTTCGCAGCGCAGCGTCATGGTGTCGTAATCCAGTACGCCGTGGCGTGAGAGTTCGGCACCGAGAAAGATATTTTCCAGCACGGTAAGGTGCTTCACCAGCGCCAGCTCCTGGTGAATGATAGCGATGCCTTTACGTTCGGTATCGCGAATGTGCGTGGCCTGGAGCACCTCACCGGCAAAAACGATTTCGCCCTCGTAGCTGCCGTGCGGGTAGATCCCGCACAACACTTTCATCAGCGTGGATTTTCCCGAGCCATTTTCGCCGCACAGCGACATCACTTCGCCGGGATTCAGCCGCAGGCTTACGTTATCGACTGCTTTCACCGCTCCGAAGGCTTTGGTGATGCTTTTCATTTCAAGTAAATAAGACATAACTGCTCCGCATAGCCCAACAGATGAACAGGGCAGGTCAATGCGCCCCTGCCGGGCAGGGGCTGCGCTGGATTACAGTTCACTCTTCTTATGGAAACCGTCTTTCACCACGGTGGCGTCAATATTCTCTTTGTTGACTTCGATAGGGGTAAGCAGGCGAGCAGGTACGTCTTTCAGGCCGTTATTTAACGTCGCGTCTGCTTTAGGTTGCTGGCCATTGCCCAGCTCAACGGCAATTTCGGCGGCCGTATTAGCAAGCTCGGTAATGGGCTTATACACCGTCATGGTCTGGGTACCCGCGATGATGCGTTTTACACCCGCAAGGTCGGCGTCCTGTCCGGAAATAGCGACTTTCCCGGCCAGTCCCTGCGCGCTCAGCGCCTGAATGGCGCCACCCGCAGTGGCATCGTTAGAGGCCACCACCGCATCGATTTTGTTGTTATTTGCGGTCAACGCGTTTTCCATAATTTTCAGCGCGTTTTCCGGTAACCAGCCGTCAGCCCACTGGTCGCCGACGACTTTAATTTTGCCCTCGTCGATATACGGCTTCAGCACTTTCATTTGTCCCTGGCGGAACAGTTTGGCGTTGTTATCCACAGGCGAGCCGCCCATCAGGAAATAATTACCCTGAGGCACTTTTGCGACCAGGCTTTTAGCCTGTAATTCGCCCACCTTTTCATTGTCGAACGAAATATAATAATCAATATCGGCATTATTAATCATGCGGTCATAAGCCAGGACTTTTATCCCTTCCTGTTTCGCTTCTTTCACCACGTTGCTTAATACCTGGCCGTTATACGGGATAATGACCAGCACATCGACGCCACGGTTGATCATATTCTCGATTTGCGACATTTGCGTCTCTTCGTTGCCGTTAGCGGACTGAACGAACACCTCCGCGCCGAGAGATTCCGCTTTTTTAACAAAGATATCGCGATCTTTTTGCCAGCGCTCCAGGCGTAAGTCATCAATCGCCATGCCGATTTTGACCTCTTTGGCATGTCCGGCAAAGCTTGCAAGCAGGAGAGTAGTGCAGAGCGTTAGGGTCAGGTTCTTTATCTTCATAATTATTAGGCCTTTTTGTAGGGGTATGTGTAGCTGAGATAAAAGAAACGTTCACTGCTGAGACGCAGCAAATTTTTAACGTGGAAAGGCCTGCTGGCAATTACAGATTTTTATCTTCTCATTACGATATTTGGTTTATTTCTGAATTTATGACCGCGATCGGATTTTAAAAAGCGTAACCTATTAATTACATTTGATTCTGGAATGCGCGCCGAAAAATAGTTTGTCTGCGCATTATTTTGCGAGCCAGCGCACAATTGCGCATTATCTCAATAGCAGTGTGAAATAACGTAATTGAGCAACCTCCAATGTCTATTCACTATTACTCCAGAAGCAAGACCACGCCGCATACCCTGATTATGGAGCTCAATATGCAAGCTTATTTCGACCAACTCGATCGCGTTCGTTTCGAAGGCACGAAAACGACCAATCCTTTAGCATTTCGTCACTACAACCCGGATGAGCTGGTGCTGGGTAAGCGCATGGAAGATCACTTGCGCTTTGCCGCCTGCTACTGGCACACCTTCTGCTGGAACGGTGCCGATATGTTCGGCGTGGGCTCTTTTGACCGTCCATGGCAACAGCCGGGCGAGGCCATTGAGCTGGCGAAGCGTAAAGCCGACGTCGCGTTCGAGTTCTTCCATAAGCTGAACGTGCCGTACTACTGTTTCCACGATGTGGACGTGTCGCCGGAAGGGGCATCGCTGAAAGAGTATCTGAACAATTTCGCGCAGATGGTCGACGTACTGGCTGAAAAACAGCAGCAAAGCGGCGTGAAGCTGCTCTGGGGTACGGCTAACTGCTTTACCAATCCTCGCTATGGCGCGGGTGCGGCAACCAACCCGGACCCGGAAGTCTTCAGCTGGGCGGCAACCCAGGTCGTGACCGCGATGAACGCCACGCATCAGCTGGGCGGTGAGAACTATGTACTCTGGGGCGGTCGTGAAGGCTATGAAACGCTGCTGAATACCGACCTGCGTCAGGAGCGTGAGCAGATTGGTCGCTTTATGCAGATGGTTGTGGACCACAAACACAAAATCGGTTTCCGCGGCACGCTGCTGATTGAGCCAAAACCACAGGAGCCAACCAAACATCAGTACGACTACGATGTCGCCACCGTGTATGGCTTCCTGAAGCAGTTTGGTCTGGAAAAAGAGATCAAAGTCAATATTGAGGCTAACCACGCTACCCTGGCGGGCCACTCGTTCCATCACGAAATTGCCTCTGCGATTGCACTGGGCATCTTCGGCTCTGTCGATGCTAACCGTGGTGATCCACAGCTGGGCTGGGATACCGACCAGTTCCCGAACAGCGTGGAAGAGAATGCGCTGGTGATGTACGAGATCATCAAAGCGGGCGGTTTCACCACCGGCGGCCTGAACTTCGACGCCAAAGTGCGTCGCCAGAGCACCGACAAATACGATCTGTTCTACGGGCATATTGGCGCGATGGACACCATGGCGCTGGCGCTGAAAGTGGCGGCCCGTATGATTGAAGACGGTGAGCTGGATAAGCGCGTGGCGAAGCGCTACAGCGGCTGGAACAGTGAGCTGGGCCAGCAAATTTTGAAAGGTCAGTTATCGCTTGCGGAGATCGCGAAGTACGCTGAACAGCATCAGCTTGCGCCGCAGCATCAGAGTGGCCATCAGGAGCTGCTGGAAAACCTGGTCAATCACTACCTGTTCGATAAATAACAGCATCCAGGCCCGGTAAGCGCAGCGCCACCGGGCATTTTCGTCAAAGGAGCCACCACATGTATATCGGGATCGATCTTGGCACGTCGGGGGTGAAAGCCATCCTGTTAAGCGAGCAGGGCGATGTATTAGCCACGCAGACTGAAAAGTTGCAGGTTTCACGTCCGTATCCGCTTTGGTCGGAACAAGATCCGGAGCAGTGGTGGCAGGCGACAGAGCGTGCGATGAAAGCCTTAGGCGAGCAGCATAGCCTGCGCGACGTGAAAGCGCTGGGCATTGCCGGGCAAATGCATGGCGCAACGTTGCTGGATAGTCAGCATCGCGTTCTGCGCCCGGCTATTCTCTGGAACGATGGCCGCTGTGCGGAAGAGTGCGCGATCCTTGAGGAGCGTGTGCCTGCATCCCGTGAAATTACGGGCAACCTGATGATGCCCGGTTTTACCGCGCCAAAACTCCTGTGGGTGCAGCGCCATGAGCCTGAGATTTTTCGTCAGGTGGCGAAGGTTCTGTTGCCGAAAGACTACCTGCGTTTTCGCATGACGGGGGATTTTGCCAGCGACATGTCTGACGCCGCGGGTACGATGTGGCTCGACGTGGCGAAACGGGACTGGAGCGAGGCGATGCTGGATGCCTGCCAGCTGACGCGCGACCATATGCCTGCGCTGTTTGAAGGCAGTGAAATCACGGGGGCTTTGCAGCCTTCTGTTGCTGAACGCTGGAACATGCCAGCCGTACCTGTCGTCGCCGGCGGCGGCGATAATGCGGCGGGTGCGGTCGGCGTGGGGATGGTCGAGGCAGGGCAGGCCATGCTCTCACTCGGTACCTCCGGCGTCTATTTTGCCGTCAGTGACGGGTATCGTAGTAACCCTGAAAGCGCCATACACAGTTTCTGCCACGCGTTGCCGGGTAAATGGCATTTGATGTCGGTGATGCTGAGCGCGGCTTCCTGCCTTGACTGGGCGGCAAAGCTAACCGGAATGGCGGACGTCCCGGCGCTTATAACAGCGGCACAGCAGGCAGATGATAATGCCGGTGCGGTCTGGTTTTTACCGTACCTTTCCGGCGAGCGGACGCCGCATAACAACCCGGAAGCGAAAGGGGTGTTCTTCGGCCTTACCCATCAGCACGGCCCGGCAGAGCTGGCGCGCGCGGTGCTTGAAGGCGTTGGCTATGCTCTGGCGGACGGAATGGATGTCGTGCATGACTGTGGACTGACGCCATCCAGCATTACGTTAATTGGCGGCGGTGCACGAAGCAGCTACTGGCGGCAAATGCTTTCCGATATCAGCGGGTTGCAGCTGGACTATCGTACGGGAGGCGATGTCGGCCCGGCGCTCGGTGCGGCACGGCTGGCGCAAATTGCGCTGAACGCGGATAAACCACTGCACCAGCTTTTGCCCCAGCTGCCGCTTGAACGGCAGCATCGTCCTGATGCGAAAAATCATGCTCGCTATGCTGAAAGACGAGACGTGTTCCGCAAAATCTATCAGCAGCTTTTGCCGCTAATGTCATAAACAGGAGCCGGGTGGCGCTAACGCTTACCCGGCCTACCAGCCTTCAACCGGGTTAGCTTACAAACCTGCGCGCATCGATTCTTTGCAGCAACATTGACAGCAGCAGGCTGACAACCAGCGTAACGGTAAATATCCAGACAATATCCAGCACCGGCCAGCTTTTAAGCTCAACGCCGCGGGTGCGCAGGGCGTGGATCACCAGCGCGTGAAAACCGTAAATGCCCAGCGAGTGGCGAGAGATAAACCCCAGCACCGGAAGCGGGCGGGCATTCAGGGTGTTTTTAACCAGCGTCAGCAGAGAGATCGCGCAGATAAAGACCATCGGCCCGCAGTAGAGATACCAGGTATCGGCAAAGTTGCCGCGCCATTGCAGCTCATGCAGCGTCCCGCGAGAGATAATAAACACACCGACGAGAAACGCGGCCGCGCATAGCCAGTTTATTCCTCGCTTTTGCGTCTCCATCATGCCAATGGCGCGCCCCAGCATGCCGTACAGCACGTAATAAAACGTATCCCCGGTGATATAAAGGTTAACGGGCAGCCATTCAAAGCCATCAATTTTCTGTGAAACGGTATTCGGGTTGGCCACGATCCCGATTATTACCATCAAGGCCAGCAGCATTTTACCGCTGACGTTTTTTACCTGAATTAACGGTGACACCAGATAGATAACGATTATCGCGAAGAAAAACCACAGATGATAGAACACCGGTTTTTGCAACAAATTGAGCAGGGAACGTTCAGCGTTAATTGAAGTGAACAGGATGATATAGAGCAGCGAAATGGCGCTGTAAAACAGCAGACAGGAGACAATACGGATGAAATGTCTTGGCTGCGCGCTACGCTCGCCAAAAAAGAGAAAACCGGAAATCATAAAGAACAGCGGGACGCTCACGCGGGAGGCCGAGTTCAGAATATTGGCGACATCCCAGTTAACAGGGCTGATACTGTGCGCGTTCGTGACATACCAGGTCGTTGTGTGGATCATCACCACCATCAGACAGGCTATTCCCCGCAGGTTATCAATCCAGTTAATTTTTGACTGCATCAGTTCCTCTGTATTCCTGATAAAAAAAGTGTGACTGCGATTGTGTAAAACTTTTCCCTTGGAAAATTCTGAGTTTAGCCAGGCTAACTTGTAGGGAGCTGGCGAGATTCGCAGAATGACGGACTTTAATCTATAAACGTGTTGCTACTAAAAATAACAGCCACTGACCAGGGCGGTAATAAAAATGATGATGAAGCGTGGGGTGTCACTCTTTCTGCTGCTCTTATTAACAGGATGCAGTGCTTCTGAGGAGATACCTGTCCAAAAAGCGCAGCAGGGGAAAATGAGCCCGGAGCGTTCCCTGAATATGGAACAGCTGTGCAGGGATCAGGCGGCTCACCGCTATAATTCCGAAGCACAGAAAATTCATATAAACGGCTTCGAGCGCTTTCAGGGCAGCTATGAACTGAAAGGCTATACGGCGCGTAAAGAGGGCTTTGTCTGCTCTTTTGATGCAGACGGCCAGTTTTTACATCTCTCAATGCGTTAAATTGCTCGTATAAGCAGCAACCAGAGCCTTCGCAGGTTCTGGCTGTAGGGCTTATTCCCCAATTTTCCCTAAACAACCCCGTTTCGTACTGTATATCTTGCAGCCAGCGGGTATACTGATCCCTTCCATTTAAAACCACACGTATCCAGCACGAAATACTATGCAAAAGTTTGATACCAAGACCTTCCAGGGCCTGATCCTGACCTTACAGGATTACTGGGCTCGTCAGGGCTGCACCATTGTTCAACCTTTGGACATGGAAGTTGGCGCAGGCACCTCACACCCGATGACCAGCCTGCGCGCGTTAGGGCCAGAGCCAATGGCGACCGCCTATGTGCAGCCATCCCGTCGTCCGACCGATGGCCGTTACGGCGAAAACCCGAACCGTTTGCAGCACTACTATCAGTTCCAGGTGGTGATTAAGCCATCACCCGACAACATTCAGGAACTGTACCTCGGGTCACTGAAAGAGCTGGGTATGGATCCAACCATTCACGACATTCGTTTCGTGGAAGATAACTGGGAAAACCCAACGCTGGGTGCCTGGGGTCTGGGTTGGGAAGTGTGGCTGAACGGCATGGAAGTGACCCAGTTCACTTACTTCCAGCAGGTTGGCGGTCTGGAATGTAAACCGATTACCGGCGAAATCACCTATGGTCTGGAACGTCTGGCCATGTACATTCAGGGCGTAGACAGCGTTTACGACCTGGTCTGGAGCGACGGCCCGCTGGGTAAAACCACCTACGGCGACGTGTTCCATCAGAACGAAGTGGAGCAATCCACCTATAACTTCGAATACGCGGACGTGGACTTCCTGTTCACCTGCTTCGAGCAGTACGAGAAAGAAGCCCAGCAGCTGCTGGCGCTGGAGACTCCGCTGCCGCTGCCTGCCTACGAGCGTATTCTGAAGGCTGCCCACAGCTTCAACCTGCTGGATGCCCGCAAAGCGATCTCCGTGACTGAACGTCAGCGCTACATTCTGCGTATTCGTACCCTGACCAAAGCCGTTGCAGAAGCTTACTACGCGTCCCGTGAAGCCCTTGGCTTCCCGATGTGCAACCGAAACAAATAAGAGGCGGCCATGTCTGAGAAAACTTTCCTGGTGGAAATCGGCACTGAAGAGCTGCCACCAAAAGCCCTGCGCAGCCTGGCTGAATCTTTCGCTGCGAACGTCACTGCTGAGCTGGATAACGCTGGCCTGGCGCACGGTAAAATTGAGTGGTTTGCTGCGCCGCGTCGTCTGGCGCTGAAAGTGGCAAACCTGGCGGCGTCCCAGCCGGATCGCGAAGTTGAAAAACGTGGCCCGGCCATTGCTCAGGCGTTCGACGCGGAAGGCAAGCCGAGCAAAGCGGCAGAAGGCTGGGCGCGCGGCTGCGGCATCACCGTTGATCAGGCTGAGCGTCTGACCACCGACAAAGGTGAGTGGCTGCTGTACCGTGCCCATGTGAAAGGCGAAAGCGCCGAAGCGCTGCTGCCTGACATGATCGCGACCTCGCTGGCAAAATTGCCGATTCCTAAGCTGATGCGCTGGGGCGCGTCCGACGTACACTTTGTGCGTCCGGTTCACACCGTGACCCTGCTGCTGGGCGATACCGTTATCCCGGCGACCATTCTGGGCGTGGCGTCCGATCGCGTGATCCGCGGCCATCGCTTTATGGGCGAGTCGGAGTTCACTATCGACAATGCTGACCAGTACCCGCAGATCCTGCTGGAGCGCGGCAAGGTCATTGCTGACTACGAACAGCGTAAAGCCAAAATCAAAGCGGACGCAGAAGACGCGGCGCGCAAAATTGGCGGTAATGCCGATCTGAGCGACAGCCTGCTGGAAGAGGTGACTTCGCTGGTCGAATGGCCGGTTGTACTGACCGCGAAATTCGAAGAGAAATTCCTGGCCGTTCCGGCAGAAGCGCTGGTTTACACCATGAAGGGTGACCAGAAGTACTTCCCGGTTTACGCCAACGACGGCAAGCTGCTGCCAAACTTCATCTTCGTGGCGAACATCGAATCGAAAGATCCGAGCCAGATTATCTCCGGTAACGAGAAAGTGGTGCGTCCGCGTCTGGCGGATGCCGAGTTCTTCTTCAACACCGACCGTAAAAAACGTCTGGAAGATAACCTGCCGCGTCTGCAAACCGTACTGTTCCAGCAGCAGCTGGGTACGCTGCGCGACAAAACCGACCGTATCGCGGAGCTGTCCGGCTGGATTGCCCGTGAAATTGGCGCCGACGTTAATCACGCTACCCGTGCGGGCCTGCTCTCCAAGTGCGACCTGATGACCAACATGGTGTTCGAATTTACCGACACCCAGGGCGTGATGGGCATGCACTACGCGCGTCACGATGGCGAAGCGGAAGACGTGGCGGTAGCCCTGAACGAGCAGTATCAGCCGCGCTTTGCCGGTGACGATCTGCCGTCTAACCCGGTTGCCTGCGCCGTGGCGATTGCCGATAAGATGGACACCCTGGCGGGTATCTTCGGTATCGGTCAGCATCCGAAAGGCGATAAAGACCCGTTCGCGCTGCGTCGTGCTGCGCTGGGCGTGCTGCGAATCATCGTAGAGAAGAACCTTAACCTCGATCTGCAAACGCTGACCGAAGAAGCGGTACGTCTGTATGGCGATAAGCTGACCAACGCGAAGGTTGTGGATGATGTTATCGACTTTATGCTCGGTCGTTTCCGCGCGTGGTATCAGGACGAAGGTTACTCCGTTGATACCATTCAGGCGGTGCTGGCGCGTCGTCCGACCCGTCCGGCAGATTTCGATGCGCGTATGAAAGCGGTATCCCACTTCCGTACGCTGGAAGCGGCGTCTGCGCTGGCCGCGGCCAACAAGCGTGTATCCAACATCCTCGCGAAATCCGACGAAACGCTGAACGAGCGCGTCAACGCTGCAACCCTGAAAGAGCCGGAAGAGATTTCTCTGGCGATGCAGGTTGTGGTGCTGCGCGACAAGCTGGAGCCGTATTTCGCGGAAGGTCGCTACCAGGAAGCGCTGGTGGAGCTGGCAGAGCTGCGTGACGTCATCGACGCCTTCTTCGAGAAGGTGATGGTGAACGTGGAAGATAAAGAGCTGCGGATTAACCGTCTCTCGATGCTTGAGAAACTGCGTGAGCTGTTCCTGCGCGTGGCGGATATTTCGCTGCTGCAATAACGTAAAAAACCCGCCCCTGACAGGCGGGAAGAACGGCAACTAAACTTTTTCTCTTCGTAGGCCGGGAAAGCGTAGCGCCTCCCGGCAAAAGCCCGATGGCGCGATGCTTATCGGGCCTACGTTACTTTGAGATACTTTTTCTTTACACCCTCTCAAACACCGTCGCGATACCCTGACCCAACCCGATACACATCGTTGCCAGTCCGAACTGGGCATCTTTGCGTTCCATCAGGTTAATCAGCGTGGTACTGATACGCGCCCCGGAACAGCCCAGCGGGTGACCGAGGGCGATCGCGCCGCCGTTGAGGTTAATCTTCTCGTCGATCTGATCCATCAGTCCCAGATCTTTAATGCACGGCAGGATCTGCGCGGCGAACGCTTCGTTCATCTCAAAGAGGTCGATATCACTTGCGCTCAGCCCCGCTTTTTTCAGCGCCAGTTTTGATGCCGGAACCGGGCCGTAGCCCATGATGGAAGGATCGCAGCCCACGACCGCCATCGAACGCACGCGGGCGCGTGGCGTCAGGCCTAATTCGCGGGCGCGGCTTTCGCTCATTACCAGCATCGCGGCGGCACCGTCGGACAGGGCAGACGAGGTGCCCGCCGTTACCGTGCC
Organism: Enterobacter sp. BWH64; assembly: GCF_001037645.1. Lineage (NCBI taxonomy): Bacteria > Pseudomonadati > Pseudomonadota > Gammaproteobacteria > Enterobacterales > Enterobacteriaceae > Enterobacter > Enterobacter sp. BWH64. Next base: position 541,522 of record NZ_KQ089922.1, read on the forward strand.
GGTGACCGGATCAAATGCCGGACGCAGGGTAGAAAGCGCTTCGACCGTGGTTTCCGGGCGGATAACTTCGTCGTAGCTGAACTGCTTCAGTACGCCGTCTGCGTCGTGACCGCCGGTTGGGATGATCTCATTCTTAAAGGCACCAGACTGCGTGGCGGCCCAGGCGCGGGCATGCGAGCGTGCGGCAAACGCATCCTGCATCTCACGGCTGATGCCGTGCAGACGGGAGAGCATCTCGGCGGTCAGGCCCATCATACCGGCGGCTTTCGCCACGTTGCGGCTCATGCCAGGATGGAAATCGACCCCGTGGCTCATTGGCACGTGGCCCATGTGCTCCACGCCGCCCACCAGACAGGCCTGCGCATCGCCGGTCATGATCATCCGCGCCGCGTCGTGCAGCGCCTGCATCGACGAACCGCAAAGACGGTTGACGGTGACGGCCGGAACCGAATGCGGGATCTCCGCCAGCAGGGACGCGTTACGGGCAATGTTGAAGCCCTGCTCCAGCGTCTGCTGCACGCAGCCCCAGTAGATATCGTCCAGCGCTGCTGGGTCCAGCGCCGGGTTACGCGCCAGCAGGCTACGCATCAGGTGCGCGGAGAGATCTTCCGCGCGCACGTTACGGAACGCACCGCCTTTTGAACGGCCCATCGGGGTGCGAATCGCATCAACAATGACAACCTTTTCCATTGTGACTCCTTAAGCCGTTTTCAGTTCGCCAACCGGACGGGCTGGCTCAACTGCTGGGTAGTAGGGTTCGTTATGGCGCGCTTTGTTACGCAGCCCTTCCGGCACCTCATAAAGCGGGCCGAGGTGCTGGTACTGCTGAGCCATATCGAGATAGCGGGCGCTGCCGAGCGTATCCAGCCAGCGGAACGCGCCTCCGTGGAACGGAGGGAAGCCGAGGCCGTACACCAGCGCCATATCCGCTTCTGCCGGGCTGGCGATAATGCCTTCTTCGAGGCAGCGCACCACTTCGTTGACCATTGGGATCATCATCCGTGCGATGATCTCATCGTCGGTGAAGTCGCGTTTTGGCTGACTGACGTTGGCCAGCAGGCCATCCACCGCCGGATCTTCTTCTTTCTTCGGTTTGCCTTTGCTGTCTTCTTTATAGCGCCAGAAGCCCAGACCGTTTTTCTGCCCGAAGCGGTTGGCGTCGAACAGGGCATCAATGGCGTCGCGATAATCTTTCTGCATGCGCTGCGGGAAGCCCGCCGCCATCACCGCCTGCGCGTGATGGGCAGTGTCGATGCCGACAACGTCCAGCAGATACGCCGGGCCCATCGGCCAGCCGAACTGTTTTTCCATCACTTTGTCGATTTTGCGGAAGTCTGCGCCGTCGCGCAGCAGCTGGCTGAAACCGGCGAAGTACGGGAACAGCACGCGGTTAACGAAGAAGCCCGGGCAGTCGTTAACCACGATCGGCGTTTTGCCCATCTTGCTCGCCCACGCCACCACTTTGGCGATGGTTTCGTCGGAGGTTTTTTCCCCTCGGATCACTTCGACCAGCGGCATGCGGTGCACCGGGTTAAAGAAGTGCATCCCGCAGAAGTTTTCCGGACGCTTCAGCACGCTCGCCAGTTCGCTGATAGGAATGGTGGAGGTGTTAGAGGCCAGCACGGTTTCCGGACGCACCTTGTCTTCGGTTTCGGCCAGCACCGCTTTTTTCACTTTCGGGTTCTCGACGACCGCTTCAACCACCACGTCCATACGGTCGAAACCGCTGTATTCCAGCACTGGCTGGATGGTGGAGATCACGCCTGCAAGCTTCAGACCATCAATTTTGCCGCGCTCAAGCTGTTTATTCAGCAGCTTGGCCGCTTCGGTCATGCCCAGCGTCAGGGATTTCTCGTTGATGTCCTTCATCACCACCGGCACGCCTTTCCAGGCAGACTGGTAGGCGATGCCGCCCCCCATAATGCCCGCGCCGAGTACCGCCGCGTGTTTTGGCGTTTCAACGTTTTTGGTGAGTTGTTTGGCTTTGCCTTTCACGAACTGATCGTTAAGGAAGATACCAACCAGCGCGCGGGCTTCGTTGGTGTGCGCCAGCGGGACAAAGCTCTGGTTTTCAAGCTTCAGAGCGTCATCACGGCCCAGACGGGCTGCCGCTTCAATGGTTTTCACCGCCGTGATCGGCGCCGGGTAGTGTTTACCCGCCGTCTGCATCACCATGCCTTTGGCGATGGTGAAGCTCATGGTGGCTTCAATTTTGCTGAGCTTTAATGGCTCCAGCTTTGGCTGACGTTTGGCTTTCCAGTCGAGATCGCCGTTAATCGTCTGACGCAGAATGGCGATAGCACCCTCAATCAGTTTTTCAGGCTTAACCACGCCGTCCACCAGGCCGATTTTCTGCGCCTGTTCTGCGCCGACATCTTTACCCGCGGCAATGATCTCCAGCGCGCTGTCGGCACCCAGCATGCGCGGCATACGCACGGAACCGCCAAAGCCCGGCATGATGCCCAGCTTGGTTTCCGGCAGGCCGATGCGCAGGTCCGGCGTCGCCAGACGGTAGTCGGTCGCCAGCACGCACTCGCAGCCACCGCCCAGCGCGTAGCCGTTAACGGCGGAAAGGGTCGGGACAGGCAGATCTTCCAGACGATTAAAAACGCTGTTGGCAAAGTGCAGCCACTGGCTCAGCTGTTCTTCGGGCACCAGGAACAGCGACAGGAATTCGGTGATATCCGCGCCAACGATAAAGGCCGCTTTGTTGGAGCGCAGCAGCAGCCCTTTCAAATCTGATTGCTTTTCAAGTACATCCAGCGCCTGGCCAAGACTGGCCACCGTCGCGGTATCAAGCTTGTTCACTGAGCCGGGGGCATCGAACACCAGTTCGGCAATGCCATCTTCCAGCCAGTCTACGTACAGGGTGTCGCCTTTGTAGAGCATGTCGGTCTCCTGAATCCAGCAATTGGATCTGGTCATACCAGATGAAACGGAGTGTGGAATTTATGTTAATAAAATGCAAATTAGTCATTAAGAAATTGCTGCGCTGATCACGGTCGGTGGAAATCACGCAGCCGGAGTGAGGTGTGCTAAGATGCGATGACTTGAGGTCAAAAAAACGAAAGGAAGAATGATGGACTCACTGGCTTCGCTTTATAAAAATCATATCGTTACCCTACAGGAACGTACCCGCGATGTACTGGCCCGCTTCAAGCTGGATGCCCTGCTGATCCACTCCGGCGAGCTGATGAATACTTTTCTTGATGACCATGCTTATCCCTTCAAGGTTAACCCGCAGTTTAAAGCCTGGGTGCCTGTCACGCAGGTTCCAAATTGCTGGCTGCTGGTGGATGGCGTGAACAAGCCGAAACTGTGGTTCTACCTGCCGGTCGATTACTGGCACAACGTGGAGCCGCTGCCGACCTCATTCTGGACCGAAGAAATTGACGTGATTGCGCTGCCAAAAGCAGACGGTATTGGCAGCCAGCTGCCAGCGGCGCGCGGCAACATCGGCTACATTGGTCCGGTTCCTGAGCGTGCGCTGGGTCTGGATATTCCGGCAGATAAACTCAACCCGAAAGGCGTGCTGGATTATCTGCACTACTATCGCGCCTACAAGACCGACTACGAACTTTACTGCATGCGTGAAGCGCAAAAAACGGCGGTGAATGGCCACCGTGCGGCGCACGAAGCGTTCCAGTCCGGTATGAGCGAGTTCGATATTAATCAGGCCTACCTGACGGCGACCGGCCACCGCGATACCGACGTGCCGTACAGCAACATCGTGGCGCTGAATGAACATGCCTCGGTTCTGCACTACACCAAACTGGATCATCAGGTTCCGGCTGAGATGCGCAGCTTCCTGCTGGACGCGGGGGCTGAGTACAATGGTTATGCGGCAGACCTGACCCGTACCTGGGCGGCGAATGCGGACACCGATTTTGCGCAATTGATCAAAGACGTGAACGACGAACAGCTGGCGCTGATTGGCACCATGAAGGCCGGAACCAGCTACGTGGATTATCACATCCAGTTCCATCAGCGCATCGCTAAACTGCTGCGTAAGCATCAGATTGTCAAAGACATGAGCGAAGAGGCGATGGTTGAGAACGATCTGACCGGGCCATTTATGCCGCATGGTATCGGTCACCCGCTGGGTTTGCAGGTTCATGACGTCGCGGGCTTTATGCAGGATGATACCGGTACGCACCTGGCGGCACCGTCTAAATATCCTTATCTGCGCTGCACCCGCGTTCTGGCGCCGCGTATGGTATTGACCATCGAGCCGGGCATCTACTTTATTGAATCCCTGCTGGCACCGTGGCGCGAAGGGCAATTCAGCAAGCACTTCAACTGGGAGAAAATTGAAGCGCTGAAGCCGTATGGCGGCATTCGTATCGAGGATAACGTGGTTATTCACGAGAACAGCATTGAGAACATGACGCGAGATCTGAAGCTGGCCTGATGGAAAGCTGGCTGATACCGGCCGAGCCGGTCACCTTTGTTGAGGAAATCAAGAAAAGCCGCTTTATCACGCTGCTGGCGCATACCGACGGCGTGGAGGCGGCGAAGGCGTTCGTCGAGTCCGTCCGCGCGCAGCACCCCGATGCCCGCCATCACTGTGTGGCGTGGGTCGCAGGGCCGCCAGACGACTCACAGCAGCTCGGGTTTTCTGACGACGGTGAACCGGCGGGTACGGCCGGAAAACCGATGCTATCCCAGTTAATGGGCAGCGGCGTGGGTGAAATCACCGCCGTTGTTGTCCGCTACTACGGGGGCATTTTGTTAGGCACCGGAGGGCTGGTTAAAGCCTACGGAGGTGGTGTCCAGCAGGCGCTTAATCTGCTGATAACAACCCGCAAAACGCCACTTACGGAATATACTTTGTTATGCGATTACGCCCAGCTATCGGGTATCGAAGCACTGCTTAAACAGTTTAACGGTGTCATCGCACACAGTGATTATCAGGCAATGGTGCAATTACGCGTGGCGCTTCCTCAGGCGGAACTGGCTGCTTTTTCAGCAAAACTCGCTGATTTTAGTCGCGGTTCATTGCAATTACTGCCGATTGAAGAATAATCCCCACCTCACAATTTTGAATACCTAAGGAAGCGGCAGAGATGCATTTTCGTGCCATTACCCGAATCGTTGGATTGCTGGTCATACTTTTCTCCGGGACAATGATCATTCCCGGACTGGTGGCGCTCATCTACCGGGACGGCGCGGGGCGTGCATTTACGCAAACCTTTTTTGTCGCGCTGACGATTGGCTCCCTGCTGTGGTGGCCAAACCGCCGTGAGAAAGGTGAACTGAAATCCCGGGAGGGGTTTCTGATTGTGGTCCTGTTCTGGACGGTACTGGGAAGCGTGGGTGCGCTGCCGTTTATCTTCTCCGAACAACCGAATCTCACCGTCACGGATGCGTTTTTTGAATCGTTCTCCGGATTAACGACCACCGGGGCTACCACGCTGGTGGGGCTGGATTCGCTCCCGCATGCGATTCTCTTTTACCGGCAGATGCTCCAGTGGTTCGGCGGTATGGGGATCATCGTCCTGGCGGTAGCTATCCTGCCGATTCTGGGCGTCGGGGGGATGCAGCTTTACCGGGCGGAGATGCCCGGCCCGCTGAAAGATAACAAGATGCGCCCGCGTATTGCGGAGACGGCGAAGACCCTGTGGCTTATCTATGTCCTGCTGACGGTGGCCTGCGCGCTGGCGCTGTGGTTTGCCGGGATGCCTGCGTTTGATGCCATCGGGCACAGCTTTGCGACTATTGCTATCGGCGGGTTCTCCACCCACGATGCCAGCGTCGGCTACTTCGACAGCCCGACAATCAATACCATCATTGCCATCTTTTTGCTGATCTCAGGCTGTAACTACGGTCTACACTTCTCGTTGCTTAGCGGACGGAGCCTGAAGGTGTACTGGCGCGACCCGGAGTTCCGGATGTTTATTGGCGTCCAGCTGACCCTGGTGGTTATCTGTACCCTGGTACTGTGGTTCCACGATGTTTATAACTCGGCGGTCACGACCCTGAACCAGGCCTTCTTCCAGGTGGTATCGATGGCGACAACCGCTGGTTTCACCACGGACAGTATTGCGCGTTGGCCACTGTTCCTGCCGGTGCTGCTGTTGTGCTCTGCGTTTATCGGCGGTTGCGCCGGGTCAACGGGCGGCGGTCTGAAGGTGATCCGCATTCTGCTGCTGTTCAAGCAGGGGAACCGTGAGCTGAAACGTCTGGTCCACCCGAATGCGGTTTACAGTATTAAGCTGGGGAACCGCGCGTTGCCGGAGCGCATCCTCGAAGCGGTGTGGGGATTCTTCTCCGCTTATGCGCTGGTCTTTATTGTCAGTATGCTGGCGATTATCGCCACGGGCGTGGATGATTTCTCTGCCTTCGCCTCTGTGGTGGCAACGTTAAACAACCTGGGGCCGGGGCTGGGCGTCGTGGCGGATAACTTCGCCAGTATGAACCCGGTGGCGAAGTGGATCTTAATCGCCAATATGCTGTTTGGGCGTCTTGAGGTCTTTACGCTGCTGGTGCTGTTTACCCCAACATTCTGGCGTGAGTAAGGAGACATTGGTGAAAACGTTAATTCTTTTCTCAACGCGTGACGGGCAAACGCGTGAGATTGCTTCATATCTGGCTTCCGAACTCAAAGAGCTGGGCATTTATTCTGATGTGGTGAACCTGAATCGCACAGAGCAGATTGCCTGGCAGGATTACGACCGCGTGGTCATTGGCGCTTCAATTCGTTACGGCCATTTCCATCCGGCGCTGGATCGCTTTGTGAAAAAGCATACGGCGGAGCTCGCTCAACTGCCTGGCGCGTTTTACTCGGTCAACCTGGTTGCCCGTAAAGCGGAGAAGCGTACGCCGCAGACCAACAGCTATACGCGCAAGTTTTTGCTAAGTTCGCCATGGCAGCCCGATATCTGTTCTGTCTTTGCTGGCGCGCTGCGTTACCCGCGTTACCGCTGGTATGACCGCTTTATGATCCGCCTGATCATGAAAATGACGGGCGGGGAAACGGATACGCGTAAAGAAGTGGTTTATACCGACTGGGCCCAGGTCGCCAGTTTTGCCCGTGAAATTGCGCGTTTAACGGACGATGCGCGGGATAAATAAGCGTTGAGTTTGAAAAGTGAGCGAACGAAATTTTTTTTGTATTTAGTGCTTGTCACTTCAGAAGAACTCCCTATAATGCGCCTCCACTGACACGGAACAACGGCACGCAAGCCGCCGGGTCAGCAGAGAAAAGCAAAACAAACGCTTGACTCTGAAGCGGGAAAGCGTAATATGCACACCCCGCGCCGCAGCGAAAACGAAGCGGCACTGCTCTTTAACAATTTATCAGACAATCTGTGTGGGCACTCAAAGTGACATGGATTCTTAATGTCCTCGGACACTAAATGAATACCAAGTCTCAACGAGTGAACACGTAATTCATTACGAAGTTTAATTCATTGAGCATCAAACTTTTAAATTGAAGAGTTTGATCATGGCTCAGATTGAACGCTGGCGGCAGGCCTAACACATGCAAGTCGAACGGTAACAGGAAGCAGCTTGCTGCTTCGCTGACGAGTGGCGGACGGGTGAGTAATGTCTGGGAAACTGCCTGATGGAGGGGGATAACTACTGGAAACGGTAGCTAATACCGCATAATGTCGCAAGACCAAAGAGGGGGACCTTCGGGCCTCTTGCCATCGGATGTGCCCAGATGGGATTAGCTAGTAGGTGGGGTAACGGCTCACCTAGGCGACGATCCCTAGCTGGTCTGAGAGGATGACCAGCCACACTGGAACTGAGACACGGTCCAGACTCCTACGGGAGGCAGCAGTGGGGAATATTGCACAATGGGCGCAAGCCTGATGCAGCCATGCCGCGTGTATGAAGAAGGCCTTCGGGTTGTAAAGTACTTTCAGCGGGGAGGAAGGCGATAAGGTTAATAACCTTGTCGATTGACGTTACCCGCAGAAGAAGCACCGGCTAACTCCGTGCCAGCAGCCGCGGTAATACGGAGGGTGCAAGCGTTAATCGGAATTACTGGGCGTAAAGCGCACGCAGGCGGTCTGTCAAGTCGGATGTGAAATCCCCGGGCTCAACCTGGGAACTGCATTCGAAACTGGCAGGCTAGAGTCTTGTAGAGGGGGGTAGAATTCCAGGTGTAGCGGTGAAATGCGTAGAGATCTGGAGGAATACCGGTGGCGAAGGCGGCCCCCTGGACAAAGACTGACGCTCAGGTGCGAAAGCGTGGGGAGCAAACAGGATTAGATACCCTGGTAGTCCACGCCGTAAACGATGTCGACTTGGAGGTTGTGCCCTTGAGGCGTGGCTTCCGGAGCTAACGCGTTAAGTCGACCGCCTGGGGAGTACGGCCGCAAGGTTAAAACTCAAATGAATTGACGGGGGCCCGCACAAGCGGTGGAGCATGTGGTTTAATTCGATGCAACGCGAAGAACCTTACCTACTCTTGACATCCAGAGAACTTTGCAGAGATGGTTTGGTGCCTTCGGGAACTCTGAGACAGGTGCTGCATGGCTGTCGTCAGCTCGTGTTGTGAAATGTTGGGTTAAGTCCCGCAACGAGCGCAACCCTTATCCTTTGTTGCCAGCGGTTAGGCCGGGAACTCAAAGGAGACTGCCAGTGATAAACTGGAGGAAGGTGGGGATGACGTCAAGTCATCATGGCCCTTACGAGTAGGGCTACACACGTGCTACAATGGCGCATACAAAGAGAAGCGACCTCGCGAGAGCAAGCGGACCTCATAAAGTGCGTCGTAGTCCGGATTGGAGTCTGCAACTCGACTCCATGAAGTCGGAATCGCTAGTAATCGTGGATCAGAATGCCACGGTGAATACGTTCCCGGGCCTTGTACACACCGCCCGTCACACCATGGGAGTGGGTTGCAAAAGAAGTAGGTAGCTTAACCTTCGGGAGGGCGCTTACCACTTTGTGATTCATGACTGGGGTGAAGTCGTAACAAGGTAACCGTAGGGGAACCTGCGGTTGGATCACCTCCTTACCTTAAAGAACCTGCCTTTGCAGTGCTCACACAGATTGTCTGATGAAAAACAGCAGTAAAAAACCTCTACAGGCTTGTAGCTCAGGTGGTTAGAGCGCACCCCTGATAAGGGTGAGGTCGGTGGTTCAAGTCCACTCAGGCCTACCAAATTTGCGAAGCAAATTTGAAGAGGTTGTTTATACGATGGGGCTATAGCTCAGCTGGGAGAGCGCCTGCCTTGCACGCAGGAGGTCTGCGGTTCGATCCCGCATAGCTCCACCATCTTTTACTGCGAACACAAGAAAACTTCAGAGTGAACCTGAAAAGGTGCACTGCGAAGTTTTGCTCTTTAAAAATCTGGATCAAGCTGAAAATTGAAACGACACACAGCTCATGTGTGTTCGAGTCTCTCAAATTTTCGCAATCAGAAGTGAAACATCTTCGGGTTGTGAGGTTAAGCGACTAAGCGTACACGGTGGATGCCCTGGCAGTCAGAGGCGATGAAGGACGTGCTAATCTGCGAAAAGCGCCGGCGAGGTGATATGAACCCTTGACCCGGCGATGTCCGAATGGGGAAACCCAGTGCAATTCGTTGCACTATCGTTAACTGAATACATAGGTTAACGAGGCGAACCGGGGGAACTGAAACATCTAAGTACCCCGAGGAAAAGAAATCAACCGAGATTCCCCCAGTAGCGGCGAGCGAACGGGGAGCAGCCCGGAGTCTGAATCAGCTTGTGTGTTAGTGGAACGGTCTGGAAAGTCCGACGGTACAGGGTGATAGTCCCGTACACGAAAGCACACTTGCTGTGAACTCGAAGAGTAGGGCGGGACACGTGGTATCCTGTCTGAATATGGGGGGACCATCCTCCAAGGCTAAATACTCCTGACTGACCGATAGTGAACCAGTACCGTGAGGGAAAGGCGAAAAGAACCCCGGCGAGGGGAGTGAAAAAGAACCTGAAACCGTGTACGTACAAACAGTGGGAGCCTCTTTATGGGGTGACTGCGTACCTTTTGTATAATGGGTCAGCGACTTATATTCTGTAGCAAGGTTAACCGTATAGGGGAGCCGAAGGGAAACCGAGTCTTAACTGGGCGTTAAGTTGCAGGGTATAGACCCGAAACCCGGTGATCTAGCCATGGGCAGGTTGAAGGTTGGGTAACACTAACTGGAGGACCGAACCGACTAATGTTGAAAAATTAGCGGATGACCTGTGGCTGGGGGTGAAAGGCCAATCAAACCGGGAGATAGCTGGTTCTCCCCGAAAGCTATTTAGGTAGCGCCTCGTGAACTCATCTTCGGGGGTAGAGCACTGTTTCGGCTAGGGGGCCATCCCGGCTTACCAACCCGATGCAAACTACGAATACCGAAGAATGTTATCACGGGAGACACACGGCGGGTGCTAACGTCCGTCGTGAAGAGGGAAACAACCCAGACCGCCAGCTAAGGTCCCAAAGTCATGGTTAAGTGGGAAACGATGTGGGAAGGCACAGACAGCCAGGATGTTGGCTTAGAAGCAGCCATCATTTAAAGAAAGCGTAATAGCTCACTGGTCGAGTCGGCCTGCGCGGAAGATGTAACGGGGCTAAACCATGCACCGAAGCTGCGGCAGCGACACTATGTGTTGTTGGGTAGGGGAGCGTTCTGTAAGCCGTTGAAGGTGTGCTGTGAGGCATGCTGGAGGTATCAGAAGTGCGAATGCTGACATAAGTAACGATAAAGCGGGTGAAAAGCCCGCTCGCCGGAAGACCAAGGGTTCCTGTCCAACGTTAATCGGGGCAGGGTGAGTCGACCCCTAAGGCGAGGCCGAAAGGCGTAGTCGATGGGAAACAGGTTAATATTCCTGTACTTGGTGTTACTGCGAAGGGGGGACGGAGAAGGCTATGTCAGCCGGGCGACGGTTGTCCCGGTTTAAGCATGTAGGCGGAGGTTCCAGGTAAATCCGGTACCTTGTTAACGCTGAGGTGTGATGACGAGGCACTACGGTGCTGAAGTGATAAATGCCCTGCTTCCAGGAAAAGCCTCTAAGCATCAGGTAACACGAAATCGTACCCCAAACCGACACAGGTGGTCAGGTAGAGAATACCAAGGCGCTTGAGAGAACTCGGGTGAAGGAACTAGGCAAAATGGTGCCGTAACTTCGGGAGAAGGCACGCTGATGTGTAGGTGAAGCCCCTGCGGGCGGAGCTGAAATCAGTCGAAGATACCAGCTGGCTGCAACTGTTTATTAAAAACACAGCACTGTGCAAACACGAAAGTGGACGTATACGGTGTGACGCCTGCCCGGTGCCGGAAGGTTAATTGATGGGGTTAGCGGCAACGCGAAGCTCTTGATCGAAGCCCCGGTAAACGGCGGCCGTAACTATAACGGTCCTAAGGTAGCGAAATTCCTTGTCGGGTAAGTTCCGACCTGCACGAATGGCGTAATGATGGCCAGGCTGTCTCCACCCGAGACTCAGTGAAATTGAACTCGCTGTGAAGATGCAGTGTACCCGCGGCAAGACGGAAAGACCCCGTGAACCTTTACTATAGCTTGACACTGAACACTGGTCCTTGATGTGTAGGATAGGTGGGAGGCTTTGAAGCGTGGACGCCAGTCTGCGTGGAGCCAACCTTGAAATACCACCCTTTAATGGCTGGTGTTCTAACGTAGACCCGTAATCCGGGTTGCGGACAGTGTCTGGTGGGTAGTTTGACTGGGGCGGTCTCCTCCCAAAGAGTAACGGAGGAGCACGAAGGTTGGCTAATCCTGGTCGGACATCAGGAGGTTAGTGCAATGGCATAAGCCAGCTTGACTGCGAGCGTGACGGCGCGAGCAGGTGCGAAAGCAGGTCATAGTGATCCGGTGGTTCTGAATGGAAGGGCCATCGCTCAACGGATAAAAGGTACTCCGGGGATAACAGGCTGATACCGCCCAAGAGTTCATATCGACGGCGGTGTTTGGCACCTCGATGTCGGCTCATCACATCCTGGGGCTGAAGTAGGTCCCAAGGGTATGGCTGTTCGCCATTTAAAGTGGTACGCGAGCTGGGTTTAGAACGTCGTGAGACAGTTCGGTCCCTATCTGCCGTGGGCGCTGGAGAATTGAGGGGGGCTGCTCCTAGTACGAGAGGACCGGAGTGGACGCATCACTGGTGTTCGGGTTGTCATGCCAATGGCACTGCCCGGTAGCTAAATGCGGAAGAGATAAGTGCTGAAAGCATCTAAGCACGAAACTTGCCCCGAGATGAGTTCTCCCTGAGACTTTAAGTCTCCTGAAGGAACGTTGAAGACGACGACGTTGATAGGTCGGGTGTGTAAGCGCAGCGATGCGTTGAGCTAACCGATACTAATGAACCGTGAGGCTTAACCTTACAACGCCGAAGCTGTTTTGGCGAAGAGACAGACACGATTTTCAGCCTGATACAGATTAACAGAATTTGCCTGGCGGCTTTAGCGCGGTGGTCCCACCTGACCCCATGCCGAACTCAGAAGTGAAACGCCGTAGCGCCGATGGTAGTGTGGGGTCTCCCCATGTGAGAGTAGGGAACTGCCAGGCATCAAACAAGTGAAGAGGCCATCCGGAAGGATGGCCTTTTTGCGTTTCTGCACCTGCTTCCTTTCCATAAACAAATCACCTATCCCCCCATATATACGGTAAACTATCCCGGTTTTTGCATCAGGATAGCGTCTATGAATCACTCCCTTAAGCCCTGGAATACCTTTGGTATTCAACGGAATGCTAATCAAATTGTACGTGCCGAGAGTGCTCAGCAGTTGCTGAATGCATGGCAAAACGCAACAGAAAACGGTGAACCCGTACTTATTCTGGGCGAAGGAAGTAATGTCCTGTTTCTCGATGATTTTGCGGGGACGGTAATCGTCAATCGCATCATGGGGATTGAGCGTAAAGAGAGCGCTGACAGCTGGCATTTACACGTGGGTGCTGGCGAGAACTGGCATCATCTGGTGCAATATACCCTTGAAAAAGGGATGCCAGGGCTGGAAAACCTGGCTCTGATCCCGGGCTGTGCAGGATCATCTCCTATTCAAAACATCGGTGCCTACGGCATCGAACTGAAACACGTCTGCGAATATGTCGACTGCATCGAACTCGCGACCGGAACGGCGAAGCGCCTGACCGCAGAGCAGTGCCGCTTTGGCTATCGCGACAGCATTTTCAAGCACGACTATCAGGATCGTTTCGTCATTGTGGCCGTTGGCCTGCGCCTGGCGAAAGCCTGGAAACCCGTTCTGACTTACGGCGATCTGACCCGTCTCGACCCGGCTACCGTCACACCGCGTGAGGTATTTGATTCCGTATGCCACATGCGAATGACCAAGCTCCCGGACCCGAAAGTAAACGGAAATGCGGGTAGTTTCTTCAAAAACCCGGTGATCAGCAGCGAAAATGCAAAAGCGTTTCTCGCCGGCTGGCCAACGGCCCCGCATTATCCTCAGGCGGATGGTAGCGTGAAGCTGGCCGCAGGCTGGCTTATCGATCAGTGTGAATTAAAAGGTACGACTCTTGGTGGCGCTGCTGTTCATCGTCAGCAGGCGCTGGTACTGATCAACCAGTCCAACGCGACAAGTGAGGATGTCGTCAACCTGGCGCATCATGTTCGCCAGCGCGTGGGCGAAAAATTCAACGTCTGGCTGGAGCCTGAAGTTCGCTTTATTGGCCGAACGGGCGAAGTGAATGCCGTGGAGACCATTGCGTGAAGGACAATACTATCCCGTTAACTCTCATCGGTATCCTTGCCGATGGCGAGTTTCATTCTGGCGAGCAGCTGGGCGAACAGCTGGGCATGAGCCGTGCTGCGATCAATAAGCATATTCAAACGCTCCGCGACTGGGGCGTGGATGTGTTTACGGTGCCGGGAAAAGGCTACAGCCTGCCGGAACCGATCCAGTTACTGAATGAAGAGGTCATCCGCAGCCAGATTGGGCACGGTAACGTCGCGGTATTGCCGGTCATTGATTCGACGAACCAGTATCTGCTGGATCGCCTGAGCGAGCTGAAATCCGGTGATGCCTGCGTTGCCGAGTATCAACAGGCAGGACGTGGCCGCCGGGGGCGTAAGTGGTTCTCACCATTTGGCGCCAACCTCTACCTTTCCATGTACTGGCGGCTTGAACAGGGGCCAGCTGCGGCCATCGGGCTGAGCCTGGTGATCGGCATTGTGATGGCAGAGGTGCTGCACGATCTGGGTGCCGATCAGGTGCGGGTAAAATGGCCCAACGATCTGTATCTCAACGATCGAAAGCTGGCGGGGATCCTGGTTGAACTGACGGGAAAAACAGGCGATGCCGCACAGATCGTCATTGGGGCGGGACTGAACATGGTGATGCGAAACGTGCAGAACGATGTCGTGAACCAGGCCTGGACCAACTTGCAGGAAGCGGGGATCACCATCGATCGCAATACGCTTGCCGTCCGCATGATCAATGAGTTGCGTAGTTCGCTGACGCTCTTTGAACAAGAGGGGTTAGCGCCATTCCTGTCCCGCTGGGAAAAGCTGGATAACTTTATTAACCGACCGGTGAAGCTGCTGATTGGGGATAAAGAGATTTACGGCACATCACGCGGCATTGACGCGCAGGGCGCGTTGCTTCTTGAACAGGATGGCGTGATTAAGCCCTGGGTGGGCGGTGAAATTTCGTTACGAAGTGCGGAGTAACCCTCTCCCCACAGGGGAGAGGGTGTAGCAGGTCATCACTGCGGATACGGCACCCAATCCCCGGCATTCAGTCGGACATAAGGCTTATTCTGATACTGGATCACCACCGCATTGGCGTTTTCCGATACCTCCGCCGTCTGCGGCAGCCCGCTGGTGAGCTGATCCCAGTTCATGCTATCTTCCACAAACAGCTTACCGTCTACAGCGCGAGCAACCAGTTCCGAGATAGCCAGATAGCTGCTTGGCTGGGTGATTTCAATGGGCGCTCCCTGATGCGGCGCCTTCATGCCAAAGAACTTAATCCCGGCCGGAACGTTAGTGATGGACGGGCTTGGGATATCGCGCAGACCAGACACCTGCATCCTGTCGCCTTTCAGCGCCCCTCCGTGTTCTGGTACTACCACCACCATCACTTTGCGACCTGATTTTTCCAGCTCGTTGAAGAACGCGTTCAGCTCGTCAAAGAACTTCTGAGCACGGGCCTTATAATCGGCCGTTTTACTCACGCCGGGATAATGGTTCCCGTCGTGCAGCGGCAGCGTGTTATAGAACGTCGCACTACGTGTCCCTTCCTCTTTGCCGACGGTATCTAACCAGCGCTGAAGCACGGCGGTATCGTCATACACTGGCGAGCCATCAAAGCCCAGCAACGTTACCGGCAGCCCTTTCTGGTCCATCAGCGGGGCCTGCATGCCACCCTGTTCACGCACTTCTTTCAGGAAGTTACCGAACTGACCGTTATGGCCCATCATCAGGTGCTGGGTAAAGCCCAGTTTTGCGAGGTTATCAAACAGATAACACTGGTTAGCTGCCGGCTGGTAGAGGTTCTTATGCGAAGGCTGTCCGCAGCTGGCGCGCAGCAGGCGGATAGCCGCCGGGCCGCTGTACGACGTGGCCGAGTTGAAGTCCTTAAACTGAATATCGAAATGCGACCACAGCGGGTGCGACATCAAACCAGCCGCGTCAACGTCAGCCCAGGACAGAGAACAGATGTTAATGACCAGCAGCTCAAACGGCTGAGCATCGGCAGGCAGCGCGTCCGGGAATTTCGTCTGACGCTTATCTTCCGCAGCGTAAAAACTGGAGAGCCACGCGTTCAGGTTAGTGGATGTCGGCGGTGCAGTCTGCGCAGGAATATCCCCAACCACAGGCGTATCCCCTGCTGTCGCAACGGTCGCGGCGGCGGAACCGCCCGTGGTGGTCACGGTTGTCGTCGGCTGACCGGCTGGCCACAGCGAGAAGCTCGGGCCCGTCAGCGTCAGGACGTTAAGCCAGATCATAATCGCGACGACAAACACCGTCACCCGGATCCACTGAGACAGGAACAGCCAGGCGACCAGCAGGACAAATACCGCGCCAATCATCTGCCAGTTAATAAAGCGCTCAACCAGATCGAGCATATAGTCCGCACTGAAACCTGCGACCTGGGAGCCCTGGCTCATGATGCTTTCAGGGCCGGGCAGCCAGGTATCATGCCAGAACAGGGCGAAACCGATGGGGATAGCGACCCAGTGACGTATACGGTGCAGCCTGAGGTTCGGGATTGGCATCAGCAGGAATGCCATAAACACCAGGTTAAGCAGAGGGTGGAAATTAAGATAGCCTGCCCACAGCAGACCAAACTTCACCAGAAAGTAGAAATTCCAGCCGGACAGGCCGCGCCAGTATTGCCAGAGTGGCGAGGGCGCCGAAGAGGTATAGGTAGAATTAGTCATGTTTTCGGTTTGCCTTGACGTTCGGAGCGCGAGTCAGTGTTCCGGCGGGTTTAATATAGCGAGGTTTGACGAACAGTAATCTGATCGTATCGCGAATACGGCGCAGGGAATGGCGTGCATAGTAGCCAAGCGGCAAAAAAATCAGCGCGCACAGAACAACCAGTTGGATGATATCGCTGATATTCATAATGGCGCGCTCTCCTTGTTCTCATCCAGTAAGCGTAGCGGCTCGGGTACCCGTCGCCAGACATGCCCGTCATGTTTCGCGTTCAGAACCGGTTTGGCGCCGCTTGTGACAGGCAACGGTTTGGCCCACTTTTCAGGTGGCAGGGCACGCATCTGGACAAGCTCAGCCGCGATCAGGTTATCTTCAAACCAGACAATACGGTTCGAGAAGATATCCGCGGTAGGAAGCGGGAAGATATGGTTAAGCGCAGTATCCAGATCGTTCACCCGGCAGAAGGAGAGGAACAGCACCAGGCGGTTATCGCCAATGGTCATGATGTCCCCGATACGGTTAGGGCGGCACAGAGTGAGCGCCTGCTCAACGCGAATACCCGGCACGGGGCGCAGGGCAACCATCACCCCTTTTCCGTCTGCCGGTAACAGCGTATTGCTCATCATGTTGCCCACCGCATCGCAGAAGGTGTCCCATTTCTGGTAGCCGCGCAGTTTCATCGGCTGCGTCATTGAAAGCAGGGTGCTGATATCTTCCGGAACATGTCGATTAAACTGCTGGCCCTGGATGCTTTCGATCAGCGTCAGACAGCGCGACAGGGGAGCATTCCACGGGATGACCATATTCGCGCCGCAGCCCAGTAATAAGCGCTCATCGGTGGCGCGCAGGCTGGTATTATTTTCACGCACCACAATTTTTAACGCACTGCCGCGCTGGCGACGTAATGTGTGTATGTGCCTTGCCAGCGTTTCGATTTGGTTATTCTGGATCAACGAGAAGATAATGGTCGCCGCCTGCGTGGTGCGCGCCTCATCAAATAAGGCTTCATTGGTATCGAACAGTGACCAGTGCTCAGACAGTGCAGGCGCACCTTCCAGTACCGCAATATGGCTCAGAACGCGTTTTTCATCACTGCGTGGCTGAACTACTGTTTCTTCCTGTTGAGCAAGATGCCACTCATCCCCGACATGTTTGAGGGTAAGTTGTTGTCGGGAGCTCACCCCTTTTTCATTGCACCAGAAAGCCACGTCGTAAAGATGGCTGTCGGTCTGGACACGAATACTGGCCAGGCCATAGAGGGAACGGTATTCACTCATTAAAAGTGAAAAAAGCTTGTCATTATTACTGCCTGGGTTAACAACCAATAAGGTGCAATTTTGATTTTTCGCCCATCTGTTGATTCTTTCCAGCCATTTCAGCAGTTTTTCAGACGGGATATTTTGCAGGCCGTTATTAGAGCATTTTAGAATCAGTAAATAGTGTTCAGGAACAATAGAACACTGAATATCGCGGGGTAAAAAGTATAGACTGTCAGCCTCCGCAGGCATGGAAAATAATCGTACTGTCTGGGGCCCACGGTCACTGTCGAGCCTGATGATTGACTTCGGCTCTTCGCCCATCGTAATGACGGCCACGCGGGAATCCTTCCCCTGCGCCGCTATCGTCTGGTTTACCAGACTGATGGCATCTTCATCACGATCCGTATTAACCCACCAGACTCCTCCGACTGGCATGTGGCGCAATTCGTCCCATAATGACTGGATGCCAATAGAAAATATGGAGTCCACGGTGTCCCTCTTTTCGTCGAATTTCTATGTCTCTCAGTTTACTAGCGAAAGCGTAGAAATAAACCTAACATTGAAATTAAAGAACATCAGATTTAGCATGTAAATGAAATTTAATGGGCAGGACGCCTCGATGCATCTGAATCTTATGATTTTACTCAAAGGGATGAAAAAAGAATGCAAAATAACGAACCCGCAACCCCAGTCGACTCAAGTCTGGGTTACACATTCCAGAACGATTTTTTGGCACTCACGCAGGCTTTTTCTTTGCCTGAAATAGATTACACCGATATTTCCCAGCGTGAACAGTTGGCGGCGGCTATTAAACGTTGGCCGTTATTAGCTGAGTTTGCCCAACAACAATAAGGAAGCCATTGATGGCTGTACTAGGATTACAGGGCGTCCGTGGTGGGGTGGGTACAACTTCCGTTACCGCGGCGCTGGCGTGGTCATTGCAGGTATTAGGTGAATCGGTACTGGTCATTGATGCCTGTTCCGATAATTTGCTGCGCATGTCATTCAATGTCGACTTTACGCATGCAAACGGCTGGGGACGCGCGCTTCTGGACGATAAAGACTGGCGGGATGCGGGTTTGCGTTATACCTCCCAGCTCGATTTGCTTCCCTTTGGTCAATTGAACGAAACCGAGCGCGGGAATGAAGCCGCGTACCAGCGCCTGTTCTCTCGCTTCATCACCGCATTGCAGAGCCTGAAAGAGAGCGGGCACTATCAGTGGATCCTGCTGGACCTGCCGCACGGTGCCGCGTCGCTGACCCGCCAGCTGCTGGCGCAGTGCGACCATGTGCTCTCCATCGCGAACGTAGATGCGAATTGTCATATCCGTCTGCATCAGCAACCGATGCCTGCTAATGCCCATATTCTGATCAACGATCTGCGCATTGGCAGCCAGATCCAGGACGATCTCTACCAGGTCTGGCTCCAGAGTCAGCGCCGCCTGTTGCCGATGGTGATCCATCGTGACGAAGCGATGGCGGAGTGCCTCGCGTCCAAACAACCCCTCGGGGAGTACCGTAGCGATTCACTGGCGGCGGAAGAGATCCTGACGCTGGCCAACTGGTGTCTGCTGCACTTTGCTAAACGGCCGGAGCCTGCCGGGAGTTCAGTATGAGCCGCCTGACTAACTGGCTGCTCATTCCGCCGGTCAGTTCGCGCTTAAGTGAACGCTACCGCCATTACCGTCATCACGGCGCCTCGTCGCTGAGCGCTGCGCTGGGCTGTTTGTGGATGATTCTGGCGTGGATGTTCATCCCCCTCGAACATCCCCGCTGGCAACGCATTCGTGCGCGCCACGGTGAACTCTATCCGCATATCAACCCTGACAAGCCGCGTCCGCTGGATCCCGCGCGCTACGCTATTCAGTCCATCTGGCTACTAACGACCTCAACGGGCGCGGAGAAAAAAACGTCCCGCTGGCGCAGCTTCGATCGCGTGCAGAACCTGCGTGAACACTACCACCAGTGGCTTGACAGGCTACCTGACCGGGTGGGCGACAAAACGGGTCATTTAGATAACCACAAAGAGCTCGGGCACCTACACCCGGGCTTGCGGCGTTTTATTCTCGGCGTGGTTGTGGTGTTCTCGCTGATTCTTGCGCTGGTCTGTATTACCCAGCCCTTTAACCCGCTGGCGCAGTTCACCTTCCTGATCCTGCTGTGGGGCGTGGCGCTGCTGGTGCGGCGCATACCAGGGCGTTTTTCTGCCCTGATGCTGATTGTGCTATCGCTGACCGTTTCCTGCCGCTACATTTGGTGGCGATATACCTCAACGCTGAACTGGGACGATCCGGTCAGCCTGGTGTGCGGCTTAGTGCTGCTGTTTGCTGAGACTTACGCCTGGATCGTGCTGGTGCTGGGTTACTTCCAGGTTATCTGGCCGCTAAATAGACAGCCGGTGCCGCTGCCAAAAGACACGACCCAGTGGCCTACGGTTGACCTCTTCGTGCCGACCTACAACGAAGACCTGTCGGTGGTAAAAAACACCATTTACGCCGCGCTGGGTATCGACTGGCCGAAGGATAAAATCAAAATCTGGATCCTCGATGACGGTGGCCGTGCCGAGTTCCGCCAGTTCGCGGACGAAGTGGGGGTAGAGTACATCGCCCGTACCACGCATGAACACGCGAAAGCCGGTAACATCAACAATGCGCTGAAATATGCCAAAGGGGAGTTCGTCTCTATTTTCGACTGCGACCACGTGCCAACGCGCTCGTTCCTGCAAATGACCATGGGCTGGTTCCTGAAGGAGAAAGAGCTGGCGATGATGCAGACGCCGCACCACTTCTTCTCGCCGGACCCGTTTGAACGTAACCTCGGCCGTTTTCGTAAAACCCCGAACGAGGGCACGCTGTTCTATGGACTCGTGCAGGACGGGAACGACATGTGGGACGCAACGTTCTTCTGCGGCTCCTGTGCGGTGATCCGCCGGAAACCGCTGGATGAAATTGGCGGGATCGCCGTCGAGACGGTCACGGAAGATGCGCACACCTCGCTGCGTCTGCACCGTCTTGGCTATACCTCCGCCTACATGCGCATTCCTCAGGCGGCGGGGCTGGCCACGGAATCCCTGTCGGCGCACATCGGCCAGCGTATTCGCTGGGCCCGCGGCATGGTGCAAATTTTCAGGCTCGATAACCCGCTGATGGGTAAAGGGCTGAAGCTGGCGCAACGGCTGTGCTACGTCAACGCCATGTTCCACTTCCTGTCCGGTATTCCACGGCTTATCTTCCTCACTGCGCCGCTGGCGTTCCTGCTCCTTCACGCTTACATCATCTATGCGCCTGCGCTGATGATTGCCCTGTTCGTTCTGCCGCACATGATCCACGCCAGCCTGACGAACTCGAAGATTCAGGGGAAATATCGCCACTCCTTCTGGAGTGAAATTTACGAAACGGTGCTGGCCTGGTACATCGCGCCGCCAACCATGGTGGCGCTGATTAACCCGCATAAAGGGAAATTCAACGTCACCGCGAAGGGCGGGCTGGTGGAAGAGGAGTATGTCGACTGGGTGATCTCCCGGCCCTATATCTTCCTGGTGCTGCTGAATATTGTGGGCGTGATTGTTGGGATCTGGCGCTACTTCTACGGCCCGGAAAACGAAATTCTGACGGTCTTCGTGAGTATGGCGTGGGTGTTTTATAACCTGATTATCCTCGGTGGCGCGGTGGCGGTATCGGTGGAGAGCAAACAGGTTCGCCGCGCGCATCGCGTCGAAATCAGCATGCCAGCGGCCATTGCCCGCGACGATGGACATCTCTTCTCCTGTACCGTACATGACTTTTCGGATGGCGGTCTGGGTATCAAGATCAACGGTCAGGCGAAGGTGCTGGAGGGGCAGAAGGTCAACCTACTGCTTAAGCGCGGCCAGCAGGAGTATGTCTTCCCGACGCAGGTGGTGCGTGTGAGAGGAAATGAAGTGGGTCTGCAACTGATGCCGCTGACCAAAAAGCAACACATTGATTTTGTGCAGTGTACGTTTGCCCGCGCGGATACGTGGGCTCTCTGGCAGGACAGCTTCCCTGAGGATAAGCCTCTGGAAAGCCTGCTGGATATTCTTAAGCTGGGGTTCCGTGGCTATCGTCACCTTGCAGAATTTGCCCCGTCGTCGGTGAAATTAATTTTCCGGTCACTTACTTCACTGGTTTCCTGGGTCGTGTCGTTCATTCCGCGTCGACCTGAGCGAGATGAAGCGAAGCAGGCGGACCCGGTTATGGCTCAACAATGATGATAACGCGATGAAAACAAAACTTTCCTGGTTATGTGCAGTGGCAATGGGGATGAGTGCGCTCCCTGCAACAGTGGCTAACGCAGCGCCTGATAACGCAGCGGCCACGCCCGCGCCAACGGTGCCTGTCGTCGCGCAAGCGACCGATCCGGTTGTGACGGCCGCGCCGGGGCAGACGGAAAACGTCGTCCCGAATCAGCCGACGACGGGGAATACGCTGCCCGCCGACAACCCGGTGGTTGGGCAGGTCATGCCTGGCGTGCCGGGAGCCAGTGCGCCGGTGGTTGCCGAAAATACGCCGTCGCGTGACGTTAAGCTGACGTTTGCCCAGATCGCGCCTCCTCCGGGCAGCATGGTTCTGCGCGGCATCAACCCAAATGGCGGTATCGAATTCGGTATGCGCAGCGATGAAGTCGTGTCGAAAGCGATGCTCAACCTGGAATACACCCCATCGCCGTCGTTGCTGCCGGTGCAGTCCCAGCTTAAGGTCTATCTGAATGACGAGCTGATGGACGTCCTGCCCGTCACCAAAGAGCAACTGGGTAAGAAAACCCTGGCTCAGGTGCCGATTAATCCGCTGTTTATCACCGACTTTAACCGCGTACGTCTGGAGTTTGTCGGCCACTACCGCGATGTCTGTGAAAACCCGGCCAGCAGCACCCTGTGGCTGGATGTCGGGCGTAACTCTTCGCTTCAGATGACCTATCAGCCGCTGGCGTTGAAAAACGATCTCTCCGCCTTCCCGGTGCCGTTCTTCGACCCGCGTGATAACCGTCCGCTGAACCTGCCGATGGTCTTTGCCGGCTCTCCCGATGTGACCGAACAGCTGGCGGCCTCTATCGTGGCATCCTGGTTTGGTTCCCGCTCCGGCTGGCGTGGTCAAAGTTTCCCGGTCATGTACGACAAAATGCCGGACAAAAACGCGATCGTGTTTGCCACCAACACCAAACGTCCGGCTTTCCTGCGTGACCATCCGGAGGTGAAAGCGCCCACCATCGAGATGATCAGCCATCCGGACAATCCGTACGTGAAGCTGTTGGTGATCTTCGGCCGTGATGACAAAGATCTGGTGCAGGCGGCGAAAGGCATTGCGCAGGGGAATATCCTGTTCCGCGGTAACAGCGTTGTGGTGGACGAGGTGAAACCGCTGCTGGCACGTAAGCCTTATGATGCGCCGAACTGGGTACGTACCGACCGGGCCATCACCTTTGGCGAACTGAAAACCTATGAAGAGCAATTGCAGTCAACCGGGCTTGAACCTTCTCCTGTCAGCCTGTCGCTGAACCTGCCGCCGGATCTCTATCTGCTGCGCACCAACGGCATTGATATCAATCTGAACTACCGTTACACCGCGCCGGCGACCAAAGACAGCTCGCGCATGGATATCAGCCTCAACAACCAGTTCCTGCAATCGTTCAGCCTGACCAGCAGCCAGGAGACAAACCGGTTGATGCTTCGTCTGCCTGTATTACAGGGGCTGCTGGATGGCAAAACCGATGTGTCGATCCCGGCGCTGAAGCTCGGTGCGGTGAACCAGCTGCGGTTTAACTTCCAGTATATGAACCCCATGCCGGGTGGATCGGTGGAAAACTGTATTACCTTCCAGCCGGTGCAAAACCACGTGGTGATTGGCGATGATTCCACGATCGACTTCTCGAAGTATTACCACTTTATTGCGATGCCGGATCTGCGTGCCTTTGCTAACGCCAGCTTCCCGTTCAGCCGCATGGCAGACCTCTCTGAATCGATTGTCGTGATGCCAAAAGCGGCCAACGAAGGCCAGGTTACCACGCTGCTGGACACCATGGGCACCGTCGGGGCGCAAACCGGCTTGCCGGCGATCAACGTGACGGTGACGGATGACGGGAGCCAGATCCAGAACAAAGATGCCGATATCATGGTCATCGGCAACATTCCGGACAAGCTGAAAGACGAGAAGCGCGTCGATCTGCTGGTGCAGGCGGCTCAGTCGTGGGTTAACACGCCGCTGCGTCAGACCGAGTTCCCGAGCATCATGCCGGACAGCGGCGATCGTCAGGCCAATATCAGGACGACCGTAAGCTCAACGGGTCCGATGGCCGCGATTGTCGGCTTCCAGTCGCCGTATAACGACCAGCGCAGCGTTATCGCCCTGCTGGCGGACAGCCCTCGCGGGTATGAGCTACTCAACACGGCCATGAACGACAGCGGTAAACGGGCGGCAATGTTCGGTTCCGTCTCGGTGATCCGTGAGTCGGGGGTAAACAGCCTGCGCGTGGGGGATGTCTACTACGTCGGTCATCTGCCGTGGTTCGAACGCCTGTGGTACGCCCTGTCTAACCACCCGGTGCTGCTGGCCGTGCTGGCTGCGCTCAGCGTTGTACTGCTGGCGTGGGTACTGTGGCGTCTGCTGCGAATCATCAGCCGTCGTCGTCTTAACCCGGACCATGAGTAAGCGGTGATGAAAATCTTTCGCGGGTGTGTAGTCGCAGCGTTGATGCTGGCGGCGGCGAATCTTCACGCCGCCTGTCGCTGGCCTGCCTGGGAGACGTTCAAGCAGGATTATATGAGCGAAAGTGGACGCGTCATTGATCCCAGTGACGCGCGCAAAATCACCACCTCCGAAGGGCAAAGCTACGGACTGTTCTTTGCCCTCGCGGCAAACGATCGCAAGGCGTTCGATCTGCTGCTGGCATGGACGCGCGATAACCTTGCCGAGGGAGATTTAGCCCAACATCTCCCGGCCTGGCTGTGGGGTAAAAAGGACGACGAAACCTGGGCGATTATCGACCCTAACTCCGCGTCTGATGCCGATATCTGGATTGCCTGGTCGCTGCTGGAAGCCGGGCGGCTGTGGAAAAATCCCGATTACACGCGCACGGGTAAGGCGTTGTTGACGCGCATTGCCAGTGAGGAAGTGGTGAAGGTGCCGGGGCTGGGTTCTATGCTGCTGCCGGGTAAAGTCGGTTTTGCCGAAGAGAGTGTCTGGCGCTTCAACCCCAGCTACCTGCCGCCGCAGCTTGCGAGCTATTTCACCCGTTTTGGCGCGCCGTGGACGACGCTCCGTGAAACCAACCTGCGTCTGCTGCTGGAGACCGCGCCTAAAGGATTTTCCCCGAACTGGGTGAAATACCAGAAAAAGGGCGGCTGGCAGCTGTCGCAGGATGCGTCCCTGATCGGCAGCTACGATGCGATTCGCGTCTATCTGTGGGTAGGGATGATGAACGATAACGATCCGCAGAAAGCCCGGCTACTGGCGCGTTTCAAGCCCATGGCGACCACCACAATCAAACAAGGCTTGCCGCCGGAGAAAGTGGACGTCGCGACCGGGAAACGCACCGGAGATGGGCCGGTAGGGTTTTCTGCCTCCCTCCTTCCGTTTTTACAAAACCGGGACGCGCAAGCGGTGCAACGCCAGCACGTCGCCGATCGTTTTCCCGATAACAATGCTTATTACAGCTACGTTCTGACCCTCTTTGGACAAGGGTGGGATCAGCATCGTTTTCGTTTCACCGTGCAAGGTGAATTACTACCGGACTGGGGCCAGGAATGCGCACGTTCACACTGAATCTACTCACCTTATCGCTTGGCCTGGCGCTAATGCCCCTGGCCCAGGCCGCCAACTCCCCGCAGCAGAGACAGCTGCTGGAACAGGTCCGTCTGGGGGAATCCACCCAGCGTGAGGATTTAGTGCGCCAGTCGCTCTATCGCCTTGAGCTGATCGACCCCAACAACCCGGACGTGATTGCCGCGCGCTTCCGCTACCTGTTACGACAGGGCGATACGGCGGGCGCGCAAAAAGAGCTGGATCGCCTGAAAGGAATGGCGCCCGATTCCAGTGCCTATCAGTCCTCCCGTACTACCATGCTGCTCTCCACGCCGGATGGTCGCCAGGCCCTCCAGCAGGCTCGCCTGCTTGCCACCACCGGGCACACCCAGGAAGCCATTGCCGCGTATGACAAACTGTTTGACGGTAAGCCGCCCAGTGGCGACATCGCGACGGAGTACTGGAACGTGGTGGCGAAAGAGCCAGCCCGCCGCAACCAGGCCATTAATCAGCTTAAGAAAATAAACGCCAGCAGTCCGGGCAACGTCCCGCTACAGTCCTCGCTGGCACAGCTTTTGTTCCAGAGCGGACGGCGTGATGAAGGGTTTGCGGTGTTACAGGAGATGGCCAAATCGAACAATGGCCGCAGTCAGGCGTCGGACATGTGGTACCAGCAGATCAAAGATCAGCCGGCCAGCAGCGCCAGCGTTACCGCGCTGCAACAATATCTGAGCGTGTTCAGCGATGGCGATAACGTGACGGCAGCGCGCGCCCAGCTTGAAGCGCAGCAAAAACAGCTCGCCGATCCGGCGTTCCGCGCCAAAGCCGAAGGGTTAGCCGCAGTGGATGCCGGGCAGGGCAGTAAAGCGGTAACGGAGTTGCAAAAAGCAGTCAGCGCTAACCACGCCGACAGTGAAGCCGTAGGCGCGCTGGGGCAGGCCTATTCTCAGAAAGGCGATCGCGCGCGTGCGGTTGCGCAGTTTGAAAAGGCGATCGCCCTCGATCCGCAGAGCGATAACCGGGGCAAATGGGACAGCCTGCTGAAGGTCAACCGATACTGGCTGCTGATCAAGCAGGGGGATAACGCCCTGAAAGCCAATAATACGGCCCAGGCCGAACGCTATTACCAGCAGGCGCGCAATATCGACAATACCGACAGCTACGCGGTTCTGGGCCTCGGTGATGCGGCGGCGGCGCGCAAAGATAATGACGCGGCCGAGCGCTATTACCGCCAGGCGTTGCGGATGGACAGCGGCAACAGCAACGCGGTGCGCGGTCTTGCCAATATTTATCGCGCGCAGTCTCCGGAGAAGGCGACGCAGTTTATTCAGTCGCTCTCTGCCAGCCAGCGCCGCAGCATTGATGATATTGAACGTAGCCTGACGAACGAGCAGCTGTCAGCCCAGGCCGAACAGCTGGAAAGCGAGGGGAAATATGCGCAGGCCGCAGAAATTCAGCGCCGACGCCTTGCGCTTTCCCCGGGCGACGTGTGGATCACCTACCGACTGTCACGCGATCTGTATAGCGCGGGTCAGCGCAGCCAGGCGGATAACCTGATGCGTCAGCTGGCAAGCCAGAAACCGGGCGATCCGGATCAGGTTTACGCCAGCGGGCTGTACCTGTCCGGTAACGATCAGGACCGGGCGGCGCTGGCGCATCTGAACACGCTGCCGCGCGACAAGTGGAACGGCAACATTCAGGCGCTGGCGGACCGCCTGCAAAGTAACCAGGTGCTGGAAACCGCCAACCGCCTGCGCGACAGTGGAAAAGAGCAGGAGGCGGAAACGTTGCTTCGCCAGCAGCCTCCGTCCACCCGTATCGACCTGACGCTGGCGGACTGGGCTGAACAGCGTGGCGATCATGAGGCCGCGAAAACCGCCTACAACACCGTCCTGCAACGCGAACCGCAGAACGAAGACGCGATCCTCGGCCTGACCGAGGTCTATCTTGCCCAGGACAACAAGGACGCGGCGCGCGCGGCGCTGGCGAAACTGCCCGCGGCACAGAACGGCGAACCGCTCTCCATCAATATGCAGCGCCGGCTTGCCATGGTGCAGGCTGGCCTGGGTGATCATGCCGCGGCAGAAAAGACCTTCAACGCCATTCTTCCGCAGGCCAAATCGCAGCCGCCTTCGATGGAAAGTGCGCTGGTGATGCGCGATGCCGCCCGTTTCCAGGCACAAAATGGTCAGCCTCAGCAGGCGCTGGACACCTGGAAAGATGCGATGGTCTCATCGGGCATCACAACGACCCGTCCGACCGATAACGACAGCTTTACTCGGCTCACGCGTAACGATGAGAAAGATGACTGGCTGAAGCGCGGCGTGCGCAGCGATGCAGGCGATCTTTATCGTCAGCAGGATCTGAACGTCACGCTGCAACACGACTACTGGGGCTCCAGCGGCACGGGAGGCTATTCCGACCTGAAAGCGCACACCACCATGCTCCAGGTTGATGCGCCGCTGTCGGACGGACGTATGTTCTTCCGTAGCGATCTGGTCAATATGAACGCCGGTTCCTTTGCCACCGATAACGGAACCTACGATCCGACATGGGGTACCTGCGCCGAAACGCCATGTCGCGGCAGCACGAACCAGTCGGCCAACGGCGCCAGCGTGGCCGTCGGCTGGCAGAACAAAACCTGGGCGTGGGATATCGGTACAACGCCGATGGGCTTCGACGTGGTCGATGTGGTGGGCAGCCTGAGCTATAGCAACGATTTAGGGCCGATTGGCTACACCCTGAACGCCCATCGCCGTCCGATTTCCAGCTCGGTGCTGGCCTTCGCCGGGCAAAAAGATCCCAATACCGACACCACCTGGGGCGGCGTGCGTGCCACCGGTGGCGGCGTGAGCATGAGCTACGACAAAGGCGAAGCTAACGGGATCTGGTCAAGCCTGAGTGCCGACAGCCTCACCGGGAAGAATGTCGAAGATAACTGGCGCGTCCGCTGGATGACCGGCTATTACTACAAGCTCATCAATCAGAACAACGAACGCCTGACGGTGGGCGTGTCCAACATGCTCTGGCATTACGATAAGGATTTAAGTGGCTATTCGCTGGGCCAGGGCGGTTACTACAGTCCCCAGGAGTATGTGTCGTTCGCCTTACCGGTGAACTGGCGTAAACGCACAGAGAACTGGTCATGGGAGCTGGGCGGCTCCGTCTCCTGGTCTCATTCAAAAACAAAAGATGTGATGCGTTATCCGTTACAGGGACTGATCCCGGACAATGAGCCAGGCCGTTATACCGATAAAGGTGTGATGGAAACCGGAAGTAGCTCGTCAGGCACGGGTTATACCGCAAGGGCGATTGTTGAACGCCGCGTGACGTCCAACTGGTTTGTCGGATTGGGCGTCGATATTCAGGAAGCAAAAGACTATACCCCGAGCCATGCGCTGCTCTACGTTCGGTATTCTGCCGCGGGCTGGCAGGGTGATATGGACTTACCACCGGAACCGCTGGTGCCTTATGCAGACTGGTGATCGGATTTTTTCTTAATCTAATTGTAAGTCTCTCTTAAAAGTGCAGCTATCGGGTATACTCGGGCGCACCAGGTTTACACCCTGGTGCGCCCTGCGCTTCGAGTTTTGTGGAGAGTCATTTTGCGTGTCAGCCGTTCCTTAACGATCAAACAGATGGCGATGGTGTCTGCCGTCACAATGCTGTTTGTCTTCATCTTCTGCGTCATTTTGCTGTTTCACTCCGTACAGCAGAATCGCTATAACACGGCTTCGCAACTGGAAAGTATTGCCCGCTCGGTGCGGGAACCCCTGTCAGCCTCGATCCTGAAAGGGGATATCCCCGAGGCGGAATCCATCCTGAAGCGCATTCAGCCCGCCGGTATCGTGAGCCGCGCGGATGTCGTGCTGCCGAACCAGTTCCAGGCGCTGCGGATGAGTTTTATCCCGGAGCGTCCCGTCCCGATGATGGTGATGCGCCTGTTTGAACTGCCGGTGCAAATTTCCCTGCCTCTCTATTCCCTGGAAAGACCGGCTAACCCGCAGCCGCTGGCCTACCTGGTGCTACAGGCCGACTCGTACCGCATGTATAAATTTGTTATGAGCTGGGTTGCTACGTTAGTGACTACTTACTTACTTTTGACACTAATGCTGAGCGTGGCGCTGACGTGGTGTATCAACCGGTTAATTGTGCATCCGTTGCGCCGCATAGCCCGGGAGCTGAACGACCTCTCTCCACAGGAGCACATGGGGCATCAGCTTCCCTTGCCGCGCCTGCATCACGACGATGAAATTGGCATGCTGGTCCGGAGTTACAATATCAACCAGCAGCGTGTACTGCGTCAGCAGGAAGAGCTCAGTAGCAACGCCACCCGTTTTCCGGTATCCGATCTGCCAAACAAAGCGTTTTTAATGGCCTTGCTGGAGCAGACCGTCGCCCACCAGCAGACCACCGCGCTAATGGTGATTGCCTGCGAAACCTTGCAGGACACGGCGGGCGTGCTGAAAGAGAGCCAGCGCGAGATGCTGTTGCTGACCCTGGTGGAAAAGGTGAAATCCGTTCTGGCACCGCGCATGGTGCTCACCCAGGTCAGCGGTTATGACCTGGTGGTGATCGCGCACGGTGTTAAAGAGCCGTGGCACGCCATTACGCTAGGTCAGCAAGTACTCACTGTCATTAATGAGCGGCTGCCCATTCAGGGTATCCAGCTTCGCCCGAGCGCCAGCATCGGTATTGCGATGTACTACGGGGGGCTGACCGCCGAGCAGCTTTATCGTCGGGCCTTCTCGGCCGCGTTTACCGCGCGCCGGAAAGGCAAAAACCAGATCCAGTTCTTTGATCCGGAGCAGATGGAAAAAGCCCAGCAACGCCTGACGGAAGAGAGCGACATTCTGACGGCGATGGACAATCGCCAGTTTGCGCTCTGGCTACAGCCGCAGGTCAATTTGCGCACGGGTGAAGTGACCAGCGCCGAAGCGTTGCTGCGTATGCAACAGCCGGACGGCACGTGGGAGCTGCCTGAGGGAATGATCGAACGTATCGAGTCCTGCGGCCTGATGGTCACCGTTGGCTACTGGGTGCTGGAAGAGTCTTGCCGCCAGCTTGCGGCCTGGCAACAACGGGGCATCACGCTGCCGCTGTCGGTGAATCTCTCTGCGCTACAGCTGATGCACCCGACCATGGTGCCGGAGATGCTCGAGTTGATCCACCGCTACCGCATTCAGCCCCACACGTTGATCCTGGAAGTCACCGAGAGCCGTTGTATCGACAATCCTGACGATGCTGTCGCCATTCTGAAACCGCTGCGTAATGCCGGGATCCGCATTGCGCTGGACGATTTTGGTATGGGGTATTCTGGCCTGCGTCAGCTCCAGCACATGAAAACGTTGCCGGTGGACGTCCTGAAAATCGACAAAACCTTTGTGGAAGGGCTGCCGGAGGATTGCAGCCTGGTACAGGCCATTATTCAGATGGCGCACAGCCTGAATCTGCATGTCATTGCCGAGGGTATTGAAACCGACGCCCAGCGTGATTGGCTGGCTGCGGCGGGCGTGGAGAGCGGACAGGGCTTCCTGTTTGACCGCGCCGTACCGACGGATATCTTTGAGCAACGCTATCTCGCCGACGCTGGCAATAACGCAAAAGTGTAATTTTGTTGCTGGCTTGTGCGAGCCAGCTCAAAGTTCTTAACATTTGTGTTTCAAATTTGAACCCCGTTTATTTCTGTCCTGTTATGTGGGTGTTATTTTAAAGCCGCAGGTTAACCATAACCTTACAAAGCCTGTAGTTTTTCTTTCCAGGGACACCCTATGAAAACCTCACTCTTCAAAAGTCTTTACTTCCAGGTCCTGACAGCCATCGCCATCGGTATTCTGCTCGGTCACTACTACCCGGAGCTGGGCGCACAGATGAAACCGCTTGGCGACGCGTTCGTTAAGCTCATCAAAATGATCATCGCGCCGGTCATTTTCTGTACCGTGGTGACCGGTATCGCTGGCATGGAAAGCATGAAGGCGGTCGGGCGTACGGGGGCGGTTGCCCTGCTGTACTTCGAGATTGTCAGTACCATCGCGCTGATTATCGGCCTGATAATTGTCAACGTGGTACAGCCTGGCGCGGGCATGAACGTCGACCCGGCCACGCTGGATGCGAAAGCGGTGGCGGTTTACGCTGAACAGGCGAAAGATCAGGGGATTGTTGCCTTCCTGCTGGACGTGATCCCGAGCAGCGTGATTGGCGCGTTCGCCAGCGGAAACATCCTCCAGGTGCTGCTGTTTGCCGTGCTTTTTGGCTTTGCCCTGCACCGTCTTGGCAGCAAAGGCCAGCTGATTTTTAACGTCATTGAAAGCTTCTCGCAGGTGATCTTCGGCATCATCAACATGATCATGCGTCTGGCCCCGATTGGCGCCTTTGGCGCGATGGCCTTCACCATCGGGAAATATGGCGTCGGCACGCTGGTACAGCTTGGCCAGCTGATCGTCTGTTTCTACATCACCTGTATTCTGTTTGTGGTGGTGGTGCTCGGCTCCATCGCCCGTGCGACCGGCTTCAGCATCTTCAAATTTATCCGTTATATTCGTGAAGAGCTGCTGATTGTCCTCGGCACATCCTCTTCGGAGTCCGCGCTGCCGCGTATGCTCGATAAAATGGAAAAGCTGGGCTGCCGTAAGTCAGTGGTGGGGCTGGTTATTCCTACGGGCTACTCCTTTAACCTGGACGGCACCTCGATATACCTGACGATGGCGGCGGTCTTTATTGCCCAGGCCACTAACAGCCACATGGATATCTTCCATCAGATTACGCTGCTGGTGGTGCTTCTGCTCTCTTCAAAAGGGGCGGCGGGCGTAACGGGCAGCGGATTTATCGTGCTGGCGGCCACCATTTCGGCGGTGGGCCATCTGCCGGTGGCGGGCCTGGCCCTGATCCTCGGTATTGACCGCTTTATGTCTGAAGCCCGTGCGTTAACCAACCTGGTCGGCAATGGCGTGGCGACGATTGTGGTGGCGAAGTGGGTGAAAGAGCTGGATCACAAGAAGCTTAACGATACGCTGAATAACCGCACATCTGAGGACAAAACCCCCGGTTTATCCTCTTAATCCCTCATAAATGCCCGTATTCCCTTGTGGGGATGCGGGCACCTGCGCATAATAACCGTTCATACCTGTCATAATTCGACAAGATTTTTTTGGGTATATTTCACTTCCGCCCGTGACGTTTAGCCGAACACGCTGTCTAATCGGAAGGTTTTCATCGTCATCTTTGAGTGCTCACGTCGCGAGACACTCTCTTTAACCAGGAATGTTGATCAGGGGTTCACATGCAGGGCACAAAAATTCGACTCTTAACCGGCGGTTTGCTGATGATGGCAGCAGCCAGTTATGTGCAGGCAGATGCGCTCCAGCCAGACCCGGCCTGGCAACAGGGAACACTGGCGAATGGTTTCCAGTGGCAGGTATTATCCACTCCGCAACGTCCGAGCGATCGCATTGAAATCCGTCTTTCTGTGAATACCGGCTCCCTCACTGAAAGCACCCAGCAGACCGGCTTAAGCCACTTTATTCCTCGACTGGCGCTCACCCAGAGCGGCAGTTTGCAGGCGGTTCAGG
This sequence comes from Enterobacter sp. BWH64, assembly GCF_001037645.1. NCBI lineage: Bacteria > Pseudomonadati > Pseudomonadota > Gammaproteobacteria > Enterobacterales > Enterobacteriaceae > Enterobacter > Enterobacter sp. BWH64. The sequence goes on from NZ_KQ089922.1 coordinate 574,430, forward strand.
TGCGTTCTTTATGGCAACAGGCCATCGATCCGAAACGCCCGCTGCCCCCGGCTGTGGTCTCCTATGACTACACCATGTTTAACCTGAGCCTGCCCAACAACCGTAACGATCTGCTTAAAGAAGCACTGACCTATCTTTCGGATGCCACCGGCAAACTGGCGATTACGCCTGAGACCGTTAACTATGCGTTGAGCAACAGCGACATGGTGGCGACCTGGCCGACGGATACCAAAGAAGGCTGGTGGCGCTACCGCCTGAAAGGGTCAACGCTGCTTGGCCACGACCCGGCAGAGCCGCTGAAACAGCCGGTTGATGCCGCGCAGGTGAAATCTTTCTACCAGCAGTGGTACACCCCGGATGCCATGACCCTGATTGTGGTGGGCAACGTGGACAGCCGTGCGGTGATAGAACAGATCAACAAAGCATTTGGCGATCTGAAAGGGAAGCGTGAAACGCCCGCCCCTGTTCCTACCTTGTCGCCGCTGCGTCCTGAGACGGTCAGCATCATGACGGATACCGTGCGTCAGGATCGTCTTTCAATGATGTGGGATACGGCCTGGCAGCCGATCCGCGAGTCTTCTGCGCTGTTGCGTTACTGGCGTGCGGATCTCGCGCGTGAAGCGCTGTTCTGGCACGTTCAGCAGACGCTCAGCAAGAACAACGTGAAAGATATTGGCCTGGGATTTGACTGCCGTGTGCTGTTCCAGCGCGCCCAGTGCGCCATTAACGTGGAATCGCCGGGTGATAAGCTGAATGCCAATCTCGGCGTGGTGGCGAAAGAGTTGGCTAAAGTGCGGAAAGAGGGCCTGTCTGAAGAGGAATTTAACGCGCTGGTGGCGCAGAAATCCCTCGAATTGCAGAAACTGTTCGCCACCTATGCCCGCGCCGATACCGATATCTTAATCAGCCAGCGCATTCGCTCCTTGCAGAATCAGGTGGTGGATATCGCGCCGGAGCAGTATCAGAAACTCCGTCAGGACTTCCTGAACGGTCTGACCGTGGAGATGCTGAATCAGGATCTGCGTCAGCAGCTGTCGCAGGATATGGCGTTGATTCTGTTGCAGCCGAAAGGTGAGCCGGAATATGACATGAAAGAGTTGAAGGCCACCTGGAACGCCATCATGGCGACGCCGCCGCAGCCAGCGCAAACGGCAGCCGATGATTTACACCAGGATGCGAGCGATATTCCGCAGGGCCAGTAAGCTCTGCGTTCCCTCAGGGCTGAGGGAGAGGGTTAGGGTGCGGGCATCAGCCCGCACAGTCCTTAAGCAGGCATCGCCTCGCGCGGAATAATCGCTCCGCGATACTGAATCACCGTACTGGCCGTCAAATGACCGCGCTGCGCCGCCGCTTCCGGCGTCCCTCCCGTCAGACGTACCGCCAGATACCCCGCGCTGAAAGAATCTCCCGCCGCCGTGGTATCGATCACTTTCTCTTTCGCCAGCTTCACTGCCGGCACCTCTGTCACGGCTTCACCTGCAACCGCCACCAGGCAAGACTCCGCCCCGCGCTTGATCACCACTTCGCTGACCCCGGCAGCCTGCGTCCGGGCGATGACCTCATCAACCGGTTTTTCGCCCCACAGAGCATCTTCATCATCCAGCGTCAGGAAGGCGATATCGGTGCATTCGAGCATCTGCTGGTAGACCTGCTGCGTCTCTTCGCGGCTGGCCCACAAACGCGGACGGTAGTTGTTATCGAAAATCACCTTACCGCCATTGGCACGGCATTCGCGCAGCAGTGACAGCAGCTTTTCACGGCTCTCCTGGCTCAGGATCGCCAGGCTGATCCCGCTCAGGTAGAGGTAATCGAAGGTCGCCAGTTCTTCGCAAATGGCAGCGGCGGCCTCGCTTTCCAGCCAGAATTTGGCGGCCGCTTCATTACGCCAGTAATAGAAGGTGCGCTCGCCGGTGCTGTCGGTTTCGATGTAGTACAAACCCGGCAGGCGGTTTTCCATTCGCTGGATCAGCGAGGTCCCAACGTTTTCACCCTGCCAGGCTTCCAGCATCTGCTGGCTGAAGCTGTCCGTTCCCAGCGCGGTAACGTAGCTCACGCTCAGCGCGTCGGGGGCGACCTGACGGGCAATGTAAACGGAGGTGTTCAATGTATCGCCACCAAAACCGCGGCTGACTTCCGCGCCTTTCTGGGACAGCTCAATCATGCATTCGCCAATCACGGCAATTTTTTTAGACATAGTCGTGAACCTGAACAAAGAAATTAAGGGTAGTGTGCGCTGTGTGTTTTTTATGGTCAACTATATTAAAACGACGTTCCATTATTTTTTTTGAGCCAGCGCGTATTCCGGCATATTTCTGTCATCTTAATTTCATTTTCCCGGTGAATTGAACATAAAGTTCTCACCTGGCGGGCCGATAACTCAGTGACGAGTCCAGAAAGGCTATCCCATACAACAGGACATCCGAAATGAAGTCAGAGCAGGTTATCCAGCGGCTGAGCACTACGCCTGAGGCAAGTATTGAGAACTTGCAGGAGCATCGCTACTGGCTGCAATGTGAGCGAGCGTACACCTATCAGCCCATCTACCGTACCGATGGTCGGTTAATGGCGATTGAGGTGTTAACGGTCGTCACTCATCCATCGAATCCTTCACAGCGTATTGCACCGGACCGCTATTTTGCGGAGGTTGCCGTGCGTCAGCGTATCGACGTGCTGGAAGAGCAGCTGAGAATGCTGGCGACGAAGCAGGCGTTCTTCGAGCAGCACGGTATTCTGGCGTCGGTGAACGTGGATGGCCCAACCCTGATGGCGTTACGTCAGAACGCGACATTGCAGGCGCTGATTGCCACCTTGCCGTGGATGCGCTTCGAGCTGGTGGAACATGTTCAGCTGCCACAGGACTCCTCGTTTGCCTCGATGTGTGAGTTTGGCCCGCTGTGGCTGGATGATTTCGGTACCGGTATGGCCAACTTCTCCGCCCTGAGCGAAGTGCGTTATGACTACATCAAAGTGGCCCGCGATCTGTTTATCATGCTGCGCCAGACGCCGGAGGGACGGAACCTGTTTACGATGCTCCTGCAACTGATGAACCGCTATTGCCAGGGCGTCATTGTGGAAGGCGTAGAGACGCTGGAGGAGTGGCGCGACGTGCAAAATTCCCCGGCAGCGGCGGCACAGGGTTATTTCCTCTCTCGTCCTGTCCCCATGGATACCCTGGAAAAGGTGATAACTACCCTCTGATCTGCCCGCTTCCCTTTGTCTGAACTATAGTTTTAGAGGCAAGTTCATCAGGAAAGGGGACAACAATGACAAAAACAACCAGGGTGATTTCCTGGACAGCAGGGATTTTCTTGTTGCTGATCGTGGTCTTAATCATCATTATCGCCACGTTTGACTGGAACCGGCTCAAACCGACCATCAACCAGAAAGTCTCAACCGAGCTAAACCGCCCCTTCGCAATACGTGGCGATTTGGGTGTCGTGTGGGAGCGCCAGAAAGAGGAAACCGGCTGGCGAAGCTGGGTGCCATGGCCGCACGTTCACGCCGACGACATCATTCTTGGCAACCCGCCGGACATCCCCGAAGTGACCATGATCCACCTGCCGCGCGTGGAAGCCACGCTGGCGCCGTTAGCCCTGTTAACCAAAACGGTGTATCTGCCGTGGATCAAACTTCAGCAGCCCGACGCGCGGCTGATTCGCCTGTCAGAGAAAAACAATAACTGGACGTTTGATCTCGCCAGCAGCGGCGATAAAGATCAGAATGCGCAGCCCTCTTCGTGGTCTTTCCGCCTCGACAATATTCTGTTCGATCGGGGGAGGATCGCCATTGACGATAAGGTGAGTAAGGCTGACGTGGAGATCCTCGTCGATCCGCTGGGTAAGCCTCTGCCGTTTAGCGAAGTGACGGGCAGTAAAGCCAAAGGCGATGACAGCAAAGCGGGCGATTACGTCTTCGGCCTGACGGCGAAAGGGCGCTACAACGGCCAGCCGCTGACCGGTAAAGGCAAAATCGGCGGCATGCTGGCGCTCAGGAGTGAGGGCACGCCGTTCCCGGTGCAGGCGGATTTCCGCTCGGGCAACACCCGCGTGGCGTTCGTGGGCACGGTTAACGACCCGATGAACATGGGCGGCGTCGACCTCCAGCTTAAGTTTGCCGGGGATTCGCTGGGTGAACTGTACGATTTGACCGGCGTGCTGCTGCCGGATACCCCGCCGTTTGAAACGGACGGGCGCCTGGTTGCCAAAATCAACACCGAAAAATCGTCCGTCTTTGACTACCGGAATTTTAACGGGCGCATCGGCGACAGCGATATCCACGGCACGCTGACCTACACCACCGGTAAACCGCGCCCGAAACTGGAGGGGGACGTTGAATCCCGCCAGCTGCGTCTGGCCGATCTTGGTCCGCTGATTGGCGTAGATTCGGGCAAAGGCACGAAGTCTAAAGAGGTTAAAAAGGACGTTCAGCCTGCGGGTAAAGTGCTGCCCTATGACCGCTTCGAAACCGACAAATGGGACGTGATGGATGCGGATGTGCGCTTCAAAGGACGTAAAATTGAGCATGGCAGCACGCTGCCGCTGAGCAACCTCTCGACCCATATCATCCTGAAAAACGCCGACCTGCGCCTGCAACCGCTGAAGTTTGGCATGGCTGGGGGAACCATCTCATCGAATATCCACCTGGAGGGGGATAAAAAGCCGATGCAGGGAAGGGCGGAGATCCAGGCGCGTCGGCTGAAGCTGAAAGAGCTGATGCCGGACGTGGAGCTGATGCAGAAAACCCTCGGTGAGATGAACGGCGACGCGGATATTCGCGGCACGGGTAACTCGGTAGCGGCGCTGCTGGGTAGCGGAAACGGCAACCTGAAGCTGCTGATGAACGACGGGCTGGTGAGCCGTAACCTGATGGAGATCCTGGGGCTGAACGTCGGGAACTTTATCATCGGGCAAATCTTCGGTGACGACGAAGTACGCGTTAACTGCGCGGCGGCAAATCTGGATCTGGTCAACGGCGTGGCGCGTCCGCAGATCTTCGCTTTCGACACGGAAAACGCGGTTATCAACGTCACCGGTACCGCCAGCATGGCGTCCGAGCAGCTGGATTTAACCATCGATCCGGAAAGTAAAGGTATTCGTATCATCACCCTGCGCTCGCCGCTGTACGTTCGCGGGACCTTCAAAGATCCTCAGGCGGGCGTGAAGGCCGGGCCGTTGATTGCGCGTGGTGCGGTCGCCGCCGCGCTCGCTACGCTGGTCACCCCTGCGGCGGCGCTGCTGGCGTTGGTTTCGCCGTCAGAAGGCGAAGCGAATCAGTGTCGGACGATTTTGTCGCAGATGAAGAAGTAGTCCCGTTTCTCCCTCTCCCTGTGGGGAGAGGGGCTCCAGTAATTTGAAAGCAAAAGCTATAACGTTGCCTCAGAATAACTGAGGGCTTTCAGCGATGCCTCGGTCCGGCTGTAAATCGCTGAGGCGTTTCCTGTAGGCCGGGGCGAGGCGCAGGGATGCGCCGAGAGGGCGGGCTTTACAGGGATGTTACCTCCGCCCGTCCCCGATAAGCCGGAAGGAATAAGCCGAAGGCACCGCGAAGCGGCGATTTTCCGCCGGAAGCCCGGGTCGCCAGGGTGGTGGCGACTGAGCCACCCTGGCACGTTCACCGCTCATGTCGTGACAGAGTAGCAAGGAACATAAAGTGAACGGAATGACCACCTGAGCCGTATGTTCCCCCTCACCCCAGCCCTCTCCCTCAAGGGAGAGGGGGCCGTCTGTGCAGGCATTATTTTGTGGGGAGCCCTCAGCCCTGTGGGTGAGGGCTGAATCGTAGGCCGGGTAAGGCGTAGCCGCCACCCGGCATTCACTTACAGCGCCTGATGCTTCGTCTCATGCGTCAGCAGCAGCGCAATCAGCGTCAGCGCTGCCATTGCCGCCAGATAGACACCCACATAGAACAGGCCATAGTTCGCCTGAAGCCATGTGGCGATATACGGGGCCACCGAGGCGCCCAGAATCGACGAAACGTTATAGGAGAACGACGCGCCGGTGTAACGCACTTCAGTCGGGAACAGCTCCGGCAGCAGCGCGCCCATTGGGCCAAAAGTCAGCCCCATCAGGCTCAGGCCAATCAGCAGATACGCCATCACCAGCGCAGGGCTACCTGAACCCAGCAGCGGCGGGAAGACAAACAGCGCGAACAGAATAATCAGCGAGGTGATGACGATCATGCTTGAACGACGGCCAAATTTATCCGCCAGCAGGCCCGCGATGGGCACCATCACACCAAATCCGATGACCGCCATCATCAGCATCCACAGCACTTCGTTACGCGGCAGGCCCAGGCCGACCGGCGCGGCGGCGGTACTGAAGGTCATGGAGTAAACGGTCATGATGTAGAACAGCGTGTAGGTTGCCAGCATGATGAACGTGCCCAGCACGGTCACGCGGAGGTGTTTGGTCAGCAGCGTCCCCAGCGGAACTTTAACCTGCTTTTTCGCCGCGGCGACTTTAGCGAAGACCGGCGTCTCGTGCAGCGACACGCGAACGTACAGGCCAATCAGCACCAGCACGGCAGAGAAGACGAATGGAATACGCCAGCCCCAGTTCATGAACTGTTCATCAGTCAGCAGCCAGGAGAGGAGCAGGAAGGTGCCGTTAGCGAAGAAGAACCCAATCGGTGCGCCCAGCTGCGGGAAAGAGCCATACAGGGCTCGTTTGCGCGCCGGGGCGTTTTCGGTCGCCAGCAGTGCCGCGCCGCCCCATTCCCCGCCCAGCCCCAGACCCTGCCCAAAGCGCGCCAGCGCCAGCAGCACAGGCGCCAGAATGCCAATAGTTTCATAGGTCGGCAGCAGGCCGATGGCGACGGTGGAGATCCCCATCGTCAGCAGCGAGGCAACCAGCGTCACCTTACGGCCGACGCGATCGCCAAAATGCCCAAAGACCGCTGAACCAATCGGACGCGCAACGAAGGCGATAGCAAAGGTGGCTAAAGACTGTAGCGTGGCTGCCGTCGGGTCGCCCTGAGGGAAGAAAATATGCGGAAAGACAATGACCGCAGCGGTGGCGTAAATATAAAAGTCGAAGAACTCAATGGCGGTGCCAATCAGCGATGCGACGACGACTTTATTGCGCGAGTTGACCGGAACGTGTTCCGCCCCTTCGTTAAGTGTGGTGGCTGTTGCTTGCATAATATTTTCTTATTTTTGGACGAACGAAGGGCCATATTAGGCATAGCAAAAGCGACATTTCAATCTGTAACAAAGGCGTGGCGTGGTCATAAAAGCAACAAAAAGCGGATAATTTTCAGACCAGCGAAAACACTTCTATGAAATGCTTCACACTTTTTAAATATCAGTCATTAAAACTGGTTTTGCGTTAAATAAAAGTTACGGCCTGGATTTATATGCTGAAATGGCGAATCGGGCTGAAATATCAGCCCGACATGATATCAGCGGTGGGTTTTACCCGGCATGCGCGGGTCATCTTTATACTCTGCCGTGGCGATCCACGCGGCGCAGAACAGCGTCAGGCGAGCGAAGAAATAGAAGAAAGCCATCAGCCCCAGCACCGAACCAAAGGCCGCGCCGGAGGGAGACTTCACCAGGGACGGCAGCGTATAGGTCATCACAATCTTGATCACCTCAAAACCAATGGCGGCAATCAATGTCCCGCGCATCAGCGCCTTCTTGCGCGGACGATGGCGGGGCAAACGCCAGAAGATCCAGAAGAACAGAAGGTAGTTAGCAAAGATAGAAATGGCCAGCCCAATGCCGCGCCAGGCCGGTTTCAGCCATTCAATGTAATCCAGGTACAGCGCGGAGATAATCATCTGCTGCGCGGAACCGGCGACCGAGGTGATGGAGAGCGTAATGACCAGCGCCACCAGCAGCCCAATCAGCGAAATAAAGTCGCGCAAATACTTCACCCATATCTTCTCCTGATCCTGCGGTCTACGCTCCCAGACGTCACGCGACTGGGCGCGAATAGCCTCACGCAGGTTGCCCATCCAGTTCACCCCGGAATAGAGCGCAATCAGCAACCCGACGATACCCACGGTGGTACGCTGCTGCACGGCGGTGTTGATGGTGCTTTTGAGCGTTGCGGCGAGCGTCTGGTCGCTGACGTTGGTCAGGATCTTATTGAAGATGTCCTGCAACAGCGTCGGGTGAGACGCCAGCACAAAACCGGCGGCGGCAAATGACACCATCAGGATGGGGATCATCGACAGGAACGAGAAATAGGTAATCGCCGCGCCAAACTGATTTCCCATGCGGTCGTTAAAGCGCTCAGCGGCGCGTATCAGGTGAGCAATCGCGGGTATCTGCTGAATTTTTTCGGCTATGCCGGTCACGGTGCCCAGCGCTTTGCTGGCCGTTCCAGGCTCTTTCGGCGCTTCAGGCTCGTTATCCATCTTTTTGATGGGTTCATAATCTAAATGTTGAGTCGGTCGTTGCGGGTTATTTTCCGGCGTCACGCGCATTTTCCTTTTCGTTGAGCTGGATGTTACTGAATTATAGCTTGTGACTAGTCGACGTAACCTTTTGTGAGTTCGGTAAGCCACTCCATAAACACATGCACCCGGCGGGAGAGGTTACGGCGGTGGGGATAAATGAGGGAGACGGGCATCGGTTCAGCCCGGTATTGCGGCAGGATCTCAACGAGTTTTTTCGTGCGCAGGGCATCACGCACCCCGACGCGCGGAACCTGAATAATCCCAAGCCCGGCGATACAGGCGGCCTGGTAGGTTTCCGTGCTGTTAACCGTCAATACGCCTCCCGTTTTCACCCACTGGGTCGCGCTGCCGTTGTAATACTCAAAACCCTGCGGACGCGTGCCCAGCGTGGCGGAGTAGTGAATGAGGGCATGCGAAGCCAAATCGTCCAGCGTCTCAGGGTAGCCGAATCGCGTCAGATAATCCGGGCTGGCGCAGTTAATCACCGAGAGTTTCCCAAGCGGGCGGGCGATAAGCCCGGAGTCCTTTAAGTTTCCCACGCGAACCACACAGTCAAATCCTTCGCGGATGACATCGACCAGACGATCGCTGCTACTCAGCTCCAGCTCAATGCCGGGAAACTGTTGTAAAAATGCAGGCAGTTTCGGAATGACTACATTTCGCGCAATGGCAACGGGCATATCCACACGTAGCCGACCGCTGATGGTTGAAGGGTCGTGCAGGAACATGCCGTCCAGTTCGTCCAGATTCATCAGCAGATCTTTAGCGCGCTCGTAATAAACCATGCCGTCCTGCGTCAGGCTGACGCGGCGGGTAGTACGGTGCAGCAGCTGCGTGCCGAGTGCGTTTTCCAGTGCCTGGATCTGTCGCGATACGCTCCCCTTCGGCAGGCTTAACGTCTCCGCCGCGCGGGAAAAACTTTCCAGTTCCGCGACCCGAAGGAATAGCTGCATTGCGTGTATTTTATCCATAGATGTTGGTCATTGTTGTTATGAATGAAACAGTGAAGCGCTGACGGCACTATTTATTGATTTTCTACCATCTAATAAGCTCTTTCTCAATCTTCATCACAGCCGAAACGAGGTGAATTATGAGTGAACGTATTGCTTTAGTGACGGGCGGTAGCCGCGGCCTGGGGAAAAATGCCGTTTTGAAGCTGGCCGCGGAAGGGACAGGCATCATCCTGACCTAGAACAACAGCCAGCAGGAGGCGCAGGAAGTTGTGCGCGAAATCGAGGGAACAGGTGGAAAAGCGGCAGCATTGCAGCTTAACGTCGGCGATACGGCAAGCTTTTCGCGCTTTGCTCAGCAGGTGAAGGATACCCTCAAACACGTCTGGCAACGTGACACCTTTGACTATTTAGTGAACAACGCAGGTACAGGGTTATACGCACCCTATACCGAGACGACCGAGGCGCAGTTTGATGATGCGCTGAACATTCACTTCAAAGGGCCGTTTTTCCTCACGCAACAGCTGCTGCCGCTCATAAAAGACGGAGGGCGGATCCTGAACGTCTCCAGCGGACTGGCCCGTTTTACTCAGCCCGGTTCAGGCACCTACGCGGCAATGAAAGGGGCGATGGAAGTGCTGACCCGCTATCAGGCAAAAGAGCTTGGTGCGCGCGGAATTTCCGTCAATATCATCGCGCCCGGCGCGATTGAAACCGACTTTGGGGGCGGACGCGTGCGGGATAATGCGGAGCTTAACCAGCTGCTGGCCTCGCAGACAGCGCTGGGACGCGTGGGCCTGCCCGATGATATTGGTGACGCCATTGCGGCGTTGCTCAGTGACAAACTGGGCTGGATGAATGCGCAACGTATTGAAGTTTCAGGCGGTATGTTCCTGTAATGTTCAGTCTTAAGGGGGAGGGAACCCTCTTAAGGAAATCCTTAAAACAGGTATGTCTAAATGCTGGAAGATATAAAGAGAGCTGGGTGATTTGTAACCTCTCCATTCATTGAGTTTTTTCTTAAAAAATGCCTCTGTAGAATCCCCCTTCGCTATTCTCAGAGGAGTAAAACGATGCGAGTAATCATGTTTGACAGGCAGTCATTATTTATTCATGGAGCGATGTACAGTTTGCAGAAGTTAATTCCGAAAATAGAGATGACAGGGGCTCGTCAGACTGATGAATTATGGGCGCAATTATCCGTGTCACCCTCCGCTATCGTCATGATAGATGGGTATTTAATTCGTGATAATGGTGTGGCTTTACTGGAAGAGATTATGGATCGTTTTCCAGCGTCGCGCGTGGTGTTGGTGTTAACGAAAAAAGAGCGACGTTGGGTTGAGCAAATGTTTCAGCGCAACGTGGTGGCGATAGTTCCCCGCAATGCGAATCCCGAACGCTTTTCCGCAGTGCTGGATTCCGTATCGCGTGGAATGGTCTGTTTTCCCGGCGAGTGGCTGAAGCAGCACTCCTCTCAGGATGAACTGGCAGTGTTAAGCGAGCGCCAGCGTGAGGTATTGAAGTTACTGGCGGCCGGAGAGTCCAATAAAGAGATTGGTCGTAATCTCAACATCAGTGCGGCAACGGTAAAAGCCCATCTTGAGACGCTTTTCCGGCGTCTTGATGTCAAAAACCGGACGCAGGCCGCGATGTACTACACCCGGGCGACGGCCTGAAGTATCTTCTCAGGCAGAGGGGACTCTTCCCCAAAACTGAAGAGGGTTAATATCAGGGCGTCATGCTGCTGTTGGGTTAATGGGCGTTTGTTCATTTCCCGCAGCAGCGCCTCACATAATTGAATATCATTAAAAAGCAAATTCTCCGCCTCAATCGGCGTGATGAGACTGTTAAATTTTTCCCACTGGCGAATCACGTGACCATAACCAATAACCCATATACCCTTTTCGTCACGGTATTTCTCCAGGGAAAGACCCTGTTGTTTTTTAATTAATGCGATTGCAGCAGAAGATATCTGCATTGCATAACCCGTCATAAGCGTTTCCTCTTAGTGGCACGACTATAGAGGAAACGCCGCCGGGGAAATATCCGCCAAATGGCTGTTAATCAGGTTAAACTGAACGGGAATTCCTTTTTCAGTAAACCGAATAGCCAGTCGTTATGCCATTGCCCTGAAAGGAAATAACTCTCACGCAACTCACCTTCCAGTTGAAAACCTGTTTTTTCCAGCAGTCGCCTTGAGGCGATATTTCCCGCCGTCACGGTGGCGGTGAGCCGACGGATATTACCCTGAGTCAGCGCGAAATCACACACAGCCCGCAGAGATTCAAAGCCGTAACCTTTCCCCTGCGCAGAGGGCGCAAAGAGAAAACCGACTTCAGCACAATCTGCTTCCCGGTGCACATAGCCGGTTACGCCCAGCGGCGTCTGGCTGGCCGTTTCACGCACCACAAGGCAGAGCCAGTGCGAGCTGCCCGGCGTCCACGGCAACAGACGAGACTCAAAGGCTTCCCGAATGTCCGCCTCGCTACGCGCAGGGGCGACAAAACGCATCACCTCAGGATTTTGCTGTAGCGACAGAAAAAAGGGCCAGTCTTGCTCTTGCAGCGGCGAGCAGGTGAGACGCGCGGTGGTTAAGGCGGGCATGACGATCCTCCGGAGGCATTGCAAATGATTATAAGGTTGTCACTTTATTTCAACAGAAAGTCAGGTATGTTTAACCTCATATAAATAAAAAGAAAAACGACTTTTAATGCCGCTTTAGCGGTACTCATTGTCTCTCAAGGAAAACAATGATGATTAGCTCATCGCATCATACCCGCGAACAGTTTGAACACTGTCTGGCAGCGATCCGTCAGGCGTCTGTTGAAATTTTACTTCTGTTGAATGTACATGTTTCTGAAGGAAAAGATCCACGCTGGTTTCTGGAGCAACTGGATAGCGCCCGCCTGGGGCTGGGCGGGTGGGGCGCCGTAGCCAGGAAGCTGAATCTGAATGATGCGGAAATGACGGCCTTTACGCTGCAATTACGCTTGCTTCAGCAGCGTGTTCCCCAGTATGAAAGCGGGCAGGATGTCAGCGAAAATCAACTGATTGCGGCGATGCGCTTCGTCACCTCCCTTGAATATCTGCGTCTGCAACAGCCCCTCCTGACCTACGATACCGGGAGGGTGCCAGAGAAGGAGAGCCAGCTTCAGGCGCAGAAACAGGTGCGTGCCATTGAGCTGATGATTAAAGGGCTGATACAGCAGGCGTGGCCCGATCCGGTACGGCTGAATAATCATCTTAAGACCTTGTTTAACGCTGAACGCGTGCGTCGCTGGCTGAAAAACGGTGAGATTAATGATGTTCTGAGCGGCATGTTGTTCAGCGAACTGGCCCAGCTGCTGGTGGATAAAAAAGAATTTAGCCGCTACTACGCGCCGCTGTTTAACGCTCCGGACATGCTGACGCTGCTGGTAGAGCCCCGCAAAACCCTGCAAACTTTCCTCGAAGATATTCGACAAATCCGCAACAGCATCACCGTGCAGCAGCCGTTAAGCGGGGCGCAAATCCAGCTGCTCGACTGCTATTACACGCAGATCACCCGCTCCGTTCAGCGCGCGTTTGAGGAAGGGCGGACACGCGTTAACCCGGCGGCGCTGATGGCGGTGGACGAAAGCGAGCTGCACGCGTTCTGGGAAAAGGCGCAAAAAATGGACCGCACCACAGGCGGCGATCTTTTTGAAGTGCGCGACAGTATAGAAAAACCGACTCAGCGCGCCGCGCGTACGCCAGAGCAGCGCGAACAGCTGATTTCCGGCGTGCTGTGGGGAGCGGTTGGCGTGATGGTTATCGCGATTGTCGTGGGGGGATTCTGGCTGGTGACCAGCAGTAAACCGCAGCCGGCTGTGGCCAGTACGGCATCTCCCGCGCAGGTGCAGGAGATGCGCGAAACGCCTTCCTCACGCGAGACGTTAACCCGCATGGGTGTTACCTGGGATGAGAATAATTTCCGCTCGGCCATCAATCGCAATGACACCCGCGTGGCGCTCCTGTTTTTGCAGGGCGGGATGGACTGGAAAATGTCATGGACGGAGGAGGCGTTGTCGGCAGGCTACGACGATGTACTGGAAGTAATGTTGCGCTACCGCCTGCAAATGACAGAGCAAAAGCCCTGCCGACGCTTTATTAATACGCTTAGCCATGCGATGGCGAACGGCGAATCGCTGACGCCTATGCGTAAGCAGTACCTGAAAGCATTCTGTACCGTTCCCGCGGTGGTGAAACGCCAGCAGCACGACGCCGATATGGCAACGCGCCGCGCGAAGACGCAGCCCGATGCCAGCACAAAAAAATGGCAGTCCATCCAGACTGCCATTTATGAGGTGATCCGCTGATTATTTTTCCCCCTCACCCTGCCCCTCAGGGGAGAGGGGCAGGGTGAGGGGTGAGGCTCAGGGCTCCCCATACAGCCCAATCAACCGTCGCACCACGCCATTCGTCCAGCCGAAGCCATCCTGCAACGGATACTCACCCCCGCCACCTTCGCGTGGCGTGCTGCTGGCGATGTGGTACTTCTCAATCAGCTTATGATGGGTTTTGTAGTAATGGTTCACCGTGTGCAGCCAGCTCCAGGCGATCTCATCTCCCAGCGAGTCGTTGCCGTACTGCTTGAACCCCTGGATCGCCATCCACTGGAGCGGCGCCCAGCCGTTCGGCTTATCCCACTGCTCCCCGGTTTCATATTCGGTGGCGAGAATACCGCCCGGCGTGAGCAGACGGGCTTTAACGGCATCGGACAGCCGTTCAGCCTGCTCATGCGTCGCCATGCCCACATACAGCGGCACAATGCTGGCCGCAGAGAACAGCGCCAGGGCTTCACGCCGCCAGTCGTAATCACGATAACAGCCGTTCTCTTCGTCCCACAGATAGCGGTTCACCGCCGCGCGCCGGTCGCTGGCTTTCTGGCGGAACAGATCAGCCGTCTCTTTATCCCCTTTCGACGCGGAGATATTGGCGATAGCGCTCTCCAGTTTGAACAGGAATGCGTTCAAATCAATGGGGATAAATTGTGTCGTGCGGATGCTGGCCAGCCGCGCAGGATCGCGCAGCCAGCGGGATGAGTAATCCCATCCTGAGGCTGCGCCGGCGCGCAGGTCGCGATACACCTCGTTCGGCGGACGACCGGAATGACGGGCGGTTTCCACGTCCTCAATCCACGATTCATCTCGCGGCGTGTCGCGATCGTCCCAGTAGCGGTTGAGCAATGAGCCATCCGGCATGCGTACCGCACTGCGATAGGCCTGATTGAGCAGCAGCGATTCCGCCCCGTCCATCCAGAAGGCGTACTCCATCTTAAGATGCTCAAGATAGCGCTTCGCCCCGCGCACGCCGTCCTCTTCAAACAGCTCCACCATCAGGGCAAAAACGGGCGGCTGGGAGCGGCTGAGATAGTAGGTACGGTTGCCGTTCGGGATATGGCCGTAGCGCTCAATCAGCCAGGCGAAGTTATCGGCCATACATTTCAGCAGATCGTTACGACCGCTTTCAGCAAGCCCCAGCATGGAGAAGTAAGAGTCCCAGTAGTAGGTCTCACTGAATCGCCCGCCGGGCACAATATAGGCCTGCGGCAGCGCCAGCAGCGACGACCACGGGATGTGATCCTGCGGCTCACGCGTCAGCACCGGCCACAGATTATCAATATGTTCTTTCAGGGACAGGCCGGGGTCAGAGACGTACTCTTTGCTGTAGTCCTCCGGCAGCCAGAAGTGATTCTCCACAAAGCGCGCCAGGTCAAAATCACGGTGACGACGCACCTTGCGATAGCGGATCAAAATATCCAGCGGATCCATCTTCGGCGCGCAGTCGGGAAAGGTTTTGCTGTCCGCAAACAGCCGCGACGACTGGACGTGTTCAAACAGTTCAAGGTAGCGGTCTGCGGGCGTAAGGGCATCGGACGCCGGCAGTCCTTCAATCATTTCCGGTTCCGGCTCTGCCTCGATCATCTCATCCAGTTTTAACTCACAGGGATCGGTTTCGTAGCGCAGCTCTTCTGCAATCTCGAACTCGATATCCTCGGCAGTCTGTAGTTTCTGGTTGAACATGGTGTTCAGGACCTCCGGTTTTTGTCGTAACCAATACGGGTTTTTCCCGGCTATCTTTAAAGCGTAGACATTCGCTTCGGTTAATGCGGTGCGAAGTGTGCGGTAGATCACGCTTTCAAAATGGATTTAAACACGCTGAAAATCAGATATCCCTTTGATTATGAAATTATTAAATCAGAATCTTTGGAAACAGAGCAGGAATAAAATTCAGAGCATTCGGTATTCTGCATATAAGCACGGATTAATGTGCCTGACGCGCATTGCCCTGAAGGCTGTTGGCGGTTTGATTGGCTTTCTGGCTGGCGCCTTCGCTTTTATCCATCGCTTTGCTGGCCGCTTTTTCCGCATGGGCGGCGCTGTACGCAGCCAGATGGGAAATCACGATGGCGTAAATGCTCATTAACGACACCCACAGAATGCTGTTTTTCCACCACAGCAGGGTAGGAATAGTCAGTATCGCCCATACCAGCGCGAGAACAAGGTGCATTTTGGCCATCAGTTTTGCGGTGATCTTTACGTGCATTTTCATATCTCTAATCTTTTTCCGTAGTAACAGGCGAACGCGTAGCGCTTTCTAAGATTAGTTAATTCCACCCCGGGTGGCGGGTTATTTTGTTACCGTTTGTACAGCCGTTGGGTTTACCTGCCCAGGGCATAAAAAAACCGGCCAGCTGGCCGGTTTTGTTGCGGATCAGACCGATCAGCGCATGGTCACAAACTCTTCCGCCGCAGTCGGGTGGATCGCCACGGTGTTATCGAAGTCTTTCTTCGTTGCGCCCATCTTCAGCGCCACCGCGAAGCCTTGCAGGATCTCGTCCATGCCGAAACCAATGCCGTGGATGCCGACGATCTTCTCCTCCGGGCCCACGCAGACCAGCTTCATGCGGCATGGCTGACGGTGCGAGGTGACCGCGGTATACATCGCGGTAAACGCCGATTTATACACTTTCACCTGGTCATCGCCGTACTGCTCACGCGCCTGCGGCTCGGTTAAGCCGACTGTACCGATTGGCGGGTGGCTGAAGACCACGGTCGGGATGTTGCTGTAGTCCAGATGTTCGTCCGGCTTGTTATTAAACAGACGCTCGGAAAGACGACGCCCCGCCGCCACGGCAACCGGCGTCAGCTCTACGGCGCCGGTGTTATCACCGACGGCATAAATGCCCGGTACGCTGGTGTTCTGGAATTTATCAACGACAATGTAGCCTTTTTCATTGGTTTTCACCCCGGTTGCGGCCAGATTGAAGTTGTCGGTGGCCGGTTCACGACCAATCGCCCAGATCAGGCAATCAACGGTCTGGCTGCGACCATCTTCCAGCTCCAGAGTCAGGCTACCGTCCGCATTTTTCACCACCGCTTTTGGCACGGCGTTGGTGTGCAGGGTTGGGCCTTCGGCGTTCATCACCTCGACCAGCGTGTCGACGATCAGCGGGTCAAAGCTGCGCAGCGGCGCGTGTTTACGCACGAACAGGTGCGCTTCCGCTCCCAGGCCGTTAATCACGCCGGCCAGCTCAACCGCGATGTAACCTGCGCCCACAATGGCAACGCGTTCTGGCAGAGCAGGCAGCTCGAAGAAACCGTCGGAGTCGATACCGTATTCCGCGCCCGGAATGTTCGGGTGGCTCGGACGGCCACCGGTGGCGATCAGGATGTGATCGGCGGTGATCGTCTCGCCGTTCACTTCGATCGTCTTCGCATCCACGAAACGGGCGAAGCCGCGGATCACGTCGACGTTATTCTTGCCCAGTACGTTATCGTACGAGGTGTGAATACGGTCGATGTAGGCGGTACGGCTGGCGATCAGTTTATCCCAGTCGAAGTGGTTGATGGTGGTGTCAAAGCCGTAGTCCGGGCCATACATATGGATAGCTTCACGGATTTGCGCGGCATGCCACATCACTTTCTTCGGTACACAACCCACGTTCACGCAGGTGCCGCCGAGTTCTTTGGCTTCAATCAGCGCACACTTCTGGCCGTACATGGCTGCACGGTTGATGGAGGCGATGCCGCCGCTGCCGCCGCCGATTGCGATGTAGTCATAATGCTTAGTCATAGCGTTGTCCTTAATCGTGAATTGCCGCGATTGTATACCTGAAATCAATAGTTTCCACCGATGGCTGCGATTACTCCGGCACGATCCAGCTCACGGTGGCGTGACCCGTACCGGCTGGCACCAGCGTTTTGTGCAGCCACGGCAGCACGTTGTTCATCTGTGCTTCGAGCTTCCACGGCGGGTTAATGACGATCATGCCGGACGCGGTCATGCCGCGCTGGTCGCTGTCAGGGCGCACCGCCAGCTCAATTTGCAGGATTTTACGAATGCCGGTCGCTTCGAGGTCTTTGATCATGCGTTTAATTTGCGCGCGCAGCACTACCGGATACCACAGGTCATAGGTGCCGGTCGCAAAGCGTTTGTAACCTTCGTTAATGCCGGTCACCACCGCCTGATAGTCGGTTTTGATTTCGTACGGCGGGTCGATCAGCACCAGGCCGCGACGGGAAACCGGCGGCAGTTTGGCTTTCAGCTGCTGGTAGCCATCGGCTTTGTCCACGCGGGCGCGGTTATCTTTCTGAAACTCAGAACGCAGCAGCGGGAAGTCGCTCGGGTGCAGCTCTGTCAGCTGAAGGCTGTCCTGCTCGCGCAGCAGCTGGCGGGCAATCAGTGGTGAACCCGGGTAGTAACGCAGCTGGCCGTTGCGGTTGAAGTGATTCACCACGCCAATGTACGGCTCCAGCTCGGCAGGCAGATCGTCCTGCTGCCAGATACGCGCAATCCCTTCCAGATATTCACCGGTACGCTCGGCATGCTCGCCGCTCAGCTGATAACGGCCCGCGCCCGCGTGGGTGTCCAGATAAAGGAACGGTTTATCCTTTTCTTTAAGCGATTCAATGATCAGGCTCTGAACGGTATGTTTGAGGACGTCGGCGTGGTTGCCTGCGTGGAAGCTGTGGCGATAACTGAGCATGGGTAATGATATTCCGCTGAATTGACGATTTGCCACAGTTTACAGCAGAACGGCACAGATTACCCGCAGGCCCGGTAAGCGCAGCGCCACCGGGCGTTTTTCGACAACCTTCGGCATTGAAATCCTCTACACTTAACCCCATTACTGAAAACAATATGCACAGCGCCGGATGCGCGCTTCATTCATCTATTTCAACAGGACAGCGTTTATGACCAATCCATTACTGACGCCTTTTTCGTTGCCACCGTTTTCTAAAATCCTCCCTGAGCATGTGGTTCCGGCCGTTACCCAGTCGCTGGAAAACTGCCGCGCGGCGGTAGAAAGCGTGGTTGCGCAGGGCGCGCCGTACACCTGGGAGAATCTGTGTCAGCCGCTGGCCGAAATGGACGACGTGCTGGGGCGTATCTTCTCCCCGGTGAGTCACCTGAACTCGGTGAAAAACAGCCCGGAGCTGCGCGAAGCCTACGAACAAACCCTGCCGCTGCTCTCTGAGTACAGCACCTGGGTGGGTCAGCACGAAGGGCTTTACAAAGCTTACCGCGACCTGCGCGACGGCGACCACTATGCCGAACTGAACACGGCGCAGAAAAAATCGGTCGATAACGCCCTGCGTGATTTCGAACTGTCCGGGATTGGCCTGCCAAAAGAAAAACAGGTTCGCTACGGCGAAATCGCCGCGCGCCTGTCCGAGCTGGGCAACCAGTACAGCAACAACGTCCTCGACGCCACCATGGGCTGGACGAAGCTGATTACCGATGAATCTGAACTGGCGGGTATGCCGGAAAGCGCGCTGGCGGCGGCAAAAGCCCAGGCCGAAGCGAAAGAGCAGGAAGGCTTCCTGTTAACGCTGGATATCCCAAGCTATCTGCCGGTGATGACCTACTGCGACAACCAGGCCCTGCGCGAAGAGATGTACCGCGCCTACAGCACCCGCGCCTCCGATCAGGGGCCGAATGCCGGTAAGTGGGATAACAGCCCGGTGATGGCGGAGATCCTCGCCCTGCGCCACGAGCTGGCACAGCTGCTGGGCTTCGACAGCTACGCGGATAAATCCCTCGCCACCAAAATGGCCGAGAACCCACAGCAGGTGCTCGACTTCCTGACCGATCTGGCGAAACGCGCCCGTCCTCAGGGTGAAAAAGAACTGGCTCAGCTGCGCGCCTTTGCGAAAGCGGAGTTCGGCGTGGACGAGCTTCAGCCGTGGGATATCGCGTACTACAGCGAAAAACAGAAACAGCACCTCTACAGCATCAGCGACGAACAGCTGCGTCCGTACTTCCCGGAAAACAAAGCCGTTAACGGCCTGTTCGAGGTGGTGAAACGCATCTACGGCATTACCGCGAAAGAGCGTACCGACATCGACGTCTGGCATCCGGACGTGCGCTTCTTCGAGCTGTATGACGAGAAAAACGAGCTGCGCGGCAGCTTCTATCTGGATCTTTACGCGCGAGAAAACAAACGTGGCGGGGCGTGGATGGACGACTGCGTGGGCCAGATGCGTAAAGCGGATGGTTCCCTGCAAAAACCGGTCGCCTACCTGACCTGTAACTTCAACCGCCCGGTGAGCGGCAAACCTGCGCTGTTTACCCACGATGAAGTGATCACCCTGTTCCACGAGTTCGGTCACGGCCTGCACCACATGCTGACCCGCATCGAAACCGCTGGCGTCGCCGGTATCAGCGGTGTGCCATGGGATGCGGTCGAGCTGCCAAGCCAGTTTATGGAAAACTGGTGCTGGGAGCCGGACGCGCTGGCATTTATCTCCGGCCATTACGAAACGGGCGAACCGCTGCCGAAAGAACTGCTGGATAAAATGCTGGCGGCGAAAAACTACCAGGCGGCGATGTTCATCCTGCGTCAGCTGGAGTTCGGCCTGTTCGACTTCCGCCTGCACGCCGAGTTCAGCCCGGAGCAGGGGGCGAAAATCCTCGAAACCCTGGCTGAGATTAAAAAGCAGGTCGCGGTTATTCCAGGCCCGACCTGGGGACGCTTCCCGCACGCGTTCAGCCATATCTTCGCAGGCGGGTACGCCGCAGGCTACTACAGCTACCTGTGGGCCGACGTGCTGGCGGCGGATGCCTTCTCGCGCTTCGAAGAAGAGGGGATTTTCAACCGCGAAACAGGTCAGTCGTTCCTTGATAACATCCTGACGCGCGGCGGTTCAGAAGAGCCTATGGAGCTGTTCAAACGCTTCCGTGGCCGCGAGCCGCAGCTGGATGCGATGCTGGAGCATTACGGAATCAAAGGCTGATTGCTACGTGAAGATCTGCTTAGTAGATGAAACAGGCGCCGGGGACGGCGCCTTATCTGTTCTGGCGGCCCGCTGGGGGCTGGAACATGATGAAGACAACCTGATGGCGCTGGTGATGACGCCGGAACATCTGGAGCTGCGCAAGCTCGATGAGCCAAAGCTTGGCGGGATTTTTGTCGATTTTGTCGGCGGCGCGATGGCGCACCGGCGTAAGTTTGGCGGCGGTCGCGGTGAAGCGGTGGCCAAAGCGGTCGGCATTAAAGGCAGCTATCTGCCGGACGTGGTGGATGCCACGGCGGGGCTGGGGCGCGATGCCTTTGTGCTGGCGTCTGTCGGCTGTCGGGTGCGGATGCTGGAGCGTAATCCGGTTGTCGCCGCGCTGCTCGACGACGGGCTGACGCGGGGCTACGCGGACCCGGAAATCGGCCCGTGGTTACAGGAACGTTTGCAACTTATTCATGCCTCCAGCCTGACGGCGCTGACCGATATCACCCCGCGCCCGCAGGTGGTCTATCTCGACCCCATGTTCCCGCATAAGCAGAAAAGCGCGCTGGTTAAGAAAGAGATGCGGGTGTTTCAGTCTCTGGTGGGGCCAGATTTAGATGCCGATGGCCTGCTGGAGCCGGCTCGTCAGCTGGCGACGAAGCGGGTGGTGGTGAAGCGGCCGGACTATGCGCCGCCGCTGGCGGACGTTGCGACCACTAACGCGGTGACCACCAAAGGACACCGATTTGATATTTATTCGGGAACGCCAGAATAAAAAAGCCGGGTGGCGGCTTCGCCTTACCCGGCCTACATTCAGTGCCGCTTGTAGGCCCGGTAAGCGTTAGCGCCACCGGGCTTTTTTGCACTTACTCGTCTTCTTCGTCACGCAGTGGAACAATCAGCATATCCACGTGTACGGTGTTAATCAGCTGGCGCGCGGAAGACATCAGCTTGCTCCAGAAGTCCTGGTGATGACCGCATACCACCAGGTCCATATCGTATTTCTTAATCGCATCAACCAGCACCTGGCCCAGATCGCCGCTACCGCTTAAGGTTTCAGTGATTGGATAGCC
The DNA here is from genome assembly GCF_001037645.1 of Enterobacter sp. BWH64. NCBI lineage: Bacteria > Pseudomonadati > Pseudomonadota > Gammaproteobacteria > Enterobacterales > Enterobacteriaceae > Enterobacter > Enterobacter sp. BWH64. Next base: position 596,102 of record NZ_KQ089922.1, read on the forward strand.
CGCGTTGGTAGAAAGCTCGCTCAGCGCGTGGTGAGTCTCTTCGGAGATGCGTTTCTGCATATCGCCGAGATTCACGTCGATCAGACCGGTGTAGAGGTCGGAGTAATTCACATCAACGTGAATCAGCGAAACTTTCGCGTTGTAGGGACGTGCCATGGATACTGCTTTATCAACCAGCACTTTACTCTCCGGGGAGAGGTCTACCGCGATGAGAATGTGTTTGTAAGCCATAGTGTTACTCCTTCCTTAAGTTATCGATGACTAAATGGGAAAGCCGTCGTCTGATGCTTTCATTACGGCCCAGTTAAACATATTTTTCAAGCTTTGGTGTTGATAACGATTAACCTTGTGGCAAAAAAATTAACGGATCTCCTACACTATTTAATGAGCCGTTCGGATATTAAAACGCGAACCGGATCGACTTTTGGTCATTCTTTCACTGAACTGTCTGTCAGGGCATTGGGGTGCGGTAGCTCAGGAGCCTTGCTTCGTGGGCGGACGCCGGGGAGGATGTATGATTAGCACCGTCGCATTGTTTTGGGCGTTATGCGTGGTTTGCATAGTGAATATGGCGCGCTACTTCTCATCGTTACGTGCGCTGTTAGTGGTACTTCGTGGTTGCGATCCGTTGCTTTATCAGTATGTGGACGGTGGAGGGTTCTTCACCTCGCACGGACAGCCCAGCAAGCAGATGCGTCTGGTGGGGTATATCTACTACCAACGCTACCGCGATCACCACGATGAAGAGTTTATCCGTCGCTGCGAGCGCCTGCGTCGTCAGTTCATTTTGACCAGCGCCCTGTGTGGTCTGGTTGTGGTGAGTATGATTGCGCTGATGATTTGGCACTGAGCATAAAAAAAGCGGGCCAGTTTCCTGACCCGCTTTTTTGTCGCCTTCAGCCGATTAAATCAGCTTCAGCGAAATCCAGTACAGACCGCCAGACAGCAGGATGGACGCCGGGAGGGTGAACACCCAGGCCATCAGGATGTTGGTCACGGTTTTACGCTGCAAACCGCCGCCGTCAACAATCATGGTACCTGCCACGGACGAAGAGAGTACGTGGGTGGTGGAGACTGGCATACCGGTGTAGCTCGCCAGACCGATAGATACCGCTGCCGTCATCTGCGCGGACATACCCTGCGCATAGGTCATGCCTTTCTTACCGATCTTCTCGCCGATGGTGGTCGCCACACGACGCCAGCCAATCATCGTACCGATACCCAGCGCCAGCGCGACCGCCATGATGATCCAGATTGGCGCGTACTCAATGGTGTTGAGCATATCGCCTTTCAGTTTCTTCAGCAGACGTTGGTCGTCAGCATTAACCTCTGGCAGCTTCGCGACTTTATCCGTCACGTCGGAGATACAGAGCATGATGCGACGCAGTTGACCACGCTGTTCAACAGCCAGTTTGTCATAGCTTTCGATATCGGCCAGCATGCCTTTCGCACGTTCCAGCGCGTTAATCGCGTTTGCCGGATGGCAATGGAACTCGCCCGGTGCCGTCGTTGCGCCTGACTCCGGAGAAGGAATCAGCTGGTCCACGCCGGTCGCTTTCTTCAGCAAATCAGGATGCTGCTGGAAGTAAGTCTCAACGTTGTTCACCGCATCACGGGTACGGGTGATTTCGTAACCGGAGGCGTTCATGTTAACCACGAAGCCCGCCGGTGCGACGCCAATCAGAACCAGCATCACCAGGCCGATACCTTTCTGACCATCGTTCGCGCCATGAGAGAAGGCGACGCCGATAGCGGAAATGATCAGCGCGATACGCGTCCAGAACGGCGGCTTTTTCTTGCCGTCTTTCTTCTCACGCTCTGCTGGCGTCAGATGGATACGCGCACGTTTTTTCGTGTTGCTCCAGTAGCGACGCAGGATGAAAATCAAGCCACCCGCCACCACCAGACCGACGATAGGGGAGATGATCAGAGAGCCGAAAATACCGAGAACTTTCGGAATGTTCAGCGCATCAACGACGGAGGTCCCGGTCATCAGGGCATTGGTTAACCCGATACCGATAATCGCGCCGATGAGGGTGTGAGAGCTGGATGCCGGCAGGCCGAAATACCAGGTACCGAGGTTCCAGATAATCGCAGCAAGCAGCATTGAGAACACCATGGCCAGGCCATGACCGGAACTCACGTTAAGCAGCAGATCCGTAGGCAGCATATGCACAATGGCATACGCAACGCTCAGTCCGCCCAGGAGGACACCAAAAAAGTTAAATACCGCCGCCATCACGACCGCAAGCTGCGATCGCATTGCGCGAGTGTAGATAACCGTTGCTACTGCGTTTGCAGTGTCGTGGAAGCCGTTGATCGCTTCGTAAAACAGCACAAAAACCAGAGCAAGCAATAATAAAAGCCCGGTATGTAAATCCAGGCCGGCAAACAAATGTAGCATAGGACGTTACGCCATTTTGAGGACATGAACGCGGCGCATTATCCAGGACAAATGCGCAACGGGCAAAGTGAAATATAGACTTTTTTTGACATACCACCTGATTTGAGAAATGTGCCTGAAAGGATAATCTTTAAATATCAATGAAATGGCTTTGTAATATCTTTTTACGCTGGTGCGACCACTGAGGAAACTTTACAATCCGCGGCAGTTAACGAAGAGGATTTTGACGTGGAAAGGTTTGATGCCGTAGTAATTGGCGCCGGTGCGGCGGGTATGTTTTGTGCGGCGATGGCCGGACAAGCGGGTCGTCGCGTGCTGCTGCTGGATAACGGAAAAAAGCCTGGCCGCAAGATCCTGATGTCTGGCGGCGGGCGATGCAACTTTACTAATCTTTATGTCGAGCCTGCGGCCTATTTGAGCCAAAACCGTCATTTTTGCAAATCTGCGCTGGCGCGCTACACCCAGTGGGATTTTATCGAGCTGGTGGGTAAACACGGTATCGCGTGGCATGAGAAGACGCTGGGGCAGCTGTTCTGCGACGACTCCGCGCAGCAAATTGTCGATATGCTGGTGGCCGAGTGCGAAAAAGGCGGCGTAGTTATGCGCCTGCGCACCGAAGTGCTGGACGTCGCCCGTGACGAGGAGGGCTACACGCTGCAACTCAACGGTGAAACCGTCAGCGCCGATAACCTGGTGATCGCCAGCGGCGGCCTCTCGATGCCGGGTCTGGGCGCCTCACCGTTCGGCTATAAAATCGCCGAGCAGTTTGGCCTGAAGGTACTGCCCACCCGCGCCGGGCTGGTACCGTTCACGCTGCATAAGCCCCTGCTGGAACAGCTTCAGACGCTCTCCGGCGTGTCTGTGCCGTCGGTCATTACGGCCGAAGACGGCACGGTGTTCCGCGAAAATCTGCTCTTTACCCATCGCGGACTCTCGGGCCCGGCGGTATTGCAGATCTCCAGCTACTGGCAGCCGGGGGAGTTTGTCTCCGTAAACCTGGTGCCGGACTGCGATCTGGACGCCTTCCTCAACGAGCAACGCGCCGCGCACCCGAATCAAAGCCTGAAAAATACCCTGGCGATGCAGCTGCCGAAGCGTCTCGTGGAGTGCTTGCAGGTGTTAGGGCAAATTCCGGATGTCGCGCTCAAGCAGCTCAACAGCCGCGAGCAGGAAGCGCTGGTGGAGACGCTGACGAACTGGCGCGTACAGCCAAACGGCACCGAAGGCTACCGCACGGCGGAAGTGACGCTGGGCGGCGTGGATACAAACGAACTCTCATCCCGCACGATGGAAGCCCGCAACGTGCCGGGTCTTTATTTCATTGGTGAAGTGATGGACGTGACCGGCTGGCTCGGCGGGTATAACTTCCAGTGGGCGTGGGCCAGTGCCTGGGCATGCGCGCAGGCACTCGCTGATGTCCGAGGACAATAAAGTTGTACACAAAGCACTAAAGTTGTAACCATTCTCAAAAAACGACGCTAATGTTGTATACTTACTGAATGTGTGGTTATAGGGTTGGAGACTATAAAATGCACATATAGGTACGTATCAATGTCGTTTTTAGGGTACGATCATGGCTAGGGGTAGGCGTCTCAAATCCTATTTGGATTATGAAAATGCGCTAGGTGACGGCATAGGAGTGGGCTATGGCCAAAGTTATCAGCCCTGGCTTAGAGCTCAGGACGTTAAATCCCGTGGAAACCGTTCGATAGTCTTTGGCCTTAAGACGTTTCGAAACCATCATCTCCTTTCTTCTGTCGAAAGTAACTTTTTCTATCTGGCTGAGTTTAATGACTCGGTGATTGATATCCGGGAACAATTCCCACTCTTTCCTCTCCGGCTTACCCAACAAATAGCAAATCATCTACATTTTCAACATCCTATGGTGAGGGGAGTAAGAGGAGTACCTGTCGAAGTTCTGAATGTTATGACAACCGATTTTTTACTGACCTTGAGAACTCCTGAAGGCGGACTTCGATACAAAGCTATAGCAGTAAAACATAACGAGAGCATACCTGAACGCGAAGCCCAAAAACTTGAAATAGAGAGGATGTTTTGGCAGTTGATTGATGTTGAGTTTCAAATTTATGTTGGCTCGGAACTCAATAACGTCGTCGGTAAAAACATTTGCTGGGCTACTTCTGTATTAAGAGATGGTTCTGAATTTTATGATAAATATCCTCTTGATAAAATCCTATGGAAGCTTAAACCAGATGTTTATCCCATAGTAGGACTACGTGCAATGATTTCATCAATCTTTGGGGTAGATGCACAAGAAGCGATGATGTTATTGCAGGCAATGATTGGATTAAAAATGATAAATGTTGATTTATCATATCCAATACTCGAAACCGGTCTGATAAAGATAATTTCCAATGACCACTATATAGGACTGAACGCAAATGGATATTATTAGGAATTCAGTCTGGCTCTCTCAAGGCACTGATTTGCTTGCAGAGGGACTTTACCGTGTTTTGGATTTTGACAGAAAGGTCGATTTGTTAATTTTGTTTAAAATAAAATCAGAAAGAACGGGTAAGCCAATCCCTTTCTCATTTTCAATGTTTAAATATTATATTGAATCAAATAGCATAACTTGTAAAGATTATATATATCCTTCATATATGTTAGTAGATGAGAAAGAATTAACAGATAAAGACAGAGGAAGGCGAGATGAAAATTACAATATCATTAAAGATCTTGTAGATGACAGAATGTTTCTGTTCGACTATGCATTACATAAAAAGTCGCACCTTTTAATGGATTACTCAAGAAATAAAAAAATATCACAATATACTATCAGAACGCTTCTGGCGTTGTATTGGCGACATGGGCAGGATATTTATGCATTGCTACCCGCATTCTCGAACTGTGGCGCCGCTGGGAAAAGTAGAATCAAACATGAAATTAAACTTGGGAATTCCAAAAAAAACAGAGCATTACCTAATGAACGATCACGTGTTTTCATTCTTAATGAAAGAGATATAAATAATATTAGAAAATCTCTCATTACGTATCATTATAAAGTTAACGGAGATACGATAAAGAAAACATTAGAGAGACATATTGATTTGTATTTTAGGGATGAAATTAAAACAGCAAACCTAGAAAATAGAGCTCCATACGTTCCTTCTTTAAAACAATTTTCATACTGGAATAAAAAACTCTTCACTAAAGATTTCTCGATAAATAAGAAGAACACGAAAAAAGAAATAGACCTCAAAATGCGGGCGCTTTTAGGTAGTGTGGCTAATACAACTGTTTTGCCGGGTGATGTTTTCGAAATAGACTCAACTGTCGCTGATGTACATCTTATTTCGAGTTTAAACAGACGAAAAGTCATTGGGCGTCCTACTATTTATACAGTGGTGGATCGTGCAACAAGAATGATTGTTGGCCTTCATGTTTCTTTATACCATGCTTCATGGCGAGCCGCCCGACAAGCGTTAGCAAATTGCTTTATGCCAAAAAAAGAATATTGTAGATTATTTGGAATCTCTATTACTGATGATGATTGGCCTTGTTCTCACATTCCATTAACATTGATGTGTGACAACGGGGAGATGATTGGTCTTAAACCTCAGGAAGAGATGACCCCCCTGACAAAACTTGAGTTTGCGCCAGTCGGTAGAGGCGACAGAAAAAGCATTGTTGAACGCTGTTTCGGCATTCTGAATGATGAGGTTATTCATAGGCTTATTGGAACAACACGAAGGGGAAAGATTGTTAAAGGAGAGCCAACACCGCAATCCAGGGCTTGTTTAACGATTCAGGAGGTCACGTCTTTACTGATTCGGGAGATACTTGCACATAATCAGAGAACGTATGAGGAACTGGCTTATATCAATCCCTTACTGATTGAAAATGATCTCGTAATATCACCAAAAAATAGTTGGATGATAAGCTTAAAGCACGGGAGATTCAGCGCAAGAGCCGTTGGGGCCGACGAAGTGATCGCACGATTGTTAATCCCTGTGAACGCTAACATTACCGCCGGTGGGATTCAGTACAATAATCTTTTTTATGAATGTGATCCTGAAATTGCATCAGGTGTCAGAGTATTTGGAAGAACCACTTGTGAAGCAAGAATAGATGACAATTGCGTAGATTATATATATGTAAGATTTGACAAAAATAGCATTTTCAAAAAACATTACCTACTTAAGAAAAGAGATGTATTTAAAGGGAAAGCTCATCTTGATACAGATGTAATGGCTGATTGGGTAGATACTCAAAAAGAAATTAATTTATTTACTCTGGATTCGCTCAGCAATATCAATAATAAAGATGAATTTAACAGGAAAGGTAACGAAAGATTAAATGAAATATACGAATCTCGCCGGGTACATGGTAAAGATATTAAAAAGAACAGGAAAAATGAACTTGATTCATTAGGGCGAACTCATGTTGCTAATGGAAGATCTGAACCCCTACTTCCTTCATCCAGTAATGTTCTGCTTTTGCCTGGCCGGGAGGAGAAACAAAGATGGTTAAAAGGTAAGAAGAAGACTGAGGACGCAGAATAATGAATCTTATACGGCGCGTTTCAGCGATATATAAAGAACAGGAGTTACCTGAGTATCGTGGCAATCCCTTAATTGAAGCACTTCCTGAAGCGCTTACGGAAGATGAAGTACTTCTGGAAATGAGTTATTTCCCCGAAATTGACGAAAAAATCCGCTGGACTGCCCCGGCGAATGTTAGAGAGCAGTATGTCGAACGTATAAAGAAATTCCGTTGCCCTCAAACCAATCTTATCCAGGCTTATAAGATGATCTTACGGGCACTTAGGGAAAGCTATGCAGCTCGTAATCCTTTAAAAAGCGGAACAATTCAATATCTTCATTACTATGGAAATGAGCGTCCTGATATTGAGCCAGAAAGTGGATATTTTAAATCCCAGGCTGAAACTATTACGATAGTTGGAATGAGTGGTTCTGGAAAAACTACCATGATTGAGCAAGTCATGGATCATTTCCCTCAGATTATAGAACACAGCAGCTATAAAGGAGTTTTTCCCGGCTTCAGTAAGCAAATTGTATGGGTAAAGATTAATTGTCCATACAATTCAAGTGTGAGAGACCTTTGTGAAGAGATTTTACAAAAATTAGATGATGCAATTGGTATTGAACGAACTACACCTGAGATTAGAAATGGTGCTCTGGCTCGCCAGATTGCACAAAGAATTAAATCATCATTTTTGGGTATCCTTGTTATTGATGAAATGCAGAGGCTTAAATTTTCAAGAACCGGGGGTGAGAGTAAGTTGATTGATTTTTTACATGAAATTGTAGATTCCATGGGGGTATCTATGGTTTTTTGTGGAAATCATCCTTTTGACGAGACGCTGACAAAGAAAATGAGAATTGCCAGGCGGGCAGAGTCTGGTGGTTACATGAAAATTAAGAATGTTAGATACGATTCACAAGACTGGCAATCGTTTATTCATTATTTATGGCCATTACAATGGACAAATGTTGAAACTCCATTAAATGATGAGTTAAACGAAAAATTATTCATTTTATCTAAAGGCAATATTGGATTGGCTCAGATGATTTATCGGGGGGCACAATTAAAGGTTATCGGTAGCGGCAATGAAATCATCACTGGCGCAGTCTTGTCGGCCTCTGTACCGGTACTCGTGAGTCATACGGAGGAATATAAGGATACTCCACTCCCGGGGGCCGCGACTGAAGATGAGGAAGCTAAATGGCTCTCTGCATCTAATGCGGGTGATGCTTCGGCTAAAATCATGGCAGAGAAGTCCCTAAAGTCTTTGATCCCTGGGGATATAGACAGGCCACAGCACAAGGAATTCGTAGGAAAAATAGACGAGGTTTTGCGCAATTTCGACGAGAAAATACTGTCTCTTGACCACGATCTTGTTATCAACAGAACAGCTGAAAAGAAAAATACCTACGATGCTCTTCAGCGTTGCGGGCTTATAAATATAGATCCACTTAATAAATTGTAATGAGGTAACAGTTCGTAACGGTCAAAGAGAGGTGTGGGAAATGAGAATGTTGCCTGTTTTGCCTGATGAATCCTTGTTCAGCCGGTTTTGTCGGACAACTACCGTGTACGGTATGTCCCCATCTTCTCTGTTAACGATCATTTTCAACAAACCTGATATGAACGTCCATCCAATTCTCAATTCAGGATTAAAGGCTATTTCTCTTCATACATCCGAAAGTGCAGATCAGCTCTGGCATGAACAGACTTTACTCCCTCTTTTTGCCTGGGCACTACCAATCAGTCGTAATGAAATTATGGATTTCAACACGACCCCTGCCAGGCTTAATCGATTGTGCCGCCTTAGTAATTTTTCACTAGGGCAGCGCACACTATTGAAGTTTTGCCCGGTTTGCGCTCGTGAAGATACTTTTCATTATGGTGTTACTTATTGGCATCTGGCGCATCAGCTTCATGGGGTTACAACCTGCCATCGGCATCCGGTAGCGCTTGAAAGCATCCATGTCCCTTCTTCACCGCACATACGTATTGGACTGATGCCTCCTGTTTCGTATACAGAACAACTTAGCAATGAGATAGACTTCGATTTTGCTAAGTTTTGTTATGAGTCCCTAAATATAATCAGAAGAAAAGATATTACACACCCCAATTACATGGATGTACTTAAAAAGTTGAATTTATTATCATTGGATGGAAATTTAAAGAAAAATGTATTCTACGCACATGTTTATGCTAAGTGCCAGTTATTTGGGGAGGGTTCATCGGGACTTATACCAACATCCCTAACTGATTATCATTACTGGGAGCCTATACTCAAAGACAAATGTTGTCAGCATCCCACAAAGCATCTTTTGCTTTGTTATTGTTTGTTAAATACTTGCTGGCCAACGTATGCAGGAAGTCGTACTAATAAAAAGAAAGAAATCTTTAAAAGTCATAAGAAATACAGTTTTCATATAGTTGAAAATAATACTAGTGTTAGCAACCTTGGGAAGGAATTTAGTCGCAGCAGATGTTACATTAAAACACTTATTTATAAAAAATACCTGAGGGCGTTTAAGCGAAACACAAAAATTAATATATTCACTGAATTGCTTATCAAGTCTATGGCTGTAAGGGGGTTTAGTCTGGCATCCATAGCTGAGAAAAACTCATTATCGGAAGGAGCTGTATCCTCTGTAATTTCATCTTGTTACGGTTTATGCTCATGGCGTAAAAAATGTAAAAAAGATTCTTTAAGACGGCGTCATAAGCAGAAAATATTAAGATTTATACATAATCAATCCGTTTCTATAACACGAAAGTTAGTCAAAGAAAGTTGTTATGCAAGTTTCTATTGGCTAAATAAACATGAATGTGACTGGCTTAATTCCTGTCTTCCTAAAACAATACGATGCTATAAAAATAAAAGAGTAGACTGGAGCGAGAGAGATATTATCTCATCATCATTAATAAATGATGTTTTATCTCAGGGGCAGTACTCGATGTCACTTACAAGTCTAGATGCTTTACTGGGAGGGCATGGCTGGCTTTTGAAATACAGAGATAAACTACCAATGACAATGATACTTCTCAGAAAAATGGAACTAATTAAATAAGAGGGAGTTATATGGTTTACGAAAATGAATTGTGGCACAGTTTTCTTCTGCGTTCACAGATAATGTATAACTTATCCAATTGCAGGAACATAATATCAAAGCATGGCGCACTAAGGTACGATGCCTTTCCTCGTTTCGAACTGATTGATATGTACAAATTGCATAGCTTGCAGGATATATATGACATTCTTGCCACTAGAAATGGTTATATACTAACTTCCAATATAGTGTCGTTATCTTCTGGTGTTTACGGGTATTTTAACGCTGTTGAAGATGCCTGTCGGAAAAATTTTCACATAACTAATTCATATCCATTGGTAAACATCTCAAACATTCGTTACTGTCACAAATGTATTGTTGAAGATATACACTCTAAAGGCATTGGTTATCTGCGTCATAGATGGTTGTTTGAATCTAAATGTGCAGTTCATAGTACCAGTTTATATGAGGTTTGTTTTGATAACTATTTGAATGCAGTGAAAGGACTTAGTGACTTAATTATAAGTGGAATAAATCCTCATGGTTATTGTTCCCTTGTGGTTGACGTTTCAAACCCTTTCAAAAATCCAGTGTATATATTACCATGTGCACGTAATAAAATTTTAAAATGGATTTCGGACAATAAAAATATGCTGATTTACTTTCTCTTTGATCTCTTCAAATGTAAGTCGCATTCAAGTTTATCTAAGGTTATCGAAGTCAAGATAATGCATGATAGATATATGTCTGCGGTGTTCAAGATGTTAAGTGAAGTTAATTTTTGTAATTTCAACTCATTTATTTCTGATATTTTTGAGGACGTAAGTTATGCCTCTATCGGACTTGATGATTATTCTGTTAATGTGCATTTTCTCAGGCTAAGGGCTGCAGATTGTAAATTTTGCCAGTTGAATGGTAAATATTTTTGCTCACTTTACAATGTAAAACTTCTTCGCTAATTTCACTTCATTTATAAAATACTAAGAAAGCTAGTTAGATAAGGTTTTATATTTTGACTGGGGCAGGAATAAATTATCACTCATAGAGATTCCCTGGGGGTTACCACCTGTGTATGATGCCGGTTAGCAACAACGTCTAAAAGACCTGCGATCACGTGGGTCCCTCTCCAGCAAAGGGGCAAGGGGTGCTATATAACGGTGTACTGCTTACCCAATACGGCCTTGTATTTGAAAGATGCCGCATCTTGGCAGGATTCGTATTACAGCCTATAGTCTGTTAATGAGCATTACAGCCTATATGCTGTAAATCCCTGCGTTATGCTTGTTAACTCGTCGATACGGAAGGTCACTTATGAACACTCAATACGCTTTGAAGACTTTGAATCAGTTACGTCCTGTTTTAATCGGCTTTCGCAAAGCCAATGGACTGACGCAAAAAGATGTTTCTGAACGTTTGGGTATAACACAGCAAACTTATGCCCGACTAGAGGCCAACCCTGCAAGTGCGGGTTTTGAGCGTTTGTTTAGGGTGTTCAGCGTCCTTGGAGTGGAGATCGTACTTTCATCCAGGGAACCATTGTCAGATGCAAAGCCCGAATACGGAGCTATGCACAATTATTCTTCACTTCCAGCCAGGCGGGAGAAATGGTGACGCCTGGCGCTTCCCGGTCTAATTTTTCTTCAACAAGATTAACCCCTTAGCGGCCTGAAGTATCAGGTTGCGATAGAGCCTTTCATTTCTTCTGTTATGTTAAATACACCATTTTGAGCTATTTCGCTCGGCCTTAAATTATCTCTTCATTCTTCAGTGAAAATTTTATGTCGATCACATTATCGATGAATTTAGGAAATAATCCGTAAATGAAAATCTATCTTCTTTTAAATTCATCAGTGTCAGTAGCAAATATTACGCATAAAAGAATGGTTATTATTATCATTTAAATTATAAAGCTCATGAGTCAATTCCAAAAAATATAATAAGCATTGAAATCATTACCCGTGATTCTGGAGTTTTAACTTTGCCATGTAACCAACCACAAGTTAGTTTCCGGTGTTTTGAGGGGCAGTAAAGTTCTGAAAGCGCGACCAGATCATAATCCCGAAATGTCGTTAAGATATTCTGAATAACGGTTATCCCTGCTTGTTGGCAGGCATTTGAAAATATATTTTGTATTCAGGTTGCAGCAAAACGCTTTCTTACACACAGGACTTCATATGCGGCTCAGAAAATTAAAACTGAAAAACTTCAGAGGCTACAGAAACTCTACTGAAATCATTATTGATGAAAGCATGACGGGTATTGTCGGTCGTAATGACTTTGGGAAATCAACGCTTCTGGAAGCGCTGGCTATTTTTTTTGAAACAGAAGGAATGAAGGCTGACAAGAATGACATGAACTGTTTCAGCCTAAGAGAAGGGGACGGCCGTTTTGAAATAGCCTGTGAATTTGATGACCTGCCCGATTTTATCATGATCGACGACAGGGTGCAGACCACGCTCGCCTCAGAACATCTGCTGAATGAGGACGGCAATTTTGAAATCGTCAAAACGTTTAAAGCAACGACCTCAGGAAAACCGGAGCAGACCTGCATCCGCTGCATCCACCCGGATGAGGAGCCCCTGAGAAATTTACTGGGCATGAAAATTTCTGAGCTCAAGGCGGTGGGAAAAGAAGTTGAAAAAAATGTGGCGGATAAACGCACTGCATCGTTATGGCGTCAGGCCATCAGGGAAGCCGCAGCCCCCTATACCTGTTCGGAAATTATGCTGGATGTCGATAAAGAGTTCGGAACCGACACAAAATCATTATGGGGTAAGATCCTCGATTTGCTGCCCACGTATGCGATTTTCAAAGCCGACAGGGAAAGCAGCGACGGGGATTCCGAAGCTAAAAACCCCTTACAGCAGGCCGTAAAAGACGCTCAGGCTGCGCTGCAGGACAAAATTACAGCGCTGGAAAATGAGATTCAGGACAGCGTCCTGGATGTCGCACAGAGAACGCTGGATAAATTACGTGAAATGGCCCCCGAACTCGCCAGTGAACTGACTCCACGATTTAAGGAGAAACCCAAGTGGACCTTCAATTTCACCCTGGACGGGGAAAATGGCATCCCCATCAATAAGCGCGGCAGCGGGATAAGGAGGCTTATCCTGTTGAATTTTTTTCGGGCTGAGGCTGAAAAGAATGTCGCGGGGACGCCCAGAAATGTGATTTATGCCATAGAGGAGCCTGAAACGTCACAGCATCCGAACTATCAGATGATGCTGATGAAAGCGTTACTGGCACTGGCAGGCCAGCCGCACCGTCAGATTATCGTCACCACCCATGTCCCGGCGCTGGCCGGATTAATCCCTGTCGAAGGCGTACGTTATGTTACCCGAAATGAGGCGGGTGAACCCGTAGTAAAAATGCCGGATGACGCAGTGCTGAAGGAAGCCACTGAAAGCCTGGGGGTGCTGCCAGAGACCGGTATGGAAAGGGCGCAGGGGATTGTTCTGGTAGAGGGAAAGTCGGATGTTACTTTCCTGAGGCATGCGGCCAGTTCATTAAAACAGTCAGGTGCGCTGCCAGCCTCTCTGGAGGACGTGAAAATAGTGCCAGTCCTCATAGGAGGGTGTGGTAGCGTCAAACACTGGGTTACATTGAATCTGGCCAAAGATCTGGGGCTTCCCTGGTGCGTATTTCTGGACTCCGATATTGGGGGAGACCCTGCACAGGTTCTGTCCATCCAGAAGCGTAAAAAAGAAGTAGAGGAGGCCGGTAAGGTATTTTTCGCTACGCGCAAACGTGAGATAGAAAACTATCTGTGCCCGGATCTTATCGAGGAAATTACTGGTGTAGCCGTCACGTTTACGGACACCTGTGACGCTAAAAAAATAATCGGCCGGGCTGTGGGAATGAAACCCGATAATGTACTAGATAAATTCTGGCCTCAGATGACATCAGAAAGAATCATCTCAAGATCAACCTATCATGACGGAACGCAGGAGAGAAGCGAGCTGGTTGAGATCCTGAGCGACATTGTATCCATGACGAGATAATGTATTAAATAAGCATCTCAGGTGCATATATTCCGGTCCTCAACAAAGGACCGGAGTACAGAGTAGTAAAAACCCGAAATTAATCGGGTTTGAATTATATAAAGATTAACCGACTCCCGCGCCCAGGAACGATGTAAAATCACGCTTGTCGTGACATTTCTACAATGTTTACTTTTGACTATCAAGCCATTTATTCATCTGCTCAATTTCACCTTTTTGAGCTTTAATGATGTCCTGCGCGAGCTTTCTCATTTTCGGATCTTTTCCGTATTTGAGCTCGGTCTCAGCCATTGCTATTGCCCCTTCATGGTGCGCTACCATGCCTTTCGCAAAAGCCTTGTCGGGATCGGACTCATTTACGGCAGCCATCATTTTGTCATGCATGTCTTTCATGCCAGCCATATATTCCTGTGACGAAGCCGAGGTAGACATATCAGTCATTTTCATTTCTGAATGTTCTGCTGAAATCGCTGGCAGGGATAACATTAATACTGCAAATAAAGTGTTTCTGGCTTTCATAAAAAATATCCTTTTAGCGTTGATGCCCGTTAACTGTAGCAGAATCTGATAAAAATGCCCCCTGTAGGGGGCAAAGATGTTGCCATATATCCGGTTACGGAAAAATCTATCAAGGAAATAAGGACAGCACAGATACTTCCCTCGCCGTCAGCCTGCACTGAGCATGCGACGATGCGCTTCGGCCATGGCCTGATGTGGGCCAGACTGACCGTTATTCATAAATTCATGGGCAACTGCAGCTCTTTCATGCTCATTCATTGCCGCTAATGACTTCGACGGCCCGGTAGGGGAAACGGTCTGACTTCCCATCATCCTCTGATGACTTTCCACCATTTTCTGGTGCGCATCCGCCGACCCGTTCGTCATGGTTTCATGAGCAATAATGGCCTGTTCATGCTGGTCCATACCGGCCATACGAGGTGCAGTCCCCTGGATCCCGACAGGAGCCGCAGCAGACTGCATCTGGTGAGCAGGTGCCTGTGCATTGTTGACCCGCTCATGGATATTCACGGTTTCAGTGGCCCAGGCCGAAGAAATTAAGCCAAAGCCCAGCAAGGATGCTAATACGATATTTTTCATGATAACTCTCCATTTCTTAATTAGTGATGTCCGGGGGAGTACAACCGGTGTTTTCAGTTCCATAACTGAAACAGGTTCGGAAGTGTTTATTTCTCCGGGAGGGGACTGGATATTCATTTCCTGGCGTCCACTGACGCCGGATATTGATAAAGCAATCCAGCCTTCCTGATAAGTTGCACTAATTATATCGAATGGCTTCTGTTTGCTGCATGACAGGCTAATGACATCTTTGTCATTTAAATCTTTATTCCCAGCACTGGGTGTCCGGAATCATTTTCTCCAGTCTGGGCACGGATAAGATAAAACGCGTTGAGTGTACGTCCGATTCCACCTGCACTCTTCCGTGATGTGCTTCCACGATTGACTTCACAATCGCAAGGCCGATGCCGCTGCCTTCTCCTTTTCGTTGTCTGGACGGATCCACCCGATAAAAACGGTCAAACAACCTTGATAAATGCTCTTCAGGGATTGGTTTCCCCGGATTTTCAATCACAAGGTCAAAAAAGCTCTCCTGCTCTCTTATTGAGACGGTGATTGCCTGTCCCTCCGGGGTATAACGCAGGGCATTGGATAACAGATTATTGATCGCCCTTCTGAACATTTGTGGATCTCCCTCAACCAGGCAGGGCATCCCGTTAAATTTGAGCGTGATATTGCGTTCTTCGGCCCAGGCTTCGAAAAACTCGAAGACTTTCATGACTTCCGCTCTGAGGTCAAACATGACCCTGTCAGGTATCAGCTGATTATTATCTGCCTGTGCCAGGAACAGCATATCGCTGACCATTTTGGTCATCCGGTTATACTCTTCAAGACTGGAATAGAGGACATCCTCAAGTTCCCTCTGTGTTCGATCCTGACTCAGTGCGATTTCAGTCTGCGTCACCAGATTGGTGATGGGCGTTCTGATCTCATGCGCGATATCGGCAGAGAAATTGGCCTGGCGGGTAAAGACATCCTCAATCTTTCCAATCATATGATTGAACGAGATAACCAGTTGCTCCAGCTCAATGGGAACGCGTGTCGGTTCCAGTCGCGCATCAAGATTCTCGGAGGTGATGTTTTTAATGGCATTGCTGACATTACGAAGGGGCAGGTGCCCCTGACGGACAGCGATTCGAATGATCAGAACAATCAACAGGCTTATCACGACGGCAATCGCAATCAGGTTCTTTTTCAGCGCATCGAGGTAATGGAGATGGAAATTAATGGATAGGCCAGTCAGCATGACATAGTTCTGCTGTTTGCCCTGAAATATCGCCTGACCAGAGGAGGCGATAATCCTGTATGTTTCCATCTTCATTTTGGACCCGGTATCCATCGGTCCCGCAGGATCCTCCACCGTCCAGAGAAAGACATCCCGTGCGCGGCTGTGCTCGCTAAAATCTGCTGAATTCACTGCCGGGCGTAGTGCCGCCCCCTGAGCTGAGCTAAAGAGCACTTCCCCCCTGGGATTGAGGAGCAAAAGGGCAACGTTGCGGTAGCTGGCAATTGATTCCTTTATTTTGCTTATTTTTTTATCATCCGGATCCACCGGGGACTGCAGTATACGGTTCAGTGTGGTGCTGATTTGTTGAAGATCGCTGACATCCTGCTCGGCAAAATGATTTTCAACAGAATGCAGCATAAACCAGGTGAATGCGATAAAAGCCAGTATCGTGGACAGGCTGATAAAAAAGGTCAGCCGCAGAGCGAGTGAGAAAGGGCGTCTGGAAGGTTTGCTATGCATCCGGGACCTCCAGCATGTAGCCCACGCCCCGGACTGTCTGGATCAGCTTTGTCTCGTAATCGTTGTCTATTTTAGCGCGGAGTCGCTTTACTGCGACATCGATCGCATTAGTGTCGCTGTCAAAATTCATGTCCCAGACCTGAGAGGCAATCAGGGAGCGGGGAAGAACCTCTCCCTGATGGCGAATGAAGAATTCCAGCAGGCTGAACTCTTTACTGGTGAGCACAATGCGGTTTCCGGCGCGACTGACTTTTCTGGATACGAGATCAATCGAGAGGTCAGCCACCTTAAACTGGCTTTCCGTGATCATCGTGTTTCCCCGCCTCAGAAGGGTTCTCACCCGGGCGAGCAGTTCGGCAAACGCAAAGGGTTTAACCAGATAATCGTCCGCACCCAGTTCCAGTCCTTTGACCCTATGTTCGATCGTGCCGAGGGCTGTCAGCAGTAAGACCGGCATACCCTTTCCGGCAGTGCGCAGCATGCGGATGATATCCCAGCCGTTCACATCAGGTAGCATGATATCCAGAATGACTAAATCATACTCGGCTGTCATGGCGAGATGATATCCGGTAAGACCATTATCAGCGTGATCCACTACGAACCCTGCCTCTGTAAGCCCTTTGCTGAGATATTCACCTGTTTTAATTTCGTCTTCGACGATCAATATTTTCATCTTGCTCCCCGGCTGGCTGCTAATGTCATTCTATTGCGCCCACGATCGTTATCAACGGATTACAGCAAAAATGACAACATTGTCATTATCCTGTCACCCGGCAAACAGAGAGCGTTAGGTAAAGTACCCCTATCAATACTCTGGACTTCATTTGAACCATTTACCAGGTCTGCCTGGACGAGAAGCGTTATGTTCAAATTAAAATTACTCAGCATTAGCACGATATTCATCCTGGCAGGCTGCGTGTCGCTTGCGCCTGAATATCAGCGGCCCGCAGCACCGGTACCCCAGCAGTTTTCACTGTCCCATAACAGCCTGACGCCAGCGGTAAATGGCTATCAGGATACGGGCTGGCGTAACTTTTTTGTCGATCCCCAGGTTACCCGGTTGATCGGTGAAGCTCTGACTAATAACCGTGATTTGAGAATGGCTGCCCTGAAGGTTGAAGAGGCCCGAGCCCAGTTCAACGTCACGGATGCAGATCGTTATCCCCAGCTGAATGCCTCATCCGGGATAACATACAGCGGTGGTCTGAAAGGTGACAAGCCGACCACACAGGAGTACGACGCGAGACTGGAGCTCAGCTATGAGCTCGATTTTTTCGGCAAACTTAAGAACATGAGTGATGCTGATCGCCAGAACTACTTTGCCAGCGAAGAAGCCCGTCGGGCCGTACACATCCTGCTGGTATCCAACGTTTCACAAAGCTATTTCAGCCAGCAACTGGCGTACGAACAACTTCGTATTGCGCGGGAAACGCTGAAAAATTATCAACAGTCCTATGCTTTCGTTGAGCAGCAGCTCGTGACCGGGAGTACGAACGTTCTGGCACTTGAACAGGCGCGAGGACAAATCGAAAGTACCCGCGCCGAAATAGCCAAACGAGAAGGCGATCTGGCTCAGGCAAACAATGCCCTGCAACTGGTGCTGGGAACGTACCGCGCACTTCCGTCAGAAAAAGGGATGAAAGGCGGGGAGATAGCCCCAGTAAAATTGCCACCAAATCTGTCTTCACAAATTTTGCTGCAGCGACCGGATATTATGGAAGCGGAATATCAGCTGAAAGCGGCTGATGCCAATATTGGCGCAGCGCGAGCGGCCTTTTTCCCCTCAATTACCCTGACCAGTGGTCTTTCCGCAAGCAGTACGGAGCTGTCCAGCCTGTTTACGTCAGGAAGTGGAATGTGGAATTTTATCCCTAAAATTGAAATTCCTATATTTAATGCTGGCAGGAATAAAGCCAATCTGAAGCTGGCTGAAATTCGCCAGCAACAGTCGGTGGTTAATTACGAACAAAAAATTCAGTCAGCCTTTAAGGATGTTTCCGACACGCTTGCGCTGCGCGACAGCCTTAGCCAGCAACTTGAGTCACAGCAGCGTTATCTTGATTCACTTCAGATAACTCTCCAGCGTGCCAGAGGATTGTATGCAAGTGGTGCTGTCAGTTACATCGAAGTGCTGGATGCAGAACGTTCCCTCTTCGCTACCCAGCAAACCATTCTCGATCTTACCTATTCCCGGCAGGTTAACGAAATTAATCTGTTTACCGCGCTGGGTGGCGGTTGGGTAGAGTAAATTTATTTAATTAATCAGGAAATTAAAATGCGTAATTCACTTAAAGCCGTTTTATTTGGTGCCTTCTCTGTCATGTTTTCTGCCGGTCTTCATGCTGAAACACATCAGCATGGCGATATGAATACTGCCAGTGATGCTTCGGTACAGCAAGTTATCAAGGGCACCGGTGTCGTTAAAGACATTGATATGAATACTAAGAAAATCACCATTTCGCATGAAGCAATTCCAGCGGTGGGCTGGCCTGCAATGACCATGCGCTTTACTTTTGTTAATGCAGACGATGCTATTAATGCCCTGAAAACAGGCAACCATGTCGATTTCTCGTTTATTCAGCAGGGCAATATCTCCTTACTCAAAAGCATTAACGTGACGCAGTCCTGATTGGCTGTCCGGAGCGATTACATCCTGTGCGCCTGTACATTCACATAGGTATATGTGTGAGTTAACCGTCAGGCGCATATGCCAGGTGTTTTGATTTTTTAGCGGAAAATTGTATGGCTTCTTTAAAGATAAAATATGCTGCAATAATTATCAGCAGCCTCATAGCAGGGGGGCTGATATCGGTTACTGCCTGGCAGTATGTAAACTCAGCACAAAAGACAGAAAAAACAGAACAAAAGGCACCGGAACGAAAGGTGCTTTTCTGGTATGACCCAATGAAACCGGATACCAAATTTGATAAACCCGGAAAATCGCCCTTTATGGATATGGACCTGGTGCCAAAATATGCTGATGACAGTGGCGATAAAAGCAGTGGCGGGATCCGTATCGACCCAACCCAGGTTCAGAATCTGGGATTAAAAACGCAAAAAGTCACGCGAGGAATGCTGAATTATTCTCAGACAATCCCGGCTAATGTCAGCTATAACGAGTATCAGTTTGTTATTGTGCAGGCGCGTTCTGACGGGTTTGTCGAAAAAGTCTACCCCATGACGATTGGCGATCATGTGAAGAAGGGGACGCCACTTATCGATATTACCATTCCGGACTGGGTGGAAGCACAGAGTGAATTCCTTCTGTTATCCAGCACCGGTGGTACTTCCACGCAAATTAAAGGCGTTCTGGAACGGCTTCGCCTGGCAGGTATGCCGGAAGAGGATATTCAGAGACTGCGTTCTACCCGGAGCATTCAGACCCGTTTTACCATTAAAGCACCTATTGATGGTGTCATTACTGCATTTGACCTGCGCACCGGCATGAATATTTCGAAAGATAAGGTGGTGGCTCAGATTCAGGGAATGGACCCGGTCTGGATCAGCGCTGCAGTGCCAGAATCTATCGCCTATCTGCTGAAAGATACGTCGCAGTTTGAAATTTCGGTACCGGCTTATCCGGATAAAACATTCCATGTCGAAAAATGGAATATTCTTCCCAGCGTGGATCAGACAACCCGTACGCTTCAGGTCCGTCTCCAGGTTTCTAATAAGGATGAGTTTCTCAAGCCGGGCATGAATGCCTATCTGAAACTGAATACCAGAAGCCAGGAGATGCTGCTGATACCAAGCCAGGCCGTTATCGATACCGGCAAAGAACAGCGCGTGATTACTGTTGATGATGAAGGCAAGTTTGTGCCGAAACAGATCCACGTTCTGCATGAGTCACAGCAACAGTCCGGCATCGGCTCCGGCCTGAATGAAGGCGATACCGTGGTGGTCAGTGGCCTGTTCCTCATTGACTCTGAAGCCAATATTACGGGCGCACTGGAACGTATGCGCCACCCTGAAAAAACAGAAAGCAGTATGCCAGCAATGTCTGACCAGCCTGTAAATATGCATTCAGGGCACTGAGGAGACGACGATGATTGAATGGATTATCCGGCGCTCTGTCGCCAACCGTTTCCTGGTCATGATGGGGGCCCTGTTTCTCAGCATCTGGGGCACATGGACGATTATTAACACGCCTGTCGATGCCTTGCCTGACCTGTCAGATGTGCAGGTCATTATCAAAACCAGCTATCCCGGCCAGGCCCCGCAGATTGTAGAAAACCAGGTCACCTATCCACTTACCACCACCATGCTGTCCGTGCCTGGCGCAAAAACCGTGCGTGGTTTTTCACAGTTCGGTGATTCGTATGTGTATGTCATTTTTGAAGACGGCACCGATCTGTACTGGGCCCGTTCCCGCGTGCTGGAGTACCTGAACCAGGTACAGGGAAAACTGCCCGCCGGTGTGAGTTCTGAAATCGGTCCGGACGCCACGGGGGTGGGCTGGATATTTGAATATGCCCTTGTCGATCGCAGCGGAAAACACGACCTTTCAGAACTGCGTTCTCTGCAGGACTGGTTCCTGAAATTTGAGCTGAAAACCATCCCGAACGTGGCTGAGGTCGCTTCGGTTGGCGGCGTGGTGAAACAGTACCAGATTCAGGTCAATCCGGTAAAATTGTCTCAGTATGGTATCAGCCTGCCCGAAGTGAAACAGGCCCTTGAATCGTCTAACCAGGAGGCCGGTGGCTCATCCGTTGAAATGGCCGAAGCTGAGTATATGGTCCGTGCCAGCGGTTATCTTCAGAGCATTGATGATTTTAATAACATCGTCCTGAAAACAGGCGAGAACGGCGTGCCGGTTTATCTGCGGGATGTTGCCCGCGTGCAGACCGGGCCTGAAATGCGGCGTGGTATTGCCGAGCTGAACGGCCAGGGCGAAGTCGCTGGCGGCGTGGTGATCCTGCGGTCGGGTAAAAATGCACGCGACGTTATCACGGCAGTGAGGGATAAACTTGAGACGCTGAAGGCCAGCCTGCCGGAAGGCGTTGAAATCGTGACCACCTACGATCGCAGCCAGCTCATCGACCGGGCGATTGATAACCTCAGTTCCAAACTTCTGGAAGAGTTTATCGTGGTGGCCATCGTCTGTGCCCTGTTCCTGTGGCACGTACGTTCTGCCCTGGTGGCGATTATCTCTCTGCCGCTTGGTCTGTGTATCGCCTTTATCGTCATGCACTTCCAGGGACTGAACGCCAATATCATGTCGCTGGGAGGGATAGCGATTGCCGTCGGTGCGATGGTGGATGCCGCCATTGTGATGATTGAGAATGCGCATAAGCGGCTTGAGGAGTGGGATCATCAGCATCCGGGTGAGCAGATTGACAACGCCACCCGCTGGAAGGTGATTACCGATGCCTCCGTTGAAGTGGGACCCGCACTGTTTATCAGCCTGCTGATCATCACCCTGTCCTTTATTCCTATCTTTACCCTGGAAGGTCAGGAAGGACGTCTGTTTGGCCCGCTGGCATTCACGAAAACGTACTCCATGGCGGGCGCGGCCGCGCTGGCCATCATCGTCATTCCGATTCTGATGGGATTCTGGATCCGGGGGAAAATTCCTGCAGAGACCAGTAACCCCCTGAACCGGGTACTGATCAAAGCGTATCATCCATTGCTGTTGCGGGTTCTCCACTGGCCAAAAACAACCCTGCTGGTTGCGGCCTTGTCCATTTTCACCGTTATCTGGCCGCTGAGCCAGGTGGGCGGTGAGTTTCTGCCGAAGATTAACGAGGGCGACCTGTTGTATATGCCGTCGACCCTGCCGGGTGTCTCTCCGGCTGAAGCTGCAGCGCTCCTGCAGACGACGGACAAGTTAATCAAAAGCGTTCCTGAAGTGGCCTCTGTATTTGGCAAGACCGGTAAAGCAGAGACCGCCACGGATTCCGCACCGCTCGAAATGGTTGAAACCACGATCCAGCTCAAACCTGAGGATCAGTGGCGTCCAGGCATGACGATTGACAAGATTATTGAAGAACTCGACAGGACCGTCCGTTTACCGGGGCTGGCAAACCTCTGGGTGCCGCCAATCCGTAACCGTATTGATATGCTCTCAACCGGGATCAAAAGCCCGATAGGTATCAAGGTGTCCGGAACGGTTCTGTCCGATATCGATGCAACGGCGCAGAGTATCGAAGCGGTCGCCAAAACCGTACCCGGCGTAGTGTCTGCTCTCGCAGAGCGACTGGAAGGCGGGCGCTACATTGATGTGGATATCAACCGGGAAAAAGCCTCCCGCTACGGAATGACGGTGGGCGATGTGCAGCTGTTCATCTCATCAGCCATCGGCGGCGCGACGGTAGGGGAAACGGTTGAAGGCGTGGCCCGGTACCCGATTAATATCCGCTATCCGCAGGATTACCGGAACAGCCCGCAGGCCCTGAAACAGATGCCGATCCTGACCCCGATGAAGCAGCAGATCACGCTGGGCGATGTTGCGGATATTAAGGTCGTTTCCGGGCCGACTATGCTGAAAACGGAAAATGCCCGTCCAGCCAGCTGGATTTACATTGACGCGCGCGGCAGGGATATGGTGTCGGTGGTTAATGACATTAAAACGGCGATCAGTCAGAAAGTGAAACTGAGACCGGGTACCAGCGTGTCATTCTCCGGACAGTTTGAACTGCTTGAGCATGCCAACAAGAAACTGAAGCTGATGGTGCCGATGACGGTGATGATCATCTTCATCCTGTTGTATCTGGCATTCCGCCGGGTTGATGAAGCCCTGCTGATCCTGATGAGCCTGCCGTTCGCCCTGGTTGGCGGGATATGGTTCCTGTACTGGCAGGGCTTCCATATGTCTGTCGCAACCGGAACGGGGTTTATCGCTCTGGCCGGGGTGGCAGCAGAGTTTGGCGTGGTCATGCTGATGTATCTGCGTCATGCCATTGAAGCGCACCCGGAATTGTCCCGTAAAGAGACGTTCACACCGGAAGGCCTTGATGAAGCCCTCTATCATGGTGCCGTACTGCGTGTCCGGCCGAAAGCCATGACCGTGGCGGTGATCATTGCGGGTCTGCTGCCAATACTCTGGGGAACCGGTGCAGGTTCAGAAGTCATGAGCCGTATCGCGGCACCCATGATTGGTGGGATGATCACGGCTCCGCTGCTGTCCCTGTTCATTATTCCTGCCGCCTACAAATTAATCTGGCTGCGCAGACATAAAAAAAGCGTGTCCTGAACCTGAAAGGGCACCCCCTGTGGGTGTCCTTCTTTACTGATTCACCCTGACGTCAGGGTTTAAATCGATAATATACAGAGGTGAGTATGAAAAAAGTGGTTCTGATGGCGCTGGCTCTCGGCCTTTCACTGCCCGCGATGGCGAGTGAAAAAGTGATTGATATGTACAAATCTGAAAACTGTGGCTGTTGTTCCCTGTGGGGCAAGGCGATGGAAAAAGACGGGTTTGAAGTACGAACTCACGTCATGAATGATCAGGCGCTGTCAGCCCTGAAAGAAAAGCATGCTATTCCTGCAGGACTGCGAAGTTGTCATACCGCGGTTGCCGGTAATTTGATCATTGAAGGCCATGTGCCTGCGACAACGATACATAAGGCAATGCAGTCTGGTTCAGGTATATACGGTCTCGCCACCCCCGGTATGCCAGCAGGAAGTCCTGGAATGGAGATGGGAGCCCGAAAAGAGGCTTACGATGTTATCGCATTCTCACCGGATGGAAGTAAAAAAGTCTTCCAGCGAATCGAATAGTCAGCGGAACGGCTGATAACGGGACGCCGGTAGCAGGCACTCCTGTGCCGGCGATATTCGTGGTAATCGCATCCATGACATACCCTGAAGACAGAAGATGCTTCGGTATGCATAAGGAGAGTTACTGTGAAAAATGACAATGCAGTGCAACACAACAACCAGACTGCTTCTGAGCAGACATTATCCCCGGACGAGGGCCACGTATTGCATAAGGTGAGAGATCCCGTGTGCGGGATGGCCATCCTGCCCGACAGGGCGCACAGCAGCATTCGATACCAAGACCATCAACTTTATTTCTGCTCCGCCAGCTGTGAGAGTAAATTTAAAGCCCATCCCGATCGTTATCTTACCGAAGATGCCAGTGAACATTCCCATCACCATCACCACGATCATCACGAAGTCAGCCCTGATCAGATAAAACAGCCTCACCACCAGGCGGAAAAAGAGAATTCTGAAGGTGTGTGGACATGTCCGATGCACCCGGAGATACGCCGCAGTGGTCCCGGAAGCTGTCCTGTCTGTGGAATGGCACTGGAGCCGCTCGTAGCTACGGCATCCACGGGGCCGAGTGATGAACTTCACGACATGACAAGACGCTTCTGGCTGGGGTTGTTGCTGGCGTTTCCGGTTCTGGTACTCGAAATGGGATCTCATCTGTTTCCCGAGTTGAGGAATACAGTACCGCCACAGTACAACACATGGCTGCAGCTGCTTCTGGCCTCCCCTGTCGTGTTGTGGTGTGGCTGGCCATTCTTCGCCCGGGCCGGAATGTCGTTACGTAACCGCTCCCTGAATATGTTTACCCTTGTTGCAATGGGGACCGGCGTAGCCTGGGTTTACAGCGTCATTGCAACCGTCTTCCCCTCCTGGTTTCCTGCATCGTTCAGAAACATGGATGGCCTGGTGGCCGTTTATTTTGAAGCCGCAGCAGTTATTACGGTGCTTGTTCTGCTGGGACAGGTTCTTGAGCTGCGGGCACGGGAACAAACCTCAGGCGCCATTACTGCGCTTCTGAACCTTGCCCCCAAAACCGCCAGACGGCTGGATCATGACGGTCATGAAACGGATATTAATGCGGAAGATGTCCTGCCTGGCGATAAGCTCCGCATCAGACCTGGAGAGAGTATTCCGGTCGACGGTATCGTGATCGAAGGCAAAACAACCGTTGATGAATCGATGGTGACCGGGGAATCTATGCCGGTTACCAAAACGGAGGGTGACCCTGTCATCGGGGGGACCATTAATCAGACAGGGAGTCTCATCATCCGTGCAGAGAAAGTCGGTGATGAAACAATGCTCTCACGAATTGTTCAGATGGTCGCTGATGCACAGCGTTCGCGTGCCCCCATCCAGAGAATGGCTGACAGCGTTTCAGGCTGGTTTGTTCCTCTGGTGATACTTATCGCGGTTGTTGCTTTCGTGATCTGGTCTGTCTGGGGGCCCGAGCCCAGGATGGCGCACGGTCTCATTGCGGCTGTGTCGGTCCTGATTATTGCCTGTCCCTGCGCGCTGGGGCTGGCCACGCCGATGTCGATAATGGTGGGGGTGGGCAAAGGAGCCCAGGCCGGGGTGTTAATCAGGAATGCCGAAGCCCTTGAGCGTCTTGAAAAAGTGGACACGCTGGTTGTCGACAAAACAGGCACGCTCACGGAAGGTTCGCCTACGGTGACAGGGATTATCAGTCTCAATCCGGGTGGGGAAACATCTCTTTTGCGTGTAACAGCCGCAGTGGAAAAAGGCTCGCAGCATCCGCTGGGTATGGCAGTAGTTAAAGCAGCACAGGAAAAGGGGATCGCAATACCCGCAGTCACTCATTTCGATGCACCGTCGGGTAAAGGTGTCTCAGGCGATGTCGAAGGTCAACGGGTTGTTATTGGTAATGAACTGGCTATGCAGGAAAACAGTATAGTTATTGATAATCAAAAGGCCGTTGCGGATACGTTGCGGATGGAAGGCGCTACCGTTATCTATGTGGCCACAGACGGGGACCTTGCAGGCCTGATAGCTATCTCGGATCCCGTGAAAACAACCACGCCGGATGCGCTTAAAGCTTTGCGTCAGGCGGGGATCCGCATCGTTATGCTCACCGGGGATAACCAGCTTACTGCTGAAGCAGTCGCACGGAAACTGGGAATAGATGAGGTTGAAGCCGGAATTCTGCCGGATGGCAAAAAAGCAGTGATAACCCGACTGAAAGAGTCTGGCCATGTGGTTGCGATGGCCGGAGACGGTGTGAATGATGCCCCGGCGCTGGCAGCGGCTGACGTGGGTATAGCCATGGGAACGGGTACAGATGTGGCAATTGAAAGTGCCGGAGTCACCCTTCTCAAAGGCGACTTGATGATACTGAACAGGGCCCGTCATCTGTCAGAGATCACCATGAAAAATATCCGTCAGAATCTGTTTTTTGCATTTATCTACAACGCACTTGGCGTGCCTGTGGCTGCAGGTCTGCTTTATCCTGTGTATGGAATACTGCTGTCGCCAGTTATTGCGGCGGCGGCCATGGCTCTTTCCTCCGTCAGCGTCATTGTGAATGCGTTGCGTCTGAAAAGTGTCAGGCTCGGGAAATAACACTGAGTGAAGGGTCAGTTACGAACAGAAGGAGTCCAGTATGAAAAGTACCACCTATGCGCTTATTGCTGTCGCCGCGATCGCGGCATTTGCCCTCCTGCGCGAACACTGGTCACATGTGGCAGGTTACTGGCCATATCTGTTATTGCTGGTCTGCCCGCTAATGCATCTTTTCCACGGCCACGGAGGGCATGGAGATCATCAACATCACGGAAGTGAAAACGATAAAAAAAATTAATCCGGCAGACGGGGCCGCGTCGCGGTCCCGTTATCAGTCCAGGTATCGTTCGTAGTCTCTGGCATGCGCAAAGGCATGCTGTTCGAGTTTGTTATCAGCGGGTGCCGCTGCCCGGAACGCCAGAGAGTTAACAGGGTTGTTATTGATGACCAGCTCGTAATGCAGATGAGGACCGGATGAACGTCCGCTGTTACCGGATAACGCAATAGCACCTCCCCGTGTAACCCTGGCCCCTTTAGTAACGAGTATTTTATTGAGGTGGAGATAGCGAGTTTTAACACCGGCTTTTCCCGTTACTTCAACAAAATATCCCATGGTACTGTTGTATTCGGCCCGGGTGATTTTTCCGTCGATGACGCTGACTATTTTCGTGTTCATGGGCATGGAATAATCAATGCCATTATGGGGACTCACTTTTCCCGATACCGGGTTAAGTCTTGCAGGATTGAAAGGCGAACTGAGTCTTGCTGTGGCCGGTAACGGATAATCGAGACTGCCTTTCCCGGAAGTATCGGAAAGGTTATAGAACTTTTTATCTGATATACGATACGCCGTGTAATTAAATGAACCGGACGTAAATTTATAGGCCACGACACGTGATTTTCCCGCTTTCTTTTGCAGTACGAGTTTTAATGATTCATTTTTTTTCAAATGCCGCAGATTAAACCGGGAAGGCAAGGAGCGCTGAAGAGTAGCGATCTCGTTCGATTCCAGCCCCGAGCGGGTGGCTGAAAGGTAGGCATTTTCTTTTACGACATCGGTAGAATACATTTACTGGAATTCGCCGTTAGCATGAACACTGCGGCGTATGCTAGGGGTTTTCAGGAGGCGTGTCATCTGTCAGTTAATCGGGAGCACCGTTGATGGTCGTCATTTTTGTAACATATCTTGTTTCCCGTTTGCTCCTGAAGCTCTGGGAACTGTATGACCAGCCCGACGGTGATGATTAACGGGACTGAAACAGGTTACGGCAGAGCAATATGGGGCTCATGTCCTGCTACGTAACCCGTCAGTAAAGCCCTGCTGCGCACCTGACGCTAAGCACTAACCCGCCTGCAGTTACCTGGTCGAATACAGCCCGCGAAGCTTTCTTGCCTGCGTCTGATGTGCTTCCGCACCGGCATTATTGACCTGCTCATGCACGAGAGCGGCTTTTTCTCCGGCATTCAGTTCGTTAAAAGAAGAAGACGAGGTCTTTGAATTTGCATCACTGCCGGACAGCATTTTTTTATGTTCCTCAATCATTTTCTGATGCGCATAGGACGCGCTGTTGTTCATAAATGAATGAGCAACAATGGCCCTTTCATGTTCATTCATTTCAGAGAATGAGGGCGTGTTGTTTTTATTAACCCTGTCCGGTAAGTTTTCATGCGTCGAGGAATTCACATGACTGACGGCTGAGGCATTATTAACAAATCGATGTGCTTCATGGGCAATATTACTGGACTGAGCAAAAGCTGCCCCACAAAATAAAGCTGTAAACGCAGTGGTCGTGATTAATATATTCATGTGTAATTACCTTCTGAGGTACATAAAAGATGTCCTTATGATCATATATAAAAATAATCAACCTGTGGGGAAGATGACGTAAATGTAATACAGCTATGTACATTACACGATTGTAATGAATTTGTTTCTTAAGGTGTGCTAGATTCATTTCATTGTAAGTGGATGAACCAGTAATTTAATTTAAATCGGTTCTCGAATTCTGTCAGTAACCATACTTTAAATAAGGGAATGCGCATGCTGTTGAAAACGTCTCGACGAACTTTCCTGAAGGGGTTAACCCTCTCTGGCGTAGCCGGAAGTCTTGGCGTATGGAGTTTCAATGCGCGTTCCAGTCTGAGCCTGCCAGTTGCCGCATCCCTGCAGGGTACTCAGTTTGACCTGACCATTGGTGAAACGGCCGTCAATATCACGGGCAGTGAGCGTCAGGCCAAAACAATCAATGGAGGCCTGCCGGGGCCCGTTCTTCGCTGGAAAGAAGGTGACACCATTACCCTGAAGGTCAAAAACCGTCTTAATGAACAGACGTCCATTCACTGGCACGGCATTATTCTTCCGGCCAATATGGATGGTGTTCCGGGGCTGAGTTTTATGGGCATAGAGCCTGATGATACCTACGTTTACACCTTTAAGGTTAAGCAGAACGGGACTTACTGGTACCACAGCCATTCCGGTCTGCAGGAACAGGAGGGGGTATACGGTGCCATTATCATCGATGCCGGGGAGCCAGAACCGTTTACTTACGATCGTGAGCATGTGGTCATGTTGTCTGACTGGACCGATGAAAATCCTCACAGCCTGCTGAAAAAATTAAAAAAACAGTCGGATTACTACAATTTCAATAAACCAACCGTTGGCTCTTTTTTCCGCGACGTGAATACCAGGGGGCTGTCAGCCACCATTGCCGATCGGAAAATGTGGGCTGAAATGAAAATGAATCCGACTGACCTCGCGGATGTCAGTGGCTACACCTACACCTATCTCATGAACGGGCAGGCCCCGCTGAAAAACTGGACCGGACTGTTCCGTCCCGGTGAAAAGATACGCTTACGGTTTATCAACGGCTCGGCAATGACCTATTTCGATATCCGTATCCCCGGGCTGAAAATGACGGTCGTGGCTGCAGATGGCCAGTATGTAAACCCGGTTACCGTTGACGAATTCAGGATTGCCGTTGCCGAAACCTATGATGTCATTGTGGAGCCTCAGGGTGAGGCCTATACCATCTTCGCACAATCCATGGACAGGACCGGTTACGCTCGAGGGACACTGGCCACGAGAGAGGGGTTAAGTGCTGCCGTTCCCCCCCTCGATCCCCGTCCTCTGTTGACCATGGAAGATATGGGTATGGGGGGAATGGGACATGATATGGCAGGAATGGACCACAGCCAGATGGGAGGCATGGATAACAGCGGAGAGATGATGTCTATGGACGGTGCTGACCTTCCGGATAGCGGGACATCCTCCGCGCCCATGGATCACAGCAGCATGGCCGGTATGGATCATTCCCGGATGGCCGGAATGCCGGGTATGCAAAGTCATCCTGCGTCAGAAACGGATAACCCACTGGTTGATATGCAGGCGATGAGCGTCTCTCCGAAATTAAATGATCCGGGTATTGGTCTTCGAAATAACGGAAGAAAGGTTCTCACGTACGCGGATTTGAAAAGCCGCTTTGAGGATCCTGACGGACGTGAACCTGGCCGTACCATAGAACTGCATTTAACCGGCCACATGGAAAAGTTTGCCTGGTCATTTAACGGAATCAAGTTTTCAGATGCCGCACCGGTGCTGCTGAAATACGGTGAGCGGCTCAGGATCACGCTGATCAACGATACCATGATGACTCACCCCATTCACCTGCATGGTATGTGGAGCGATCTGGAAGATGAAAACGGTAATTTCATGGTTCGTAAACACACAATAGATGTTCCCCCTGGTACAAAACGCAGTTACAGAGTGACAGCAGATGCGCTTGGCCGCTGGGCGTATCACTGCCATTTGCTCTATCACATGGAAATGGGAATGTTTCGTGAAGTCCGGGTGGAGGAATGATGCGAATGAAGAGAAATTTGAAGGCCATACCTGTTCTGGTCGCCGGTTTGTTTACCTCACAGCTTTCTATTGCGGCGGGCTCCGTCTCTGCAGATCCCCACGCCGGGCACGACATGTCTGCCATGCAGATGCCAGCAGATGAGAATTTCACTGAGATGACGTCAATGGAGCCCATTGTAACTGAGAGCAGAACGCCAATTCCGCCTGTTACCGATGCCGACCGGAAGGCTGCATTCGGCAATTTACAGGGGCATGCGATTCACGACAGTGCGATTAATTATCTGGTTCTGCTGGATCAACTGGAATGGCAACGGTCGGATAACACCAACAATTTCAGCTGGAGTGTTAACAGCTGGATTGGAGGCGACACAGATCGGATTTGGCTAAAGAGTGAAGGTGAACGAAGCAATGGGGAAACGGAGGCGGCTGAAGCGCAGTTACTCTGGGGACATGCGGTTGGCCCATGGTGGGATTTGGTTGCGGGTGTCAGGCAGGATTTCAGACCTGCTTCTGCCCGGACCTGGGCTGCTGTCGGTTTTCAGGGGCTGGCACTCTATAATTTTGAGTCTGAAATTACGGGTTTTGTCAGTAATGGCGGAAAAGCAGCCCTTCGTCTGGGAGGAGAATACGACGTTTTACTGACTAACCGGCTCATACTCCAGCCATCCTATGAGGTGAATTTCTACAGTCAGGATGATGAATCGCGGGGTCGCGGCAGGGGACTGACTGACACAGAGCTGGGGCTCCGGCTGCGCTATGAAATACGCCGTGAGTTTGCACCCTATATAGGCGTTTCCTGGAATCAACTTTACGGGAAAACATCCGATATGGCGAAAAGAGAAGGTGAGAAAGACCATCAGGTAGTATTCCTGGCGGGAGCCAGAATCTGGTTTTAACGCACTGATATAAAACACTCAACTAAACAGGTAAATAAAATGTCGATTTTAAATAAAGCCATTCTTACAGGTGGCCTCGTTATGGGCGTTGCTTTCTCTGCTATGGCCCATCCGGAATTAAAAAGCTCTGTGCCACAGGCTGATTCAGCCGTAGCGGCCCCGGAAAAGATTCAGCTTAATTTCTCGGAAAATCTGACCGTGAAATTCTCAGGTGCAAAATTAACGATGACGGGTATGAAAGGCATGTCATCACATTCTCCGATGCCGGTCGCGGCAAAAGTGGCGCCAGGCGCTGACCCTAAATCGATGGTCATTATTCCGCGAGAGCCTTTACCCGCTGGCACTTATCGTGTTGACTGGCGCGCGGTTTCTTCAGATACGCACCCTATTACCGGTAATTACACCTTTACAGTGAAGTAATATTATGAACGACCTGATTATGATTGTTATTCGTTTTCTTCTTTATCTGGATTTGATGGTAATATTTGGATTGCCATTTTTTCAGATATATGGAATAAGCGGTGTCAGACATGAAACCTATAACCTGACTAATTTCAGGTCGTTTATAACTTTTGCTGTTGTTACAGGCATCATTCTTACTGGCATTAATATGCTCCTGGTATCTAATGCCATGAGTGGAGTAACTGACCTCAGAGAATTATCCATCCATGTTATCGAGATGGTGATAGAAGAAACTGATGTGGGTATTAGCTGGATTGTCAGGCTCTGTGCCCTGTTTACCACACTCGGTGCTTTGTTCCTTTACACTAATAAGAGAGTATTGTCCTGCCTGCTGATGACGATGAGTGGGGGCGTGGCGCTGGCTACACTTGCCTGGGGAGGACACGCCGTTATGCATGACGGTCTGCATTACTATCTCCATTTACTGAGCGATCTGACCCATCTCGGCGCTGCAGGTGCCTGGACAGGTGCTCTGGTTGCATTTGCTATCCTGCTGATGCGCAGAAACGAGCATAATGCACAGAGCGTCATTGTGATATCTGACTCCCTGGCAAAATTTGCCACGGCAGGAACGGTGATTGTTGTAGCCCTGATCCTGAGTGCGCTGGTCAACTATCTGTATATTGCTGAGGGTAACTTAACTCCCTTATTCAACAGTTCCTGGGGGAGGATATTGCTTGCCAAGACGGCTCTGTTTGTTCTGATGCTTCTTCTGGCTGCAGCAAACCGGTTTCACCTGGGTCCCCGGCTTGAAGTTATGGTCAGGGAAGGGAATTATGATCGCAGCGTTGCCCTGATGCGAAACAGCATCCTGACAGAATTCGTTGTTGCGATTATCATTCTGGGCGCCGTAGCGTGGCTCGGAATGCTTGCTCCGTCTCAGGTCAGCTAGGGGACAGCCAAAGCTCATGCGTGAGATTTTTACTTTCATATCAGCGAGTTGACCATGCAGCGTATTTTAATCGTTGAAGACGAACAAAAAACAGGTCGTTACCTGCAGCAGGGACTGGTTGAGGAAGGCTATCAGGCCGATCTCTTTAATAATGGCCGCGATGGTCTCGGGGCCGCGTCGAAGGGACAGTATGATTTGATAATACTGGACGTGATGCTGCCTTTCCTCGACGGGTGGCAAATCATCAGCGCACTGAGGGAGTCCGGGCACGAAGAACCGGTCCTGTTTTTAACCGCAAAGGACAACGTGCGGGACAAAGTGAAAGGACTGGAGCTTGGCGCAGATGACTACCTGATTAAGCCCTTTGATTTTACGGAGCTGGTTGCACGTGTAAGAACCCTACTGCGCCGGGCACGCTCGCAGGCCGCAACAGTCTGCACCATCGCCGATATGACCGTTGATATGGTGCGCCGGACCGTGATCCGTTCGGGGAAGAAGATCCATCTCACCGGTAAAGAATACGTTCTGCTTGAGTTGCTGCTGCAACGCACCGGAGAAGTGTTACCCAGGAGTCTTATCTCGTCCCTGGTCTGGAACATGAATTTTGACAGTGATACGAATGTGATTGATGTCGCCGTGAGACGTCTGAGAAGTAAAATTGATGATGACTTTGAGCCAAAACTGATCCATACCGTTCGCGGTGCCGGATATGTCCTGGAGATCAGAGAAGAGTGAGGTTCAAAATTTCCCTGACCACACGCCTGAGCCTGATTTTTTCTGCGGTGATGCTTACGGTATGGTGGTTATCAAGTTTTATCCTGATTAGCACCCTTAATGGCTATTTCGATAATCAGGACCGCGATTTTCTGACAGGTAAACTTCAGCTCACCGAAGAGTTTCTTAAAACAGAGACGTTCAGGAACAAAACGGATATTAAGTCATTATCAGAAAAAATAAACGATGCGATGGTGGGGCACAATGGCTTATTCATTTCTATAAAAAACATGGAAAATGAAAAAATTGTTGAACTCTATGCCAAAAATTCTGTTGTTCCAGCGGTCCTGCTTAATAAGTCGGGTGATATTCTCGACTATATGATCCAGACGGAAGAAAATAACACCGTGTACCGCAGTATCTCGCGGCGGGTTGCCGTGACGCCGGAACAGGGTAAAAGCAAACATGTCATCATTACGGTTGCCACGGATACTGGGTATCACACCCTGTTTATGGACAAACTCAGTACCTGGCTGTTCTGGTTCAATATCGGTCTGGTCTTTATTTCTGTTTTTCTGGGCTGGCTGACCACACGTATTGGTCTGAAACCGCTACGGGAAATGACCAGTCTGGCTTCCTCCATGACCGTACACAGCCTGGATCAGCGTCTAAATCCCGATCTGGCTCCGCCGGAAATCTCTGAGACCATGCAGGAGTTCAATAATATGTTTGATCGCCTGGAGGGGGCATTCCGGAAACTGTCAGATTTCTCGTCTGACATCGCGCATGAGCTGCGCACACCAGTCAGTAATCTGATGATGCAGACGCAGTTTGCACTGGCTAAGGAAAGGGATGTTTCGCATTACCGCGAAATTTTATTCGCTAACCTGGAAGAACTGAAAAGGTTGTCACGAATGACCAGTGACATGCTTTTTCTGGCACGTTCAGAGCATGGTCTGCTGCGGCTGGATAAACATGATGTGGATCTGGCAGCCGAACTGAATGAATTACGTGAGTTGTTCGAGCCCCTGGCAGACGAAACAGGAAAGACAATCACGGTTGAAGGAGAGGGCGTTGTTGCCGGAGACAGCGATATGCTCCGACGTGCTTTCAGTAACCTGCTTTCCAATGCAATCAAGTATTCTCCCGATAACACCTGTACAGCGATACACCTTGAGCGTGACAGTGACTGTGTGAACGTGATGATTACGAATACGATGTCCGGCCAGGTTCCCGCTAATCTGGAACGTTTGTTTGACCGGTTCTATCGCGCAGACTCATCAAGGTTCTACAACACGGAAGGCGCGGGGCTGGGATTATCAATTACAAGGTCGATCATTCATGCTCACGGCGGCGAGCTGTCAGCAGAACAGCAGGGGCGTGAAATTGTGTTCAAAGTGCGCCTGTTAATGGATTAATCCCGTTGTTCAGGAGAAACCTGGAAGGTGACAAAATTGTCATCATTCAGTCACGCGATAAACAGAGGCGGTTTTTTATAATTATTCATAAATCAGGAGCAGCGTGATAACACAATCACCTGGTTCCTGGAGTGATGATTAACCCGCCCTGAGATCAACTGCTTTCTCTGTTATAAGCCATTGATTGTTTGGGTATGTAAACACCGGAGACCCAACCATGAAAAAGATTCTCGTATCATTTGTTGCCATTATGGCTGCCGCTTCATCTGCCATGGCTGCAGAGACAATGAACATGCATGACCAGGTAAATAATGCACAGGCACCTGCCCACCAGATGCAGTCATCTGCTGAAAAAAGTGCAATTCAGGGAGACAGCATGACAATGATGGATATGAGCAGTCACGATCAGGCCGCAATGTCCCATGACATGATGCAAAACAGCAATTCTGCTGCCCACCAGGACATGGCTGAAATGCATAAAAAAATGATGAAAGCTAAACCCGGAGCTACCAACGAAACAGCAAAGTCATTTTCTGAAATGAGCGAGCATGAGAAGGCCGCAGCTGTACATGAGAAGGCGAATAATGGTCAGTCTTCCGTTGTTCACCAGCAGCAGGCTGATAAGCATCGCAGTCAGATCACCCAGAATTAACCCGCAGCTCCACTTGTTAGACCCTCATTTGACGCCGAAGTCACTGGCTTACGCTCCTGTCCGGGAGCGTTTTTTTTCCCATATATCAAACTTTAACTCTGAAGAGGTGGAAGTATCTGACCAACACTGTCACGTAACGCCAGATAACTACAAAAACACCTTTTTCCTCCTGTAAATTGCAGTTCCTGCAAGAACATCAAGGCATAATGTTGGAACAGCGTGTGATACACACTTAGCATCATGTTTTGTATGTGTTTTTTTAAAACTTTACAACTTTAAAGTCTTTTTCAGGTTAAAGGATACAACTTTAATGTCTCTACACAGCTGAAAAGAACGGTTAATATTTATTTTTTTAGCGTGCTGCGTCCTTATCGGGTCCACGCTTTTTATTGTGTGCATGGTGTTTTGTCTTCTTAAAAGGGTTGTCTATGTCTGCTGCTCATCTCGGTTTCCCGACGGAAACCGTTGTTGTCTTCGTGGTGATGGCCGTTGGGGCGATGTTTATCGACCTCTTCATGCACCGTCACGATAAACCGATCTCGCTGAAAAGCGCGGTCATGTGGTCCATCTTCTGGGTCATGATGGCGATGGCCTTCGCCGGATTCTTATACGTGCACCACGGCGCGGAGATGGCCAGTCTGTTCCTGACCGGCTATGCGCTGGAAGAGGTGCTCTCCGTCGACAACCTGTTTGTGATGATGGCGATCTTCGCCTGGTTTGGCGTGCCGGATAGATATCGTCACCGCGTGCTCTACTGGGGCGTACTCGGGGCGATTGTGTTCCGCGGTATTTTTGTTGCCATTGGCACCAGCCTGCTGAGCCTGGGACCGTATGTTGAGGTCATTTTTGCGCTGGTCGTCGGCTGGACGGCGGTGATGATGCTGAAACGCAATGAAGAGAGCGATGAAGTAGAAGATTACTCCAACCATCTGGCGTACCGCCTGGTGAAACGCTTCTACCCGGTGTGGCCAAAAATCAGCAGCCATGCGTTTATCCTGACCCAGAAAGAGGTGGATGCCGAACTGGAGAAACCTGAAAACAAGGATGTGATGGTAGGCCGCGTGAAGAAGGCGAAGCGCTACGCGACGCCGCTGCTGCTCTGCGTCGCGGTGGTGGAGCTGTCCGACGTGATGTTCGCCTTCGATTCCGTACCCGCAATCATTGCCGTCAGCCGTGAGCCGCTGATTATCTACAGCGCAATGATGTTCGCGATCCTCGGCCTGCGTACCCTCTACTTCGTGCTGGAAGCGCTGAAGCAGTATCTGGTGCATCTGGAGAAAGCGGTGGTGTTACTGCTGTTCTTCGTGGCGTTCAAGCTGGGGCTGAATGCGACCGACCACTTCTGGCATCACGGTTATAACATCGGCGCCACGGCAAGCCTGTTTGTGGTGCTGGGGGTACTGGCGCTGGGGATTATTGCGAGCGTGATGTTCCCGGGAAAACGTGAGGCCTGATGTACCGCTTTTCTCCCTCTCCCTGTGGGAGAGGGCCGGGGTGAGGGCACCGGGCCGCACCTAACCCTTAATTGGTGAATTTCGGCGCTTGCTCGGATGATGAAAATGCCGCCAGTGCGGATCCTGCGCCGCCGCCAGCAACTCGTGGTCGCCACGCGTGTCGCCCCAGGCGCGCAGGTGATACGCGTTCAAATCCCCATACACCTTCTCCAGCCTCGCCACCTTCTGGGCACAACGGCAGTTGTGGCCGGTGATCCGCCCGGTCAGCTTGCCGTCTTTCACTTCCAGCTGCGTGCCAATCAGCTTAATGCCGAGCTTATCGGCCCACGGCTGCAATACCAGCGCCGGGGAAGCAGAGCAAATCGTCACTTCCGCACCGGAATTGACCTCGTTGGCGACGGCCAGCACACCTTCCGGGCGCATCAGCTTGTTCCAGTATTTTTCACAGAAGGCTTCCGCCTGCTGACGTAACCAGTGCTCATCCACCCCCGTCAGGAAGGTTTTGATCAACACCTCTTTCAGCTCATCTCGCGTCAGCTTGCGGCGCACACAGTGCAGCGTAGGCAGGGCCATGCGCACCAGTCGGCCAGCAAAGTAGCGCTTGCCAAAGGCAAAGCGCAGGAACGGGATAAAACTGTCGTGGTGCGTCAACGTACCATCAAAGTCAAAGACAGAGAGCACGCTGGACTTCGCCACGGCTTCGTCGGCAATCATATTGGTCATAAATACGTCTTAGCTGAAATACACATTCTGTTCACTAGTTTACCTGCTTTACCTTCACAGTCCTTATATCAGGTCGCATTTTTTCCTGAACCTGTGGCCTGACGGGTCAAACAATGTCATCCACCACGCCGCCGTCAACGCGCAGCGCCGCGCCGGAAGTCGCGGAGGCCTGCATGGAACAGACATATACCACCATATTCGCCACTTCTTCCACCGTGGCGGCGCGCTGGATCACCGAGCTGGGGCGATTCGCCATCACGAACTCTTTCGCCAGCTGTTCCAGCGATTTACCGGTTCTTTCGATCTCGTCTTTCATCATCGCGGCAAAACCGTCCGACATTGTCGGGCCCGGCAGCACGCTGTTCACCGTCACGCCGCTGCCTGCCACGAACTTCGCCAGACCGCGCGCCAGCGAGAGCTGGGCGGTTTTTGTCACGCCATAGTGGATCATATCCGCAGGAATATTGCAGGCCGATTCTGACGAGATAAACACTACCCGACCCCAGCCCTTTTGTACCATGCCGGGCAGCAGGGCACGGGAGAGGCGCACCCCGGACATCACGTTGGTCTGCCAGTAGCGTTCCCAGGTCTCGTCGTCGGTGGAATAAAAATCCTGCTGGCCATAGATCCCGGCGTTATTCACCAGAATATCGACGTGCGTGGCAACCCTGAGCAGTTCGTCAACGCCCTCCTGCGAGCTCAGATCGGCGATGGCGGCACGGACCTGTACGCCAGGCACCACCTGCTGTAGCGCCTGAATGCCTTTGTTCACCGAGTCGACGCTGCGCCCGTTCACGATCACTTCCGCACCGCTCTCCGCCAGCCCGCGGGCGATGGCAAACCCAATACCGCCGGTGGACGCGGTCACCAGCGCTACTTTCCCCGTTAAATCAATTTTCATCATTCGCTCCTTGTCATCTTATGGTTCAAAACTTAAAGCGTAGCACTTGACGATGACGGCTCCTGTTTAAAAAGGCGCAACAGCGTCTCAACCTGCTCGTCCAGCGGGCTGAGGGAGCGTTTGACGATGAGGTGCAGCGGCGTGGCGCGACGTACGCCGTGGCTGAGCGGCAGCGTTTTAAGGATGCCCTGCTGGAGCGGGGTCTGAATGCGTTCTTCCGGTAACCAGCCGTATCCAACCTGATACATCACCGCTTCGATCGCGGCATCGATGGTGGAGAAGGTCCACGACTCCCCGGTAGGGTGAGCGGTGGGCTGGCTGTCTGCGATCTGAATGCGCGGCCACGGTCGTAGCATCTCGTCGTTAAGCGGTGTATCCAGCGCAAACAGCGGGTGAGCGTGATGCGCGACGGCAACAAAATCGATATTCATCAGCCATTCGCCCAGGCCGGTAATGTCCTGGCGGCGGGTTAAGACCATCACGTCGGCTTCATCATTGAGCGCATCCGCGCGGCTGTTTTCCAGCACCTCGGTAAGCCGCACCTGCGTTTGCGGGTACAGCTGCTGAAACTGGCGCAAAATCGCGAACAGCCGGCTGCGCGGAAAAATACTGTCTACCATCAGGTCGATACGGGTTCGCATCCCGCTGCGCAGGGTCGCAGCGCGCGTTTCAACATAGGCGAAGGCTTTCAGCAGCGGTTTAACCTGATTCAGCAACAGCTCACCCGCCGGTGTCAGCACGGCACGCCGTCCCTCTGTCATCAGGAGCGCCACGCCCAGCCGTTCCTGCAAAAGCGACAGGTTATAGCTGACCGAGGACTGGCTGCGGTGGGTCTCTTCCGCCGCCTTAGCGAAGCTGCCCGCCTCGATGACTCTCTCCAGCAAGGCCCATTGTTCGAGCGTCGTCTTGTGCATAATTAATCTAAATTTTGGATGAATTTGATTCAAACATAGCGTTATTCATTCATTTTTTGAAGGGGTACGATCGTCTCATCAAAACAAAGGAGACATCGTATGAGCACCTTCGATAAACATGATTTAAGCGGCTTCGTCGGTAAACATCTGGTATATACCTACGATAATGGCTGGAACTACGAAATTTACGTTAAAAACGAAAACACCCTGGACTACCGTATTCACAGTGGTCTGGTGGGCAACCGTTGGGTGAAAGATCAGCAGGCCTACATTGTCCGTGTTGGGGAGAGCATCTATAAAATTTCCTGGACGGAGCCAACCGGTACCGACGTGAGCCTGATCGTGAACCTGGGAGACAGCCTGTTCCACGGCACCATCTTCTTCCCGCGCTGGGTCATGAATAATCCGGAAAAAACCGTCTGCTTCCAGAACGATCACATTCCACTGATGAATAGCTACCGTGATGCCGGGCCAGCGTATCCAACCGAAGTGATTGATGAATTTGCCACCATCACCTTCGTGCGCGACTGCGGTGCGAATGACGACAGCGTTATTGCGTGCGCGGCCAGCGAGTTGCCAAAAAACTTTCCTGATAATTTAAAATAAGCGCGACAATTAACTAAAAAGAAAAGTTCCCGACTCATTTCATATTTATTGGAAATGGTCGGGGATTTTTTTATTTGTTGATGTTTGGTTTAGATAATTGACTTTAATACGGTGAGCGGAATCACATAATAAATAATTCATAATTACTTAACCTATTGTTTAATAATAAATTTATATCAATTCATTCCTCCTTTTTATCACCATCTTAATTTTTCCCTAAGAAATGAACGTTACCTTGAGATGAGTTTATGGTTCGTTGAAATAAACGCATCGGCATTTGGTTAATATCAAAAAGTTGCCATGCATAACTCAAGGAAATTAATAATGCGTGATTTTTTGCCTTTTTCCCGGCCCTCAATGGGCGCGGAGGAAATCGCCGCGGTACAGGAGGTATTAACCTCCGGCTGGATCACCACCGGGCCGAAAAATCAGATGCTTGAAGAGGCGTTCTGTACGCTGACGGGAAACCGTCATGCGATTGCCGTCTCCTCTGCCACGGCGGGGATGCACGTCACCCTGATGGCGATGGGGATTGGTCCCGGCGATGAGGTGATTACGCCCTCCCTGACCTGGGTATCGACGCTGAATATGATCGTGCTGCTGGGTGCCATACCGGTGATGATCGACGTCGACAGAGACACGCTGATGGTGACGCCTGAAGCGGTCGACGCCGCCGTTACGCCTCGCACCAAAGCCATTGTGCCGGTTCATTATGCGGGTGCGCCGTGCGATATTGACGCCATCCGCGCCGTCGGTGAACGTCACGGTATTCCTGTCATTGAAGACGCGGCCCATGCCGCCGGAACGTACTACCACAGCCGTCATGTGGGCTGGCGAGGCACCGCAATTTTCTCCTTCCACGCCATCAAAAACATGACCTGCGCCGAAGGTGGGCTGGTGGTGACGGATGACGAGCAGCTGGCGCAAAACATCCGTAGCCTGAAGTTCCACGGTCTGGGCGTTGATGCCTATGACCGCCAGACCCATGGCCGCGCGCCGCAGGCCGAGGTCATCACCCCGGGTTTTAAATACAACCTCGCGGATATCAACGCCGCGCTGGCGCTGGTGCAGCTCGGCAAGCTGGGCGAAGCCAATAAGCGCCGTCGCGACATTGCCGACCGCTACCTGCTTGAACTCTCGGATACCCCTTTCCAGCCGCTGTGCATTCCGTCCTGGCCGCATCTGCACGCCTGGCACCTGTTTATAATTCGCGTGGATGAGGCCCGGTGCGGCCTCTCGCGTGATGCCCTGATGGCCGCGCTGAAGGAGCAGGGCATCGGTACGGGCCTGCATTTCCGTGCGGCACATACGCAAAAATACTACCGCGAGCGTTTCCCTGATGTGTCGCTTCCGAACTCTGAATGGAACAGCGCGCGTATTTGTTCTCTCCCTCTTTTCCCGGACATGACCCATGACGACACAACCCGCGTCATTACCGCGCTCCATCAGCTTGCAGGACATTGATATGTTCAGTGCGCCGCCTGTACAAAAAGTTTCCGTGGTGATCCCGGTCTATAACGAGCAGGAG
The DNA here is from genome assembly GCF_001037645.1 of Enterobacter sp. BWH64. Taxonomy (NCBI): domain Bacteria; kingdom Pseudomonadati; phylum Pseudomonadota; class Gammaproteobacteria; order Enterobacterales; family Enterobacteriaceae; genus Enterobacter; species Enterobacter sp. BWH64. The sequence continues at coordinate 638,133 of NZ_KQ089922.1, forward strand.
AGCCTGCCGGAACTGATCCGCCGCACGACTGCCGCCTGCGAGACGCTCGGCAAAGCTTATGAAATTCTGCTGGTGGACGACGGCAGCAGCGACAATTCCGCGCGGATGCTGACCGACGCCGCGCAGGCGGAGGGCAGCCACATTGTTGCCGTACTGCTCAACCGTAACTACGGCCAGCACTCGGCAATTATGGCCGGGTTCAGCCACGTTACGGGCGATCTGGTGATTACCCTGGATGCTGATCTGCAAAACCCGCCGGAAGAGATCCCGCGTCTGGTCGCCAAAGCCGACGAAGGCTACGACGTGGTCGGCACCGTGCGGCAAAACCGCCAGGACAGCCTGTTCCGTAAGCTGGCGTCTCGCACCATCAACCGTCTGATCCAGCGCACCACCGGTAAAGCGATGGGCGACTACGGCTGCATGCTGCGCGCCTATCGCCGCCACATCGTCGACGCCATGCTGCACTGCCATGAGCGCAGCACCTTCATTCCGATTCTGGCGAACACCTTTGCCCGTAAAGCGACGGAGATCCCGGTGCTGCACGCCGAGCGCGAGCACGGGGAGTCAAAGTACAGCTTCATGCGTCTCATCAACCTGATGTACGACCTGATCACCTGCCTGACCACCACGCCGCTGCGCCTGTTGAGCGTGTTCGGCAGCGTTATCGCGCTGGCCGGGTTTGCGCTTTCCGTTCTGCTGGTCGTTCTGCGGCTGGTCTTTGGTCCCCAGTGGGCGGCGGAAGGGGTCTTTATGCTGTTTGCCGTGCTGTTCACGTTCATTGGCGCCCAGTTCATCGGTATGGGTCTGCTGGGTGAGTACATTGGCCGTATTTACAACGATGTTCGCGCGCGTCCGCGCTATTTTATTCAACGTGTTGTCCGTCAGGAGCACCTGGCATCTCAAGAGGAAAACCACCCATGAAAACCGTCGTCTTTGCCTATCACGATATGGGTTGCACGGGCACGCAAGCCTTGCTGGACGCAGGCTTCGACATTACCGCCATCTTCACCCATCCGGATGTTGCCGGGGAAAACCACTTCTTCGGCTCGGTGGCGCGTATTGCGGCTGAACACGGTATTCCGGTTTACGCCCCGGACGATGTGAACCATCCGCTGTGGGTGGATCGTATTCAGAAGCTTGCGCCGGACGTGATTTTCTCTTTCTACTACCGCAATCTGCTTTGCGACGACATCCTGAGCGTGGCGACAAAAGGCGCATTTAACCTGCACGGCTCGCTGCTTCCTGCCTACCGTGGCCGTGCGCCGCTGAACTGGGCGCTGGTTAACGGTGAAACGGAAACCGGCGTAACGCTGCACAAAATGGTACGCCGTGCCGATGCGGGCGGTATCGTGGCACAGCTGAAAGTGGGCATTGGCGCTGATGAAACGGCGCTGGAGCTGCACCACAAGCTCTGCATCGCCGCGCAAAGCCTGCTTCGCGACGCGCTGCCGACGATCCGTCAGGGGACTTTTACCGAAACCGCGCAGGACGAAAGCAAGGCAAGCAGTTTTGGTCGCCGCACGCCGGAGGACGGGCGACTGGACTGGGCGAAACCGGCGCGTCAGCTGCATAACCTGGTGCGCGCCGTGACCGACCCGTGGCCGGGCGCGTACAGCTTCGCCGGGGTCAGTAAATTTATCGTCTGGAAATCCCGCGTGCGTGAGGACATTCCGGCGGCAAAACCGGGCACCGTCATCTCCGTCTCTCCGCTGATTGTGAGCTGCGGCGAGCAGGCGCTGGAGATCGTCACCGGACAAACGGATAACGGGCTGTACGTGCAGGGGGCGCAGCTGGCGCAGTCTCTTGGGCTGGTGGCGGGGGCGCTGATCACCAGCGCGCCGGTGGTGGCGATCAAACGCCGCACGCGCGTCTTAATCCTCGGCGTGAACGGGTTTATCGGTAACCATCTGACCGAACGGCTGCTGGAAGACGACAATTACGAGATCTACGGTCTCGATATCGGATCCGATGCGATCGGTCGATTCCTCTCTAATCCCCGTTTCCACTTCGTTGAAGGGGACATCAGCATCCATTCCGAATGGATCGAGTACCACATCAAAAAATGTGACGTGGTGCTGCCGCTGGTGGCGATTGCCACCCCGATTGAATACACCCGTAACCCGCTGCGCGTGTTCGAACTCGATTTCGAAGAGAACCTGAAGATTATCCGCGACTGCGTGAAATACGATAAGCGCATCATCTTCCCGTCGACGTCGGAAGTGTACGGCATGTGTACCGACAATAACTTCGATGAAGACACCTCCAGTCTGGTGGTCGGGCCGATTAACAAGCAGCGCTGGATCTACTCCGTCTCCAAGCAGCTGCTGGATCGCGTGATTTGGGCCTACGGCGAGAAAGAGGGGCTACGCTTTACCCTTTTCCGTCCGTTTAACTGGATGGGGCCGCGCCTGGACAACCTGAACGCCGCGCGTATCGGCAGCTCCCGCGCCATCACCCAGCTGATCCTCAACCTGGTGGAAGGTTCGCCCATTAAGCTGATTGAAGGTGGCAAACAGAAACGTTGCTTCACCGATATCAGCGACGGTATTGAAGCGCTGTTCCGCATCATCGAAAACAAAGACGGCCGCTGTAACGGAGAGATCATCAACATCGGTAACCCGGACAACGAAGCGAGCATCCGCGAGCTGGCGGAAATGCTGCTGGCAAGCTTTGAACGTCACCCGCTGCGCAGCCAGTTCCCGCCGTTTGCCGGTTTCCGCGAAGTGGAGAGCAGCAGCTACTACGGCAAGGGTTATCAGGACGTTGAGCACCGCAAGCCGAGCATCCGCAATGCGAAGCGCTGCCTGAACTGGACGCCGACGGTGAAGATGGAGCAGACCATTGATGAAACGCTCGACTTCTTCCTGCGCACCGTGGAGCTGTCGGAACAGGCATCATGAAAAAGGTCGGTTTACGCATTGACGTCGACACCTTTCGCGGCACGCGTGAGGGTGTGCCGCGGCTGCTGGAACTGCTGAGCAAGCACGACGTGCGCGCGACGCTTTTCTTCAGCGTCGGGCCAGACAACATGGGGCGTCATCTGTGGCGCCTGGTTAAACCGGCCTTTCTGTACAAAATGCTGCGCTCGCGCGCGGCATCGCTCTACGGCTGGGATATCCTGCTGGCCGGAACCGCATGGCCCGGCAGGCGCATCGGCGCGGAAAATGAAGCGATCATCTGCAAGGCCGCGCAGCATCATGAAGTGGGGCTGCACGCCTGGGATCACCATGCCTGGCAGGCCTGGGCGGGCGTGTGGGATATCCCCCGCCTGGCGCGTGAGGTTGAGCGCGGCGTGCTGGAGCTGGAAGCCATTACCGGCCAGCCTGTGCGCTGTTCCGCCGTGGCGGGATGGCGGGCCGACCAGCGCGTGGTGAAGGCCAAAGAACACTTTGCCTTTCGCTACAACAGCGATTGCCGGGGCACCGGACCGTTTTTACCGCTGCTGGGGGAAAACCGAACCGGCACGGTGCAGATTCCGGTCACTCTTCCGACGTGGGATGAAGTGGTCGGGCGCGAGGTGAGTGCCGACAGGTTTAACCGTTACATTCTGGATGCGATGCACCGCGATGCCGGTACGCCGGTTTATACCATCCATGCCGAAGTGGAAGGCATTGCGTATCAGCAGGATTTTGACGCGTTGCTTGCGCTGGCGGCGCAGGAGGGCATTCAGTTCTGCCCGTTAAGCCAGCTGTTGCCGGACGATCCTGGCACGCTGCCCCTGGGAAAAATCGTCCGTCGTGAAATGGCTGGCCGGGAAGGCTGGCTTGGCTATCAACAAACCGTGAGCCCGGCACTATGAAAACAGTCCGCTATGGCCTGACGCTTCTCGCCCTGTTTGTCGTTTACTACCTCCTTCCGGTCAACCTTCGCCTGTTATGGCAGCCTGATGAAACGCGCTATGCGGAAATCAGCCGCGAAATGCTGGCCTCCGGCGATTGGGTGGTCCCGCATTTCCTCGGGCTGCGTTACTTTGAAAAACCCATTGCCGGTTACTGGGTGAACAGCATCGGGCAATGGCTATTTGGACACACCAATTTTGCCGTTCGCGCGGGGGCGATATTCTGCACCGGGCTGACGGCGCTGCTGGTGATCTGGCTGGCCTGGCGTCTCTGGCAGGATAAGCGGGTGGCGATCTTCTCCGGCCTGATCTTCTTAACCCTGTTCCTGGTCTATGGCATCGGCACCTACGCCGTGCTGGATCCCATTATCACCCTCTGGCTGGTGGCGGCTATGTGCAGCTTCTGGCTGGCTTCGCAGGCGAAAACGATAGCCGGAAAAGCGGGGGGCTACATTCTGCTGGGGCTGGCCTGCGGCATTGGCGTCATGACCAAAGGCTTCCTGGCGCTGGCGGTACCGGTGATTGGCGTGCTGCCGTGGGTGATTGCGCAACGACGCTGGAAGGAGGTGCTGGTTTTCGGCTGGCTGGCGATCCTCAGCTGCGTACTTATCGTCCTGCCCTGGGGGCTGGCAATCGCTCAGCGTGAACCCGATTTCTGGCGTTACTTCTTCTGGGTGGAGCATATCCAGCGCTTTGCCCGGAGCGATGCCCAGCATAAAGCGCCGTTCTGGTACTATCTGCCGTTCCTCATCGCGGGAAGTCTGCCGTGGCTGGCGATGCTGCCGGGCTCGCTGCGCCTGGGATGGCGAGACAGAGAAAACGAGAGGGCGGGGCTTTATCTGCTGGGCTGGATAGTGATGCCGCTGCTGTTCTTCAGCATCGCCAAAGGCAAGCTGCCGACCTATATCCTGCCGTGCTTTGCGCCGCTGGCGATCCTGATGGCGCGCTACGCCTGCACCGTCGCCGAAAAAGCGTTACGTATTAACGGTGGGATCAATATCGCGTTTGGCGTGCTTGGCATGCTGGCGGCGCTGGTGGTATCGCCATGGGGGCTTGCTAAACATCCGGTCTGGACACCGGTCGAATTGTACAAAGTCTTCTGTGCCGTGGTGGCGTTTCTGGTCTGGGCCTCGGTGGGCTGGTTTACCCTTAAAAATCCGCAGCGCTGGTGGCTGGCGGCGCTTTGCCCTGCCGGGCTGGCCCTGCTGGTGGGTTTTGCGATCCCGGACCGGGTAGTGGATTCCAAACAGCCGCAGTCGCTGGTGGATTCCGTTCGCGAGCCATTGCAGATGAGTAAATTCGTCCTGGCGAACAACGTTGGTATAGCCTCCGGGCTGGCGTGGGAGCTTCAGCGTAATGACATCATTTTGTATGGGCAGAGCGGTGAGCTGAAATATGGCCTGGATTATCCGGACGCTAAGGGGCGTTTTGTGAGCAAAGATGATATCGCGCACTGGCTTGAAGCGCATCGTCAGCAGGGACCGGTGTCGCTGGTGATCCTGCTGTCGAAAAACGACGACCTGGCCCGCGCCGGGCTGCCAAAACCGGACAACCTGACGATTCAGGGGCGTCTGGCTTACCTGCAATATCTGCCGCAGTGATGGCCTGGATCTGGCTGGTGCTGGCAAGCCTGTTGAGCTGCGCAGGTCAACTGTGCCAGAAACAGGCGACCCGGGCAGGCGGCGGTCAGCAGGTCGCCCTGTGGCTTGGGCTGGCCCTGCTGATGCTGGGTGGCGGGATGGTTGCCTGGCTGGTGGTATTGCAGCATCTGCCCGTCGGGGTGGCGTACCCCATGCTGAGCCTTAACTTTGTCTGGGTAACGCTGGCGGCAAAAATCGTCTGGCATGAGCCTGTCCCGCTACGTCACTGGCTGGGCGTCGGGTTGATTATCGTCGGGGTTATTTTGCTGGGAGGAAGCCTGTGAACGGTGCGTGTTGGGCGTTATGCAGCGTAGTGTTAGTCAGCGTGGCGCAGCTGCTGCTGCGTCATGCGATGGTAACGCTGCCCCCGATGGGCGACGCTTTCTGGGCAGCCCTCTGGCATATAGCCCCCGGTACGGGCGCGCTGATGCTGGGGCTGACAGGCTATTGCGCCTCAATGGGCTGCTGGTATCTGGCATTGCATCGTATGGCGCTCAGCAAAGCGTATGCCTTGCTGAGCCTCAGTTACATCCTGGTGTGGAGTGCTGCAATTTTACTGCCCGGCTGGGGAGAACACTTTTCCTGGCGCGGGCTGGCGGGCGTCGGCTTGATTATACTCGGTGTGCTGGTCATTTTTATGCCGCAGAAATACCGGAGTAAGTAACCGCTTCCGCCGTTAAGGTGAAAGGCGTAGTGGTACAGACCGCCAGGCTCAGCGAGCCGAAGCGTAGCTGACTGACCGGGAGGGTCTGGGCGGTGCTGTCAATACTGACAATCTGCCACGCGCTGCCGCCACGCTGTTTGACGATCGCCTCTTTGCGCGTCCAGATGCGCCAGAATGCGGAAAGCTGCTCTTCCGGCGCTTCACGTTCCAGCTCGTCATGTTCGGTGAGGCTGAAAACGGCATTCGCCAGCGCCTGCCAGTTTTCCCGCGGGCGGATCACTTCGATATCGCAGCCCACTTCACCTTCATCGCTCATCAGCAGGGCAATGTCGTCCCCGCTGTGGCTCAGGTTAAACCACAGAGGATGGCCGTTAGCGAAGGCCGGTTTTCCCTGCTCGCCGTAAATTATCTCGGGAAGCGGTGAGGGGGATAAGGTTCTGGCGAGCAGCGTCCGGCCTGCAAGCCAGGAAGCGTGTCGTGCACCCTGAGGTGCCATGTCTGCGAGCGTTGACGCCAGCGGGTCCGCGCTAAGGGTGGAGATCTTTCCCAGTACAAACTGGTACATAGTTACGCCCAGCGTTTAATGATTATCGAGGTATTGATGCCGCCAAAGGCAAAGTTATTGCTCTGAATAAATTCGCAATCAATCGGGCGGGTTTCCCCCATAATATAATCTAAAGCGCCGCATTGCTCATCCGGTTGTCTTAAATTGAGCGTTGGCGTGAACCAGCCCTCCCGCATCATGTGCAGACTCAGCAAGGCTTCCAGCGCGCCGCAGGCGCCCAGGGTATGGCCGAAATAACTCTTTAAGGATGAGATGGGCACGCTGTCGCCGAAAATGGCGGCGGTCGCCTGACTCTCGGCGATGTCCCCGCGATCGGTTGCCGTGCCGTGGGCAGAAATGTAGCCAATCTCCTGAGGGCCAAGGCCCGCCATCGCCAGCGACTGCGCCATACACACCTGCATGGTTTCACGCTGGGGCTGGGTGATGTGCGCCGCATCGCAGTTGGTGGCAAAGCCCACGATCTCGCCATAGATTGTCGCCCCGCGCGCTCTGGCGTGATCCAGCGCTTCCAGCACCAGCGTGCCCGCCCCTTCGCCAATCACCAGGCCATCGCGCTGAACGTCAAACGGCGACGGCGTGGTTTTTGGCGCGTCGTTACGCTGGCTGGTGGCAAACAGGGTATCGAAAACCGCCGCTTCCGACGGGCACAGCTCTTCCGCGCCGCCTGCCACCATCACCGTCTGGTAGCCGTGACGAATCGCTTCCCAGGCGTAGCCAATCGCCTGGCTGCCAGAGGTACAGGCGCTCGAGGTGGGGATCACCCGTCCGCGCAGGCCAAAGAACAGCCCGGTATTCACCGCCGTGGTGTGCGGCATCATCTGCACGTAGGTGGTGCCGGTGATGTTGTGGGTGTGCTTATCGGTGAGCATAGAGGCAAACTCGCTGACCGGCCCGGTGCTGCCGGTCGACGAGCCGTAGGCGATGCCGGTCTGACCGTTGGTCAGCACCGCGTCGTCGATCAGTCCCGCCTGCTCCAGCGCCAGCTCGGTGGCGCGGGTAGAGAGCAGCGACACCCGGCCCATGGCGCGAATGCGCTTACGGGTATAGTGAGCGGGGAGAGTGAAATCTTCAATCGGCGCGGCGAGCAGGGTTTGCAGGCCGTCATACGCCTGCCACTCCGTCATGGTACGCACCGCATTTTCATACTCGCGCAGACGGCGCGAGATGGTCGGCCAGTCCTCGCCGAACGCGGTGACGCCGCCCATGCCCGTAATCACTACCCGGCGGGTCATAGCATGCCTCCGTTAATCGAAATCACCTGACGCGTCACATAGCCTGCTTTATCCGACATCAGGTAACTCGCCAGCCCGGCGACCTCCTCGGCCTGGCCCATACGCTGCATCGGGATCATCGACATCGCCGCGTGCAGCGCGGCTTCGTCCATCTCGATCATGCCGGTATCGATCAGCCCCGGCGCGATGCAGTTGACGGTGATTTTGCGTTTTGCCAGCTCGGTGGCGAGCGCTTTGGTGGCGCCGATGATCCCGGCTTTCGCCGCGCTGTAGTTCACCTGCCCACGGTTGCCCATAATGCCTGACACCGACGACAGGGTGATGATCCGCCCGCCCTTGCGGGTGCCGATCATCGGCATAATGCAGGGATGAATGACGTTATAAAAACTGTCGAGATTGGTGTGGATCACGCTGTCCCAGTCATCGTCGCTGAGCGCCGGAAACGCACCGTCGCGGGTAATACCGGCGTTACTGACCACGCCATACCACGCGCCGTGGTCAGCGATCTCCTGTTCCAGCACCGTGCGGCACTGCTCGCGGTTGCTCACGTCGAAGGTGAGTAAACGGCCCGCGCCGCCTGCCTGGACAATCGCTTCCAGCGTCTCCTGCGCGCCCGCTTCATCACGATGGTAATGCACGCCGACGGTGAAACCGTCCGCCGCAAGCTGAAGGGCGATAGCGCGGCCAATGCCTTTGCTGGCGCCGGTGACCAGTACGGATCTCATGATGGTGTTCCCTGGTTGAAAAGTGTGGTTAATTCATCCTCGCTCGGCTGGAAGGTGTTCACGCGGCCCGTGGCGAGGGAGATACTATCCGCATGAATGGCGCACTCGAAGCTGCCAAAGCGTTCATCCTGCATCAGACGTTCGATGGTGATGATCAGCGTGCTGCCTGCGGCAAAATGCCCTGCGTCGCACACCAGCTCGCGCGCGCCCAGCACCATGCCCAGCGCACAGTGCGGCAGCCCTTTTTGCATCCGGTGCCATTCAGACCAGACGCCCACGGTCTGGGCCATCAGCTCCAGCGCAAACCAGCCAGGCAGGTTGCCGTCCGCGTCCAGGAACGGAGCCAGAACGCCCCGATCGTTCACCGTCACGCTGCAAACGGCGCGGTCATCGGTGACGTTTTCCACACTCTCAAGCAGCAGCATCGGCGTGTCGTGAGGAAGATAATCCCCGGGAGGTAAGTAGCGCATCATACCCTCCCCAGCAGAAGGCTGGCGTTGTTGCCGCCAAACGCAAAGGAGTTTGACAGGATCGCCGGTTTATTCAGCGGTGCGCTCTGGTGCAGCAGGCCGAAGGCGGGCAGGGTGTCGTCTGGCGCGTAGCGGGAAAAATCCTGCGGCGGCAGCGGCAGGTCTCGGGTCAGGATCAGCCAGCTCAGGGCGGCCTCGGTGATCCCCGCTGCGCCCAGCGTGTGGCCGGTAAGATGTTTCGTGGAGCTGCACGGCACGCGGTCGCCAAAGAGATCGTGGATCACCTGCGCCTCAATGCGATCGTTCAGCGGCGTAGCGGTGCCGTGCAGGTTGATATAGCCGACGTCCGCCGCCGTCATGCCCGCCTCGTTCAGCGCCTGGTTGATGGCGCGGATCGCCCCTTCGCCCTGCGGATGCGGGGCGGAAATATGGTACGCATCGCTGGATTCCCCCGCGCCCAGGAGCGCAACCTCGCCCGGCTCGCGGGTCAGCACCATCAGTGCCGCCGCTTCGCCAATGGTGATCCCCCGACGGTGGCGGCCAAACGGTTCGCACAGGGTTGGGGAGAAGGACTCCAGGCTGTTGAAGCCGTTGACCGGCATGCGGCTCAGGCTGTCGGCCCCGCCGACGATGGCGACGTCCACCAGCCCGGCGTCAATCAGGCGACGACCGCTGACGATCGCCCGCGCGCTGGAGGAGCAGGCGGTTGAGATGGTATACGCCGGGCCGTCCAGCGCAAGCCAGCGGGCGAGAAAGCGCGACGGATCGCCCAGCTCCTGCTGCGGATATTGCCACTGCGGGCTGCTCTCGCCGTTCTGCGCGCGGCGCACGTACTCATCACCCTCGTCCAGCCCGGAGGTGCTGGTGCCCAGCACAACCGCCACGCGGTCGCGCCCCACGCGCGCAATGGCCGCATCGACGGCGGGCCGGATTTGCGCCAGCGCCGCCAGCAGCAGCTGGTTGTTGCGGCTGCGATGCGCAGAAAAAGACCCGGGGACAGGGGGAAGTTCACCCTCCACGCCCCCCAGCACGGCCTCGGGTAAGCCCTGTAGCCAGCCCGCACGCTGGCGCATCCCGGGGGCCACGCCAGCGATCAGGTTTGCCGCTATTTCATCAGCCGAGTTGCCGAGCGCGTTGACCATGCCAACGGCAGAAAGGTAAATCATCTCAGTCACCCAGATATTGAATGGTGATGTGGTAGTGAAAAGCGTGCTGCACAATGCTAATCGGTTCGCGCCTGCCGTTACGGTTCAGGTAGACAATTTCCGTGACCAGTTTGCCCTCGGGGTTGCGCAGTTCGCGTCTGGTGTCAGTATCGTTCAGCGTCCAGCTTTTCGGCAACTGCGGCTGCCAGGCGCTGAGCGGCCAGTGGCTCAGCATCACGTCGGCCAGCACCTGGCTGGCGGGCGGCAGCTGCGGCATCACAACCGACTGCTCGGTGTGGATCCCGGTGTTGTCGTAGGTGGCGAGGAACAGGCGGATCCCGACGGAGGAGAGGCCGGCAAGCGTCACTTTATCTCCGTCGGCGTTCAGCATCACCAGCAGCGACTGGGTCTGGCCTTTAAAACTGCCGGTAAGCAACTGCTGCGCGCGGATGGCAGGCGTGATGCCCGGCGGGGGCAGCGTGACGCGGGTGCCGGGCTGGAGCCAGGCCTGAGGGCGCGCGTCATCGCGGTTCGTCGTATGGCTACACCCCGCCAGCAACAGGGCCATCATCACTGCCGCCAGGCGAATGAAACGGGTCATGGTAAGTTCTCTTTGTTAGACGGCATCGCCAGCGGGGCGAGCAGGAACGCGGTGAAGATACCGCTCACCAGCACAATGCCAAAGCTGCTGATGGCCTGAGTGGTGCTGAACACCAGCATCCCCAGCGTCAGCAGGGTAGTCATCATGGCGAGGGTAATCGCCAGCATGGAGGTCAGCGGCGTGCCGCGCGGGTTGCTGAAAAACAGCGTGTAGTTAATGCCAATGCCGAGGACCAGCACCAGCGCCAGCAGGGAAAACAGGTTCACCGGATGGCCCGTCATGGCCAGCGCCGCCAGCCCGCCGGCCAGCGACAGCACGGACGGCACCAGCGCCACCAGCCCTTTTCGCCAGCCGAGGCGTAGCATCGCGCCGCAGGCAATCACCGCCAGCGCCACGCCCAGCAGCCCCGTCAGCAGCGAGCGGTAGAGCGCAAACAGGCTGTCGAAGCTGGCCTTACGGTCAACCCAGACGACCCCGGGATGGCGGGCGGCCAGCTCACCGAGCGCGGCGCTGTTTCTGACGCCATCGACCGGGACCAGCACACCGCTTTTGCCGTCCGGCAGCGTCAGCCACAGCAAACGCCAGCCCTCGCTGGCCGGGCTGGCGAGCCACGCTTCCACGCTGACAGGCATGGCGTTCAGGTTCGGTGGGACGGCGTTCAGCCCCGTGCTTTGCAGCATTTTCATCACCGTCGGCGCGGCGTTACGCAGAAGATGCAGATCGCTGTTCTGCCGCGCCAGCGAGTTCAGCGGCAGGGTGCGCCAGCGGGTTAATTCACCGGCTTTTTGCGCTTGCGCCAGCGCCGGGGTAAACGCCTCCAGCCGCTCCAGCGTTTCCTGAGCCGACGCGCCGTACACCACGAACCACTTCTGATCGACATTTTGCCCGGTCAGGGCGGTGATGGTTTTTTCCTGCGCCAGAATGTCCTGCGGCAGCGCCTGAAGCCGGGCGATATCGTCATCCACCCGCAGGCTGGCGATCCCGATGGCGGAGAGCAGCGCCAGCGCTACCGGCAGCCCGACAGAGAGGGCTTTACCGTCGCGCCAGGCGTTCAGCCAGCGCTGCATCATCCCTCTCAGGGGGACCGGGCGGACCGGCATGCCCCGGCACAGCCACGGATGCCAGAACATTACCGTCAGGCACGAGGCGCTCAGCCCTGCGGCGGCGAACACCGCCATCTGACGAATGCCGGGGAAGGGGGCCAGCATCATGAAGAGATACGCCACGACGGTGGTCAGCAGCGCCAGCAGCAGCGCGTTACGTACTTTCGCCAGGCTTTGCCAGGGCGAGTGTTCCGCGCCGTGCACCATCCGCTCCGTGAGGTAGTAAATCGTATAGTCCGCCGAGATGCCGATGATGCTCATGCTCATCACCAGCGTCATCAGGTGCAGTTCACCGAACAGCAGCAGCGTCACGACCGTCCCCGCCAGCGCGCCGATGGCAATGGAGAGCAGGCTCAGCAGCAGCGGACGCACGGAGCGAAACACCGACACAATCAGCAGGATCACCCCGAGCACCGTGGCGACGCCAAGCGTGGAAATATCCTTTTTAGCCTGCTGGCTGGCGTAATCGCTGTAGAACACCGTCCCGCGCGAGAGCAGCTGCGCCTGTGGATACTGGCTTTTCAGCGTCTGCTGCAACGCGTTAAGGGTGGTCACCAGCTGGTGGGTTTGCTGCATATCAAACGACGAGCCCGCCAGCTCGCCGTGCAGCAGATACCAGTAGTTCCCGGCCGCGTCTTTTGTCACCAGCCAGCCGTCCATCAGCTGCATCTTCTGGCTGTTTTTCGCCAGTGCGAGCTGCGCGCCGCGCATCAGCATCAGCGGATCGTTTTGCAGCTCCTTGCCGCTCACGCCGGAAAAGGCGGAGTAGAGCTGGGACAGGATCCACTGGGCCTGTGCTTGACCGCCGTTTTGCAGGCGGGCGCGGGTGGCCGGATCGACCAGGCCATTGCGGTGTTGCCAGAAGAAATCTCCCCAGGCCTGTTGCCCGGCGGCATCCAGCGGACCTTTTACGACACTCAGCGCCTGGCTGCGTTGCAGCAGGGTTAACCACTGCTGCGCCACGCGCGGGTCCGGCTGTTTGCCGGGGCTGACCAGCCAGATGAGCTGGCGGTCGAGGCGCTGCATAAATCCGTCGTTGAGAGCGGGAGGGATCGCGCCGAGCGTCTGTTTCGGCAGCATGGCGAGCACGCTGCTGTTCAGCCGCGCGCCGGGCAGCAGCGACAGCAGCACGCCCAGCAGGATCAGGCATACCGCGGCCCACAGCAGCGCCGGGCGCAGGGCGTTACGGTGCGGCAAAGCGCTGGCGTTCTGCATCGGTCAGGCGGGCGGGCGTCAGTTGGTGGCGGGAGAGGGCGATATCCGTCGTGTCACCCTGCTTATCGTTCAGGCGAATGGATTCCAGATAGATCGCGCCCTTCAAATCAAGGGTGGAGAAAATCTTGTCCAGCGGCGTGGTGACGGGCGTCAGCACCAGTGACCAGCGGCCTTCACCCAGATCTTTGAAATCGACGCGGAAGTTCTCTTCCAGCACCTTGCGGTCGGCCTGGAACAGTGCCCGCAGCAGATGGTTGAACTGGAACATCTGCGGGTTAGTGTCGGCGGTAATGGTCTGCGGCGACTGACCGTTGACGATCTGCACCATCCGTTTGTCATCCAGCAGCAGCGTCATCGGGAACGGCGCTTTTTGATCCCACAGCAGGCCATTGTCACGGGCGATCAGCATCTCCCCCTGCGAGCGCAGGGGCTGAGGCATATCCTTGATCGTGCGGATCTGTTCGAAGTGTGCGCGTACCACTGGTTGCTCCGCAAACCGCTGTTGCAGTTCATCCAGCGTGATCGCGTTCACCAGCGGGCTTACCAGCAGCGCGAGTAGCGTTATCCATTTCATGGCGCGATCCCCATGCGTTCGAACAGAATGGCCGGGCTGACAAAGCACATCTCCCGGCTTGCTTCTTCCACCGCCACCTGAATGGTGTAGCCGGTGGTGGTGCGTTTCCCGGTTTGCGAGTCGAAGATTTGATAGGCGATGCGCAGACGGTTTTCAACCTCTTCAATGTGGGCGCGGACGCGAATGCGCTGCTCGAAGGTCACCGCGTCGCGGTATTTCACTCGGGTATCCACCACCGGCCAGACGTAGCCGGACGCTTTCATCTGGCGATAGCCGTAATCAAACTGGTTGAGCAGCGCTTCGCGGGCAATCTCAAAGTAGCGGAAGTAGTTGCCGTGCCACACCACGCCCATCATATCGACGTCGTGGAACGGAACGGTGATTTCAACTTCAGCCGTAAAGCGGGGATCGGTCAGCACCCTTTACTCCTTCTCGTTGACCTCTGGCAGCAGCCAGAAATCGAAAAAATTAAACCAGTCGAGCGGCGACAAGAGCGCGTAATGCTCCAGCCGCTGCGCATAGCGGTCGACGGTCTGCTGTAGCGCCTGCTGGCGTTCGCCGCGCGGCAGCAGCAGCGGGTCGGCAAACGGCTCGCAGTGCAGGGTCAGCTTTCCCTGCTGACAGAGGGCAAAAATCAGCACCACCGGGCAGCGCAAAATGGACGCCAGGATAAATGGCCCCTGCGGGAACGGCGCGGGCTGGCCCATAAATTCGCTCCATATCACCCGCCAGCTACCGCCGCGCTGCGGGGTGACGGCGATGCGATCGCCCACGATCGCCACCCATTCGCCGCGATCCAGCTTCTCTTTAATGAGGATGGCAGTCTCCGGGCCAATGTCGGTGACCGGCATCAGGTGAATGCCCGCCTGCGGTGCCATCTCCTCCATCACCTGCTTAAAGCGTCTGGCGTTGTCGCTGAAGACCAGCGCGTTGATGGTTTTCGCCCCTTCGCGCTGGGCCAGCGCCCGGCAGGCTTCCACATCGCCAAGATGCGACGCGAGCAGCAGTTTGCCCTGAGGATCGTCGAGCCCCAGCGCCTCCTGCGCGCCTGGCGCAAAGACCAGATCGCGATGGAGTTTCATTTCGCCGCGCCAGCTGGCCACTTTATTCAGCATGGCATGACCGAAGCGCAGGAAGTGGGAAAAACTGTTAAGCCGCGCGAGGGGCGGCATTTGCCGCTGTGCCATCACCGTTTTAACCCGCGCCAGCCACTGCTGCGACGCCTGACGCGCAGAGCGGGCGGTCAGCCAGTAGACGGCGGTAACCGGCCACAGCAGGGCGGTAAACGCCTTACGCCCCAGCAACTGCCAGACGCGCAGCATCAGGCGCATGCCCCATAATCCTTTTACCTCCTGCTGCTGCGCCCAGTGCTGTGAGCGGCGACGCATCAGCAGGGAAGGAATGCGCGGCAGCATGCCGAGAAACAGACGGGTATGCATCAACGAGATGCGCACGTTGTCTTTCAGGGCATCGAAATGGGATACCCCGTCCGGCGGATAGGTTACGCGGGTGGGCAGAAAATAGCTGGTGTTGCCCTGCCAGTAGAGGCGCACCATCACTTCGGTATCAAAATCCATTCGCCTGCCGAGCGGCGTGGTTGCTGCAAGGCGCAGAACCGGGGCTATCGGGTAAACGCGAAACCCGCACATGCTGTCTTTCAGTTGCAGGGAGAGGGTTTCAATCCAGACCCAGACGTGCGTTATCCAGCGCCCGTACAGGCGCGAACGGGGGATTGAGTCATCGTAAACGGGCTGCCCGGAAATGAGCGCATCGGGATGACGCCCGGCCAGCGCCAGCAGTTTGGGAATGTCCTCGATAGCGTGCTGGCCGTCAGCGTCCACCTGAACGGCGTGGGTGAAGCCGCGATCGGCGCAGGCTTTCAGCCCCTGCATCACCGCCGCGCCTTTGCCGCTGTTTTCGGCCAGCCGCAGCAGTGTCATCTGCGGACGATCCGCCGCCAGCGCTTCAAGCGTGCGGCGCGTGGTTTCATCGCTGCCGTCGTCCACCACCAGACAGGGCAGATCGAAAGGTGCCAGGCGCGCCAGCACCGAAGCCATCATCGCCCCGTGGTTGTAGCAGGGGATCAGCACGCAGGGACGGAAGGTTACTGACATAAGCGAATCTTCCCGCTGCTGGCGGTGTGGCGCTCGTTACCCGCATGGCGCTGGTAGCTAAAGGTCAGCAACTGGCGTTCAGGCTGCCAGGCAAGGAGCAGCGTGACCGTGTTCTCCGGCAACAGCGGGGCGGCGAACTTCACGTTCTGAATACTGTGAAAACGGTAGCCCGACGCCAGCGCGGCGGCGTAATGCATCACCCAGTCGAGCTGCGCCACGCCCGGCAGCAGCGGCTGTACGGCGAAATGTCCCTTAAACCAGAGCAGGTCAGGATCAAGATAAAAGGTTATCTCCAGATGCTGTGGATCGGGCTGGAGGCGCCCGATTTCAGGGATCTTCATGAAACAACTCCTGTAGCTGCGCAGTCACGCGCTTGTTCATGCTGTTGACCGGGATTTCATCAACGATCCGCCAGTAGCGCGGTACGGCAACCGGTTCAAGCCAGGGGCGAAGGGCGCGTCGCCAGGCGAGCTCCTGCGCTGTTTTGCTCTGTTCGTGTTGCTGACGCACCGCTTCATTCAGCACCAGCAATACGCCAATGCCCTGACGCCCGCCGCGCGTCACCGTCAGCGCGGCGGCCTCCCGGATGCCGTCCAGCGCCAGCAGGCGGTGCTCAATGTCATCGAGTGAAATGCGCTTATCTTCAATTTTGACCACCCGACCACGACGCCCGACGAGGCTGAACTGCCCGTCAGCCGTGAAGTGCAGGATATCATCCAGCAGAACCCCCTCCGCCTCGGGGATCAGCGGCGATATCACGCGATCGCCGTGAAACGTCACGCCGGGAAAAGGCTGCCAGCGCGTGCTTTCCTCCTGACGGTAGCGCCAGGCCATTACGCCCGTTTCCGTGCTGCCGTATATTTCATCCGGCCAGACGTTGAGCCAGGCCTGAACCGCGGCGACCTCCTGCCAGGGCAGCGCGCCGCCGGCGGAGACGAGCAGGTTGACGGGGGGCGGCGTCAGCGACGCGTCCAGCCGCTTGAGAAACGCCGGACTGCTGATGAAAAGGTAGCGTTTATCGTCGGGAAGGGCAGAGAGCTGCTCGGCATAGTTGAGCAGGCTGGCATGCAGCGGCAGGCCGAGCGCCATGGGTAAGACAACACGAAACGTCAGGCCATACAGGTGGTGCAGCACCACGGAAGCCACGACGTGACAGCCCGCCAGGCGCTCGCCAAAATGCGCCGCCAGCAGACGAGCCTCACGATCAAGGCTGGCCACCGGCTTACTGACCCGCTGCGGCGTGCCGGTCGAGCCGGAGGTGTAAAGCTCGATCGTGCGCGTCTCACCGATGGCTGGCAGCGGTGAAAAGGGATGGCCTGCCCGCTGCGCGGAAGCCACCCGCAGCTGTCGCCCCTGAAAATCGAGCGTGGTGTCGCTCAGGACGCCGCTGAACAGCGCCCGCTGTTCGTTAAGCTGCGCCGCCCGGCTGTGCCCGGGGAGGACCGGCGTTTTACCCGCATGCAGCGTCGCCAGCAGCGCGACAATAAACAGATAACCGTTTTCGATGCACAACGCCCAGCGTTCGCCATCTTCACGACGCAGCGTGTCGACCAGCTGAGTGACGTCGTGGCGCAGATCGCCAAGCGTCCAGAGGCGGTCGTCCTGCCAGGCGACAGGGGTGTTGTCAGGGCGGGGCGCACTGAGCCACTGGCTAAGCGGAAGAGGGTTAAGCATCGTTTTTAATCACCCGTTGTCGCACCAGCCACTCGCCAGCCATCAGCGTGCCCATCAGGAGATAGGCAATCATCCCGTTCCACAGCGTCCACAGACGGATATCGGCGTGTAATACGGTAAACAGCGCGATCGCCCCGTTGATAATAAAAAAGCCGCACCAGACCTGGGTAACCCGGCGCGTGTAACGTACCCCGACGGGGGAGAGATCCGGTTCACGCAGGCGCGCCAGCCGTTCAACAACAGGCATTGCCGTCCACAGCGAACCGCCAAACACCACCAGCATCACCAGATTCACCACCACCGGATATAACAGCACCCACTGGTGCGCGTGCAGGACGTAGCTCGCCGCGCAAAGTGCTATGCCGGCCAGCGCCACGCTCACGAACAGATAACGCAGGGGGCCGCCCTGCCGACGGGCCAGGCAGACGCGCAACAGCAGCACCAGCGCCATCACGGGCAGTATCCCGTGCAGGCTATTATTCGCCAGCCCGAAGCCGATCAAAAACGGCCATGCCAGCAGCATCAGCCCCGTCAGGGCGGGAAGAACTGGAATCGAACGCACGTTACGCGTCGCGCTGAAGCTGTTCCACAACGTCCACGACGTCCTGCACCGTGCGCACCGCTTTGAAGGTTTCGGGCTTGATTTTATGGCCCGTTTTCTTTTGCAGGTGCACCACCATATCGACGGCATCAATGCTGTCGAGATCCAGATCCTCGTAAAGACGTGCCTCAGGGGTAATATCCTCCGGGGCGATTTCAAACAGCGTAATAAGAAGCGCAGAGACTTCCTGATAAATCGTTTGTTGTTCTGTCATAGCGGTCATTCTCAGGCGCGTTGTTGATGGATAAAAGCCGCGAGCGTGGCAACGGAATAGAAGTGCTGACGCATCTCGTCACTTTCGGCAGAAAGCACTACGCCGTACTGATTTTTTACCGCCAGCCCCAGCTCAAGGGCGTCGATTGAGTCCAGACCGAGGCCGTCGCCAAAGAGCGCGGCGTCTGTATCAATATCCTCTGGGGTAAGTTCTTCCAGATTCAGCGTAGAGATAATGAGATTCTTAATTTCAAGATAGAGCGCTTGCATCTTTCGTTCCTGACAAAGATTGAAGACCGGTTGTTAACTGATGCTGCATATGCCGGTTTAACTGCCTTGCTGCCAGCGCGGGTTCGTGCTGACTCGCATCATAAAAATCATGAATGTTGATGCGTTCGCGAACATCCACGGTGAAAACAGGTTTGTTGGGGGGCACGTTATACCAGCTGCTCTGTTTATCCAGCATCCGTTCGCTACAGTGGATCACCACCACGCGCACGGCGCTGTTGCAGCGAACGGCGATATTCGCCGCCCCACGTTGCAGGGTCATGGCTTCCCCCACCCGGGTGCGGGTGCCTTCAGGGAAGATAAGCAGGGTATCGCCCTGGGCCAGACGCTGCTGGCTTGCGGCAAGCAGCGTGTCGGCTTCGCTGTTAATCAGATAGTCAGCCGCGCGGATCACGCCGCTGACGAACGGGTTACGCAGCAACGCGCTTTTCACCAGACAGTCGGTTTCGTTCATCACCGACGCCAGCAGAACGTAGTCCAGCAGCGAGGGATGATTCGCAATCACCAGACAGCCCCGCTCGGCGCGCAGAACGTCCAGGTTGTTGAAACGGTAATCCAGTACCCCTGCACCGCGTACCACCGCGAGGAACAGGCGAAAACTGGCAGAAATAGTGCGGCGTGCCAGGCGGCGACGTTGAGTGCGGTCGCGCTGGAAAATCAGCAGCAGGTTAAACCACACCAGCGACAGCGTCAGCCCGCCGAGGCCGAACAGGACGAAGCACAATCCGGTCATCAGCATCCGCCATACCCGATCGAGGCGGGAACGTAACCCTCTCATTGGCGCGTCCATTGCCACAGCAGGCGCTCGCCCGGCAGGATAAACTGGCGCTCGTCCCGCAGGTAATGGCGCAGGAACTGGAGGCTTTGCGGCAGCGCGGGCTCTTCAGGCGTGCGGTTGACGTGCGTTTCACAGCTGAGCGTATTTCCGGCCTCAATCACCAGCGCCAGCGCGTAGGGCCAGACGGGCATCTGCGGCGGCAGCCCGGCGTGATAAAAATCAGGCAGCAGACCGTCGAAATCCACCAGCAACACGCGGGAGTAGCCCGCATGCAGCAGGCTCAGCACGTCGCACAAGCTCTGCTGGAAGGTATCCATACCGGCGGAAACCGACGAAGAGACAACAGGCTGACGCGCGGCGATAGTGAGATTGCCGACCGCCGAGTTGTGTACCGACATGGCAAAATCGGTGGGGGAAACGGGCTGTTCTGCCGCCAGGGCCTGGAGAATACGGAAATTGCGCTCCAGCTCCCCATGACGGCTGCTGTAGACGACGGCATCGATGCGGTGTTTGCGCAGCATCATCAGGCCAAGATCGACGGCCAGCCTGCTGCCTGAATTCAGGCGGCGGGCGGTCATCATCGGCAGATCGGTCAGTTTCGCCAGCGGTGCAGCGGGATCGATGGCTTCAGACCGGCGTGACCATGCCTGCCATTCGTCGGCATCGCTGAGTCCTGGCGCTCTTGCCTGCCAGTCGATAAGGGTAAGTGTAAATTTCATCTACGCGCGTCCGCGATAAACCTGTTTCTGTGACTTTTTCTTCGCCAGCGCGATTTGCTGCGCACATCGTACAATGTTGTCGTCGCGCTGGCGAATAAACGTCACTTTTGACCCTTTCCACCCGGTTATCCCGGCAAACGGCTTTTTGGCCGACCCGGACCCAGAAGAATGGCGAGTTTACTGCCTCCTTTCGTGGTTTCCATCCAGATTTTACAGACGCTGGTGAGCGGCACGGAGAGCAGCATGCCCACCGGACCCAGCAGCCATCCCCAGATCAGTAACGATAAAAACACCACCATCGTCGACATGCCCAGACGATGGCCCATCATGCGCGGCTCGAGAATGTTACCCAGCACCATATGCACGACGAGGAACAGCGCCCCTACCAGCATGCACTCATAAAAACCGTTAAACAGGAACGCCTGGATCATCGGCGGAACGGCGGAAAGCACCGCGCCGATATTGGGTACGTAGTTTAGTAAAAAGGCCAGCACGCCCCACATCAGCGCGAACTGCACGTCCAGCAGTACCAGCCCCAGCCAGACGATCACGCCGGTCCACAGGCTTAACAGCGTTTTCAGCGCCAGATATTTGGATACGCCCTTCAGCGCGCGGTGCAAGCCGGCAATGTGGATCTGAGGATTGTTCAGGGCAAAACGCAGTTTATACGGCACGTGGCGCACTTCGAACAGCATAAACACCACCGTCATCACCAGCAGCAGAATGCTGGCCATTGCCCCGGAAAGCCCGGTCATCAACGTGGTGGCGTAGGTCATCACCTTCTCGGAATCCATCCGACGCAGCATCCGTTCCGGTGAGATATGCAGATTCACGAACGGCAACATGCGCTGAAGATCGACCAGCTTGCGCGTCAGCTCTTTATTGTACTGCGGCAGCATGGTGGAAAATTCGCTCAGCGAGGCGGCGAGCACGCCGAACAGCGCCGTCAGGACAACCAGCATCACCATCACCACAATGGTAATCGCGACCGGGCGGCTGATGCCCCGGCGTAAAAACCATGTCACCAGCGGGTTGAGCACAATGGCGAAAAACAGCGCCAGCAGAAGCTGAACAATGATATCCGCCGCCGCGTGGATACCCGCAAGGATAACCACCAGGCAGGCAAGTTTTAATAAAATATGAAGTCCGGCTTTGTCGGGCGGGCTGGCAGTCATAAGAATTCCTTTTTCCGGGGGGCGTGTTAATTGTAGTGCGCCGGATGGGCTTCGTCTGGCGTGTTAGTCTGAAAGTCGTGGCAAAAAAATGGCCTCCGGCGCAAGCGACGGAGGCCACGGCATCCTGGTGAACGATTACTGGATCACGAGGGTGTTAATGATGTTTTCAGCGGCGGTCTGCGCTTTCTGCTGATTGTCTGCCGGCAGGGTGATCTGCATGGTCAGCAGTTTATTGTCCACCTTGCCGAGCACCACGGAGGAGTAGGCGGTCTGGCCTTTGGCAGAGATGATGCTGTCCAGCTGTTGCAGCGTGTGGCCTTTCAGTTCAACAGACTTGTTGGTGACCACCTGAAGCTGCGGGTCGCGGCTGCGCTGCTGATCTTCCAGGCGTTTGGCCAGCACGCCAAGATCTTCGCTGGTATCGTCACCGACGATCACAATCACCGCTTTTTGGCCGGTGGCATCGGAATAGACGTGCATATTGTTCGCCTGGGTACCCAGCTTACCGCTCTGGTCGGTCATGTCCGCAGGCAGAGAGAAACTGAGTTTGCCATCCATCAGGCTCACCGGCTGACCGGTGGCGTTGCTTTCTGCTGACGCGCCCTGAGCAGGCGTTTTGGTGTCGCTGTTATCACAGGCTGCAAGGCCAACAACCAGCAGGCCAATCCCGACATATTTAACCAGATTGCGCATTGACTTCTTCCTTTCGATAAACGGCCATAACGGCTCATTCGTTCATCTTATCACAACTGATAAAGCGAACCCTTAACCTGCCTGCAATGCGGAGATTTCAGATTTATCTGCCAGCCTTTTCAGCAGCATATTCAACAGCACGCCGTACATCGGCAGGAAGAAAACCAGGCTGATAAGCACCTTAAAGGCGTAGTCCACCAGAGCGATTTCCATCCAGTGTTCTGCCATGAAGGCGTCCGGGCTGCGCCAGAAGGCGATGAAGAAGAAGGCCAGCGTATCGCTCACGTTACCGAACAGCGTAGAGGCCGTTGGTGCCATCCACCAGCGATGGTTTTGACGCAGGCGGTTAAACACGTGGACATCGAGGATCTGCCCCAGGGCATAAGCCATAAAGCTGGCGGTGGCAATACGCGCGACGAACAGGTTGAAGTGCGTCAGCGCTTCGAAGCCCTGCCAGCTGCCCATGTAAAACAGCGAGGAGATGGCGTAGGAGACAAACAGTGCCGGGATCATCACCGCAAAAATAATCCGCCGCGCCAGCGGTGCGCCAAAAATACGCACGGTTAAATCCGTCGCAAGGAAAATAAACGGGAAACTGAACGCGCCCCAGGTGGTATGGAAACCAAAAATGGAGATGGGGAGCTGTACCAGATAGTTACTGGAGATGATCACCAGCAGATGAAATAGCGAAAGCCAGAACAACGCCTTGACGCGCTGCGATTGTGTAAAGGAGTTCATATTGTACCTTTTTGATTAATATTTGGGGTGAGGGAACCCAATAAAGCCGCCGCATGATACTGCTTTGACGACACTTTGCAATGGCTAATTTTCACGCAATCGTTAACCTGGTTTGCATTAGCGATAGCGGGGCGTAAACTACAGCCGTTTTTACCTGAACGAGAAGAAAATGACCGACCTGTTTTCCAGCCCAGACCACACGCTTGATGCTCAGGGCCTCCGTTGCCCGGAGCCGGTAATGATGGTGCGCAAAACCGTGCGCAACATGCAGACCGGCGAAACGCTGCTGATCGTCGCTGACGACCCGGCTACCACCCGTGATATCCCCGGCTTTTGTACCTTTATGGAACATGAACTGGTGGCGCAGCAAACCGAGACCTTGCCGTACCGGTATTTGATTCGTAAGGGGTAAGTGCGGCCTGACGCCCGGCGGCGCTTCGCTTGCACGGGCCTACGGGTGTAGTAGGTCGGGTAAGGCGCAGCCGCCACCCGACAAGTACTCATCACAATTTCGAACCATCGTTTCAAAATTTCGCGCTTTTGTGAGGCGCTTCACCCTCCCTTTTCCAGCCGTAGTCTAATTTTTAAGCGTCAAAAACTAAAACACCGTTTTAACGCTTATCTCACTACCCTGGAGTTGACTCAATGAAAACGACCCTCAAGCCGTTACTGGCCGCGCTGTGCCTGTCTGCTTTTGCCTGCACCGTTTCTGCCCAGACCATCAAAGCCGCCGATGTGCATCCCGAAGGCTACCCGAACGTGGTGGCGGTTCAGCATATGGGTGAAAAACTCAAACAACAAACCGATGGCAAGCTGGAGATTAAGGTCTTCCCCGGCGGCGTGCTGGGGGATGAAAAGCAGATGATTGAGCAGGCGCAGATGGGGGCGATCGACATGATCCGCGTCTCCATGGCGCCGGTGGCTGCCATTCTGCCGGATATCGAAGTGTTTACGCTGCCCTACGTATTCCGCGATGAAGACCACATGCACAAGGTGATCGACGGGGATATCGGCAAGCAGATCGGCGACAAACTCACCGCCAACCCGAAATCGCGTCTGGTCTTCCTTGGCTGGATGGATTCCGGCACCCGTAACCTGATCACCAAAGAGCCGATCGTCAAACCGGACGATCTGAAAGGGAAGAAAATCCGCGTGCAGGGCAGCCCGGTGGCGCTGGCCACGCTGAAAGCGATGGGGGCGAACTCGGTGGCGATGGGCGTCAGCGAGGTTTACAGCGGCATGCAGACCGGGGTGATCGACGGCGCGGAGAACAACCCGCCAACCTTTATCGCCCACAACTATATGCCGGTCGCCAAAAACTACACGCTGAGCGGCCACTTCATCACCCCGGAAATGCTGCTCTATTCCAAAGTGAAATGGGACAAGCTCAGCGCTGACGAACAGCAAAAGATCCTGGCGCTGGCCCGCGAAGCGCAGTTCGAGCAGCGCAAGCTGTGGAATGCGTATAACGACCAGGCGCTGGCGAAAATGAAGGCCGGCGGGGTGCAGTTCCACGACATCGATAAAACGGTGTTTATCAAGGCGACAGAGCCGGTGCGCGCGCAGTATGGCGATAAGCATCAGGATCTGATGAAAGCCATCGCTGACGTCCAGTAAACCGGAGTACGTATGTCCGAACTCTACCTGAAGTGGATGGACCGTCTGTACCTGTTCGCCATGGCGGTGGCAGGTATTTCGCTGTTGGTGATGACGATTGTCATCCCCATCGGCATTTTTTCACGCTACGTGCTCAATCGCGGCGAATCCTGGCCGGAGCCGATCGCCATTATCTGCATGGTGACGTTTACCTTTATCGGCGCGGCGGTGAGCTACCGCGCCGGGTCGCATATTGCGGTCAACATGCTCACCGACCGCCTGCCCGCGTCGCTGCAAAGAGTGTGCGCGCGGATGGTGGATCTGCTGATGCTGCTGATTTCAGGCCTGATGTGCTGGTACAGCTACTGGCTGTGCGTCGAGCTGTGGGAGCAGCCGGTGGCGGAGTTTCCGCTTCTGACCTCCGGCGAAAGCTATCTGCCGCTACCTGTCGGGTCGGCCATTTTGATCCTGTTTGTGCTTGAACGCCTGCTGTTTGGCTCGCAGGAAAACCGTCCGGTCGTGCTGATCGGCAATCACAGTTAAGGGGTGAACAATGGATGCGTTTGTTTTGTTATTCACCCTCGCCATTTTGCTGGCGCTGGGGATGCCGGTGGCCTTCGCCGTCGGCTTAAGCGCCGTGGCGGGCGCGCTGTGGATTGACCTGCCGCTGGAGGCGCTGATGATCCAGATCACCAGCGGGGTGAATAAATTTACCCTGCTGGCGATCCCGTTCTTCATTCTTGCCGGGGCGATCATGGCGGAAGGGGGCATTGCCCGACGGCTGGTCAACTTCGCGTACGTTTTTGTCGGCTTTATTCGCGGCGGGCTGTCGCTGGTGAACATCGTGGCATCAACGTTCTTCGGCGCGATTTCCGGCTCGTCGGTGGCGGATACGGCGTCTATCGGCAGCGTGATGATCCCGGAGATGGAGAAGAAGGGCTATCCGCGCGAATACGCGGCGGCGGTGACGGCCAGCGGGTCGGTGCAGGCGATCCTGATCCCGCCCAGCCACAACTCGGTGATTTATTCCCTGGCGGCAGGGGGAACGGTTTCCATCGCCACGCTGTTTATCGCGGGCGTGCTGCCGGGCCTGCTGCTGGGCGTGAGCCTGATGGTGCTCTGCCTGTGCTTCGCCCGCAAGCGCGGCTATCCGAAGGGGGACAAAATCCCGTTCAGGCAGGCGCTGAAAATCATGCTCGATGCCCTGTGGGGGCTGATGACGGTGGTGATTATCCTCGGCGGGATCTTGTCCGGGATCTTCACGGCGACCGAATCTGCCGCCGTGGCCTGCCTGTGGGCGTTCTTCGTCACCATGTTCATTTACCGCGATTACAAGTGGAATGAACTGCCGAAGCTGATGTGTCGCACGGTGAAAACCGTCACCATCGTGATGATTTTGATTGGCTTTGCCGCGGCGTTTGGCGCGGTAATGACCTACATGCAGCTGCCGATGCGCATCACCGAATTCTTCACGTCGCTCTCCGATAACAAATACGTGATCCTCATGTACCTCAATATCATGCTGCTGTTGATTGGCACGCTAATGGACATGGCGCCGATCATCCTGATCCTGACCCCGGTACTGCTGCCGGTGACCAACTCGCTGGGGATCGATCCGGTGCATTTCGGAATGATCATGATGGTGAACCTGGGGATTGGGCTGATCACGCCGCCGGTCGGGTCGGTGCTGTTCGTGGCGAGCGCGGTGAGTAAGCAGAAGATCGAGCACGTGGTGCGGGCGATGCTGCCGTTTTACGGTATGTTGCTGGTAGTGCTGGGGATGGTGACATACATCCCGGCGATATCATTGTGGTTGCCGGGGGTGCTAGGGATGCAGTGACGCCGTTTTATGCCGGGTGGCGGCTACGCCTTACCCGGCCTACGGTTACGGTTCAGAGATGTTGTAGGCCCGGTAAGGCGTAGCCGCCACCGGGCATTTTTAC
Source organism: Enterobacter sp. BWH64 (assembly GCF_001037645.1). Lineage (NCBI taxonomy): Bacteria > Pseudomonadati > Pseudomonadota > Gammaproteobacteria > Enterobacterales > Enterobacteriaceae > Enterobacter > Enterobacter sp. BWH64. The sequence continues at coordinate 664,437 of NZ_KQ089922.1, forward strand.
CGACGGCGCAACAGCCGCAACGCGTTCGCCGTAACCAGCACCGTCGCCCCCGTATCCGCCAGTACCGCCAGCCACAGTCCGGTCATGCCGAGCAGCGTGGTGACCAGGAAAATCCCCTTCAGACCCAGCGCAATGCCGATGTTCTGCCGAATATTGGCCCGCGTCGCCCGCGCAAGATCTATCATCTGCGCCAGCCCGGTCAGGCGGTTGTGCGTCAGCGCCGCGTCGGCGGTCTCCAGCGCCACGTCGGTACCGCTGCCCATCGCAATGCCGATGGTGGAAGCCTTCATTGCCGGGGCATCGTTTATCCCGTCCCCGACCATCGCCAGCGGGGCATGACCGTTCAGCTCGGTTACCGCGCTGACTTTATCCGCAGGCAACAATCCGGCCTTAAACTCCAGCCCCAGCTCGCCGGCAATCGCCGCCGCCGCACGCGGGTTATCACCGGTCAGGATCACGCCCTGTACCCCCAGCCTGTGCAGCGCGTCGACGGCGTCTTTCGCATCGTCACGCAGGGTGTCGCGCAGCGCCAGCATGCCCATCGGTACACCGTCCTGCATCACGGCAACGACCGTCTGCCCGGCCTGCTCTAATGCCTCAACCTGTGGATTCGGGAACGCGCCTGCCGCGGCGATCAGCACTTTTTTGCCTTCGACCACAGCCTCAATCCCTGACCCGACCAGCGCTCGCTGGGCGGTTGCCGGAGGGATGGTCAGCCCGCGCCCCTTCGCTTCACGCACAATCGCCTGCGCCAGAGGGTGGGTGGAGCCCTGCTCCACGGCAGCGGCCAGCGTCAGCAGGGCGTCTTCACTGATGTCCTGCGGATACACGCCGGTCACCTGCGGCTTGCCGACGGTCAGCGTGCCGGTTTTATCGAAGGCGATGTGCTGGACCCGGCTCAGCTGTTCCAGCGCCGCGCCGCCCTTAATCAACGCCCCGCGCCGTGCCGCCGCCGCCAGCCCTGAGGTAATCGCCGCCGGGGTGGAGATCACCAGCGCACACGGACAGCCGATCAGCAGCAGCGTCAGCCCTTTGTAAATCCAGCCCTCCCACGGCGCGCCGAAGAACAGTGGCGGGACGACGGTGACCAGCAGCGCCACCAGCATGATGGCGGGGGTGTAAATCCGGCTGAAGCGGTCGATGAACCGCTCGACGGGCGCGCGGCGCTCCTCGGCCTCTTCAATCAACTTTAGGATACGGTCGATGGCGCTGTCGCCCGGTTCAGAAAGCACGGTGAGCTGCACCAGCCGATCGACGCTGGTGGCGCCCGCAGGCACCTTTTCGCCTGCCGCACGCTCCACCGGAATGGATTCCCCGGTCAGGGCGCTTTCGTCAAAGCTCGCGGTGGCGGTAACGAGGGTCCCATCGGCTGGCAGACGTCCGCCTGCGGGCACTTCAATCACGTCGCCCGGGCGCAGGGTGTTGATGGCGACTGTTTCACGTTTGCCTCCATTAACCCGCGTGGCGGTTTCCGGCTTCAGCGCCATCAGCGCGCTCACCCCTTTACGCGCCCGGCTCGCCGCCCAGCCCTCAAGGCGTTCGCCAATTAAGAACAGCAGCAGCACCATCGCCGCTTCCGCCGTCGCGCCAATAAACAGCGCGCCGATGGCCGCCACGCTCATCAGCGTTTCGATGGCAAACCAGCTGCCGCTTCTCATCAGACGCAGCGCCTGACGCGCAATCGGGAACAGGCCAACCAGCGTGGTGGCGATAAACGCCAGGTTGCCGAACGGGTGGTTGATTTGCTCCAGCCCCCAGCTCAGGGCCATCATGATGATGAGGGTGATAAGGGGCAGGTTTTCTTTCAGGGGAGAGGTTTTTTCTGCGGGCGCCGTTTCGCTGCGCAGGGTATAACCCGCTTTGCTGACGGCGGCTTCAACCTGTCTGCTGACGTCGTTTTCGGCGCTGACCAGCAGCTTTTCGGTAGCGAACAGCACCTGAACGTGGTTCACACCCGGCACCTGCTTCACTGCATTTTCCACTTTGCGGGCGCAGGCCGCGCAGTCCATGCCGTTGACCACCCAGCTGTAGTGATTGCCGTTTTCAGGCAGCGCTTCGGTCCGGGTTTCGCACGCGCCCTCGCAGCAGCAGTCCTCTTTTGGCGGAACCGGGCTGAGCTTAAGTGCCGAGAATTGGGGAACTTTTTTAGGTATTTCTGGAGTCGACATGGCAGTCTCCGGTAATGATAATTTTCTCATTAACCGCAGCATACACTCTGGAGTCGACTCCAGAGTCAAGCGTTATTTAGATATACAGCGAACGCACAATCAGGAAGTGTCCGGCAAAGTAACAGGCGGCGGAAATCGCATTATCCGCACGGAAGCGGCGGCGATAGTGGCTGCCCAGCCAGACGATATTACCCAACAGCAACAGTGCGGCACCGAAGAACGCAGACATTGCCGGAGCGGTCGGACGGAAGAACCACAGCTCGCCCGCCAGCCACACCATCACCAGCGTCATGGCGATAAACGTACAGACCGGGAGACGCATCTCTTCCAGACGCGACCAGATCACCGCGATCAGCAGGGCGCCAATCACCAGCAGCACCAGCGGCAGCGGCCAGAAGAAGGAGAGCGTCATCTGGCTGGCAAAGTAGATGGTATAGAGCAGATGCGACAGGAAGAATGCCCCCACGGCGTACAGCAGGCGCTGGCGCGGCAGCAGGGTTAAGGCATCGCCAATCAGGGAAGCACACAGCCCCGCGAGGACAAGATAGCTAACGGCGTTAAACATCGGGGCCTGCCAGGCAAGCAACAGCAGGAGTAATAGCGTGACGGGTTTAAACAACCAGCGCTGCCAGGCTGGGCCACGGTAAGACGCATCGACGTAAAGCCATGCGGAAAAACAGACAGCGATAAATGACCAAAGCATATTAACTCCCTGTAACTGTTGAGGCTGAATGATCAGTTCCTGATCCAGTGTAGTGACGCGAGCGGGCGTTTGGCAATGCCGGGGCAGGCGAGGTATCCTGAATTCCGCATAATCTGATGGGATTTTTCAATGAGCAAGATGCCGCTGTTTTTCATTATCGTGGTGGCGATTATCGTCATTGCCGCCTCGTTTCGCTTCGTGCAGCAGCGCCGCGAAAAGGCGGACAACGACGCCGCGCCGCTGATGCAAAAGCGCGTGGTGGTGACGAACAAGCGTGAGAAGCCGCTTAACGACCGCCGCTCCCGCCAGCAGCAGGTGACGCCAGCGGGCACAACGATGCGCTATGAAGCGAGCTTTAAGCCGGAAACCGGCGGGCTGGAGATGACCTTCCGCCTGGAGGCGCAGCAGTACCACCAGCTGACGGTGGGGGAGAAAGGCACGCTGAGTTACAAAGGGTCGCGGTTTGAAGGTTTTACACCTGAGCAGTAATGCCGGGCGGCACTGCGTTTGCCCGGCCTACGGGGTTACGTAGGCCCGGATCGCTGCGCGCCACCGGGCAATAGCGCACCTTACTTCTTCACCTGCGCCTTAAACTTCTTCATCCACACCAGCAGCTCAAACACGCCGAAAATAAACACCCGCAGCTGCTGCCAGCCGGTCATCGGTGGGCCATCTTTAGGCAGACCGTTTTTCAGCATCACCATCTGCAAGGCATGCATGAACGCGGTAAAAATCAGCGCCACGTTAATAAAGATATTCAGCGGACGCGGGAACGGGTGCACCAGATTCAAAATCAAAAATGCCCAGACGCCCAGCATCAGTACGCGCCCTACGTTAATCAGTACTGGCATCGGATCCTCCTTGTGCCTGACGGTGATACAGACGATAAGCCACCTGGCCGGCGACCTTCTCGCGGTGCAGATCCCAGTGAACGGGAACGGGCGGCAGGCCATTTTCCACTTCGCTTTCAACGTAAATCAGCGCGTCGTCTGCCAGCCAGCCATTTTTTTCCAGCAACGATAATGTCTCTTCCAGCAGCCCTTTACGGAACGGCGGGTCAACAAACACCACGTTGTACGGCGTCCCCTGTTGGGCGAGGAAGCTCAGCGTGTTGGTATTCACCACTTTCGCGTTGGTTGCCTTCAGCGTAGCCAGATTTTGCTGCAACGTCTGCGCGACGCCGCGCTCCATCTCCAGCAGCGTGGCGCTGGCGGCATAACGCGACAGCGCTTCCAGCCCCAATGCACCGCTTCCGGCGAAGCAGTCCAGGCAGTTGGCGTCTACCATAGACGGGGCGAGCCAGTTAAACAGCGTCTCGCGAACGCGGTCCGTGGTGGGGCGTAAACCGGGGCTGTCCGGCACCGGTAATTTCCGGCCTCGCCACTGACCGCCGATAATGCGAATTTGACCGGCCGGGGCGCGGGTGGGTTTCTTCATCTCAGGAAAGCTCTGTTAACCATTGCCCTGCGATTGCGGGCGGTGATGTCAATTAAGTAAAGTGTTAGACTATTTCATCATTTTTTTAGCTTCCCTGTATATAGCGCCGCGAGGAGTGTAGTCGCAGATGGCAAAACAAAAAAAACGTGGCTTCTTTTCCTGGTTGGGTTTCGGTGAAAAAGAGCAAGAAACAGAACAGAAAACCGAAGAACAGCAGGTTGTAGAAGAGCCGTCACAGCCTGAAACGCCTGTCGAAACCGCTGCGGTTGTCGAAGCGGAAGAGCCAGCCCACAGCAAAGAAGAGATTGAATCCTTTGCCGAAGAGGTGGTTGAGGTTACTGAACAGGTTCAGGAGAGCGAAAAACCAGAGCCGGTTATCGTTGAAACCCTTAACGAAGCGCCGCAGGCCACTATCGAACACGAAGAGCTGCCGCTGCCGGAAGAGGTGAAAGCTGAAGAGGTTTCTGCCGAAGAGTGGCAGGCCGAAGCGGAAACCGTTGAAATTGTTGAGGCGGTGGAAGAAGAAGCGGCCCTTGAGCCAGAGTTGACCGACGAAGAGCTGGAAGCCCAGGCGCTGGCGGCGGAAGCGGCTGAAGAAGCGATCATCGTCGTGCCGGTGGAAGAGCAGGCCGAAGAAGAGATCGTTCAGGAGCAGGAAAAACCGACCAAAGAAGGTTTCTTCGCGCGCCTGAAGCGCAGCCTGCTCAAAACCAAAGAAAACTTAGGTTCCGGATTTATCAGTCTGTTCCGCGGCAAAAAGATCGACGACGATCTGTTTGAGGAGCTGGAAGAGCAGCTGCTGATTGCGGACGTGGGCGTGGAAACCACCCGGAAGATCATCGCCAACCTGACCGAAGGGGCGAGCCGCAAACAGCTGCGTGACGCCGAGGCGCTGTACGGCCTGCTGAAAGACGAGATGGGTGAAATTCTCGCAAAAGTTGACGAACCGCTTAATATTGAAGGCAAAATGCCGTTTGTTATCCTGATGGTTGGCGTCAACGGCGTGGGCAAAACCACCACCATCGGCAAGCTGGCGCGCCAGTTTGAGCAGCAGGGCAAATCGGTGATGCTGGCGGCGGGCGATACCTTCCGTGCGGCAGCGGTGGAACAGCTTCAGGTGTGGGGCCAGCGCAACAATATTCCGGTTATTGCTCAGCACACCGGCGCGGATTCCGCGTCCGTGATTTTCGATGCCATCCAGGCGGCGAAGTCGCGTAACGTGGACGTGCTGATTGCGGATACCGCAGGGCGTTTGCAGAACAAATCGCACCTGATGGAAGAGCTGAAGAAAATCGTTCGCGTCATGAAGAAGCTGGACGAAGATGCACCGCATGAAATTATGCTGACTATCGATGCCAGCACCGGACAGAACGCCATCAGCCAGGCGAAACTGTTCCATGAAGCGGTAGGACTGACCGGGATCGCGCTGACCAAGCTGGACGGGACCGCGAAAGGCGGGGTGATCTTCTCCGTGGCCGACCAGTTCGGCATTCCTATCCGTTACATCGGTGTGGGCGAGCGTATTGAGGATTTACGTCCGTTTAAAGCGGACGACTTTATTGAGGCACTATTTGCCCGAGAGGACTAACAATGATTCGCTTTGAACACGTCAGCAAGGCCTATCTCGGCGGGAGACAAGCGCTACAGGGGGTGACATTCCACCTCCAGCCAGGCGAGATGGCATTCCTGACCGGCCATTCCGGCGCGGGGAAAAGTACCCTGCTCAAGCTGATCTGTGGGATCGAGCGGCCAAGCGCCGGGAAAATCTGGTTCAGCGGCCATGAAATTAGCCGTCTTAAGAACCGTGAAGTGCCGTTCCTGCGTCGTCAGATTGGCATGATTTTCCAGGATCACCACCTGCTGATGGATCGCACGGTTTTCGATAACGTCGCGATCCCGCTGATTATTGCTGGCGCCAGTTACGATGATATCCGCCGTCGCGTTTCGGCGGCGCTGGATAAGGTCGGGCTGCTGGACAAAGCGAAGAACTTCCCGATCCAGCTCTCCGGCGGTGAGCAGCAGCGCGTGGGTATCGCCCGCGCGGTAGTGAACAAGCCTGCCGTTTTGCTGGCGGATGAACCGACCGGTAACCTGGACGATGCTCTCTCTGAAGGGATCCTGCGTCTGTTTGAGGAATTTAACCGCGTGGGGGTCACGGTACTGATGGCGACGCACGACATGGGGCTGATCTCCCGCCGTTCGTACCGCATGCTGACCCTGAGCGACGGGCATTTGCACGGAGGCCACGGTGAATAAGCGTGATGCAATGAACCAGATTCGGCAGTTCAGCAACCGGTTTGACCGTTTCCGCAAGCCTCAGGGCGGCGGGGACGGCAATCGCAATGCGCCTAAGCGTGCCAAAGCGGCACCGAAACCGAACTCCCGCAAAACCAACGTCTTTAACGAGCAGGTGCGGTACGCCTTCCAGGGCGCGTTGCAGGATCTGAAAAGCAAACCGCTGGCGACGTTCCTGACGGTGATGGTGATTGCCATCTCCCTGACGCTGCCCAGCGTCTGCTACATGGTTTACAAAAACGTAAACCAGGCGGCGTCCCAGTACTATCCGTCGCCGCAGATCACCGTTTATCTGGATAAAGCCCTCGACGATAACGCGGCGGCTCAGGTGGTGGGGCAGATTCAGGCCGAGCAGGGCGTGGAGAAGGTGAACTATCTTTCCCGCGATGAAGCGCTGGGTGAGTTCCGCAACTGGTCCGGATTCGGCGGCGCGCTGGATATGCTTGAAGAGAACCCGCTGCCCGCGGTGGCGGTGGTGATCCCGAAACTCGATTTCCAGGGCACGGATTCGCTCAACACCCTGCGCGACCGCATTACCCGCATTAACGGGATTGATGAAGTGCGCATGGACGACAGCTGGTTTGCCCGTCTTGCCGCCCTGACCGGGCTGGTAGGACGCGTGTCGGCGATGATCGGCGTGCTGATGGTGGCGGCGGTGTTCCTCGTCATCGGTAATAGCGTGCGCCTGAGCATCTTCGCCCGTCGCGATACCATCAACGTGCAGAAACTGATTGGCGCAACGGATGGTTTCATCCTCCGCCCGTTCCTTTACGGCGGCGCGTTATTAGGTTTTTCTGGTGCATTTCTTTCATTGATATTGTCAGAAATTTTGGTGATGCGGCTGTCGTCTGCCGTGACTGAAGTGGCGCAGGTTTTCGGAACTAAGTTTGATATCAGTGGCTTAGGGTTCGATGAGTGCCTGCTGTTGCTGCTGGTGTGCTCCATGATCGGCTGGGTGGCGGCATGGCTGGCAACGGTTCAACATTTACGCCACTTTACTCCCGACTAATAAAAGCGTGATATAATCTTTCCCTGCACCGAGATGTTCGCTTGCAGGGAAAGCGTCCCTGTTGTCTCTTCCCCTGTAATCATCTTCATGTCACATTTTGTGCGTAATTTATTCACTGTTGCACCTGGAACTTGTGGATAAAATCACTGTCTGATAAAAGAGTGAATGCTAATCTCGTTGCTCAAACGCTTTGGCATGGTTGTTGCCTGACGGGGACAACCTGGACCAGAAGAAACATTGAGAGGAATGAATGACCAAAGAAATGCAAACTTTAGCTTTAGCCCCTGTTGGTAACCTGGAATCTTACATCCGGGCTGCGAACACTTGGCCGATGTTAACGGCTGAGGAAGAAAAGGAGCTTGCTGAAAAGCTGCATTACCAGGGCGATCTGGAAGCAGCTAAAACGCTGATCCTGTCTCACCTGCGCTTTGTTGTTCACGTTGCTCGTAATTATGCGGGCTACGGCCTGCCGCAGGCGGACCTGATTCAGGAAGGTAACATTGGCCTGATGAAGGCGGTACGTCGCTTTAACCCGGAAGTGGGTGTGCGACTCGTCTCCTTCGCCGTGCACTGGATCAAAGCGGAAATTCACGAATACGTCCTGCGTAACTGGCGTATTGTGAAAGTCGCCACGACGAAAGCGCAGCGCAAACTGTTCTTCAACCTGCGTAAAACCAAGCAGCGTCTGGGCTGGTTCAATCAGGATGAAGTGGAAATGGTGGCGCGCGAGCTGGGCGTTTCCAGCAAAGACGTCCGCGAGATGGAATCCCGTATGGCCGCGCAGGACATGACGTTTGATATGTCTGCCGACGACGACGCGTCCGACAGCCAGCCGATGGCCCCGGTTCTGTATCTACAGGATAAAACCTCTAACTTTGCTGACGGCATTGAAGAGGATAACTGGGAAGACCAGGCGGCGAACAAGCTGACCTTCGCGATGGAAGGCCTCGACGAGCGTAGCCAGGATATTATCCGTGCCCGCTGGCTGGACGAAGATAACAAGTCCACGTTGCAGGAACTGGCCGACCGCTACGGCGTCTCCGCTGAACGTGTGCGTCAGCTTGAGAAAAACGCCATGAAAAAACTTCGCGCCGCTATCGAAGCGTAATTTCCGCGAAGTACACCGAGAACCCTCGAATGCAAATTCGGGGGTTTTGTTTTTTTAGCGCCCGCTCTGGCGAATTTCTTCCCCCTGGCAAACACTTACTGATGCGCTAAGCAGGCGACTTTCAGAGGGTGACAGGGTGAAAAATAACGAACTGAACGACCGGCGTTTACAGGCGACGCCGCGCGGTATCGGCGTCATGTGTAACTTCTATGCCGATAAAGCCGAAAACGCCACGGTGTGGGACGTGGAAGGTAACGAGTATATTGATTTTGCCGCCGGGATCGCCGTGCTGAATACCGGGCATCGTCATCCTAAAGTTATCGCCGCCATCGAAAAACAGCTTCACGCCTTTACCCATACCGCTTATCAAATCGTCCCCTATGAAGGTTATGTGGCGCTTGCCGAGCGCATCAACCAGCGCGTACCCATAGAGGGGCCAGCCAAAACCGCCTTCTTCTCAACGGGGGCGGAAGCGGTCGAAAACGCGGTGAAAATCGCCCGCGCGTACACCAGACGTCCCGGCATTATCACCTTCGGCGGCGCGTTCCACGGCCGTACCTTTATGACCATGGCGATGACCGGCAAAGTGGCGCCCTATAAGCTCGGCTTCGGCCCGTTCCCCGGCTCGGTGTACCACGCGCAATTCCCCAACAGCCTGCACGGGGTTAGTACCGCCGAAGCGCTAAAAAGCCTGGAGCGCATCTTCAAAGCCGATATCGCGCCCGATCAGGTGGCGGCAATCATTATTGAACCGGTTCAGGGCGAGGGCGGGTTCAACGTCGCGCCCGCTGATTTTATGCAGGCGCTGCGTGCCCTGTGCGATACCCACGGGATTTTACTGATTGCCGACGAAGTGCAAACCGGCTTCGCCCGTACCGGCAAGCTGTTCTCCATGGAAAACCACTGCGTGAAGCCCGATCTGATCACCATGGCGAAAAGCCTGGCGGGCGGGATGCCGCTCTCTGCCGTCTCTGGCCGGGCGGAGGTGATGGATGCGCCCGCCCCGGGCGGGCTGGGCGGAACCTACGCGGGTAACCCGCTGGCGATTGCGGCGGCCCATGCGGTGCTGGATGTGATTGACGAGGACGATCTCTGCACCCGCGCGGCGCATCTCGGGCATCATCTAGTCGAGGTGCTGAATAAAGCGAAGGATGGCTGTCCGTATATCGCCGATATCCGTGGGCAGGGCTCGATGGTGGCGGTAGAATTTACCGATCCGCAAACCGGACAGCCGTCGCCCGAATTTACCCGTCAGGTTCAGGAGCGCGCGTTGAACGAAGGGCTGCTGCTTTTGAGCTGCGGCGTTTACGGCAACGTTATTCGCTTCCTCTACCCGCTCACCATCCCCGAAGTGCAGTTCCGTAAAGCGCTGGATATTATTTCCGCCTCGCTGACACGATAAAGCCAAAAGCCCGGCTGAAATGACAGTTGGGCTTATCATATTTTCATTTCAAATTAGCTATTCCAAAATCATAAAAATGGGGTATGTTTTAGCAGAGTATGCTGAAAAAGCGCGAACAGCACGCCTATAACTGAAATAAAGCGCTACACAACAACATCACAACAATCGTTATAACCATAATAATGGGGAATCTCAGGATGAACATGAAGGGTAAAGCGTTACTGGCAGGATGTATCGCGTTGGCATTCAGCACTATGGCCCAGGCCGATATTAAAGTGGCCGTGGTGGGCGCGATGTCCGGTCCGGTAGCACAGTACGGCGACCAGGAATTTACCGGCGCGGAACAGGCGGTTGCAGACATTAATGCTAAGGGCGGCATCAAGGGCGAAAAGCTGCAAATCGTAAAATATGACGATGCCTGTGACCCGAAACAGGCGGTCGCGGTGGCGAACAAAGTGGTAAACGACGGGATCAAATACGTTATCGGTCACCTGTGCTCCTCTTCCACCCAGCCCGCGTCTGACATCTACGAAGACGAAGGCATTCTGATGATCACGCCGGCCGCGACGGCGCCAGAGCTGACCGCGCGCGGCTATAAGCTGATCCTGCGTACCACCGGTCTGGACTCCGATCAGGGGCCAACCGCCGCGAAATACATCGTGGAAAAAGTGAAGCCGCAGCGCATCGCGATTGTTCATGACAAACAGCAGTACGGCGAAGGCCTGGCCCGTGCGGTGCAGGATAACCTGAAAAAAGCGAACGCCAACGTGGTGTTCTTTGACGGTATCACCGCCGGTGAGAAAGACTTCTCGACCCTGGTCGCGCGTCTGAAGAAAGAAAATATCGATTTCGTTTACTACGGCGGCTACCACCCGGAAATGGGGCAGATCCTGCGCCAGGCGCGTGCGGCGGGTCTGAAGACGCAGTTCATGGGGCCAGAAGGTGTCGCGAACGTTTCCCTGTCTAATATCGCGGGTGAATCCGCTGAAGGGCTGCTGGTGACCAAACCGAAGAACTACGACCAGGTGCCTGCGAACAAACCTGTTGTCGATGCCATCAAGGCGAAGAAACAGGATCCAAGTGGTGCGTTCGTCTGGACCACCTACGCAGCGTTGCAGTCTCTGCAAGCGGGCCTGAACCAGTCAGCCGATCCGGCGGAGATTGCCACCTGGCTGAAAGCGAACTCGGTGGAAACCGTGATGGGGCCGCTGTCCTGGGATGAGAAGGGCGATTTGAAGGGCTTCGAGTTCGGCGTGTTTGACTGGCATGCCAACGGCACGGCGACAGACGCAAAATAAACGCAAAAAGGCAACGCAAGTTGCCTTTTTTAATGTTTTCTCCCTCTCCCCGTGGGAGAGGGCCGGGGTGAGGGCATCAGGCCGCTCAGCCCTCTTTTGCCCGGTGGCGCTTCGCTTACCGGGCCTACAATAAGCACCTCGCAGCCGCCACCCGGCTTTCTTTTAGCGCTTCTCCCACCCGTTCGCCTGCGCCGTAAACCCTAACGCCTGCATAAACGCCGCCATCACGCCGCGATCCTCCACGCCCACGTCGGCCATCCACCAGGAGGTTACGCTCGGGTTTTCGCGGATCACCTCTTCAATCAAATACTGCCCGACCCCGCGACGACGGGTCACGTCGCGCACGCGCAGGGAATCCAGCGCCCCTTCCGTGCCGCTCAGCGTTACGCGGACGGCGGCCAGCAGACGTTCATTAAAACGCGCGGTATAGATGCGGTGGTTTTCATCGACGGCCAGCGATGAAGGGGAATATTCCGGCCAGATCTTGCCCAGGTCGATATGATCCTGGTCGCTAAAGGTCACCAGACGCACGATAGTCAGTTTCATTAGCTGCTTGTCCAAATCAAAAAGAGTAAGGCCAGTGTACTCAATTTATTTGCTCAGGCGCTTTCTCTTTTTCTTCCCATTTACCAGGTGATTAGTTTTTTGGCAGCGCGATGGGCAGTTTGAAAACACATGGATCGAAAAATAAGCAGAATTTTAACCTGAAGGGCAGTGATTTATTCGGCGCTTTGTACCGTTATTTTATGCTGCAAACCGCGCTTTTATTTGTTTATCTCCGCCTGATTTCAGAATATTATCTTTGCTTAATCGCCTGAAAAATAGAGATTTTAGTCTGGTTTTTGACAAAAAACTGCGCTAAACCATTAAGGGCACTGGTAAAAATAGCGTTGTTCATTAAAAGTACAGAATGCTTTTTAACCATAATAAAACAAAATATAAACATGACATCACGAATGGGGATTCAGAGATGAAAAGGAACGCGAAGACGTTAATCGCGGGGATGGTCGCACTGTCGATCTCGCATGCCGCTATGGCAGACGACATTAAAGTTGCGGTAGTGGGGGCGATGTCCGGCCCTGTTGCCCAGTGGGGTGACATGGAGTTCAACGGCGCGCGTCAGGCCATCAAAGATATCAACGCCAAAGGCGGCATCAAAGGCGACAAGCTGGTAGGCGTGGAGTATGACGACGCCTGCGATCCTAAACAGGCCGTCGCGGTCGCCAACAAAATCGTTAACGACGGTATCCAGTACGTCATCGGGCACCTGTGTTCTTCCTCCACGCAGCCTGCGTCTGATATCTACGAAGACGAAGGCATTCTGATGATCACCCCGGGTGCCACCAACCCGGAACTGACCCAGCGCGGCTACCAGCACATCATGCGTACCGCCGGTCTGGACTCCTCTCAGGGGCCAACCGCCGCCAAATACATCCTCGAAACCGTTAAGCCGCAGCGTATCGCCATCATTCATGATAAACAGCAGTACGGCGAAGGCCTGGCGCGTTCCGTACAGGACGGCCTGAAAAAAGGCGGCGCAAACATCGTCTTCTTCGACGGCATTACCGCTGGTGAGAAAGACTTCTCCGCGCTGATCGCCCGCCTGCAAAAAGAGAATATCGACTTCGTTTACTACGGCGGCTACTACCCGGAAATGGGGCAGATGCTGCGCCAGGCGCGCGCCACCGGCCTGAAAACCCAGTTTATGGGGCCAGAGGGCGTCGGTAATGCCTCCCTGTCCAACATCGCGGGCGATTCTGCCGAAGGCATGCTGGTGACGATGCCAAAACGCTATGACCAGGATCCGGCGAATAAGGCTATCGTGGATGCGCTCAAGGCGCAGAAGAAAGATCCGAGCGGTCCGTACGTCTGGATCACCTACGCGGCCGTGCAGTCTCTGGCCACCGCGCTGGACCGTACCGGCAGTAAAGAGCCGCTGGATCTGGTGAAAGATTTAAAAGCACACGGGGCGAACACCGTGATTGGGCCGCTGAACTGGGATGAGAAAGGCGATCTGAAGGGATTTGAGTTTGGTGTCTTTAAGTGGCACGCCGACGGGTCTTCCTCGGTCGCCAAATAATCATCCCACCGCCCGGCTCACCGGGCGGGTATAAAAAGGTTTTCTTATGTCCGAGCAGTTTCTCTACTTCTTGCAGCAGATGTTTAACGGCGTCACGCTGGGAAGCACCTACGCGCTGATCGCCATCGGCTACACGATGGTTTACGGCATTATCGGCATGATCAACTTCGCCCACGGCGAGGTGTACATGATCGGTAGCTACGTCTCCTTTATGATTATCGCCGCGCTGATGATGATGGGCATCGACAGCAGCTGGCTGCTGGTGGCCGCCGGGTTTGTCGGCGCGATTGTGATCGCCAGCGCCTACGGCTGGAGTATTGAACGGGTGGCCTACCGGCCGGTGCGCAGCTCCAAACGCCTGATCGCGCTAATCTCCGCCATCGGTATGTCCATTTTCCTGCAAAACTACGTCAGCCTGACCGAAGGTTCACGCGACGTGGCGCTGCCAAGCCTGTTTAACGGCCAGTGGATTGTGGGGGCCAGCGAAAACTTCTCTGCCACCATCACCACCATGCAGCTGGTTATCTGGGTTGTGACCTTTATTGCCATGCTGGCCCTGACCCTGTTCATCCGCTACTCCCGCATGGGACGCGCCTGCCGCGCCTGCGCGGAAGATCTGAAGATGGCGAGCCTGCTCGGGATTAACACCGACCGCGTGATTGCCCTGACCTTCGTGATCGGCGCAGCGATGGCGGCGGTGGCTGGCGTGTTGCTCGGCCAGTTCTACGGCGTAATCAACCCGTACATCGGCTTTATGGCCGGGATGAAAGCCTTCACCGCGGCGGTACTGGGCGGCATCGGCAGCATTCCGGGCGCGATGATCGGCGGCCTGATCCTGGGCGTGGCCGAAGCGCTCTCCTCGGCGTACCTGAGCACCGAATATAAAGATGTGGTGTCGTTTGCCCTGCTGATTCTGGTTCTGCTGGTAATGCCTACCGGTATTCTGGGCCGTCCGGAGGTAGAGAAAGTATGAAACCGATGCATTTTGCGATGGCGCTGCTCTCTGCCGCCATGTTCTTCGTCCTGGCGGGCGTCTTTATGGGCGTCCAGTTAGGACTGGACGGCACGAAGCTGGTGGTGGATACCGCTCCCGACATCCGCTGGCAGTGGGTGTTTATCGGCACCGCTGTGGTGTTCCTGTTCCAGCTGTTGCGTCCGCTGTTCCAGAAGACGCTGAAAAACGTCTCCGGGCCGAAATTCGTCCTGCCGGCGATCGACGGTACAACGGTGAAACAGAAGCTGTTCCTTGTGGCGCTGCTGGTGGCTGCCGTGGCGTGGCCGTTTATGGTCTCGCGCGGGACGGTGGATATTGCCACCCTGACCATGATCTACGTGATTCTGGGGCTCGGTCTGAACGTGGTGGTGGGGCTGTCTGGCCTGCTGGTGCTGGGCTACGGCGGGTTCTACGCCATCGGCGCGTACACCTTCGCGCTGCTGAACCACTATTACGGCCTCGGCTTCTGGACCTGCCTGCCGCTGGCGGGGCTGGTCTCTGCCGCCGCGGGCTTCCTGCTCGGCTTCCCGGTGCTGCGCCTGCGCGGTGACTATCTGGCGATTGTGACCTTAGGCTTCGGCGAAATCGTCCGTATCCTGCTGCTCAACAATACCGAAGTGACCGGCGGTCCGAACGGCATCAGCCAGATCCCGAAACCGACCTTCTTCGGCCTGGAGTTCAGCCGTACCGCCCGTGAAGGCGGCTGGGATACCTTCAGCAATTTCTTTGGCATCAAGTACGATCCGTCCGACCGCGTGATCTGGCTCTATCTGGTGGCGCTGCTGCTGGTGGTGATTACCCTGTTCGTGATCAACCGTCTGCTGCGCATGCCGCTGGGCCGCGCCTGGGAAGCGCTGCGCGAAGATGAAATCGCCTGCCGCTCCCTGGGCCTGAACCCGACCCGCATCAAGCTGACCGCATTTACCATCAGCGCCGCGTTTGCCGGTTTCGCCGGGACGCTGTTTGCCGCACGTCAGGGCTTCGTCAGCCCGGAATCGTTCACCTTTGCCGAATCCGCCTTTGTGCTGGCGATTGTGGTGCTCGGCGGAATGGGCTCGCAGTTCGCCGTGATCCTCGCGGCTATCCTGCTGGTGGTCTCCCGCGAGCTGATGCGCGACTTTAACGAATACAGCATGTTAATGCTGGGTGGTTTGATGGTGCTGATGATGATCTGGCGTCCGCAGGGTCTGCTGCCGATGACCCGTCCACAGCTGAAGCTGAAACGCACACAGGCGAAAGGAGAGCAGGCATGAAGCCTTTATTATCCGTTAACGGCCTGATGATGCGCTTTGGCGGCCTGCTGGCGGTCAACAATGTGAATCTGGATCTGCACAAGAAAGAGATTGTCTCCCTGATTGGCCCGAACGGCGCGGGAAAAACCACGGTCTTTAACTGTTTGACCGGCTTCTACAAGCCGACGGGCGGCACCATCATGCTGCGCGACCAGCACCTTGAAGGGCTGCCGGGCCAGCAGATTGCCCGCATGGGCGTGGTGCGCACCTTCCAGCACGTGCGTCTGTTCCGCGAGATGACGGTGATTGAGAACCTGCTGGTGGCACAGCATCAGCAGCTGAAAACCGGGCTGTTCTCCGGCCTGCTGAAAACCCCGGCCTTTCGCCGCACGCAGGAGGAGGCGCTCGACCGCGCCGCGACCTGGCTCGACCGTATCGGCCTGCTCCAGCACGCCAACCGCCAGGCGAGCAACCTCGCTTACGGGGATCAGCGTCGCCTTGAGATCGTGCGCTGCATGGTGACCCAGCCGGAGATCCTGATGCTCGACGAACCAGCGGCAGGTCTCAATCCGAAAGAGACCAAAGAGCTGGACGAGCTGATTGCCGAGCTGCGCGACCATCACGACACCACCATCCTGCTGATTGAGCATGACATGAAGCTGGTGATGGGCATTTCGGACCGTATCTACGTGGTAAACCAGGGCACGCCGCTGGCAAACGGCACGCCGGAAGAGATCCGCAACAACCCGGACGTGATCCGCGCATACCTTGGTGAGGCATAAGATGGAAAAAGCGATGTTAACGTTCGACAAGGTCAACGCGCACTACGGCAAGATCCAGGCGCTGCACGACGTCAGCCTGCACATCAATCAGGGCGAAATCGTCACCCTGATTGGCGCCAACGGCGCGGGTAAAACCACGCTGCTCGGCACCCTGTGCGGCGACCCGCGCGCCACCAGCGGGCGGATTGTGTTTGACGGCAAAGATATTACCGACTGGCAGACGGCTAAGATCATGCGTGAAGCGGTGGCGATTGTCCCGGAAGGGCGCCGCGTATTCTCCCGCATGACGGTGGAAGAGAACCTGGCGATGGGCGGTTTCTTCGCCCATCGGGATGAATTCCAGACCCGCATCAAGTGGGTGTACGAACTCTTCCCGCGCCTGTGGGAGCGTCGTATTCAGCGAGCGGGCACCATGTCCGGCGGCGAGCAGCAGATGCTGGCGATTGGCCGCGCGCTGATGAGCCAGCCGCGTCTGCTGCTGCTGGACGAGCCGTCGCTTGGCCTGGCGCCGATCATTATCCAGCAGATCTTCGATACCATCGAGCAGTTGCGCAAAGAGGGGATGACCATCTTCCTCGTCGAGCAGAACGCCAACCAGGCGCTGAAGCTCGCCGACCGTGGCTATGTGCTGGAGAACGGGCGCGTGGTGCTCTCCGATACCGGTGACGCGCTGCTGGCGAACGAGGCGGTGCGGAGCGCGTACCTCGGAGGCTAAGCCGTCTGTGTTGCCCGGTGGCGCTGCGCTTACCGGGCCTACATGGATCGACCAGGCCGGGTAAGGCGTAGCCGCCACCCGGCTTTTTTAACCACTAAACCCCTTCACACAACCATCATCCCCCTGACGCCTGGCTGTCACTTATCTGTAAACAAACAGTTATTTTTCTGTCATTCGAGCATGTCATGTTACCTCGCGAGCATAAAACGCGTGATATCGCGCATCCGGCACAATAAGAGAGATGACAATGACATCGTTACGACACACAGCTTTGGGTCTGGCACTGGGTCTGGCTTTTGCGACGAACGCAATGGCTGTGACCACCATTCCGTTCTGGCATTCCATGGAAGGGGAGTTGGGTAAAGAGGTTGACTCCCTGGCGCAGCGTTTCAACGACACCCACCCGGATTACAAAATTGTGCCGGTGTACAAAGGCAACTACGAGCAGAGCCTGAGCGCGGGCATCGCCGCCTTCCGTACCGGTAACGCGCCTGCGCTGTTACAGGTTTATGAAGTGGGCACCGCCACCATGATGGCCTCCAAAGCCATCAAGCCGGTCTATGAAGTGTTCAAAGAAGCGGGCATTAACTTCGATGAATCCCAGTTCGTACCGACCGTCTCCGGTTATTACACCGATTCCAGAACCGGCCACCTGCTGTCCCAGCCGTTTAACAGCTCCACGCCGGTGCTGTACTACAACAAAGACGCCTTCAAAAAAGCCGGTTTAGATCCGGAGCAGCCGCCAAAAACCTGGCAGGATCTGGCGGAGTACACCGCGAAGCTGAAAGCGGCGGGGATGAAGTGCGGCTACGCCAGCGGCTGGCAGGGCTGGATCCAGATTGAAAACTTCAGCGCCTGGCACGGGCTGCCGGTTGCCACCCAAAATAACGGCTTCGACGGTACCGACGCGGTGCTGGAGTTCAACAAGCCGGAGCAGGTGAAGCACATCGCGCTGCTGGAAGCACTCAACAAGAAGGGCGACTTCAGCTACTTCGGGCGTAAAGACGAATCCACCGAGAAGTTCTACAACGGCGACTGTGCCATTACTACCGCCTCGTCCGGCTCGCTGGCGGATATACGTCACTATGCCAAATTCAACTACGGCGTGGGCATGATGCCGTACGACGCTGACGTGAAGGGCGCGCCGCAAAACGCCATCATCGGCGGGGCGAGCCTGTGGGTGATGCAGGGTAAAGACAACGGCACCTACAAAGGCGTGGCCGAGTTCCTCGACTTCCTGGCGAAGCCGGAAAACGCCGCCGAGTGGCACCAGAAGACCGGCTATCTGCCGATCACCAAAGCCGCGTACGACCTGACCCGCGAGCAGGGCTTCTATAGCAAAAACCCAGGGGCGGACATCGCGACGCGCCAGATGCTGAACAAGCCGCCGTTGCCGTTCACCAAGGGTCTGCGTCTGGGCAACATGCCGCAGATCCGCACCATCGTGGATGAAGAGCTGGAAAGCGTGTGGACCGGTAAGAAAACGCCACAGCAGGCGCTGGACGCTGCGGTAGAGCGCGGGAATCAGCTGCTGCGCCGCTTTGAGCAGTCGACGAAATCGTAATCCGTGATTCGCCCGGTGACGCGTAGCGATCCGGGCCTACGGGGATCGTGCGGGCTGATGCCCTCACCCCAACCCTCTCCCACGGGGAGAGGGAGAAATATTTGTAGGCCGGGTAAGGCGTAGCCGCCACCCGGCATTGTTCAGGAACCTAATCTCAATGTCCTCATCCCGTCCGGTGTTCCGTTCCCGCTGGCTGCCGTACCTGTTGGTCGCACCGCAGCTGGTCATCACCGTTATCTTCTTTATCTGGCCTGCGGGCGAAGCGCTGTGGTACTCGGTACAAAGCGTCGATCCGTTCGGGCTTTCCAGCCAGTTTGTCGGGCTGGACAACTTTACCGCGCTGTTCCACGACAGCTACTACCTGGACTCCTTCTGGACGACGATCAAATTCAGTGCGCTGGTCACCGTGAGCGGTCTTGTCGCGTCGCTGTTTTTCGCCGCGCTGGTGGATTACGTGGTGCGCGGCAGCCGTCTGTATCAGACCCTGATGCTGCTGCCCTACGCCGTGGCTCCTGCCGTGGCCGCCGTGCTGTGGATCTTCCTGTTTAACCCAGGGCGCGGGCTGATTACCCACTTCCTGGGCGAGTTTGGCTACGACTGGAACCACGCTCAGAACAGCGGTCAGGCGATGTTCCTGGTGGTGTTCGCCTCGGTGTGGAAGCAGATCAGCTATAACTTCCTGTTTTTCTTTGCCGCGCTACAGTCTATCCCGCGTTCGCTGGTGGAGGCCGCCGCCATCGACGGCGCAGGGCCGGTGCGCCGCTTCTTCCGCCTGTCGCTGCCGCTGATCGCCCCGGTGAGTTTCTTCCTACTGGTGGTTAACCTCGTGTACGCCTTCTTCGATACCTTCCCGGTGATCGACGCGGCGACCGCAGGCGGTCCGGTGCAGGCGACAACGACGCTGATCTACAAGATCTACCGCGAAGGCTTTGCGGGGTTGGATCTCTCCGCTTCTGCCGCGCAGTCGGTGGTGCTGATGTTCCTCGTCATCATCCTCACGGTGGTGCAGTTCCGCTATGTCGAAAGTAAGGTGCGCTACCAATGATTGAGAACCGTCGCGGGCTGACGATTTTCAGCCATACCATGCTGATTTTAGGGATTATCGTCATCCTGTTCCCACTGTACGTGGCCTTCGTCGCCGCCACGCTGGACACCAAAGCGGTGTTCGACACGCCGATGACGCTGATCCCAGGCGGGCAGCTTTTCGAGAACATGAAAACTATCTGGACCCAGGGCGTGGGCGCCAACAGCGCGCCGTTCTGGCTGATGATGCTCAACAGCTTCATCATGGCGTTTGGCATCACCGTCGGCAAAATTACGGTGTCGATGCTCTCAGCGTTCGCCATCGTCTGGTTCCGCTTTCCGCTGCGTAACCTGTTTTTCTGGATGATTTTCATCACCCTGATGCTGCCGGTAGAGGTGCGTATCTTCCCGACGGTGGAGGTGATCGCCAACCTGAAGATGCTCGACAGCTACGCGGGCTTAACCCTGCCGCTGATGGCCTCGGCGACCGCCACCTTCCTGTTCCGCCAGTTCTTTATGACCCTGCCGGATGAGTTGATTGAAGCCGCGCGCATCGACGGGGCCTCGCCGATGCGCTTCTTCCGCGACATCGTGCTGCCGCTGTCGAAAACCAACCTCGCGGCGCTGTTTGTGATCACCTTTATCTACGGCTGGAACCAGTATCTGTGGCCGTTGCTGATCGTTCAGGACGTCAACCTCGGCACCGCCGTGGCAGGCATTAAAGGCATGATCGCCACCGGCGAAGGCACCACCCTCTGGAACCAGGTGATGGCGGCGATGCTGCTCACCCTTATCCCACCCGTAGTCATTGTTTTAGCCATGCAGCGCGCGTTTGTCCGCGGCCTGGTCGATAGCGAGAAATAAGATGGCAGGTTTAAAATTACAGGCAGTTACCAAAAGCTGGGACGGTAAAACCCAGGTCATTCAGCCGCTGACGCTCGACGTGGCGGACGGGGAATTTATCGTGATGGTCGGCCCGTCCGGCTGCGGAAAATCCACCCTGCTGCGTATGGTGGCGGGGCTGGAGCGCGTAACGTCCGGGGATATCTGGATTGACCGCCAGCGCGTCACCGAGATGGAACCCAAAGATCGCGGTATCGCGATGGTGTTCCAGAACTACGCCCTCTATCCGCACATGAGCGTGGAAGAGAACATGGCCTGGGGGCTGAAAATTCGCGGTATGGGCAAAGGTCATATCGACGAGCGCGTAAAAGAGGCCGCGCGCATTCTGGAGCTGGACGGCCTGCTTAAGCGCCGCCCGCGCGAGCTCTCCGGCGGCCAGCGTCAGCGCGTGGCGATGGGGCGCGCCATCGTGCGCGACCCGGCGGTATTCCTGTTCGACGAACCGCTGTCAAACCTCGACGCCAAACTGCGCGTGCAGATGCGCCTTGAGCTACAGCAGCTGCATCGCCGCCTGAAAACCACGTCCCTCTATGTGACTCACGATCAGGTTGAAGCCATGACCCTCGCCCAGCGCGTGATGGTGATGAACAAAGGCATCGCCGAGCAGATTGGCACCCCGGTGGAGGTCTACGAAAAACCGGCCAGCCGTTTTGTGGCGAGCTTTATCGGCAGCCCGGCGATGAACCTGCTGGACGGGCGGATCAATACGGCGGGAACCCACTTCGAGCTGGAAAGCGGGATGGCGTTGCCGATCAACTGGTACTATCGTGGCTACGCCGGGCGTAAGATGACTCTCGGTATCCGCCCGGAGCATATTGGTTTGACGTCTCAGGCGGACGGCGGCGTGCCGCTGGTGATGGATACGCTGGAGATGCTGGGCGCAGACAACCTGGCGCACGGGCGCTGGGGCGAGCAAAAGCTGGTGGTGCGCCTGCCGCATCAGGAGCGCCCGAAGGCAGGCAGCACGCTGTGGCTGCATATGCCGGAAAATCACCTGCACTTATTTGACGGTGAAACAGGACAACGAGTATGAGCAACTGGCCTTACCCCCACATCGTCGCCCACCGTGGCGGCGGTAAACTGGCGCCGGAAAACACCCTGGCGGCAATTGACGTTGGCGCGCGCTACGGCCACACGATGATCGAGTTCGACGCGAAGCTGTCGAAGGACGGCGAAATTTTCCTGCTGCACGACGATAATCTCGAACGCACCAGCAACGGCTGGGGCGTGGCGGGCGAACTGCCGTGGCGTGACCTGCTGAAGGTGGATGCCGGTAGCTGGTACAGCGGCGAATTTAAAGGCGAACCGCTGCCGCTGCTGGCGGAAGTGGCGGACCGCTGTCGTCAACACGGCATGATGGCCAACATCGAAATCAAACCAACCACCGGCACCGGGCCGCTGACGGGTAAAGTGATTGCCCTCGCCGCGCGCGAGCTGTGGGAAGGGATGACCCCGCCGCTGTTGTCGTCCTTTGACATCGACGCGCTGGAAGCCGCACAGGCTGCCGTACCGGAGTTGCCGCGCGGGCTGCTGCTGGATGAGTGGCGAGAAGACTGGCGCGCGCTGACGACCTTCTTAGGCTGCGTGTCGATCCACCTCAACCATAAGCTGCTGGATGAAGTGCGCGTGACGCTGTTGAAGGAGGCCGGTCTGCATATCCTGGTGTATACCGTCAATAAACCCCAGCGTGCAGCCGAGCTGCTGCGCTGGGGCGTGGACAGCATCTGTACCGATGCGATTGACCAGATTGGGCCGAACTTTATTTATTAAGCATACTGCCGTTCTGCTGGGTCGGCAGCATATGCTGCTGACCGCTGCTTTGCGACACCCCGCCCCCTAACATCCCACCGTTTGAGTTTGGCAGCGGCTGCTCCCGCATCTGGCCCTGCTGCACGCGCTGGGTGTTGGTATTCATCTGGTTTTGCAGGTGCTGCTGCTGCACCTGGGTCTGCGTTTTTAACTGCTGATTGAGCATCCCTTTCTGCTGCTGTTGCTGGCTCATCATCTCCGTCTGCATACGCTGCTGGCTCGGAATGACGTAGCCCGGCTGGTTCGGGTTGTTCAGGGTGTTGATTGGCTGTGCGAGCGCGGCGAACGGAAGCAGCGCGGTCAGGATCAGTAATCGTTTCATGGTTATCTCCTCCTTTGAGGCTTCTCTTAAGTTTACCCTGATTCCGGCATAACGATGATTTTTTAAGAGTTGTGAACCAGGCTTAAGCGGGGAATATGGGCCCCTTCACCTGGAGAACAATAATGATGAAACCAACCTTTTTGCGCTGGGTCGCCATCGCTGCGCTGATGGCAGGCGGCACATTTACCGTGGCGGCCAACCCGCCCGCCGCTCCTCCGGTCTCTTACGGCGTGGAGGAGGATGTTTTTCACCCCGTACGGGCGACGCACGGCATGGTGGCCTCGGTTGACGCGCTGGCAACGCAGGTGGGCGTCGATATTCTTAAACAGGGCGGTAACGCGGTGGATGCGGCGGTCGCGGTGGGATATGCGCTGGCGGTGACGCATCCACAGGCGGGGAACCTGGGCGGCGGCGGGTTTATAATGCTGCGCACCAAAGACGGTAAAACCACGGCCATCGACTTCCGTGAGATGGCGCCGAACCAGGCCTCCCGCGATATGTTCCTCGACGATCAGGGCAATCCGGACAGTAAAAAGTCTCTGACCTCGCACCTTGCCTCCGGCACGCCGGGCACCGTTGCGGGCTTCTCGCTGGCGCTGGAAAAATACGGCACGCTGCCGCTGAATAAAGTGGTGCAGCCAGCCATCAAGCTGGCGCGCGACGGCTTCGTCGTCAACGACGCGCTGGCGGACGACCTCAAAACCTACGGCAGCGAAGTTATTCCCAATCATGAGAACAGCAAGGCTATCTTCTGGAAAGACGGCGAGCCGCTGAAAAAGGGCGATAAGCTGGTGCAGAAGGACCTCGCAAAAAGTCTCGAACTGATTGCCGAAAACGGTCCGGACGCCTTCTATAAGGGGCCGATTGCCGATCAGATTGCCGATGAGATGCAGAAGAACGGCGGGCTGATCACCAAAGCGGATCTGGCGGAATATAAGGCGGTGGAGCGCGAGCCGATCAGCGGCACCTATCGCGGCTACGAGGTCTTCTCCATGCCGCCGCCGTCCTCCGGGGGCATTCACATCGTGCAGATCCTCAATATTCTGGAAAACTTCGATATGCACAAGTTCGGCTTCGGTAGTGCCGATGCCATGCAGGTGATGGCGGAGGCGGAGAAGCGCGCCTACGCTGACCGCTCGGAATACCTTGGCGATCCGGACTTCGTGAAGGTGCCGTGGCAGGCGCTGACCAACAAAGCCTATGCCAAATCGATTGCCGACGAGATCGACATCAATAAGGCTAAGCCGTCGAGCGAGATCCGCCCGGGCAAGCTGGCGCCGTATGAAAGTAACCAGACCACCCACTTCTCGGTGGTGGATAAAGACGGTAACGCGGTGGCGGTGACGTACACGCTTAACACCACTTTCGGCACCGGGATTGTGGCGGGCAACAGCGGTATTTTGCTGAACAACGAGATGGATGACTTCTCTGCCAAACCGGGCGTGCCGAACGTCTACGGCCTGGTCGGCGGCGATGCGAATGCGGTCGGGCCGAAGAAGCGCCCGCTGTCGTCCATGTCGCCCACCATCGTGGTGAAAGACGGCAAAACCTGGCTGGTGACCGGCAGCCCTGGCGGGAGCCGGATTATCACAACCGTGCTGCAAATGGTGGTGAACAGTATCGACTTTGGGATGAACGTCGCCGAAGCGACCAATGCGCCGCGTTTCCACCACCAGTGGCTGCCGGACGAGCTGCGCGTGGAGAAGGGCTTTAGCCCGGACACCCTCAAGCTGCTTGAGCAGCGCGGGCAGAAGGTGGCGGTGAAGGAGGCGATGGGCAGCACCCAGAGCATTATGGTCGGGCCGGACGGGGCGCTGTTTGGCGCATCGGACCCGCGTTCGGTGGATGATTTAACGGCGGGGTATTGATTTTTTTGCCCGGTGGCGCTGCGCTTACCGGGCCTGCAACGGCACGAACGTAGGCCGGGTAAGGCGAAGCCGCCACCCGGCAACAAACTACTTCATACGCGCCATATAATACGCATCCACATACTCGCCGTTGCGCAGGGCGTAGCGCCTGCCGGTGCCTTCAATCTCAAACCCGTGCTTTTTGTACACCGCGATTGCCGGTTCGTTATCCACAAACACCGTTAACTCGATGCGGTCGACGCGCAGCCAGTTGTCGCACATATCGATCATGGTGCGAATCAGTGCGCTGGCCACGCCGCGGTTATGCCACTGCGCGCCAACGCAGATACCGAAATCTGCAACGTGGCTGCGGCGTGGTCGCTGGGCGACATCAATGGTGAGGTGGCCGACCACGATATCATCAATGCAGGCAACCAGCTGTTTAATGCCCGGCTGTTCGCCTAGCCGCATTTGCCACATTTCCATTGAAGGATGAGGAACCTGTAGCGTGTTGTGGTACACCTCCGGCTGGGCGTGGATCTGACGAATGGCGTCGTAATCTTTCGGTTCAGCGTGGCGTATCACTATCTCACTCATTCCTTGTTCCTCAGTCAGTTAAAAGTCCCCTCCAACATCAGTGACTTTAAAAGTTGAGTCAATCGCTATTTTTTGCAAAAAGTGTTGGACAAGTGCGAATGAGAATGATTATTATTGCTCTGCATTCAGGAAGACCTCCTACGGGAACCTGAAAGCACGACATTGCTCACATTGCTTCCAGTATTACTTTAGCCAGCTTCTCGCTGGCTTTTTTTTTGCCCTTTTTCTCCCTCTCCCTGTGGGAGAGGGCTGGGGTGAGGGCAAAACATGCGCTATGGTAAAACTCAGTAACCTTCCAAAAGGACTGAGCCATGACACTACATTGTGCATTTATTGGATTTGGCAAAAGCACCACGCGTTACCACCTTCCGTATGTTCTTAACCGAAAAGAGACCTGGCACGTGGCCCATATCTATCGCCGCCGCGCGAAGCCAGAAGAGCAGTCTCCGCAGTATTCCCATATTCATTTCACCAGCGATCTTGATGAGGTGCTTAACGACCCGCAGGTGAAGCTGGTGGTGGTCTGTACCCACGCCGACAGCCACTTTGACTACGCGAAACGCGCGCTGGAAGCAGGTAAAAACGTGCTGGTGGAAAAGCCGTTCACCCCGACCATCGCCGAAGCGAAGGAGCTGTTCGCGCTGGCGAAAAGCAAAGGGCTGACCGTCACGCCGTACCAGAACCGTCGCTTTGACAGCTGCTTCCTGACGGCAAAAAAGGCAATTGAAAGCGGCAAACTCGGCGAGATCGTGGAAATCGAAAGCCACTTCGATTACTACCGCCCGGTGGCGGAAACCCAGCCCGGACTGCCGCAGGACGGATCTTTCTACGGTCTCGGTGTGCACACCATGGACCAGATCATCTCCTTGTTTGGCCGCCCGGACCACGTGGCGTATGACATCCGCAGCCTGCGCAATAAGGCCAACCCGGACGATACCTTTGAAGCGCAGCTGTTCTACGGCGACCTGAAAGCCATCGTAAAAACCAGCCATCTGGTGAAAATCGACTACCCGAAATTTATCGTTCACGGCAAGAAAGGCTCCTTTATCAAGTACGGTATTGACCAACAGGAGACCAGCCTGAAGGCCAATATCATGCCGGGTGAACCGGGCTTTGCGGCAGATGATTCCGTGGGCGTGCTGGAGTACGTGAACGACGAGGGCCTGGCGGTCAGGGAAGAGCTGAAGCCGGAAACGGGCGACTATGGACGCGTCTACGATGCGCTGTATGACACCCTCACCACCGGCGCGCCGAATTATGTCAAGGAATCTGACGTTCTGACCAATCTGGAAATCCTTGAGCGGGCCTTTGAACAGGCTTCTCCTGCCACGGTAACCCTCGCCAGATAAGCAAAAACGGCTCCTCTGCGCTTGTTCTAAATTTTTGAACAGAGGAGTCAATTTTCACCCTCTATGATCCCAGGGCGTTTGCGTCCACACTTACTCCATCGAAACGAACTGAGGGTGAAAACAATGATCTACTTACGCAAAGCAAACGAACGTGGTCACGCGAATCATGGCTGGCTGGACTCATGGCATTCATTCTCGTTTGCCGACTACTACGACCCGAACTTTATGGGCTTCTCCGCACTGCGCGTGATTAACGACGACGTGATTGATGCAGGCCAGGGCTTCGGTACCCACCCGCACAAAGACATGGAAATCCTGACCTATGTGCTGGAAGGGGCGGTTGAGCACCAGGACAGCATGGGCAACAAAGAGCAGGTTCCGGCGGGCGAGTTCCAGATTATGAGCGCGGGTACCGGGGTGCGTCACTCTGAGTACAACCCGAGCAAAACGGAAAAACTGCACCTGTATCAAATCTGGATCATTCCAGAAGAGACCGGCATCACGCCACGCTACGAGCAGCGCCGCTTCGACGCGAAACAGGGCAAACAGCTGGTGCTGTCCCCGGATGCGCGTGAAGGTTCCCTGAAAGTGCATCAGGATATGGAGCTGTACCGCTGGGCGCTGGCGAAAGATGAACAGTCTGTACACCAGATTGCCGCTAACCGCCGCGTGTGGATCCAGGTGGTGAAAGGTGAAGTGTCCATCAACGGCACCAAAGCGACAACCGCCGATGGCCTGGCAGTCTGGGATGAGCAGGCGCTCTCCGTGCATGCCGACAGCGAAAGTGAAATTCTGCTGTTTGACCTGCCGCCGGTCTAAATAATTTCTCAACCTTCCCTTTAAACGGGGAAGGTTGAGCTTTGTCCGTGATAAACTGAGCAAATCTCTCACTTCAAGATTTCTCAGGACGATGAAAAAGAAACGCCCCGTACTTCAGGATGTCGCCGATCGCGTCGGTGTGACCAAAATGACGGTCAGCCGTTTTTTACGTAACCCGGAACAGGTTTCCGTGGCGTTGCGTGGCAAGATTGCCGCCGCCCTTGATGAACTGGGTTATATCCCCAACCGCGCGCCCGATATTCTCTCCAATGCGACCAGCCGTGCGGTGGGCGTCCTGCTTCCTTCCTTAACCAACCAGGTATTCGCCGAAGTGCTGCGTGGCATTGAAAGCGTCACCGATGCGTTTGGCTATCAGACCATGCTCGCCCACTACGGGTACAAGCCGGAACTGGAAGAGGAACGTCTTGAATCGATGCTTTCCTGGAACATCGACGGCCTGATTTTAACGGAACGTACTCACACCCCGCGCACGCTGAAAATGATTGAAGTGGCAGGCATTCCGGTGGTGGAACTGATGGACAGCCAGTCGCCGTGCCTCGACATCGCCGTGGGGTTCGATAACTTTGAAGCGGCGCGTCAGATGACGGCGGCGATCATCGCCCGCGGTCATCGCCATGTGGCCTATCTGGGTGCGCGTCTGGATGAACGTACTATCATCAAACAGAAGGGATACGAGCAGGCGATGCTCGACGCCGGTTTAACCCCGTACAGCGTGATGGTGGAGCAATCTTCTTCTTACACGTCGGGTATTGAGCTGATGCGTCAGGCGCGACGCGAGTATCCGCAACTGGACGGTATTTTCTGCACCAACGATGACCTTGCGGTCGGCGCCGCGTTTGAGTGCCAGCGTCTGGGTTTAAAAATCCCGGATGATATGGCGATTGCCGGCTTCCACGGCCACGACATTGGCCAGGTGATGGAGCCGCGTCTGGCGAGCGTCCTGACCCCGCGTGAACGCATGGGCCGCATTGGCGCAGAACGCCTGCTGGCGCGCATTCGTGGTGAGGCAGTTACCCCGAAAATGTTAGATTTAGGTTTCACCTTGTCACCGGGTGGATCTATTTAATCCGACAAATTTGAAGTAGCTCACACTTATTCACTTCGCGCACGTTTGGATATTGCTTCTCATATGCCCCGGCAGGACAATGTTACCGATAACTGTTACCCGTAACAATTGACTGAGGGACACCCTTTGAGCACGACTAATCACGATCACCACGTTTACGTCCTGATGGGCGTGTCCGGTAGCGGTAAATCTGCCGTGGCGAGCGAAGTGGCGCATCAACTCCAGGCTGCGTTTCTTGATGGTGACTTCCTCCATCCGCGCAGCAACATCATGAAAATGGCTTCCGGCGAGCCGCTGAACGACGACGACCGCAAACCATGGTTGCAGGCGCTGAATGACGCCGCGTTCGCGATGCAGCGCACCAATAAAGTCTCCCTGATCGTCTGTTCCGCACTGAAAAAAACCTATCGCGACCTGCTGCGCGACGGCAACCCGAACCTCTCTTTCATCTACCTGAAAGGTGATTTCGGGGTGATTGAAAGCCGCCTGAAGGCGCGTAAAGGCCACTTCTTCAAAACCCAAATGCTGGTAACGCAGTTCGAAGCGTTGCAGGAGCCGGGAGCTGACGAACAGGATGTCTTAGTGGTTGATATCGATCAGCCGCTGGAAGGTGTTGTTGCCAGCACCATCGAGGTTATTAATAAAAGGCA
This sequence comes from Enterobacter sp. BWH64, assembly GCF_001037645.1. Lineage (NCBI taxonomy): Bacteria > Pseudomonadati > Pseudomonadota > Gammaproteobacteria > Enterobacterales > Enterobacteriaceae > Enterobacter > Enterobacter sp. BWH64. The sequence goes on from NZ_KQ089922.1 coordinate 693,630, forward strand.
GTAAGTTTTGAGTACATTAACGCTAGTTTTGACAGCAGTGGGTTCCGTATTGCTGCTGCTGTTTTTAGTGATGAAGGCGCGTATGCACGCCTTTGTGGCTTTGATGGTGGTTTCTATTGGTGCCGGTCTCTTTTCCGGCATGCCGCTCGACAAAATCGCGGCGACGATGGAAAAAGGGATGGGCGGCACGCTCGGCTTCCTGGCCATTGTGGTGGCGCTGGGCGCGATGTTTGGCAAGATTTTGCACGAGACGGGCGCGGTCGATCAGATTGCGGTCAAGATGCTGAAATCCTTCGGGCACAGCCGTGCGCACTACGCGATTGGTCTGGCCGGTCTGATTTGCGCGCTGCCGCTGTTCTTTGAAGTGGCCGTTGTGCTGCTGATTAGCGTGGCGTTCTCCATGGCGCGGCATACTGGTACCAACCTCGTGAAGCTGGTCATTCCGCTGTTTGCGGGCGTGGCGGCGGCGGCGGCGTTCCTGCTGCCGGGGCCTGCGCCGATGCTGCTGGCCTCCCAGATGCATGCTGACTTTGGCTGGATGATCCTGATTGGCCTGTGCGCGGCAATTCCGGGGATGATTATCGCTGGTCCGCTGTGGGGCAACTTCATCAGCCGTTACGTTGAGCTGCACATTCCGGATGACATCTCCGAGCCGCACCTGGGCGAGGGCAAAATGCCGTCCTTCGGCTTCAGCCTGTCGCTGATCCTGCTGCCGCTGGTGCTGGTGGGCCTGAAAACCATCGCTGCGCGCTTTGTGCCGGTGGGGTCAACCGCTTACGAATGGTTCGAATTTATTGGTCATCCGTTCACCGCGATCCTGGTGGCGTGTCTGGTAGCAATTTACGGCCTGGCGATGCGTCAGGGTATGCCGAAAGACCGCGTGATGGAGATCTGTGGTGCCGCGCTGCAACCGGCGGGGATTATCCTGCTGGTGATCGGGGCGGGCGGCGTGTTTAAGCAGGTGCTGGTGGATTCCGGCGTTGGCCCGGCGCTGGGTGAAGCGCTGACCGGGATGGGGCTGCCGATTGCAGTCACCTGTTTCGTGCTGGCCGCGGCGGTACGTATCATTCAGGGCTCCGCGACCGTAGCGTGCTTAACCGCCGTGGGTCTGGTAATGCCGGTGATTGAACAGCTGAACTACTCCGGTGCGCAGATGGCGGCGCTCTCTATCTGTATCGCGGGTGGCTCGATTGTGGTTTCTCACGTTAACGACGCGGGCTTCTGGCTGTTCGGTAAATTTACCGGCGCAACCGAAGCGCAAACCCTGAAAACCTGGACGCTGATGGAAACCATCCTCGGCACGACGGGTGCGGTTGTCGGGATGATTGCGTTTACGCTGCTGAGCTAATCCCGGTTTTCTCCCTCTCCCCGTGGGAGAGGGCTGGGGTGAGGGCATCAGGCCACACCCTAAAATAAAATTTCGTTTTGCGAGCCACCTTCCAGAGCCTCTCTTGTCACCCCGTCCCCAACGCAGTATCTTCTTGCCGCGCCTGCAAAATCAGGCGTCAGGATTAGCCTCCTGAACTACCTCATCAGCGACACGAGTGTTATCGTGTCGTGCGCTTGGCTACACTCCAATGGTGGGCCAGGCGGGGGCGTCGCAAGACGCGCCGGTAGCTGATGAGGCCGGTAAGGCTAACCCTGTCTGGTTCCACCACCCGTGAGATTAGCCTCTCCAGTGGTGGATACACATTACTCATCAGAGGCTGTCTTATGACTACTACCCCTAACTTTTCTCACACTTTATTTACTACCCCATTCGATCACACCACTGATTTCACCGAACTGGCAGATAATTGCTCGCGGTTTGTCGACGTGCTGGTTGAATGTGACGATCCAACCCAGAAGATGGCGCTGTGCGGACGGCTCTCAGCCTGCCTCGCACTGCTTCAGCCTACGCTGCTTGAACCTGTTCCGGAATATTTAAAAGCCAGCCTGACGGTGGATGACCTGCCGCTGGACGTGCCGGTCTTCGAACCGGAAGTGGATCAGTTAGGACGATATTGCCAGCTGTTAACGCAAATGCTGTTAGCGCATTCGCTGTCAGAAAGCGATGAAAGAGTCGCAGGAGATTTGTTGCAGGATTTAGTGGGGTTTTACAGTGATACGCTGAAAGCGCCGCGCTGGTTGCTCACAAAGGAAGGCATCGTGCCGCTGTAAAAAAACCGGGTGGCGCTTACGCTTACCCGGCCTACGGGACCAGAGTTTGTTGTAGGTCGGGTAAGGCGAAGCCGCCACCCGACAAAATAAGACCTCTGCGGCCTGATGCCCTCACCCCGGCCCTCTCCCACGGGGAGAGGGGGCAAACACTAAAAACGGCAATCTAAGATTACCGTTTTGCTTTTACCTACCCTTTCATCCACGCCCGGATCCCGTCCAGGAACATCTGCGTCGCCATCATCACCAGAATCAGCCCCATCAGGCGCTCCAGGGCGTTTACCCCTTTCTCACCCAGCAGGCGCAGGAACAGCGACGACTGCAACAGGATAATAAACGTCCCGCCCCAGGCGATCAGCAGGGCAATCACCAGATGGCTCATCTGATTCGGATACTGATGCGACAGCAGCATCAGCGTCGCCAGAATCGTTGGCCCGGCGACCAGCGGAATTGCCAGCGGCACGATAAACGGCTCTTCACCCGCAGGCAGGCCGCTGCTGCTGCCCTCCGCGCTCGGGAAAATCATCTTAATAGCAATCAGGAACAAAATGATCCCGCCGGAAATGGAGACCGTTTCGGCGCGTAAGTTCAGGAAAGCGAGGATTTTTTCACCGGCGAACAGGAAGATAAACATCACCAGCAGGGCGATGAGCAGCTCGCGGATCATGATCGCCCGGCGGCGCTTCGGCTCGGTATGCTTCAGCACCGACATGAAGATCGGCAGATTACCGAGCGGATCCATAATCAGGATCAATAAAACCGCTGCGGAAATGATTTCACTCATCTTAAATTATCCCTGATACTTATTGTGGTCATTGCGATGATTAGCACTTTTTCTGATTGCCGGGCAATCATCGATTAATTTCGCTTGCGACTTTGGCAGCATTTTGTAATGTGAAGCATATCCCAGTTCAATACTGGCTTGCACAATCAGCACACACCCCTTGCAGGAAAAAAATGCTATGAAAAACGTTGGTTTTATCGGCTGGCGCGGTATGGTCGGCTCTGTACTCATGCAACGCATGGTTGAAGAGCGCGATTTCGACGCCATCCGCCCGGTCTTCTTCTCCACTTCCCAGCTCGGCCAGGCTGCACCGTCCTTTGGGGGTACCACAGGCACGTTGCAGGATGCTTACGATCTGGAAGCGCTGAAGGCACTCGACATTATTGTGACCTGCCAGGGCGGCGATTATACCAACGAAATCTATCCGAAGCTGCGTGAAAGCGGCTGGCAGGGCTACTGGATTGATGCGGCCTCTTCGCTTCGCATGAAAGACGATGCCATCATTATTCTTGACCCGGTTAACCAGGGCGTCATCACTGACGGCCTGAACAACGGCGTGAAAACCTTTGTTGGAGGTAACTGCACCGTCAGCCTGATGCTGATGTCCCTCGGCGGCCTGTTCGCACAGGATCTGGTGGAGTGGGTCTCCGTGGCGACCTACCAGGCGGCCTCCGGCGGCGGCGCGCGTCATATGCGCGAGCTGCTGACCCAGATGGGCCAGCTGCACCAGAGCGTCGCTGCCGAGCTGGCAGACCCGGCGTCCGCCATCCTCGACATCGAGCGTAAAGTCACTCAGCTCACCCGCAGCGGCGAGCTGCCGGTGGATAACTTTGGCGTACCGCTGGCCGGTGGCCTGATCCCGTGGATCGACAAACAGCTGGATAACGGCCAGACCCGCGAAGAGTGGAAGGGCCAGGCTGAGACCAACAAAATCCTCGGCACCGCGAACACCATACCGGTTGACGGTCTGTGCGTGCGTATCGGCGCGCTGCGCTGCCACAGCCAGGCCTTCACCATTAAACTGAAAAAAGATGTGTCTATTCCGACCGTGGAAGAGCTGCTGGCCGCACACAACCCGTGGGCGAAAGTGGTGCCAAACGATCGCGATATCACCATGCGCGAACTGACCCCGGCAGCCGTTACCGGCACGCTGACCACCCCGGTTGGTCGTCTGCGCAAGCTGAACATGGGGCCGGAGTACCTCTCCGCGTTCACCGTTGGCGATCAGCTGCTGTGGGGTGCAGCCGAGCCGCTGCGCCGTATGCTGCGCCAGCTGGCGTAATAATTTGTTAAACACGGGGGGTGATTGTCACCCCCTTTTTTTGCGTACTACATGGAGTAAAACGCAGATGTCTTATTTTTTATCAGGAGGACCCACGACGTTGGCTATGCTTTAAGGAAGATTTATTTCTCACCTGAGGGTAGGGCGGAGCAGAGAGGATTAACTGCACCGTTTAGGTCACATTAAAAGTCGTCCCGGAGCGCGTAAAAAGGGCGACATAAAAAAACAGGATGAACACCATGTCCGATCGTATTTCGAGAGACGTGATTAATGCGCTTATTGCGGGTCACTTTGCCGACCCCTTTTCTGTGCTAGGGATGCACCGTACAGAGGCCGGACTGGAAGTTCGGGCGCTGTTACCGGATGCAACAGAAGTGTGGGTTATCGAACCCAAAACCGGCCGCAAGGTAGGTAATCTGGAATGCCTCGACTCGCGTGGCTTCTTCTCGGGCGTCATGCCCCGCCGTAAAAATCCTTTTCGTTATCAGCTTGCCGTTATCTGGCACGGTCAGCAAAACCTGATTGACGATCCCTATAGCTTCGGCCCGCTCTTAAAAGAGATGGACGCCTGGCTGCTGTCCGAAGGGACCCATTTACGCCCCTACGAAACGCTGGGTGCCCATGCGGATACCATGGACGGTATCACCGGCACGCGTTTTGCCGTATGGGCGCCAAACGCCCAGCGCGTCTCCGTCGTCGGGCAGTTCAACTACTGGGACGGTCGTCGTCACCCCATGCGCCTGCGCCGGGAAACCGGCATCTGGGAGCTGTTTATCCCCGGCGCGCACAACGGTCAGCTCTACAAATTCGAGATGATCGATGCCAACGGCAAGCTGCGCATTAAATCCGACCCGTACGCCTTTGAGGCAGAACTACGCCCGAATACCGCCTCGCTGATTTGCGGCCTGCCGGAGAAGGTTGTCCAGAGTGAGGAGCGCAAGCAGGCCAACCGCTTTGATGCGCCAATCTCCGTCTATGAAGTGCATCTCGGCTCGTGGCGTCGCCACACCGATAACAACTTCTGGCTGAGCTATCGCGAGCTGGCGGACCAGCTGGTGCCGTACGCCAAATGGATGGGCTTTACCCATCTGGAGCTGCTGCCGATCAACGAACACCCATTTGACGGCAGCTGGGGCTATCAGCCAACCGGGTTGTATGCGCCCACGCGCCGCTTCGGCACGCGCGATGACTTCCGCTATTTCATCGATGCCGCGCACGCCGCCGGGCTGAACGTGATCCTCGACTGGGTGCCGGGCCACTTCCCGTCGGATGATTTTGCGCTGGCAGAGTTCGACGGCACAAAGCTGTACGAGCACAGCGACCCGCGCGAAGGCTATCACCAGGACTGGAATACGCTGATCTATAACTACGGTCGCCGTGAAGTATCGAACTACCTGGTCGGGAACGCGCTGTACTGGATCGAACGTTTCGGCATTGATGCCCTGCGCGTGGATGCGGTGGCGTCGATGATCTACCGCGACTACAGCCGCAAAGAGGGGGAGTGGATCCCGAACGAGTATGGCGGCCGTGAAAACCTGGAAGCGATTGAGTTTCTGCGCAACACCAACCGCATTATCGGCGAGCAGGTGGAAGGCGCCGTGACCATGGCGGAAGAGTCCACCGACTTCCCGGGCGTTTCCCGTCCACCGGCAATGGGCGGCCTGGGCTTCTGGTACAAGTGGAACCTCGGCTGGATGCACGACACGCTCGACTACATGAAGCTCGACCCGGTTTATCGTCAGTATCACCACGATAAGCTCACCTTCGGGCTGCTCTACAACTACACCGAAAACTTCATGCTGCCGCTGTCGCACGATGAAGTGGTGCACGGCAAGAAATCCATTCTCGACCGCATGCCGGGGGACGCGTGGCAGAAGTTTGCCAACCTGCGCGCTTACTACGGCTGGCTGTTTGCTTTCCCGGGCAAAAAACTGCTGTTTATGGGCAACGAATTTGCGCAGGGGCGCGAATGGAACCACGATACCAGCCTTGACTGGCATCTGCTGGAAGGCGCGGACAACTGGCACCACGGCGTACAGCGTCTGGTCCGTGACCTGAACCTGACCTATCGCCACCACAAAGCGCTGCACGAGCTGGACTTCGATCCGTACGGCTTTGAGTGGCTGGTGGTGGACGACCACGAGCGCTCGGTGTTTGTCTTTGTGCGCCGCGATAAGGCGGGTAACGAGATCATTGTCGCCAGCAACTTCACGCCGGTGCCGCGCGAACACTATCGCTTCGGCATTAACCAGCCGGGCAAATGGCGCGAAATTCTCAATACCGACTCCATGCACTACCACGGCAGCAACGCGGGTAACGGTGGCCTGGTGCAGAGCGATGCGATTGAAAGCCACGGTCGTCCGAACTCCCTGAGCCTGACGCTGCCGCCGCTGAGCACCATCTGGCTGGTGCGGGAGGGCGAATGACGCAGCTCTCGGCAGGTAAACCCGAACCGCTCGGGGCGAGTTTTGACGGAAAGGGGGTGAACTTCACGCTCTTTTCTGCCCATGCGGAGCGGGTGGAACTCTGTGTGTTTGACGGGGAAGGTAACGAGCATCGTTACGATTTACCGGCGCGCACGGGGGATACCTGGCATGGCTACCTGGCCGGAGGACGGCCGGGGATGCACTACGGTTTTCGCGTACACGGCCCCTGGGAGCCCTCTCAGGGGCACTGGTTTAACCCGGCGAAGCTGCTGATTGACCCGTGCGCGCACCGCGTGGACGGTGAGTTTAAAGATGACTCGCTGTTCCACGTTGGCTACGGCGAACCTGACCACCGCGACAGCGCGCCCGTCGCGCCCAAAAGCGTGGTGGTGCACGATCTCTACGACTGGGAAGACGATGCCCCGCCGCGCACGCCGTGGGGCAACACCGTTATTTATGAAGCCCACGTTAAAGGGCTGACATATCTGCACCCGTCAATCCCTAAAGAGATGCGCGGCACCTACAAAGCGCTTGGGCATCCGACGATGGTCGCGTACCTGAAGCACTCAGGGATCACCGCGCTGGAGCTGTTGCCCGTAGCGCATTTCGCCAGCGAGCCGCGGCTACAGCGTCTTGGGTTAAGCAACTACTGGGGCTACAACCCGCTGGCGATGTTCGCCCTCGACCCGCGCTACGCGGTGCAGCCGGAGAAGGCACGGGATGAGTTTCGCGATGCGGTGAAGGCGCTTCACGCGGCGGGTATCGAGGTCATTCTGGACGTGGTGCTGAACCACAGTGCGGAAAGCGATCTTGACGGCCCGACGCTCTCACAGCGCGGAATCGATAACCGTAGCTATTATTGGATCAGGGACGACGGCGATTACGAGAACTGGACCGGGTGCGGTAACACCCTCAACCTCAGTCATCCGGCCGTTACGCATTACGCGTACGAGTGCCTGAAATACTGGGTTGAGACGTTCCACGTGGACGGTTTTCGCTTCGACCTGGCGCCGGTGATGGGGCGCACCCCGGCGTTCAGCCAGCAGGCGCCGCTGTTTGAGGCCATCAAAAACTGCCCGGTGCTCTCAAAGGTTAAGCTGATCGCGGAGCCCTGGGACATCGGAGAGGGCGGTTATCAGGTGGGGAATTTCCCGCCGCTGTTTGCCGAGTGGAACGACCACTTCCGCGATGCCATCCGCCGCTTCTGGCTGACGCGCGATCTGTCGCTGGGGGAGTTTGCCGGTCGCTTTGCCGGCTCCAGCGATCTCTTCAAGCGTGACGGCAAACGTCCGTCGGCCACCATTAACCTGCTGACGGCACACGACGGTTTTACGCTGCGCGACTGCGTTTGTTTCAATCAGAAACACAATGAGGCAAACGGCGAGGAGAATCGCGATGGGACTAACAATAACCATAGCTTCAACCATGGTATAGAAGGGTTAGGCGGAAGTCTGGATGTGATCGAGCGGCGACGCGCCAGCGTTCATGCGCTGCTGACGACGCTTTTGTTGTCGCAGGGCACGCCGATGCTGCTGGCGGGCGATGAGCACGGCCACAGCCAGCACGGCAACAACAACGCCTATTGCCAGGACAACACCCTGACCTGGCTCGACTGGGGAGAAGCGAATAGCGGGCTGACCCATTTCACCGCGGCGCTGATCCATCTTCGCCAGCGCATCCCCGCGCTCACCGCCGACCGCTGGTGGGAAGAGGGCGACGGAAACGTTCGCTGGCTGAATAAAGACGCGCAACCGTTAAGCGCGCAAGAGTGGCAACACGGCATACCCTGTCTGCAAATCCTGCTTTCGGATGCGTGGCTGGTGACGCTGAACGCGACGGATGACGTCGCAGAGATTGTTTTACCTGACGGGGAATGGCGAGCCATTCCTCCCTTTGCCGGAGCGGATAATCCGGTTGTTATGGCTGTCTGGCACGGGCCTGCGCACGGAGTGTGCGTATTCCAAAGATGATAAAAAAGGAGTTAGTCATGGTTAGATTAGAGAAGAACGATCCGTTAATGTTGGCGCGCCAGCTACCATTAAAAACAGTTGCCCTGATACTCGCGGGCGGGCGTGGTACCCGTCTGAAAGATTTGACCATCAAGCGCGCCAAACCGGCCGTTCACTTTGGTGGTAAGTTCCGTATTATCGATTTTGCACTTTCCAACTGCCTGAACTCAGGCATTCGCCGTATTGGCGTCATTACCCAGTATCAGTCGCACACGCTGGTGCAGCACATTCAGCGCGGCTGGTCATTCTTCAGCGAAGAGATGAACGAATTTGTCGATCTGCTCCCGGCGCAGCAGCGCGTTCATGGGGAGAACTGGTACCGCGGCACGGCGGATGCCGTGACCCAGAACCTCGACATCATTCGTCGCTACAACGCGGAATACATCGTTATCCTCGCCGGGGACCACATCTACAAGCAAGATTACTCCCACATGCTAATCGACCACGTCGAAAAAGGGGCGCGCTGCACCGTGGCGTGTCTGCCGGTGCCTGTTGCGGAAGCAACCGCGTTTGGCGTGATGCATGTAGATGGCGACGACAAGATTATCGACTTTGTCGAAAAACCGGCGAACCCGCCAACCATGCCGGGCGACGACACCAGATCGCTCGCCAGCATGGGGATCTATGTCTTTGATGCCGATTACCTTTATGAACTGCTGGAAGAGGACGACAAAGACGAAAACTCCAGCCACGACTTCGGTAAAGACATCATCCCGAAAATCACCAAAGCTGGCATGGCGTATGCGCATCCCTTCCCGCTGTCCTGCGTGCAGTCCGATCCGAATGCGGAGCCTTACTGGCGCGATGTGGGAACGCTGGAAGCGTACTGGAAAGCCAACCTCGATCTGGCGTCCGTCACGCCTGAGCTGGATATGTACGACCAGAACTGGCCGATTCGCACGCATATGGAATCGTTGCCGCCGGCGAAGTTCGTTCAGGATCGCTCCGGCAGCCACGGCATGACGCTCAACTCGCTGGTCTCTGGCGGTTGCATTATCTCCGGTTCGGTGGTGGTGCAGTCCGTGCTGTTCCCGCGCGTGCGTATAAACTCATTCTGTAATATCGATTCGGCAGTTCTGCTGCCGGATGTCTGGGTAGGACGCTCATGTCGTCTGCGTCGCTGCGTTATCGATCGTGCCTGCATCATTCCCGAAGGGATGGTGATTGGGGAAAACGCGGAAGAAGATGCGCGTCGTTTCTACCGTTCGGAAGAGGGGATCGTGTTAGTAACACGGGAAATGTTGCGGAAGCTGCAAATCAAACAGGAGCGATGATGCAGGTTTTACACGTATGTTCTGAGATGTTCCCGTTGTTAAAAACGGGCGGCCTGGCGGATGTTCTTGGTGCATTACCAGCGGCGCAAATCGCCGGAGGGGTGGATACCCGCGTGTTGTTGCCCGCTTTTCCGGATATCCGGCGCGGTATTCCCGATGCAAAGGTTGTTACCCGTCGCGAGACCTTCGCGGGACGTATCACCCTGCTGTTTGGACATTACAATGGCGTAGGGATTTACCTGATTGATGCCCCGCATTTATACGATCGACCCGGCAGCCCGTATCACGATACCAACCTGTACGCCTATACCGATAACGTGATGCGCTTTGCCCTGCTCGGCTGGGTGGGGGCGGAAATGGCCGTCGGACTGGATCCGTTCTGGCGTCCGAACGTGGTGCACGCGCATGACTGGCATGCGGGGCTGGCTCCTGCGTATCTGGCGGCGAAGGGGCACCCGGCCAAATCGGTGTTTACGGTGCACAACCTGGCGTATCAGGGCATGTATTACGCGCATCATATGAATGACATCGATCTGCCATGGTCGTTCTTTAACATGCACGGACTGGAGTTTAACGGACAGATTTCGTTCCTGAAGGCGGGTCTGTACTACGCCGACCACATCACGGCGGTCAGCCCAACCTACGCGCGGGAAATTACCCAGCCGGAGTTCGGTTACGGTATGGAAGGGCTGCTGCAACAGCGCCACCGTGAAGGTCGCCTGTCGGGCATTCTGAACGGCGTGGATGAACAGATCTGGAATCCGGAAACGGACCTCCTGCTGGCGGCGCGCTATGGTCGCGACTCCGTGGAGGACAAAGCGGAGAACAAGCGCCAGCTACAGATTGCGATGGGGCTGAAGGTCAACGACAAGGTGCCGCTGTTTGCGGTGGTCAGCCGCCTGACCAGCCAGAAAGGGCTGGATCTGGTGCTGGAAGCGCTGCCGGGATTACTGGAGCAGGGCGGCCAGCTGGCGCTGCTCGGCGCGGGCGACCCGGTATTGCAGGAAGGTTTCCTTGCGGCCGCGGCGGAACATCCGGGGCAGGTGGGCGTGCAGATTGGCTATCACGAAGCGTTCTCGCACCGCATCATGGGCGGCGCGGACGTGATTCTGGTGCCGAGCCGCTTCGAGCCCTGCGGCCTGACGCAGCTCTATGGTCTGAAATACGGCACGTTGCCGCTGGTACGCCGCACGGGCGGGCTGGCGGATACGGTGTCTGATAGCTCCCTCGAAAACCTGGCGGACGGTATCGCCAGCGGGTTTGTTTTCGAGGACAGTAATGCCTGGTCGCTGCTTCGGGCGATCCGGCGTGCTTTCGTCTTGTGGTCCCGTCCATCCCTGTGGCGTTACGTACAACGTCAGGCGATGTCCATGGACTTTGGCTGGCACGTTGCGGCGCAGTCCTACCGCGACCTTTATCAACGCTTGATGTAACGAGGCGAAGTTACTGATATGAATGCTCCATTTAGCTACTCTTCCCCCACGCTCAGCGTTGAGGCGTTGAAACACTCCATCGCCTATAAGCTGATGTTTACCATTGGGAAAGATCCCGTTATTGCCAACAAACATGAGTGGCTGAACGCCACGCTGTTTGCAGTGCGTGACCGTATGGTCGAACGCTGGCTGCGCTCCAACCGCGCCCAGCTTTCGCAGGAGACGCGACAGGTGTATTACCTGTCGATGGAGTTTCTGATTGGTCGCACCCTCTCCAATGCGCTGTTATCGCTCGGGATTTATGACGACGTCAAAAACGCACTGGAAGAGATGGGGCTGGATTTAGAAGAGCTGATTGACGAAGAGAACGACCCGGGGCTGGGTAACGGTGGTCTCGGGCGTCTTGCCGCCTGTTTCCTCGATTCACTGGCGACGCTGGCGCTGCCGGGGCGCGGCTACGGTATTCGCTACGACTACGGTATGTTCAAGCAGAACATCGTGGATGGTCGTCAGAAAGAGTCTCCAGACTACTGGCTGGAGTACGGTAACCCGTGGGAGTTCAAGCGCCACAACACGCGTTACAAGGTGCGTTTTGGCGGGCGTATTCAGCAGGAAGGGAAAAAATCCCGCTGGGTGGAAACCGAGGAGATCCTCGCCGTGGCCTATGACCAGATCATCCCCGGCTACGACACCGATGCGACCAATACGCTGCGCCTGTGGAACGCGCAGGCCAGTAGCGAGATCAACCTGGGTAAATTCAACCAGGGTGACTACTTCGCGGCGGTGGAAGATAAAAACCACTCCGAGAATGTGTCACGCGTCCTGTATCCGGATGACTCGACCTACTCAGGCCGCGAGCTGCGCCTGCGTCAGGAGTATTTCCTCGTCTCGGCAACGATTCAGGATATCCTTAGCCGTCACTATCAGCTGCACAAAACCTATGCGAATCTGGCGGAAAAAACCGCCATTCACCTCAACGATACCCATCCGGTGCTGTCGATCCCTGAGCTGATGCGCCTGCTGATTGACGAGCATAAGTTCAGCTGGGATGACGCGTTTGAAGTAACCTGCCAGGTGTTCTCGTACACCAACCATACGCTGATGAGTGAAGCGCTGGAGACGTGGCCGGTGGATATGCTCGGCAAAATTCTGCCACGCCATCTGCAAATCATCTTCGAGATCAACGACTATTTCCTCAAGACCTTGCAGGAGCAGTACCCGAACGATACCGGTCTGCTGAGCCGCGCCTCGATCATTGATGAATCCAACGGGCGTCGCGTACGCATGGCCTGGCTGGCGGTGGTGATCAGCCACAAGGTGAACGGCGTGTCAGAGCTGCACTCGAACCTGATGGTGCAGTCCCTGTTTGCGGACTTTGCGAAGATCTTCCCGACGCGTTTCTGCAACGTGACCAACGGCGTCACCCCGCGCCGCTGGCTGGCGCTGGCGAACCAGCCGCTCTCCGACGTTCTGGATGAGAACATTGGCCGCACCTGGCGCACCGATTTGAGCCAGCTGAGCGAGCTGGAGCAGCACATTGATTTCCCGACGGTGAATAAAGCGGTACGGGAAGCCAAGCTGCTGAACAAGAAGCGTCTGGCGGTCTGGCTGGCGATGCATCTGAACGTGGTGGCGAACCCGAAAGCGCTGTTCGACGTGCAGATCAAACGTATCCACGAGTACAAGCGTCAGCTGATGAATGTCCTGCACGTTATTACCCACTACAACCGCATTAAGGCTGACCCGACGGCGGAGTGGGTGCCGCGCGTGAAAATCTTTGCCGGTAAGGCGGCGTCCGCGTACTACATGGCGAAGCACATCATTCATCTCATCAACGATGTGGCGAAGGTGGTGAATCACGATCCGGACATTGGCGATAAGCTGAAGGTCGTGTTTATCCCGAACTACAGCGTAAGCCTGGCGCAGCTGATTATTCCGGCGGCGGATCTCTCTGAGCAGATTTCCACGGCGGGGACGGAAGCATCCGGCACCAGTAATATGAAGTTTGCCCTGAACGGCGCGCTGACTATCGGCACGCTGGACGGCGCAAATGTCGAAATGCTGGAGCATGTGGGCGCGGAGAATATCTTTATTTTCGGGAATACGGCGGAAGAGGTGGAGGCGCTGCGCAAGCAGGGCTACTCGCCGCGTGAGTATTATGAAGAGGATGACGAGTTACGCCAGGTGCTGACGCAAATCGCCACCGGCGTGTTTAACCCTGAGGAGCCCGGACGCTATCGCGATCTGGTGGACTCGCTGATTAACTTTGGCGATCACTATCAGGTGCTGGCGGATTACCGCAGCTACGTGGATTGTCAGGATAAGGTGGACGAACTGTACCGTCAGCAGGAGAAGTGGACCAGCGCCGCGATGCATAACATCGCCAACATGGGATACTTCTCGTCGGACAGGACTATCAAAGAGTATGCCGAGAATATCTGGCATATTGATCCGGTGCGGTTGTAAAAACAAAGCCCGGTGGCGCTGCGCTTACCGGGCCTACGGGATCGAGTAGGCCGGGTAAGGCGGAGCCGCCACCCGGCTTTTTTTCAATTACGACGCCAACGACAATTCACGCTTTCCCGCATGCTGCTGCAACCATTGCGCCACGCGAGACTGCTGCTCGGCATTCAGCCACATCCCTTCTTTAGTACGACGCCAGATAGCATCGTCCAGACGGCGCACCCACTCGTGTTCCACCAGGTAGCGCAGTTCCGCTTCGTACAGCTCATGGCCAAAATGCTCGCCCAGATCGGCAATCTCTTTCGCCTCGCCGAGGAACAGTTCGGTGTTGCTGCCGTAGGTGCGGGCATAGTGGCGCGCCATTCCTTCGGTAATGAACGGGAAGCGGCGACGCAGCTTCGCGGCGTAATCGTCGCGGTTATCGCCGATATCGCCGCCAGGCAGCACGGCGCCTTTCGTCCACGCCGGGCCGATGCCTTTGTAATACGGCGCCAGTTTCTCCAGCGCGTGCTCCGCCAGTTTACGGTAGGTGGTGAGCTTACCGCCAAATACCGACAGCAGGGGCGCCTGACCGTCCACGTCATGAATATCAAGCGTATAGTCACGGGTGATGGCCTGCGGTGAGTCAGACTCGTCATCACACAGCGGACGCACGCCGGAGTAGGTCCAGACCACGTCATCGCGCGCCAGCTGTTTCTTAAAGTGCGCGTTGTACACTTTCAACAGGTAGCTGACTTCACTCTCGTCGATCTCAACGTTTTTCGGATCGCCCTTGTACTCCACGTCGGTGGTGCCGATGATGGAGAACTCGTCCATCCACGGGATCACAAACACAATGCGCTTGTCTTCATTTTGCAGGATATAAGCCTGTTTCTGGGTATGCACGCGCGGCACCACAATGTGGCTGCCCTTGATCAGGCGGATGCCGTACGGAGAAGGCAGGTGCATACCGTCATCGAAGAACTGTTTTACCCACGGGCCGGTGGCGTTCACCAGGCCGCGCGCTTTCCAGCTAAACTTCTCACCGGTATCCACGTCTTCCGCTTCCACAATCCACAGGCCGTTTTCGCGGCGTGCGGCGGTCGCGCGGGTACGGGTTTTCACCTCGCCGCCTTTCTTCTCGACCATCTGCGCGTTAGCCAGCACCAGACGCGCATCGTCCACCCAGCAGTCGGAATATTCGAAACCGCGCACGATTTCAGGTTTAAGAACCGATTCTGAGCCAAAACGCAAGCCGTTCGATCCCGGCAGGCTGGTGCGTTTGCCGAGATGATCGTACATAAACAGGCCGATGCGGATCATCCACGCCGGGCGTAGATGCGGGCGATGCGGCAGACGAAAGCGCATTGGGATCGCCAGATGCGGCGCCATCTTCAGCAGCACTTCGCGTTCAGCTAAGGCTTCACTGACCAGACGGAATTCGTAGTGTTCCAGGTAGCGCAGGCCGCCATGAATCAGTTTGGAGCTGGCGGACGACGTCGCGCAGGCGAGATCGTTAGCTTCCAGCATCAGCACGGATAAACCGCGTCCTGCGGCATCAACCGCAATACCGGCACCGTTGATGCCCCCGCCTATCACAATCAGATCTTTGGTTTCCATAACACCCTCATGCACTTTCGTTAAAGCTCAAAAATGTTCGATATCGCTCATAATAGCAAAGGAACGCGCCTTTGGTAACATCAAAAAAACAATTTAGAGTGATATGGATAACATAATGGCGTTTACCCGCCGCCAGGACGTACACTACGGGGTAAAATAGTGCGGCTTGATGCCCTCACCCCAACCCTCTCCCACGGGGAGAGGGGGTTCCCTTTTCCTCTCCCTCCGGGAGAGGGCAGGGTGAGGGGGGAAAACCGCGCCACACCTGAACAGAAGATGAGAACACCATGGATCAGTTTGAATGTATTAACGTAGAAGAAGCCCACCAGAAGATGCACCAGGGAAAAGCGGTGCTGGTGGACATCCGCGATCCGCAGAGCTTTGCGATGGGCCATACGCCGGGCGCGTTCCATCTCACCAACGATACGCTGGGCGCGTTTATGCGCGATAACGACTTCGAAACGCCGGTGATGGTGATGTGCTACCACGGCAACAGCAGCAAAGGCGCGGCGCAGTATCTGCTTCAGCAGGGTTACGATGCGGTGTACAGCGTTGATGGCGGCTTCGATGCCTGGCATCGCCATTTCCCGGCAGAAGTTGAGTACGCGTTTGAGCGCTGATCTCGCTATACTGTCCTCTTTTGTGTGGAAATAAGCGACCGCCGCCCATGTTGATGATCACCTCCTTTACCAACCCGCGCGTCGCCCAGGCGTTTGTCGACTATATGGCGACGCAGGGCGTTATCCTTACCCTTCAGCAACATACGCAAACCGACGTCTGGCTCGCCGACGAAAGCCAGGCCGCGCGCGTCAACGAGGAGCTGGCGCGTTTCCTTGAGAATCCCGCCGACCCGCGCTACCTCGCCGCGAGCTGGCAGTCCGGCCAGACGGGAAGCGGGCTGCAATACCGTCGTTTTCCTTTTATCGCCACGCTGCGCGAACGCGCCGGGCCGTTTACGCTGCTGCTGATGGCGGCCTGTATTCTGGTCTTTATCATTATGAACGTGGTCGGCGACCAGCCCGTGATGCTTGCGCTGGCGTGGCCGTACGATCCCTCCCTGCAGTTTGACGTCTGGCGTTACTTCACCCATACGCTGATGCACTTCTCGGTGATGCATATTCTCTTTAACCTGCTGTGGTGGTGGTACCTCGGCGGTATCGTTGAGAAGCGACTGGGCAGCGGCAAGCTGATTGTGCTTACCGTGATTAGCGCCCTGCTGAGCGGCTATGTGCAGCATAAATTCAGCGGGCCATGGTTCGGCGGCCTGTCCGGGGTGGTCTACGCCCTGATGGGGTACGTCTGGCTCAGGGGCGAGCGCGATCCGGAGAGCGGCATCTATCTGCAGCGCGGATTAATCGCCTTTGCGTTAATATGGCTTATTGCCGGATGGTTTGATCTGTTTGGTATGTCCATTGCCAACGGTGCCCACGTCACCGGTCTGGCCGTCGGGCTGGCGATGGCCTTCGCCGACACGCTCCATGCGCGAAAACGAACATAATTCCAGGGATATTTCATGAAACAAACGCAGCGTCATGACGCCATTATCGAACTGGTAAAAAAACAGGGATACGTCAGTACCGAAGAGCTGGTGGAACAGTTTGCCGTCAGCCCGCAAACCATTCGTCGCGATTTAAACGACCTGGCCGATCAAAGCCGTATTCTGCGCCATCACGGTGGGGCGGCGCTGCCGTCCAGCTCGGTGAACACCTCCTGGCACGACCGTAAGGCGACACAAACGGCGGAGAAAGAGCGTATTGCGCGTAAGGTCGCCAGCCAGATCCCCAACGGCGCGACGCTGTTTATTGATATCGGTACCACGCCAGAGGCGGTTGCGCACGCGCTGCTGCAACACGAGAACCTGCGCGTGGTCACCAACAACCTGAACGTTGCCAATACCCTGATGCAGAAAGATGATTTCCGCATCATTCTCGCGGGTGGCGAACTGCGCAGCCGCGACGGCGGGATCATCGGCGAAGCGACGCTCGATTTCATCTCTCAGTTCCGCCTCGATTTCGGCATTCTGGGGATCAGCGGTATCGACAGCGACGGCTCGCTGCTGGAGTTTGATTACCACGAAGTTCGCACCAAGCGTGCGATCATTGAGAATTCACGCCACGTGATGCTGGTGGCGGACCACTCCAAGTTTGGCCGAAACGCGATGGTGAATATGGGCAGCATCAGCATGGTCAATGCGCTTTACACCGACGTGATGCCTCCGGCGGGCGTGTTGCAGGTGATTAAAGATAATAATTTGCAGTTAGAGTTGTGTTGATCGGTCTTTCTCCCTCTCCCTGTGGGAGAGGGCCGGGGTGAGGGCATCAGGCCGCACAAAACCTACACGCCATACCCCATCATCTTCAGCAGCTGCTGCGCATGCTGCACCGCATCCTGACGATGCGCCACGCCGAGCTTCTGATACAGATTACGGATGTGCGTCTTAATGGTCGTCGCCGCGACGGCCAGCTCGCCGGCAATCTGCTCATTGCTGTACCCTGAATAGATCAGCCCCAGTACCTGCCATTCACGCTGGGTGAGCGGACTGGTGCGGATAAGTTCCGGCACTTCAGGATGGTTCAGCAAACGTTCGACGAAATTCTCGTCAAAATGGGCGAACTTGTGCCGATGATGCTGATTAATCTCACGCAGAATGCGCTGAGCGCGGTGCTGGTCCAGCTCCGGCAGCGTGTTGAGCTGAATCAGCTGGCGCAGCTGTTGCGCCATCACTTCACCCTCAATCACAAAGTGACTGATAAACCCGGTGCGGTTAGCCAGCTGCAGCGCTTCCAGCAGCACGCGCTGCGCGTCGTTTTTGCGACCCGCCTGCCAGTAAAGCTGGTTGAGCAGCAGCAGGTTGCGGTTCAGATCGCTCATCAGGCGCAGGCTGCGGGCGTTTTCGTTCAACTCTTCCAGCACAATTTCGGCAGGCTCAAATTCACCGAGCAGGATCTGCACGCGGGCAATGTTTCGCCACTGGCTTTGCAGGAAGTGGTTATTGGCAAATTCAGGTTTCGGCGTGTGGCGCAGCCAGTTGGCGGCGGATTTTTTGTCGCCGGTCATCTGCCAGTAAATCACCCGGACCTTATCGGCGTTGGAAACCCAGTCGCTGTGGTACTGGCCGTTGCCGAGCAGGTTTTCCAGGCGGTTGAGATGGTTGCGCGCATTGTCCAAATCCCCACGCGCCAGCGAGCATTGCACCAGCAGCGCCAGGCATTGCAGCTGCTGCTGCGGCTGGAAGCTGGAGAGCACGTTCACGCCCTGACGCGCGGCGCTTTCCGCCTCGTCCAGACGCGACCACGCCCACAGCAGCTGAGCGCGAATGCGCAGCAGGAACTCGTGCATCGGCAGCTGTTCCAGATGCTGCTCACGAATAAGCTGGAAGGCTTTCTCCTGGTTCTCCCAGGCGGCCTGCAGGAACCCCTGCGCGAATAAAATCTCGCTTTGCTGGATCAGGCTCCACAGCGCGTAATGCCACACGTCATGGCGGCGCGCCATCTGTTCGGTTTGCTGCATCAGCGACAGCGAGCGCGTCAGGTCGCCTTTGCAGTGCAGCACTTCGCCGTGTACCGAGGTGGCCACAATACGGCTGTAAAAATTCGCCAGCGGCAGCTCATCCAGCGCGACCATCGCCAGCCGTTCGGCTTCCTCAGGGTCACCGTCGTTAATCGCCACCTGCGCACGCAGGGCGTTAAATTCGCCATGCAGGGTGGTATCCATCTCGCTTTCCATCTCCTGCTCGGCGCGCGCCAGCAGGGTGTTCACTTCGCTGTAGCGATGCTGGCTCTGCATCAGCCAGGCCTGGAGCAGCACCAGACGCGGATTTTCCAGCAGGCTTTCCCACGGCAGCGCTTTTAACGACTCTTCCAGCAGCGTCAGTTCACTGTGGTTGAACAGTCCCCACGCGTGGTTGAGCAGAATATCGCGCAGCATACCGGCATCCCCGGCGGCCAGCGCATGGTGGATAGCCTCGCTCGGGAAACCTTGCGCCATCCAGCTTTCGGCGGCGGCGCGGTGAATGTCAGGCAGCTCTGCGGCCAGTTCCCACTGGCAACGCTGGCGCAGGAAGCTGCCAAACAGCGGATGGTAGCTAAACCATTCGCCGGGATCGTCCATGCGCGTCAGGAACAGACCCTGACGTTCAATCTCTTCGAGCTGAAGCTGCCCGTTTTCAATGCCGGTGACGCGTACAATCAGCGCATCGTTCATGGAACGCAGCAGGGAGCTTTTCAGCAGGAAATGGCGGGTGGAGAGGTCAACGCTGTCGAGTACCTCATCCACCAGATAATCCGACAGGTGGCTGGCGTTGATGCCCGCCAGGCGGCGCGCGGACTGATGCGTCGGGCTGTTGTTTTGCCGCGCGGAGAGGGCAATCAGCTGAAGCGCCGTGGCCCAGCCGGCAACGTCATCGCACAGGCGGCTGCTTTCCGACGCCTCAATCGGAGACGTCAGGCGGCAGTCAAAGAACTGCTTCGCTTCCTGATGGGTAAAGGCCAGCTGCTGACTGCCGATTTCCAGCAGCTGATCGCGCACGCGCAGGTTGGCAATGCCCAACTGCGGAAGGTTACGCGACAGGACAACCAGCGTCAGGTTTTCCGGCTGATGGCGCAGGAAGAAACGCATGGACTCGTGAATAACCGGGTTGGTGATCAGATGATAATCATCAATCACCACATACAGCGGGCGATGCCATTCGGCCAGCTCGATAAACAGCTGGGAGAAAAGAGAGGACAGGCTGGCGTACTGGCGCTTTTGCACCATCACCTCGCTGGTGACGCAGTGTCCGTTGGTTGCCTGCTGAATCGCGGCAATTAAATAGCTGGCAAAACGCTCCTGCTGGTTATCCCCTTCATCCAGGGAGTACCAGCCAAGATCGCTTTTACCTGCCGCCCATTGCGAAATGAGCGTTGTTTTTCCATAACCCGCAGGACTCGTAACCAGCGCCAGTCGGAAATTATGCGCACCGGAAAGTTTAGCCAGCAGGCGCTCGCGGACCACAGTATGGTCAAGACGAACCGGGCGACTTAATTTGGACGGAATCAACATAGTTTTCACTTCACTGTGGGGAACGAGAGAATTTATTTTTTTTGCGCTTCGTAATTAATATCTATAAGTTCGGCCAATAGAGGAACTATTGCAAGTTATGTCTGGGTTTGGAGGCTCTGAATTTGCACTCTGTCACAAAACATTCTCATCACTGATGGAACTTTCCGTAAATGGCTGGATGCCGCGCTGCTTCTGGCTTGTGTGCATAAGTCGCGGTTGCGCTGAAACTGGTTTCAGAAAGAGATAATGACGCTGAAGTTAATTAACTTCGGGGAAAGTTGCATCGGCTTAATAGGGGTGCTGAATAATCGCGACGCGCGGAAATATTATTCTACGTAAGTAATCATTTCAGCGATGATTAATTTCCTCCGAAACTGCATTTCATTTCTTTGACGCTCTTCCGGGATCGCTTTTTCAGCGAAGCGCACACTCACACAGTGGCCTCGATCACACTTTTATGCTCATCCCCGCTACTCCTCCCTGTCTAATCCCCGACAGGAGGAGGAAGAGGCGCAATGAGCCAGGCACACTAGCGTTAAATGTTTTTACTCTCTACAGGATGCCGATTCCCTATGTCACAGCCTACTTTCAACAAAGCTCAATTTCAGGCTGCCCTGACACGTCAGTGGCAGCGTTTTGGCCTTCATGCTGCAAACGAAATGACGCCTCACCAGTGGTGGCAGGCGGTGAGCGGGGCGCTCGCAGAGCAGCTGGACGCTCAGCCTGTGACGAAGCCCGTGAAAGGCCAGCGTCACGTCAACTACATTTCAATGGAGTTCCTGATTGGCCGTCTGACGGGTAACAATCTGCTGAACCTTGGCTGGTATCAGGAGGTCGGTGACGTGCTGAAAGAACACGACATCAACCTGACCGATCTGCTGGAAGAAGAGATTGATCCGGCGCTGGGTAACGGCGGTCTGGGACGTCTGGCAGCCTGTTTCCTGGATTCCATGGCAACCGTGGGCCAGTCGGCGATTGGCTATGGCCTGAACTATCAGTACGGCCTGTTCCGTCAGTCATTTGCCGACGGCCATCAGATGGAAGCGCCAGACGACTGGCACCGCAATACCTATCCGTGGTTCCGCCACAACGCGCAGCTGGATGTGCAGGTCGGGATTGGCGGGAAAGTCACGAAGCAGGGACTCTGGGAACCGGCGTTCACCATTACCGGTGAAGCCTGGGACCTGCCGGTACTCGGCTACCGTAACGGCGTGGCGCAGCCGCTGCGCCTGTGGCAGGCGAAGCACGCGCATCCGTTTAACCTGACCAAATTCAACGACGGTGATTTCCTGCGCGCCGAGCAGCAGGGGATCGACGCCGAGAAGCTGACCAAAGTCCTCTACCCGAACGATAATCATCTGGCGGGTAAAAAGCTGCGTCTGATGCAGCAGTACTTCCAGTGCGCCTGCTCCGTGGCGGATATTCTGCGTCGCCACCACCTGGCGGGCCGCAAGCTGGCTCAGCTGCCGGACTTCGAAGTTATTCAGCTTAACGACACGCATCCGACCATTGCGATCCCGGAGCTGCTGCGCGTGCTGATCGACGAGCATCAGCTGAGCTGGGACGACGCCTGGGCCATTACCAGCCGCACCTTCGCCTACACCAACCACACCCTGATGCCGGAAGCGCTCGAGTGCTGGGATGAGAAGCTGGTGAAAACGCTGCTGCCGCGCCATATGCAGATCATCAACAAGATTAACGACCAGTTCAAAACGCTGGTGGAGAAAACCTGGCCGGGCGATAAGGCCGTCTGGGCGAAGCTGGCCGTTGTGCACGACAAGCAGGTGCGCATGGCGAACATGTGCGTGGTCAGCGGCTTTGCGGTGAACGGCGTGGCCGCGCTGCACTCGGATCTGGTGGTGAAAGATCTCTTCCCGGAATACCACCAGCTGTGGCCGACCAAATTCCATAACGTGACCAACGGCATCACGCCGCGTCGCTGGATTAAGCAGTGCAACCCGCTGCTGGCCGGCCTGCTGGACAAGACCCTGAAGAAAGAGTGGGCCAACGACCTGGACCAGCTCATCAACCTGGAAAAACAGGCCGACAACGCGAAGTTCCGCGAGCAGTACCGCGCCATTAAGCTGGAGAACAAGGTTCGTCTGGCCGAGTTTGTGAAAATGCGCACCGGAATTGAGATCAACCCGAATGCGATTTTCGATATCCAGATCAAACGACTGCACGAGTACAAACGTCAGCACCTGAACCTGCTGCACATTCTGGCGCTGTACAAAGAGATCCGCGAGAACCCGCAGGCCGACCGCGTCCCGCGCGTGTTCCTGTTCGGTGCGAAAGCGGCGCCGGGCTACTACCTGGCGAAAAACATTATCCTTGCCATTAATAAAGTGGCGGCGGCGATCAACAGCGATCCGAAAGTGGGCGACAAGCTGAAGGTGGTGTTCCTGCCGGACTACTGCGTTTCTGCGGCTGAAATGCTGATCCCGGCGGCGGATATTTCCGAGCAGATCTCTACCGCCGGTAAAGAAGCGTCCGGTACCGGCAACATGAAGCTGGCCCTGAACGGCGCGCTGACCGTCGGCACGCTGGACGGTGCGAACGTCGAAATTGCCGAGAAGGTCGGCGAAGAGAACATCTTTATCTTCGGCCATACTGTTGAAGAAGTGAAAGCCATCAAAGCCAAAGGGTACGACCCGGTGAAATGGCGTAAAAAAGACAAAGTGCTGGATGCGGTGCTCAAAGAGCTGGAAAGCGGGAAGTACAGCGACGGCGACAAGCACGCGTTTGACCAGATGCTGCACAGCATGGACAAACAGGGCGGCGACCCGTACCTGGTGATGGCTGACTTCTCGGCTTACGTTGAAGCGCAGAAGCAGGTCGACGTGCTGTATCGCGACCAGGATGCCTGGACCCGCGCGTGTATCCTGAACACCGCGCGCTGCGGTATGTTCAGCTCTGACCGCTCAATCCGTGATTATCAGGCTCGTATCTGGCAGGCAAAACGCTAAGGAAGCGCGATGGAGAGTAAACGTCTGGACAGTGCCGCGCAGGCGGCGGGAATTAGCCTCAGTTACATCAATGCGCACGGCAAACCGCAGTCTATTGGTGCGGACACCAAAAGACGTTTGCTGGATGCCATGCACAAAACCGACGCGAAAGCGTCGGGTGCGCCGGTGCCGAACGTCAAGGTCTTTACCGCAGGCAAAAAGATGCCGCTGGCGGTGGAAGGGCGCGGCGAGTTCAGTTGGCTGCTCACCACCGAAGAGGGGCATCAGCACAAAGGCCATGCCACCGGCGGCAAAACCCTTAACCTTCCGGCGAAGCTGCCGGAGGGCTACCACACGCTTACGCTGACCCGGGACGACCAGCGTTTTCACTGTCGGGTGATTGTGGCGCCAAAGCGCTGCTATGAGCCGCAGGCGCTGCGTGAAGGCAAAAAGCTGTGGGGCGCCTGCGTGCAGCTCTATACCCTGCGTTCGGACAGCAACTGGGGCATTGGTGATTTTGGCGACCTGAAAAAGATGCTGGCATCTGTTGGTGAGCGCGGCGGCGCGTTCATCGGCCTCAACCCGATCCACGCCCTCTATCCGGCGAATCCGGAAAGCGCCAGCCCGTACAGCCCGTCTTCCCGTCGCTGGCTGAACGTGATTTACATCGACGTTAACGCGTTAGACGATTTCAAAAACAGCAAAGAGGCGCAGGCGTGGTGGAAGCTTGAAACCACGCAACAGCTGCTGAAACAAGCCCGCGATGCGGACTGGGTTGATTACGCCTCCGTTACCGCGCTGAAAATGGCGGCTCTGCGTCTGGCCTGGAAGGGCTTTGCGAAGCGTGACGACGAGCAGATGGCAGCCTTCCGCCAGTTTGTGATGCAGGAAGGCGAGAGCCTTTACTGGCAGGCAGCGTTTGATGCGCTGCATGCGTATCAGGTTCAGGAGGACGAGATGCGCTGGGGCTGGCCGGTGTGGCCGGAAGCCTATCAGTCCGTTGATACCCCGGAAGTGAAGGCATTCTGTGAGACGCATGCCGACGAGGTGGATTTCTATCTCTGGTTGCAGTGGCTGGCGTACAGCCAGTTTGCCGCCTGCTGGCAGGTGAGCCAGGGCTATAACATGCCGATCGGGTTGTATCGCGATCTGGCCGTCGGCGTGGCGGAAGGCGGGGCGGAAACCTGGTGTGACCGTGAACTTTACTGCCTGAAAGCTTCTGTGGGGGCGCCGCCGGATATTCTGGGCCCGCTTGGTCAGAACTGGGGCTTACCGCCGATGGATCCGCACGTGATGGCGGCGCGTGCCTACGAGCCGTTTATCGACCTGCTGCGCGCTAACATGAAGAACTGCGGTGCGTTGCGTATCGACCACGTGATGTCCGTGCTGCGCCTGTGGTGGATCCCGTACGGTGAAACGGCTGACCACGGGGCGTACGTGCAGTATCCGGTGGACGACCTGCTCTCAATCCTCGCGCTGGAGAGTAAACGTCATCAGTGCATGGTGATTGGCGAAGATCTCGGTACCGTGCCGGTGGAAATTGTCAGCAAGCTCCGCGACAGCGGGGTTTACTCCTACAAAGTGCTCTATTTTGAAAACGACCATGAGAAAACCTTCCGCGCGCCGAAAGCGTACCCTGAACAGTCAATGGCAGTCGCGACGACGCATGATCTTCCTACGCTCAGAGGCTACTGGGAAAGCGGCGACCTGACGCTCGGCAAAACGCTGGGTCTCTACCCGGATGAAGAGGTTCTGCGTGGGCTGTATCAGGATCGCGAGCTGGCGAAGCAGGGGTTGCTGGATGCGCTGCATAAGCATGGCTGTCTGCCGAAGCGCGCCGGGCATAAGGCGTCGCTGATGTCGATGACGCCAACGCTTAACCGTGGCTTACAGCGCTATATTGCCGACAGCAACAGCGCGTTGCTCGGTCTGCAACCGGAAGACTGGATTGATATGGCGGAGCCGGTAAACATCCCCGGCACCAGCTATCAGTACAAAAACTGGCGTCGCAAGCTGTCCACAACGCTTGAAGCGATGTTTGCCGATGACGGGGTGAACAGGTTGATTAAGGATTTGGATAAACGGCGAAAAGCAGCAGCGAAGAAGTGATAAAAAACCCGCCAGTGGCGGGTTTTTTATTGCCCGGTGGCGCTAACGCTTACCGGGCCTACGTGCATTAAGTAGGTCGGGTAAGGCATAGCCGCCACCCGACTTAATACATCAAACCACCATATTCAACAGCAGCACCCCGACCAGACCGCACACCGAAATAATGGTTTCCAGCGCGGACCAGGACTTGATGGTTTCACCGATGGTCAGGTTGAAGTACTCCTTGAACAGCCAGAAGCCCGGATCGTTCACGTGGGAGAAAATCACGCTACCGGAACCGACCGCAATAACCATCAGCTCAGGGCTTACGCCCGTGGTCGCAATCAGCGGCGCAACGATACCGCCCGCGGTAATCGCCGCAACGGTCGCAGAGCCCAGCGCGATACGCAACACCGCGGCAATAGACCATGCCATCAGCAGCGGGGAGACGTTGGTTTCATGCATCATGGCCGCGATGTATTTATCCACGCCGCTGTCGACCAGCACCTGCTTGAACGCGCCGCCACCGCCGATGATCAGCAGCATCATGGCAATGATTTTGATGGAAGAAGTCAGCGTGTCGTTGATCTGATCCATGGAACGGCCACGGTTAAGACCGAAGGTGAACATGGCGATCAGGACCGCAATCAGCGTCGCCATCACCGGGTCGCCCAGGAACTCCGCAACGGACAGGAACGCGTGACCTTTCGGCAGAACCATCTCTGCTATGGCACGCATCGCCATCAGGATCACCGGTACCAGTGAGGTCCAGACGCTGACGCCAAAGCCTGGCATCTCTTCTTCAGTAAAGGTTTTGGCGCTATACAGCCCTTCCGGGATAGGCTTATCAATGCCTTTCAGGAAGCGCGCATACACCGGGCCTGCCAGAATCACCGTCGGGATCGCCAGAATCGTACCAAACAGCAGGGTTTTACCCATATCGGCATGGAAGATGGTGGCGATAGCCGTTGGGCCCGGGTGCGGCGGCAGGAAACCGTGGGTGACGGACAGCGCCGCAGCCATCGGCACACCCACGAACAGCAGCGGGATGTTGGCGGCAGCGGCGATGGTGAACACCAGCGGCAGCATCAGCACGAAGCCCACTTCATAGAACAGCGCGAAACCGACGGTAAAACCGGTTAACACCACCGCCCATTGAATGTTCTTCTTACCAAATTTGTCGATCAGCGTGGTGGCAATACGCTGTGCGCCACCGCAGTCCGCGAGCATTTTACCGAGCATGGCGCCGAAGCCCATGATCAGCGCCAGGCTGCCGAGCGTACCGCCGACACCGGCTTTAATGGAGCTGATAACTTTAACCAGCGGCATTCCCTGCATCAGACCGACTGCAAGTGCCACCAGAACCAGAGCGATAAATCCGTTCATTTTGAAGCGGATCATCAAGAGCAGTAATAACACAACACCGATAGCGACGATGACTAATGGCATGATTGACCTGGCCTTTGAATTGTTATGGGTAACGTCATTGTTTCAACGACAAATTCCGGTTGTCCCAACTGGGAACAGAGTGTTAACGGCACTCATACTGATGCCTGCGAAAACGTTAAGTTTAGTCGGCTGTTATAAGGGTGTTGAGTGCCCACGAGAATGATACGGGTAACATGATGTGATTGAGAATCACCCAGGCAGGTAAAATTTAAATTATGAGACGCAGGTCAACATACAGAGGGGGAGGCAAGAAAAAGTAGGCCCGGTAAGCGCAGCGCCACCGGGCAATACAGACGGGTACTGAATCAGTAGTAAGAGTGCTCGCCGCGCTGGTGCTCGGTCAGATCGCGCACGCCTTTCAGTTCCGGGAATTCGTTCAGCAGCTGCTTCTCGATCCCTTCTTTCAGGGTTACATCAACCATGGAGCAGCCGTTACAGCCGCCGCCGAATTGCAGGATCGCCAGACCATCTTCGGTGATTTCCATCAGGGAAACACGTCCCCCGTGGCCGGCCAGCTGCGGGTTGATCTGCGATTGCAGCAGATATTCCACACGCTCCATCAGCGGGGCATCGTCAGAGACTTTACGCATCTTCGCGTTTGGCGCCTTCAGCGTCAGCTGAGAACCCAGCTGGTCAGTGACGAAATCAATCTCCGCATCTTCAAGATACGGCGCGCTCAGCTCATCAACGTACGCGGTGAGCTGTTCAAATTTAAGGGCAGTGTCAGTTGCTTCCACAGCATCCGGAGGACAATAAGAGACACCACATTCTGCATTCGGAGTGCCTGGATTGATCACAAACACGCGGATCTGCGTCCCTTCTTCCTGATTTGCCAGCAGTTTGGCAAAGTGCGCTTGTGCAGAATCGGAAATACGGATCATAGCTTTGGCCTAATAGTTGACTAAATTACCTGGGTATAATCATACGCCCATTGAAGAAGGGCTACAAGGTACGGCACAGACACCATACCTGAACTGACGCGGCGCCGCTTTGCAAAAGCAGTCGGGAAAGTTCAGCCACGGTACTGCCCGTGGTGACGACATCATCCACAATCGCGATATGGAGGCCGTTGACCGGCAATTCAAGGCGAAAGGCGTTTTTCAGGTTCCTTTTGCGCGACCGGGCGTTGAGCCGGTGCTGAACGGCAGTGGCATGAGTACGTTTCAGCGCAGAGGCGGGGTACCGGCAACCCAGCCAGCGGGCAAGCGGACGACACAGCAGGTCGCTCTGATTGTATCCCCGCCGCCAGTGCCGACGCTGAAACAGTGGCACGTTCACAAGCGTGTCGACCGGCGGCAGCCCGCGCGTTCTTCGCGCCTGTAATACCGCCAGTAACAACAGGCGTGCCAGGGGCTGCGCCAGTGCAGTCTGGCTGGAAAACTTAAACTGATGAACCAGACGACTCAGCGGCAAAACGTAATCATCCACCGCCACCAGCGCGCTCCACGGCGGCGCTTTTTTCAGGCAACGGCCGCAGGGGAGCGTCTGGCTTACGGCAGGCAAGCCGCATTGCGGACAGCCCTTCAGGTAACCCAGTGCTCGCGTACAAACGGAACAGACGCCCCACGCGCTCATCGCAAGTGGCATTCGGCATAGCCAGCACAAGCCGGGCACTGTTAGCATACGCAACCTCCATGTGAAAAAAGAGAACGTTAACTGATGAAGACGCTGTGGTGGCAGACCGTTGGGACGGGAAATTGTCATCTTGTGCTGCTGCACGGATGGGGACTGAACGCCGAAGTGTGGCGTTGCATAAGTGAGGAACTGGCCTCGCAATTCACGGTACACCTGGTGGATCTACCGGGCTATGGCCGCAGCCACGGCTACGGCGCGATGACGCTCGACGACATGGCGGAGCAGGTTCTGGAAGCGGCGCCGCAAAAAGCCGTCTGGCTCGGCTGGAGCCTGGGGGGGCTGGTGGCAAGCCAGATTGCGCTGCGCCATCCTGAGCGGGTCCAGGCGCTGATCACCGTTGCCTCATCACCCTGTTTCAGCGCCCGCGAGGCGTGGCCGGGCATCAAACCTGAGGTGCTGGCCGGGTTCCAGCATCAGCTGAGCGAAGACTTCCAGCGGACGGTGGAGCGTTTCCTGGCATTACAGACGATGGGAACAGAAACCGCCCGTCAGGATGCGCGGACGCTGAAGCAGACGGTGCTTTCTCTGCCGATGCCGGAGGTTGAGGTGCTGAACGGAGGGCTGGAAATCCTGAAAACGGTCGATCTGCGCGAGCCGCTGGCGTCGTTAACGGTGCCGCATCTGCGTATTTATGGCTATCTGGATGGACTGGTTCCGCGCAAGGTGGTTCCGCTGCTGGATGCGCTGTGGCCGGAGAGTAAATCAATGGTGGTTGCCAAAGCGGCACATGCGCCGTTCATCTCTCATCCTGCTGAGTTTTGTTCGGCGCTGTCCGGTTTTATCAGCGAAGCGTCCACCACTCCCTGAGACAGGCTTTACCTTCAGGACAACTCTTACAACTGCCGGACAGACAACCGTCCGGCTCTTCCTGAATGCGCACGGCTTTCCCCATGGCCTCCAGCCTTTCCAGCATGGCATCGATCATCGGCTGCGGCGTATGCAGGCTGAGGCTGAGCTGCTTCGCCTCCATTCGTCCCTGTAACGCCAGTAAGTCACGAACCTGAATCAACGATGCCATCTTTTTTCCCCTCAGTGACAGTCGCCCGCAGGGCTGCTACAGCAGGTCGTCGGGGTTTTGCGCGTTGCCAGCAGGTTAACGTCAACGCGGCTACGCGCCCGGCGCAGCAGGCCAATCACCATCACGTTAAACAGGATCACCGCGAGGATACAGACCAGGCTGTAGCGCGGATGCTGGCTGTAATTGACGGCCTGATAAAACACGGTTGCCAGCGAGTAGGCAATGTTCAGCCCCCACAGAATGGAGAAGCCCATCCAGCCGCGGCTGGACTCACGGGCAATGGCGCCCATGACCGAGATGCACGGAATATAGAGCAGGACGAAGATCAGGTAGCTGTAGGCCGCCGACGCGCTGCCAAATTTCTGGCCCATCACGCCCATTGCTCCGGTCGCCATTTCGCCGTCGCCTTTGCTGGCTTCAATCGGGTTCGCCAGTACGCTCAGGCTGAAGGTGTCTTTCAGGCTCTGCCAGGTTTCTTCCACCGCGCCAAGCAGTTCATCGCCGAGGTTGAACGCTGCCGGATTAAACTCCTCTTCCTGGATGTTTTCCGCGGTGTAAAGCGTGTTCAGGGTGCCGACAACCACCTCTTTTGCCATCGCGCCGGTGAACAGGCCCACGGTTGCCTGCCAGTTGTCTTCCTGAACGCCAATCGGTTTGAAGACCGGCGTAATGATCCGGCTGACGGAGGCCAGGGCAGAGTCATTAATGTTGTCCGCGGCCTGGCCGCTCAGAGTGAAGCTGTTCAGGGCGCTCAGGAAAATGCTGACCACCACAATCACCTTACCGGCGCGCAGAACGAAGCCCTTCAGGCGCTGCCATGTCTGAATAATCAGGCTTTTCAGATGCGGAACGTGATAAACCGGCAGTTCCATCACGAACGGCGACGCTTCGCCACGCATGATGGTGTGCTTCAGCATCAGGCCGGTGAGAATAGCCATCACGATACCCAGCACATACAGGGAGAAGACGGCCAGCGCCCCTTCCTGACCAAAGAACGCCGCGGCAAAGACCGCGAAGATCGCCAGCCGCGCGCCGCAGGACATGAACGGCGCCATCATGATGGTCATCAGGCGTTCGCGCGGGGCATCCAGCGTACGCGCGCCCATGACTGACGGCACGTTACAGCCAAAGCCGACAATCAGCGGCACGAAGGATTTGCCCGGCAGCCCCAGCGCCTGCATCAGGCGGTCCATCACGAAGGCGGCGCGCGCCATGTAACCGGAATCCTCAAGGAAGGAGAGGAACAGGTACATCATGCCGATCTGCGGCACCAGCGGCAGGACGGTATTGATCCCGCCGCCGATCCCCTGCGCAAGGAAGATGGTCAACCATTCCGGGAAGTGGAGGGTGTAGCCCAGCCACTGAATACCGTGCACGAAGATAGCGACAGAGCCGCCATCAAAGATAGGTTGTAATGCACCGCCGATGTTAATGGCGAGCAGGAACATCACATACATCACCAGTAAAAAGATCGGCAAACCGAGGAAGCGGTTGAGCACAATCTTATCCACGGCGGCGGTGAAGCGGCTGGGTTCAGCGGTTAATGCATTGCTGACCACGTCACAGATAGCGGCGATGGCCTGATAGCGCGCATCCGCAATGTGCAGGGCCGGGTCATCCAGCTCGTCGCTAAGGCGAGCCTGTGCGACATCCAGCTTATCCGCCGCATCGCCTGCGTAGGCGCGGCTGTAGATATCGCCTTCCAGCATTTGCAGGCCAAGCCACAGACGTTGTCTGGCGGGCATGCTGTTATCCATCTCCTGCGCCAGCTGCCCGGCTTCGCGCAGCAGCGGCTGGGCGTAGTGCACCAGTTCGACGTCGGCATTGCCCGTGTGGCGGTCAATCGCCAGCTTCAGGGCGTCAATGCCGCGCGCGCGGGTAGAAACCAGCGGAACCACCGGGCAGCCCAGACGGGCGGAGAGGGCATCGACGTCGATGCGCAGCTTTTGCTTCTCCGCGATGTCGAGCATGTTAAGCGCCACGATGCAGGGAATACCCAGCTCCAGCAGCTGTAACGTGAGATACAGATTTCGTTCGAGGTTAGAGGCATCCACTACGTTGATAAGCAGATCCGCGTCGCCGCTCAGAATATAGTGGCAGGCAATTTGCTCATCGAGAGAGGTCTGGGATGAAATCGTGGTGAGGGAATAGGTCCCCGGTAAATCAACCAGCGTGACCTGATTATCTGTCGTGGTGAACTGGCCTTCTTTGCGTTCCACCGTCACGCCTGCCCAATTTCCCACACGCTGGCGTGCGCCAGTTAACTGATTAAATAAGGTTGTCTTGCCGGAATTAGGATTGCCAATTAAGCCAATAGTTAATTTTTTCATTGTAGTAGACTCACTGAAACCGCTGGCTTGTTAACGGGATAAAGATTCAATTTCAATTAATGCGAGATCTTTTTTACGCAGAACCAGATTAACGCGTCGGGTTTCGATATGAACTGGATCGCCCAACGGCGCAACGCGCACAACCTGGAATGATGAGCCGGGTAGCATGCCCAGTGACAGGAGCTTCTGCCGATAGGCCGGGCTTATCTCACGGGTAAAACCGATAATTTTCCACGCACTGTCTGGAGTGAATTGCATAGCGCCTGATTCCACGATAGGTTAAATAATCTACACTGCGATGATAATGAGAATAGTTTTTATCAGCAATAATAAAAATGTGACGGGATGTTGTTAATCGTATTAATTTGCGGTCTGCTTGACCTTGCTCAATATTTTCGAAATTGAGGTGAAAATAAAAAGAGGGCTATTTGTTAATGAGGTGATAATTCGTGGTTTAAATATGGATACAACATATTTATTTTAATTCCCTGCGGCCTGCTTGCCGGGCGGCACTGCGTTTGCCCGGCCTACAAAACCGTAGGCCCGGTAAGCGTCGCGCCACCGGGCATTTACAGCATTAGCGTTTCTTACCCATCGCCGCTGCCAGCGCATCCATCATCGCGCTGTTGCCCGCCGGCTGTGCGTCACGTCCGCGTGGCTTCGCGGCTTTCGCTGCCGGACGCTGCTGTTCACGGCCACCGCCATTACCGCCACGGCGCGCGTTAGTGTCGCCCGGCTGCTCGTCCAGACGCATGGTCAGGGCAATACGCTTGCGCTGGAGATCCACTTCCAGCACTTTCACCTTCACGATGTCGCCCGCTTTGACCACGGTGTGCGGATCTTCAACGAACTTGTCGGCGAGGGAAGAGATATGCACCAGACCATCCTGATGTACGCCGATATCCACAAACGCGCCAAAGTTGGTGACGTTGGTTACCGCCCCCTCCAGCACCATGCCCGGCAGCAGGTCGTTCATGGTTTCTACGCCCTCAGCAAAGGTCGCGGTTTTAAACTCAGGGCGCGGATCGCGGCCCGGTTTTTCCAGCTCTTTGATGATGTCGGTGACCGTCGGCACGCCGAACTGTTCGTCGGTGAAATCCACCGCTTTCAGGTTACGCAGCGCGCTGCTGTCGCCCATCAGGTCTTTCAGCGCCTGCCGGGTGGCGGCCAGGATACGCTCGACAACTGGATAGGCTTCCGGGTGAACGGTAGAGGCATCCAGCGGGTTATCGCCGTGATTGATGCGCAGGAAGCCCGCGCACTGCTCAAATGCTTTTGGCCCCAGACGGCTCACCTTCAGCAGCTGCTGGCGGTTCTGGAACTGACCGTTCTCATCACGCCAGGCGACGATATTCTGCGCCATCATACGGGTCAGGCCCGCCACGCGGGTCAGCAGGGGAACGGAAGCGGTGTTCAGGTCCACGCCGACGGCGTTAACACAGTCTTCCACTACCGCATCCAGCTTGCGCGCCAGCTGCGTCTGGCTCACGTCGTGCTGATACTGGCCCACGCCGATGGATTTCGGGTCAATCTTCACCAGCTCCGCCAGCGGATCCTGCAAACGACGGGCGATAGAGACCGCACCGCGCAGGGAAACGTCCAGATCCGGGAACTCCTGCGCTGCCAGCTCAGAGGCGGAGTAGACCGATGCCCCCGCTTCGCTGACGATCACTTTCTGCGCCGTCACTTTCGGGAACTGCTTCTGCACGTCGAGATAGAAACGTTCGGTTTCGCGGGACGCCGTACCGTTACCGATGGCAACCAGCTCAACGTTGTACTTCTCGCACAGCGCGGCGACGACGACAGCCGCTTTCGCTGCCTGACCGGTGTGCGGGTAAATGGTGTCGGTGGCAACCAGCTTGCCGGTGCCGTCAACCACAGCCACCTTCACGCCGGTACGCAGACCCGGATCGAGACCCATGGTGGCGCGCAGGCCAGCTGGCGCCGCCATCAGCAGGTCGTGCAGGTTACGGGCGAAGACGTTGATCGCTTCGTCTTCGGCGCGCTCGCGCACGGTGCCCATCAGCTCGGTTTCGAGGTGCATCAGAACCTTGATGCGCCAGGTCCAGCTCACCACGCCTTTGCGCCAGCTGTCCGCCGGGGCGTTGTTCAGGCGCAGACCCAGATGGTCGATAATGATCTGCTCGCAGTGACTCTCTTTTGGCGGCTCGTCAAACTGCGGATCGGCATTCAGGGAGAGTTGCAGCACGCCTTCGTTACGGCCGCGGAACATCGCCAGCGCGCGGTGAGACGGCGCGGTAGAAATGGGTTCGTGGTGATCGAAGTAGTCGCGGAATTTCGCGCCTTCTTCCTCTTTGCCGGACACCACGGTGGAGACGATATGCGCGTTCTTCCACAGGTAATCACGCACTTTGGCCAGCAGCGCCGCGTCTTCGGCGAAGCGCTCCATCAGAATATAGCGCGCGCCGTCCAGCGCGGCTTTGGTGTCCGCTACGCCTTTATCGGCGTCGATAAATTTGGCGGCTTCGGTTTCCGGATCGTGAGACGGCTCGTTCCACAGCAGATCGGCCAGTGGCTCAAGGCCGGCTTCGATCGCAATCTGCCCGCGCGTGCGGCGCTTCGGTTTGTACGGCAGATAGAGGTCTTCGAGCTCGGTTTTACTCAGGGTACCGTTAATGGCTTTTTCCAGGTCACTGGTCAGCTTGCCCTGCTCGCCGATAGATTTGAGGATCGCCTGACGTCGGTCTTCCAGCTCGCGCAGATAGCCCAGACGGGTCTCCAGGTTTCGCAGCTGCGTGTCATCCAGACCGCCGGTGACTTCCTTACGATAACGTGCAATAAACGGCACGGTGTTCCCTTCATCAAGCAGGCGAACGGCAGCTTCTACCTGTTCGGCTCTGGCCTGAAGTTCACCCGCAATAATGCGGCAGAGCGACTCTTTCATCATGGTCAGTTCATCTTGTGGATCGAAAATCAGGGGGATAGTTATACGGGCTGACACCAAAAAATGCCAGCCGGGGAGGGCGCTCTCGGACTATTTAACATACTCGATTTCGTTGACGTACCAGCTTGCTTCACCCGCAGGCGTCTGGACAACGGCTAAATCGCCTACCTCTTTTTTCAGCAGGGCGCGGGCCATGGGGGAGTCGATAGAAATGTAATCCTTACGCCCGAAAATTTCATCGTAGCCGACGATACGAAAACGCAGGGTGTCGCCGCTGTCGTTTTCAATTTCGACCCACGCGCCGAAGAAGACTTTACCTTCCTGCTGCGGGGAGTAATCGACAATTTTGAGATTCTCGAGGCACTTCGTCAGGTAGCGTACCCGGCGATCGATTTCGCGCAGCCGCTTTTTATTGTACTGGTAGTCCGCATTCTCGCTGCGGTCGCCCAGGCTTGCTGCCCAGGTGACTTTTTTGGTCACTTCCGGACGCTCTTCGCGCCACAGGTAATCCATCTCTTTTTTGAGTTTCTCGTACCCTTCACGGGTGATCAGAGGCGTTTTCATGGTGCAGCCTTTAATGCCGGTTAACTGTCTTTGCGCACAATACGTAGCGCACAGTGTAACAGACAAGATTAATAATGATTTATGTGATGAAATGAACAGATAAGCTGCTGTTAAATATGCTTTGTAACAATTTCGTCTAGAATTTATACCAGAATTTGCTGGTCGAACCCGTGCACTTTTTTAGAATACGCTGTTCCAGGCTTATCCGAACCTTTGGGAGTACACACAATGCAAGAGAACTACAAAATTCTGGTCGTAGATGACGACATGCGCCTGCGTGCGCTGCTGGAACGTTATCTGACCGAGCAGGGCTTCCAGGTTCGTAGCGTCGCGAACGCGGAACAGATGGATCGTCTGCTGACGCGTGAATCCTTCCACCTGATGGTGTTGGACCTGATGCTGCCTGGCGAAGACGGGCTCTCTATTTGCCGCCGTCTGCGCAGCCAGAGCAACCCGATGCCGATCATCATGGTGACGGCGAAGGGTGAAGAAGTTGACCGCATTGTCGGCCTTGAGATTGGCGCTGATGACTACATTCCAAAGCCGTTTAACCCGCGTGAACTGCTGGCACGTATTCGCGCCGTGCTGCGTCGTCAGGCGAACGAGCTGCCGGGCGCGCCATCTCAGGAAGAGGCCGTCATTGCATTCGGTAAGTTCAAGCTGAACCTCGGCACCCGTGAAATGTTCCGTGAAGATGAGCCAATGCCGCTCACCAGCGGCGAGTTCGCGGTGCTGAAAGCGCTGGTCAGTCACCCGCGTGAGCCGCTCTCCCGTGACAAGCTGATGAACCTGGCGCGTGGTCGTGAATACTCCGCGATGGAGCGTTCTATCGACGTGCAGATCTCTCGTCTGCGCCGTATGGTGGAAGAAGATCCGGCGCATCCTCGTTATATTCAGACCGTGTGGGGTCTGGGCTACGTGTTTGTTCCGGACGGCTCTAAAGCATGAGGCGAATGCGCTTCTCGCCGCGAAGTTCGTTTGCCCGCACGCTGTTATTGATCGTCACCCTGCTGTTTGTCAGTCTGGTGACGACCTACCTGGTGGTGCTGAACTTTGCAATCCTGCCGAGCCTTCAGCAGTTTAATAAGGTGCTGGCATACGAAGTGCGTATGCTGATGACCGACAAACTGCAACTGGAGGACGGCACGCAGTTGGTTGTTCCCCCGGCATTCCGTCGGGAAATCTACCGTGAGCTGGGCATTTCTCTCTACTCGAACGAAGCGGCGGAAGATGCCGGCCTGCGCTGGGCGCAGCACTATGAATTCCTTAGCCAGCAGATGGCGCAGCAGCTTGGCGGCCCGACGGAAGTGCGCGTTGAGGTCAATAAAAGCTCGCCGGTTGTCTGGCTGAAAACCTGGCTGTCACCCAACATCTGGGTGCGCGTTCCGCTCACCGAGATTCATCAGGGCGACTTCTCGCCGCTGTTCCGATACACCCTGGCGATCATGCTGCTGGCCATCGGCGGCGCATGGCTGTTTATTCGTATCCAGAACCGACCGCTGGTCGATCTGGAGCATGCGGCATTGCAGGTCGGTAAAGGTATTATCCCTCCGCCGCTGCGTGAGTATGGCGCATCGGAAGTGCGCTCGGTAACGCGTGCGTTTAACCACATGGCGGCAGGCGTTAAACAGCTGGCGGACGACCGTACGCTGCTGATGGCGGGGGTCAGCCATGACCTTCGCACCCCGTTGACGCGTATCCGGCTGGCAACAGAGATGATGGGCGAGCAGGATGTTTATCTTGCAGAGTCCATCAACAAGGATATCGAAGAGTGTAACGCCATCATCGAGCAGTTTATCGACTACCTGCGCACCGGGCAGGAGATGCCGATGGAGATGGCGGATCTGAACGCGGTTCTGGGCGAAGTGGTTGCCGCCGAAAGCGGCTACGAACGTGAAATTGCGACCGACCTTCAGGCAGGTGAGATTCAGGTACGTATGCATCCGCTCTCCATTAAACGCGCGGTGGCGAATATGGTGGTCAACGCGGCGCGGTACGGCAACGGCTGGATCAAAGTCAGCAGCGGTACGGAACTCAACCGCGCCTGGTTCCAGGTGGAAGACGATGGTCCGGGCATTAAGCCTGAGCAGCGTAAGCACCTGTTCCAGCCATTTGTGCGCGGCGACAGCGCGCGCAGCACCAGCGGAACCGGCTTAGGCCTGGCGATTGTGCAGCGTATTGTTGATAACCATAACGGACTGCTGGAAATTGGCACCAGCGAGCGGGGCGGTTTGAGCATTCGTGCGTGGTTACCGGTGCCGGTTTTACGGGGGCAGGTGAAAGAGAGTTAAAAAAGGGGGGGCCTGATGCCCTCACCCCGGCCCTCTCCCACGGGGAGAGGGAGAAAACATTAAAAAAGGCAACTTTCGTTGCCTTTTTGCTTTTACCTTGGTCCCGCACTCACCAGCGCAGCACCGGCCGGTGTGTCGGTATACTTCTCGAAGTTTTCGATAAACAGTTTCGCCAGCGATTCAGCCTTCTCACGC
Source organism: Enterobacter sp. BWH64 (assembly GCF_001037645.1). Lineage (NCBI taxonomy): Bacteria > Pseudomonadati > Pseudomonadota > Gammaproteobacteria > Enterobacterales > Enterobacteriaceae > Enterobacter > Enterobacter sp. BWH64. The sequence continues at coordinate 731,517 of NZ_KQ089922.1, forward strand.
CACTGTTCCGGTGAACCGTAGGTGTTACGCGGATCCAGGATACGCGTATCCACGCCCGGCAGCTCTGTTGGGATCGCCAGATCGAACATCGGCAGCGTAAAGGTCTCGGCGTTATCCAGCGAACCATCCAGAATCGCGTCGATGATGGCGCGTGTATCTTTGATGGAGATACGTTTGCCCGTACCGTTCCAGCCGGTGTTCACCAGGTACGCCTGGGCGCCGGATGCCTGCATGCGTTTCACCAGCACTTCCGCGTACTGCGTTGGGTGCAGCGACAGGAACGCCGCGCCGAAGCAGGCGGAGAAGGTTGGGGTTGGCTCGGTCACACCGCGCTCGGTACCCGCCAGTTTAGCGGTAAAGCCGGAGAGGAAATGGTACTGCGTCTGGCTGGCGGTCAGGCGGGAAACCGGTGGCAGCACGCCGAACGCATCCGCGGTCAGGAAAATCACCTTCGTGGCATGACCCGCCTTCGATACCGGCTTGACGATGTTCTCGATGTGGTAGATCGGGTAAGAGACGCGGGTGTTTTCCGTTTTCGAGGCATCGTCGAAGTCGATAGAACCATCGGCACGCACGGTGACGTTTTCCAGCAGCGCATCGCGGCGAATCGCGTGGTAGATATCCGGCTCTGCCTCTTCCGACAGGCGAATGGTCTTCGCGTAGCAGCCGCCTTCAAAGTTAAACACGCCGTCATCATCCCAGCCGTGTTCATCGTCGCCAATCAGACGACGTTTTGGATCGGTGGACAGCGTTGTTTTACCGGTGCCGGAAAGGCCGAAGAACACTGCTACATCGCCTTTTTCCCCGACGTTCGCCGAGCAGTGCATGGAGGCGATACCGCGCAGCGGCAGCAGGTAGTTCATGACCGAGAACATCCCTTTCTTCATTTCGCCGCCGTACCAGGTACCGCCGATCAGCTGGATACGCTCGGTCAGGTTGAAGGCGATAAAGTTTTCGGAATTAAGACCCTGCTCTTTCCACTGCGGGTTGGTGCATTTCGCGCCGTTCATCACGATAAAGTCAGGGGTGAAGTCTTGCAGTTCTTCATCGGTCGGACGAATGAACATGTTCTTCACGAAATGCGCCTGCCAGGCCACTTCAGTAATGAACCGTACGGAGAGACGGGTGTCGGCGTTAGCGCCGCAGAACGCATCAATAATAAACAGACGCTTGCCGGAAAGCTGATGGGTGACAAGTCCTTTCAGATGCTGCCAGGTTTCCGGGGAGAGCGGTTTGTTATCGTTCTTCCCTTTGCCCTTATCAGCCCACCACAGCGTATCGCGGGTGGTGTCGTCTCGGACGATATACTTATCTTTAGGCGAACGACCGGTAAAAATACCCGTATCGACGGCGATAGCACCCAGGTTCGTCAACACACCGCGCTCGTATCCTTCCAGTGCCGGATTGAGCTCTTCCTGATACAGCGTATCGTAATCGGGGTTGTAGACCACTTCCTGGACGTCGTGAATACCATAAGCCTTGAGATCTTGCGGGGTTAAACCATTAACACGCATATCACTGCTCCTTAGCCAATATGTACTGCCTGAAATTGTAGGGTTTTTCTGGGGATGTTAACCGCGACGGGGCTCATAGATTTACGTATCTGGTCAAAACCCTTACTAACGGAAAACGCTGCGACTCCAGTCACAGGGCGGGCAGATTATCGCAGGAATCGCTTTTTGGATGGGGAAAATGTTCTTAAAAGGTTAATCTCTGGTGAATTTATCCAGAAGAATGTGAATGTAATCGCATACATGTAAGAAAATTACGTAAGGGTTACATTGGGAAAACGATTCAGGTCTCTTGGGTCAGCTATTTTCAGAGTTTGAGGTGGGGGCCAGAGTTTTGCTTTGATGAGACAATAGATTTTTCATGAACAAGGGATGAGAAATGGAAAACCGTGAGGCGTTATCCCCTTCAACGCGCGTAGCCGTCGTGCTGGCGGGGGCTTTACAGGGCGTAATTTGCTATGTAATCACGTGGTATATCGAGTACGCAAAATTGCCATCGGATACGCTGTGGCTGATGTGTGTAGTACCTGCCACCGTGGTAATGACAACCACGTTGTCGCTTGCCATGACGTCATTCAGAAAGCCATTTTTGTGGCTGTCACTCGGGATAATTGGCGCGGCAGTCGCGGGGATGGGCGGCTGGCTTAAGTGGAGCGTTGCGGGGCTGGACAACTGGGATACCAGAAATGCGGTGCTCCTTTTCGGTTTTCATCTGCTCCTGATGACGCTTCTCCTGTTGCCATGGCTTCAGCGACGCCTTGAGACCGCACCGACGGACGCTTTCTACCGCGATTTCAACGATAAAAACTGGCATAACGCGCTGACATTTCTTCTTGTTTTTGTCTCGAATGGGCTGTTCTAGCTGGTGCTTTTCCTCTGGGCTGAGCTTTTTAAACTCATTGGCATCTCTTTTTTTGATCGGCTTTTCTTTAATTCTGACTGGTTTATTTCAGTGGCGATTGGCGTGGTTTCAGCCAGCGCGGCAGTACTTGCGCGTATGCAGGTTCGGCTGATTCTGGCATTGCAAAATCTCCTTACGCTTATCGCGACAGGTTTGCTTCCACTGATGGCTGCGCTGGCGCTGCTCTTTATAGGCATATTGCCCTTCGTTGGCTTAGAGGCTGTTTCAGCACGGATCTCGGCTGCGGGCTTACTGACGACGCTGGCGCTGTTGCTGTTATTGCTGGTGACTGTCGTATGGCACCCACAACGTCAAAAGCTGCCTTACTTCTCTCCCCTGCGAGGAATGATTCATCTTGCCGTGATTATCGCTCCTGCGTATCCCGTCCTGGCGGGCTGGGCGCTCTGGCTGCGCATCGCACAGTATGGCTGGTCACCGGAGCGTCTGTACGGTGTGCTGATTACGATAGTGGCGCTGGTCTGGACGGTAGGATTCTGTCTTAGCGTACTTTTTTACCGTCGGGATCCACAAAGGCTCCAGGCTCATATCACTCCGGCTACCGGATTACTGGCGCTGATCTTCCTGGTGTTGGTCTATACACCGGTGCTTGATCCCTGGCGTATCAGCGTTGAAAGCCATATGGCGCGTTATCAGGATGGCAGAATAAACGCAGACCAGGTAAGCCTGTATATGCTCAGCAATACCGGACGAAAGGGGCGAGAGGCGATGCAAATGCTGCAAAATGATCCACAGTTTATCTCAAACCCAAAACGCCAGCGTGAAATAAATGGACTTCTCTCCGGGAACGCTGGCGGAGCAGGTAAGATGACCGCCGCGATGCTGGAAAAACAGATCCAGCTCGCACCGGGAATGGCCCGTCCAGATAAGGCATTGTGGCGAGCCATGCTCAGCAATCAGTATCGCTTTGAGAGCTGCGATAGCGCCCAGAGAAACTGTTTACTCATTCCGCTGGATCTTAACAGCGACGGCAAGCCGGAAGCCGTGCTATTTCAATTTACCGATCGCAGGATCGTGGCTTACACACAAACCAACACGGGCTGGAGGATCGCCGGGGACGCGTGGAAAATGCCGGAGGCGTTGACCAGAGAAGAACTTGACCGCGCATTAAGGCAGAGGAAAGTGAAATCTGTCGTGAAGCCCTGGGCGGATATTGAGATTTTTGGGGAGCGTGTCGATATGAGCTACGACAGTTACAATAATGCGCAGTGGCGTTAGTGCTTTTTCTTGCCGGGTGGCGCTACGCTTACCCGGCCTACAACTAGCAATCATATCAAAAAATTGCACAATTCATTGTAGGCCCGTGCAAGCATAGCGCCGCCGGGCAACAGGCTCAGAGCTCAGTGAACCTGCGGGTCCGCCGGAGAGGCGTTATTGCGGATCTCCGCGATATCCATGGAATTGAACACGTAGTGCGTACCGCAGTAATCACAGTGCATATCGATCTCACCGTCTTCCGCCATGATGCTGTCGATCTCTTCATCCGGCAGCGTTTTCAGGGCGCCAGCACAACGCTCGCGAGAGCAGGTGCACTTAAATTCCACATCCTGCGGATCGTAAACCGTCACTTCTTCTTCGTGGTACAGACGCCACAGCACGTCGGTCGCCGACAGGGTGAACAACTCTTCCGCTTTGATGGTTTCCGTCAACGTTGCCAGATGCTCGAAATCATTGGTCTGCGCATCCTGCGCAGGCAGAACCTGAAGCAGCATACCACCGGCAGCAGGCTGACCATCCACTTCACCGGTGCGGATGAACAGGCGGGTTGGCAGCTGTTCGGAACGCATGAAGTAATCTTCCAGGCAGGCGGCAAGCGTGTCGCCTTCCAGACCGACAACGCCCTGATAGCGCTCACCCTCTTCAGGCGAGATCGTGATAACCAGGTAGCCATTTCCGACCAGCGTTTTCAGATCCGCATTTTCAGGAATATCGCCCTGAATGCGCGCCACGCCGCGCATCTGCTGTTGGTTATTGCCGTTGATCACCGCCAGCGACATCGGGCCATCACCCTGCAACTGAACGGTAATATCGCCAGCGAACTTCAGCGTGGCGGTCAGCAGGCTGGTGGCAACCAGCAGTTCGCCCAACAGGGTTTTCACCGGCAGCGGGTAGTTGTGGTTTTCCAGAATCTGTTTCCAGGTTTCGGATACGGTGACCAGCTCGCCGCGCACGGCGAATTGTTCAAACAGATAGCGGTGTAATTGGTCGTGTTGGGCCATTTTCATCTCTCGTGCAGGTGAGGGTTACTCGCTCTCACCGTGTTTAAATTTCATCAGATCGCGGCGCTCTTTTTTATCCGGTCGCCGGTCCGGGTGAGGCATGGTCAGCGCATTCATCTTGCGCGCCAGCGCGGTTTTCTCGCGCTTCTCTATGCTTTCGGCCGTCTCTTCATACAGCAAAACGGCTTCGGTTGCGGGCCGCCGCTGCTCGGTAATGGCTTTCACCACCACCGTTTTCTCATCGTTGCCCTGGCGAAGCGTTAGCGTGGCATTCAGTTCAACCAGCTTGCTCGGTTTGCTGCGCTGACCGTTGTAATGCACCTTTCCGCCATCAACCATTTCACGGGCAAGGGCGCGCGTTTTGTAAAAACGGGCGGCCCACAGCCATTTATCCAGTCTTACCCCATCAGCGGGTTTTTCTTTCATGGCGTCTCCTTCACGGTGAGTGAGGGGATCATCCGGCGATAGTCGTTCAGCCCCGGATGTCGCAGATAGCTTTTTTCAGCCAGGCCGGAATCCGGATTGGTCACGCCCAGACAATAGCGAATGCCAAAAGCGGCCGCAGAATCCAGAATCGGCTCGCTGTCGTCAATAAACAGCGTGCGTTCCGGCTGTAAACCGGTCTCTTCCACCACGGCATGCCACAACCGCTGATCCTCTTTCGGATAACCAAATGTGTGGGTGGAAAGCAATAAATCAAGGTGTGAAGCAAGACCGGTATGTTCCAGCTTCACGGCCAGGTTATGGGGATGCGCATTCGTCAGCAAAATGCGGCGCTTACCGCAGGCTTTCAGCGCATCCAGGAACGGGACCGTATCGTCGCGCAGTACGGCGCGTGCGCCCTGGGCGGTGGTCATGGCACAAATATCCAAACCGAGTCGCTCGCTCCAGTAGTCAAGACAGTACCAGTTTAGCGTATGCTGCACCGCGCTATATTGCGAACGAATGAATTCCTGCGCTTCCGCCGGGGAGATCCCCTGCTGTTCACCGTATGTTTCCGGGACCAGCTTTTGCCAGAAATAGTTATCAAAGGCGAGATCAAGCAGCGTGCCGTCCATATCAAGCAGGACGGTATCGACCGCCTGCCAGTCGATATTAAGATGCATAAGGGGGAACTCCAGCCAGAAGAAACGTGCGCGACAGGGTAGCACAACTTGTCGCGCAGGGACGTTATCCGATCAGGCTCTCGGAAGAGGAGATCAGTTTCGGGTTCAGGCAATTTTCGTAGTAGGCCTGGATTTCTGCCAGCCGCGTGCGGGAACGCTGATAGCGGCGTACGGCCTGATAACCGTTCCAGACAATGCACGCCAGCATTGCAATCAGCAGCAGGGATGTCCCTATATAGCGCCACAGGCCAGCGCTATCCGGCATACGGTGCAGGCCAATATGACGCGTGCCGTTGGCGTCGGTAAAGAGGGTGGTGACGATCCCTTCCGCGCTGAATGGCGTCTGCATCAGCATCTGCGCCAGACGCTGGAATTCGCTCCACTGCTCCTGGGCAGGATAGTCATAGAGCGAAACCTGCGGATAAGGTTGATCCACCAGGTCGCTGCCTTCATCGCTGGCAATCACAAAACCGCCGGGCGCCGGGCTGTTAAGCGCCTGGGCAGCACGGGTGGTTTCACGCATCACGAAGGGGGCGGTAGAGGTCGCCACAAGGTTATCTAGCGACTCGGCGCTGACCGGACGCAGAAGCACGTTCACACCGTCCAGGCGTCCCGCTTCGGCGCGTTTCACTAGCGCGTCCCAGTCTTTGCTGTTGCCGAGGTTGACCAGCGCGTTCTTGAGCCGGATACAGTCATCCTGGGCGGAACAGAGATCCTCTGTTTTCAGGACGATTTCGCCAAAGTCATCCAGCAGTACCATGCCCGACTTCTGAATAGCCGAACGCAGGGCAGGGCTGACGCGAGAATCATCATCCGGTTTTGGATGGAGCTGGCGATTAATCGTCTGGGTGAGCGCAGTGGCCTTGTTGACCACATCCGATTCCGGCAGCGGCAGCGGAGAGGCGTCATTCCAGATGATCTGAGAGCAGTCGAACGGCGCGAACGGCGAGTTCTGGCGCGTGTTCCAGGCGCCCGGCGTGTGGATATTACACATCCCGGTGCCTTTGAGGCGCAACGTATCTCCCACGCGTACACCCGCTTCTTCGAGCTGCTGTACGCTGGTGGCTTCCACAGTTTGCGCCCCTTTGATCCACGACAGGGTAAATTTAATCGGCATATCCAGCGGCACGAAGAGCAGCAGCATGACGAAGATTAACGCGGCACCACCGGCAATCACCGCGCTGCGGAGCCAGTGCTGAAGCGGGAAGTTTTTCACTTCGTCGTGCAGGGATAAGTAGCGCCCCTGGCGTACAACGTGGCGGTCGAGATAGATATCAATATCCGTTTTGTGGCCAAGGTCCTGCGCTATCCACGGCTGCCAGTGGCGCGGATAGATAAGATCGATGATCCCGAGCGAGATATTGTTGATATGTTCCTGATCGTTCTCACCGAACAGTCCCCAGCGTTTTGGGGTTCCGCGCAGGCAGTGAATTTCGCGTAATGACGTTTTTGCCGGCGGAGCAAATATGCCCCACAGCCCGGCGGCCAGAAGCAGTACTGCGCCACCCGCGAGCCACGGAACAAACACGTCCGGCGTCAGCAGGCAGATGAAAAAGAGCAGGAACGAGGCGACAATCAACACCGCTTCGCGAATGCCATCCGGGCGGCTCAGGACGTACTCTTCATGCGTCTCCTGGCGGATGTTCAGCAGTTCGATCTGCTCAGTCTCTTCACCGCGAATAGAGGCCTGCGTTCCGCTTGCGCGTTCCAGCGCAAAGCGTGGCGCTTCCTGAACATATTCGCTCAGAGTATGACCATTGAGGGAGATAACCAGCGGCAGCGTATCGGTATGGATGAGCTCGACGCTGTTTTCGTCGTTAATATACTGCTCCCAGAAGGGAGGCAGGTGCACTTCAACAGAGTCGAGATAGTAACGCCACTTGTTGGGATCGTCGGTTGTAATGCCGTAGCGGGTAATGGAGCGCGTTACGCACAGAACGGTGTCACTTTGGGCGTTCAGGTTGAGCGATACGGGGGCGGCGCTGGCGCCGGTAGGGCCAGGCGAAAGCCGGGATCGGTTCAGCGTGTCGAGATACTGCTCAACGGTGCTGCGTTCCTCTGGCGAAAGCTTGCGCGTGTTTGCCCCGGCAAACGCGTTCAAAAAGGGCAGCCGATAACGGCGATGTACGCGGCGCCTGAATACCCACACCGCAATCGACGCGCAGGCCAGCACAGCAGCGAGAAAAATCAAAATGGTGCTCATGCTTTCCCCATCTTACTTATCTTCTTACAGGTGTTGTCAGTCGCACCTTTTGTACAATGAATGAGATTCTGTGGTCGGCTATCGGCAAGTATGGAGTCTAACTTGAGCATGTTGACGCGCATCCCAGTGACCGGTAATGATAACAAAGCCTGTTCCGGCGCGATATCAGCAAATTCCTGGAAACATTTCAACCTCTTGACATTTGTTTTGAAATGAGAATCGCCTACAGTTACGTTGCATAAATGTAAATAAAGAGCAATTGACATTGCCGAAACCGTGCGGCGTATCGCACAATAAAGCCAGTTCACCCAGCAAAGACCCGTCAAGATGACCAAACCCTTACAAAAGCCCACCATTCTGAATGTTGAAACCGTCGCGAAATCGCGTCTGTTTAATGTCGAAAGCGTGGATCTGGAGTTCAGCAACGGTGTGCGTCGTGTTTATGAGCGTATGCGCCCCTCCTCGCGTGAAGCGGTGATGATTGTGCCCATCGTCGACGAGCACCTGATCCTCATTCGTGAATACGCCGTGGGCACAGAATCCTACGAGCTGGGTTTCTCCAAAGGACTGATCGATCCGGGCGAAACGGTGTTTGAAGCGGCAAACCGGGAGCTGAAAGAAGAGGTCGGTTTTGGCGCGAAAGAGCTGACGTTCCTGAAAAAGCTGAGCATGGCACCGTCCTATTTCTCCAGCAAAATGAACATCGTTGTCGCGGAAGATCTCTATCCTGAATCGCTGGAAGGAGACGAGCCGGAACCGCTACCGCAGGTTCGCTGGCCGCTGGCTCATCTGATGGATTTGCTGGAAGATCCTGACTTTAACGAGGCGCGCAACGTGAGCGCACTGTTCCTGGTGCGGGAGTGGCTGAAGGGACAGGGACGTTTGTAGCGCCACCATTAAAAACGGCAACCGAAGGTTGCCGTTTTGCATTGACGTTGTAGGCCGGGTCAGGCGTAGTCGCCACCCGGCTTTTTTGTTGGCGTCAGAACAGCTCGTGCGTTTCGCCGTTATCAATCAATTCCGTACCCACCTCATGCACTGCCTGCGTGGTTGGCTGAGTGCCCTCGATGAAATACTCGGCACGGCTGTTACCGCCATTCGCGAGCTGTCCGGTACTGCGGTCGATATTCACCGTCACCACGCCCGGTGGAGGCGTTAGCGGCTGCTCTGGTACGCCCTCGAGAACGGCCTTCATGTATGCATCCCAGGCAGGTTGCGCACTCTTCGCGCCGCCTTCGTAACCGGAAATCTGATCTTTAATCGCGCCAGAGGCGGTCGTGCGCCCCAGATCGCGGCGGTGATCGTCAAAACCAATCCAGACGGAGGTGACAACCCCCGGGCCATAACCTGAGAACCAGGCATCTTTTGAACTGTTGGTTGTCCCGGTTTTGCCGCCGATGTCGTGGCGCTGCAAATCGCGGCCCGCTCGCCAGCCGGTGCCTTGCCAGCCCGGTTCACCAAAGATGTTGGTGTTCAGTGCGCTCTTAATCAGGAACGACAGCGGCGTGCTGATCACGTGCGGGGCATACTCCTGCGCGCCACTCTGGGCGACCAGCGCCTGATTGGCCTGTTCCAGCTGGGGCTGCGGCACCGCCAGATTCTGACGTTCCTGAGAGATCGCCACATCTTCCATATCCTTGTTTTCCAGGACATTGGATTTTGGCGTGTCGCCGTAAATCACCGGAATATCGCATTCAGGGCAGGCAATTTTCGGTTTCGCTTCAAACAGTACGCCGCCCTGATCGTTCTCTATTTTGCTGATGAAATACGGATCGACCAGGAAGCCGCCGTTCGCCATCACCGAGTAGCCACGCGCAACCTGGAGCGGCGTAAAGGACGCGGAGCCGAGCGCCAGAGATTCAGTATGAACGATGTTTTGCGCCGGGAAGCCAAAGCGTTGCAGATACTCTGCCGCATAATCCACGCCCATCGCACGCATCGCGCGAACCATGACCACGTTCTTCGACTGGCCAAGGCCCTGGCGCAGACGGATAGGGCCAGCGTATTGCGCCGGAGAGTTCTTCGGCTGCCAGTCAGAGCCCGCACCGGCATCCCAGCGGGAAATTGGCACGTCGTTGAGAAGGCTGGCGAGAGTCAGCCCCTTATCCATCGCCGCGGTATACAGGAACGGTTTGATGTTCGAACCAACCTGACGCAGCGCCTGGGTCGCGCGGTTAAATTTGCTCTGGTTGAAATCGAACCCGCCAACCAGCGCCATCACGGCGCCGTTCTGCGGATTGATGGAGACCAGCGCAGAGTTTACGTCCGGCACCTGCGCCAGCCACCAGGCATCACCGACCTGACGCACCCAGATTTGTTGTCCGGTTTGTACGACATCGGTCACTTTACGTGGCGTAGGCCCCTGAAGGGTGTCAGAACGGTATGGACGCGCCCAGCGGACACCCTCCATGCGCAGCGAAACGGATGTGCCATCGGCCATCATCGCCACTGCTTCCTGTGGATCGGCCTGGGTGACGACCGCCGGACGCAGCGGGCCATAGGTCGGCAGCGCTTTCAGGGAATCCGTGATTTTTTTACTGTCCCATGCGCCTTCACCCACTTTCCACAGCACGTTGGACGGGCCGCGATAGCCGTGACGCATATCGTAATCCATCACGTTATTACGCACCGCCTGCTGGGCAGCCTGCTGCACCTTGCGGGTCACGGTGGTATAGACGCGATAACCATCTTCATACGCTTTATCACCGTAGCGACTCACCATCTCCTGGCGAACCATTTCAGTGAGATACGGTGCAGAGAAAGCAATTTCCGGCGCATGGTAATTGGCGTCAATAACGTCGCTGCGCGCCTTATCGTACTCAGACTGGCTGATATAGCCTTCGCTCAACATACGCGACAGCACCACGTTACGGCGCGCGGTGGCGCGGTCCAGCGAGTAGAGCGGGTTAAACGTGGATGGCGCTTTTGGCAGGCCGGCAATAGTCGCCATTTCGCTCAGCGTGAGCTGATCGATCGGCTTACCAAAATAGACCTGAGCCGCAGCCCCTACGCCATAGGCGCGGTAGCCCAGATAGATCTTGTTGAGGTAAAGCTCAAGGATCTCGTCTTTGCTCAGCAGTTGCTCAATGCGGATCGCGAGGAACACCTCTTTGATCTTACGCATCAGCGTCTTTTCCGGGCTGAGGAAGAAGTTACGCGCCAGCTGCTGGGTAATGGTACTTGCCCCCTGAGAGGCATGACCGGAGAACAGCGCCACGCTTGCCGCACGGAAAATACCGACCGGATCGACACCGTGGTGCTCGTAAAAACGGCTGTCCTCGGTGGCGATAAAAGCCTTCACCATCACGGGTGGAATTTGATTTAAGGTCAGAGGGATACGACGTTTCTCGCCGTATTGCGCCATCAGTTCACCATCGGCGCTATAGACCTGCATAGGGATCTGAAGCCGCACATCACGAAGCGTGGCGACATCAGGGAGTTGCGGCTCGACATATTTGTACAAACCAATAATCGAGCCTGCTCCCAGCAGAATGCAACAGACTGCAAGGATCAATAAATACTTTACGAACTTCACCGGAGATTTCCCATTTGGTTTAGCCTGGGCAGTTTCTAAACAATCGCGCGGTAGTATAAAGGCAAGCCTGATTCATTGATATAGCCGTCACTCCGACGGGCGATAAGGAGATCGTGAAGCATGGCTTTTAAAACGTGGCAAACAGGCGTTCATATTCAACAGGATAAGGTGGTTGCGGTAGCGCTGACCAGAGAGCGGGCCGGCTGGCGTTTACGGCGCTGGTGGGCGGTACCGCTGTCGGACGGCGTTATCGGGGAAGGCAAAATACTTAAGCCAGAACAGCTGGTTAACGCATTACGTGGCTGGCGGAAAACATTGCCGCACTCGCATCGGGTATTTCTCTCATTTCCGGCGACGCGCGTTCTGCAACGCGCGTTGCCCCGTCCATCCGTTACCTTGCGTGACAGCGAACAGCTCACCTGGGTAGGCGCCGCATTAGCACGTGAGCTGGAGATGCCCGCCGATACGCTCTGTTTTGACTACGCGCAGGATACGTTCAGCAACACTTTTCAGGTTACCGCAGCGCAAAACAGAGAGGTCGATACCCTGTTGACGCTGGCGAACGCGCTGCGTTTGCGTCTGGCAGCAATCGCCCCGGATGCCGGCGCGCTGGCTAATCTTCTCTCTGCTGTTGCCCCCGCCCGGTGCGTCGCCTGGAGAGATCAACACCAGTGGCTATGGGCGATGCGTCACCAGTGGGGGCGGCGCTACACCACAGAAGCGGCGACGGTGAATGAACTGGCGGCGCTGCTTGCGCTTTCTCCTTCTGATATCGCCGTGTTTGATGCTGCCCGCGATCCCTGGGAAGCGGTGACGCTGTGCCAGCCGCCGCTGCCGGAATGCGGTGCTGATTACACCGTCGCCCTGGCGCTGGCCATGAGCGAGGCGCCGTAATGAGCATGCCCAATCTTTTACCCTGGCGTCGGCAGCAACGTAATCAGCGCCTGCGTTTCTGGGGGCTGCTGTTTGCTGGCTCATGGCTGGTGATGCTGGCGGGGAGTATCAGCCTGCGGGCGACGCAGACTCTCGCATTGCAGGCGTTGCAGAGCGAACTGGCGGGGACACGTGCGGTACAGAAAGTATTGAGAGCCCGTCAGCCGCAGTCAGCGGGGCAGAAAACCCCTTCGCTGCCGTTTGATCCGGCCTGGCAACCTGCGCTGGAGTCCCTTGCCAGCGCAATGCCCCGGCAGGCGTGGCTAACGGCGCTGCGTTATCAGCCACCCTCGCTGACCCTGACCGGCTATACCACCTCACTGCCAGCGCTCACCGCCATGACCGATGCCCTGAAAAGGGTGACGGGATTTAACCCCGGACCGGCAGGCGAAATGCAACAGGATAGCCAGGGGCGATGGATGTTCTCTTTTCAACTGCATAGCCGGAGGTAGCCCGTGGGTATCTGGTATCAACGCTGGACTGATGCACGTCCTTCCCGGCGCGTCCTTTGCTGGTTGATCGCATCGGGGCTTGTTGCGTGGGCAATTTGGGGACTGCTGCTCAGGCCCGCAGCTCTGCGCTACACCGATATTCAGGCGCAGGCCATCAGTGCGAAGCGAATCAACGCCTCGCTGTGGTCAGAGGCCGGACGGCGAGCAGTGGTTACGCAAGTGACGCCCTCGCAGCCCTTTTCTCCCCTGGCTTTTCAGCGTGAGGGCGCAAGGCTGGTGTACTGGAAGCCGCAGCAGAGTGGGGGAGAGCTGGCGCTGGATGCCTCCTGGGGCGCGGTCCCGGCGCTCTTTTCCCGGCTGGCGCTTGAGAACGCGCGGGTGAGCGCGTTTTCCATCACCCCACAGGGCAAACAGTTACGCCTCAGCCTGCAACTGGAGATCGGTCATGCGCAGTAAAGCCCGTTTGCTGATCCTGCTTTCTCCGCTTTTCCTGACCGGGATGCGGGATCCCTTCTCTGTGCCGGAAGAGCGTTGCGCAGCCGGGCAGCTCAGCCAGTGGCGGTATCAGGGGATAGTCAGCGGCAGCAGGGATATCGGCCTTATGCAGGACGGGCAGAAGCGTTGGTACCGGGTAAAAACGCAGGTGCGGTTACCGACAGGCTGGCGGGTGAGCGCGATAGATAAACAACAACTGACCGTTGATGTCGGCGACATGTGCGAGCCGAAGCGATGGACATGGCAACGAGAAGGAACGAAAAAAAGTGAAGATAAGGATAGGGCTGTTACTGGCGGCACTCAGCCAGCCCCTGTGGGCCGCGACGCCAAAACCGGTCACCCTGCTGGTGGATGATGTCCCGGTGGTGCAGATATTACAGGCGCTGGTGGCGCAGGAGGATCGCAATCTGGTGGTGTCGCCGGATGTCAGCGGTTCGCTTTCGCTGAATTTAACGCGGGTGCCCTGGAGACAGGCGCTTCAGACAGTAGTGAACAGCGCCGGGCTGGTATTGCGGGAAGAGGGCGGCATTTTTTATGTGCATACGGCGGCCTGGCAACGGGAGCAACAGACGCGTAAAGAGCAGGAGCGGGCCCAGCGTCTGCTTGACGCCCCGCTGCACTCTCACAGCATTCCGTTTGCTTATGCGGATGCAGCCGAATTGCAAAAAGCGGCAGAAAAGCTCTTAAGCCCGAAAGGCAGTCTCTCCGTCGACAAGCGCACCAACCGTTTCCTGGTCAGGGATAACCAGACGGTGGTGGATATGCTCCAGCGCTGGGCTGTGCAGATGGATCTGCCCGTCGAGCAGGTGGAACTGGCGGCGCAGATTGTGACCATCAGTGAAAAAAGCCTGCGTGAACTGGGGGTGAAATGGAACCTCGCTGACGCAACGGAGGCCGGTAAGGTTGGTCAGGTCACGACGCTGGGGGCGGACCTGTCGGTGGCCAGTGCAACCACCCACGCAGGGTTTAACATCGGGCGCATCAACGGCAGGATGCTGGATCTTGAGTTGTCGGCGCTTGAGCAAAAGCAGCAGGTGGATATCATCGCCAGCCCGCGGCTGCTGGCATCGCACATGCAGCCGGCCAGCATCAAGCAGGGCAGCGAAATTCCGTATCAGGTTTCCAGCGGCGAGAGCGGGGCGACGTCCGTTGAATTTAAAGAGGCGGTATTAGGCATGGAGGTCACGCCGGTGGTCCTGCCGGGCGGTCGCGTGCGCCTGAAACTGCATATCAGTGAAAATATGCCCGGCCAGGTGCTGCAACAGGCAGACGGCGAAACGCTGGCGATCGATAAGCAGGAGATCGAAACGCAGGTAGAGGTAAAAAGTGGGGAAACGCTCGCGCTGGGCGGGATCTTTTCGCAAAAGAATAAAACCGGACGCGACAGCGTGCCCGTGCTGGGCAACATTCCGTGGCTGGGTCAGCTGTTCCGCCATGACGGAAAAGATAACGAACGGCGCGAGTTAGTGGTGTTTATCACGCCACGTCTGGTCAGTATTCATTAATGGGTAACGATCCCCGCAATGATTTTGCATTCAGTTTGTTGCAGATGTTTGACGTGGGGCATGAATTAGCATACAAGGAGTACCGATTTGAGTTGGACTTACGTCTTATTTCCTTATGCGCCGGGAACGGTGATTTAATCAGTTGCCAAACAAGCCGGAGTATTGAGATAATTTTTCGTCTGACTCTCGCTCTATTGCAAATGAGGTTTCAGTTCATGTCCTGCTACGCCGGGTGTCTGCGCAGCGGGGATTACCATTAACGAATAGTCTTAGTAGTACCGAAAAAATGGCAGAGAAACGCAATATCTTTCTGGTTGGGCCTATGGGTGCCGGCAAAAGCACTATTGGGCGTCAGTTAGCTCAACAACTCAATATGGAATTTTACGATTCTGATCAAGAGATTGAGAAACGAACCGGAGCGGATGTGGGCTGGGTCTTCGACGTAGAAGGCGAAGAAGGTTTCCGTGACCGAGAAGAAAAAGTGATCAACGAACTCACGGAAAAACAGGGCATTGTGCTGGCAACTGGCGGCGGCTCTGTAAAATCTCGCGAAACCCGCAACCGTCTCTCCGCCCGTGGCGTAGTGGTCTATCTTGAGACGACCATCGAAAAACAGCTGGCACGCACGCAGCGTGATAAAAAGCGCCCGTTGTTGCAGGTTGAAACACCGCCACGTGAAGTTCTGGAAGCTTTGGCCGATGAACGCAATCCTCTGTACGAAGAGATTGCTGATGTGACCATTCGTACTGACGATCAAAGCGCTAAAGTGGTTGCAAACCAGATTATTCATATGCTGGAAAGCAACTGATTCTGGCTTTATATACACTCGCCTGCGGGTAAAAGCATTTAAGGTGGATGTCGCGTCATGGAGAGGATTACAGTTACTCTCGGGGAACGTAGTTACCCTATCACCATCGCGGCTGGTTTGTTTAACGACCCAGCTTCCTTCTTACCACTGAAAGCGGGTGATCAGGCGATGCTGGTCACCAACGAGACGCTGGCTCCGCTTTATCTCGACCGTGTACGTCACCTGCTTGAGCAGGCGGGCGTGAAGGTCGACAGTGTGATTCTGCCCGATGGCGAGCAGTACAAAAGCCTGACGGTACTGGATACCGTCTTTACCGCACTTCTGCAAAAACCGCACGGTCGTGATACAACACTGCTTGCCCTGGGCGGCGGCGTTGTGGGCGATCTGACCGGTTTTGCAGCCGCCAGCTATCAGCGCGGCGTGCGCTTTATTCAAATTCCAACCACGTTGCTCTCACAGGTCGATTCTTCTGTGGGCGGTAAAACGGCGGTTAACCATCCGCTCGGCAAAAACATGATTGGCGCGTTCTACCAGCCTGCCTCGGTGGTGGTGGATCTCGACTGTCTGAAAACCTTGCCAGCGCGCGAACTGGCGTCCGGCCTTGCAGAAGTGATCAAATACGGCATTATTCTTGACGGGGAATTCTTCACCTGGCTGGAAGAGAATATGGATGCGCTGCTGCGCCTCGACGGGCAGGCAATGGCCTACTGTATTCGCCGTTGTTGTGAGCTGAAAGCAGAAGTCGTTGCCGCAGATGAGCGTGAAACCGGCTTACGTGCTTTACTGAATCTGGGGCATACGTTTGGTCATGCGATCGAAGCCGAAATGGGCTACGGTAACTGGCTTCACGGTGAAGCTGTCGCTGCCGGAATGGTTATGGCGGCGCGAGCCTCTGAACGTCTGGGGCAGTTCAGGCCGGAAGAGACAGCACGTATCATCGCGTTGCTTAAACGTGCTGGCTTGCCGGTGAGTGGTCCGCAGGAAATGTCTGCGCAGGCGTACCTTCCCCACATGATGCGCGATAAAAAAGTATTGGCAGGTGAGATGCGTCTGGTACTCCCGCTTGCAATAGGGAAAAGTGAAGTGCGCGGCGGAGTGCCGCACGAAGTCGTACTTGGCGCTATTGCTGATTGTCAGCAGGCGTAACAACTAGAAAGGTCAGACCGCTGTAACAGGTGGTCGTTTTAGCTTCAGGTAAATGCAGAGTCGTTGGCAGAAGCCTTTGAGTGGGGTGTTAAATGGATGAATTCAAACCAGAAGACGAGCTGAAACCCGATCCCAGCGATCGTCGTACTGGTCGTTCTCGTCAATCTTCAGAACGTGATAACGAGCCGCAGATCAATTTTGACGATGTCGAACTGGATGCAGACGATCGTCGCCCTTCGCGTAGCCGTAACGCGCGAAATGAGCGAGAAGACGAGGAGTATGAATCCGAAGAAGAGTTAATGGATGAACAGCCTGTTGAACGTCGTCCGCGCAAACGTAAAAAAGCGGTAGCGGCAAAACCGGCCTCCCGTCAGTACATTATGATGGGCCTTGGCGTTCTGGTGCTGGTCTTGCTGATTGTCGGCATTGGGTCCGCGCTAAAAGCACCTTCTACCAATTCTACCGAGCAGACGGCGTCTGCCGAGAAGAGCATTGACCTGTCTGGTAACGATGCGAGCAACCAGGCGAATGGCGCTCAGCCTGCGCCGGGCACCACTTCCGCAGAGCAGACCGCAGGTAACACCAGCGCTGGCCAGGATATCTCTCTGCCGCCTGTCTCTGCGACCCCGACTCAGGGCCAGGCGCCTGCGACGCCTGAAGGTCAGCAGCGTGTTGAAGTTCAGGGCGATCTGAACAATGCGCTGATGCAGCCGCAGAATCAGGAGCAGGTTAACGCTGCCGTGGTGAACTCCACGCTGCCAACTGAACCAGCCACCGTTGCGCCAGTTCATGGCAGCAATGCCCAGCAGCAAACGGCGACAACGGAAACCAAACCGCGCCAGACGCAGACTGCGCCACG
Source organism: Enterobacter sp. BWH64 (assembly GCF_001037645.1). NCBI lineage: Bacteria > Pseudomonadati > Pseudomonadota > Gammaproteobacteria > Enterobacterales > Enterobacteriaceae > Enterobacter > Enterobacter sp. BWH64. The sequence goes on from NZ_KQ089922.1 coordinate 749,208, forward strand.
CCAGGAGCGTAAGCAGGCTGTGATTGAGCCGAAGCGTGAGACGAAACCGCAAACCGTGGCAAAAGCGCCAGAAACGAAAGCGCCAGCGCAGACCAAACCTGCTGTGAGCCAGCCGGTTAAAGCGCCAACGCCTGCGGCAACCACTGCACCGAAAGCAACGGCGACCACAACCGCGCCTGCTGCAACAACACCTTCTGCAACAACACCTGCGGCTCCCGCAGCCAAAACGGGCGCTGCATCAGGTAAAACGACGGGCAACGTGGGTTCTTTGCAGTCGGCCTCTTCCAGCAACTACACCCTTCAGCTGAGCAGTTCGTCTAACTATGACAACCTCAACGCCTGGGCGAAGAAATCGAATCTGAAAAACTACGTGGTTTATCAGACGACCCGTAACGGTCAACCGTGGTATGTGCTGGTGAGTGGTATTTATGCTTCCAAAGATGAAGCAAAACGTGCCGTTTCCACGCTGCCAGCCGACGTGCAGGCGAAAAACCCGTGGGCGAAGCCGATTCATCAGGTGCAGGCCGATCTGAAGTAATGTTTAAAGCGCAGGATGCTGTCGGAGCTTTCTCCACAGCCGGAGAAGGTGTAATCAGTTAGTCAGCATGAAAAAAAATCGCGCTTTTCTGAAATGGGCAGGGGGGAAATACCCCCTGCTCGACGATATTAAAAAGCACCTGCCGAAAGGCGAGTGTCTTATCGAGCCCTTCGTGGGTGCTGGATCGGTGTTCCTGAATACCGATTTTTCTCGTTATATCCTGGCGGATATCAACAGCGACCTTATCAGCCTCTATAACATCGTCAAACTGCGTACCGATGAGTATGTGGAAGAGGCGCGGAAGCTGTTTACGCCAGAGAACAACAACCCGGACGTCTACTATCAGTTCCGCGCTGAGTTTAATCAAAGCCAGGATCCGTTCCGTCGCGCGCTGTTGTTTCTTTATCTCAACCGCCATGGTTACAACGGTCTGTGCCGGTATAATCTGCGTGGCGAGTTTAACGTGCCGTTTGGCCGCTATAAGCGTCCCTACTTCCCACAGGACGAGCTGTATCACTTTGCTGAAAAAGCGCAGAATGCCGAGTTCTACTGTCTCTCCTATGAAGAGTGCATGGATCTGGCGGGCGTAAACTCGGTGGTCTACTGCGACCCGCCTTACGCGCCACTGTCTGCCACGGCAAATTTCACCGCCTACCACACCAATAGCTTCAGCCCGGCCGAGCAGGCTCGTCTGGCTGAGATGGCGGAAAAGCTGGTCAGCAAAAGAATTCCGGTGTTAATTTCGAATCACGACACGCCTGATACGCGCGAATGGTACAAAGCCGCGAAGCATTTTCAGGTAAAAGTGCGGCGTAGCATTAGCAGCAACGGCGGCACACGTAAAAAGGTGGACGAACTTCTGGCGCTTTATCGACCCTGAGCCTTTGCCCGCCGGTAAACACATTTCAAGGAGATGCGGATGAAACAGTTTTTGATTGCCCCCTCAATTCTGTCGGCCGATTTTGCCCGCCTGGGTGAAGACACTGCCAAAGCTCTCGCGGCTGGCGCGGATGTCGTCCATTTCGACGTTATGGATAACCACTACGTTCCCAACCTGACCATCGGTCCGATGGTGCTTAAAGCACTGCGTAACTACGGGATCACCGCGCCCATTGACGTGCATCTGATGGTGAAACCGGTTGACCGCATCGTGCCTGATTTCGCCGCGGCGGGTGCCAGCATCATCACTTTCCACCCGGAAGCCTCCGAACACGTTGACCGCACGCTACAGCTGATCAAAGAGAACGGCTGTAAGGCGGGACTGGTCTTTAACCCGGCGACCCCGCTGAGCTATCTCGACTACGTGATGGACAAGCTGGACGTGATCCTGCTGATGTCCGTCAACCCGGGCTTTGGTGGTCAGTCATTTATCCCTCAGACCCTCGACAAACTGCGTGAAGTGCGCCGCCGTATTGATGAGTCTGGCTATGATATTCGTCTGGAAGTGGACGGCGGCGTGAAGGTCAATAACATCGGTGAGATTGCGGCGGCAGGAGCGGATATGTTCGTCGCAGGCTCCGCCATCTTCGATCAACCGGATTACAAAAAAGTCATTGATGAAATGCGCCGTGAACTGGCGAAGGTAAGTCATGGATAAATTGCAGGCTATTCGGGGTGTAGCATTTGACCTCGACGGCACGCTGGTCGACAGCGCGCCAGGATTAACCCGCGCCGTCGATCAGGCGCTATATGCCCTTGAACTCCCCGTTGCAGGCGAAGAGCGCGTCGTGACGTGGATTGGTAACGGTGCAGACGTGCTGATGGAGCGCGCGCTGACCTGGGCTCGTCAGGAGCGTGCCTCTCAGCGTTCCGCGCAAGGTAAACCGAGTGTTGACCACGCGGATATTCCCCAGGATGAGCAGCAGCGTATTCTGCGCAAACTGTTCGACCGTTTCTACGAAGAGACCGTCGAAGAGGGCAGCTTCCTGTTCCCGGATGTCGCTGAAACGCTGAGCGCGCTACATGCCAAAGGCATCCCGCTGGGACTGGTGACTAACAAGCCGACACCGTTCGTTGCGCCTCTGCTGGAAGCGCTGGATATCGCGAAATACTTCTCCGTAATTGTGGGCGGCGATGACGTGCAGAATAAAAAGCCGCATCCGGAACCGCTATTGTTGGTGGCAGGAAAATTATCCTTAGCGCCTGCGGAGCTGCTCTTTGTCGGGGATTCCCGCAATGATATTCTGGCTGCCAGAGCGGCAGGTTGCCCGTCGGTTGGGTTGACCTACGGCTACAACTACGGTGAAGCCATTACGCTGAGTGAGCCGGACGTTGTGTTCGACCACTTCAAAGATTTGTTGCCCGCACTCGGGCTCTCGCACAGTGAACATCAGGAATTGAATAATGACTAAGCCCATCGTTTTTAGTGGCGCACAGCCTTCAGGTGAACTGACCATTGGTAACTACATGGGTGCGTTACGTCAGTGGGTGAGCATGCAGGATGACTACCACTGCATTTACTGCATCGTGGATTTGCATGCTATCACCGCGCGTCAGGAGCCCGAGAAGCTGCGCAAAGCCACGCTGGACACCCTGGCGCTGTATCTGGCCTGCGGTATCGATCCAGAGAAGAGCACCATTTTCGTTCAGTCTCACGTGCCAGAGCACGCGCAGCTGGGCTGGGCGCTGAACTGCTACACCTATTTCGGCGAGCTGAGCCGCATGACCCAGTTCAAGGATAAGTCTGCCCGCTACTCTGAAAACATCAACGCCGGTCTGTTTGACTATCCGGTGCTGATGGCGGCCGACATTCTGCTGTACCAGACCAACCAGGTGCCGGTGGGTGAAGACCAGAAGCAGCACCTGGAGCTGAGCCGCGATATTGCCCAGCGCTTCAATGCGCTTTACGGTGACGTGTTCAAAGTGCCTGAGCCGTTTATTCCGAAATCCGGCGCGCGCGTGATGTCCCTGCTGGAGCCGACCAAAAAGATGTCCAAGTCTGACGATAACCGCAACAACGTTATCGGCCTGCTGGAAGATCCGAAATCGGTGGTGAAAAAGCTCAAGCGTGCGGTGACCGACTCCGACGAGCCGCCAGTGGTGCGCTACGACGTGCAGAACAAAGCGGGCGTGTCAAACCTGCTGGACATTCTCTCCGGTGTGACCGGACAGAGCATTCCTGAGCTGGAAAAGCACTTTGAAGGCAAGATGTACGGCCACCTGAAAGGCGAAGTGGCAGACGCCGTTTCCGGCATGCTGACCGAGTTGCAGGAGCGCTATCACCGTTACCGTAACGACGAAGCTTTCCTGCAAAAAGTGATGAAAGAGGGCGCGGAAAAAGCCAGCGCGCGCGCCTCCGAAACCCTGAAAGCGGTGTACGACGCGATTGGGTTTGTGGCGAAACCTTAAGCCGCTTTGCCGGGTGGCGCTAACGCTTACCCGGCCTACGGGACTTTGCAGGTCGGGTAAGGCGGAGCCACCACCCGACAAAACTGACGAAACAAAAAAACCGGGACATCCCCGGTTTTTTTACGCCTGAAAAACGCTTACTGCTGTGCCGCCGGGCCGCAACCGCCGATGATCTTCGAAATGGAGATCGCCGGGTGAAGCAGGTAATCGTAGCTGCAATTATTTTTAGTATTTTGAACGTGACCGGTGCAGGCCGTCAGAGTTGATAACAGGCCGACCAGTACGGCAGCTTTTGCCAGTTTGAACATACGCATTCCTTGTCAAAAAATCGAAAATTGGATGTAACACGAGGGAATAAATGGAAAAGTTCCATTATGCGGGCGGTATGTTATCGACTGAGGTAAGAAGGGAGTAGTCCGCTTAAAGACTACTCCCGGGAGAGATTATGCGTTAGTGGCTGGAGAACCAGTTCAGTTTTTCGCGCAGGGCTACCACGCGACCCACCACGATCAGCGCCGGGCTTTCAACCTGCTGCGCCAGCTCGCCCAGCTGCGTCAGCACGCCATCGACCACGCGCTGCGTAATGGCGGTGCCGTTTTCCACCAGCGCGACCGGCATATCTGCTTCCATGCCGTGCTCCAGCAGTTTCGCCTGGATCGTGGCTGCCTGATTTAGCCCCATATAGAACACCAGCGTCTGCTTTTCAGCGGCCAGATTATGCCAGTCCAGTTCGCTGCCGGTTTTCAGGTGGCCCGTCACCAGGCGCACGCTCTGGGCATAGTCGCGATGGGTTAACGGAATGCCGGAATAGGCAGAACAGCCGGACGCCGCCGTAATGCCCGGCACCACGGAGAACGGAATACCCGCGTTGCACAGGGTTTCCAGCTCTTCGCCGCCACGACCAAAGATAAACGGATCGCCACCCTTCAGGCGCACCACGCGCTTTCCTTTTTGCGCTTCCCGCAGCAGGATCTGATTGATCTCCTCCTGCGGCACGCAGTGATAACCTGCCCGTTTGCCGACGAACACGCGGTCAGCATCGCGGCGCACCAGATTCATGATGTCATCAGAGACCAGACGGTCATACACCACGATGTCCGCCTGCTGGATCTGCTGGAGACCCTTCAGCGTCAGCAGGCCCGCATCGCCGGGACCTGCGCCCACCAGCACCACTTCACCGCGATGGTCCAGCGGCTCGCTCAGGAGCTGTTCGGTCGTCTCTTCAACGGCTTTGGTGTCCTGATTGGCAAGGGACTGCGCCAGCCTGTCGTTGACAAAGAACTTCTCCCAGAAGCGACGGCGTTCGCCCACGGTTGCGAAGGTTTGCTTCACGCGGGAGCGCAGCTCTCCGGCGTATTGGGCAATCTGACCAAGATGCTGCGGCAGCACGGCTTCCAGTTTTTCCCGCAGCAGACGGGCAAGAACGGGCGAGCGCCCGCCGGACGACACCGCAATCATCAGCGGTGAACGGTCAATAATCGACGGCATGATAAAGCTCGCCTCTTTCGGCGCATCCACCACGTTACAGAAGATGCGGCGCGCTTCGCAGGCGTCGCTGACGCGCTGGTTAACATCATCGTTATCCGTTGCGGCGATGGTCAACCAGCAGGTATCCAGCAGGGATTCATCAAATTCGCCCTGCACCTGGGTGAGCATCCCTGCCTGCGCCCAGACGTCAAACTGTGGGGCGAAAGTGAGGGCGTTGACGGTCAGTCGGGCGCCCGCCTCTAACAGCAGGCGTGCCTTGCGTTCAGCCACATCGCCGCCGCCCACGAGCAGGCAGTCGCGGTTGCGTAATTGACAAAAAATCGGCAGGTGATCCACGACGTTACCTCACAGCATTCATGGCGGGGGAAGAATTGACGTCAGGATAACAGCAGGAATCGTACAGAACATACGGTTTTTCCTGCCGTTACCCATAAGGGGTCATAAGCCTTTCCTATTGAAAAGGCGAGAGGTTACGCTTTCAGCTGCACCTCGCCGTCCTTCACGCGGACGTCGTAGTGTTTGACCGAGAAGCTTTCATCTTCCATGCAGAGTCCGTCGGTTAAGCGGAAGCGCTGCTTTTTCAGCGGGCTGGCAACCCACAGCTCGCCCTGGTGCTCCGCAATCAGACCGCGGGAGAGCACGCTGGCCTCGAAGAACGGGTCGATATTGCTGATGGCATAGACCTGTTCATCGTGGCGAGGGCGGAAAATCGCCACCTGCTCGTTGCCCAGCAGGGCACAGACGCCGGTTGCTGGCAGAATGTCGTTAATATTGCAGATGTTTACCCACTGGCTCATGCGTTTTCCTCCACCAGCATCACCGGAATACGTTCATACGGGGTCGCTGGACGATGCTGTTCGCGCTCCGGCACCACCTGCACGTTCGGGTCGCGCTGGGTGCTGTTGATAAAGTGTTTGAAGCGCGTCTGCGCTGCTGGCGTGTTCACGGTTTCGGTCCACTCGCAGATCACCGCCTCGCGCAGGCGAGTCATCTCGGATTCCAGCTGTTCATTCAGACCCAGCTTGTCGTCGATAATGACCGACTTCAGGTAGTTGATGCCGCCTTCGAGATTATCCAGCCAGGACGCGGTACGGGTCAGCTTATCGGCGGTACGAATGTAGAACATCATGAAGCGGTCGAGGTATTTGATCAGTGTATCGCGATCGAGATCGGCGGCCAGCAGATCCGCGTGGCGAGGTTTCATCCCGCCGTTACCGCACACGTACAGGTTCCAGCCTTTCTCCGTGGCAATGATACCCACGTCTTTCCCCTGTGCTTCCGCACATTCACGGGTACACCCTGAGACGCCGAACTTCATTTTGTGCGGCGTACGGATGCCTTTGTAGCGGTTTTCCAGCTCTACGCCGAAGCCCACGCTGTCGCCCACGCCGTAGCGGCACCAGGTGCTGCCGACGCAGGTTTTCGCCATGCGCAGCGCCTTGGCGTACGCGTGACCGGTTTCAAAGCCCGCTTCAATCAGCTGACGCCAGATTTCCGGCAGGTCATCTTTCTGCGCTCCGAACAGGCCGATACGCTGGGAGCCGGTGATTTTGGTGTACAGGTTAAACTCACGGGCGATACGGCCCACGGCGACCAGCCCTTCCGGGCTAATCTCCCCTCCGGCAGAACGCGGGATCACCGAGTAAGTCCCGTCTTTCTGAATATTGGCCAGGAAGTTATCGTTGGTGTCCTGAAGCGGAGTGTGTTCTGGTTTGAGCACATATTCGTTCCAGCAGGACGCCAGCAGGGAACCGACGGTAGGCTTACATACTTCACAGCCATAGCCCTGGCCGTGTTTCTCCAGCAGTTCGTCGAAGGACTTAATGCCTTCCACGCGGATCAGGTGATACAGCTCCTGGCGAGAGTAAGCGAAGTGCTCGCACAGGTTGTTGTTCACTTCAATGCCCTGTTTTGCCAGCTCGGCGTTCAGCACCTGAGTGACCAGAGGAATACAGCCGCCGCAGCCGGTCCCGGCTTTGGTTTCCGCCTTCAGCGCCGCAACAGTGTGGCAGCCTTTGTTAATGGCGGAGATCAGCATGCCTTTAGTCACGTCGAAGCAGGAACAGATTTGCGCGCTGTCCGGCAGTTTATCCACGCCGATGGACGGCTTACCGCTGGAGGCGTGCGCCGGGAGGATTAGCGCGTCCGGGTTCTCCGGCAGCTCAATGGCGTTCAGCACCAGCTGGAGCAGGTTACCGAAGTCGCTGGTATCACCCACCAGCACCGCCCCGAGCAGGGTTTTGTTGTCCTGGCTGACGATGAGACGTTTGTAGACTTCTTTGCTTTCGTCCAGATAAACATAGCTGCGGGAGTTCGGGGTGCGGCCATGCGCATCACCAATACCGCCCACGTCCACGCCCAGCAGTTTCAGCTTGGCGCTCATGTCTGCGCCGGTGAAGGCGTTTTCGCTGCCGAGGATATGGTCAACGGCGACCTGCGCCATTTTGTACCCTGGTGCAACCAGGCCGTATACGCGGTTATTCCAGCTGGCGCATTCGCCGATGGCGTAGATATCCGGATCGGAGGTCTGGCAGGTATCGTTGATCATGATCCCGCCGCGCTGCGCAACGGCCAGACCGCACTGGGTGGCCAGCTTGTCGCGCGGGCGAATACCGGTGGAGAAGACGATGAAATCCACTTCCAGCTCGCTGCCGTCGGCAAAGCGCATGGTTTTACGCGCTTCGGTGCCTTCCTGCACGATCTCTTTGGTGTTCTTGCTGGTGTGAACCTTCACGCCCATGCTTTCGATTTTACGGCGTAGCTGGTCGCCACCCATATGGTCCAGCTGTTCTGCCATCAGCATCGGGGCAAATTCGATGACGTGGGTTTCAACGCCGAGGTTTTTCAGTGCGCCTGCCGCTTCCAGACCCAGCAGACCACCGCCGACAACCGCGCCGCGTTTGCTTCGACGTGCGCAGGATTCAATGGCGTTGAGGTCTTCAATGGTACGGTAAACGAAGCAATCCTGGGTTTCCGACCCTTTAATAGGCGGGATCCACGGATACGAGCCCGTCGCCATGATCAGCTTATCGTAAAAAACCGTACGTCCGGCGCTGGAGTGGATCACTTTCTCCTGACGGTTGATGGTGATAGCGCGTTCGCCCACCAGCACTTTTACGCCATGCTTCTCGTAGAACCCTTCACGCACCAGAGAGAGCTCTTCGGCGGTATGGTGAGAGAAGTAGGAAGACAAGTGCACACGGTCGTACGCCTTGCGGGGTTCTTCACAGAACACGGTAATATCGAACTGCTCAGCATCGGCTTTATCGAGAAGATCCTCAATAAAGCGGTGGCCGACCATGCCGTTACCGATGATAGCGAGTCTGACTTTGCTCATTTTTGCCTCGATTTCTTTTCTATTACTGCCTACCTTAACGATTCAGCAGGGGCACTTATTGATGCAAATCAAATACGCCTTCACCTACCCCTTAGTGGGTATATCTATGATTTGTCAGGATTTTTATAAGTGACGGATATTGTTTGATTTTTGTGCTTGCTTATTTTTTGCACAAATATAGTGGGGTTTTTTACCCATCGGCGGGCAGGGCGGGTGAGCAGGGGAAAACCCCTTTGCAGTACGCAAAGGGGTTACGGCGATTAGTGGGTAGCTGTTGCCGGGTTGTGTTGACGGTGACGGGTCACAAAGCCCAGCACGAAGCACATGATGAACACCACGGCGTACAGACCGTTAGCGGTATGCAGCGCCGCCAGCGGGCCGCTGTGCGCAACAATCGGGCCCGTGACCACGAAGGTCAGCATAGTGCCGATGGTGCCGCAGGTCAGCACGAAGTTCACCAGCTTTGGCGAGGCCACTTTGGTCTGAAGAGAGCCAAGGGTGATGATCGAGGTATAAATCGCGCTGGAGAAGAAGCCCAGGGTCAGGATGAACCACGGCATATGCTCGGGGGAACCGTTGATGAACAGATACATCAGCACGGTTGCCAGACCCGCCAGAACGGTCAGGATCCGTTGCAGGTCGAAGAAGCGCAGGATAAAGCTAAACGCCCACATGCCGAACATGTAAGACATCCAGAAATCGCTTACCAGTTTACCCGCGTCGTTCAGGCTCATGCCCAGACCTTTCGCGTATTCAGGAACCCAGGAGATAAAGCCCAGCTGGCCGAGGATGTAACACAGCGCGGCGATGGAGAGGAACAGTACGCCGATACCCCATTTTTCTTTCGCAACCGGCTCGGACGTAGTCTGCGCTTTTTTGCCCAGCACCGGGAACTCGCAGCCGAAGGTGAGAACAAAGATCGCGACATAAACCAGACCAATGCAGGCGTACACCCAGTACCACTCAATGCTGCGCGCCAGAAGATACGCGGCGACCATCGGGAAAATCATCCCGGCCATGCTGAAGAAGGAGTCGGTGAACAGCAGACGCGCGCCGCGCTGGCGGCCTTCATACATATGCGTAATCAGGAATGTACCGATCGACATGGTGATCCCGCTCACCAGACCCAGCACGAACATGGCGGCAGAGAAGAGGGCGATGCTGTGGCTCAGCATCAGGCCCGCCACGGCGGCAACCATCAGCACGAAGCCGAAACGCAGCTGCGTTTTCAGCGGCACGATTTCCATCAGCCAGGCATTAAGGAAAATAGAGATCAGGATCCCCGCGTTCAGGAAGGTGAAGGTGTTACTCATACTGGAAACGGGCAGCTGGAAGTAGTCTGCGATATTTCCCATCACCATCCCGGTGACGATCACCAACGCGCCGGTCAGGGCGTAAGAGAAGAAGCTGATCCATGTGAGCTTGATGCGATTGCTGTTAGTCATGTCTGGCCTGTTAAAAGTAAAGAAAAACGCAATGACTGCGTTTGAGCGGGCAGATTTTAGTCGCGAAAGTGATCTAATTAAATCTTTTCAGAAAATTTTGAGCACAATTGCAGGTTTTAATGTGATACAGATCACATTACGTTGCGGGGTGAACAATCGTTTGCGCGGTAATAATTGTTTCAATTTGGTAAAATTAGGTAAAAGACTGGTCTGGGTTCATACTGCTCTTTAGAATCAAGCCATTCGCTTTTTATACTGCGCTTTGTTAAGGAATTCTCATGCTCAAATCAACACTGGCGGCTGTCGCAGCTGTGTTTGCTCTTTCTGCCGTTTCCCCTGCTGCGCTGGCAGCCAAAGGAGACCCTCACGTCCTGCTGACTACCTCTGCGGGGAATATTGAGCTGGAGCTGGATAGCCAGAAAGCCCCTGTTTCGGTGAAAAACTTCCTCGACTACGTGAACAGTGGTTTTTATAACAACACCACGTTCCACCGCGTGATCCCGGGCTTTATGATTCAGGGTGGCGGTTTTAACGAGCAGATGCAGCAGAAACAGCCCAACCCGCCCATCAAAAATGAAGCAGACAACGGCCTGCTGAACAAGCGCGGCACCATCTCTATGGCGCGTACGGCGGACAAAGACAGCGCCACCAGCCAGTTCTTCCTCAACGTGGCTGATAACGCCTTCCTGGACCACGGTCAGCGCGACTTTGGCTACGCGGTGTTTGGCAAAGTGGTGAAAGGCATGGACGTTGCGGATAAGATCTCTCAGGTTCAGACTCACGATGTCGGTCCATACCAGAATGTGCCGTCTAAGCCAGTCGTCATTCTCTCCGCGAAAGTGCTGCCGTAATCGTTCCCCCACACGGGCACATCTTGCCCGTGTCTTTCCACCCTCCCTGCGAAAGCGCGTTTTGCTGCTTATACTTGTGGCAAACGGACTATTCAGGGAGGCGTAGTGAAAAAACTCACCGACAAGCAAAAATCCCGTCTCTGGGAGCAACAACGTAAGGTCAATTTTCAGGCCAGCTGCCTCCTTGAAAAAGGTAAGGGTCCCGCTGAACCCGATATCGAGACGCTGGAACTGGGGCCTTCCGCACCGGGTTTACCCCATCTGTGTCTTATTCACCGCCATTTATTCCGCAACGAAATGAAAGGCGCGGGCGAGCTGCGCACCGCCGATATTTCTAAGGGCGACATTCCTTTTTGCCATTTCGAGTACATCGAGAAAGTGGGTAATGAGCTGATGGCTTCGCTGGAAAGTGATAAATATCTGGTGGGCCTTCAGAAAGCAGAGTTTACAGACAGAATCAGTCATTACTACTGTGAAATCAACATGCTACATCCGTTTATGAGCGGTAATGGCGTGGCCCAGCGGATCTTCTTTGAACAACTGGCTATTCATGCGGGCTATGTGCTGAACTGGCAGGGGATCGACCCGAACGACTGGGCTGCCGCCAACCAGAGCGGGGCGATGGGGGATTTGACAGCCCTGAACGCCATCTTTGCCAAAGTTGTGAGCGAAGCGCGGGAATCTGCGTAAAATAGGGCGGCCATTTTTTCAGGAGCCGCCATGATTCTGCTGATTGATAACTACGATTCCTTTACCTGGAACCTTTACCAGTATTTTTGTGAGCTGGGGGCAGAGGTGGTTGTCCGCCGTAACGATGAGATCGCGCTGGCTGACATTGACGCGCTGGCACCCCAGAAAATCGTGATTTCGCCGGGGCCGTGTACCCCTTCGGAGTCTGGTATCTCGCTGGAGGCGATCCGCCATTATGCGGGCAAACTGCCGATTCTGGGCGTCTGCCTGGGTCATCAGGCCATTGCGCAGGTCTTTGGCGCCACCATTGTCCGTGCCGCGAAAGTCATGCACGGCAAAACCTCTCCGGTCACGCACACCGGTACCGGCGTATTTCTGGGGCTAAACAATCCGTTAACCGTGACGCGCTACCATTCTCTGATCATTGATCCGCCGACCCTGCCGGCCTGCTTTGAGGTCACCGCCTGGAGCGAGACGCAGGAGATCATGGGCATTCGTCACCGTGAGTACGATCTGGAAGGCGTGCAGTTCCACCCGGAAAGCATTCTCAGCGAACAGGGGCACGCGCTGCTGGCCAATTTCCTTAATCGCTGAATATCTGTTGCCTTGTTGTGATTTTTTATGCATATTTTGTGATTATATTTTCACAATCAATGTGACATAAAAATGGATGGTCATGACATGGCAACTGAACAACCAGCAATTACCCGCGCGACATTCGATGAAGTGATCCTGCCGATTTATGCACCGGCTGAGTTTATCCCGGTGAAAGGGAGAGGCAGCCGCGTCTGGGATCAGCAGGGCAACGAGTATGTTGATTTCGCAGGCGGTATTGCGGTGACGGCGCTGGGCCATTGCCATCCTGCGCTGGTGGACGCGCTGAAAACGCAGGGCGAAACGCTGTGGCACACGAGCAACGTGTTCACCAACGAACCGGCGCTGCGTCTGGGGCGTAAGATCATCGATGCCACCTTCGCCGAACGCGTGCTGTTTATGAACTCCGGCACCGAAGCCAACGAAACCGCCTTTAAGCTGGCGCGCTACTACGCAACCACGCGTCATAGCCCGTACAAAACCAAAATCATCGCCTTCCATAACGCCTTCCACGGACGCTCCTTCTTTACCGTTTCCGTTGGCGGCCAGCCGAAGTATTCCGACGGCTTTGGTCCGAAACCTGCGGATATCATCCACGTGCCGTTTAACGATCTCCACGCCGTTAAAGCGGTGATGGACGATCACACCTGTGCCGTGGTGGTCGAGGCCATTCAGGGGGAAGGCGGCGTCACGGCGGCCACCCCGGAATTTCTGCAAGGGCTGCGCGAGCTGTGCGACGAGCACCAGGCGCTGCTGGTGTTTGATGAAGTGCAGTGTGGGATGGGGCGTACCGGAGACCTGTTTGCTTATATGCACTACGGCGTAACGCCGGATATTCTGACCAGCGCGAAAGCGCTCGGCGGCGGTTTCCCGGTCAGTGCGGTGCTCACCACCCAGGATATCGCTTCCGCATTTCATGTGGGCTCACACGGCTCCACCTACGGCGGTAATCCGCTGGCGTGCGCCGTGGCGGGTGCGGCGTTCGACATCATTAATACGCCGGACGTCCTGAATGGCGTGAATGCGAAACGCGACCTGTTTGTGAAACATCTCCAGCAGATTGACCAACAGTTTGATGTCTTCAGCGACATCCGCGGGATGGGGCTGCTGATCGGCGCCGAACTGAAGCCGCAGTACAAAGGCCGCGCGCGCGATTTCCTGCACGCCGCCGCGCACGAAGGCGTCATGGTGCTCAACGCCGGGCCGGACGTGATGCGCTTTGCGCCATCGCTGGTGGTGGAAGACAAAGACATCGAAGACGGATTAACCCGTTTTGCCGCGGCGGTCGCGAAGATCGTCAGCGGCTAATACGCCGTTCGTTTTAACCGGCGCGTTAACCAAATCCCGTGATGCGGGCGCTGACGCCATGCCACCGACGAAATGGTGTGCATGGTGTTCAGATGTCCGAGAACGCGCTGTAAATGCTGCTCAAGGGTGCTCATCGGCCCGTGGGTCAGCGTCTCCGGCGCTTCCAGAATGTTCGAATCCCCTGACTCGCCCGGCGCGTCATACTCCAGACGCTGCTGACAGCGCTGCAACGCAATTTCACACGACTGCAAATAGCGCTGCGCCAGATCCGGCGTCAGCATCGTGTGCTCCCGCGCCAGCGTCGTCATGGCATTGATGTGCTCGACGATAAACTGGCTGTGCGTGACCCACAGCTTCATGTCAGCCAGATAGTGCGCGTTAAAGCCCGGCTCCTGCATGGCCTGGTTAAGAGAGTTGAACAGGGCGTTATGCGCCTGGTTGACCTTCATGCGCTCGTAGGCCAACGGAGAGGGCTGCGGGTCATCGCTCAGAATAAGACGAATGGCCTGCTGGTCAGCTTCGAGCGCGTCGTGGGCGTTCTGCCTGAGCAGCCCGCTTTGCCACTGCGGCCACAGCCAGACCATGCCGCCAAAGGCGATCAGGCAGCCAATCAGCGTATCGACCAGCCGGGCAATAATAAACTGTTCCCCGTTAAGCGTGAGCAGTTGCAGGGTATACACCGCCGTCACCGTAAAGCCCACCATCGCCCAGCCGTAGTTTTTGCGGATGATCAGGTAGCTCACCATCGTGATCGCCAGCATACCGGCCAGGGTATAGCCTTCCGGCACGTGAAAGTGCAGCGTCACGCCCGCGATAATCAGCCCCGCCATCGTACCGCCCGCCCGATGCAGAATGCGCACCCGCGTGGCGCCATAGCCGTTCTGGGTGACAAACAGCACGGTCATTAAGATCCAGTAGGGTTTCGGCAGGTGCAGGGCCATTCCCATCAGGCTGGCGATGCTCAGCATCACACTGATCCGCGCGGCATTGCGCAGGGCGGAAGATTTCAGTGAAAGATAACTTTTGAGCGCGGGCAGTAGCGGCAGCCGTTTTTGCTTATCGGCCATCAGGTCCCGGGCATAAAGCGGGCGCTGGGTGCGTAACACCCGGGCGATGCGGCTGAAATGCCAGGCAGCAAATTGCCCGACCGGGTTATCCGCGTGCTGACGCGCAATCTTTTCCAGCGCGCCGAGCTGTTTGTCCATGTTAAAGCGCGTCGGGTAGCGGTGATAGAGGATATCGTCAGCCAGCACCCGTAGGCGGGCCGCGACGGTCTGCGCGTTCCAGCGGATCACCGCTTCCGCATGGCTGCGCTCCACCAGCTTTTGCACCTCTTCCGGATTATGAAGGCTGACGGAGATATGCTCCTGCAAATCCAGCCCGACCTGGAAGGTTCGCAGCAGCCGCTTGTATTCATGATTTTTGTTGGCGGCAAGCATGTGCAACTGCTGATAGCACTGGCTGATCAGATCCACCACTTTTTGCTGGCGCGCCAGCAGCGGCGGCAGGGATTTTTCCGGGTCGGTATGTTGAGTGAGCAGGGTGTATTTTGCTTCGCAGTATTCAGCAAGCTGCACGTAGAGCAGGCTCAGGGATTCGCGCAGCGGCTGTTCCCGCCACAGCCAGAACCAGAACCAGTTAAACAGCCCGTACCATAGCGTGCCGAGGGCGTAAATCAGCAATGGCTCCCACACCGGCATATTGCCCGCAAGGCTTAAGGTGAAGATGGCGGCAATCAGCGACGCGGGAAGCAGGCGGGCGTGCAGCGAGCTGATTTCGGCGGTGACGCCGAGCGTCATCGCCAGCACGGTCAGGATCAGCGGCAGAGGAATGTCGCGGGCCAGTAAGAGTTGTACGGCAAGGCTACAGCCGGCAAACAGGCAGCCGCCAATAATCAGACGTTTAAAAAAGCGTTTATGCGGCGTATCCAGACCGGCAATGTTGCAGCAGGCGGGCACAAGAGAAAACAGCAGGCCTTGCTGAAGATGTCCGAGGATCAGGCCCACGGCCACGGGAAGACACAACACCAGCGTTTGTCGCAGTGCGTAGTTAACTTCCGGGTGATAGATCAGCCTGCGCCACATGAGGAGTAGAGACAAAAACGGCGTGCCACCCTGCGGCGGCACGCCGTTTGACCGAAATTAACGGGTTCCGTAGACCACGATAGTTTTACCGTGGGCAGAGATCAGGTTCTGGTCTTCCAGCATCTTCAGGATACGGCCCACTGTTTCACGGGAGCAGCCGACGATCTGACCGATTTCCTGGCGGGTAATTTTAATTTGCATACCGTCAGGGTGGGTCATGGCGTCTGGCTGTTTCGCCAGGTTCAACAGCGTCTGCGCGATACGACCGGTCACGTCCAGGAAGGCGAGGTTACCCACCTTCTCAGAGGTCACTTGCAGACGGCGTGCCATCTGGGAAGAAAGACGCATCAGGATGTCAGGGTTGACCTGAATCAGCTGACGGAATTTCTTGTAAGAAATTTCAGCCACTTCACATGCTGTTTTTGCACGAACCCAGGCGCTACGTTCCTGGCCTTCTTCAAACAGGCCCAGTTCACCGATAAAATCGCCCTGGTTCAGATAAGAAAGGATCATCTCTTTCCCTTCTTCATCTTTGATCAGCACGGCCACCGAGCCTTTAACGATGTAATACAACGTTTCCGCTTTTTCACCCTGGTGAATCAGCGTGCTCTTTGATGGGTACTTATGAATGTGGCAATGAGACAAGAACCATTCGAGAGTCGGGTCTGTTTGCGGTTTGCCAAGCACCATGCGCTGTTATCCTCTGTTATAAGCTGTCACCAGAGTCATAAGATGCATCCGGACTCTGGGGTTGCAATCGAATTCTTACCCATACCTGGGAAGTCGGCTGTCGTAACGTTTCGCAGCCAGTAAAGTTTGATGTCCTCTGCATACATGTGTAACGTCAATGTATTACTGTAGCATCCAGAGTGTTTTAGCATAGCTTTCGCCGCGTGTCTCCTGGTGTCTCGCTTCAGCATGACGCAGGTCGCCTTCCGTTGCGAGAAATGTAACGTACACGTAATCTGTCATAAAAAATGCAACGTTGGAGTGAGTGAATATGCAAGCGCGTGTGAAATGGGTTGAAGGGTTAACGTTCCTGGGCGAGTCTGCTTCTGGGCACCAGGTTTTGATGGATGGCAACTCCGGCGATAAAGCGCCAAGCCCAATGGAAATGGTGCTGATGGCGGCAGGCGGATGCAGTGCGATCGACGTGGTGTCGATCCTGCAAAAAGGCCGTCATGACGTGACCGATTGTGAAGTGAAGCTGACGTCGGAACGTCGCGAGGAGGCGCCACGCCTGTTCACGCATATTAATTTGCACTTTATCGTCACCGGCAAAGAACTGAAGGATGCGGCGGTCTCGCGTGCGGTTGACCTGTCTGCGGAAAAATACTGCTCTGTGGCGTTAATGCTGGAGAAAGCGGTAAAAATCACCCATTCGTATGAAGTGATCGCGGCTTAATTTTTGGCGGGTGGCGCTTCGCTGACCCGCCCTACAAAAGCTACAACTGCACGAACGTAGGCCGGATAAGCGAAGCGCCATCCGGCAACAGGTGTCACGCGATCTGCTTTCCTTCCATCAGCCGCTGCACCAGCGGTGTCATGATCAGCTCCATTGCCAGCCCCATTTTTCCGCCCGGTACCACTAACGTATTCATGTGCGAAATAAACGAACCCTGTAGCATCGCCAGCAGCCAGGGATAATCAATGCCTTCCAGGTTGCGGAAGTGGATCACCACAAAGCTCTCGTCCAGCGACGGGATGCTTTTTGCAGCGAACGGGTTAGAGGTGTCCACGGTGGGGACGCGCTGGAAGTTAATGTGGGTTCGGGAGAACTGCGGCGTCAGGAAGTTGATGTAATCTTCCATGGAGCGCACCACCGAGTCCATGACCGCCTCTCGCGAATGGCCGCGCTCGCTCATGTCACGCGTCAGCTTCTGGATCCACTCAAGGTTAACAATCGGCACCACCCCCACCAGCAAATCCACGTGGCGCGCCACGTCGTGCTGAGGCGTCACCACGCCGCCGTGCAATCCTTCGTAAAACAGCACGTCAGTCGGTTCCGGCAGCGGCTGCCAGGGCGTGAACGTGCCGGGGACCTGGTTCCAGGGCACGGCTTCATCGTAGGTGTGGAGATACTTGCGGGACTGCCCGGTACCGCTTTGCCCGTATTCACGGAAGGTTTGCTCCAGCAGGCCGAAGTCATTGGCCTCCGGGCCGAAGTAGCTGATGTGTTTACCCAGATCGCGCGCCTTGCGGATGGCCATATCCATCTCCGGGCGCGTGTAGCGGTGAAAGCTGTCGCCTTCTACCTCTGCCGCCCGTAAGTTAAGCTGGGCGAAGATCTTGCGGAAGGCGAGGCTGGTGGTAGTGGTTCCCGCCCCACTCGAACCCGTAACGGCAATAACCGGATGTCTGGCAGACATAGCAACTCCCTGACTGGAAAAGTGTAAAGATCAGCCGTGAAACGCGTTGCGTGGCATGATATTGACCGTCTCATGCAGTTCGGACCATACCAGCACCACGTCGCCGCTTTTAAGCTGGCGCTTAACATCGTTGACCTTTTGTTCAAGCGAACGTTCATGTTCACCATAATCGGTGCCTTCGCGCAAGACAAAGCTTTCAATCAGATTATCGAGCGTGTCGGGAGAGAGATCCTGCCAGGGAATAATCATTATTTACCGTCCAGATAAGCCGTTAACCAGTCGGGAATACGCGTCTCAAGCCACATTTTTGGCCGACGCAGCGTGCCGCCGACAAAGCCGACGTGTCCCCCGAATTGGGTGAGCTGATACTCCACGTTGGCCGGCAGATGATCGGGCGCCGGAATCGAGTGATGATCCATAAACGGATCATCTTTGGCGTGGATAATCAGCGTAGGTTTCGTGATTTGGTTCAGTAAAGGCATGGCGCTGCACTGACGGTAATAGTCAATCGCATCGGCAAAGCCGTGAATTTTCGAGGTGATCAAATCATCAAACTCGCGCAGGCGCTTCACGCGTTTGAGCTGTTGCAGCGTCACAGGCAGCGTATCCGGATAGGCCTTCAGCTTGCGCGCGGCGTTGGCTTTCAGCAGGTTGAGCAGGTAGCGCTGGTACACTCGCGAAAACCCCTTTTCCATATGATAGCTGCACTGCTCCAGCATAAAGGGCGCAGAGACGATCACCGCCGCATCCAGCGGTACGGCGTCGCTCTCCTTCGCCAGCAGGCAGGCCAGCATATTGCCGCCCAGGGAATACCCCACCGCTGCCGTTGGCGCCTCGCCGAAATTGTCTCTTAGCCAGCGCAGGAACCAGGTACCGTCCTCGGTTTCACCCGAGTGATAAATACGTTTCTGACGATTAGGCTCGCCGCTGCATCCGCGAAAATGCATCACTACCCCAAGCCAGCCGCGGGCTTTCGCCGCCTCAATGAGACCGTGTGCGTAAGGGCTGTGCAGGCTGCCTTCCAGACCGTGAAACACCACCAGACGGGGTTTATGTCTGGCCCGATCCGGATCTTCGCTCCAGGCGAGATCCAAAAAATCGCCATCCGGCAAATCCAGCCGTTGCCAGTGCGGGGTGAACTGTACCTTGCGGCGGATCAGGCGCGGCAGCATGGTTTGCAGGTGAGGGTTAGCCACACCGCGCATGGGCACGAACTCTGCGCTCTCTTCGGCTGCAATGTCGAAGTCTGAGGGAATGATTTGGGTCATAAGGGCGATGCTGATTCTTGTCAGAAATTAACTATACCTTCCGAATTGTACCCCGTTTAGCCCGTTTTTCCGAAACATGAACTGATCCCGATCACAAATATTTACCTTGATTATTACTCTCAGGCTAATGATTTGGCTCTACGCTTAATTGATGCCTTTCTCACCAGAGCGCACACTTTACTCAACGTTAAGCAAATCAGAATGATGTGCTGAATCAGGAGGTTAATAATGTTATCTGGGCAAACACCCACCCGGCAATGGAACACCCGACGCAGTGAGAAAGCGCGTCGTCTGGCGTCCGTACCGGTGCAGGGCAAGGTACTGCCAACCGGCGATCTTGTCGCCATGCTGGAAAAACTGATCGCACCAGGCGACAAAGTCGTTCTGGAAGGCAACAACCAGAAGCAGGCGGATTTCCTTTCCCGTTCACTGGCGGAAGTGAACCCGCAAATCGTGCACGATCTGCATATGATCATGCCGAGCGTGGGCCGCAGCGAACATCTGGACATCTTTGAGAAAGGCATCGCCCGCAAGCTGGACTTCTCCTTCTCCGGTACACAAAGCCTGCGAATCTCCCAACTGCTGGAGGATGGTCAGCTCGAAATCGGGGCGATTCACACCTACATCGAACTCTACTCACGTTTATACGTCGACCTTTCGCCAAACGTGGCGCTGATTGCCGGTTTTAAAGCGGACCGCAAAGGCAACCTCTATACCGGGGCGAGTACCGAAGATACCCCGGCGCTGGTGGAAGCCGCCGCGTTCCATGACGGCATCGTCATCGCGCAGGTGAACGAGCTGGTGGACGACGAGTGCGACCTGCCGCGTGTGGATATTCCGGGCTCGTGGATTGATTTTGTGGTGGTTGCCGATAAGCCGTTCTTTATCGAACCGCTTTTCACCCGTGACCCGCGCCTGATCAAACAGGAACATATCCTGATGGCGATGATGGCGATTAAAGGCATCTACGCTGAACACCAGGTGCAGTCCCTGAACCACGGGATTGGCTTTAACACCGCAGCGATCGAGCTGCTGCTGCCAACCTACGGCGAACAGCTCGGACTCAAAGGCAAAATCTGTAAACACTGGACCCTGAACCCGCATCCAACGCTGATCCCGGCCATCGAAAGCGGCTGGGTGGAGAGCGTCCACTGCTTCGGCGGCGAGCTGGGAATGGAAGAGTACATCCGCGCCCGCCCTGACGTGTTCTTTACCGGTGCCGATGGCTCCATGCGTTCTAACCGCGCCTTCTGCCAGCTGGCTGGTCAGTACGCGGTCGATATGTTTATCGGCTCCACGCTACAGGTTGATGGTTACGCTAACTCCTCAACCGTGACCCGCGGCCGTCTTTCCGGCTTCGGCGGCGCGCCAAACATGGGCCACGATCCGCACGGTCGTCGCCACGCCACACCGGCCTGGCTGAACATGATCACCGAGCCTGACCCGATGCAGCGCGGTAAAAAGCTGGTTGTGCAGATGGTGGAAACCTTCCAGGCGGGCGTGAAGCCAACCTTCGTGGAAAAACTCGACGCCGTTGAGGTCGCGAAAGCCTCTGGTATGCCGCTGGCGCCGGTCATGATTTACGGCGATGACGTCACCCACGTGCTGACGGAAGAGGGGATTGCTTACCTCTACCGGGCGAAAGATCTGGAAGAGCGTCGCGCCATGGTCGCCGCCGTGGCGGGTATCACCGATATCGGTCTGGGCGTTGACGCCAAACGCGTGGCGGAACTGCGCCAGAGCGGCAAGGTTGTGTATCCGGAAGATATGGGCATTCGCCGCACCGATGCCACCCGTTCGCTGCTGGCGGCCGGTAGCGTCGCGGACCTGGTGGAATGGTCCGGCGGTCTTTACAACCCACCTGCGAAATTCCGGAGCTGGTAATGAAACTTCTGCCCCAGATCCAGGTTGAAGGCGGTGCCGAATGGCTGGCGCGAACCGCCACGCAGTGTCTGATTGACGAAGCACGTTTAAGCCCGAAGCCCGGTCTGGTGGACAGCCGGGGGAACGGCGCGCACCACGATTTATCGCTTGCGCTGATGGAGCGCTCCGCTCACAGCCTGACCCCCACGTTTCAGGCGCTGGCGCAGCAGAGCTGGCAGCGTCCGGCGGATATTGCCCTCAGGCAAACCGTTGGCCGCCTGGGTCGCGAAGGTGAACGGCAGATGATGGCCGCTACCGACGGCGTGAACACGCACCGTGGCGCGATCTGGGCGCTGGGATTGCTGGTGAGCGCGGTGGCGATGCTGGGCGGCGATGCCCGGGCGCAAACCGTCGCGAACACCGCCGCTCAGCTGGCGAAGCTGCCGGATGACGCGGCGCCGAAAGTGTTCAGCAAGGGGTTACGCGTTACGCACCGCTACCGTGTGCCGGGCGCGCGTGAAGAGGCTCAGCAGGCGTTTCCGCACATCATGCAGCGCGCGCTGCCGCAGCTTCGCCTCAGCCGTCTCAACGGCAGCAGCGAAACGCAGGCCAGACTCGACGCGCTGATGGCGATCATGACCTCGCTCACCGACACCTGCGTGCTGTCGCGCGCCGGCATGGAGGGGCTGGACGCCATGCAGAACGGCGCCCGTGCGGTGCTGAACGCCGGAGGATGCGCAACCCTCGCCGGGCAGCAGGCGCTGGCGCGGTTAGACCGTCAGATGCTGGCGCTTAACGCCTCGCCGGGCGGAGCCGCAGACCTGCTTGCCGCCACGCTGTTTCTTGACCGCGCCGAAACGCCCTATTCAAAGCATTAAGAGGATGTTATGGAAAAAATCACATTGACCGTGCCCGCCAGCCGCGAAGTAAGCGGCAGGGCGCTGGCAGGGGTCGTCGGTTCCGGGGATATGGAGGCGCTTTTCACCGCCGAACCGGGCCAGACCTTAACCATTGATATCACCACCTCCGTCGACAACAGCCGCGGGCGCTGGGAGGCATTGTTCAACCGCCTGCAAACCGTCAGCAGCCTGCCCGCAGGTAAGCTGACCATCCACGACTTCGGCGCGACGCCGGGCGTGGCACGCATTCGTATCGAACAGGTTTTTGAAGGGGTGAACCATGCGTGATGACAGCAGCTTTATCGAATTAAAAGCGCGCCAGCGTGCGCAGGCGCTGCTCGACGACGGCAGCTACCGCGAACTGCTGGATCCGTTTGAAGGCATTATCTCTCCGTGGCTTGGGCCACAGGGGATTGTTCCTCAGGCCGATGACGGCATGGTGGTCGCGAAAGGGACCATCAACGGCCAGCCTGCGGTGGTGGTGGCGATTGAAGGCACCTTCCAGGGCGGCAGCATGGGCGAAGTGTCCGGCGCCAAAATGGCGGCAGCGCTGGAGCTGGCGGCGGAAGATAACCGCAACGGCATTCCGACTCAGGCGGTGCTGTGCCTCGAAACCGGCGGCGTACGTTTGCTGGAAGCCAACCTCGGCCTGGCGGCGATTGCCGATATCCACGCCGCGATCGTTGACCTGCGTCGCTATACCCCGGTCGTCGGGATTGTCGCCGGGACCGTGGGCTGCTTCGGTGGGATGTCTATCGCCGCGGCGCTGTGCAGCTACCTGATTGTGACCCGCGAAGCGCGGCTCGGCCTCAACGGTCCGCAGGTTATCGAGCAGGAAGCGGGCATTGAAGAGTATGACTCCCGCGACCGTCCGTTTATCTGGAGCATGACCGGCGGCGAAGTACGCTTTGAAAGCGGGCTGGTGGACGCGCTGGTGGGCGACGGCGTGAACGCGGTGAAAGCCGCGATGAACGAAGCCATCGCCAAAGGCGTACCGGCGAAACATCGCACCGATAACTACGACGATTACCTGAACCGTCTGACGAATTTCGACACCCGCAAACAGGCCGATGCCGAACAGATTAAAGCGCTTTTTGCCCGGGAGGTGAAATGATGACTAACTCAATTAGCCGTGGCGAACTCTGGCTGGAAACTCTGGCCCCGAACGCGAAACGTCTGGAGGGGTTATGCCCGTCCGTGCAGGCCGCAGACGGCGAGCTAAACGGTGAAACGGTGCGTTTTGTCGCCGTGGTGCCGGACGCCAACAACCACTTCCCGCGCGCGGCGCAGGGTGAAGTCGGCCTGCTGGAAGGATGGACGCTGGCAAAAGTGGTCAGCGAAACCGTCGCCGCCGACGCAGATAAAGCCGTGAAGCGCCCGATTGTGGCGGTAATCGACGTCCCAAGCCAGGCCTATGGCCGTCGCGAAGAGGCGTTTGGTATCCACCAGGCGCTGGCCGGCGCCGCTGCCGCCTACGCTAATGCGCGGCTGGCGGGTCATCCGGTGATTGGTCTTATCGTCGGTAAGGCCATGTCCGGCGCGTTTCTGGCGCACGGCTACCAGGCTAACCGTCTGATTGCCTTCAACGATAAAGGCGTGCTGATCCATGCCATGGGCAAAGAGTCTGCGGCGCGCATTACGCTGCGTACCGTTGAGGCGCTGGAAAAACTGGCTGCAACCATTCCGCCAATGGCGTATGACATCAGCAACTACGCCACGCTGGGGCTGCTTTCCGACCTGCTGGATATCAGCAATCCGAATGCCCCTACCGAAAGCGATCTGACGCGGGTGAAAACCACCCTGCAACAGGCCATCAGCGACGCTCGTCAGGACACCACGTTGAAAAACCGTCTGGGTGCTGACAACCGCCGCAGCTCGGCGCTCGTACGTGAACGTATGCGAGCCAGCTGGTAAGTAAAAAGAGACCTGCCAGATGCATCACCCCGTGGGCGCGCCCGTTGCGTCCACGCGGGAACCTGCATCCTGAAAATAATAAACATCGCGCCAGTGCTTAAACTTTTTTACTACAGGTGATTTATGACTTACGTAATTGTTCATGCTCTTGCACCGATTTTCGTCATCATGCTGCTGGGATTCTGGGCCGGTAAGGCAAAGATGGTCGATAACAAAAATGTTTCCCTGCTGAATATCTTCGTGATGGATTTTGCACTCCCGGCTGCGCTGTTCAGCGCCACCGTGCAAACCCCGTGGACCGGCATCGTGGCGCAGTCGCCGCTGATCCTGGTGCTCACCCTGGCGATGTGGATCACCTATGCGGTCATCTACTTCCTCGCGACGAAAGTGTTTAAAAAATCCCCGCAGGATGCGGCCGTGCTGACGCTTACCGTCGCCCTGCCAAACTACGCGGCGCTTGGCCTGCCGATTCTGGGCAGCGTGCTGGGCGAAGGCCCTTCAACCTCACTGTCCGTGGCGGTCTCCATCGCCTGTGGTTCAGTGTTGATGACCCCGTTCTGCCTGCTGATTCTGGAGCGTGAGAAAGCCCGCGCCGAAGGCAATAACTCGGGTTCAACGCTTTCCATGCTGCCGGTGCTGATGTGGCGTTCCATTAAAAAACCGATCGTGATGGGCCCGCTGCTGGGTGTGATCCTGTCCGCTATCGGCATCAAAATGCCGGAGCTGGTACTGGCGGCGATTAAACCGCTGGGACTGTCTGCGACCGCTGCGGCGCTGTTCCTGACCGGGGTGATCCTCTCCGCGCGTAAACTTCAGATCAACACCATGGTGATCACTTCCACTATCGCCAAGCTGCTGATCCAGCCAGCGATCGCCTGGGGTATCGTTTTAATCTTCGGTCTGCACGGCTCCGTGGCGATCACCGCCATCCTGATGATTGCGCTGTCCGCGGGCTTCTTTGGCGTGGTGTTCGGTAACCGCTTTGGCGTGCAGTCGCCGGATGCTGAAGCCGTGCTGCTGTTGAGCTCCGTACTGTGTATCCTGTCGCTGCCGCTGTTTATCTCGCTGACTTCAGGAATGTAATCATGACCACAACATTACGCCCACACGACCTCATCTGGCTTACCGCGCGCGACGCCCTGGAAGGGATTACCGAATCCTGGGTGGATGCGGCCTGGCATGCCGGACTACCGGTAGTGGTGCGGCGTGATGTTGATAATGAAGGCCGTATTCCCGTTGGCGTGCGCGGATTGCGCCGCGACCAGCGGGCGGGCGGATGGGTGAAGCCTGAGAACGTGTTGCGCGTGGTGTCGCCCGAAGATTTGAGCGTTGCCGCCGACCTGCTGCGTTCGCCGTTTATCACTCAGCCGCCGGTTCAGGTGGCGCTTCAGCTTGCGCAGCAGTCGTGGCCGTGGACGTGGGGGATAACCGGCAGTACGGGTTACGCGCTGGCGACCGGCATTCCGGTGATCCACTCCGACAGCGATCTCGATCTGCTCATCCGCGCCCCGCGTGCCGTTTCCCCTGAGGCGTTTACTGGCTGGCAGGCTCAGCTCAGCCGTGCGTTGTGCCGGGCGGATACGCAGGTGGACACGCCCGAGGGCGGATTCGCGCTGGCGGAATGGTTACGCGACGGCAAAACGCTGCTAAAAACGCAATGTGGACCGCGCCTGGTGGCGGATCCATGGCACAGGGAGGAGTAATGAAAATACTGTTTACCTTTCCGGGGCAGGGCACACAGCATGAAGGTATGCTGCAAAACCTGCCGGGAACGGAGCTGGAGCAGGCCCGTGCTGTGCTGGGGGCGGAAGTTGATACCCTGGACAGCGCATCCTCGTTAACCCACACCCGTGCGGTTCAGCTTTCGCTGTTGATTGCCGGCGTGGCGTGGGCGCGCGAGCTGGAACGTCGCGGCGTGTCGCCGGATATCGTCAGCGGGCTGTCCATTGGCGCTTATCCTGCGGCGGTTATCGCCGGCGCGCTGGACTTTACGGACGCGCTGAAGCTGGTGGCGCTGCGTGGCGATCTGATGGAGCAGGCGTATCCCCACGGCTACGGCCTGACGGCGATTATGGGGTTGACCCTGCCCCAGGTGGAAAACCTGATTCAGGGGACTGGAACCTATATTGCTAATCTGAACGCCGAAACGCAGATCGTGATTGCCGGAACCGATGACGGCATGGCGCAGGTGGCGGAACGCGCGCTGGCAAAAGGCGCAAGCAAGGCTAAGCGGCTGGCGGTGAGCGTACCGTCGCACTGTGAACTGCTGGCGGAACCGGCGCAGAAGCTGGTGGCAGCATTTAATTCGGTCACGCTTTCACGTCCGCGCTGTGCGTACCTGAGCGGCAGTACCGGACGCGTGCTCTGGCAGCCGGAGAAAATTGCCGACGATCTGGCGATGAATATGGCGCGAACCGTGCGCTGGCAGGAGGCGGTGATTTCCGCTAACGAGCGTGAAGCGCGGCTGGCGATTGAGATGCCGCCAGGGGGCATCCTGACCTGTCTGACGCGGCAGGCGGCGTGGGAAGGTGAATCCATTTCGCTGGAGCGCAGCGGGGTGGACGTGGCGGTGCATCTGGCGGGTCGGCTTCGTGCATGAGTTTTTAGCCCGGTGGCGCTACGCTTACCGGGCCTACAATTCGGGAGTAGGCCCGGTAAGGCGCAGCCGCCACCGGGCAATAACATCAGGCACTATCCTGCAAACTTCTCGCATACATCCGCCCTTCCGCGGCCAATGCCCGCAGGCTCGGATCCTGCTCGCGGTTGCGGGCAAAGACGATCGCAATCAGCTGCTGCATCTGGTACGGCTGCGCCAGCTTCAGTAGCTGTACCGAATTTTCATACACTTTCTTCATCCTGCCCGGCATCAGCGTAAACCCGACCCCCGCCTGCACCAGACTCAGCATCGAGAAGATATCGTTCACGCGCGTCACAATCTCCGGCTCGAAACCGGCGATATGAAACGCTTCCTGAAACCCGGCGTAAGTGGCGAACCCTTCCGCGAGGGCGACAAACTTCTGATCTTTATAATCACGCAGATCGGCGGGGCCGCTGGTATTCAGCGTGGCAGAGGCCGGTGCGGCAAGGAAAATATCGTCATGGAACAGAGGAAGCACTTCGAGGCTGTTACGGTCGATATCGCTTTCGGAAATAGAGATTAAAATCGCATCCAGCGATCCCTCATCCAGCATATGGAGCAGGGTTTCGTTCGAGCCCATCGTCAGATCCATCTCCAGATCCGGACGGCGCAGCTTCATGCCCATTATCAGGCGCGGCACGGTTTCCAGTGTCAGCGAGTAGAGCGTGCCGACGCGCAACCGTCCCTGGCCGATACCGGCGATCTTGCGCGACTCTTCCAGCCCGCGCTCCATCACCTGCATCACCTCCTGACAATACTCCAGCAGCGTCCACGCGGAGGGGAGGGCAATCAGGTTACGCCCTTTGTGAGCAAAGAGCGGGCAGCGGACGTTCTCTTCGAGGGTATGCAGCGCGCGGTGCACGCTGACACCGCTCAGGCCGAGCGTTTCGGCGGTACGTGCGATATTGCCCTTCTCCATGAACGTCATGAAGATGCTGAGCTTACGGAATGTAATCTCGCTCGTGGTATCGAAGCCCATAACCCTCCCGGCGTGTTAGTCGGCTTGCAGCATCGCTTCCAGCTGTTCCTGCGCGTCCAGCCATGCCATTTCGCACTCTTCGAGGCTGGATTTGGTTTTCGCCTGAGTTTGCAGACAGTCCGTCAGCTCCGCTTTGCGGCTCTGATCGTACAGTTCGCTGTCGCCCAGCTTCTCTTCGACGGCAGCAAGCGTGGCGTTGAGCTTCTCCATCTCTTTTTCGAGACGGGCAATCTCTTTACGCAGCGGCTGCGTCTGGGTGCGCAGTTCCGCTTCACGGCGCTTCTGGTCTTTACGCGCCTGGGCGCTGTTGGCGTTGTCTTTCGCTGACTCTTCCGGCTGGTTTTCCTGCTTCTGCACGTCCGTCAGCCACTGCTGGTAGTCTTCCAGATCGCCGTCGAACGGCTCCACTTTGCCGCCGTGCACCAGGTAGAGATCGTCGGTGGTGGAGCGGATCAGGTGGCGGTCGTGCGATACGACAACCAGCGCCCCTTCGAACTCTATCAGCGCTTCGGTCAGCGCCTGGCGCATGTCGAGATCGAGGTGGTTGGTCGGTTCATCAAGCAGCAGCAGGTTCGGGCGCTGCCAGACGATCAGCGCCAGCACCAGACGGGCTTTTTCGCCCCCGGAGAAGCGCTCGGTGTTTTCAGTCACCTTATCGCCCTGGAAGCCAAAGCCGCCGAGGTAGTCGCGCAGTTTCTGCTCCATCTCCTGCGGCGCCAGGCGCGCCAGGTGCTGGATCGGCGATTCATCCGCGCGTAAAAATTCCAGCTGATGCTGGGCGAAGTAGCCAAGCTTGATGCCTTTCGCCAGGCCGATTTCGCCGCTGACCGGGTTAAGCTCGCCCGCCAGCAGCTTGATCAGCGTCGATTTACCGGCGCCGTTACGTCCCAGCAGACCAATGCGTGAACCCGGCACCAGGTTGAGCTTGATAGAGTCCAGGATAATGCGATCGCCATAGCCCGCGCTGACCTTCTCCATCTTCAGCAGCGGGTTAGGCAGGCTTTCAGGCTCGCGGAAGCTGAAGTGGAACGGGTTATCCACGTGCGCCGGGGCGATCATCTCCATGCGTTCCAGCATTTTGATGCGGCTCTGCGCCTGCTTGGCTTTTGACGCCTTGGCCTTGAAGCGATCCACAAAGCTTTGCAGGTGCGCCACGCGCTGCTGCTGGCTTTCATACATCGCCTGCTGCTGGGCAAGGCGCGTCGCGCGCTGGCGCTCGAAAGAGCTGTAGTTGCCGGTGTATTCGAACATGCTTTGCTGTTCGATATGAATGATTTTATCCACTACCGGATCGAGGAAGTCGCGGTCGTGAGAGATCAGAATCAGAGTGCCCTGATAGCTCTTGAGCCACTTCTCCAGCCAAATAACCGCATCAAGATCGAGGTGGTTGGTTGGTTCATCGAGCAGCAAAAGGTCGGAGCGGCAGATCAGAGCCTGGGCCAGGTTAAGGCGCATGCGCCAGCCGCCCGAGAAATCGCTCACCGGGCGTTCAAGCTGTTCGTTGCTGAAACCCAGACCGTGCAGCAGGCTGGAGGCACGGGAGCGAATGGTCCAGGCATCGATGGCGTCCAGCTTGCCGTGGACGGTGGCGATGGCGTGGCCGTCGTTACGTTCGTTGGCGGCGTTGAGCTCCGCTTCGAGCTTACGGTATTCACGATCGCCGTCGATAACATAGTCGAGCGCGGGTTCGCTCAGCGCGGGCGTCTCCTGGTTCACCCAGGCGAGCTGCCAGTTGCCCGGGAAGGTAAAGTTACCGCCATCCGCGCTTATCTCGTTTTTCAGCAGCGCCAGCAGGGTGGATTTACCGCAGCCGTTTTTGCCGACCAGCCCCACTTTCTGGCCCGGGTTGATGGTAGCAGTCGCGTTATCCAGCAGGACGCGCACGCCGCGACGAATTTGTAACGAGGAGAAAACAATCATAGAAGCGCCGTATGTTCCGACTATGTTAATTTGTCATTATGATAATGTAAGGTGTGGGCCATTTTCCCCACCGGGCCGCCATGGTAGCCCAAAACGACAACAATACACAAAAACAGAACCGGGAGGGGAGTGATGTCTCAGACAGCGAAAGTGCTGCTGCTGTATGCCCATCCGGAATCACAGGACTCGGTGGCGAACCGGGTGCTGCTTAAGCCGGCCACACAGCTCAGTAACGTAACGGTGCACGATCTCTACGCGCACTATCCTGATTTTTTTATCGATATTCCTTACGAGCAGGAACTGCTGCGTCAGCACGACGTGATTGTGTTCCAGCATCCGCTTTATACCTACAGCTGTCCGGCGCTGCTCAAAGAGTGGCTGGACCGCGTGCTGAGCCGGGGCTTCTCCAGCGGGGTGGGGGGCAACCAGCTGGCGGGAAAGTACTGGCGGAGTGTCATTACCACCGGTGAGCCGGAAAGCGCTTACCGTCACGACGGGCTGAACCGTTACCCCATGAGCGACATTCTGCGGCCGTTTGAGCTGACGGCGGCGATGTGCCGTATGCACTGGATGAGCCCGATTATTATCTACTGGGCACGGCGGCAGGATCCGAAAGCACTGGCGAGCCATGCCAGGGCCTATGGCGAATGGCTGGCGTCACCGATTCCGGCGGGAGGACGCTAATGGACGGTTCGAATTTACTCCTTGCCGGGGTGCTGTTTTTGTTTGCCGCCGTCGTCGCGGTCCCGCTTGCCGCGCGTCTCGGCATTGGCGCGGTGCTGGGCTATTTGCTGGCGGGGATCGCCATTGGCCCCTGGGGGCTTGGGTTTATCAGCGATGTGGATGAAATTCTCCACTTCTCCGAGCTGGGCGTGGTCTTCCTGATGTTTATCATCGGGCTGGAGCTGAACCCCGCCAAGCTGTGGCAACTGCGGCAATCTATTTTTGGCGTCGGGGCGGCGCAGGTGTTACTCAGCGCGGCCATTCTCGCGGGACTGCTGATGTTGACGCAGTTTTCCTGGCAGGCCGCGGTGATTGGCGGGATCGGTCTTGCGATGTCGTCGACGGCGATGGCGCTTCAGCTGATGCGCGACAAAGGGATGAACCGCAACGAGGCGGGGCAGCTGGGTTTTTCGGTGCTGCTGTTCCAGGATTTAGCGGTGATCCCGGCGCTGGCGCTGGTGCCGCTGCTGGCGGGCTCCGGAGACGATCATTTCGACTGGATGAAGATCTCCATGAAGGTGCTGGCCTTCGCGGGGATGCTGATCGGCGGACGGTTTTTACTGCGTCCGGTATTCCGGTTTATTGCCGCATCCGGCGTGCGCGAGGTATTCACCGCCGCAACGCTGCTGCTGGTGCTTGGCTCAGCGCTGTTTATGGATGCGCTGGGGCTGTCGATGGCGCTTGGGACGTTTATCGCCGGGGTGCTGCTTGCGGAAAGTGAGTACCGCCACGAGCTGGAGACCGCCATCGATCCGTTTAAGGGGCTGCTGTTAGGGCTGTTCTTTATCTCGGTGGGTATGGCGCTTAATCTTGGCGTGCTCTATACCCATCTGCTGTGGGTTATTGCGAGTGTCGCCGTGCTGGTGGCGGTCAAAACGCTGGTGCTGTATCTCCTCGCGAGGATTTACGGGCTGCGCAGCTCGGAAAGAATGCAGTTTTCCAGCGTGTTAAGCCAGGGTGGAGAATTTGCGTTTGTGCTGTTTTCCACGGCGTCGTCTCAGAAGCTGTTCAAAGATGACCAGATGGCGCTGCTGCTGGTGACGGTTACGCTGTCGATGATGACCACCCCGCTGCTGATGAAGCTGGTGGACAAACTGCTGTCGCGCCGCCTGAATCCCGCAGACGATGAAGACGAAGCGCCGTGGGTGGAAGATGATAAACCGCAGGTGATCGTCGTGGGCTTTGGTCGCTTCGGACAGGTGATTGGTCGCCTGTTGATGGCGAATAAAATGCGCATTACGGTGCTGGAGCGTGATATCAGCGCCGTCAACCTGATGCGCAAATATGGTTATAAGGTGTACTACGGCGATGCGACGCAGCTTGAGCTGTTGCGCTCGGCGGGGGCAGAGGCTGCGGAGTCCATCGTCATCACCTGCAACGATCCGGAAGACACGATGAAGCTGGTGGAGCTGTGCCAGCAGCATTTCCCGCATCTGCATATTCTGGCGCGTGCGCGTGGACGTGTGGAGGCTCACGAACTTTTGCAGGCGGGTGTGAAACACTTCTCCCGCGAAACCTTCTCCAGCGCGCTGGAGCTGGGACGCAAGGCGCTGGTTTCGCTGGGTATGCATCCTCACCAGGCGCAACGCGCCCAGATGCATTTCCGCCGGCTGGATATGCGAATGCTGCGTGAACTGATGCCCGTGCACAGCGACACGGCGCAGATCTCCCGCGTTCGGGAAGCGCGTCGCGAACTGGAGGAGATCTTCCAGCGTGAGATGCAACAGGAACGACGCCAGCTCGACGGCTGGGATGAATTTGAATAAAGGGTAACGAAAGATGGCTGTACGTAAACGCTTTATCGCGGGCGCAAAATGCCCATCCTGCCAGGCGCAAGATACGCTGGCCATGTGGCGTGAAAATAATATCGATATCGTTGAATGTGTTAAGTGCGGTCACCAGATGCGTGAGGCCGATAAAGAAGCCCGCGATCACGTTCGCAAAGAAGAGCAAGTGATCGGCATTTTTCATCCAGACTAGCGATATGCTCTGAGTTTTTTTAAGCTTAAGGGTACACGGGTGCAGATTTCCGCTACAATCTGCGCCAGCAATTTTCCCACGCTCAGGAGATATCATGAAAGTAGCAAAAGACCTGGTGGTCAGCCTGGCCTATCAGGTACGTACAGAAGACGGTGTGTTGGTTGATGAGTCTCCGGTGAGTGCGCCGCTGGACTACCTGCATGGTCACGGTTCCCTGATTTCCGGCCTGGAAACGGCGCTGGAAGGCCATGAAGTTGGCGACAAATTCGACGTTGCTGTAGGCGCGAACGACGCTTACGGTCAGTATGATGACAACCTGGTTCAGCGCGTTCCTAAAGACGTATTCATGGGCGTTGACGAGTTGCAGGTTGGCATGCGCTTCCTGGCGGAAACTGACCAGGGTCCGGTTCCGGTTGAAATCACTGAAGTTGAAGACGACCACGTTGTGGTTGACGGCAACCACATGCTGGCGGGTCAGAACCTGAAGTTCAACGTAGAAGTTGTTGCGATCCGTGAAGCGACCGAAGAAGAGCTGGCTCATGGCCACGTTCACGGTGCGCACGGTCACGACCATGACCACGATCACGGCCATGACGGCTGCTGCGGTGGTCACGGCCACGACCATGGTCATGACCACGGCCACGGTAAAGGTGGTTGCGGTAACGGCGGCTGCGGTTGCCACTGATTCCGTACTCCGGAAAATAAAAAAGCGGGATAATCCCGCTTTTTTTACGCCTCAATAATGAGGTGGTGGTGTCTCTTCTGACTGAGAGGCAATGTTTGACGGCTGCGTGGCCTTCAGCTTTTCCGTCAGCAGGCGCATGTGATCGCGCAGTTTTGCCATTTCAAGCTCATGGGCCGTCACGGTCTGGTTCAGTTCTTCGATGGTGATGTCCTGAAAAGCCAGGCGGCTTTCCAGCTCAGCCAGTCTCGCTCCGATCGTTGTATCCTTCATCATTCACCTCGTTTATCTCTCATTCGCCATAATGGACCAGCGGCGGCGAAGTTTAGCTGACTTTTTCCTTAAGTACAGTATCCATCTCCCTGACAAGAAACTTATTTAAACAAAAATAGTCTGAAAAGAAGCGACATTCGGGGGAGTCTGTCTGTAGATTTCTTCCGCAACGTTTTATAGTACGTCACTCATTTACGTTTAACACTGGGGTGAGAGACCTCAGGTCCTGGAGATATGGATGAAATCACTGTTTAAAGTTACGCTGCTGGCGACCACTATGGCTGTAGCGCTCAATGCGCCGCTGTCTTTCGCTGCTGATACTGCTGCGAAGCCTGCTGCGACTACAGACAGCAAAGCGGCATTCAAAAATGACGACCAGAAATCCGCCTACGCACTTGGCGCGTCTCTGGGTCGTTACATGGAAAACTCTCTGAAAGAACAAGAGAAACTGGGCATCAAACTGGACAAAAACCAGCTGATCGCAGGGGTTCAGGATGCGTTCGCAGACAAGAGCAAACTGTCTGACCAGGAAATCGAGCAGACTCTGCAAGCGTTTGAAGCGCGCGTGAAAGGCGCCGCTCAGACCAAGATGGAAGCAGACGCTAAAGATAACGAAGCGAAAGGCAAAGCCTACCGCGACAAGTTCGCTAAAGAGAAAGGCGTTAAAACGTCTTCTACTGGCCTGATCTATAAAGTTGAGAAAGAAGGTACCGGCGACGCGCCTAAAGACAGCGACACCGTTGTGGTGAACTACAAAGGTACGCTGATCGACGGTAAAGAGTTCGATAACTCTTATACCCGCGGTGAGCCTCTCTCCTTCCGTCTGGATGGTGTGATCCCGGGCTGGACCGAAGGCCTGAAGAACATCAAGAAAGGCGGTAAAATCAAGCTGGTCATCCCACCGGATCTGGCTTACGGCAAAACCGGCGTTCCGGGTATCCCGGCTAACTCCACGCTGGTATTTGATGTAGAACTGCTGGACATCAAACCGGCGCCGAAAGCGGATGCGAAAACAGACGCACCGGCTGACGACAAAGCCGCAGCAGCTAAGAAGTAATGCTGAAAAAAACCGCCGCCTTTACAGGCGGCGGTTTTTTTATTGTGGGGCAGATATAATTAACACTGGAAAGCGTTATACACGCTGTATTAATTTAGTTGTCCGTGTAGATAATGAGCCTGCCCTGAAAACCTAACGACAGGCTCCTGAAAAGGAGTGTTTTTTTCATGTCCAGGTCGCTTTTAACCAACGAAACCAGTGAACTTGATTTGCTGGATCAACGTCCATTTGACCAGACCGACTTCGATATTCTGAAATCCTACGAAGCGGTAGTGGACGGGTTAGCGATGCTCATTGGTTCCCACTGCGAAATCGTATTGCATTCCCTGCAAGATCTTAAGTGTTCCGCTATCCGCATTGCGAATGGTGAGCACACTGGCCGTAAAATTGGTTCGCCAATCACCGACCTTGCATTGCGTATGTTGCATGACATGACCGGCGCGGACAGCAGCGTCTCAAAATGCTATTTCACCCGCGCCAAAAGTGGCGTGCTGATGAAATCAGAAACGATCGCGATTCGAAATCGCGAACACCGGGTAATCGGTTTGCTGTGCATCAACATGAACCTTGATGTGCCATTCTCGCAAATCATGAGCACCTTCATCCCGCCAGAAACGCCGGACGTGGGCTCATCGGTGAACTTTGCTTCTTCGGTTGAGGATCTCGTGACCCAGACGCTGGAGTTCACCATTGAAGAGGTGAATGCCGATCGCAACGTATCCAACAACGCCAAGAATCGTCAGATCGTCCTGAACCTCTATGAGAAAGGGATTTTTGATATCAAAGATGCCATCAACCAGGTGGCCGATCGCCTGAATATCTCCAAACACACGGTTTACCTCTATATTCGCCAGTTCAAAAGCGGCGACTTCCTGGGACAAGACAAGTAATGCGTTTTGCGTTAATGGTGACGGGCCCGGCGTACGGTACCCAGCAGGCCAGCAGCGCGCTACAGTTTGCCCATGCGCTGCTTGATGCCGGTCATGAACTGGCAAGCGTCTTCTTTTATCGCGAAGGCGTATATAACGCGAACCAGTTTACGTCTCCGGCGAGCGATGAGTTTGACCTCGTGCGCGCCTGGCAAAAATTAAACGAAACGCAGGGCGTTGACCTGCATATCTGCGTCGCGGCGGCACTGCGTCGCGGCGTGACGGATGCGACCGAAGCCGAACGCCTTGGTCTGGCGGGGGCTAACCTGCAACCGGGCTTTTCGCTCAGCGGACTAGGTGCCCTGGCACAGGCGGCGTTGACCTGCGACAGAGTGGTGCAATTTTGATGAAGCGCGTAGCGTTTGTTTTTACTTCTGCGCCGCATGGCAGCGCTTCAGGCCGGGAAGGGCTGGATGCATTGCTCGCGACATCGGCTTTAACCGAAGATATCGGCGTCTTCTTTTTAGGCGATGGCGTATTCCAGCTTCTGGCAGGCCAACAACCGCAGGCCATTCTTGCGCGCGACTACATTGCGACCTTCAAAGTTCTGCCGCTCTATGACATTGAAACCTTCTATGTGTGCGCCGACTCGCTGGCCGCGCGTGGGTTAAACGAGAAAACACCGTTCGTGCTGGACGTGACGATCCTGACATCTGCTACGCTGCGCGAACAACTCTCTCACTACGATACCGTTCTGACTTTCTGAGGCTGTCATGCTCCATACCCTGAGCCGTTCACCGTGGCAATGCGATATCGACACGTTACTGAGCATGCTGCGCGAAGGTGATGATCTGCTGCTGATTCAGGATGGCGTGCTTGCGGCGCTTGAAGGCAGCCGTTTTGTTGAAATCCTCGCTAATGCCCCCATAACAGTCTCTGCGCTGAAAGAGGATCTGGATGCGCGGGGTCTTTCTGGTCAAATTTCAGCCAAAATTGACGTGGTTGGCTATACTGATTTCGTCAATCTTACTGTGACGCACGCCAGTCAAATGAACTGGTGATTTGAGAACGCTGTATATTTCTTGACACCTTTTCGACGTAGCCCTAAAATTTCGCGTCCTCATATTGTATGAGGTCGTTTTATTACGTGTTTACGAAGCAAAAGCTAAAACCAGGAGCTATTTAATGGCAACAGTTAACCAGCTGGTACGCAAACCACGTGCACGCAAAGTTGCAAAAAGCAACGTGCCTGCGCTGGAAGCCTGCCCGCAGAAACGTGGCGTATGTACTCGTGTATATACCACCACTCCTAAAAAACCAAACTCCGCACTGCGTAAAGTATGCCGTGTGCGTTTGACTAACGGTTTCGAAGTGACTTCCTACATCGGTGGTGAAGGTCACAACCTTCAGGAGCACTCCGTGATCCTGATCCGTGGCGGTCGTGTTAAAGACCTTCCGGGTGTTCGTTACCACACCGTTCGTGGTGCGCTGGACTGCTCAGGTGTTAAAGACCGTAAGCAGGCTCGCTCCAAGTACGGCGTGAAGCGTCCTAAGGCTTAATGGTTCTCCGTTAAGTAAGGCCAAACTGATTTATCTTAATGTCAAACTAAACTCGTAGAGTTTTGGACAATCCTGAATTAACAACGGAGTAATCCCATGCCACGTCGTCGCGTCATTGGTCAGCGTAAAATTCTTCCAGATCCGAAATTCGGATCAGAACTGCTGGCAAAATTTGTAAATATCCTGATGGTAGATGGTAAAAAATCTACCGCAGAAGCAATCGTATACAGCGCGCTGGAGACCCTGGCTCAGCGTTCTGGTAAAAATGAACTGGAAGCCTTCGAAGTCGCTCTCGACAACGTGCGCCCGACTGTAGAAGTTAAGTCTCGCCGCGTTGGTGGTTCTACTTATCAGGTTCCAGTTGAAGTTCGTCCGGTTCGTCGTAATGCTCTGGCAATGCGTTGGATCGTTGAAGCTGCTCGTAAACGCGGTGATAAATCCATGGCTCTGCGTCTGGCGAACGAACTTTCTGATGCTGCGGAAAACAAAGGTACCGCAGTTAAGAAACGTGAAGACGTTCACCGTATGGCAGAAGCCAACAAGGCGTTCGCACACTACCGTTGGTAATCCCTTCGGAGTCGTAGTCACCAGGCGGGCGCTTCAGAGAAGCCGCCCGCTCTGGGTAACTTAACTGAACGCCTAAAGATATAAACGAGGAATCAAATGGCTCGTACAACACCCATCGCACGCTACCGTAACATCGGTATCAGTGCGCACATCGACGCCGGTAAAACCACTACTACCGAACGTATTCTGTTCTACACCGGTGTAAACCATAAAATCGGTGAAGTTCATGACGGCGCAGCCACCATGGACTGGATGGAACAGGAGCAGGAGCGTGGTATTACTATCACCTCCGCAGCGACTACTGCATTCTGGTCAGGTATGGCTAAGCAGTACGAACCGCATCGCGTAAACATCATCGACACCCCAGGGCACGTTGACTTCACCATCGAAGTAGAACGTTCCATGCGTGTTCTTGACGGCGCGGTAATGGTTTATTGCGCAGTTGGTGGTGTTCAGCCACAGTCTGAAACCGTATGGCGTCAGGCAAACAAATATAAAGTTCCACGCATCGCGTTCGTTAACAAAATGGACCGTATGGGTGCTAACTTCCTGAAAGTTGTTGGCCAGATCAAAACCCGTCTGGGCGCGAACCCTGTTCCGCTTCAGCTGGCAATTGGTGCTGAAGAAGGTTTCACCGGCGTTATCGACCTGGTGAAAATGAAAGCCATCAACTGGAACGAAGCAGATGCGGGCGTTACCTTCGAATACGAAGATATCCCGGCAGAGATGCAGGACCTGGCTGACGAATGGCACCAGAACCTGATCGAATCCGCAGCAGAAGCTTCTGAAGAGCTGATGGAGAAATACCTGGGTGGTGAAGAACTGTCTGAGCAAGAGATCAAATCTGCTCTGCGTCAGCGCGTTCTGAACAACGAAATCATCCTGGTAACCTGTGGTTCTGCGTTCAAGAACAAAGGTGTTCAGGCGATGCTGGATGCGGTAGTTGACTACCTGCCATCCCCGGTTGACGTTCCTGCGATCAACGGCATCCTGGACGACGGTAAAGATACTCCGGCTGAGCGTCACGCAAGTGATGACGAGCCGTTCTCTGCACTGGCGTTCAAAATTGCTACCGACCCATTCGTGGGTAACCTGACCTTCTTCCGCGTTTACTCTGGTGTGGTTAACTCCGGTGACACCATCCTGAACTCCGTGAAAGCGGCGCGTGAACGTTTTGGCCGTATCGTACAGATGCACGCTAACAAACGTGAAGAGATCAAAGAAGTTCGTGCGGGCGATATCGCTGCTGCTATCGGTCTGAAAGACGTGACCACTGGTGACACCCTGTGTGACCCGGATCACCCGATCATTCTGGAGCGTATGGAATTCCCTGAGCCGGTAATCTCCATCGCAGTTGAACCAAAAACCAAAGCTGACCAGGAAAAAATGGGTCTGGCTCTGGGCCGTCTGGCGAAAGAAGACCCATCATTCCGCGTATGGACTGATGAAGAATCTAACCAGACCATCATCGCTGGTATGGGTGAACTGCACCTGGACATCATCGTTGACCGTATGAAGCGTGAATTCAACGTTGAAGCGAACGTGGGTAAACCTCAGGTTGCTTACCGCGAAGCGATTCGCGCGAAAGTTACCGATGTTGAAGGTAAACACGCTAAGCAGTCTGGTGGTCGCGGTCAGTACGGTCACGTTGTGATCGACATGTACCCACTGGAGCCGGGCTCTAACCCTAAAGGTTACGAGTTCATCAATGACATCAAAGGTGGTGTAATTCCTGGCGAATACATCCCTGCCGTTGATAAAGGCATCCAGGAGCAGCTGAAAGCTGGTCCTCTGGCTGGTTACCCGGTTGTAGACATGGGTGTTCGTCTGCACTTCGGTTCTTACCACGACGTTGACTCCTCTGAACTGGCGTTTAAACTGGCTGCGTCTATTGCCTTTAAAGAAGGCTTTAAGAAAGCAAAACCAGTTCTGCTTGAGCCGATCATGAAGGTTGAAGTAGAAACTCCTGAAGAGAACACCGGTGACGTTATCGGTGACTTGAGCCGTCGTCGCGGTATGCTGCGTGGTCAGGAATCCGAAGTAACTGGCGTTAAGATCCACGCTGAAGTTCCGCTGTCTGAAATGTTCGGATATGCGACTCAGCTGCGTTCTCTGACCAAAGGTCGTGCATCATACACTATGGAATTCCTGAAGTATGATGATGCGCCGAACAACGTTGCTCAGGCCGTTATCGAAGCCCGTGGTAAGTAATCCACAGGATTAAAACCTAAGTCCCGTGCTCTCTCCGAAGGGGAGAGCACTATAGTAAGGAATATAGCCGTGTCTAAAGAAAAATTTGAACGTACAAAACCGCACGTCAACGTTGGTACTATCGGCCACGTTGACCATGGTAAAACTACCCTGACTGCTGCAATCACTACCGTACTGGCTAAAACCTACGGCGGTGCTGCTCGTGCTTTCGACCAGATCGATAACGCACCAGAAGAAAAAGCTCGTGGTATCACCATCAACACCTCTCACGTTGAGTATGACACCCCGACTCGCCACTACGCACACGTAGACTGCCCAGGCCACGCCGACTATGTTAAAAACATGATCACCGGTGCTGCGCAGATGGACGGCGCGATCCTGGTTGTTGCTGCGACTGACGGCCCTATGCCTCAGACTCGTGAGCACATCCTGCTGGGTCGTCAGGTAGGCGTTCCTTTCATCATCGTGTTCCTGAACAAATGTGACATGGTTGATGACGAAGAGCTGCTGGAACTGGTAGAGATGGAAGTTCGTGAACTGCTGTCTCAGTACGATTTCCCAGGCGACGACACTCCAATCGTTCGTGGTTCCGCGCTGAAAGCGCTGGAAGGCGACGCAGAGTGGGAAGCGAAAATCATCGAACTGGCTGGCTACCTGGATTCTTACATCCCAGAACCAGAGCGTGCGATTGACAAGCCATTCCTGCTGCCAATCGAAGACGTATTCTCCATCTCCGGTCGTGGTACCGTTGTTACCGGTCGTGTAGAGCGCGGTATCATCAAAGTTGGTGAAGAAGTTGAAATCGTTGGTATCAAAGAGACTGCGAAGTCTACCTGTACTGGCGTTGAAATGTTCCGCAAACTGCTGGACGAAGGCCGTGCTGGTGAGAACGTTGGTGTTCTGCTGCGTGGTATCAAACGTGAAGAAATCGAACGTGGTCAGGTTCTGGCGAAGCCAGGCTCAATCAAGCCACACACCAAGTTCGAATCTGAAGTGTACATTCTGTCCAAAGACGAAGGCGGCCGTCATACTCCGTTCTTCAAAGGCTACCGTCCACAGTTCTACTTCCGTACAACTGACGTGACCGGTACCATCGAACTGCCAGAAGGCGTAGAGATGGTAATGCCAGGCGACAACATCAAGATGGTTGTGACGCTGATCCACCCAATCGCGATGGACGACGGTCTGCGTTTCGCAATCCGTGAAGGCGGCCGTACCGTTGGCGCGGGCGTTGTTGCTAAAGTTCTGGGCTAATTAATTATCCCTGAAATAAAAAGGACGCTCCGGCGTCCTTTTTTGTTTTCTGCCGTTGGGGCATTGTCATAAAAATTCGCATTTTTTGCTTTCTCCCGCCACGTATTCCGAAGCCCGTGCTATTGTAATCATAACCATTCTCACTTACACTTTGCGCATATTTTGAACGGGAGTCTTTATGTACGTTTGTTTATGTAATGGTGTAAGCGACAAAAAAATTCGTCAGGCCGTTCGCCAGTTTCAACCACAATCTTTCCAGCAGCTTCGCAAGTTTGTTCCGGTGGGAAATCAATGCGGTAAATGCGTTCGCGCAGCGCGTGAGATCATGCAGGACGAACTGATGCAGATCCCGGAATTCAAAGAGATCGCGTAAGCCTCTATCTTTTTTTTGACATCCCCGTAGCCCGATCTACGCTTCAATGAGTGGAAGCGGAGGGACTATATAATGAAAGGTGATGTTAAAATCATAAGTTATCTCAATAAATTATTGGGAAATGAGCTTGTCGCAATCAATCAGTATTTTCTCCATGCAAGAATGTTTAAAAACTGGGGACTGACTCGCCTCAACGATGTTGAATACCATGAGTCCATTGATGAAATGAAACACGCCGATAAATACATTGAGCGTATTTTATTCCTCGAAGGCATTCCTAACCTACAGGATCTCGGAAAACTGGGCATCGGAGAAGATGTCGAAGAGATGCTGCGTTCTGATCTCCGGCTGGAGCTGGAGGGTGCAAAAGATCTGCGTGAAGCCATTGCCTATGCGGACAGCGTACATGACTACGTCAGCCGCGATATGATGATCCAGATCCTGGCCGATGAAGAAGGGCACATCGACTGGCTTGAGACCGAACTAGATCTCATTAGCAAAATTGGCCTACAGAACTACCTTCAGTCTCAGATTAAAGTGGAAAGTTAATCAGGCTTTCCCAGCCAACGCATAAACCCGCTGCCGCCAGAAATGGCCCAAAAGGCAGTGGGTTTTTTAATGCCTGCTTATCAGGGGTAAATAACGAGAAAGCAACCAGATACAGCAGAGCCATTAGCGCGGCCACTAATGCCAGTATTGGTAGTACACACCAGCCATGCCATGCCCCCAGCGCCGCCAGATATTTTATGTCGCCATATCCCATCCCTTCACGTCGGCAGATGAGACGGTATCCCCAATAGATAATGGCGAATCCGGCGTATCCTGCCATCGCACCCACTACCGCGCTCGGCAAAAAATCAGGATGGAGACAAAGCTGGTAGAGCAGGCCCGTCCATAGCAGCGGGCAAAGAAATTTATCGGGAAGAAGCCCCGTGCGAATATCGGTGCGAACAAGCAAGGCCGATAACGCAAAATAGATCAGCAGAAAGGGGAGGGACAGTAGCATAGCGAGAGCCTCAAAATGGTTTGAGCGCATACTCGTAATAATCTGCATGGCCCGGCAATGTGTAAAAACAGCAATTGCGTAGCGGCTTCAGACAAAGAGTTGAGAAGGGATACTTTGCATAAAAAATTGCGCGGCCTTACGTATAGTACGTCTTTGGCGCTTAATTTCTAAACGGCACTTGCGTCTTTCTCTGATTTACGTATAATGCGCGGGCTTGTCGTAATTGACGGCGGGTTCAATCTGAACCAGAGTAGCTCACTTTGTTACTCAACAATGCTCCCAATTGGGGAGCTACGTAAGAACGGTTACACTCTCCCATCAATCGTAATGGGTTTGAGGAGTAATCATTTTCGTTTATAAAATAATTGGAGCTCTGGTCTCATGCAGAACCAAAGAATCCGTATCCGCCTTAAAGCGTTTGATCATCGTCTGATCGATCAATCAACCGCGGAAATCGTCGAGACTGCTAAGCGCACTGGTGCGCAAGTCCGTGGTCCGATCCCGCTGCCGACCCGCAAAGAGCGCTTTACCGTTCTGATCTCTCCGCACGTTAACAAAGATGCGCGTGATCAGTACGAAATCCGCACTCACAAGCGTCTGGTTGACATCGTTGAGCCAACTGAGAAAACCGTTGATGCTCTGATGCGTCTGGATCTGGCTGCCGGTGTAGACGTGCAGATCAGCCTGGGTTAATCAGGTCATCGAGCGATTGAGAGGTTGAAACAATGATTGGTTTAGTCGGTAAAAAAGTGGGTATGACCCGCATCTTCACTGAAGATGGCGTTTCTATCCCAGTAACCGTAATCGAAGTTGAAGCAAACCGCGTTACTCAGGTTAAAGATCTGGCTAACGATGGCTACCGCGCTATTCAGGTTACCACTGGTGCTAAAAAAGCTAACCGTGTAACCAAACCAGAAGCGGGTCACTTCGCTAAAGCTGGCGTTGAAGCTGGCCGTGGTCTGTGGGAATTCCGTCTTGCTGAAGGCGAAGAGTTCACCGTAGGTCAGGACATTAGCGTTGAGCTGTTTGCTGACGTTAAAAAAGTTGACGTAACCGGTACCTCTAAAGGTAAAGGTTTTGCTGGTACCGTTAAGCGCTGGAACTTCCGTACCCAGGACGCTACTCACGGTAACTCCTTGTCTCACCGCGTTCCGGGTTCTATCGGTCAGAACCAGACTCCGGGCAAAGTGTTCAAAGGCAAGAAAATGGCAGGTCAGCTGGGCAACGAACGTGTAACCGTTCAGAGCCTGGACGTAGTACGTGTTGACGCTGAGCGCAACCTGCTGCTGGTTAAAGGTGCGGTCCCGGGTGCAACCGGTAGCGACCTGATCGTTAAACCAGCTGTGAAGGCGTAAGGGGATAGCAATGGAATTAGTATTGAAAGACGCGCAGAGCGCGCTGACTGTTTCCGAAACTACCTTCGGTCGTGATTTCAACGAAGCGCTGGTTCACCAGGTTGTTGTTGCTTATGCAGCTGGTGCTCGTCAGGGTACTCGTGCTCAGAAGACTCGTGCTGAAGTAACTGGTTCAGGCAAAAAGCCATGGCGCCAGAAAGGTACCGGCCGTGCGCGTTCAGGTTCTATCAAGAGCCCGATCTGGCGTTCAGGTGGCGTGACCTTCGCTGCGCGTCCACAGGACCACAGTCAAAAAGTTAACAAAAAGATGTACCGCGGCGCGCTGAAAAGCATTCTGTCCGAACTGGTACGTCAGGATCGTCTGATCGTTGTCGAGAAGTTCTCTGTTGAAGCGCCTAAAACTAAGCTGCTGGCACAGAAACTGAAAGACATGGCTCTGGAAGATGTGCTGATCATCACCGGTGAGCTGGACGAGAACCTGTTCCTGGCCGCGCGTAA
Organism: Enterobacter sp. BWH64; assembly: GCF_001037645.1. Classification (NCBI taxonomy): domain Bacteria; kingdom Pseudomonadati; phylum Pseudomonadota; class Gammaproteobacteria; order Enterobacterales; family Enterobacteriaceae; genus Enterobacter; species Enterobacter sp. BWH64. The sequence continues at coordinate 793,149 of NZ_KQ089922.1, forward strand.
CCTGCACAAGGTTGACGTACGCGACGCGACTGGTATCGACCCGGTTAGCCTGATCGCCTTCGACAAAGTCGTAATGACTGCTGATGCTGTTAAGCAAGTTGAGGAGATGCTGGCATGATTCGTGAAGAACGTCTGCTGAAGGTGCTGCGCGCACCGCACGTTTCTGAAAAAGCGTCTACTGCGATGGAAAAAACAAACACCATCGTTCTCAAAGTTGCTAAAGACGCGACCAAAGCAGAGATCAAAGCTGCTGTGCAGAAACTGTTTGAAGTCGAAGTCGAAGTCGTTAACACCCTGGTAGTTAAAGGGAAAGTTAAACGTCACGGACAGCGTATCGGTCGTCGTAGCGACTGGAAAAAAGCTTACGTCACCCTGAAAGAAGGCCAGAACCTGGACTTCGTTGGCGGCGCTGAGTAAGTCGGAGGAGTAATACAATGGCAGTTGTTAAATGTAAACCGACATCTCCGGGTCGTCGCCACGTAGTTAAAGTGGTTAACCCTGAGCTGCACAAGGGCAAACCTTTTGCTCCGTTGCTGGAAAAAAACAGCAAATCCGGTGGTCGTAACAACAATGGCCGTATCACCACTCGTCACATCGGTGGTGGCCACAAGCAGGCTTATCGTATTGTTGACTTCAAACGCAACAAAGACGGTATCCCAGCAGTTGTTGAGCGTCTTGAGTACGATCCGAACCGTTCCGCGAACATCGCGCTGGTTCTGTACAAAGATGGCGAACGCCGTTACATCCTGGCCCCTAAAGGCCTGAAAGCTGGCGACCAGATTCAGTCTGGCGTTGATGCTGCAATCAAAGCAGGCAACACCCTGCCGATGCGCAATATCCCGGTTGGTTCTACCGTTCATAACGTAGAAATGAAACCAGGTAAAGGCGGTCAGCTGGCGCGTTCCGCGGGTACTTACGTTCAGATCGTTGCGCGTGACGGTGCTTATGTCACCCTGCGTCTGCGTTCTGGTGAAATGCGTAAAGTCGAAGCAGACTGCCGCGCTACTCTGGGCGAAGTTGGCAATGCTGAGCATATGCTGCGCGTTCTGGGTAAAGCTGGTGCTGCACGCTGGCGTGGTGTTCGTCCTACCGTTCGCGGTACTGCGATGAACCCAGTCGACCACCCACATGGTGGTGGTGAAGGTCGTAACTTTGGTAAGCACCCGGTAACTCCGTGGGGCGTTCAGACCAAAGGTAAGAAGACCCGCAGCAACAAGCGTACTGATAAATTTATCGTACGTCGCCGTAGCAAATAATTTTAGAGGATAAGCCATGCCACGTTCTCTCAAGAAAGGTCCTTTTATTGACCTGCACTTGCTGAAGAAGGTAGAGAAAGCGGTGGAAAGCGGAGACAAGAAGCCCCTGCGCACTTGGTCCCGTCGTTCAACGATCTTTCCTAACATGATCGGTTTGACCATCGCTGTCCATAATGGTCGTCAGCACGTTCCAGTCTTTGTTACCGACGAAATGGTTGGTCACAAACTGGGTGAATTCGCACCGACTCGTACTTATCGCGGCCACGCTGCTGATAAAAAAGCGAAGAAGAAATAAGGTAGGAGGAAGAGATGGAAACTTTAGCTCAACATCGCCATGCTCGTTCTTCTGCACAGAAGGTTCGCCTTGTTGCTGACCTGATTCGCGGTAAGAAAGTGTCGCAGGCCCTGGACATCCTGACCTATACCAACAAGAAAGCTGCGGTATTGGTCAAGAAAGTACTGGAATCTGCCATTGCTAACGCTGAACACAACGATGGCGCTGACATCGACGATCTGAAAGTCGCGAAAATTTTCGTAGATGAAGGCCCAAGCATGAAGCGCATTATGCCGCGTGCGAAAGGTCGTGCAGATCGCATCCTGAAGCGCACCAGCCACATTACTGTGGTTGTGTCCGATCGCTGAGACTCTGGAGACTAGCAATGGGTCAGAAAGTACATCCTAATGGTATTCGCCTGGGTATTGTAAAACCATGGAACTCTACCTGGTTTGCGAACACCAAAGAATTCGCTGACAACCTGGACAGCGATTTTAAAGTACGTCAGTACCTGACTAAGGAACTGGCTAAAGCGTCTGTATCTCGTATCGTTATCGAGCGTCCAGCTAAGAGCATCCGTGTGACTATTCACACTGCTCGCCCTGGCATCGTTATCGGTAAGAAAGGCGAAGACGTAGAAAAACTGCGCAAGGTCGTAGCGGATATCGCTGGCGTTCCTGCACAGATCAATATCGCTGAAGTTCGTAAGCCTGAACTGGACGCTAAATTGGTTGCTGACAGCATCACTTCTCAGCTGGAACGTCGCGTTATGTTCCGTCGTGCTATGAAGCGTGCTGTACAGAACGCAATGCGTCTGGGCGCTAAAGGTATCAAAGTTGAAGTTAGCGGCCGTCTGGGCGGCGCGGAAATCGCACGTACCGAATGGTACCGCGAAGGTCGCGTACCGCTGCACACTCTGCGTGCTGACATCGACTACAACACCTCTGAAGCGCACACCACTTACGGTGTAATCGGCGTTAAGGTATGGATCTTCAAAGGTGAGATCCTGGGTGGTATGGCTGCTGTTGAACAACCGGAAAAACCGGCTGCTCAACCTAAAAAGCAGCAGCGTAAAGGCCGTAAATAAGGAGCGTCGCTGATGTTACAACCAAAGCGTACAAAATTCCGTAAAGTGCACAAAGGCCGCAACCGTGGTCTGGCGCAGGGTACGGATGTTAGCTTCGGCACTTTCGGTCTGAAAGCTGTTGGCCGTGGTCGTCTGACTGCACGTCAGATCGAAGCAGCACGTCGTGCAATGACCCGTGCAGTTAAGCGTCAAGGTAAGATCTGGATCCGTGTATTCCCGGACAAACCGATCACCGAGAAGCCACTGGAAGTTCGTATGGGTAAAGGTAAAGGTAACGTGGAGTACTGGGTTGCCTTGATCCAACCGGGCAAAGTCCTTTATGAAATGGACGGTGTTCCGGAAGAGCTGGCCCGTGAAGCCTTCGGCCTGGCAGCAGCGAAACTGCCTATCAAAACCACCTTTGTAACTAAGACGGTGATGTAATGAAAGCAAAAGAGCTGCGTGAAAAAAGCGTTGAAGAGCTGAACGCTGAGCTGCTGAACCTGCTGCGTGAGCAGTTCAACCTGCGTATGCAGGCTGCAAGTGGCCAGCTGCAACAGACTCACCTGCTGAAGCAAGTGCGTCGCAATGTTGCGCGCGTTAAGACTTTACTGACTCAGAAGGCGGGTGCGTAATGACCGATAAAATCCGTACTCTGCAAGGTCGTGTTGTTAGCGATAAAATGGAGAAATCCATTGTTGTAGCTATCGAACGTTTTGTGAAACACCCGATCTACGGTAAATTCATCAAGCGTACGACCAAACTGCACGTACATGACGAGAACAACGAATGTGGTATCGGCGACAAGGTTGAAATCCGTGAATGCCGTCCACTGTCCAAGACTAAGTCCTGGACGCTGGTTCGCGTTGTAGAGAAAGCGGTTCTGTAATAGAGTACGCATTCTCAATACGAATAAACGGCTCAGCGATGAGCCGTTTATTTTTTCTACCCATATTGCAGAAGCGGTGTTATAATGCCGCGCCCTCGATATGGGGCTTTTTAACGGCTCTGATTTTAGAGTCTCAGGTAGTAGTTGACATTAGCGGAGCACTAAAATGATCCAAGAACAGACTATGCTGAACGTCGCCGACAACTCCGGTGCACGTCGCGTAATGTGTATCAAGGTTCTGGGTGGCTCGCACCGTCGCTACGCAGGCGTAGGCGACATCATCAAGATCACCATCAAGGAAGCAATTCCACGTGGTAAGGTCAAAAAAGGTGATGTGCTGAAGGCGGTAGTGGTGCGCACCAAGAAGGGTGTTCGTCGCCCTGACGGTTCTGTCATTCGCTTCGATGGTAATGCATGCGTTATTTTAAACAATAACAGCGAGCAGCCTATCGGCACGCGTATCTTTGGGCCGGTAACTCGTGAACTTCGTACTGAGAAGTTCATGAAAATTATCTCTCTGGCACCAGAAGTACTCTAAGGAGCGAATCATGGCAGCGAAAATCCGTCGTGATGACGAAGTTATCGTGTTAACCGGTAAAGATAAAGGTAAACGCGGTAAAGTAAAAAATGTTCTGTCTTCCGGCAAACTTGTCGTTGAAGGTATCAACCTGGTTAAGAAACATCAGAAGCCGGTTCCGGCCCTGAACCAACCAGGCGGCATCGTTGAAAAAGAAGCTGCTATTCAGGTTTCTAACGTTGCAATCTTCAATGCGGCTACCGGCAAGGCTGACCGTGTAGGCTTTAGATTCGAAGACGGTAAAAAAGTCCGTTTCTTCAAATCTAACAGCGAAACTATCAAGTAATTTGGAGTAGTACGATGGCGAAACTGCATGATTACTACAAAGACGAAGTAGTTAACAAACTCATGACTGAGTTTAACTACAATTCTGTCATGCAAGTCCCTCGGGTCGAGAAGATCACCCTGAACATGGGTGTTGGTGAAGCGATCGCTGACAAGAAACTGCTGGATAACGCAGCAGCTGACCTGACAGCAATCTCCGGTCAAAAACCGCTGATCACCAAAGCACGCAAATCTGTTGCAGGCTTCAAAATCCGTCAGGGCTATCCGATCGGCTGTAAAGTAACTCTGCGTGGCGAACGCATGTGGGAGTTCCTTGAGCGCCTGATCACTATTGCTGTTCCACGTATCCGTGACTTCCGTGGCTTGTCCGCTAAGTCTTTCGACGGTCGTGGTAACTACAGCATGGGTGTCCGTGAGCAGATCATCTTCCCAGAAATCGACTACGATAAAGTCGACCGCGTGCGTGGTTTGGATATTACCATTACCACTACTGCGAAATCTGATGAAGAAGGCCGTGCTCTGCTGGCTGCCTTTGACTTCCCGTTCCGCAAGTAAGGTAGGGTTACTGAATGGCTAAGCAATCAATGAAAGCACGCGAAGTAAAGCGCGTAGCTTTAGCTGATAAATTCTTCGCTAAACGCGCTGAACTGAAAGCGATCATTTCTGATGTGAACGCTTCCGACGAAGATCGTTGGAATGCGGTTCTCAAGCTGCAGTCTCTGCCGCGTGATTCCAGCCCGTCTCGTCAGCGTAACCGCTGTCGTCAAACAGGTCGTCCACATGGTTATGTGGGCAAGTTTGGGTTGAGCCGTATCAAACTGCGTGAAGCCGCCATGCGCGGTGAAGTGCCAGGCTTGAAAAAGGCTAGCTGGTAATTACCAATTGAATCACGGGAGTAAAGACAGATGAGCATGCAAGATCCGATCGCGGATATGCTGACCCGTATCCGTAACGGTCAGGCCGCGAACAAAGTTGCGGTCACCATGCCTTCCGCCAAGCTGAAAGTGGCAATTGCCAACGTGCTGAAGGAAGAAGGTTTTATCGAAGATTTTAAAGTTGAAGGCGACACCAAGCCGGAACTGGAACTTACTCTCAAGTATTTCCAGGGTAAAGCTGTTGTAGAAAGCATTCAGCGTGTCAGCCGCCCAGGCCTGCGCATCTATAAGAAAAAAGATGAGCTGCCAAAAGTAATGGCTGGTCTTGGTATCGCAGTTGTTTCTACCTCTAAAGGTGTTATGACTGATCGTGCAGCGCGCCAGGCTGGTCTTGGTGGCGAAATTATCTGCTACGTAGCCTAATCGGAGGAAAGAATGTCTCGTGTTGCTAAAGCACCGGTCGTTATTCCTGCCGGCGTTGATGTAAAAATCGACGGTCAGGTTATTACGATCAAAGGTAAAAACGGCGAGCTGACTCGTACCCTCAACAATGCTGTTGAAGTTAAACATGCAGATAACGCTCTGACCTTCGGTCCACGTGATGGTTTCGTGGATGGATGGGCTCAGGCTGGTACCGCGCGTGCCCTGCTGAACTCAATGGTTGTTGGTGTTACCGAAGGCTTCACTAAAAAGCTTCAGCTGGTTGGTGTAGGTTATCGTGCAGCTATCAAAGGGAATGCAGTAGGCCTGTCTCTGGGCTTCTCACACCCTGTTGAGCATCCGCTGCCGGCCGGTATCACTGCAGAATGCCCGACTCAGACTGAAATCGTGCTGAAAGGCGCTGATAAACAGCTGATCGGTCAGGTTGCAGCAGATCTGCGCGCCTACCGTCGTCCTGAGCCTTATAAAGGCAAGGGTGTTCGTTACGCCGACGAAGTCGTGCGTACCAAAGAGGCTAAGAAGAAGTAAGGTAACACTATGGATAAGAAATCTGCTCGTATCCGTCGTGCGACCCGCGCACGCCGCAAGCTCAAAGAGCTGGGTGCAACTCGCCTGGTGGTACATCGTACCCCGCGTCATATTTACGCACAGGTAATTGCACCGAACGGTTCTGAAGTTCTGGTAGCTGCTTCTACTGTAGAAAAAGCTATCTCAGAACAATTGAAGTATACCGGTAACAAAGACGCCGCAGCAGCTGTAGGTAAAGCTGTCGCTGAACGCGCTCTGGAAAAAGGCATCAGCAATGTTTCCTTTGACCGTTCCGGGTTCCAATATCATGGTCGTGTCCAGGCACTGGCAGATGCTGCCCGTGAAGCTGGCCTTCAGTTCTAAGGTAGAGGTGTAAGATGGCTCACATCGAAAAACAGGCTGGCGAACTGCAGGAAAAGCTGATCGCGGTAAACCGCGTATCTAAAACCGTTAAAGGTGGTCGTATTTTCTCCTTCACAGCTCTGACTGTAGTGGGTGATGGTAACGGTCGCGTTGGTTTTGGTTACGGTAAAGCGCGTGAAGTTCCAGCAGCGATCCAGAAAGCGATGGAAAAAGCCCGTCGCAATATGATTAACGTCGCGCTGAACAACGGTACCCTGCAACACCCAGTTAAAGGTGTTCACACGGGTTCTCGTGTATTCATGCAGCCAGCTTCCGAAGGTACCGGTATCATCGCCGGTGGTGCAATGCGCGCCGTTCTGGAAGTTGCTGGAGTTCATAACGTTCTGGCTAAAGCATATGGTTCCACCAACCCGATCAACGTGGTTCGTGCAACTATTGATGGCCTGGAAAATATGAATTCTCCAGAAATGGTCGCTGCCAAGCGTGGTAAATCCGTTGAAGAAATTCTGGGGTAATTGACCATGGCAAAGACTATTAAAATCACTCAAACCCGCAGTGCAATCGGTCGTCTGCCGAAACACAAGGCAACGCTGCTTGGCCTGGGTCTGCGTCGTATTGGTCATACCGTTGAGCGCGAGGATACTCCTGCTGTTCGTGGTATGGTCAACGCGGTTTACTTCATGGTTAAAGTTGAGGAGTAAGAGATGCGTTTAAATACTCTGTCTCCGGCCGAAGGCTCTAAAAAGGCGGGTAAACGCCTGGGTCGTGGTATCGGTTCTGGCCTCGGCAAAACCGGTGGTCGTGGTCACAAAGGTCAGAACTCTCGTTCTGGCGGTGGCGTACGTCGCGGTTTCGAGGGTGGCCAGATGCCACTGTACCGTCGTCTGCCGAAGTTCGGCTTCACCTCTCGCAAAGCAGCGATCACAGCGGAAATCCGTCTGTCTGACCTGGCGAAAGTTGAAGGCGGCGTTGTAGACCTGAACACGCTGAAAGCGGCTAACATTATCGGTATCCAGATCGAGTTCGCGAAAGTGATCCTGGCTGGTGAAGTTTCTACTCCGGTAACTGTTCGTGGCCTGCGTGTTACTAAAGGTGCTCGTGCTGCTATCGAAGCTGCTGGCGGTAAAATTGAGGAATAAGTAGCAGATGGCTAAGCAACCGGGATTAGATTTTCAAAGTGCCAAAGGTGGATTTGGCGAGCTGAAACGCAGACTGCTGTTTGTAATCGGCGCGCTGATTGTGTTCCGTATTGGCTCTTTTATTCCGATCCCTGGTATTGATGCCGCTGTACTTGCCAAACTGCTTGAGCAACAGCGAGGCACCATCATTGAAATGTTCAACATGTTCTCTGGTGGTGCTCTCAGCCGTGCTTCTATTTTCGCACTGGGTATTATGCCGTACATTTCGGCATCGATTATTATCCAGCTGCTGACGGTCGTTCATCCGGCCCTGGCAGAGTTGAAGAAAGAAGGGGAGTCTGGACGTCGTAAGATTAGCCAGTACACCCGTTACGGCACTCTGGTGCTGGCAATATTCCAGTCGATCGGTATTGCTACCGGTCTTCCGAATATGCCTGGTATGCAGGGCCTGGTATTAAACCCAGGCTTTGCATTCTATTTCACCGCTGTTGTAAGTCTGGTCACAGGGACCATGTTCCTGATGTGGCTCGGCGAACAGATTACTGAACGAGGTATCGGTAACGGTATCTCAATCATTATCTTCGCCGGTATCGTTGCGGGTCTCCCGCCGGCCATCGCCCATACTATCGAGCAAGCGCGTCAAGGCGACCTGCACTTCCTCCTGTTGCTGTTGGTTGCAGTATTAGTATTTGCAGTGACGTTCTTTGTTGTCTTCGTTGAACGTGGTCAACGCCGCATTGTGGTGAACTACGCTAAACGTCAGCAGGGTCGTCGTGTCTATGCTGCACAGAGCACACATTTACCGCTGAAAGTGAATATGGCGGGGGTTATCCCGGCTATCTTCGCTTCCAGTATTATTCTGTTCCCGGCAACCATCGCGTCATGGTTCGGGGGCGGTACTGGTTGGAACTGGCTGACAACAATTTCGCTGTATTTGCAGCCTGGGCAACCACTTTATGTGTTACTCTATGCGTCTGCGATCATCTTCTTCTGTTTCTTCTACACGGCGTTGGTCTTCAACCCGCGTGAAACAGCAGATAACCTGAAGAAGTCCGGTGCATTTGTACCAGGAATTCGTCCGGGAGAGCAAACGGCGAAGTATATCGATAAAGTAATGACTCGCCTGACTTTGGTTGGTGCGCTTTATATTACTTTTATCTGCCTGATCCCGGAGTTCATGCGTGATGCAATGAAAGTACCGTTCTACTTCGGTGGGACCTCACTGCTTATCGTTGTGGTCGTGATTATGGACTTTATGGCTCAAGTGCAAACTCTGATGATGTCCAGTCAGTATGAGTCTGCATTGAAGAAGGCGAACCTGAAAGGCTACGGCCGCTAACTGGTCGCCTGAGAAGTTACGGAGAGTAAAAATGAAAGTTCGTGCTTCCGTCAAGAAATTATGCCGTAACTGCAAAATCGTTAAGCGTGATGGTGTCATCCGTGTGATTTGCAGTGCCGAGCCGAAGCATAAACAGCGCCAAGGCTGATTATTTCGCATATTTTTCTTGCAAAGTTGGGTTGAGCTGGCTAGATTAGCCAGCCAATCTTTTGTATGTCTGTACGTTTCCATTTGAGTATCCTGAAAACGGGCTTTTCAGCATGGTGCGTACATATTAAATAGTAGGAGTGCATAGTGGCCCGTATAGCAGGCATTAACATTCCTGATCAGAAACATGCTGTGATCGCATTAACTTCGATCTATGGCGTCGGCAAGACCCGTTCTAAAGCCATTCTGGCTGCAGCGGGTATCGCTGAAGATGTTAAGATCAGTGAGCTGTCTGAAGAACAAATCGACACGCTGCGTGACGAAGTTGCCAAATTTGTCGTTGAAGGTGATCTGCGCCGTGAAATCAGCATGAGCATCAAGCGCCTGATGGATCTTGGTTGCTATCGCGGTTTGCGTCATCGTCGTGGTCTGCCAGTGCGCGGTCAGCGTACTAAGACCAACGCACGTACCCGTAAGGGTCCGCGCAAACCGATCAAGAAATAATCGGGGTGATTGAATAATGGCAAAGGCACCAGTTCGTGCACGTAAACGTGTAAGAAAACAAGTCTCTGACGGCGTGGCTCATATCCATGCTTCTTTCAACAACACCATCGTTACTATTACTGATCGTCAGGGTAACGCATTGGGTTGGGCAACAGCCGGTGGTTCCGGTTTCCGTGGTTCTCGCAAATCCACTCCGTTCGCAGCTCAGGTTGCAGCAGAGCGTTGCGCTGAAGCCGTAAAAGAATACGGCATCAAGAATCTGGAAGTTATGGTTAAAGGTCCGGGTCCGGGTCGTGAATCTACTGTTCGCGCTCTGAACGCCGCTGGTTTCCGCATCACGAATATTACTGATGTGACTCCGATCCCTCATAACGGTTGTCGTCCGCCGAAAAAACGTCGCGTATAACGCTCGTTTTTTAGGTTAGTTGGAGATAGAAAATGGCAAGATATTTGGGTCCTAAGCTCAAGCTGAGCCGTCGTGAGGGCACCGACTTATTCCTTAAGTCTGGCGTTCGCGCGATCGATACCAAGTGTAAAATTGAACAAGCTCCTGGCCAGCACGGTGCGCGTAAACCGCGTCTGTCTGACTATGGTGTGCAGTTGCGTGAAAAGCAAAAAGTTCGCCGTATCTACGGTGTGCTGGAGCGTCAGTTCCGTAACTACTATAAAGAAGCAGCACGTCTGAAAGGCAACACAGGTGAAAACCTGCTGGCTCTGCTGGAAGGTCGTCTGGACAACGTTGTATACCGTATGGGCTTCGGCGCGACTCGTGCTGAATCACGCCAGCTGGTTAGCCATAAAGCAATCATGGTAAACGGTCGTGTTGTTAACATCGCTTCTTATCAGGTTAAAGCGAATGACGTTGTTAGCATTCGTGAGAAAGCGAAAAAGCAATCTCGCGTGAAAGCCGCTCTGGAGCTGGCTGAGCAGCGTGAAAAGCCAACCTGGCTGGAAGTTGATGCTGGCAAGATGGAAGGTACGTTCAAGCGTCAGCCAGAACGTTCTGATCTGTCTGCGGACATTAACGAACACCTGATCGTCGAGCTTTACTCCAAGTAAAGCTTAGTACCAAAGAGAGGACACAATGCAGGGTTCTGTGACAGAGTTTCTAAAACCGCGCCTGGTAGATATCGAGCAAGTGAGTTCGACGCACGCCAAGGTGACCCTTGAGCCTTTAGAGCGTGGCTTTGGCCATACTCTGGGTAACGCACTGCGCCGTATTCTGCTCTCATCGATGCCGGGTTGCGCGGTGACCGAGGTTGAGATTGATGGTGTACTTCATGAGTACAGCACCAAAGAAGGCGTTCAGGAAGATATCCTTGAAATCCTGCTCAACCTGAAAGGGCTGGCGGTGAGAGTTCAGGGTAAAGATGAAGTTATTCTTACTCTGAATAAATCTGGCATTGGCCCTGTGACTGCAGCCGACATCACCCACGACGGTGATGTTGAAATCGTCAAGCCGCAGCACGTGATCTGCCACCTGACCGATGAGAACGCAGCTATTAGCATGCGTATCAAAGTTCAGCGCGGTCGTGGTTATGTGCCGGCTTCTGCCCGAATTCATTCGGAAGAAGATGAGCGCCCAATCGGCCGTCTGCTGGTCGACGCATGTTACAGCCCTGTAGAGCGTATTGCCTACAATGTTGAAGCAGCGCGTGTAGAACAGCGTACCGACCTGGACAAGCTGGTCATCGAAATGGAAACCAATGGCACAATCGATCCTGAAGAGGCGATTCGTCGTGCGGCAACCATCCTGGCAGAACAACTGGAAGCTTTCGTTGACTTACGTGATGTACGTCAGCCGGAAGTGAAAGAAGAGAAACCAGAATTCGATCCGATCCTGCTGCGCCCTGTTGACGATCTGGAATTGACTGTCCGCTCTGCTAACTGCCTCAAGGCAGAAGCTATCCACTATATCGGTGATCTGGTACAGCGTACCGAGGTTGAGTTGCTGAAAACGCCGAACCTGGGTAAAAAATCTCTTACCGAGATTAAAGACGTGCTGGCTTCACGTGGTCTGTCTCTGGGCATGCGCCTGGAAAACTGGCCACCGGCAAGCATTGCTGACGAGTAACCGGATCACAGGTTAAGGTTTTACTGAGAAGGATAAGGTCATGCGCCATCGTAAGAGTGGTCGTCAACTGAACCGCAACAGCAGCCATCGCCAGGCTATGTTCCGCAACATGGCAGGTTCACTGGTTCGTCATGAAATCATCAAGACGACCCTGCCTAAAGCGAAAGAGCTGCGTCGCGTAGTTGAGCCGCTGATTACTCTTGCCAAGACTGACAGCGTTGCTAATCGTCGTCTGGCATTCGCCCGTACTCGTGATAACGAGATCGTGGCAAAACTGTTTAACGAACTGGGCCCGCGTTTCGCGAGCCGTGCCGGTGGTTACACTCGCATTCTGAAGTGTGGCTTCCGTGCAGGCGACAACGCGCCGATGGCTTACATCGAGCTGGTTGATCGTTCAGAGAAAGCAGAAGCTGCTGCAGAGTAATCTGTAGTAACGTAAAAAAACCCGCCTCGGCGGGTTTTTTTATATCCGCAGAATCTCCACTTATCTACAATGTCTGTATCTTTTCTGCTCACCCCCTGGAGTTCATTATGTGGTTGCTCGATCAGTGGGCTGAACGCCATATTTGCGATGCCCAAAACAAAGGCGAGTTCGAAAATCTTCCCGGTAGCGGTGAGCCGCTGATTCTGGACGATGATTCACATATTCCCCCTGAATTACGGGCCGGTTATCGCTTACTGAAAAACGCAGGTTGTTTACCGCCTGAACTTCAGCAACGCAATGAAGCCGTCGAGCTTGCCGATCTGCTTAAAGGCATTCATAAGAATGACCCGCGGTACTCCGAAATCAGTCGTCGGTTGGCGCTCATCGAGCTAAAACTGCGCCAGACGGGAATGAATACTGACTTTTTGCATGGTGAGTACAGTGAAAGGTTAATGCAAAAAATAAACGAGGAGTAGCCATGTACCGCATAGGTGAACTTGCGAAGCTTGCTAACGTAACGCCGGATACTATCCGCTACTACGAAAAGCAGCAGATGATCGATCATGAGGTCAGAACGGAAGGTGGATTTCGCCTTTATACGGATAACGACCTGCAACGCCTTCGTTTTATCCGCTATGCACGGCAACTCGGCTTCACGCTGGAGTCGATCCGTGAACTGCTGTCGATCCGTATCGATCCTGAACATCATACGTGTCAGGAATCTAAAAGCATCGTTCAGGCCCGGCTGGATGAAGTTGAAGGACGCATTCAGGAGCTGCAAGCCATGCAGCGATCTCTGCAAAGGTTAAATGACGCGTGCTGCGGTACCGCTCATAGCAGTGTTTATTGCTCAATACTGGAAGCTCTTGAACAGGGCGCCAGTAGTGAAACTCAGGGTTGTTGATTTTTTATCAGCCAGGGACTAGACTCCCGCCGACATTAACTATGCTCAGGAGAAATGATGAGCCGCTATCAGCATACGAAGGGACAAATTAAGGATAACGCCATTGAGGCATTGCTTCACGACCCGCTTTTCAGACAGCGTGTTGAGAAGAACAAGAAAGGAAAAGGGAGTTATTTACGTAAAGGTAAACATGCACAACGGGGTAACTGGGAGGCCAGTGGCAAGCAAGCTAATCGCTTTTTTACCACTGGCCTTTCTGTTTCTGTCGCCTGATTAAACGCGGTTGTTCTGCTCTTTTAACAGATCGCGAATTTCAGTCAGTAAGACTTCTTCTTTAGTTGGTGCTGGCGGGGCAGCAGCCGGTTCTTCTTTTTTACGGTTAAGTCTGTTGATAAGTTTGATCGCCATGAAAATGGCAAATGCCACGATCACGAAATCAAATACGTTCTGAATGAATACGCCATAGTGCATTACAACCGCAGGGATATCGCCCTGAGCCTCCCGAAGGGTGAAGGCGAACTGTTTGAAATCAATGCCTCCAATCAACAGTCCTAACGGCGGCATAATAATGTCGGCGACTAATGATGAAACGATCTTACCGAACGCCGCACCAATAATGACACCCACAGCCAAATCCACCACATTCCCGCGCATCGCAAATTCGCGAAACTCTTTAATAAAACTCATTATGTTCTCCTTGTGCCAGCTGACGCCTATAAGTTTAACAAATGATTAGCTAATTGCCATTGGGGATAAATAATCGCTATGAAAAATAAAAGGCATGAAAATTAGAAGGTTAATATTTGGGTGCTCTCGTCTGAGCACCCAAATCATTACAGGAAGAACGGGCTTGGCTGGAATAAACGCTCGACGTCGGTAATAAATTTTTTATCGGTCAGGAACATAATAACGTGGTCACCCTGCTCAATACGTAAATTATCATTGGCGATCATGACATCGTTACCTCGTACTACGGCGCCGATAATGGTGCCTGGTGGAAGTTTAATTTCGTCGATCGCGCGACCAACAACGCGCGACGTCGTTTCATCCCCATGAGCGACGGCTTCAATGGCTTCAGCAACACCACGACGAAGAGACGACACGCCGACAATATCCGCTTTACGTACATGGCTTAGCAGGGCAGAAATGGTGGCTTGCTGAGGCGAAATAGCAATATCAATTACGCTACCCTGTACCAGGTCGACATAAGCCTTACGCTGGATAAGCACCATTACTTTTTTCGCCCCCATACGTTTAGCGAGCATGGCGGACATAATATTCGCTTCGTCGTCGTTGGTGACGGCAATAAAAAGATCAACCTGATCGATATGCTCTTCGGCCAGCAATTCCTGATCCGAAGCATCGCCATAAAACACGATAGTATTCTGAAGCTTTTCAGCCAGCTCCGACGCGCGCTGTTGATCTCGTTCGATCAGCTTCACGCTGTAGTCTTTTTCCAGCCGTCTCGCCAGACCTGCGCCAATATTACCGCCGCCAACCAGCATAATACGTTTATACGGTTTTTCGAGACGCTGAAGTTCACTCATCACCGCACGGATATGCTGAGAAGCCGCAATAAAGAAGACTTCATCCCCGGCTTCGACAATGGTGGACCCTTGCGGACGAATAGGTCTGTCGTGACGGAAAATCGCCGCAACACGCGTATCGATATGTGGCATATGCTCGCGCATTGTCGACAGGGCATTACCAATCAGCGGGCCGCCGTAATAAGCCTTCACAACCGCCAGGCTTACTTTTCCTTCCGCAAAGTTCACAACCTGCAACGCGCCCGGGTACTCAATCAGACGATAAATACTGTCGATAACCAGCTGTTCAGGGGCAATAAGATGGTCGATAGGTACTGCTTCGGAATTAAACAGCTTTTCCGCATCCCGGACATAGTCCGGGGAGCGAATGCGGGCGATGCGGTTCGGTGTGTTGAAAAGCGAGTAGGCCACCTGACATGCAACCATGTTGGTTTCATCAGAACTGGTTACTGCAACCAGCATGTCGGCATCGTCCGCGCCCGCCTCCCGAAGCACACGTGGGTGAGAGCCGTGCCCCTGTACAACACGAAGATCAAACTTGTCCTGCAAAACGCGCAGGCGATCGCCATTGGTATCCACAATGGTGATATCGTTGTTTTCGCCCACGAGATTTTCCGCCAGCGTTCCGCCAACTTGCCCTGCGCCCAGAATGATAATTTTCATCTTTCGTGACCTGTTCTCAACATCACTCTTTGATTAGCTTAGCGTAAAAGAAACCATCACCCTCTTCTGCGCCCGGCAGGTTTTGCAGACCCGGGTGCTCAGGTGTTCCCGTATCATGCAGCGTAGCGTCCGGGGTGCGTTTCAGGAAGGCCGCAATTTGCTGACGGTTCTCTTCCGGGAGAACAGAGCAGGTTGCATACACCAGGGTTCCGCCGGGTTTGAGATGCGGCCAGATGGCATCCAGAATTTCGGATTGCAACTGGGCAAGCTCCTTGATATCACGATCGCGACGCAGCCATTTGATATCGGGATGACGACGAATCACGCCAGTTGCTGAGCAAGGGGCGTCCAGCAAAATACGATCGAACCTGGTATCACCACACCAGTCTGCGGGTTTACGTCCATCGCCTTGCTTAACCTGAGCTTTCATACCCAGACGCTTGAGGTTGTCATAGACGCGTGAAAGACGCTGCTCATCAACATCCACGGCCATCACGCTGGCCTGCGGCGCCACTTCCAGAATATGCGTTGTTTTCCCCCCTGGCGCTGCACAGAGATCAAGGATCTGCTCCCCGTCTTTCGGTTCAAGCCAGGTCATGCAGCCCTGAGCGGATGCGTCCTGTACCGTTACCCAGCCCTCTTCAAAACCGGGTAATGCATGTACCGGTGCAGGGGAGGCTAAACGAACCGCATCAGGATAAGCAGCGTGTGTGAAGCCGCTCATTCCGGCCTCTTCCAGCAGGGCCAGCCATGCGTCGCGGGTATGATGGTTACGATTGACGCGTAACCACATCGGCGGACGTTGGTTATTGGCATCCACAATGTCTTGCCATTGCTGTGGGTAGGCTTTTTTAAGGCGATTCAGCAGCCATTCAGGGTGCAGGAAGCGCGCTTCGCTTTGCGCAAATTCTGCCAGCAGTTCGTCCTGCTGACGCTGGAACTGACGCAGCACGCCATTAATCAATCCTTTCAGCTGGGGACGTTTAATCGCAACGGCACCCTCCACTGTCTCAGCCAGCGCAGCATGAGGTGGAATGCGGGTATGAAGCAGCTGGTAGAAACCGACCATGATCAAATAATGCACGGTACGCTGCTTGCCGCTCATTGGGCGTGACATCAGCTTATTAATTAACCATTCAAGCTGAGAGAGGGTGCGCAGCACGCCAAAGCACAGCTCCTGAAGCAGTGCTTTGTCTTTATCGGAAACCTTTTGTTGCAGTGGAGGCAGGACATTACTCAGTGACTGGCCCTGCTCGATAACCTGCTCAACGGCCTGAGCCGCCATAGTGCGTAGATTTTGTCTTTTCATAACCGTAAAAATAAAAATGCCCGGAAACACCGGGCCTTAAGAGTAAATTTGTTCAGGCAAGGCGATTGCCAGGGATGAACCATTCACGACGGGAATTTAATAGATCCTGCGCGCTCATTGCCTTTTTACCGGCCGGTTGCAGCGATTCAAGATTCAGGATCCCTTCTCCGGTCGCAACCTGGATACCGTTTTTGCTGGCGTCGATAATCGTACCGGGCTCTGCCGAAGTATTGCCGTTAATAACTGAAGCTTTCCAGACTTTCACTGGCTGCTCATCAATCATCAACCAGCTCATCGGCCATGGATTAAAGGCGCGGATACAGCGTTCGAGTTGAGCTGCTGACAGGGACCAGTCGATCCGGGCTTCTTCTTTACTCAGTTTTTCAGCATAGGTCACCTGTGCCTCATCCTGCACTTCAGGTGTCGCTGTATTGTCAGCAAGCTGTTGCAACGTCTCAATCAGCCCCTGCGGACCGAGATCCGCCAGCTTGTCATACAGCGTGGCGCTGGTATCTTCTGCGGTAATGGGACACGCCAGTTTATACAGCATGTCGCCCGTGTCTAAACCTACGTCCATCTTCATGATTGTCACGCCAGTTTCAGCATCGCCTGCCCACAGAGCGCGCTGAATAGGGGCTGCACCACGCCAGCGTGGGAGCAAGGAACCATGAACGTTAACACAGCCCAGGCGGGGCATATCGAGTACCGCTTTCGGCAGAATGAGGCCGTAAGCCACAACTACCATCACGTCAGCGTTCAGGTCTGCCACTAACTGCTGGTTTTCCTGAGGTCGTAATGATGCAGGTTGGAAAACCGGCAAACCATGCGTTTCTGCCAGCACTTTAACCGGGCCAGGCATCAGTTTTTTACCGCGGCCAGCCGGACGATCAGGCTGAGTAAATACGCCAACAATCTGATGACCAGACGATAGCAGCGCGTCGAGATGACGCGCTGCAAAATCAGGGGTACCCGCGAAGATTATACGTAGTGATGTAGACACGTTATTCCTTGTATCCGGGGGGCGTTAAGCGCGAGAACGTAAACGATCCAGTTTCTCAACTTTCTGACGAATACGCTGTTGCTTCAGCGGTGAGAGGTAATCGATAAACAGCTTACCGACCAGGTGATCCATCTCATGCTGAATGCAAATCGCCAGCAGATCGTCGGCTTCCAGCTCAAACGGATTGCCGTCACGATCCAGTGCGCGGATTTTAACTTTTTCGGCACGTGGCACCAAAGCGCGCTGTTCAGGGATAGACAGACAGCCTTCCTCAATACCTGTTTCGCCGCTTTTTTCCAGCATCTCAGGGTTGATCAGCACCAGGCGCTCATCACGATTTTCAGAAACGTCGATCACAATAATACGTTTGTGAATGTCTACCTGGGTCGCGGCAAGGCCAATGCCTTCTTCAGCGTACATGGTATCGAACATATCATCGACGATACGCTGAATTTCTGCATTCACTTCTTTAACCGGTTCCGCGACGATGCGAAGGCGCTCGTCAGGAATATGTAACACTTGCAAAACTGCCATAAATTTCCAGAGTCGTGTTCAGGAGTTGATAAGAATATTACTTCTATTCTAGACAAATCCCCGGTCGATTGACAGCATCAGTGACCAATCGCAAAGATTGCTGAGGCTGCTTATGGCAGGGAAAAGGATGACGTCCACAGAGATATGGTTACGGCTTATAAACATCGGGTCGTTATACGGTGACGCGATGCTGGAGATTGCGCAGAGGCTGCTTCGCCAGGCAACCGTCGATGCTGAAGCTGTCAACGCGTCAGGGCTTTTGCCCAAACATGCCGTAAAGTTTTTTTCGTTCAGTGAGAGTGAGCTTGAACGTAGTCTGGAATGGCTGGAACACACCGACAACCACCTTCTCACAGCGGATGATCCTCGCTTTCCGCCATTGTTACGTTCTATACCTGATTTTCCCGGGGCGCTATTTGTGCGAGGCCGCGTTGACGTGCTTAATAGCATGCAGCTTGCGGTTGTGGGCAGCCGTGCGCCCTCGTGGTATGGCGAGCGGTGGGGGAAAATGCTGAGTGAACAGCTATCCCAATGTGGCTTTACGATCACTAGTGGCCTGGCTTGCGGCATCGATGGTGTGGCACATCATGCGGCGTTGTCAGCAAAAGGGCGAAGTGTCGCCGTGCTTGGCAATGGTCTTTTTAGTCTCTATCCGCGTCGTCATCACATTCTGGCTGAGCAACTTATCGCTTCAGAGGGGGCGATAGTATCTGAGTTTTCACTTTCGACATCGCCCAGACCGGGTAACTTTCCACGGCGTAACCGGATCATCAGTGGGTTAAGCCAGGGCGTGCTGGTGGTCGAAGCTGCGATTCGGAGTGGATCGCTGGTTACCGCAAGGTGCGCACTGGAGCAGGGGCGTGAAGTTTTTGCGCTACCCGGCCCGTTGGGGAACCCTGGCTGCGAAGGCCCTCACTGGCTGATAAAACAGGGGGCGACGCTGGTGACCTGTAAAGAGGATATCCTGGAAAATTTGCAATATGGATTGCATTGGTTGCAGGATGATCTCCAAAAGCGACATATTTCATCGGATCAGGAGGCAGTAGCATTGCCATTTCCCAAGCTCCTGGCTAACGTAGGAGATGAGGTAACACCTGTTGACGTTGTCGCTGAACGTGCCGGCCAACCTGTGCCAGTAACGGTAGCACAGCTACTCGAACTGGAGTTAGCAGGGTGGATCGCAGCTGTACCCGGCGGCTATGTCCGATTAAGGAGGGCATGCCATGTTCGACGTACTGATGTATTTGTTTGAGACTTACATCCACAACGAAGCAGAAATGCAGGTGGATCAGGACAAATTAACACGGGATCTGACCGACGCAGGTTTTGAGCGGGAAGATATTTATAATGCGTTGATGTGGCTGGATAAGTTGGCTGATTATCAGGACGGCCTCGCCGAACCGATGCAGCTTGCTTCTGACCCATTGTCTGTGCGCATCTATACAGCTGAAGAGTGTGAAAGGCTGGATGCCAGCTGCCGGGGATTCATTTTATTCCTCGAGCAGATTCAGGTGCTAAACCTCGAAACGAGAGAGATGGTGATAGAGCGCGTCATGGCGCTGGATACTGCTGAATTTGAACTGGAAGATCTCAAATGGGTGATCCTGATGGTTCTGTTCAACATCCCAGGCTGTGAAAATGCCTATCAGCAAATGGAAGAATTACTCTTTGAAGTGAATGAAGGTATGCTGCATTAATTCTATGTGCAGCAACAAGAGTTGTTATGGCCAAATCAGCACTCTTCACGGTGCATAAAAACGAGCCCTGCCCACAGTGTGGGGCTGAACTTGTTATTCGGTCCGGGAAACACGGTCCGTTTCTCGGTTGTTCACACTATCCGGAATGTGATTATGTCCGTCCCCTGAAAAGCCAGGCGGACGGACATATCGTCAAAATTCTGGAGGGACAGCTTTGTCCACTCTGTGGCGGCGAACTGGCGCTGCGGCAGGGGCGGTTCGGGATGTTTATTGGATGCAGCCGCTATCCGGAATGTGAACATACGGAACAAATTGATAAACCAGATGAAACGGCAATTGCCTGCCCTCAGTGCCAGCGTGGTCAATTGGTGCAGCGCCGCTCTCGTTATGGCAAGACCTTCCATTCGTGCGATCGCTATCCTGAATGCCAGTTCGTTATCAATTTCAAACCAGTAGCGGGCGTCTGCCCTCATTGCGATTATCCGTTACTTATAGAAAAGAAAACCGCGCAAGGCTTGAAACGCTTTTGCGCCAGTAAACAATGTGGAAAGCCGGTTTCGGCGGATCAAATCAGTGAATAATAACCTGCCATCAGGCTCCATCGCGCAGGCGGTGGACATCCTGAAAAAAGAAGAAGTCATCGCCTATCCAACAGAAGCCGTTTTCGGGGTCGGGTGCGATCCTGACAGCGAAGTCGCCGTTAACCGTCTGCTGGCGCTAAAACAGCGGCCTGTCGAAAAAGGATTGATTTTGATCGCTGCGAACTACGAGCAGCTTAAGCCTTATATTGATGATTCCATGCTGACGCCTGCACAGCGGGAAACCATTTTCTCTGTGTGGCCTGGTCCCGTTACGTTTGTCTTTCCTGCACAACCGACAACGCCGCGCTGGTTAACCGGGCGTTTCGATTCACTCGCGGTACGCGTTACCGACCATCCCTTGGTGGTGGAGTTATGCCAGGCATTTGGTAAACCCCTGGTTTCAACCAGCGCCAACCTGACCGGGCTTCCCCCTTGTCGGACAACAGAAGAAGTTCTGGCGCAGTTCGGGAATGATTTCCCTGTAGCCGTGGGTGAAACCGGGGGGCGTCTTAACCCGTCAGAAATTCGCGATGCCTTGACCGGCGAACGTTTTCGCCAGGGATAATGTTATGGAAACCTATGCTGTTTTTGGTAACCCGATCGCGCACAGTAAGTCGCCTCTGATCCATCAGCTGTTTGCAGAGCAATTGCAGATAGATCACCCGTATGGTCGGGTTCTTGCGCCTGTTGATGCATTTATACCGACGCTGAATAGCTTTTTTGATGCGGGTGGTAAAGGTGCGAACGTCACGGTGCCTTTTAAAGAAGAGGCTTTCGGGCGCGCGGATGAGCTGACCGAGCGTGCCTCGCTCGCTGGTGCCGTCAATACTCTTAAGCGGCTCGAAGATGGTCGCCTTCTGGGCGATAACACCGATGGCATAGGTTTACTCAGCGATCTGGAACGACTGTCGTTTATTAAACCAGGCTTTCGGATCCTGCTGATCGGCGCGGGTGGCGCGTCGCGCGGCGTATTGCTTCCTCTTCTTTCGCTGGATTGTGCGGTGACAATCACCAACCGTACCTTCTCCAGAGCAGAAGAGCTGGCGGCGTTGTTCGCACACACAGGCAGCGTAACTGCGGTAGCACTTGACGATCTCGCGGGTCACGAATTTGATCTTGTAATTAATGCCACCTCAAGCGGTATTAATGGAGAGATCCCGGCGATTCCTGCATCCCTGGTTCATTCCCACATCTACGCCTATGACATGTTTTATCAAAAAGGGAAAACGCCCTTTCTGACCTGGTGTGAACAACAGGGGGCAAAACACGTGGCTGATGGTCTGGGCATGCTGGTGGGGCAGGCGGCTCATGCGGTGCTACTCTGGCATGGCGTGTTACCTGCTGTAGAACCGGTGATCGAAAAGCTGAAACAGGAACTGATGGCATGAATCAGGCGATTCATTTTCCCGACAGAGAAATCTGGGATGAAAATAAGCAAGCGGTTTGTTTCCCGGTGCTGGTGCATGGAATGCAGCTCACCTGTGCGATTAAAGGGGAGACGTTGCATCAGCGCTTTGGTGGTTCAGATCCGTTAGCGGTCTTTTGCGAAAATCGCTGGGATCTGGAAGAGGAAGCCAGCGATTTGATCCGCGATCAGCAGGAAGACGATCAGGGTTGGGTCTGGTTATCCTGATCCAGATAGTCATTCTTCCATTTAACGTAATTGTTCGCTGAGTATTTCAATCCTTCGATCTCCGCCTCTTTTAGGGGGCGGATCTGTTTAACCGGACTGCCTAAATAGAGATAGCCACTTTCCAGACGTTTGTTTTGCGGAACAAGGCTTCCTGCGCCAATCATTACGTCATCTTCTACTATGACGCCATCCAGCAAAATCGATCCCATCCCAACGAGAACCCTGTTACCGATTGTGCAGCCGTGGAGCATCACTTTATGACCGACGGTGACATCTTCCCCAATGATGAGCGGATTGCCCTCAGGGTTATAAGATGACTTATGAGTCACATGCAGCACGCTGCCGTCCTGAATATTGGTGCGTGCACCGATTGCAACGTAGTTAACATCGCCCCGGATCGCGACGAGTGGCCAGATGCTGACATCATCGGCCATGCGAACATCACCAATGACCACGCTGCTGGCATCGATCATCACGCGATCGCCTTTTTGGGGGAACAGATCTTTATAAGGACGTAATACTGCAAACATATCTACCTCGATACAGATGAGCGCTATTAAAGAAGACTTTGATCGTATTCCTGGATCGAGGCAAGGCAAAATGCGTCAATTTTTAAGCGGATCGGGTGGGTTTTCAGCGAAAAGCACGGAAAATCATCAGTTGGAAAAAAAGATCTAAAAAATACTTGTGCTAAAAACTGGGATCCCTATAATGCGCCTCCATCGACACGGCGGATGTGAATCACTTCACAGACAACCCGGTCGGCTGAAGAGAAAAAATCCTGAAATAACGGGTTGACTCTGAAGGAGGAAAGCGTAATATACGCCACCTCGCGACAGAGCGCTGAAGCGCGTCGCAACTGCTCTTTAACAATTTATCAGACAATCTGTGTGGGCACTCAAAGTGACATGGATTCTTAATGTCCTCGGACACTAAATGAATACCAAGTCTCAACGAGTGAACACGTAATTCATTACGAAGTTTAATTCATTGAGCATCAAACTTTTAAATTGAAGAGTTTGATCATGGCTCAGATTGAACGCTGGCGGCAGGCCTAACACATGCAAGTCGAACGGTAACAGGAAGCAGCTTGCTGCTTCGCTGACGAGTGGCGGACGGGTGAGTAATGTCTGGGAAACTGCCTGATGGAGGGGGATAACTACTGGAAACGGTAGCTAATACCGCATAACGTCGCAAGACCAAAGAGGGGGACCTTCGGGCCTCTTGCCATCGGATGTGCCCAGATGGGATTAGCTAGTAGGTGGGGTAACGGCTCACCTAGGCGACGATCCCTAGCTGGTCTGAGAGGATGACCAGCCACACTGGAACTGAGACACGGTCCAGACTCCTACGGGAGGCAGCAGTGGGGAATATTGCACAATGGGCGCAAGCCTGATGCAGCCATGCCGCGTGTATGAAGAAGGCCTTCGGGTTGTAAAGTACTTTCAGCGGGGAGGAAGGCGATAAGGTTAATAACCTTGTCGATTGACGTTACCCGCAGAAGAAGCACCGGCTAACTCCGTGCCAGCAGCCGCGGTAATACGGAGGGTGCAAGCGTTAATCGGAATTACTGGGCGTAAAGCGCACGCAGGCGGTCTGTCAAGTCGGATGTGAAATCCCCGGGCTCAACCTGGGAACTGCATTCGAAACTGGCAGGCTAGAGTCTTGTAGAGGGGGGTAGAATTCCAGG
>NZ_KQ089922.1:818030-1146545 GCF_001037645.1 Enterobacter sp. BWH64
CGTTGCACTATCGTTAACTGAATACATAGGTTAACGAGGCGAACCGGGGGAACTGAAACATCTAAGTACCCCGAGGAAAAGAAATCAACCGAGATTCCCCCAGTAGCGGCGAGCGAACGGGGAGCAGCCCGGAGTCTGAATCAGCTTGTGTGTTAGTGGAACGGTCTGGAAAGTCCGACGGTACAGGGTGATAGTCCCGTACACGAAAGCACACTTGCTGTGAACTCGAAGAGTAGGGCGGGACACGTGGTATCCTGTCTGAATATGGGGGGACCATCCTCCAAGGCTAAATACTCCTGACTGACCGATAGTGAACCAGTACCGTGAGGGAAAGGCGAAAAGAACCCCGGCGAGGGGAGTGAAAAAGAACCTGAAACCGTGTACGTACAAGCAGTGGGAGCCTCTTTATGGGGTGACTGCGTACCTTTTGTATAATGGGTCAGCGACTTATATTCTGTAGCAAGGTTAACCGTATAGGGGAGCCGAAGGGAAACCGAGTCTTAACTGGGCGTTAAGTTGCAGGGTATAGACCCGAAACCCGGTGATCTAGCCATGGGCAGGTTGAAGGTTGGGTAACACTAACTGGAGGACCGAACCGACTAATGTTGAAAAATTAGCGGATGACCTGTGGCTGGGGGTGAAAGGCCAATCAAACCGGGAGATAGCTGGTTCTCCCCGAAAGCTATTTAGGTAGCGCCTCGTGAACTCATCTTCGGGGGTAGAGCACTGTTTCGGCTAGGGGGCCATCCCGGCTTACCAACCCGATGCAAACTACGAATACCGAAGAATGTTATCACGGGAGACACACGGCGGGTGCTAACGTCCGTCGTGAAGAGGGAAACAACCCAGACCGCCAGCTAAGGTCCCAAAGTCATGGTTAAGTGGGAAACGATGTGGGAAGGCACAGACAGCCAGGATGTTGGCTTAGAAGCAGCCATCATTTAAAGAAAGCGTAATAGCTCACTGGTCGAGTCGGCCTGCGCGGAAGATGTAACGGGGCTAAACCATGCACCGAAGCTGCGGCAGCGACACTATGTGTTGTTGGGTAGGGGAGCGTTCTGTAAGCCGTTGAAGGTGTGCTGTGAGGCATGCTGGAGGTATCAGAAGTGCGAATGCTGACATAAGTAACGATAAAGCGGGTGAAAAGCCCGCTCGCCGGAAGACCAAGGGTTCCTGTCCAACGTTAATCGGGGCAGGGTGAGTCGACCCCTAAGGCGAGGCCGAAAGGCGTAGTCGATGGGAAACAGGTTAATATTCCTGTACTTGGTGTTACTGCGAAGGGGGGACGGAGAAGGCTATGTCAGCCGGGCGACGGTTGTCCCGGTTTAAGCATGTAGGCGGAGGTTCCAGGTAAATCCGGTACCTTTTAACGCTGAGGTGTGATGACGAGGCACTACGGTGCTGAAGTGATAAATGCCCTGCTTCCAGGAAAAGCCTCTAAGCATCAGGTAACACGAAATCGTACCCCAAACCGACACAGGTGGTCAGGTAGAGAATACCAAGGCGCTTGAGAGAACTCGGGTGAAGGAACTAGGCAAAATGGTGCCGTAACTTCGGGAGAAGGCACGCTGATGTGTAGGTGAAGCCCCTGCGGGCGGAGCTGAAATCAGTCGAAGATACCAGCTGGCTGCAACTGTTTATTAAAAACACAGCACTGTGCAAACACGAAAGTGGACGTATACGGTGTGACGCCTGCCCGGTGCCGGAAGGTTAATTGATGGGGTTAGCGGCAACGCGAAGCTCTTGATCGAAGCCCCGGTAAACGGCGGCCGTAACTATAACGGTCCTAAGGTAGCGAAATTCCTTGTCGGGTAAGTTCCGACCTGCACGAATGGCGTAATGATGGCCAGGCTGTCTCCACCCGAGACTCAGTGAAATTGAACTCGCTGTGAAGATGCAGTGTACCCGCGGCAAGACGGAAAGACCCCGTGAACCTTTACTATAGCTTGACACTGAACACTGGTCCTTGATGTGTAGGATAGGTGGGAGGCTTTGAAGCGTGGACGCCAGTCTGCGTGGAGCCAACCTTGAAATACCACCCTTTAATGGCTGGTGTTCTAACGTAGACCCGTAATCCGGGTTGCGGACAGTGTCTGGTGGGTAGTTTGACTGGGGCGGTCTCCTCCCAAAGAGTAACGGAGGAGCACGAAGGTTGGCTAATCCTGGTCGGACATCAGGAGGTTAGTGCAATGGCATAAGCCAGCTTGACTGCGAGCGTGACGGCGCGAGCAGGTGCGAAAGCAGGTCATAGTGATCCGGTGGTTCTGAATGGAAGGGCCATCGCTCAACGGATAAAAGGTACTCCGGGGATAACAGGCTGATACCGCCCAAGAGTTCATATCGACGGCGGTGTTTGGCACCTCGATGTCGGCTCATCACATCCTGGGGCTGAAGTAGGTCCCAAGGGTATGGCTGTTCGCCATTTAAAGTGGTACGCGAGCTGGGTTTAGAACGTCGTGAGACAGTTCGGTCCCTATCTGCCGTGGGCGCTGGAGAATTGAGGGGGGCTGCTCCTAGTACGAGAGGACCGGAGTGGACGCATCACTGGTGTTCGGGTTGTCATGCCAATGGCACTGCCCGGTAGCTAAATGCGGAAGAGATAAGTGCTGAAAGCATCTAAGCACGAAACTTGCCCCGAGATGAGTTCTCCCTGAGACTTTAAGTCTCCTGAAGGAACGTTGAAGACGACGACGTTGATAGGTCGGGTGTGTAAGCGCAGCGATGCGTTGAGCTAACCGATACTAATGAACCGTGAGGCTTAACCTTACAACGCCGAAGGTGTTTTGGCGGTGAGAGAGACAGATTTTCAGCCTGATACAGATTAACAGTATTTGCCTGGCGGCTTTAGCGCGGTGGTCCCACCTGACCCCATGCCGAACTCAGAAGTGAAACGCCGTAGCGCCGATGGTAGTGTGGGGTCTCCCCATGTGAGAGTAGGGAACTGCCAGGCATCAATCAAGAAGAACCCCGTACCGTAAGGTGCGGGGTTTTTTGCTTTGTACGTTCTGAAAAGTCGGGTGGTGGCCCAGCTTTACCCGCCCTACATGCTCTCCCTCCTTGAAACTTTCTCACCTTTCGCTTGCAGACTCGACATTAACCCCGTTTCTGGGTATCGTTAGCTGTCTGGATGTCTAAACGTTTATACGTATGCTGTGAGGATTTAAGGTTATGCCGATTCGGGTGCAGGACGAGCTACCAGCCGTCAATTTCTTGCGTGAAGAGAATGTCTTCGTAATGACAACTTCGCGTGCTTCTGGTCAGGAAATTCGCCCGCTGAAGGTGCTGATCCTTAATCTGATGCCAAAGAAGATCGAAACGGAGAACCAGTTCCTGCGTTTGCTCTCCAACTCTCCGCTTCAGGTTGATATCCAGCTGCTGCGCATTGACGCGCGTGAGTCACGCAACACGCCTGCTGAGCATCTGAATAACTTCTACTGTAATTTTGAAGATATTCGCGATGAGAATTTCGATGGACTGATCGTCACCGGCGCACCGCTGGGTCTGGTGGAATTTAATGACGTTGCCTACTGGCCACAGATCAGGCAGGTGCTGGAGTGGGCAAAAGATCACGTCACGTCCACCTTGTTTGTCTGTTGGGCGGTACAGGCCGCGCTGAATATCCTCTATGGCATTCCCAAGCAAACCCGCAGCGACAAACTTTCTGGCGTATACGAACACCACATTCTTCACCCGCATGCGCTGCTGACGCGTGGTTTCGATGACACTTTCCTGGCCCCGCATTCTCGCTACGCCGATTTTCCGGCACAGCTGATCCGCGATTACACCGACCTGGAAATCCTGGCCGAAACGGAAGACGGCGATGCCTACCTGTTCGCCAGTAAAGACAAACGCATCGCGTTCGTTACCGGCCATCCTGAGTACGATCCGCATACCCTCGCCTCAGAGTATTTTCGTGACGTTGAAGCGGGTCTGAATCCGGATGTCCCGTACAACTATTTCCCGAAAAATGATCCGCAAAACACGCCTCGGGCAACCTGGCGTAGCCACGGAAATTTGCTGTTTACCAACTGGCTCAACTATTACGTCTACCAGATTACACCGTACGATCTGCGCCACATGAATCCGACGCTGGAGTAATCGTCTGCATTAAACGATCCTAAAGCGTTTCAGCTATTCAGATCAGGCACCTTCGGGTGCCTTTTTTATTTCCGAAATCCAACTCAACATCGAAGAAAACTTTAATTCCATATTAATCATACAGTTGTGATTAGATATAAATTAAAATGGAAATTGTTTTTGATTTTGGGAAAATTATAGATAGTCTTAATTCTGCTGAGCGAAAACTACACAACGATCTTTCGCTCGCGTCGGGGGCGTGATTTTGGATCTTTGATGAGGAGCAGAACGATGACTCAACAGGCAACAACGGTCGATGAACTGACCTTTACCCAGCCGAATGGTGAACAAGAACAGCAAGTTTTGACGGCAGAAGCGGTAGAGTTTCTGACTGAACTGGTGACTCGCTTTACGCCACAGCGTAATAAACTGCTGGCGGCGCGCATTCATCAACAGCAGGAGATCGATAACGGCAAGTTGCCAGGGTTTATTTCGGAAACCGCTTCCATTCGTCATGGTGAATGGAAAATTCGCGGAATCCCTGAAGATTTACAGGATCGTCGCGTAGAGATCACCGGTCCGGTAGAGCGCAAAATGGTGATCAACGCCATGAATGCCAACGTCAAAGTATTTATGGCGGACTTCGAAGATTCCCTCGCGCCGGACTGGCAGAAAGTTATCGACGGGCAGATCAACCTGCGCGACGCCGTCAACGGCACCATCAGCTATACCAACGAAGCCGGTAAAATTTACCAGCTCAAACCGAATCCGGCGGTGCTGATCTGCCGCGTACGCGGTCTGCATTTGCCAGAAAAACACGTCACCTGGCGCGGAGAAGCGATTCCGGGCAGCCTGTTCGACTTTGCGCTGTACTTCTTTCACAACTATAAAAACCTGCTGGCGAAAGGTAGCGGCCCCTATTTCTATCTGCCGAAAACCCAGTCCTGGCAGGAAGCGGCGTGGTGGAGTGAAGTCTTCAGCTACGCAGAAGACCGCTTTGGCCTGCCGCGCGGCACCATTAAGGCCACGCTGCTGATTGAAACCCTGCCTGCCGTATTCCAGATGCATGAAATCCTCCATGCGCTGCGTGACCATATTGTGGGCCTGAACTGCGGCCGTTGGGATTACATCTTCAGCTACATCAAAACCCTGAAAAACCATGCCGACCGGGTATTGCCGGATCGTCAGGTTGTCACCATGGATAAACCGTTCCTCAGCGCCTACTCGCGCCTGCTGATTAAGACCTGCCACAAACGCGGCGCCTTTGCGATGGGCGGTATGGCGGCGTTTATCCCGAGCAAAGATGCAGAGCGTAACAATCAGGTGCTCAACAAGGTGAAAGCCGATAAAGAGCTGGAAGCCCGTAATGGCCACGACGGGACGTGGATTGCCCATCCTGGTCTGGCCGATACGGCGATGGAAGTCTTTAACCGCGTACTCGGCGACAACAAAAACCAGCTGTTTGTCACCCGTGAAGACGATGCGCCAATCGCAGAAGAACAGTTGCTGGCGCCGTGTGCGGGCGAACGCACGGAAGAGGGGATGCGCGCCAACATTCGCGTCGCCGTGCAGTACATCGAGGCATGGATCTCAGGCAACGGCTGCGTGCCTATCTACGGCCTGATGGAAGATGCCGCCACGGCGGAAATTTCACGTACCTCCATCTGGCAGTGGATCCATCATCAAAAAACGCTCAGCAACGGCAAACCGGTAACCAAAGCCCTGTTCCGTCAGATGCTGGCCGAAGAGATGCGGGTCATCCAGGACGAACTGGGCGAGCACCGCTTCAGCAGTGGGCGTTTTGACGATGCCGCACGTCTGATGGAGCAAATCACCACCTCTGATGACTTAATCGACTTCCTGACCCTGCCGGGCTACCGCTTCCTGGCGTAATTCACCACATAACAATATGGAGCATCTGCACATGAAAACCCGTACCCAACAGATCGAAGAGTTACAAAAAGAGTGGACCCAACCGCGCTGGGAAGGCATTCGCCGTCCGTACAGCGCAGAGGAAGTGGTGAAGTTACGCGGCTCGGTTAACCCGGAATGTACGCTGGCGCAGAACGGCGCGGCGAAAATGTGGGATCTGCTGCATGGGGGGTCTAAAAAAGGCTATATCAACAGCCTCGGCGCGCTGACCGGCGGTCAGGCATTGCAGCAGGCGAAGGCCGGCATTGAGGCTATCTATCTTTCCGGCTGGCAGGTCGCGGCGGATGCTAACCTTGCCTCCAGCATGTATCCGGATCAATCTCTTTATCCGGCGAACTCGGTGCCGTCAGTGGTGGATCGGATCAACAATACCTTCCGCCGTGCGGATCAGATCCAGTGGGCCGCGGGTATCGAACCCCACGATCCGCGTTTTATCGACTATTTCCTGCCGATCGTCGCCGATGCGGAAGCCGGTTTCGGCGGCGTGCTGAACGCCTTTGAGCTGATGAAATCCATGATTGAGGCCGGTGCAGCGGCCGTTCACTTTGAAGATCAGCTGGCGTCGGTGAAGAAGTGCGGGCATATGGGCGGGAAAGTGCTGGTGCCAACCCAGGAAGCGATCCAGAAGCTGGTTGCCGCGCGTCTGGCTGCTGACGTGCTCGGCGTGCCGACGCTGGTGATTGCCCGTACCGATGCTGACGCGGCGGACCTGATCACCTCTGACTGCGACCCGTATGACAGCGAATTCATTACCGGCGAACGTACCAGCGAAGGGTTCTATCGCACACATGCCGGTATTGAACAGGCGATCAGCCGCGGCCTGGCGTATGCCCCTTACGCCGACCTGGTCTGGTGTGAAACCTCCACGCCGGATCTGGCGCTGGCGAAGCGCTTTGCCGATGCGATTCATGCGAAGTATCCGGGCAAGCTGCTGGCCTATAACTGTTCGCCGTCCTTCAACTGGCAAAAGAATCTGGACGATACGACCATCGCCAGCTTCCAGCAGCAATTGTCAGATATGGGCTACAAGTACCAGTTCATCACCCTGGCGGGTATCCACAGCATGTGGTTCAACATGTTCGACCTGGCGCACGCCTACGCGCAGGGCGAAGGCATGAAGCACTACGTTGAGAAGGTACAGCAGCCAGAATTTGCGGCGGGCAAAGAGGGATATACCTTCGTTTCGCACCAGCAGGAAGTGGGGACCGGCTACTTCGATAATGTGACCACGATTATTCAGGGCGGGACCTCCTCCGTCACGGCATTAACGGGCTCAACGGAAGAAGCACAGTTCTAATCTTTTCCCCCTCTCCCCCCTCGGGGAGAGGGTTGGGGTGAGGGGGAATTTATGTCGCGTGGTCTGGAATTACTGATTGCCCAAACTATTTTGCAGGGCTTCGATGCCCAGTATGGCCGCTTTCTGGAAGTCACCTCCGGCGCGCAACAGCGTTTTGAGCACGCCGACTGGCATGCGGTTCAGCAGGCCATGAAGCAGCGTATCCATCTTTATGATCACCACGTAGGTCTGGTGGTGGAGCAACTGCGCTGTATCACCGACGGTAAAAGCCCGGATGCGGAATTTTTACTGCGCGTGAAAGAGCATTACACCCATCTGTTACCCGACTACCCGCGCTTCGAGATTGCGGAGAGCTTTTTCAACTCCGTCTATTGCCGGTTATTTGACCATCGCTCATTATCTCCTGAGCGGTTATTTATCTTCAGCTCCCAGCCGGAGCGCCGCTTCCGTACCATTCCGCGTCCGCTGGCGAAAGATTTCTTTCCCGATCGCGGCTGGGAAAAGCTCCTGCACCGCGTCTTAACGGATTTGCCGCTGCGCCTGCCGTGGGAGAATAAACCCCGGGATATCGGCTATATCCACGCATATCTCAGTGAAACCTTCGGCGAGGCGGTGCTCAGCCGCAGCCATTTGCAGGTTGCCAACGAGCTTTTCTACCGGAATAAGGCCGCCTGGCTGGTGGGCAAACTGGTTACGCCGACAGCTATCGTGCCGTTTCTGCTACCCATTCACCGTACCGACGACGGGGAACTGTTTGTCGATACCTGCCTGACTACCAGCGCTGAGGCCAGTATCGTATTTGGCTTCGCCCGTTCCTATTTCATGGTCTATGCCCCACTGCCTGCCGCCTTGGTGGAGTGGCTGCGCGAGATCCTGCCGGGCAAAACCACCGCCGAGCTGTATATGGCGATTGGCTGTCAGAAGCATGCCAAAACGGAAAGTTATCGGGAATACCTGCGTTATGTCACCACGGCTGATGAGCAGTTTATCGAAGCGCCGGGGATCCGCGGCATGGTGATGCTGGTTTTCACACTGCCGGGCTTCGACCGCGTGTTTAAGGTGATTAAGGATAAATTTGCCCCGCAGAAAGAGATGACCGCCGCTCACGTCCGCGCCTGCTATCAGCTGGTTAAAGAGCACGATCGCGTCGGGCGAATGGCCGATACCCAGGAGTTTGAAAACTTTGTGCTGGATAAGCAGCAGATCGATCCGGCGCTGATGTCGCTGCTAATGCAGGAAGCGCCGACGAAAATTACCGATCTTGGCGATAAGATTGCGATTAGCCATCTCTACATCGAACGCCGGATGGTGCCGCTAAATATCTGGCTGGAGCAATCCGAAGGCCAGGCTTTACGAGACGCCATTGAAGAGTACGGCAATGCGATTCGCCAGCTCGCCGCCGCCAATATTTTCCCCGGCGACATGCTGTTTAAAAACTTCGGCGTCACCCGTCACGGGCGGGTGGTGTTCTACGATTACGATGAAATTTGCTACATGACCGAGGTGAACTTCCGCGATATCCCGCCGCCGCGCTACCCGGAAGATGAACTGTCCAGCGAGCCGTGGTACAGCGTATCGCCGGGCGATGTGTTTCCGGAGGAGTTTCGCCACTGGCTTTGTGCCGACCCGCGCATCGGGCCGCTATTCGAAGAGATGCATGCCGATCTGTTCCGCGCCAGCTACTGGCGCGGGCTGCAAACGCGGATCAAAAATGGGCACGTGGAAGATGTCTACGCTTACCGCCGCAAGCAGCGGTTTTGCATCCGCTTTTCTCCCTCTCCCTGTGGGAGAGGGCCGGGGTGAGGGCATCAGGCGGCAATGCACGTTTAACGAATCCCACCATACGCCAGCGTCACCTCTTTCGCGGCCTTAATCACCATCGCGCCCAGCTCGGTGACGCGGTCGTCGGTCATACGTGAAATCGGCCCGGAGATGGAGATGGCGGCAAACGGCTCGCGGTGCTCGTCAAAAATACAGGATGCCAGGCAGCGCAGGCCCAGCGCATGCTCCTCATCATCAAACGAATAGCCGCGCTTGCGGGTTAAAGCCAGATCTTCTTTCAGATGCACCGGCGACACCAGCGTGGCGTGAGTATAGGCGTGCAGCCCTTTACGGTGCAGCAGCCCCGTTACCTGCTCTTCGCTCAGCTGCGAGAGAAACGCTTTCCCTGCGCCAGAGGCGTGCATCGGCAGCTTGCCGCCAATCGGTGCGGACATGCGCATCAGCTGCGTACACTGCACCTGGTCGATGATAATCGCCTGGTGATCGCTCTGATCCAGCACGGCCAGGTTTACCGTCTCGCCGGACTCCTCCATCAGCTTGCGCAGAATCGGGTGGACAATCGCCAGCAGGTTGCGGCTTTGCAGGAAGCTGCTGCCGACAATAAACGCATGCGCCCCCACCGCCCAGTGTCCCAGCTCGCCCACCTGACGCACGAAGCCCAGCTGCTGCATGGTGGTCAGCAGACGGTGCGTGGTGGAGTTCGGCAGGCCAGCCTGCTGCGCCAGCTCCGTCAGGGCCACGCTACCATGCGATTCGGCTATCCATTCCAGCAGCTTCAGGCCGCGCGTCAGGGATTGAACCTGTCCGCCTGGTTGTGCAGCGGTGGTTGCAGCAGGTTTTCTGCCGCGTTTAGCGGGAACGGTCGTAACCATGACGAACTCCTTTTTCTGTATCGTGGAAATCATTTTCGTTTTATTTGGTGGTTTTGCAACCGCTTTCCTGACTGATCGGAGGAGTGATAGTGAACATGTCTCATGTTACCGCTGTGTGACTTTTCGACCCTGCGAGATTATGCCAGTATGGAACGCAGCCTTTTGGCCTTGTTGAGCGTTGTCGGGAGCAAGTGTGAGCAGCAAAGTAGAGCAACTGCGTGCGCAGTTAAATGAACGAATTCTGGTGCTGGACGGCGGCATGGGCACCATGATCCAGGGCTATCGTCTGAGTGAAGACGATTTCCGCGGCGAGCGCTTTGCCGACTGGCCTTGTGACCTGAAAGGGAACAATGACCTGCTGGTGTTAAGCAAACCGTCTGTTATCAGGGATATCCACAACGCTTACTTCGAAGCGGGTGCGGATATTGTTGAAACCAACACCTTCAACTCGACAACCATCGCCATGGCGGATTACCAGATGGAATCCCTGTCGGCGGAGATCAACTTTGAAGCGGCGAAGCTGGCGCGCGCCTGCGCCGACGAATGGACGGCCCGTACGCCGGACAAGCCGCGCTACGTAGCCGGGGTGCTGGGCCCAACCAACCGCACCGCGTCGATTTCTCCGGACGTCAACGACCCGGCGTTTCGGAACATCACCTTTGACCAGCTGGTGGCCGCGTATCGTGAGTCCACTAAAGCGCTGGTGGAAGGCGGCTCCGACCTGATCCTGATTGAAACCGTATTCGACACCCTCAACGCCAAAGCGGCAATTTACGCGGTGAAAGAGGAGTTCGAGGCGCTGGGCGTCGACCTGCCGATCATGATTTCCGGCACCATCACCGACGCCTCGGGGCGCACACTTTCCGGCCAGACAACCGAAGCGTTTTATAACTCCCTGCGCCACGCCGAAGCGCTCTCCTTTGGCCTCAACTGTGCGCTGGGGCCGGACGAGCTGCGCCAGTACGTGCAGGAGCTTTCGCGCATCGCAGAGTGCTACGTCACCGCCCACCCGAACGCCGGTCTGCCGAACGCGTTTGGTGAGTACGATCTGGATGCCGACACCATGGCGGCGCAAATCCGCGAATGGGCCGAATCTGGTTTCCTCAACATCGTCGGCGGCTGCTGCGGCACCACGCCGGAGCATATCGCCGCCATGAGCCGCGCCGTCGCCGGGCTTCCACCGCGCAAGCTACCCGAGCTTCCGGTAGCCTGTCGTCTGTCCGGCCTGGAGCCGTTGACCATCGGCGACGACAGCCTGTTTGTGAACGTGGGTGAACGTACTAACGTTACCGGTTCTGCGAAGTTCAAGCGCCTGATCAAAGAAGAGAAGTACAGCGAAGCGCTGGACGTTGCTCGCCAGCAGGTAGAAAGCGGGGCGCAGATCATCGATATCAACATGGATGAGGGGATGCTCGATGCCGAAGCGGCAATGGTGCGTTTCCTCAACCTGATTGCCGGTGAGCCGGATATCGCCCGCGTGCCGATCATGATTGACTCCTCCAAGTGGGAGGTCATCGAAAAAGGGCTGAAGTGCATTCAGGGCAAAGGCATCGTTAACTCCATCTCGATGAAAGAGGGCGTCGATACCTTTATCCACCACGCGAAGCTGGTCCGTCGCTACGGAGCCGCCGTGGTGGTGATGGCCTTCGATGAAGTGGGCCAGGCCGATACCCGCGAACGCAAAATTGAGATTTGCCGCCGCGCGTACAAAATTTTGACCGAAGAGGTGGGTTTCCCGCCGGAAGACATCATCTTCGACCCGAACATCTTCGCCGTCGCGACCGGCATCGAAGAGCACAACAACTACGCTCAGGACTTCATCGGCGCGTGTGAAGACATTAAACGCGAGCTACCGCATGCGCTGATCTCCGGCGGCGTGTCGAACGTGTCGTTCTCGTTCCGCGGCAACGACCCGGTGCGTGAGGCGATCCACGCCGTGTTCCTTTACTACGCCATCCGCAACGGGATGGACATGGGGATCGTCAACGCTGGCCAGCTGGCAATTTACGACGATCTGCCAGCCGAGCTGCGCGACGCCGTAGAAGACGTGATCCTCAATCGTCGTGACGACGCCACCGAACGCATGCTGGATCTGGCGGAAAAATACCGCGGCAGTAAATCTGACGAATCAGCCAACGTTCAACAGGCCGAATGGCGCTCCTGGGATGTGAATAAGCGTCTGGAATACTCGCTGGTAAAAGGCATTACCGAGTTTATCGAGCAGGATACCGAGGAAGCGCGTCAGCAGGCCGCCCGTCCGATTGAAGTGATCGAAGGGCCGCTGATGGACGGCATGAACGTGGTCGGCGATCTGTTCGGCGAGGGCAAAATGTTCCTGCCGCAGGTGGTGAAATCCGCCCGCGTCATGAAGCAGGCGGTGGCGTATCTGGAACCCTTTATCGAAGCCAGCAAAGAGAAGGGCTCCAGTAACGGTAAAATGGTCATCGCCACCGTGAAGGGCGACGTACACGACATCGGCAAAAACATCGTTGGCGTGGTGTTGCAGTGTAATAACTACGAAATTATCGATCTTGGCGTGATGGTCCCGGCGGATAAAATCCTCAGGACCGCGCGCGAAGTGAATGCGGATCTGATTGGTCTTTCCGGGCTGATTACGCCTTCGCTTGACGAAATGGTCAACGTGGCAAAAGAGATGGAGCGCCAGGGCTTTACCATTCCACTGCTGATTGGCGGGGCAACCACCTCGAAAGCCCACACGGCGGTGAAAATCGAGCAGAACTACAGTGGGCCGACGGTGTATGTTCAAAACGCCTCGCGCACTGTGGGCGTGGTCTCCGCGCTGCTGTCCGACACCCAGCGCGATGACTTTGTCGCCCGCACCCGCAAAGAGTATGAAACCGTCCGCATTCAGCATGGACGTAAGAAACCGCGCACGCCGCCGGTTTCGCTTCAGGCGGCGCGCGATAACGATCTGGCGTTCGACTGGTCCAGCTATACGCCGCCGGTCGCACACCGTCTGGGCGTGCAGGACGTGACGGCCAGCATCGAAACGCTGCGTAACTACATCGACTGGACGCCGTTCTTCATGACCTGGTCGCTGGCGGGCAAATATCCGCGCATTCTTGAAGATGAGGTGGTGGGCGAAGAGGCGAAGCGCCTGTTTAAAGATGCTAACGACATGCTCGACAGGCTGAGCGCAGAGAAAGCCCTCAACCCGCGCGGCGTGGTGGGGCTGTTCCCGGCGAACCGCGTGGGCGACGACGTGGAAATCTACCGCGATGAAACCCGCACCCACGTGCTGGCCGTGAGCCACCACCTGCGCCAGCAAACCGAGAAAGTGGGCTTTGCCAACTACTGCCTGGCGGATTTCGTCGCACCGAAACTCTCCGGTAAAGCCGACTATATCGGCGCCTTTGCCGTAACCGGTGGTCTGGAAGAAGACGCGCTGGCGGATGCGTACGACGCGCAGCACGATGATTACAACAAAATCATGGTGAAAGCGATCGCCGACCGTCTGGCGGAAGCCTTCGCTGAATATCTGCATGAACGCGTACGTAAGGTGCACTGGGGCTACGCGGCGAATGAGAATCTCAGCAACGAGGAGCTGATCCGCGAAAATTACCAGGGCATTCGTCCGGCGCCGGGGTATCCGGCCTGCCCGGAACACACAGAAAAGGGCACTATCTGGAAGTTGCTGGACGTCGAAGCGCATACCGGCATGAAGCTCACCGAGTCGTTCGCCATGTGGCCGGGCGCGTCCGTTTCCGGCTGGTACTTCAGCCATCCGGACAGCAAGTACTTCGCCGTGGCACAGCTTCAGCGCGATCAGATTGAGGATTACGCTCTGCGTAAAGGCATGAGCGTGTCAGAGGTGGAACGCTGGCTGGCGCCGAATTTGGGCTACGACGCAGACTAACGTCACTTTTCCTTACAACAAACAGGGCACCGCTATGGTGCCTTGTCTCTTTCTTACGTTTAAACCCTTATACTGAACCTCAGGAAAACGAATAACGATAAGGAGGAATACCTACCGTGTTGACGTTGTTACACCTGCTCTCCGCAGTCGCACTGCTGGTATGGGGCACCCATATCGTTCGTACCGGCGTGATGCGCGTGTTTGGCGCACGTTTACGTACCGTTCTCAGCGGCAGCGTTGAGAAGAAGCCGCTCGCCTTCTGCGCGGGTATTGGCGTCACGGCGCTGGTGCAAAGCAGCAACGCTACTACCATGCTCGTCACCTCGTTCGTGGCGCAGGATCTGGTGGCGCTCGCCCCGGCGCTGGTGATTGTCCTTGGCGCCGACGTCGGTACCGCGCTGATGGCGCGTATCCTGACATTCGATCTCTCCTGGCTGTCGCCACTACTGATTTTTATCGGCGTCATTTTTTTCCTCGGCCGTAAGCAAAGCCGTGCCGGGCAGCTTGGCCGCGTCGGTATTGGCCTCGGGCTGATCCTGCTGGCGCTGGAGCTGATTGTGCAGGCTGTCACGCCGATCACCCAGGCCAACGGTGTGCAGGTCATCTTCGCCTCGTTAACCGGCGATATTATGCTGGATGCGCTGATCGGCGCGGTATTCGCCATCGTCAGCTACTCCAGCCTGGCAGCGGTCCTGCTGACGGCGACCTTAACCGCCGCAGGGGTAATTTCCTTCCCGGTGGCGCTGTGCCTGGTGATCGGTGCCAACCTCGGCTCTGGCCTGCTGGCGATGCTCAACAACAGCGCCGCCAACGCTGCCGCCCGCCGGGTGGCGCTGGGGAGTTTACTGTTTAAGCTGGTGGGTAGCCTGATCATTCTGCCGTTTGTGCACCCGC
This sequence comes from Enterobacter sp. BWH64, assembly GCF_001037645.1. Taxonomy (NCBI): domain Bacteria; kingdom Pseudomonadati; phylum Pseudomonadota; class Gammaproteobacteria; order Enterobacterales; family Enterobacteriaceae; genus Enterobacter; species Enterobacter sp. BWH64. The sequence goes on from NZ_KQ089922.1 coordinate 832,762, forward strand.
TGGCGAACCTGATGGATAATCTCTCTCTGCCGAAAGCGGAGCTGGTGATCTACTTCCACGTCTTCTACAACCTGGTGCGCTGTCTGGCGATGGTGCCGTTTGCCGCGCCGATGGCCCGCTTCTGCGAGCGGCTTATTCGTGATGAACCGGAGCTGGACGCGCGCCTTAAACCGAAGCATCTGGACACCTCGGTGCTGGATACTCCTGCGCTGGCAATCGCCAATGCCGCCCGCGAAACGCTGCGCATGGGCGACGCGATGGAAACCATGCTGGAAGGGCTGCAAAAGGTGATGCACGGCGAGCCGCGCGAAGAAAAAGAGCTGCGCAGGCTGGCGGACGATATCAACGTGCTGTATACCGCCATCAAGCTCTATCTGGCGCGGATCCCCCAGGACGAGCTGGCGGAAGAGGAGTCGCGCCGCTGGGCGGAAATCATCGAGATGTCGCTTAACCTGGAGCAGGCTTCGGATATTGTCGAGCGTATGGGCAGTGAAATCGCAGACAAATCCCTGGCCGCACGCCGGGCGTTTTCTGTTGAAGGGCTGAAAGAGCTGGAAGCGCTGCACGAACAGCTGGTCAGCAACCTGAAGCTGGCGATGTCGGTCTTCTTCTCCAGCGACGTGCCGAGTGCGCGCCGCCTGCGCCGCAACAAGCATCGTTTCCGCATCCTTAATCGCCGCTACTCACACGCCCACGTTGAGCGTCTGCACCAGCAGAACGTGCAGAGTATCGAGACCAGCTCACTCCACCTGGGGCTGCTGGGGGATATGAAGCGTCTCAACTCGTTGTTCTGTGCGGTGGCCTATAGCGTGATGGAGCAGCCGGATGAAGACGATGAGCGGGATGAGTATTAATCTCTGAAAGCGCCTCGCAAAACCCTTTTGTGAGGCGTGACACCTTCTAAAGAGCAATTCATTCTTAAGGCCTTACATTTTTAAGGGAATAGAAAATGCTCGTTTATTACGCTACACTTCGCCAATTCATGCGCATTCCAATGGGGGTTATCATGCGCACTACTAATGGCATTAAAAAATCAGTCAATGTTTCGTTAGCACCAGAAATTCTTGAAGAAGCGCGACGTCTTAAGCTCAATCTCTCTGCTGTACTCACGGCCGCTCTACAGGAGCAGTTTCGTGCGCATCAGCGCGCAGAGTGGTTAGCAGAAAATAAAGCGTCTATAGAGGCCATTAACCAGTGGGTTGATGAAAACGGCTCCTTTAGTGACTTTCAGAGGTCATTCTGATGGAGCAATATTTTGCTTATGCGAATGAAGGTAATGGGAAAAAAGCATATCCATGGCTTATTAATATGCAGCACCCTGTTGCTAATGTGATGAAACATGTACTGGTTGCTCCCGCCGTTGAATTAAGCCAGTTGGGCGGCATTCGTCCGCCTGCGAAAGTGTGCCCTGTCGTTGAAATCGCGGGTAAGTCCTGCGTTGTCATGATGCATATGCTGTCAGGCATCTCTTCAAAAGAGTTAGGTGAACGCGTTGCCGATCTTACTAACAGCAGTGCTTCATTGCGGGATGCACTCGATTTTCTGATCAGCGGTTACTAGGACTTTTTTGTCAGGCGCAAGGTAAGGTATATTTCGCCCTTCACAGGAGAAACTATGCTGCCAACTCAATCAACCCGATTAAACAAATACATTAGCGAGAGCGGGATCTGCTCACGTCGCGAGGCTGACCGTTACATTGAACAAGGTAACGTGTTTCTTAACGGCAAGCGCGCCACCATCGGTGACCAGGTGGTGCCTGGCGATGTGGTGAAAGTGAATGGTCAGGTCATCGAACCGCGTGATGCCGAAGACCTGGTGTTTATCGCGTTGAACAAGCCGGTTGGGATTGTCAGCACTACGGAAGATGGCGAGCGGGACAACATTGTTGATTTCGTGAACCACAGCAGCCGTATCTTCCCGATTGGTCGCCTGGATAAGGACTCTCAGGGGTTAATCTTCCTGACTAATCACGGCGATCTGGTGAACAAAATTCTGCGTGCCGGTAACGACCATGAGAAAGAGTACATTGTTACGGTGAACAAGCCGGTCACGGACGAGTTCATCCGGGGAATGGGCGCAGGCGTGCCGATTCTGGGCACCGTGACGAAGAAGTGTAAAGTCAGAAAAGAGGCGCCTTTTGCGTTTCGTATCACGCTGGTGCAGGGCCTGAACCGCCAGATCCGCCGCATGTGCGAGTACTTCGGTTATGAAGTGACGAAGCTGGAACGCACGCGCATCATGAACGTCAGCCTGTCCGGGATCCCGCTGGGCGAGTGGCGTGACTTAACGGATGACGAGCTGATCGAGCTGTTCAAACTTATCGAGAACTCCTCGTCCGAAGCGAAGCCGAAAGCTAAAGCCAAACCGAAAACGCAGGCGATTAAGCGTCCGGTGGTGAAGGCACCGCAGGCGGAAGAGAAAGGGCGGGGCAAGCCGGGCAACGGAAAACGCTTTACCCAGCCGGGGCGCAAAAAGAAAGGGCGCTGATTAGCGCCTTCCACGGGTTGATGTGCTGGCGGACCAGGAAAAAGTCGCCTCTGCATCGGGTTTATAAGCCTGCTCTTTTTTCAGCTTGCGGGCTTTTTTCGCCGCGGCATCACGTTGCGCCATCAGTTTATCGATGTACTCTTTTTTAACCTGATTGGTTTCGGCGTTCGTCAGCGTGCGGCCATGCGCGATACGGGCGCGGTCGAGTAGCGTTTTCAGTTCGCGCTGCTCGGCTTCGGTCATGTCTTTCTGGGTCAAACGTGGTGTAGCCATTGCTGAAGCCTCCTGATGGGGAGGCTTCAGTGTAAAGCAAGCCGGGTCAATTAACCCTGTTTCACCGCATCTTTTTTCGGTTGGTCATCAATCGGCTTACCGGACCAGTATCCAGCTAACAGCGAACCGGACAGGTTGTGCCAGACAGAGAACAGCGCCCCCGGTAGCGCTGCCAGCGGTGAGAAGTAAATTTTACCCAGCGCCGCTGCCAGGCCGGAGTTCTGCATCCCCACTTCGATCGCCAGCGTGCGGCAGGTGGATTCGTCAAAGCCAAACAGCTTTCCGCCCCAGTAACCGCCCAGCAGACCAATAGTGTTATGCAGCACAACCGCGACGATCACCACAAAGCCCACCGAAGCAATGTGCGATGCGGAACCGGCTACCACGGCGCTGATAATGGCCAGAATGCAGACCATCGAAAACGCGGGCAGATACGGCTCAACCGCTTTCACCACCCGCGGGAAGAGATGGTGGATCACCAGCCCCAGCGCAATCGGGATCACCACGATTTGCAGGATGCTGAGCAGCATGCCCATCACGTCCACCTGGATATGCGCGTCGACGTACAGGCGGGTTAACAGAGGCGTGGCAATCACGCCCACCAGCGTGGAAACGGACGAGATGGTGACGGAAAGCGCCACGTCGCCTTTCGCCAGATAGATCATGACGTTAGATGCCGTACCGCTGGCGACGCTCCCCACCAGCACCATCCCGGCGGAAAGGTCGGGCGGCATCTTAAAGGCCATCGCCAGCAGCCATGCCGCGAGCGGCATCACCAGGTAGTGCAGGAAAATCCCTGCGGCAACCGGCGCCGGGCGAGACAGCACGCGTTTGAAATCGTCAATTTTCAGATGCACGCCCATGCCGAACATAATCAGCATCAGCAGCGTGGTGACCCACGGACCAATGCCCGTGAACGTGGCAGGAGTGTAATACGCGAGTACAGAGAGCAGCAGCGCCCATAACGGGAACAGCCGGGTGATAGCGGAGAGCATAGTGAATTCCTTGCAGTATTGTCGTGTTGTTTTGTTATAAAAAAGCCGGGTCTGTGCCCGGCTTATTGATATTGTTTATCGTGCTAACGAATTTTATTCAAACAAATTCTGATGAAGTTTCTGCACGACCTGCTCGGCCTGATCGGCAGGGACCAGGAAGCAGAGGTTGTAGCTGGACGCGCCGTAGCAAATCATGCGGATATTGAACGGGTCGAGCACGCCGAACACCTCTTTGCCCACGCCGCATGCGCGCGACAGCTTATTACCGATGATGGCCACCAGCGCCAGATCTTCTTCCACCTCCACGCGGCACAACTCGGAAAGCTCAATCAGCAGCGACTGCGTCAGCAGGGTGTCGCCGGTAGAGGTGGAGCCGGTGGTGTCGAGCGTCAGCGCGATGCTGACTTCTGACGTGGTGATCAGGTCCACGGAGATATTGTGGCGCGCCAGGATGCCAAACACTTCCGCCAGAAATCCACGGGAGTGCAGCATATTATGGCTGTGCAGGGTAACCAGCGTCTGCTTACGACGCAGGGCCAGCGCGCGGAACAGCGGCGGGTTCTCGGTTTTCTTGCAGACCAGCGTCCCGCCCGCCTTTGGATCTTTACTGGAGCCAACGAAGACCGGAATGTCGCTGCGCACGGCGGGCAGCAGCGTGGCCGGGTGCAGCACTTTCGCGCCGAAAGTCGCCATTTCAGCCGCTTCTTCAAAGGCGATCACGTCAATACGTTTTGCCGCAGAGACCACGCGCGGGTCGGTAGTGTAGATACCCGGCACGTCCGTCCAGATATCCACGCGGGTGGCGTGCAGGGCTTCACCCAGCAGGGCGGCGGTGTAGTCGCTACCGCCACGGCCCAGCGTGGTTGTGCGCCCTTTGGCTTCGCTGCCGATAAAGCCCTGGGTGATCACTATGCCTTCATCCAGGCGCGGGGCAAGCTGCTGGTTAGTCAGCTCAGCCAGGACTTCCACGTCCGGCTCGGCGCGGCCAAAGCGGTCGCTGGTGCGCATCACTTTACGCACGTCGAACCACTGCGCCTGAATATTGCGCTCGCGCATGATCTCAACGAACAGCAGTGTGGACATCAGTTCGCCGTGGCTGACCAGTTCATCGGTCAGTGCGCTGGAGGTGGCCAGCGACGCGGCTTCTGCCAGGGTGGTGATATTTTCCAGCAGGCGTTCCACTTCCTCACGAATGACGTTCGGGTTTTGCAGACGCTCGAGAATGTCGAACTGAATTTTGCGCAGTGCATCCAGCTTCACGAAACGCTCGGTCGCTTCCAGTCCTTCAGACAGGGAAACCAGCAGGTTCGTCACGCCGGCTGAGGCGGAAAGCACCACCAGGCGGGTATTCGGATCGGCCAGCACCACATCGGCGCTGCGGTTCATGGCATCGTAGTCTGCCACACTGGTGCCGCCAAACTTGGCGACCACAAAACTCGTCATAACAACCTCGTGTCAGGGAATGAATAGAGCGACCTTGGCACAAGAATGAAGCGAGAACAGGTGCAGGCGCAAAATACGGCCCTATAAATAAAATGCGGGGGAGGTCCTGTCAATGCTGGGATTATGCGGATTTTTCATGGGGGGGTACCCCTCAGAAACAGGACTTATAACAGGCCCATATTTTATGCTCCTTTTTCCCCCTTTTTGACCAACATTTCGCCACGCCGGAAGGGCGCGACAGCAGCTATACTTTTCGGGTCTTTTCACCTGCGTTTGATGCAGACCAGGGCAATGGCATAAAAACCATCACAATTTTTATTTGCAGGCGCTACAATCGACCGCAGTCACAATTCTCAAATCAGAAGAGTATTGCTATGAAAAACATCAACCCAACGCAGACCGCTGCATGGCAGGCACTACAGAAACATTTTGATGAAATGAAAGACGTCACTATCGCGGATCTGTTCGCGAAAGATGCCGATCGTTTCAGCAAGTTTTCCGCCACCTTCGATGACCTGATGCTGGTGGATTTCTCCAAGAACCGTATCACCGAAGAGACGCTGGCGAAGCTGCAAGATCTGGCGAAAGAGACTGAGCTGGCAGATGCCATCAAATCCATGTTCTCCGGTGAGAAAATCAACCGCACCGAAGACCGTGCCGTCCTGCACGTGGCCCTGCGTAACCGTAGCAATACGCCAATTATCGTAGACGGCAAAGATGTGATGCCGGAAGTGAACGCGGTGCTGGAAAAGATGAAAACCTTCTCTGAAGCGATCATCTCAGGTAGCTGGAAAGGCTACACCGGCAAAGCGATCACCGACGTCGTAAACATCGGTATCGGCGGCTCTGACCTCGGCCCGTTCATGGTGACCGAGGCGCTGCGCCCGTACAAAAACCACCTCAACATGCACTTCGTGTCCAACGTCGATGGGACTCACATCGCTGAAGTGCTGAAAAAGGTGAACCCGGAAACCACGCTGTTCCTGGTGGCGTCTAAAACCTTCACCACTCAGGAAACCATGACCAACGCCCACAGCGCGCGCGACTGGTTCCTGAAAACCGCGGGCGACGAAAAGCACGTGGCGAAACACTTTGCGGCGCTGTCCACCAACGGTAAAGCGGTGGGTGAGTTCGGTATTGATACCGCGAACATGTTTGAGTTCTGGGACTGGGTGGGCGGCCGCTACTCACTGTGGTCTGCGATCGGTCTGTCCATCATCCTGTCCGTGGGCTTCGACAACTTCGTTGAACTGCTCTCCGGCGCGCACGCGATGGACAAACACTTCTCCACCACCGCGCCTGAGAAAAACCTGCCGGTACTGCTGGCGCTGATCGGGATCTGGTACAACAACTTCTTCGGCGCTGAAACCGAAGCGATTCTGCCGTACGACCAGTACATGCACCGCTTTGCGGCCTACTTCCAGCAGGGCAACATGGAATCCAACGGCAAGTACGTTGACCGTAACGGCAACGCGGTGGATTACCAGACTGGCCCAATCATCTGGGGCGAGCCGGGCACCAACGGCCAGCACGCGTTCTACCAGCTGATCCACCAGGGTACCAAAATGGTACCGTGCGATTTCATCGCCCCGGCGATTACGCACAACCCACTGTCCGACCACCATCCGAAGCTGCTGTCTAACTTCTTCGCCCAGACCGAAGCGCTGGCGTTCGGTAAATCCCGCGAGGTGGTTGAGCAGGAATACCGTGACCAGGGTAAAGATCCGGCTACGCTGGAGCACGTTGTGCCGTTTAAAGTGTTCGAAGGCAACCGTCCAACTAACTCCATTCTGCTGCGCGAAATCACGCCGTTCAGCCTGGGTGCGCTGATTGCCCTCTACGAGCACAAAATCTTCACTCAGGGCGCTATTCTGAACATCTTCACCTTTGACCAGTGGGGCGTTGAGCTGGGCAAACAGCTGGCAAACCGCATTCTGCCAGAGCTGGGTGACGATAAAGCGATCGACAGCCACGACAGCTCCACCAATGGTCTGATTAACCGTTATAAAGCCTGGCGTGCGTAATAAATATGTCATGAACAATGCCGGCGATATGCCGGCATTTTTTTATCGGATAATTCCTGATGTCTGTTAGTTATCTCAAATTCTGAATCTGAGTTTAATCCGAAAAAGACGGTAACCCCGTTAATTGCTGAGGTTTATTTTAAGAAAATACGGAGTGATATTTTAATGTTATTATATTATAAATTGTTGATTTATAGTGATTATATATTTCCTTGATTCTTTTTTTCTTCCATTTTTAACCATTAGTCTGAAAACCTCATCCCTATTTACCCCCACGGTAAACCCACTGCTTTAGTTGTGTATACTCGAATCCGCCTGAATTTCTTTTCGGGCAAATCTCCATTCATTCATTGAAGGGAAATTGTTATGAAGAAAGTACTGTATGGCATTTTTGCCATATCTGCGCTTGCGGCGACGTCTGTCTATGCAGCTCCGGTCCAGGTCGGGGAAGCAGCAGGGTCGGCAGCGACGTCTGCGTCTGCGGGGAGTTCTACCGCAGCCAGCACCAGCGCCGTAAGTTCAGCCGTGGGTGTCGCGCTGGCGGCAACCGGTGGCGGTGATGGCTCCAATACCGGAACCACGACCACTACGACGACCAGCACCCAGTAATAACGGGTGTTTTAATCATAACCACACTTCGGTGTGGTTATTTCGCCCCTTCGGAGAAGAGTCGTGAAGCGACCTGCAATCATCCTGATTTGCCTGCTGTTGCAGGCGTGCTCAGCTACCACCAAAGGGCTGGGCCACTCACTGTGGGACAGCATGTTCGGCACGCCGGGCGTGCATCTGACCGATGACGAACTTCAGAACATGCCGTATGCCAGCCAGTACATGCAGCTAAACGATGGTCCGCAACTGTTTGTGGTGCTCGCTTTCGATGAAAACGGGCAGCAGAAATGGGTGACGCAGGATCAGGCCACCATCGTGACGCAGCATTCCCGCATCGTGAAAACGTTGCTCGGCGGCGACAACCTGCTTGAGGTGAACAACCTGGCTGAAGATCCGCTCATCAAGCCGAATCAGATCGTCGATGGCGCAAGCTGGACGCGCACGATGGGCTGGACCGAGCATAAACAGGTGCGCTACGCCACGGCCCGCTCCACCTTCCGCTGGGACGGTACGGACAGTGTCAAAGTGGGCAGCGACGAAACGCAGGTGCGCGTGCTGGATGAAGAAGTGACAACCGATCAAGCCACCTGGCATAACCGCTTCTGGGTGGACGAAGAGGGGCAAATCCGCCAGTCCTTACAGTATCTCGGTGCCGGTTTCTTCCCGGTGAAGACCACCCTGATCAAGGCGGCGAAATCATGAAAATGTTCATCCACATTGCGCTTCTCGCCAGCCTGACCTCGCCGCTGGCGTGGTCTGCGGGAACGGTACAGGTCTACACCCCGGACAGCGAAAAACCTAAAACCTTAACCAATGCCGGGCATCTGCTCGATCTGGTGGGGCAGCCGAGGCTGGCGAAAAGCTGGTGGACCGGGGCGGTGATCAGCGAGCGTCAGGCGACGATCGTAGCGGAACAAAAACATCAGGCGCTGCTCGCCCGACTGAGCGGGCTGGCACAACAGGAAGATACCGACGATGCCGCGGCCATTACTAGCCTGCGTCAACAGCTTCAGGCGGTTAAGGTGACGGGGCGCCAGAAGGTGAATCTGGATCCGGATGAGGTGCGCGTTGCGGAAAACGGCAATCCGTCGCTGGAAGGGGACTATACCCTGTGGCTTCCGGCTCAGCCTTCCACCGTCACCGTGATGGGGCTTCTCAGCAGCCCTGGCAAAAAGCCGTTTACGCCGGGCCGGGACGTGGCGAGCTATCTCGACGAGCAAAGTCTGCTCAGCGGAGCGGATAACAGCTATGCCTGGGTGGTCTATCCGGACGGGCATACGCAGAAAGCGCCGGTGGCTTACTGGAATAAACGCCATATCGAACCTATGCCAGGCAGCATCATTTTTGTCGGTTTTGCCGACCATTTCTGGACGAAAGCGTATGACGGGCTTAATGCCGATATCCTTCGCTCCCTGATACAGCGGATACCGGAATAATGAAAAAAACCTATCTCTACAGCATGCTTGCACTGTGCGTGAGTGCCGCCTGTCATGCAGAAACGTATCCGGCACCCATCGGCCCGTCGCAGTCCGATTTTGGCGGCGTGGGCTTACTGCAAACCCCAACCGCGCGTATGGCCCGCGAGGGGGAAATCAGCCTTAACTATCGTGATAACGATCAGTACCGTTACTACTCTGCGTCCGTGCAGCTGTTCCCCTGGCTGGAGACCACGCTGCGCTACACCGACGTGCGTACAAAACAGTACAGCAGCGTGGATGCCTTCTCCGGCGACCAGACTTATAAAGACAAAGCTTTCGACGTGAAGCTGCGCCTGTGGGAAGAGAGCTACTGGATGCCGCAGGTCTCCGTTGGTGCGAAGGATATCGGCGGGACCGGCCTGTTTGACGCGGAATACATCGTGGCCAGCAAAGCCTGGGGACCGTTTGATTTCTCACTCGGTCTGGGATGGGGCTATCTCGGCACCAGCGGCAACGTCAAAAATCCGTTCTGTACCTACAGCGATAAATACTGCTACCGCGATAACAGCTACCAGAAAGCGGGCTCCATCAACGGGGACCAGATGTTCCACGGCCCGGCCTCGCTGTTTGGCGGCGTGGAGTATCAAACACCGTGGCAGCCGTTACGTCTGAAGCTGGAGTACGAAGGAAACGACTACTCGCAGGACTTCGCCGGGAAAATTGAGCAAAAGAGCAAGTTTAACGTCGGCGCCATTTACCGCGTCACCGACTGGGCCGACGTTAACCTCAGCTATGAGCGCGGTAATACCCTGATGTTTGGCTTTACCCTGCGCACTAACTTTAACGACATGCGGCCGCACTACAATGATAACCCGCGGCCAAAATATCAGCCGGAGCCGCAGGATGCGATCATTCAGCACTCCGTGGTAGCGAATCAGCTGACGCTGCTGAAATATAACGCGGGCCTGGCGGATCCAAAGATCCAGACCAAAGGCGATACGCTGTACGTCACCGGCGAGCAGGTAAAATACCGCGACTCCCGCGAAGGGATCGAGCGCGCCAACCGGATCGTCATGAACGATCTGCCGGAGGGGATCCGCACGATCCGCGTGACGGAGAACCGCCTCAACCTGCCGCAGGTCACAACCGAAACCGATGTTGCCAGCCTTAAGCGTCATCTTGAAGGCGAACCGCTGGGACATGAAACCGAGCTGGTACAAAAACGCGTTGAGCCGGTGGTGCCAGAGAGCACCGAGCAGGGCTGGTATATCGATAAATCCCGCTTCGATTTCCATATCGATCCGGTGCTGAACCAGTCCGTGGGTGGGCCGGAAAACTTCTACATGTATCAGCTGGGGGCGATGGCGACGGCGGATCTGTGGGTGACCGACCACCTGTTGACCACCGGTAGTCTGTTCGGCAACATTGCTAACAACTACGACAAATTTAACTACACCAACCCGCCGAACGATTCAAAACTGCCGCGCGTGCGTACCCGCGTTCGCGAATATGTGCAGAACGATATCTACGTGAATAACCTCCAGGCCAACTACTTCCAGTACTTCGGCAACGGCTTCTACGGCCAGGTTTACGGTGGCTATCTGGAAACCATGTTCGGCGGCGCCGGGGCAGAAGTGCTTTATCGTCCTGTCGACAGCAACTGGGCGTTTGGGGTTGATGCCAACTACGTGAAACAGCGTGACTGGCGCAGCGCGCAGGACATGATGAAGTTCACCGACTACAGCGTCAAAACCGGCCACCTGACCGCCTACTGGACGCCGTCGTTCGCGCAGGACGTGCTGGTGAAAGCCAGCGTCGGCCAGTATCTGGCGGGTGATAAGGGCGGCACGCTGGATATCTCCAAACACTTCGACAGCGGCGTCGTGGTGGGCGGCTATGCCACCCTCACCAACGTTTCGCCAGACGAGTACGGGGAAGGGGACTTCACCAAAGGGGTGTACGTGTCGATTCCGCTGGATCTGTTCTCATCAGGCCCAACCCGCAGCCGTGCGGCAGTGGGCTGGACGCCGCTGACGCGCGACGGCGGCCAGCAGCTTGGACGTAAATTCCAGCTGTATGATATGACCAGCGATAAGAACATTAACTTCCGCTGATGCTTATTTGCCCGGTGGCGCTGCGCTTACCGGGCCTACGAGAGTGTTTTTGTAGGCCGGGCAAACGCAGTGCCGCCCGGCAAGAATGTTCATCTGGACAAAACATAAACAAAAAATATAGATCCCCGTCACATTTTTGCGTTATACAGGAACCTCGCCCTGGAGAATGAGGTGCTGTATGACATCCCTGACGCGTCCGCGCGTTGAGTTTATCTCAACGATACTCCAGACCGTGCTGAACCTCGGTCTGCTGAGCCTTGGCCTGATCCTGGTCGTTTTTCTGGGTAAAGAGACGGTGCATCTGGCGGATGTGCTGTTCGCCCCTGAGCAAACCAGCAAATACGCGCTGGTGGAAGGCCTGGTGGTCTACTTTCTCTACTTTGAATTTATCGCCCTGATTGTGAAGTACTTTCAGTCCGGCTTTCACTTCCCGCTGCGCTATTTTGTCTACATTGGCATCACCGCCATTGTGCGGCTGATCATCGTCGATCATAAATCCCCGCTCGACGTGCTGATCTACTCGGCGGCGATCCTGCTGCTGGTGATCACCCTCTGGCTGTGCAACTCGAAGCGGCTGAAACGCGAATAAAAAAAATGGCGGCCCGGAGGCCGCCGAATAACAGTCACAAGTTGGTTCAATACAATACGTCTAAAGTTGAGGGTTGCAGTGGCATAACAAATGAAACTTAACCTTTCACACCGCCCGCCGTCAGGCCGTTGACCAGCCAGCGCTGGGCCAGCAGGAACACCACGGTAATCGGGATGGCAGAGAGGACGGCCGCCGCGGCAAAGTCGCCCCACAGGTAGTTTTGCGGGTTGAGGTACTGCTGCATACCGACGGCAAGGGTGTAGCTGTTCACATCGCGCAGTAGCAGTGAGGCGACCGGGACTTCGGTGATGGCGGCGATAAACGACAGGATAAACACCACCGCCAGAATCGGCACCGACAGCGGCAGCAGCACCAGACGGAACGCCTGCCACGGTGTCGCCCCATCCAGCGCCGCCGCTTCTTCCAGCGAACCGTCGATGGTTTCGAAATAGCCTTTGATGGTCCACACGTGCAGGGCGATGCCGCCAAGATAGGCGAAGATCACGCCGCCGTGAGTGTTCAGGCCGATGAACGGCACATACTGCCCAAGACGGTCAAACAAGGCATACAACGCCACCAGCGACAGCACGGCCGGGAACATCTGGAAAATCAGCATCCCTTTCAGCAGCGTCGCTTTGCCCGGGAAACGCATACGGGCGAAGGCGTAAGCGCAGGTGGTGGAGAGCGTCACGATGCCGATCGCAGTGATGGTCGCCACCTTCACCGAGTTCCATAGCCACAGCAGCACCGGGAACGGCGGCGGCGTGACGCGGCCATCCGCATGTTCCACGCTGAAGCCCAGCGCGAGCTTCCAGTGCTCCCAAGAGATTTCGTCCGGGATCAGGCTCCCGGTGGCGAAGTTCCCCGAGCGCAGGGAGATGGCGATAACCATCAGCAGCGGGAACATGATCGCCGCGATGAAAATCAGCAGGCCTAAGTGCGTCGCGAGGAGGCGCAGTTTCTGAGATTTGGGTTGTACCATTGCCATGTTCAGTGCCCTCCTTAGTCAAATTTCATACGTGTGGCTTTCAGGTTCACAATCGCCAGGGCGCCCACCAGCAGGAAGATCAGGGTGGCAATCGCCGCCGCCAGGCCGAAGTCCTGACCGCCGCCGCCCTCGAAGGCGATGCGGTAGGTGTAGCTCACGAGCAGGTCGGTATAGCCTGCCGGCGTGGTGGTGCCGAGACGGTCCGGGCCACCGTTGGTCAACAGCTGAATCAGCACAAAGTTGTTAAAGTTAAAGGCGAAGCTGGCGATCATCAGCGGCGTCAGCGGCTTAATGAGCAGCGGCAGGGTAATTTTGAAGAAGTTCTGGAACGGACCCGCGCCGTCCATCGCCGAGGCTTCGTACAGATCGTCCGGGATAGCCTTCAGCAGCCCCATGCACAGGATCATCATGTACGGATAACCGAGCCAGGTGTTCACGATGATAATCATCGAGCGGGCGGTGGTTGGGTCGCTGAACCAGGCCGGTTTGATACCGAACAGCGCGCTCAGCATCATGTTGATTTCACCGAAGCTCTGGTTAAATAGCCCTTTGAAAATCAGAATCGAGATAAACGACGGCACGGCGTAGGGCAGAATCAGCAGCACGCGGTAAATCGCTTTGCCTTTCAGGGACTCCCACTGCACGAGGCAGGCCAGCACCATGCCCACGGCCACGGTCAGGATCACGGTCAGCACCGAGAAGACCACCGTCCAGACGAAGATGGCGAAGAACGGTTTCTGGATGCCTTCGTCGGTAAATACGCGGGTGAAGTTGTCCCAGCCGATGGTGACGGTATAGCCCGGGCTGAGTTTGTCGTCGCCCCAGCTGCCGTCGGCATTCACCGACTGATAGAAACCGATATCGTTGTTCGGACGGTACTTCACGCCGCTCTGGTTGTTGGTCAGCGTGCCGTCATCCGCCAGAGTATAAAGCGGCTGCGTGCCGGAGAACTGGCGCAGCGAGCTCATGGTCACTTTGCTTTCGTCTGGCAGCACGGCGGTGAGCTGGGTCAGCGCCTGACGATTCTGGGTAATGATACGCAGGTTGGCACGTTCACCTTCCGGCAGGGCCGCAGCCTCTTTTAAGGCCAGCTTCTGCTCGCCGCCAAATTTGAACGCGTCGGAAAGATAGGTTTTGCCGCTCTCACCGTCAGTGAGCGCTAACTTCCACTCGTCACCCGTGGGATACAGGCCGAAGTTAAAGGTTTTACCCGCCTGGTAAGAACGATCCAGAAGCACCTGGGTGGCACGCTCCTGCGCGAGCTGGTTGGTGCTGCTGTAGTTGGTAAAGGCAATCGCGATGGTGCAGATCAGCGGAAAGAGGACAAACAGCCCCATCCCGGCAACGCCCGGGTAGACATAGCGCCAGGCGTACGCTTTACGGTTGGCGAAAATATACAGGCCAACCGAGCTTAAAATCAGCGTCATGATGGCAAACAGGTATTCCCCTTGCACGTACATTAAAACAACAAGGTAACCCACCAGCAGACACAGCAGACCTATCACTGACCACTTCAGTGCGTCGCTTTGCCACCAGTGTTTCTTTTTAATGACATCCATGGGGTTCTTCCTCTACAACGGTGGAAACTTATCGTCAGGTGGCGCTGCGCTTACCTGACCTACGGATCGTGCCGTAGTCGTAGGGCGGGTAAGCGCACGCGCCACCCGCCGTTTTTCAGACTTACTTAGTAATACGGCCCTGAGCATCTTTCAGTGCGGCATCGACAGTCTGGCGACCGCTTGCAGCGTTGATGACCGCGGTACGGGTGGCGTACCAAAACGCAGCCATCTGTGGGATGTTCGGCATGATTTCGCCTTTCTGGGCGTTATCCATGGTGGCCGCAATACGCGGATCTTTCGCCAGCTGATCCTGGAAGGATTTCAGCGCAACGGCGCCCAGCGGCTTGTCCTTGTTCACTTCATCCAGACCCTGATCGGTCAGCAGGTAGTTTTCGAGGAACTCTTTCGCCAGCTCTTTGTTCGGGCTGGCGGCGTTGATACCTGCGCTCAGCACGCCCACGAACGGTTTAGACGGCTTGCCGTTGAAGGTTGGCAGCAGGGTCACGCCGTAGTTGATTTTGCTCTTGTCGATGTTGGTCCAGGCCCACGGACCATTGATGGTCATCGCGGTTTCGCCTTTGTTGAACGCCGCTTCCGCGATGGAGTAGTCGGTATCCGCATTCATGTGTTTGTTCTTGATGAGGTCAACCAGGAAGGTCAGACCCGCTTTCGCACCTGCGTTGTCCACGCCCACGTCTTTCACGTCATATTTGCCGTTTTCAAACTTGAACGCGTAACCGCCGTCGGCAGCAATCAGCGGCCAGGTGAAGTACGGCTCTTGCAGGTTGAACATCAGGGCGGATTTACCTTTCGCCTTCAGCTCTTTATCCAGAGCAGGGATCTCTTCCCAGGTTTTCGGCGGGTTTGGCACCAGGTCTTTGTTGTAAATCAGTGACAGCGCTTCAACCGCGATTGGGTAAGCGAT
Organism: Enterobacter sp. BWH64; assembly: GCF_001037645.1. Classification (NCBI taxonomy): domain Bacteria; kingdom Pseudomonadati; phylum Pseudomonadota; class Gammaproteobacteria; order Enterobacterales; family Enterobacteriaceae; genus Enterobacter; species Enterobacter sp. BWH64. Next base: position 848,186 of record NZ_KQ089922.1, read on the forward strand.
CAGCTTGCCGTTATAGCGAACGGCGTCCCAGGTGAACGGGAACAGTTTGTCCTGGAAGGCTTTGTCTGGCGTAACTTCTGCCAGCAGGCCAGACTGCGCGTAGCCCCCGAAACGGTCATGCGCCCAGAAGATAATGTCCGGACCATCGCCAGTTGCCGCAACCTGCGGGAACTTCTCTTCCAGTTTGTCCGGGTGTTCTACGGTGACTTTGATACCGGTGTCTTTCTCGAATTTTTTGCCCACTTCGGCCAGACCGTTATAGCCCTTGTCGCCGTTAATCCAGATAACCAGCTTACCTTCTTCAATTTTGGCGAGAGCCGGTGCGGAAATCATCATTGCTGCGAGGGCGGACAATGCGAAAACGCGTGCGCCAGTCTTGATCTTCATATCTGCCATCCTTTATTGGTGATGTGCTCGTGGATACATAAGGTGGTTCAACGTGACTCAGTCTCCTTATTTGACATCCTCTTTCCATCCTCCCAGTCCCTACGCCCCACCCCCTGTTTGTGTGATCCCTGTAACATAAATTTAAGTTATGAGTGCTGGCGCACATAAAAACCCACTGAATTTTGCAGGCCGCTTCACGATTTTCGCCTCAGCCCCTCCGCTGCGGTCGCAGAGCCTGCTCTCTCATCCTCCCGCCTCCTCCCCCATAAAAAAGCCGGGGGGTGGAGGATTCACGAAAGTAATGGAACACGCATAGTGAACTTATCTTGAATGTTTCTGTCGGTGACAGGTTGTAACGAAGGGAGAAGGGCATGGCGAGCGTACAGCTGCGTAATGTAACGAAAGCCTGGGGCGACGTAGTGGTGTCAAAAGACATCAATCTGGACATCCACGAAGGTGAGTTTGTGGTGTTCGTGGGTCCATCAGGCTGTGGTAAATCGACTCTGCTGCGTATGATTGCCGGTCTTGAAACCATCACCAGTGGCGATTTATTTATTGGTGATACCCGAATGAACGACATCCCGCCAGCTGAACGCGGCGTGGGCATGGTGTTCCAGTCTTATGCCCTTTATCCGCATCTTTCCGTTGCCGAGAACATGTCCTTTGGCCTGAAGCTGGCCGGCGCGAAAAAAGAGACCATTAACCAGCGCGTCACCCAGGTGGCGGAAGTGCTCCAGCTGGCACATCTGCTGGAGCGTAAACCGAAGGCGCTCTCCGGTGGTCAGCGTCAGCGTGTGGCCATTGGCCGTACGCTGGTGGCCGAGCCGCGCGTGTTCCTGCTCGATGAACCGCTTTCTAACCTGGATGCCGCCCTGCGCGTCCAGATGCGTATCGAAATCTCCCGTCTGCACAAACGCCTTGGACGCACGATGATTTACGTCACCCACGATCAGGTCGAAGCGATGACGCTGGCCGACAAAATCGTGGTGCTGGACGCCGGTCGCGTGGCGCAGGTGGGCAAACCGCTGGAGCTGTATCACTACCCGGCAGACCGCTTTGTTGCGGGCTTCATTGGCTCGCCAAAGATGAACTTCCTGCCCGTAAAAGTGACCGCGACGGCAATCGAACAGGTACAGGTGGAGCTGCCAAACCGTCAGCAAGTCTGGCTGCCGGTCGACAGCGCCAACGTACAGGTGGGGGCCAATATGTCCCTCGGTATCCGCCCTGAGCATTTACTGCCGAGCCACATCGCTGATGTGACGCTGGAAGGTGAAGTTCAGGTCGTCGAACAGCTTGGTCACGAAACACAGATTCATATCCAGATCCCCGCCATCCGTCAGAACCTGGTCTACCGCCAGAATGACGTGGTGTTGGTAGAAGAGGGTGCCACATTCGCTATCGGTTTGCCGCCAGAGCGTTGCCATCTGTTCCGTGAGGATGGCACTGCATGTCGTCGGTTGCACAAAGAGCCAGGCGTTTAAGCATTCCAATTACAAAGAAAAGCAATGATCTCAGGAGATAGAATAATGATTACTCTGCGCAAAGTCCCTCTGGCTGTCGCCATTGCGGCAGGCATCCTGTCTGCCCAGGCGGGCGCCGTAGACTTTAAAGGTTATGCTCGTTCCGGCATTGGCTGGACCGGAAGTGGCGGTGAACAACAATGTTTCCAGGCAACAGGCGCACAAAGTAAATACCGTCTCGGTAACGAATGTGAAACCTACGCCGAACTGAAACTGGGCCAGGAAGTGTGGAAAGAAGGCGACAAGAGCTTCTATTTCGACACCAACGTAGCGTACTCCGTTTCTCAACAGAATGACTGGGAATCCACCAGCCCGGCCTTCCGTGAAGCTAACGTGCAGGGTAAAAACCTGATTGAATGGCTGCCAGGCTCTACCATCTGGGCCGGTAAACGCTTCTATCAGCGTCATGACGTACACATGATCGACTTCTACTACTGGGATATCTCTGGTCCTGGTGCCGGTATTGAAAACATCGATCTGGGCTTTGGTAAACTCTCTCTGGCAGCGACCCGTTCTTCTGAGTCCGGCGGTTCTGCAACCTTCGCCGATCGTGATGCGAACGGCGACCGTATTTATGACAACGTGGTACCAAACGATGTCTTCGACGTCCGTTTAGCCGGTCTGGAAACCAACCCGGGCGGTACGCTGGAGCTGGGCGTTGACTACGGTCATACCAACATTCCTGACGACTACTACCTGCAACCTGGCGCCTCTAAAGATGGCTGGCTGTTCACCGCTGAACACACCCAGAGCATGATGAAAGGCTTCAACAAGTTCGTACTGCAATACGGTACGGATTCCATGACCTCTAACGGTAAAGGTATTCCACAGGGCGGCAGCATCGATAACGACGGCTCTATGTGGCGCGTGCTGGACCACGGTGCAATCACCCTGGCAGACCGTTGGGACCTGATGTACGTCGGTATGTACCAGAACATCGATCGTGACAACAACAACGGTACCGAGTGGTGGACCGTGGGTGTTCGTCCAATGTTCAAATGGACGCCGATCATGAGCACCTTGCTGGAAGTGGGCTACGACAACGTCAAATCTCAGAAAACTGACGACAAAAACAGCCAGTACAAAATCACCCTGGCACAGCAATGGCAGGCAGGCGACAGCATCTGGTCCCGTCCGGCTATCCGCGTCTTCGCAACCTACGCGAAGTGGGATGAGAAATGGGGCTATGCAAACAACGACTCAGGTGCAGGTTACACCTCTGGCGTAGCGTATAGCGACACCTCCGCGAAAACCTTCAGCCGTGGCGACAACGATGAGTGGACCTTCGGCGCCCAGATGGAAATCTGGTGGTAATTCGTCAAGCCTGACGTAATGACCTGAAAAGAGGGGCGCAAGCCCCTCTCTCCTTAGGGTGCTGCGCGCTATTGCCTGGCCACCGCAGTGCTCACGCTATCAGAGGTAATAACAATGAAAATGAAGAAAAGTCTCGTCGCGCTGTGCCTCTCTGCGGGGCTGTTGGCCTGTGCGCCTGCGGTCACCTTTGCAGATGTGAATTTTGTTCCTCAAAATACTAGCGCTGCGCCAGCTATTCCGGCTGCGGCACTACAGCAACTGGTGTGGACGCCAGTTGATCAATCGAAAACACAAACTACCCAGCTTTCAGCGGGGGGCCAGTCACTGAACGTGCCGGGTATCAGCGGTCCGGTCGCGGCTTTCAGCGTGCCGGCGAATATCGGCGAGCTGACCCTGACATTGACCAGTGAAGTCAATAAACAGACCAGCGTCTTCGCGCCTAACGTGCTGATCCTCGATCAGAACATGACGCCATCCGCGTTCTTCCCAAGCGACTATTTCAGCTATCAGGAGCCTGGCGTCATGAGTGCCGATCGGCTGGAAGGCGTTATGCGCCTGACGCCAGCCCTGGGTCAGCAGAAGATTTATGTCCTGGTGTTCACGACTGAAAAAGATCTGCAACAGACAACGAAGCTTGTTGACCCGGCAAAAGCCTATGCGAAAGGCACGGGGAACTCTGTCCCGGATATTCCGGACCCGCTTGCCCGTCATACCACCGATGGTCTGATCAAGCTGAAAGTCTCCACCAACAGCGCCTCCAGCGTACTCGTAGGCCCGCTGTTTGGCTCATCTGGCCCGGGTCCGGTAACGGTGGGTAATACTGCCGCGCCTGTGTACGCCGCGCCAGCCGCAGCACCGGCCGCAGCCCCGGCCCCGGCGAAAAAAGCCGAGCCCGTGCTTAACGATACTGAAACTTACTTTAACAACGCCATCAAGCAGGCGGTTAAAAACGGCGATGTCGATAAAGCGCTGAAACTGCTTGATGAAGCCGAGCGTTTAGGTTCAACCACTGCCCGTTCCACCTTTATCAGCAGTGTAAAAGGCAAGGGGTAACCGTCTCCCCACAGTGCTGATTTTGTTAGTCGTTTAGTGCGCCTGAGTGGGCGCACTTTTTTTGGCTAAGTTGCACCATTGTTGCGATAGTGATCGCTAAATTTGGTTTGTCCGTCCTCATTTTGCCAATCTGCGATACAATGCCTTTACGTTATGTATCGGAGAGTCTGGCATGTCACACCCCGCGCTAACGCAGCTGCGTGCGCTACGCTATTTCGACCAAATACCCGCGCTTGACCCGGAGCAACTGGACTGGCTGCTGCTGGAAGATTCCATGACAAAACGTTTTGAGCAACAGGGTAAAACGGTCACGGTGACGATGATTCAGGAAGGGTTTGTCTCGCCTGCGGAGATTGCCAGCGAGCTGCCGCTGCTGCCGCAAGAAGAACGCTACTGGCTGCGTGAAATTTTACTGTGTGCAGATGGCGAGCCGTGGCTTGCCGGGCGGACGGTGGTTCCTGAGTCTACACTTTCCGGGCCGGAGCTGGCATTGCAACGCCTCGGCAAAACGCCCCTGGGGCGCTATCTGTTCACCTCGTCTGAACTGACCCGTGATTTTATTGAAATTGGTTGCGATGCCGATTTGTGGGGGCGCCGTTCCCGCCTTCGTTTGAGTGGCAAGCCGTTAATACTGACGGAACTCTTTTTGCCTGCATCGCCGTTGTACTAAGAGGGAGAAAAAATGGAGTGGAGTCTGACGCAGAATAAGCTGCTGGCCTATCACCGCCTGATGCGTACTGATAAACCCATTGGCGCGCTGCTGCTGCTGTGGCCGACCTTATGGGCGCTGTGGGTTGCCACGCCGGGCGTGCCGCCGCTGTGGATCCTGGCGGTGTTTGTGGCGGGCGTCTGGCTGATGCGCGCTGCGGGCTGTGTGGTTAACGACTATGCTGACCGGAAATTTGATGGACATGTTAAGCGCACCGCGAATCGTCCTCTGCCGAGCGGTCAGGTGACCGGGAAAGAGGCGCGCATTCTGTTTGTGGTGCTGGTGCTTCTCTCTTTTATGCTGGTGTTAACCCTTAACACCATGACCATTCTGCTGTCCGTTGCTGCTCTGGCGCTGGCCTGGGTTTACCCGTTCATGAAGCGATACACCCATCTGCCGCAGGTGGTATTGGGTGCGGCATTTGGCTGGTCGATTCCCATGGCGTTTGCCGCGGTCAGCGAGTCCGTTCCGCTCAGCTGCTGGCTGATGTTCCTGGCGAATATTCTCTGGGCCGTTGCGTACGATACCCAATACGCGATGGTCGATCGCGATGACGATCTCAAGATTGGCATCAAATCGACGGCGATCCTGTTTGGTCGTCACGACAAACTTATCATCGGCATATTGCAGGTGGCGGTGCTGGCGCTGATGGTGGCGATTGGTCGCCTGAACGGGCTGAACTGGGAGTTTTACTGGTCCGTACTGGTGGCGGGGCTGCTGTTTGCGTATCAGCAGAAGCTGATCGCGAAGCGCGAGCGTGAAGCCTGCTTTAAAGCGTTTCTGAATAATAACTACGTCGGGCTGGTGCTGTTTCTGGGCCTGGCGATGAGTTACTGGTGATAAAAAAGCCGGGTGGCGGCTTCGCCTTACCCGGCCTACGATTTAGCGGAACATATAGGCCGGGTAAGCGTTAGCGCCACCCGGCTTTAGCATCATTCGCCCTGCGTCGAACTCTCAATCGTCAAACGCACATCCGCGGTAATCAGCTCTGCCAGCATCTGGTAAACCTTCATCGTCTCTTCCGGCTCGGCATCGCCCGTATCGCTAATGTACCCTTCGTCGCGCAGCGTCAGCACCAGGGAGCTGAATACCGCTTTGTCGAAGAATTCCGGGGCGTTAATGCCATGCAGAACGGAAAGGCGCTGGGCCAGCGTCCGGCTCTCTTTTTCCAGCGTACCGCGGTTGATGGACGGATTTGCACTCAGCAACCAGAAGGTAATGGCGTAGCGCTGCAACGTCTCACGCGCACCGGAAGCCAGAAGCTGCAAGGTACGGGAACGTGACGGATTGATATGCAGTTCATCATCACTGATGGTAATCAGCCCCTGACGATGCATCTCTGCCATCATTTTATCGAGCTCTGCCGCCAGTTCATCCTTACTCCAGCGCAGGAACAGCTCCGCTTTCAGCATTGGGTAGATGGCCTGAATATGGCGCAGCAGCTCCTGACGCGAAATACGGCGGTGCTGGGTAATAATGGCCGCCATCAGCGACGGCAGCATCAGCATGTGCGTGATGTTATTGCGGTAGTAGGTCATCAGCACGGCCTGCTCGCGCGGCAGAATGATGATGTCACCAATCGTATCTTTCTCGACTTCGAACTTGTTCATCTGCAACGCGTGATCGATCAGCTCGCTGGCGGTGGCAGACGGCACGGTCGAATCCACGGAATACGGCACGTTGCGCATGATATCCAGGTAGCAATCAATCTGCTCGGTCAGCTGCTCACGGGTCAGTGAACGCTGGCGAGAGGCCAGAAGCGCAGTACAACACAGGTTCATGGCGTTTGCCGCACCAGCATTGTTGATGCGTACCATCAGCTCGGATGCAATGCCGTTGACCGTTGGCGTCAGCCAGGCCGGACGTACCGCTTCGATAGGATCGATAGACTCGCGCCACTCCGGAACATGATGGTTCAGATATGTCATCAGCGGCAGGGGCTCGCCAAAGTTCACGTAGCCCTGGCCGAGGTTGCGCAGTTTACTCAGTCCACGCAGCATCTGCGGCAGACTCTCTTTCTCTTTGGTCGCACCGCGCAGCTCTTTCGCGTAGGTGCCCACCTCCATCACGTGTTCATAACCGATGTAAATAGGCACCAGCGTGATAGGACGCGTACCGCCACGCAGCATGGCCTGAATGGTCATCGACAGCGTGCCGGTCTTCGGATCGAGCAGACGACCGGTACGCGAGCGACCGCCTTCAACAAAGTACTCCACGGAATAACCGCGGCTGAACAGCTCGCCCAGATACTCCCTGAAGACGGTGGAGTAAAGCTTGTTACCCTTGAAGGTACGACGAATAAAGAACGCACCCAGACGGCGGAAAATCGGGCCTGCTGGCCAGAAGTTCAGGTTGATACCGGCAGCAATATGCGGCGGCACCAGCCCCTGGTGATAGAGCACGTAAGAGAGCAACAGGTAGTCCATGTGGCTGCGGTGGCAGGGCACATAGACAATCTCGTGGCCGTCGTGCGCTAACTGACGTACGCGCTCGGCGTTGTGGACGTTAATCCCCTGATAGAGGCGGTTCCACGTGAAGCCAAGGATACGGTCAGAGAGGCGAATCATCTCGTAGGAGAAATTCGCGGCGATCTCTTCCATCAGCGCTATCGCGTTCTGCTGCGCTTTCTCGTGCGAAATTTTCTTGCTGCGCGCTTCGTCTTCTACGGCACGGGCAATCGCTTTGGAAGCCAGCAGCTTGTTGAACAGATCCTGACGTGCCGGGAGACGTGGTCCAACGGCCGCCAGACGCTGACGTGCAAAGTGCATACGCGCAACGCGCGCCAGCTTTTGCGCAATGATTTTGTCAGTGCCGTGTTCATCCGCCATGCGGCGCAGTGAAACGGAAGGTGAGAAGCGGACAAAGCTGTCGCGTCCCAGCCAGGAGACGGCGAAGAACTTCTGAATGCCGTTGAGCATACGCAGCGGCGGGTTCTCTTCCCCTTTTTCGCGCCCCGGACGACGGCCAAACATCACCGACACCGGCACCATCTGCACGTCCAGATCGGGGTTGCTGCGGTGCAGATCGAGGTAATCATGGAACAGCTTAATGGACTCTTCTTTCGGCGTGTAATAGGTGAACACGCGCGGCCCGCCATGGATGAACACGTAGCGCGGCAGCAGCGTACCGTCGACTTCCAGCGGTTCAAGCGGGTCAGGTAAATCGTGCGCCAGACATTGAGCGCGAAGCGTCAGCAGGTCTGCCTTCGAGTTATAAGGCAAAACGTACATAATAGGGCGCGACGTATCGAGCCCTAATTCCAGCGCAGGTTCTGCTGGGATAGACTTACTTTTTACCAGGACGCTTAATGGTAAATTAAGTAATTTGTAGTAAATTCGTGGCCAGCCGGACATAAACGATGTAAAGCCTCTGGTTAATAATGCAATTGCGGCGCAAGGATAACAGAAAGCGCGCAAAATTTCTGTTGTTACCCGTCATACTTCAGGTTGCAGCAAAACGCGCTGCGGCTTTAGTTACAGACGCTATTTATCATAAAAGGTTCTTTTAATGGCCAATAATACCACTGGGTTAACTCGAATCATTAAAGCTGCCGGTTATTCATGGAAAGGTTTCCGCGCGGCATGGGTTAATGAAGCCGCTTTCCGCCAGGAAGCGGTTGCCGCAATCGTTGCCGTTGTCATCGCCTGCTTCCTTGATGTTGATGCTATCACCCGCGTACTGCTCATCGGATCTGTCGTTCTGGTGATGATAGTGGAAATTCTGAATAGCGCTATTGAGGCCGTTGTTGACCGAATCGGGTCGGAATTCCATGAACTGTCTGGCCGGGCGAAAGACATGGGTTCCGCTGCCGTACTGCTGGCGATTATCACTGCGGCGATCACCTGGGTCACGCTGCTTTGGTCGCATTTCCGATGAGCCTCGAGGAATAATTAAGTCCCTGGTTTTTTGTGCAGTTTTTGGTTCCAAAATCGCCTTTGACTGTATATACTCACAGCATAACTGTATATACACCCAGGGGGCGGTATGAAAGCGTTAACGACCAGGCAGCAAGAGGTGTTTGATCTCATTCGGGATCATATCGGCCAGACGGGTATGCCACCCACGCGTGCAGAAATTGCGCAGCGTCTGGGCTTCCGTTCTCCTAATGCTGCCGAAGAGCACCTTAAAGCGCTGGCGCGTAAGGGCGTGATTGAGATTGTTTCCGGCGCCTCACGCGGCATTCGTCTGCTTGTGGAAGAAGAGAGCGGTATTCCACTGGTGGGCCGCGTTGCCGCAGGTGAACCTCTGCTGGCGCAGCAGCACATCGAAGGGCACTATCAGGTTGACCCAGGCATGTTCAAGCCGAGCGCCGATTTCCTGCTGCGCGTTAGCGGAATGTCCATGAAAGATATCGGTATTCTGGATGGCGATCTGCTGGCGGTACACAAAACGCAGGATGTGCGTAACGGGCAAGTCGTGGTGGCGCGCATTGATGATGAAGTGACGGTTAAGCGCCTGAAAAAACAAGGCAATACCGTGCAGCTTCTGCCTGAAAACAATGAATTCTCCCCGATTGTGGTAGATCTCCGCGAGCAGAGCTTCTCTATTGAAGGGCTGGCGGTCGGCGTTATCCGCAACGGTGAATGGCTGTAATCTCTTCCTGACAGGCTGTAGTTCCTCTACAGCCTGGCCTGTTTTCTGATTCCGGTAATTTCCATGGCATTGCTAACTTCTGCCGATAAGGCGTTGTGGCGTCTTGCGCTACCGATGATTTTTTCCAATATTACCGTTCCTCTGCTGGGGCTGGTGGATACGGCGGTTATCGGGCATCTCGATTCGCCGATTTATCTTGGCGGCGTCGCGATCGGCGCAACGGCGACCAGCTTCCTCTTTATGCTGCTGCTTTTTCTGCGCATGAGTACGACAGGCCTGACGGCCCAGGCGTATGGTGCAAAAGATCCCCTGCGTCTGGCGCGTGCGCTGGTTCAGCCGCTCATTCTGGCATTCGGTGCCGGCGCGTTAATCGTTCTGTTGCGTACGCCGCTGATTGATCTTGCGCTCCATATTGTAGGCGGCAGCGATGCCGTACTGGAACAGGCCCGGCGGTTCCTCGAAATTCGCTGGCTCAGCGCGCCCGCTTCACTGGCAAACCTGGTCCTGCTGGGCTGGCTGCTGGGCGTGCAGTACGCCCGCGCGCCGGTGATCCTGCTGGTGGTGGGCAACCTGCTTAACATTGTGCTCGATCTCTGGCTGGTGATGGGGCTGCACATGAACGTCCGGGGCGCGGCGCTGGCCACGGCGATTGCCGAGTACGGTACGCTGCTGATCGGTTTGGGGATGGTCTGGCGCGTGCTGGCGATGCGCGGTATCACCCTGGATCTGCTGAAATCGGCCTGGCGCGGCAACATTCGAAAGCTGCTGGCGCTTAATCGCGACATCATGCTCCGTTCGCTTCTGCTGCAACTCTGCTTTGGTGCATTAACCGTTTTTGGTGCGCGTCTTGGGCCTGAGATCGTTGCCGTCAACGCAGTGCTTATGACATTACTGACCTTTACCGCTTACGCGCTGGATGGTTTTGCTTACGCCGTGGAGGCGCATTCAGGGCAGGCCTATGGCGCGCGTGAAAGCGGCCAGTTACGTGAAGTCTGGCGTGCTGCCTGTCGTCAGGCGGGCCTGGTGGCGCTGGTCTTTGCTCTGGTATACGCCTGTTTTGGTGGGCATATTGTCGCGTTACTCACCTCGTTGCCCGCGCTACGTGAGCTGGCAGATCGCTACATCCTCTGGCAGGTAGTATTACCGGTGGTGGGCGTGTGGTGCTATTTGCTGGACGGCATGTTTATTGGTGCGACGCGAGGGGCGGAGATGCGCAACAGCATGGCCGTCGCGGCGGCGGGGTTCGGCCTGACGCTGCTAACCCTGCCGTATCTCGGCAATCATGGCCTGTGGCTGGCGCTGGCGGTGTTTCTCTCACTGCGTGGCCTTTCGCTGGCCGTTATCTGGCATCGTCACTGGCGAAACAATACCTGGTTTCCAGCCCCGCACGATATATCGTAACGGTTAAAGATTCCGAATATAAAAACAACTGCCGAATCCTTAACTACAATAATAATCACGTCCAGCAGAAAAGAACGAAGCGGACGATACTCATAGACGCTTAACACGAGGACACGATTATGAATAAAGACGAAATCGGCGGCAACTGGAAGCAATTCAAAGGTAAAGCGAAAGAACAGTGGGGTAAGCTGACAGATGACGATATGACCGTCATTGAAGGTAAGCGCGATCAGCTGGTAGGCAAAATCCAGGAGCGCTACGGTTACGAAAAAGATCAGGCGGAAAATGAAGTCAAAGACTGGGAAACCCGTAACGACTACCGCTGGTAACCGGCACTATCCCCAAGGGCGGCCCTGAGCCGCCTTTTTCTTTGGCTTTAACGCGGCTTTTTCTTCACCAGGATAGAGTGATCGTGCTGACAGGCATCCTGATGGCTGCATGACTCCACCTCCACGCAGGCAGAACATAAGCCGTGGGCTTCAATCACGTTATGGCGCAGCGCAAAGCCCATTCTGGCTGCCAGCGTATGCATAATATCTTCCACACCTTCCGCACACTCTTCCTTCACCACACCACAGCGATCGCAGATAAACATGGCGGACGTGTGAGTTGGCTGGTCAAAAAGATGGCACAGCACATAGCTGTTTGTTGATTCCACTTTATGCACAAACCCTTGCTCCAGCAGAAAATCCAGCGCCCGATAAACGGTCGGCGGTTTTGCCTGCGGCTCGCTTTCACGCAGCAGATCGAGCAGATCGTAGGCGCTGATGGCGCCCTGTTGCAGGCTCATCAGACGCAGTACCTCAAGGCGCTGCGGGGTCAGGCGCACATTGCGTTGCGCGCACAGCTTTTCAGCTTGCGCTAACAGCTCTTTTGTGGACTTGTCCATCGGGCACCTCGGATATGGTAAGGGGTGAAAACATTCACTTTATCATGTTCTGCTAAAAACACCGAGATCCGCCAGGCTGTGCTATACCTGACGCATCGCAAATCAGGAGATCGCAAAATGAAAAGACCTGACTGTATTCGGCACTGGCGGGACGTGGAAGGCGCCGATGACGCAACGTATCCTGACAGTAACGAACGTTTTTCTGTTGGCGCGCCGCTGGCCCGCAGGCTGGGTCTCGGCCGCATTGGTATTCACCATGAACGGCTGCCACCCGGACGCCGTACGTCTTATCCGCATGCGGAAAGCGACGAAGAGGAGTTTGTTTACGTTCTGGAGGGTTACCCTGAGGCCTGGATCAATGGCTATTTATGGAAGCTCGAACCCGGAGACAGCGTGGGATTTCCAGCCGGGACGGGCGTGTGTCACACCTTTATCAACAATACCGATGAAGAGGTGCGCTTACTGGTGGTGGGTGAGGCCAATAAAAAACATAACCGCATCTACTATCCGCTCAATCCGGTGTATGCCGCGACGCGCGAAGACCGCTGGGTCGACCATCCGCCTCAGTTTTTTGGGCCGCACGATGGAAAACCTGGGCGAAAATAATTTCCTCTTCTATAAATATTGATGGTCGTCACATATTACAACAGGCCGGGATGGAATTTAACTTAAGGAAATAGCGGGTCTTTTTGCACTTATTCACAGCAATAGTTCGTTCCTGTTTGGGTGATAACAGACAGGGTTAACTAATAACAAACTATTTACGAGCACACTGTGAAAAAACATTTTAAATTTTCGATGGTTAGCATCGCTGTCTCCTTTTTTATGGCAAATCAGGCGGGAGCAGCCAATACCTGGACGGAAGCGCGTAGCGACGCAATGGGCGGAACGGGTGTCGCGGCAGGGAGCTATGGCAGCGGGGCGTTAATCAACCCCGCGTTACTGGCAAAATCTAAGCCAGAGGATGATGTGACGGTCATTTTGCCGTCCGTTGGCGTGCAGGTGACCGATGAAGACAATCTTCAGGACGAGATTGATACCATTAACGACAAAATCAATCATTACAAGGATGTGGTTGATAGTCTGACCCCCATTGAAGTTATCACCAATCCATTAGGTTCGATCAATCAGTTCCAGGGCGCAGCGAAAGATCTCGCTGATGAACTGGACTACCTGAAAGGCAAGACCGCACACGCCACCGCAGGGGCGGGGATTGCCGTCAGTATCCCTAACGATGTTCTTTCCGTGGCCTTTATGGCAAAAGGCTATGCCCATGGCCGGGTCAGCTCTTCAATCGATCAGCAGGACATTGATTATCTGCGCGGTATACAACGAAGCGATGCGGTGGCTGCCGGTGTGGCGCTGGATGCCGCGCTAAACGGTACCGATCAGATCACCAAAAACCTTAACTCTACGGCGTCTGGTCGGGCGGCGATTGTGTCCGTCTACGGTATTGCGGTGGCCCGTCAGTTCGATCTTGGCGGCGTTCCGGTTTCCGTTGGCGTCACGCCGAAGCTGCAAAAAACCTGGCTCTATAACTACACCACTTCAATCTACGATTACGACAGTAATAAGTGGAACGACAGCCGCTACCGTACCGACGACACTGGCTTCAACGTCGATGCCGGTATTGCTGCTGATTTCGGTGAAAACTGGACGGTCGGCGTGAGCGGGCAAAACCTGATGTCGCGCGATATCGATACCAAAGATATCCGCATCCGCAACGGGCGTACGGGAGAGGTGGTGAGTTATAAAGACACTTATCAGATCCGTCCGCTGGTCACTGCCGGGGCCGCCTGGCACAACGATCTGGTCACGCTGACCGCAGATGGCGATCTGACCGAAACCAAGGGCTTTAAAAGCGAAGACACCTCCCAGTACGTTGGCGTTGGTGCCGAAGTCACGCCGCTGAGCTGGCTGGCAGTACGCGCCGGTTATCGTGCGGATATGAAAGGGAACGACAGCAACGTCTTTACCGGCGGTGTCGGTTTCGCGCCGTTCAACTCCGTCCACGTTGACCTGATGGGGCTTTATGGCGAAGACGAGACCTGGGGCGCAGGGGCACAGTTGAGCATGACGTTCTAAAGTACACCGGAGGCGCTGCGCCTCCGGCTTTTCTTTGTGCTATAGTAGCGCCCCTTTTCCACCAGATGCTTAAAACTTCGCCATGTCGTCAGAACTCCAGACCGCTTTCCCTGCACACCGTTTCTCCATTGCGCCAATGCTCGACTGGACGGACAGACACTGCCGCTATTTCCTGCGTCAGCTCTCCCGCCATACGCTGCTGTACACCGAAATGGTCACTACCGGCGCAATTATTCACGGCAAGGGCGATTATCTGGCGTACAGCGAAGAGGAGCATCCGGTTGCGCTGCAACTGGGTGGCAGCGATCCGGCTGCGCTGGCGCAGTGCGCGAAGCTGGCTGAAGAACGCGGCTATGACGAGATTAACCTCAACGTCGGTTGCCCGTCCGACCGTGTGCAAAACGGTATGTTCGGCGCGTGTCTGATGGGTAATGCACATCTGGTGGCGGACTGTATCAAAGCGATGCGCGACGTCGTCTCTATCCCGGTCACGGTCAAAACTCGTATCGGCATAGACGACCAGGACAGCTACGAGTTCCTGTGTGATTTCATCAACACCGTATCAGGGAAGGGTGAATGCGAGATGTTTATCATCCACGCCCGTAAAGCCTGGCTCTCTGGCCTCAGCCCGAAAGAAAACCGCGAGATCCCGCCGCTGGACTACCCGCGCGTGTACCAGCTAAAACGCGACTTCCCGCACCTGACCATGTCGATCAACGGCGGTATTACGTCGCTGGACGAGGCCAAAGCGCATCTCGAACATATGGATGGCGTGATGGTCGGACGCGAGGCGTATCAGAATCCGGGCATTCTGGCGACGGTTGACCGGGAAATCTTTGGCGTTGACGGTGCTGACACCGATCCCGTGGCAGTAGTGCGCGCCATGTATCCGTACATTGAGCGCGAGCTGAGTCATGGTACGTATCTGGGCCACATTACCCGCCATATGCTTGGCCTGTTCCAGGGCATTCCTGGCGCGCGCCAGTGGCGTCGTTATCTCAGCGAAAACGCGCATAAGGCCGGTGCGGATATTGAGGTCCTTGAACACGCGCTGCGTCTGGTTGCGGATAAACGTTAAATTTCGCTAAAAGATGGTCAAATACGCCACGCCCTGCAACACATTGCGGGGCGTTTTGCTTTCAGAACAACGACTTATTTTTGGCATGTTTCTTGTAACGATCGCAGCATCATTCGGGAACTCGTGGGAGAGCACCATGCTGGAACTACTTTTTGTGATTGGCTTCTTTATCATGCTGATGGTCACGGGCGTATCGCTGCTCGGTATCCTGGCCGCGCTCGTCGTGGCCACGGTGGTGATGTTTGTTGGCGGTTTATTTGCCCTGACGATTAAACTCTTGCCGTGGTTACTTCTGGCGATTGCGGTGGTATGGGCGATACGGGCGATTAAATCACCAAAACTGCCCACTTATCAGCGTAATAACCGCTTCCGTTACTAAGGTATTGAGGTGTACGTCACATACCTGCAACTTTTCCGGCAGCAATCCTTAGAACAGAATAGGATTTACTTATCGAATCTGTCACTATGGCTGCCGCTAAAGAATTCATCGAGCTGTACCCTACATACAGCCGAACTAAAAAAAGAAAGGGCTTCCCACGGGAAGCCCAATTTCTTTTTATGGCTCAGGGAATTAACAGACTTGATCCCTGCGTTGCCCGGCTCTCCAGCACCTCATGCGCGCGCTGCGCATCGGTCAGCGGATATTTCTGCGCCTCTGCCACATCCACTTTAATTACCCCACTGGCGATCAGCGAGAACAGCTCGTTGCTGGCTTCCTCAAGTTCTTCCCGGTTGGTGATGTAACCTTGCAGGGAAGGGCGAGTGACGTATAGCGACCCTTTCTGATTCAGAATGCCCAGGTTGACGCCGGTGACTGCCCCGGAGGCATTTCCGAAGCTCACCATTAGCCCGCGACGTTGCAGGCAGTCCAGCGAAGATTCCCAGGTGTCTTTCCCCACCGAGTCATACACCACGCGGACCTTTTTGCCGCCAGTGATCTCTTTCAGCCGCTCAACGATGCTCTCTTCCCGGTAGTTGATCACCTGCCATGCGCCCGCGTCCAGCGCGCGCTGCGCTTTTTGCGCGCTGCCTGTGGTGCCGATCAGCTTCGCGCCCAGGGCTTTCGCCCACTGGCAGGCAATCAGCCCCACGCCACCTGCGGCTGCGTGAAACAGGAATTGCTCGTCAGGCTTAATTTCGTAGGTTTTGCGCAGCAGATAATAGACCGTCAGCCCTTTCAGGAATGAGGCGGCAGCCTGCTCGAAGCCGATCGCATTTGGCAGAAGCGCCGCTTTCTCGGCCGGAACGTTATGGATGGAGCTGTAAGCGCCCAGCGCCGACTGTGCGTACACCACGCGATCGCCTTCCTTAATGTGCTTAACCGCGCTGCCCACTTTGCTGACGATACCGGCCGCCTCGGTGCCCAGTCCGCTTGGCATCGACGGAGGCGGATAGAGGCCGCCGCGAATATAGGTATCGATGTAGTTAATGCCGATCGCTTTGTTTTCCACCTGGATTTCGTTCTCGCCAGGCGCAGCGGGGGTAAATTCCACCGCTTTGAGTACGTCAGGGCCACCATGCTTGTGAAATTCAATACGTGTTGCCATGCTTCCTCCAGAATGTGGTAATCTTTCGACCCACTCTTTATCTCGGTAACTCCATTCACTATGGCAGGAAACAAACCCTTCAACAAACAGACTGAACCTCGTGAGCGTGATTATCAGGTCGCCGGGTTAAAAGTCCCGCCGCACTCGATTGAAGCGGAACAGTCGGTGTTGGGCGGTTTAATGCTGGATAACGAACGCTGGGACGACGTCGCCGAGCGCGTTGTCGCGGAAGACTTCTATACCCGCCCGCACCGCCACATCTTTACGGAAATGGCGCGTTTGCAGGAGTCGGGCAGCCCTATCGACCTGATTACGCTCGCAGAATCGCTGGAGCGTCTGGGACAGCTCGACAGCGTCGGCGGATTTGCCTATCTGGCAGAACTGTCAAAAAACACGCCAAGTGCCGCGAACATCAGCGCTTACGCTGATATCGTTCGTGAACGTGCCGTTGTCCGCGAGATGATCTCGGTGGCGAATGAGATCGCCGAGGCCGGTTTCGATCCCCAGGGGCGCACCAGCGAAGATCTGCTCGACCTGGCGGAATCCCGCGTCTTTAAAATCGCCGAAAGCCGTGCGAACAAAGACGAAGGCCCAAAAAATATCGCCGATGTGCTCGACGCCACGGTTGCGCGTATTGAGCAGCTTTTCCAGCAGCCGCACGATGGCGTGACGGGGGTGAACACCGGTTATGACGATCTCAACAAGAAAACGGCAGGTCTTCAGCCATCGGATTTGATTATCGTCGCGGCGCGTCCGTCGATGGGTAAAACGACATTTGCGATGAACCTCGTCGAAAACGCGGCGATGTTGCAGGATAAGCCGGTGCTTATCTTCAGTCTTGAGATGCCCTCTGAACAGATCATGATGCGTTCTCTGGCGTCCCTGTCGCGCGTGGATCAGACCCGCATCCGTACCGGCCAGCTGGACGATGAGGACTGGGCGCGCATCTCGGGAACCATGGGGATTTTGCTGGAAAAACGGAACATCTATATCGATGACTCCTCCGGCCTGACGCCGACGGAAGTGCGCTCCCGCGCGCGCCGTATCGCCCGTGAACACGGTGGTATCGGCCTCATCATGATCGACTACCTTCAGCTGATGCGCGTTCCGTCGCTTTCCGACAACCGTACGCTGGAGATTGCCGAGATTTCCCGCTCGCTCAAGGCGTTAGCCAAAGAGCTGCACGTGCCGGTGGTGGCGCTATCGCAGCTTAACCGCTCTCTGGAACAACGTGCAGACAAGCGCCCGGTCAACTCCGACCTGCGTGAATCCGGCTCCATCGAGCAGGATGCCGACTTAATCATGTTCATCTACCGTGATGAGGTTTATCACGAGAACAGCGATCTGAAAGGGATCGCCGAAATTATTATTGGTAAGCAACGTAACGGCCCCATCGGTACGGTACGTCTGACCTTTAACGGCCAGTGGTCGCGTTTCGACAACTATGCCGGTCCTCAATATGATGATGAGTAATTTCTAAGGAATTCAAATGCAAGCGGCAACTGTTGTTATTAACCGCCGCGCTCTGCGACACAACCTGCAACGTCTGCGAGAACTGGCGCCCGCCAGTAAGCTCGTTGCAGTCGTGAAAGCGAACGCTTACGGACACGGTCTTCTTGAGACCGCGCGAACGCTCCCCGATGCCGACGCTTTTGGCGTCGCCCGTCTCGAAGAAGCTCTCCGCCTGCGCGCAGGTGGAATTACGCAACCGATACTGCTCCTGGAAGGCTTTTTTGAAGCCTCGGACCTGCCGACCATTGCCGATCAGCACCTGCACACGGCGGTGCATAACGAAGAACAGCTGGCCGCGCTGGAAACGGCTGAACTGAGCGAGCCGGTCACCGTCTGGATGAAGCTCGACACGGGCATGCACCGTCTGGGCGTGCGGCCGGAAAGCGCGGAGGCGTTTTATCAGCGTCTGAGTCAGTGCAAAAATGTGCGTCAGCCAGTGAATATCGTCAGCCACTTTGCCCGCGCCGATGAGCCTGAATGCGGCGCAACGGAACAGCAGCTTGATATCTTCAACACCTTCTGCGAAGGCAAACCGGGGATGCGCTCCATTGCGGCGTCCGGCGGGATCCTGCTATGGCCGCAGTCGCACTTCGACTGGGCGCGTCCGGGCATCATTCTTTATGGCGTTTCGCCGCTGGAGAACAAACCCTGGGGTCCGGACTTTGGCTTTAAGCCGGTTATGTCGCTGGTTTCAAAGCTGATTGCCGTGCGTGAGCACAAAGCGGGAGAGCCGGTGGGTTACGGCGGCACCTGGACCAGCGAGCACGACACGCGTATTGGCGTGGTGGCGATGGGCTACGGCGACGGCTATCCCCGCGCCGCGCCAACGGGGACGCCGGTGCTGGTCAATGGACGCGAAGTCAAGATTGTCGGTCGCGTGGCGATGGACATGATTTGTGTTGATCTTGGGCCCGACGCGCAGGATAAAGCGGGGGACGATGCGGTGATGTGGGGTGAAGGCCTGCCGGTAGAGCGTATTGCTGAAATAACAAAAGTGAGTGCTTACGAACTTATCACGCGCCTTACTTCAAGGGTCGCAATGAAATACGTCGACTAAGCATGAGCGGGATGCGATGCATCCCGCTTCTGTTAACATCCCCTCGATCTTCTTCCGCTTCCGGTTTATTGTTGAATGCCCTGCCTCATAATAATCCGGAGAACATCGCGTGTTTCAGAAAGTAGACGCCTACGCCGGCGACCCTATCCTCTCCTTGATGGAGCGTTTCAAAGAAGATCCTCGCAGCGACAAAGTGAACCTCAGCATTGGTCTTTACTACAACGAAGACGGCATCATTCCTCAGTTGAAAGCCGTTGCCGAAGCTGAAGCGCGTCTGAACGCAACCCCGCACGGTGCTTCGCTTTATCTGCCGATGGAAGGATTAAACACCTACCGCAACACTATCGCGCCGCTGCTGTTTGGTGCGGACCACGCGGTGCTCGCGCAAAAGCGCGTGGCGACTATCCAGACGCTGGGTGGCTCGGGTGCGCTGAAGGTAGGCGCAGATTTCCTGAAAAAGTACTTCCCGGATTCCGGCGTATGGGTCAGCGACCCGACGTGGGAAAACCACGTTGCGATCTTCGAGGGCGCGGGCTTTAAGGTGGCGACCTATCCGTGGTTCGACAGCGAAACCAACGGCGTGCGCGTTGATGCGCTGCTGGAAAAACTGAACACCCTGCCGGAGCGCAGTATCGTATTGCTGCATCCGTGCTGTCATAATCCGACCGGTGCGGACCTCACCAATGCCCAGTGGGATGCGGTGATCGAGATACTGAAGGCGCGTAACCTGATCCCGTTCCTCGACATCGCCTATCAGGGCTTTGGCGCGGGCATGGAGGAAGACGCCTATGCCATTCGCGCGATTGCCAGCGCGGGGCTTCCCGCTCTGGTCAGCAACTCGTTCTCAAAAATCTTCTCCCTGTACGGCGAGCGCGTTGGCGGCCTGTCCGTGGTGTGTGAAGACGCCGAAGCCGCGGGACGCGTACTCGGTCAGCTGAAAGCGACGGTCCGCCGGATCTACTCCAGCCCGCCGAACTTTGGTGCACAGGTGGTGGCGACAGTTCTCGGTGACGAAACGCTGGAAGCGTCCTGGCTTGCGGAAGTCGAAGCGATGCGTAAGCGCATCCTGTCGATGCGTCAGGAGCTGGTTAACGTCCTGAAAGAGGCCGTGCCTGGGCATAACTTTGATTATCTTCTCAAGCAACGCGGGATGTTCAGCTACACCGGACTGAGCGCAGCGCAGGTCGATCGACTGCGCGAAGAGTTCGGTGTCTACCTGATCGCCAGCGGCCGTATGTGCGTGGCGGGTCTGAATGCCAGCAACGTCCAGCGCGTGGCGCAGGCGTTTGCATCCGTAATGTAAGCATTCACTTACTTGCATACTGTATGTAGGCCGGGTAAGGCGTAGCCGCCACCCGGCTTTTTTGTTCGCGCCGGTGCCAGTCATTGCCCGGTGGCGCTTCGCTTACCGGACCTACACGTTTCTTCTGCGCTTTGTGATCGTCTTCTTTTTATTCAGCCCCATAAGTAAAAACTCCTTTCCTTCCCCTACCGCTGGGGTTATGGTCGGATAGTTTTTTGACCATCCGCTCAAAATAAAAAGATAACAAACTGAATATTCAGGGGAAAATATGCGCAAGATCACACTGGCGCTCAGCGCCGCCTGCTTATTGTTCTCGCTTAATAGCGCCGTTGTTGCACGGGCTTCTGCACCCACGCCGCTTTACACCGGCACTACCGCCGCCATTCTTGCCGAACAGGCCCCCATTCACTGGGTTTCAGTGGCACAAATCGAAAATAGCCTGACGGGTCGCCCGCCGATAGCCGTGGGCTTCGATATTGACGATACCGTTCTCTTCTCCAGCCCCGGTTTCTGGCGCGGTAAAAAAACGTACTCCCCGGACAGCGAAGCCTATCTGAAAAACCCGGAATTCTGGGAAAAGATGAACAACGGCTGGGATGAGTTCAGTATCCCGAAAGAGGTTGCCCGCGCGCTGATCGCCATGCACGTAAAGCGCGGCGACAGCATTTACTTCGTGACCGGACGTAGCCAGACCAAAACCGAAACCGTCTCGAAAACGCTACAGGATGATTTCCTGATCCCGGCGGCCAGCATGAACCCGGTCATTTTTGCCGGGGACCAGGAAGGGCAAAACACCAAAACCCAGTGGCTGGAAAAGAAAAATATCAAAGTGTTCTACGGGGATTCAGATAACGACATCACCGCGGCGCAAGACGTGGGAGCCAGAGGCATCAGGGTGCTACGCGCCTCGAACTCCACCTACCGACCGCTGCCGATGGCCGGAAAATTTGGTGAAGAGGTGATCGTTAACTCTGAATACTGATGTATTAACGGCGGGGTGAATGCTTTTTTAAGCAAATCTCGCTGCGCGGGTTTTACCTTTCGCTTTCTTGCTGCACACTTAGAAAGATTCACCTTTCATAATGGAGCAGCACATGTGGTATCAACAGACCCTGACCTTAAGCGCAAAACCACGCGGATTTCACCTTGTGACGGACGAAGTCATCGGGCAAATCCGCGACCTGTCGCGCGTCAAAACGGGTTTGCTGCATCTGCTGCTTCAGCACACGTCTGCTTCTCTCACGCTCAATGAAAATTGCGATCCCACCGTCCGGTCCGACATGGAGCACCATTTTCTGAAGAGCGTCCCGGACAACGCGCCTTATGAGCATGACTATGAGGGGACGGACGATATGCCTTCGCACATCAAATCCTCTTTGCTGGGCGTCTCGCTGATGCTGCCGGTCCACAACGGACGGCTACAGCTGGGAACGTGGCAGGGGATCTGGCTGGGAGAACATCGCATTCACGGTGGTTCGCGTAAAATTATCGCAACGCTACAAGGGGAATAAAGATGACAATTTCGGAGATACTTCAGTACTGCATGAGCAAGCCGGGTGCGGAACAAAGCGTTCACAGCGACTGGAAAGCCACGCAGATCAAAGTGGGGGATGTGCTGTTCGCGATGGTGAAAGAGGTGGATGCGCGGCCTGCGGCATCACTGAAAACCAGTCCGGAACTGGCCGACTTACTGCGCCAGCAGCACGATGATGTCAGGCCAAGTAAGCATCTGAATAAAGCGCACTGGAGTACGGTGTTTCTCGACGGCTCGCTGCCAGATTCGCAAATTTACTACCTGGTGGATGCGTCGTATCTACAGGCGGTTGAACTGCTGCCGGAAACGATCCGACAGCAGCTCTCCGTGTGACGATTACAGCAACGGTTTGAGGAAGCGCGCGGTGTGCGAGGCTTCGCACTCTGCAACGGTCTCTGGCGTACCGGAGACGAGGATTTCACCGCCGCCGCTGCCGCCTTCCGGGCCGAGATCGACAATCCAGTCAGCGGTTTTAATCACGTCCAGGTTGTGCTCAATCACCACGATGGTGTTGCCCTGATCGCGCAGCTGGTGCAGCACGTCCAGCAGCTGCTGGATATCCGCAAAGTGCAGGCCGGTGGTCGGCTCATCCAGAATATACAGCGTCTGACCGGTACCGCGTTTGGACAGCTCACGCGCCAGCTTCACGCGCTGCGCTTCACCGCCGGACAGCGTTGTCGCTGACTGCCCCAGACGAATATAGGTCAGACCCACATCCATGAGGGTTTGCAGCTTACGCGCCAGCGCAGGGACGGCGTCAAAGAACTCGCGCGCCTCTTCGATGGTCATATCCAGCACTTCGTGGATGGTCTTGCCTTTGTACTTAATCTCCAGCGTTTCGCGGTTATAACGCTTACCTTTGCACTGGTCGCACGGCACGTAGATATCCGGCAGGAAGTGCATCTCAACCTTGATTACGCCGTCGCCCTGGCACGCTTCACAGCGGCCGCCGCGCACGTTAAAGCTGAAACGGCCTGGCGTATAGCCGCGTGAACGCGCTTCCGGCACGCCGGCAAAGAGTTCACGTACGGGCGTAAAGACGCCGGTATAGGTCGCCGGGTTGGAACGCGGCGTACGGCCAATCGGGCTCTGATCGATGTCGATAACCTTGTCGAAATGCTCCAGCCCCTGAATGTCGCGGTACGGCGCAGGCTCGGCCAGCGTCGCGCCGTTCAGCGCCGTCTGCGCAATCGGGAACAGCGTATCGTTGATCAGCGTCGATTTACCGGAACCGGACACGCCGGTGATGCAGGTAAACAGCCCGACAGGCAGCGTCAGGGTCACGTCCTTCAGGTTGTTGCCGCGCGCGCCGGTCAGCTTCAGCACTTTTTCCGGGTTCGCCGCCACGCGCTGTTTCGGCACTTCAATTTTGCGCTTGCCGCTCATGTACTGGCCGGTCAGCGATTCAGGCACCGCCATGATGTCTTTCAGCGTCCCTTCCGCGACCACCTGGCCGCCGTGTACGCCTGCGCCCGGGCCGATGTCGATCACGTGGTCCGCGGCGCGGATCGCATCTTCGTCGTGCTCGACCACGATTACCGTGTTGCCGAGGTTACGCAGGTGAACCAGCGTGCCGAGCAGGCGTTCGTTGTCGCGCTGGTGCAGGCCGATAGACGGCTCATCCAGCACGTACATCACGCCGACTAAGCCCGCGCCAATCTGGCTCGCCAGGCGGATACGCTGGGCTTCACCGCCGGACAGCGTTTCAGCCGAGCGGGAAAGCGTCAGGTAGTTCAGACCGACGTTCACGAGGAACTTGAGGCGATCGCCGATCTCTTTCAGCACTTTTTCAGCGATTTTCGCGCGCTGACCGGAGAGCTTCAGGTTGTTGAAGAAGTCCATCGCGTGGCCGATGCTCATGTCTGAGATGGTCGGCAGTGCCGTGTTTTCGACAAACACGTGACGCGCTTCGCGACGCAGACGTGTACCCTCGCAGGTGGCGCAGGAGCGGTTGCTGATGAACTTCGCCAGCTCCTCACGCACCGCGCTGGATTCGGTCTCTTTGTAGCGGCGCTCCATGTTGTGCAACACCCCTTCGAACGGGTGGCGACGCACGGAAGTGTCACCGCGATCGTTCATGTACTTGAACTCAATATTCTCTTTGCCGGAACCGAACAGGATCACTTTATGTACGTTCGCGCTCAGGCTGGCCCACGGGGCTTCAACGTCGAACTTATAGTGCTCAGCCAGCGATTTCAGCATCTGGAAGTAGTAAAAATTACGCTTATCCCAGCCGCGAATAGCGCCACCCGCCAGCGACAGTTCCGGGTTCTGAATCACGCGGTCCGGGTCGAAATACTGCTGAACGCCCAGGCCGTCACAGGTCGGGCACGCGCCCGCCGGGTTGTTGAACGAGAACAGGCGCGGTTCCAGCTCGCGCATGCTGTAGCCGCAAATCGGGCAGGCGAAGTTGGCGGAGAAGAGCAGCTCTTCCGCTTTTGCATCGTCCATGTCTGACACCACCGCCGTGCCGCCAGAGAGTTCCAGCGCCGTTTCAAAGGATTCCGCCAGACGCGTCGCCAGATCTTCACGTACCTTAAAGCGGTCAATCACCACTTCGATGGTGTGTTTCTTTTGCAGCTCCAGCTTTGGCGGATCGGACAGGTCACACACTTCACCGTCGATACGGGCGCGGATATAGCCCTGGCTTGCCAGGTTCTCCAGCGTTTTGGTGTGCTCGCCCTTACGCTCTTTAATGATCGGCGCCAGCAGCATCAGGCGTTTGCCTTCCGGCTGCGACAGCACGTTATCCACCATCTGGCTCACGGTTTGTGCCGCCAGCGGGACATCGTGATCCGGGCAGCGCGGCTCGCCCACGCGCGCATACAGCAGACGCAGGTAGTCATGGATTTCGGTAATGGTACCGACCGTGGAGCGCGGGTTATGCGATGTGGATTTCTGCTCAATGGAGATAGCAGGGGACAACCCTTCAATGTGGTCGACATCCGGTTTTTCCATCAGCGACAGGAACTGACGCGCGTACGCCGAGAGCGATTCAACGTAACGACGCTGTCCTTCGGCATACAAAGTGTCGAAAGCCAGTGAGGATTTGCCAGACCCCGAAAGCCCGGTCACGACGATGAGTTTGTCGCGAGGGATTATGAGGTTGATATTCTTGAGATTATGGGTGCGGGCGCCCCGAACTTCGATCTTATCCATTCACCTTTCCCGGTTGGAACACGGATTGCCTGATTTGTTTGAAGGACAAACGGCTGTCAGAAACGGCTAATTATGACACAAAATGACCTGTTTGAATATACAGTATTGGAATGCATTTTCTGATTCACTGTGTAACAATGTCGAGTTCGCGGGAGAACTCTGGAACGTGCTACGCAACTATCAAAGTGCAGCATGGAAATGGTACACTCGCGCGTTTACACTATTAAGAAACGTATTCAGGAGACACGAACATGGCCAGCAGAGGCGTAAACAAGGTGATTCTCGTCGGTAATCTGGGCCAGGACCCGGAAGTACGCTACATGCCGAGTGGTGGCGCAGTTGCCAACATTACGCTGGCTACTTCCGAATCCTGGCGTGATAAAGCGACCGGAGAAATGAAAGAGCAGACCGAATGGCACCGCGTTGTGCTGTTTGGCAAACTGGCCGAAGTGGCCGGTGAGTATCTGCGTAAAGGTTCTCAGGTCTATATCGAAGGCCAGCTGCGTACCCGCAAATGGACCGACCAATCCGGCGCTGAGAAGTACACCACGGAAGTGGTGGTGAATGTGGGCGGCACCATGCAAATGCTGGGTGGCCGTCAGGGCGGTGGCGCACCGGCAGGTGGCGGTCAGAATCAGCAGCAGGGTGGTTGGGGTCAGCCTCAGCAGCCTCAGGGCGGCAACCAGTTCAGCGGCGGCGCGCAGTCCCGTCCGCAGCAGCAGTCTGCTCCGGCACCGTCTAACGAACCGCCAATGGATTTCGACGACGATATCCCGTTCTGATATCCAGACGCGTGAAAAACAAAAAACCCAGACAATGTCTGGGTTTTTTTATAACAGGCTATCAGGTAATCACCATCGGCCAGTCTGGCGGAGTGTGGCTCATGGCTTCAACCATCACCCCTTTAATGTTTTCCCAGACGGCGGCAATGTCTACCAGCGTAATGCCAAGCAAACCTGTCGCGAACCAGCATGCGGCGCCCAACCCTAACAGGGTGCTAATCACAGCAAGACCTGCGTAGTCGGACTTTCGAAACTGAATGTTTAACGTGCTGGCCAGGAACATCAAAACCGCGCTCAACAACGGCCAGCGCAGGAGCACCATGCTGGTGGTAATGGTTGCCATAAAACCCATCCTCGACAAAACAGACGAACTGGAATGAAACAATGTTTCTCGTTACATAAGATGTGTGAACTATATCACATTTGCTGTTTTATTCGCCAGTATCCGCGTGAGGTAAAAGTGGGATTATTGCCGGGGAAAATATATCGTCGTCGCTCAGAACGACGTCTGGTCGGAATTTTTATTTTTATTTCATCCAGATAGTAAAACCTTTGCAAAACGCCATCGGCTGTATAGCGTTTACAGCAGTATATCTATGGATTATGCTTGTGTGGAACAATAAATGTACCCGCAAAAATAATTCATCGCATTGAATTAATTGACTTTTTTGGATTTTGTATTCTTTGTTTTACACTCGGCATGCTCTTTGATTTCGTGGTCTTATTCTTTTATTCAGATATGAATTATTGCGGTTGCTCTCTCGATTAATGACCTGCGAAAAGATAATGAAAGAAAAAAGACGCGAGATTATTAACGACAGCATGCAGGCGTTGCACGCCCTGGCGAAGCTGATGCCGCAACTCAACGCGCAGTGTTCGCCGGTTGAAATGCTGGAAATTATCAACAGCGCACTGGGGGCAAATCTCTCATGGGTCAGTGTCGAATCCGCAGACGGGCCGCGCGTGGTTTGTGCCGGCGACGTGACGTGTCACGCCTTTAACGTGGCGGATTTTCTTGCCAGCACCCTGTTGCAGCGGCATCACCGCGCCTGGCGGGTTATCTACTGGAAAGAGCATATTGGCCGGGCGGTATTTTCCCCTCAGCACCCAGGCTATGCGCGGCTGCAAAGCGGCGTGCTGTGTAAATTCTCAGCGCATGGCAGACAGTGCAGTGGTTATTTCTTTTTGGCTTTTAATGAAAAACTGACCTCGTTGCCGATATTGAAAAATATCGTGGTGGTATTGGTTGAGAAGCTAAAAGATTATTTTGATGACATCATCGTGCGGGAAAAAACGGCGCAGGAAATGCAGCGCGTCGTCACGCAATATAAAACCTTATTTGAGCGTGCTCCGGTATTAATGAACGCCTTTGACAGGCATAACCGGTGTGTATTGTGGAATGCCGAATGCGAAAAAGTCTTTGGCTGGAGTATGACTGAAATCGGCGAGCATCCCGATCCGCTGGCCCTGTTTTACCCGGATCCTGAGGAGCGACAGCGCGTGCAGGAGTCGGTTCGTTTCGCACCACTTAAGGATATGTACGAATGGCACCCGGTGCGTAAAGACGGGACGCAGTTAACCATTCTCTGGTCAAACATCCTTTTGCCGGATAACTCCATTCTCAACATTGGCCTGGATATCACCGAACGTAAAAAAGCAGAACAGCAGCTGACCGTCAAAGCCACCACGGACGATCTGACGGGCTGGCTGAATCGCTCGACAATCTTACAGCGTCTCAAAATAGCGCTGGCAGCCAGTTCGCCGCAGGATGTCAGTAGCCGCTTCTGTCTCCTGATGTTCGATCTCGATTATTTCAAGCAGATCAACGATCGGTGGGGACATCAGGTTGGCGATGCGGCATTGATCCACTTTTGCGACCGTATTCGCGAGGTGAGCCCGGCCGGGTCGGCGCTGGGACGGGTGGGGGGCGAAGAGTTTGTTCTTCTGCTGGCGCACACGGATGGTATAGCCGCTACGTTGCTCTCTTCCCGGCTGCGTGCCGCGCTGATCTCAAAACCGCTGCGTGTGGGCGATAAAACGCTGGTACTCTCTTTCAGCGCCGGGGTGGTTGAAGTCTGTCAGGGGCAACGGGATACTTCTGCCATACTGATGCGTGCCGATAAGGCATTATATGACGCCAAGCGTACGGGAAGAGGAAAAACGGTCCTGGCGTCTGATTATTTATAAATCAGCATAAGAACAAAGAGCAGGCTATTTCAGCCAGCGAATTTTCCACACCTGTCGCGGGTAATTATTTTCCTTATCAGAAACGAAATGAATACTTTTAGTTTGGCTTACGGGAAAATATTATCGGCATCACGAATTTTAGGATTTTTAATACCAAAAGTCAGTTGCTAACTTCCCATGATTCATGCAACGTAATCACCTGTTTATCAAAGCAGCCGGTCTTCATTGCTACAGGCGTACAACATGCAGGGATACAGAGCGGGAAATGAATCGTAGCGCGCTGCGCAACATGCTCAAAGTGGTCGGGATTATCATGGTAGTTATGCTGCCGGTGATGCTTGCGCTATGGTTTGCCCAGCTTAGAGCCGTGTCGGAAATCAGCGCCCAGCTGCGCACGTTTGCTGAACTTGCTTTAAACAAAACTGAACGGGTTATTCAACAGGTTGATCTGGCCCGGGAAGACGCGGAAAAATATCAGGGAAAAGTGTGTACGCCGGAGCATCGTCAATATATGTTGAACGTTTCCCGCGGTCGTCTTTTTGTTGCCGATTTAATTTATGCTGAAGGCCAGTCGTTTCTCTGCTCGACCCTTTTTACGCCGGATCATCCTTACACCATTCCCGCTGCCAATTACACACGTAAACCCGACGTTGCTATCTATTATTTTCGCGATACGCCATTTTTTGATGGTTATAAAATGATATATATGCAGCGCGGAAATTATGTCGCAGTGGTCAACCCGCTTTCGTACAGTGAGGTGATGTCAGACGATCGTTCCCTGTCGTGGGGGGTGTATGACACCGTCAGCAATGCATTCTTTTCTGTAAGCCAGAAAGCCAATATTTCTTTATTGCATTCGATGCTTCGACATCAGGAAACGACTTTTCAGAAAGGTGACCGTTTTTATACGATCGTGAAATCCGGGCAGCGGCCGATTGCGGCCATCGTTTCAACCTCCAGCGCCCGTTTTTATAAAACGCTTTATCATCAGGCTACCCTGACGCTACCGCTGGGGATAATTTGCAGCATTATTATTCTGCTGGTGTGGTCGCGTACACACCGTGAATTCAATTCGCCTGGCCGACTTCTGCACCGGGCGCTGAATAAACGCCAGCTGTGCGTCCATTATCAGCCCATTATTGATATTAAAAATAACCAGTGCGTGGGGGCAGAGGCGTTGTTGCGCTGGCCTGGATTCAACGGTCAGGTTATGAGCCCGGCGGAATTTATTCCCCTGGCAGAAAAAGAGGGGATGATTGAGCGCATTACGGATTACGTCGTGGAGGAGGTGTTCAGCGATCTGGGCCATTTTCTTGCCGCTCATCCCGATCTGTATGTCTCGATTAACCTGTCGGCGTCGGATTTTCACTCTTCGCGTCTTATCGCCCTGATCTCCGACAAAGCCCGCTTTTACTCGGTTCGCGCGCAGCAAATCAAAATTGAGGTGACGGAGCGGGGGTTTATTGACGTGCCAAAAACCACGCCGGTCATTCAGGCGTTTCGCCAGGCGGGGTATGAAGTGGCGATTGATGATTTCGGAACCGGTTACTCTAACCTGCATAACCTCTATTCGCTGAACGTCGATATCCTGAAAATCGACAAATCCTTTATCGATACCTTAACCACCAACAGCACCAGCCACCTGATTGCCGAGCACATCATTGAGATGGCGCAAAGCCTGCGGCTGAAAACCATTGCGGAAGGGGTCGAGACGGGGGAGCAGGTGAGCTGGTTGCTGAAGCGTGGCGTGCAGTATTGTCAGGGATGGCACTTCGCGAAAGCGATGCCGCCCCAGGCATTTATGGCCTGGCAGCAGCAACCCTTGCGTTAACACGCATTAATTGAGCTGATGGCGGTAGTCGCTCGGCGTACGGTCAAACTCGCGGCGGAAGACGCGGGAAAAGGTCTGCTGCGACACATAGCCCAGATCCATTGCGATATCAAAAATGGGCCGCTGCGTTGAGCGTAACGCCTGCGCCGCCAGCAGGAGCCTGCGCTGGCGAATGTAATCACCCAGCGTTTGATGCATTACGGTGCGGAACATTCTCTGTAAATACCATTTCGAATAGCCCGACTTCTTAGCGACCACATCAATGTTCAACGGCTGGTCGATATGTTCATCAATCCATTCAATAAGTGTCTGAATAATTTGCTGATGCGACATAAGGTTACCCCTCTGTGGAGACATCTGTCCTGGTTGATTCGTCGTTTTCTCTGCGGGGGAGTATAATTCCTCAAGTTAACTTGAGGTAAAGAGGTTTTATGGAAAAGAGATTACCGCGCATCAAAGCGCTGTTAACCCCCGGTGAAGTGGCTAAGCGAAGCGGTGTGGCGGTGTCGGCACTCCACTTCTATGAAAGCAAAGGGTTAATAAAAAGTATCCGTAACGCCGGAAACCAGCGGCGCTACACCCGCGATGTGCTCCGCTACGTGGCGATCATCAAAATTGCGCAACGTATCGGCATTCCTCTGGCCACCATCGGTGACGCGTTCGGCGTATTGCCGGAAGGGCACTCGCTGAGCGCGAAGGAGTGGAAGCAGCTGTCGTCCCAGTGGCGAGAAGAGCTGGATCGTCGTATTCACACGCTGGTGGCCCTGCGCGATGAGCTGGACGGCTGCATTGGTTGCGGGTGTTTATCACGCAGCGATTGTCCGCTACGTAACCCGGGTGACAGGCTGGGCGAGCAGGGAACGGGGGCGCGGTTGCTGGAGGAGGATTGAGAGGTGTTTGCCGGATGGCGCTTCGCTTACCCGGCCTACGCTCTCGGTTTTGCTGGTCGGGTAAGGCGCAGCCGCCACCCGGCAACAAGCATAAAGAACTAAAGCGCCACTAAGGGCGCTTTAGTTTTTTCCGGTCTTTGTCTTTCTCTCTATCCCGCTGGCTCACGGGAGGGTTTCCCCCGACATCAGTACCCCTCGTGTCGAGCTTGTGGAGGAGGTTCCGGTTTGTACTGACACTTTAATTCTATGCCCGGCCGCCGTTTTTGCCACCGGAGACGGTGAGATTTTAGCCGAATTTTTTTCGTGAAGTTGTTCAGTTTTCTATAGTTAAAAAGTATGAATCACCGGAGAACATCATGCTAACGGTCCACCACCTTAATCAGTCTCGTTCACATCGCGTCCTCTGGGCGCTGGAAGAGCTGGGTCTGACGTATGAGATTGTGCGCTACCAGCGCGAGAAATCCATGCTTGCACCGGATTCGCTCAAAAAAGTGCATCCGCTGGGGAAATCCCCGGTACTGGAAGATAACGGACTGGTGCTGGCCGAATCAGGCGCGATTCTGGAATATCTTCAGGAAACGTACGATTCGGCGTCACGATTCAAACCGTTAGATCCCGCCCATAAAGTGCAGTATCGCTTCTGGCTGCATTACGCTGAAGGGTCTTTGATGCCGCTCCTGTTAATGAAGCTGGTGTTTAACAGCCTCGGCAAACCACCCGTCCCGTTTGGCCTGCGCACGCTGGGTAAGGCGCTGGGGCAGGGGGTGCAAAAAGCGTATCTCAACCGCCAGCTGGAAACGCATGCGCGCTTTATTAACGATCATCTTGCCGAAAACAGCTGGTTTGCCGGCGACACGCTGACCATGGCTGATATCCAGATGAGTTTTCCCCTCTTCGCCCTGCTGGCGAGAGGCGGCATCGACAATCTCGACCACATAGCGGCGTGGAAACAGAGAGTGGAGGCACGTCCGGGCTGGCAGACAACGCTTGCGAAAGGCGGCCCGCTGACAATCCCCGGCGAGGGATGAAATGTAACGAAATTGCGCATGGACGATAACGTTTGCGCATCCTCTGCTTAATTCTTCATCGTCATGAGGCAATTTTAGCGAAAAACGAGAAAGTTCAGTTGAAAAGGGCGGGTATTAGGCTAGATAATCGTTTGCCTACATTTGACCACCCGTTTTGTAAGCGCGGAGCTAAACGTTTGCTTTTTTTGTGACGCCCCTTTCGTCGCAAACGCAGCACAAGGATTTGACGTTTCGCTGGCAGTGGAGTCTCCACCACGCTTACGGACTTTCAATAAAAATTTTCAGGGGATGTTTTCTATGTCTACGCCATCTGCGCGTACCGGCGGTTCACTTGACGCCATGTTTAAAATTTCTGCTCGCGGCAGTACCGTGCGCCAGGAAGTTGTTGCCGGTCTGACCACGTTTCTGGCGATGGTGTACTCCGTCATCGTGGTGCCAGGCATGCTCGGCAAAGCGGGCTTCCCGCCAGCGGCGGTCTTCGTTGCCACCTGCCTGGTTGCGGGTGTGGGTTCGATTGTGATGGGCCTGTGGGCGAACCTGCCGCTGGCGATCGGGTGCGCCATCTCCCTGACCGCGTTTACCGCCTTCAGCCTGGTGCTGGGCCAGCATATCAGCGTCCCGGTAGCGCTCGGCGCCGTGTTCCTGATGGGCGTGCTGTTCACCGTAATTTCAGCAACCGGCATTCGTAGCTGGATTTTGCGCAACCTGCCGCAGGGCGTGGCGCACGGCACCGGCATCGGTATTGGCCTGTTCCTGCTGCTGATCGCTGCCAACGGCGTGGGTCTGGTCATCAAGAACCCGCTGGACGGCCTGCCGGTTGCGCTGGGTAACTTCGCGAGCTTCCCGGTGATCATGTCGCTGGTGGGTCTGGCGGTGATCATTGGCCTGGAAAAACTGAAAGTGCCGGGCGGCATTCTGCTGACCATTATCGGCGTGTCCATCGTCGGCCTGATCTTCGACCCGACCGTTCATTTCTCCGGGATTTTCGCCATGCCGTCGCTGAGTGATGACAAAGGCAACTCCCTGATTGGCAGCCTGGATATTGTGGGCGCGCTGAACCCGGTGATCCTGCCAAGCGTGCTGGCGCTGGTAATGACCGCGGTGTTTGATGCCACGGGCACCATCCGCGCGGTGGCCGGTCAGGCTAACCTGCTGGATAAAGACGGACAGATTATTGACGGCGGCAAAGCGCTGACCACCGACTCCCTGAGCAGCGTTTTCTCTGGCCTGGTAGGTGCGGCGCCTGCGGCGGTGTACATTGAGTCCGCAGCGGGTACGGCGGCAGGCGGTAAAACCGGCCTGACGGCCATCACCGTTGGCGTGCTGTTCCTGCTGATCCTGTTCCTCTCTCCGCTCTCTTATCTGGTGCCGGCTTACGCGACCGCACCTGCGCTGATGTACGTCGGCCTGCTGATGCTGAGCAACGTGGCGAAAATCGACTTCGCGGATTTTGTTGATGCTATGTCCGGCCTGATCACTGCGGTATTCATCGTGCTGACCTGTAACATCGTGACCGGCATTATGATCGGCTTCGCCTCGCTGGTGATTGGGCGTCTGGTCTCCGGTGAGTGGCGTAAGCTGAACATCGGTACCGTGGTCATCGCCGTTGCGCTGGTGGCGTTCTACGCGGGCGGCTGGGCCATCTGAATTGACTTTTTATGCGAAAACGGGTGGCTCAGGCCGCCCGTTTTTATTTTCAGGACTCATCCTGTTGCCTTTTACGTTACTCTGGAGAGGATAGAATAAGAGGCACGACGCCTCAGGTTTGGCATATAAGAAACACAGCAAACAGGGAACGCATGGAAATTTTCTTCACAATACTCATCATGACCCTTGTGGTCTCATTATCCGGGGTGGTTACACGCGTACTGCCCTTCCAGGTCCCCCTGCCTTTAATGCAAATAGCTATCGGTGCGCTGCTGGCGTGGCCGACGTTCGGTCTGCACGTGGAGTTCGATCCGGAACTGTTCCTCGTGCTGTTTATCCCGCCGCTGCTGTTTGCCGATGGCTGGAAAACGCCGACGCGCGAATTTCTGGAGCACGGGCGAGAGATCTTCGGCCTGGCGCTGGCGCTGGTGGTGGTCACCGTGGTCGGGATTGGTTTTCTGATCTACTGGGCCGTACCGGGGATCCCGCTCATACCCGCCTTTGCGCTGGCCGCCGTGCTGTCGCCTACCGACGCCGTGGCGCTGTCCGGCATTGTGGGCGAAGGGCGCATTCCAAAGAAAATCATGGGCATTTTGCAGGGCGAGGCGCTGATGAACGACGCCTCTGGCCTGGTCGCCCTGAAGTTTGCCGTGGCGGTTGCCATGGGCACCATGGTCTTTACCGTCGGCGGCGCGACCCTGGAATTCTTCAAGGTGGCGATTGGCGGTATCCTCGCGGGCTTCGTAGTGAGCTGGCTGTACGGACGCTCGCTGCGCTTCCTTAGCCGCTGGGGTGGTGATGAACCGGCGACGCAGATCGTCCTGCTGTTCCTGCTGCCGTTCGCCTCTTACCTGATTGCCGAACACATTGGCGTGTCGGGCATTCTGGCGGCGGTAGCCGCGGGGATGACCATCACCCGCTCCGGCGTTATGCGTCGCGCGCCGCTGGCGATGCGCCTGCGCGCGAACAGTACCTGGGCTATGCTCGAGTTTGTGTTTAACGGCATGGTGTTCCTGCTGTTGGGCCTGCAACTGCCGGGCATTATGGAATCCTCGCTGATTGCGGCCGAAGCGGATCCAAACGTTGAAGTCTGGATGCTGTTTACCGATATCGTGCTCATCTACCTTGCGCTGATGCTGGTGCGTTTCGGCTGGCTGTGGACGATGAAGAAATTCAGCGTTCGCTTCCTGACCAAAAAGCCGATGGAGTTTGGCTCGTGGACTACGCGCGAGCTGCTGATTGCCTCTTTCGCGGGCGTGCGCGGGGCGATCACCCTTGCTGGTGTGCTCTCCATTCCTCTGCTGCTGCCGACGGGTGACGTCTTCCCGGCGCGCTACGAGCTGGTGTTCCTGGCGGCGGGCGTGATCCTCTTCTCCCTGTTTGTCGGCGTGATTATGCTGCCGATTCTGCTGCAACATATTGACGCAGGGGACTCCTCGCAACAGCACAAAGAAGAGCGGATTGCCCGTGCGGCGACGGCGGAAGTGGCGATTGTCGCCATCGAGAAGATGGAGGAGCGTCTGGCCGCCGATGCCGAAGAGAACATTGATAACCAGCTGCTGAAGGAAGTCAGTTCACGCGTGATCGGTAATTTGCGTCGCCGTGCTGACGGACGTAACGACGTGGAAAGTTCGTTGCAGGAAGAGAACCTCGAACGCCGTTTCCGCCTGGCGGCGCTGCGCTCCGAGCGTGCCGAGCTGTATCACCTGCGCGCCACGCGGCAGATCAGCAACGAGACGCTGCAAAAGCTGCTGCACGATCTGGATCTGCTGGAAGCGTTGTTGATAGAGAATCAGTAGCGCTGTAATTGCCCGGTGGCGCTGCGCTTACCGGGCCTACGTGCTCGATCGGTTCCCTCTCCCTGTGGGAGAGGGTTAGGGTGAGGGTACCCAAAACCCCTCACAACATTGCAACCACGCCTGCGCGCTGTGCGACAGATAGACCCCTTCACGCCAGATCATCCCCAGCTGCCAGTGCAGGTCGCTCTCCAGCGGGATCCAGCGCAGCGTATTTTTATCCAGCCGCTCGCAGATCGGCTGCGGCAGAATGGCAATCCCCACGCCCGCCTGTACCATCGCCGCCAGAAAATCCCACTGGCCGCTGCGCACCGCAATGCGCGGCTTCACGTTATGCTGGTTAAACAGCGCCATCAGCTGGCGGCTTAAGGCGAAGTCTTCGTTGTAGATCAGCAGCGGGTGTTCACCGAGCAACTCGGGTTTCACCGAGTCTATCCTAAGCCAGTCGCCGCAGCGGGGCACCAGCACGCACAGCGGGTGGCTAAAGAGCGGCAGCGTCGCCAGTCCGCTCTCCTCCTCAACAGGGAGCGCGGTCATCGCCACGTCCAGTTCGCCGTTCATCACCGCCTGCTGCACGGTCAGGCCGCCAAATTCAGCAATTTTTAGCTCAACGCCGGGATAGCGCTGACGAAACAGGCTTATCGGGCCGGCCATCATCATGCCGACCATCGGCGGAATACCGAGCCGCAGCAGCCCTTTTGTCAGATGGTTGATGTCCCCAAGCTCGGCCTCCAGCTGGCGGAACTCCGCCAGAATTGCCAGCCCGCGCTCGAACACCACGCGACCGGTATCGGTCAGCAGTAGCTTGCGTCCGTCGCGGATCAGCAGGGTACAGTTCAGCTCATCTTCGAGGTTTTTCAGCATCTTGCTGATGGTTGGCTGGGTTACGAATAACTTCTCCGCTGCGCGGGTAAAACTTTGCTGGCGAACCACCTCGACAAAATAGCGCAGCGTTCTTATGTCCATGATTATTCCTCGAAACTATACCTTCGATGATTTTAATTCATTTCAGTCGATACCGTACGCTCACTATACTGGCGCCTCGTCTCATTTCTGAGGAAAACCCCCATGGCCGTGGCGTTAAGCCGTGTTACGCCTGCCGTTGTTCAACGACTCCAGGTACCGGTTCAGGTACTGCTTTACGCGGGACTGTTTGTTTTCGCGGAATATCTTGTCGACTGGCTGCATCTGCCTTTACCCGCCAACCTGGTGGGGATGGTGCTGTTGCTGACGCTGATCCTCTGTCGCGCGTTGCCCCTTAGCTGGGTGCGGGCCGGCGCACGCTGGCTGCTGGCGGAGATGCTGTTGTTCTTTGTGCCGGCTGTGGTGGCGGTGGTGAATTATGCCCAGTTGCTGATGGTCGACGGCTGGCGCATCTTTGCGGTTATCGCCCTGAGCACGATGATGGTGCTGGGCGCCACCGCCTGGGTGGTGGATAAAGTGTATCGCTTTGAAATCAGCAGGCAGAAGCATGACTAACTTTCAGATAAGCGTGCTGTGCCTGATTGCGACAGTCGTCATCTACTTTGCCAACAAGCGCCTGTATCGCCGCTTTCGCGCGCTGCCGCTGATGCCGCTGGTCTTTACGCCGATCCTGCTGGTGCTGATGCTGGTCTTCGGCCATATCTCCTGGCAGAACTACATTGGCGAATCCCACTGGCTGCTGTGGCTGCTTGGCCCGGCGACCATCGCCTTCGCCGTACCCGT
Organism: Enterobacter sp. BWH64; assembly: GCF_001037645.1. Classification (NCBI taxonomy): domain Bacteria; kingdom Pseudomonadati; phylum Pseudomonadota; class Gammaproteobacteria; order Enterobacterales; family Enterobacteriaceae; genus Enterobacter; species Enterobacter sp. BWH64. The sequence continues at coordinate 885,195 of NZ_KQ089922.1, forward strand.
TTATGACAACCTCGCTATTATCCGACGCCACTGGATGTCGCTCGGCGCGGGCGTCGTCACCGCGACGGTGGTGGCGGTGTGCAGCTCGGTCTGGCTGGCGCGGCTGTTTACCCTGTCGGATGAAATCCAGCGCAGTCTGGCGGTGCGTTCGGTGACCACGCCGTTTGCGCTGGCAGCCGCCAAACCGCTCGGTGGCCAGCCGGATCTGGTGGCGCTGTTTGTGGTGGTGACGGGCGTGTTCGGCATGGCAGTGGGGGATGTGCTGTTTCTGCGGCTTTCCATTCGCGAAGGGATGGCGAAAGGCGCGGGGTTTGGCGCGGCGTCGCACGGGGCGGGGACGGCACGTTCGTATGAGCTGGGACAGCAGGAGGGCGTTGTCGCGAGCCTGGTGATGATGCTTTCGGGCGTCACGATGGTGCTGATTGCGCCGCTGGTGGCGTGGGTGATGTTTTAAGCTCCCCGGCCAGAGCGACCGGGGAGAAAAGGCTTAGTGCGCGCGGCCCTGCTCAACGCCCAGGCCGGTTTGCGAGCGGATAAACTGGGCGCGGAATTTTTCACGCTCCAGGTTACCCTCCGGTGAATTATCGGTGGCAGAGAAGATCCAGATCCCGATAAACGCCACGGCAATGGAGAACAGCGCCGGGTATTCATACGGGAAGATAGCGCTTTCGTGACCGAGGATCTGCACCCAGATGGTCGGGCCGAGGATCATCAGAATCACCGCCGTCAGCAGGCCCAGCCAGCCGCCAATCATCGCCCCACGGGTGGTCAGTTTTGACCAGTACATGGAGAGCAGAATGATCGGGAAGTTACAGCTTGCCGCAATCGAGAAGGCCAGCCCGACCATAAAGGCGATGTTCTGTTTCTCGAACAAAATCCCCAGCAGGATGGCGACGACGCCCAGCACCAGCACGGTGATTTTGGAGACTTTCAGCTCATCGCGCTCGCTCGCGCCTTTGCGGAAGACGTTGGCGTAGAGGTCATGCGAAACCGCCGACGCGCCGGCCAGCGTCAGCCCTGCAACCACCGCGAGGATGGTGGCAAAGGCCACGGCAGAGATAAAGCCGAGGAACAGGTTGCCGCCCACCGCGTCGGCCAGATGCACCGCCGCCATGTTGTTACCGCCGATAAGCGCGCCCGCCGCGTCTTTAAACGCCGGGTTTGCCCCCACCAGCATGATTGCGCCGAAGCCGATGATAAAGGTCAGAATGTAGAAGTAGCCCATAAACCCGGTGGCGTAGAACACGCTTTTACGCGCTTCACGCGCATCTGACACCGTGAAGAAACGCATCAGGATATGCGGCAGGCCAGCGGTACCGAACATCAGGCCGAGACCGAGCGAGAGCGCGGATATCGGATCTTTCACCAGCCCGCCCGGGCTCATGATCGCTTCCCCTTTCGGGTGGACCGCCATCGCTTCGGTAAACAGATTATTGAAGCTGAACCCGACGTGCTTCATCACCATAAAGGCCATAAAGCTGGCGCCGAACAGCAGTAGTACCGCTTTGATGATCTGTACCCAGGTGGTGGCCAGCATGCCGCCGAACAGGACGTACATCACCATCAGCACGCCGACCAGCACCACCGCGACGTGGTAGTTCAGGCCGAACAGCAGCTCGATCAGTTTGCCCGCGCCGACCATCTGGGCGATCAGATAGAGTGCCACCACCACCAGCGAACCGCAGGCGGAGAGGGTACGAATCGGCCCCTGCTTCAGGCGATAGGAGGCGACGTCAGCAAAGGTATAGCGCCCCAGGTTACGCAGGCGCTCGGCAATCAGGAACAGAATGATTGGCCAGCCCACCAGGAACCCGAGGGAGTAGATCAGGCCGTCATACCCGGAGGTGTACACCAGCGCGGAGATCCCGAGGAACGAGGCGGCGGACATAAAGTCCCCCGCTATCGCCAGCCCGTTCTGGAAGCCGGTAATGTTGCCGCCCGCGGTGTAGTAATCGTTACGGGAGCGTACGCGTTTCGACGCCCAGTAGGTGATGTACAGCGTCAGCACCACGAAAATCAGGAACATGATAATCGCCTGCCAGTTGGTTGGCTGGCGCTGAACCTCGCCGGTAAGGGCATCTGCCGCATGGGCAGCAAAGGGAAGTGTGGCGGCTAGCGCCGTCAGGACTCGCTTCATGATGCTTTTACCTCGCGCAGAACTTCTCTGTTAAGACGATCGAATTCACCGTTCGCACGCCAGACGTACACACCCGTGAGCACAAACGAAATGATGATCACGCCAATCCCAATCGGAATACCGCGCGTGACGCTGGTACCCTCATGCAGCGGGGTGCCCAGCCAGTGCGGCGCAAAGGCGATCAGCAGAATAAAGCCGACGTAGATAATCAGCATGATGATGGAAAGGATGAAGGCAAACCGTTGCCGTTTTTCGACGAGCTCCCTGTAGTGCGCACTATTCTCTATCTGCTGACAAATATCGTTATTCATCACAGAGTCTCCAGAAGTAAGGTTGGTTTGTTTTTATCCCCTCTCCCCTGTGGGGAGAGGGTGAGGGGAGGAAGGTGCGGTCTGATGCCCTCACCCCGGCCCTCTCCCACGGGGAGAGGGAGAAAACACTAGGAAGGCATTGCGATGGCCTGCTTCTCTTCGAGCAGTTTGTCCACCACGCCAGGATCGGCCAGCGTTGAGGTATCACCGAGGTTACTGGTGTCGCCCGCCGCGATTTTGCGCAGGATACGGCGCATAATCTTGCCGGAACGGGTTTTCGGCAGCGAGTCGGTCCAGTGCAGCACGTCCGGCGTGGCAAGCGGGCCGATCTCTTTACGCACCCAGTTGCGCACCTCGGTATACAGCTCTGGCGACGGCTCTTCGCCGTGGTTCAGGGTGACGTAGGCGTAGATCGCCTGGCCTTTGATGTTGTGAGGAATGCCGACAACCGCCGCTTCGGCAATTTTCGGATGCGACACCAGCGCAGACTCAATCTCCGCCGTGCCCAGACGGTGGCCGGAGACGTTCAGCACGTCGTCCACGCGTCCGGTGATCCAGTAATAACCGTCTTCATCCCGGCGCGCGCCGTCGCCGCTGAAGTACATGTTTTTGAAGGTCGAGAAGTAGGTCTGCTCGAAGCGCTCATGGTCGCCGAACAGGGTACGCGCCTGGCCAGGCCAGGAATCGACGATCACCAGGTTGCCCTCGGTAGCGCCTTCCTGCGGATTGCCTTCGTTGTCCACCAGCGCAGGCTGCACGCCGAAGAACGGACGGGTGGCCGAACCGGCTTTCAGCTGCGTGGCACCCGGCATCGGGGTGATCATGAAGCCGCCGGTTTCGGTCTGCCACCAGGTGTCCATCACCGGGCACTTCTCGTTGCCGATCTTCTTCCAGTACCACTCCCAGGCTTCCGGGTTGATCGGCTCGCCCACGGAGCCGAGGATGCGCAGGGAAGAGCGGTCGGTCCCTTCGATGGCTTTATCGCCTTCCGCCATTAGCGCACGGATCGCCGTTGGCGCGGTATAGAGAATGTTGACCTGATGCTTATCAACCACCTGGCACATACGCGCCGGGGTCGGCCAGTTCGGTACGCCTTCAAACATCAGCGTCGTTGCGCCGCAGGCCAGCGGGCCGTACAGCAGGTAGCTGTGACCGGTGACCCAGCCCACGTCGGCAGTACACCAGTAGATGTCGCCCGGATGATAGTCGAAAACGTATTTAAAGGTGGTGGCCGCATAGACCAGATAACCGCCGGTGGTATGCAGCACGCCTTTCGGCTTACCGGTGGAGCCGGAGGTATACAGGATAAACAGCGGATCTTCCGCGTTCATCTCTTCCGGCTGATGCTGGTCGCTCGCGTTTTCAATCAGATCGCTCCACCACAGGTCGCGCCCCTCGTGCCAGTCGATTTTGCCGCCCGTGCGCTTGAGGACAATGACGTTGTTGATGGATTTTACGTTCGGGTTTTTCAGCGCTTCATCAACGTTTTTCTTCAGCGGAATACCGCGCCCGGCGCGCACGCCCTCGTCAGCGGTGATCACCAGCTTCGAATTTGAGTCGACAATACGCCCGGCAACCGCCTCCGGCGAGAAACCGCCGAAGATAACGGAGTGGATCGCACCGATGCGCGCGCAGGCCAGCATAGCCACGGCGGCTTCCGGCACCATTGGCATATAGATCGCCACCACATCGCCTTTTTTAATGCCCTGGGCCAGCAGCACGTTGGCAAAGCGGCACACGTCGCGATGAAGTTCGTTATAGGTGATATGTTTACTCTGAGAGGCATCGTCGCCTTCCCAGATGATGGCCGTTTCGTTGCCGCGTTCAGCAAGATGGCGGTCCAGGCAGTTCGCCGCCAGGTTCAGCGTGCCGTCTTCATACCATTTAATGGAGACGTTGCCCGGCGCGAAAGAGGTGTTCTTTACCTTCTGATAAGGTTTGATCCAGTCGAGGATGTGGCCCTGCTCACCCCAGAACGCGTTAGGGCTGGAAACGGACTGCTGGTATTTCTCCTGGTATTGCTCCGGGCTTATCAGGCAACGGTCCGCAATGTTTGCGGGAATGTCGTGTTTGTGTATTTGGCTCATGGCTTTTTTTCTCCTTGTAAGATGTTAATAATATGTCGCAAAAACGTTAATAGTAGGGGCTTTACAAGCTTTGTTTAGTATTTGGGCGACAGATCACGCAATGTCTGAAGAGTATGAAAATTGAGCGAATGAAACTTTGAAGAGAAATAATTCACCTGAAGAATTATTCACTTTTTTGAAGTGAAAATATTTTGTATAACAAATGGTTATTTATGCGAATTGCTATAAATTGCCGTCAATGACACTTTTTGCAGTGAAATGCCTTGTTCTTTAAGGCTTGCGCAGCATGCCGTGCAAATGATACTCATACGGCGCGTTAAAAAATCCCATAAACCAACGCAACACAATTCATACCCTTTCAGTATGTCTCCATATTCATGCAGTTTTGATGGTACGGAGATTTCATTGAGGAAGTCAGTTTCTATGAAAAATTTGAAAGTCAGCCTGGCCTGGCAGATCCTGCTGGCCCTTGTGCTGGGCATCTTGCTGGGCAGTTACCTCCATTATCATAGCGACAGCCGCGAGTGGCTGATTGCGAACCTTCTCTCACCTGCGGGCGATATCTTTATTCATCTGATCAAGATGATTGTTGTGCCGATTGTGATCTCGACGCTGGTGGTTGGTATCGCGGGTGTCGGTGATGCGAAACAGTTAGGCCGCATCGGCGTTAAAACTATTCTCTATTTCGAAGTGATCACCACGGTTGCCATCGTTCTTGGCATCACCCTGGCGAATGTGTTCCAGCCTGGTGCCGGGATCGATATGTCGCAGCTGGCGACGGTGGATATTTCGAAATACCAAAGCACAACCGCCGATGTGCAGAGCCATTCGCATGGGCTGATGGGGACTATTCTCTCGCTGGTGCCGACCAACATTATCGCGTCCATGGCGAAGGGCGAGATGCTGCCGATCATCTTCTTCTCGGTACTCTTTGGTCTGGGGCTTTCTTCCCTGCCTGCGACGCACCGTGAACCGCTGGTCACCGTGTTCCGATCTGTCTCCGAAACCATGTTCAAAGTCACCCACATGGTGATGCGTTATGCGCCGGTCGGGGTATTCGCGCTGATTGCGGTGACCGTAGCGAACTTCGGCTTTGCCTCCCTGTGGCCGCTGGCGAAGCTGGTGATTCTGGTGCACTTCGCGATTCTGTTCTTCGCGCTGGTAGTGCTGGGCATTGTGGCGCGCCTGTGCGGGCTCAGCATCTGGATCCTGATCCGCATCCTGAAGGATGAGCTGATTCTGGCCTACTCCACGGCAAGCTCCGAGAGCGTACTGCCGCGTATCATTGAGAAGATGGAGGCCTACGGTGCGCCGGCGTCCATTACCAGCTTCGTGGTGCCAACGGGTTACTCCTTTAACCTGGATGGTTCGACGCTGTATCAGAGTATTGCGGCAATCTTTATCGCGCAGCTGTACGGCATTGACCTGTCGCTGTGGCAGGAGATCGTGCTGGTTCTGACGCTGATGGTGACTTCAAAAGGCATCGCAGGCGTGCCGGGCGTCTCCTTCGTGGTGCTGCTGGCGACGCTGGGCAGCGTCGGTATTCCGCTGGAAGGCCTGGCGTTTATTGCCGGTGTGGACCGTATCCTAGACATGGCGCGTACTGCGCTGAACGTGGTGGGTAATGCGCTGGCGGTGCTGGTAATCTCCAAGTGGGAACACAAGTTCGACCGTAAAAAAGCGCTGGCGTATGAACGCGAGGTGCTGGGTCGTTTTGATAAAACGGCTGACCAGTAACATTCTAAGCCCGGTGGCGCTGCGCTTACCGGGCCTACGGGTTTTGTAGGCCGGGTAAGGCGAAGCCGCCACCCGGCACGTTACTCCCCGCTCAACGCATCAAACTCTTCACACCCGGTATCAAACCCTTCGGTACAGCTCAGGTTTAACCAGTAAAGCGCTTTCTGTTTATTCGGTGTGATAAAGCCTTTCTCACCCTGCCTGAACAGCATTCCTGCCCAGTACTCCGCATAGCCCGTCCGGGACAGAGCCGAACTCCGCTTGAACCACGACGCGGCCTGCACGTCATCCTGAGGGACTTCAACGCCGTTGGCATAGATCAGCCCCAGCAGCTGTTGCGCGTCTACCGCCGAGTCGCTATCGATGTCTTCGGTCGCCGATTGCAGCAGTGCGATGGCCTGCGGGTAGTCGGTTTTGCCCGCCTGCGTGTTCACCAGCACCCGCGCCAGCATGATCGCGCCGCGTTTGCTGCCCGCAATGTTTGCCTGCTGGGCCAGGGCTTTAGCCTGCGCATAGTCACCCTGCGAAAAGTGGATTTGCGACAGCAGCGCCATGGCGTCGACATCACCGCCTTTTGCCGCTTTTTCCGCCCACAGCGCCGCCTGCGCGCTGTCACCGGAACTGAACCAGGTATCGGCAAGATAATACTGCGCGCGCGCATCGCCCGCTTCAGCCTGCTTTTTATACTGGCTGCCTATCTCATCGGCATGGGCAAACGCGGTTAAAAATAACAACATCAGAAAAAGGGTTTTCATGGATTCTTATCATCTGGGTACACGCCGCGCAGTATAATCGCGGCGACAGAAGAAAAAAACGGGTGCGTTAAGACCTCAGCATCCCACAAGCCGGGCGGAACACGCGTTCCGCCCGAAGAGGTTAGCCTGCGTTACAGGCTAATTTCGCCGCCACCTCCTGATGTTCACTCTTTATTGAAAACTCACATAACTTATCGCGAGTAATAAAGGTAAAGATCACTATCGTCAGGCAAATAATAAAGACGATGCCTAACGTAGTTTTTAATGGCGTCATGCCTTTTACTCCTTGTGAAAAAAAGAATAAGAGGCTACTCTCAACCTGTTGGTTGTTGAGGGGTAGCCTCGGGTAAATGCAAATTTCCCGGGGCTTTCCACTTTCTGTCCCTCAACAATGCTCAAGACAGAAAGTCTTAAGCACCCGCCGCATATCTTATCTCGCTGAATTAAAATGCAAAGATGTAATTAATTTTCGTGCAAATTACATTTTTTCTGCGAGACATCTTCAGAAATATATATAGATGTAATTAATAGCGATGCCAGAAATAATAATGGGGTGAATATCTCACCCCATTTAGTCAGCGATTAATTAACGGCTTCATCCCATTGCGCTTTCGCGCAGGCGGGCTTTCAGCTTGTTATATTCGTCGATCACATACTGTTCCGCAGCGTGTTGATCCGCTATTGGCTCCACGTTTACGGCGCAGTATTTATACTCCGGCGTTTTGGTTATCGGGCTTAAGTTCTCCGTCACCAGCTCGTTACAGGCGCCAATCCACCACTGGTAGGTCATATAGACTGCCCCTTTGTTTGGACGGTCGCTGACCTGCGCGCGGGTAATGATGCGGCCTTTACGCGAGTTCACCCACACCAGCGCTTCATCTTCAATACCGAGACGTTCGGCATCGGCGGTGTTGATCTGCGCGTAGCCCGGTTCATCCGCCAGCGCCGCCAGCGCGGCGCAGTTACCGGTCATGGAACGGCAGGAGTAGTGGCCCACTTCACGCACGGTGGAGAGCACCATCGGATACTCGTCGGTGAGCTTATCGATCGGCGCGACCCAGTCGCAGGTGAAGAACTGCGCCAGCCCGTTCGGGGTGTCGAACTTCTCTTTAAAGAGGTATGACGTCCCCTGATCGGATTCTGATTCATCCCGGCACGGCCACTGGATGTAGCCCAGCTCACCCATTTTTTCATAGGTTGCCCCATAAAAGTCCGGGCACAGATGCCGCAACTCGTCCCAGATCTCCTGGGTGTTGTTGTAGTGCATCGGGTAGCCCATGCGGGTGGCGATTTCGCTGATGATCTGCCAGTCCGTTTTCAGATCCCACTTCGGCTCGACGGCCTTGAAGAAGCGCTGGAAGCCGCGGTCTGCCGCCGTATAGACACCTTCATGCTCGCCCCAGGAGGTCGACGGCAGAATCACATCCGCCGCCGCCGCGGTTTTGGTCATAAAGATATCCTGAACAATCACCAGCTCCAGATCCTCAAAGCCTTTGCGCACCGCAGACAGTTCGGCGTCGGTCTGGAGCGGATCTTCACCCATGATGTAGGCCGCACGTACTTCACCGTGCGCCGCGCGGTGCGGCAGCTCGCTGATGCGGTATCCGGTGTGTGCCGGCAGACTTTCCACGCCCCAGGCCTTCGCAAACTTCTCGCGGTTTTCCGGGAATTTGACGTACTGGTAGCCCGGATAGGTGTCCGGCAGCGCGCCCATATCACACGCACCCTGCACGTTATTCTGACCACGCACCGGGTTCACGCCCACATGCGCTTTACCCAGATTGCCGGTCAGCATGGCGAGGCTGGTGAGCGAGCGCACGGTTTCCACGCCCTGGTAGAACTGGGTCACGCCCATGCCCCACAGAATGGCGGCGGTTTTCGCTCCGGCGTACATCCGCGCCGCCTGGCGGATCTCCTGCGCGCTGACGCCGGTTATCGCCTCTACTGACTCCGGCGTATAGCCTTCGACAATCTTGCGATACTCTTCAAACCCTTCCGTACGGCTCGCGACAAACGCCTGGTCGTAGAGGTTCTCCTCAATAATGACATGCCCCATCGCATTCAACAGCGCGATGTTCGAGCCGTTTTTCAGTGCGATGTGCATATCCGCAATGCGCGCGGTTTCAATTTTACGCGGATCGCAGACGATGATTTTCGCCCCGTTCTGTTTGGCGCGAATAACGTGATTCGCGACGATAGGGTGAGAATCCGCCGGGTTATAGCCGAAGATGAACACCAGATCGGTGTTATCTATCTCATTGATGGCATTACTCATTGCGCCGTTACCGACCGACTGGTGCAGACCTGCAACCGATGGGCCGTGTCAGACGCGAGCGCAGCAGTCGACGTTATTGGTACCAATAACGGCGCGCGCGAATTTTTGCATCACATAGTTGGTTTCATTCCCGGTTCCGCGTGAGGAGCCGGTGGTCTGAATCGCATCCGGGCCATACTTGGCCTTGATGGCGCTGAGGCGCGTGGCGACGTAATCCAGCGCTTCATTCCAGGAGACGGCTTCCAGCTTGCCGCCGCGCTCGCGGCGGATCATAGGGGTTTTCAGGCGCGGCGTGAGGATTTGGGTATCGTTAATAAAATCCCAGCCGTAGTACCCTTTCAGGCACAGCGTGCCCTGATTGGTTTTACCCTGCGCCGCTTCCGCCCGGACGATTTTGCCGTTATCGACCACCAGGTGGATCTTGCAACCTGAGGCACAATAAGGGCAAACCGTGACGACTTTTTTCATCACTTTGCTCCAGTTAAACAGTTCTTACCTGCCCAATATGCAGCTTCTATGCCATGTTTTTACTATGGGTATTTCCTGACTTTACGACCCTTTGCGGGGCAAAACCCTGACGAAAAACAGCCAATCGTCAAAATTGACGTGTCGAAAGGGCAGGGGATGTGACATGGATTGAATTTCCGTCACGTAAAAAACAATTCGGCTGGAGCCAGCGGCAGAATGGTTCAGACTTAACATAATCCCCTGACGGAAGCATGCGATGAAACCGGCGATTCTGGTGGTTGATGATGATGTCGCAGTCTGCGAACTGCTACAGGATGTGCTCAGCGAGCACGTCTTTACCGTGCTGACGTGTCACACCGGTCAGGACGCGGTGAACCGTGTCCAGCAGGACCCTGGCATTGCGCTGGTTCTGCTGGACATGATGCTGCCGGATATCAACGGATTACAGGTTTTGCTGCAACTGCAAAAGCAGCGACCATCGCTACCGGTGGTGATGCTGACGGGGCTGGGAAGTGAATCAGATGTGGTCGTCGGGCTGGAAATGGGCGCCGATGATTACATCGGAAAACCGTTCAATCCGCGCGTGGTGGTCGCCCGCGTTAAGGCGGTGCTGCGTCGAACCGGCGCGCTGGACGCGGAGCCTGCCGCGCCGCGCGTTGAAGGTATTACCTTTAACGGCTGGACGCTGGACACCACCCGCTGCGAGCTGAGCGATCCGCAGCGTAATACCGTGCCATTAACCCAGGGCGAATACGGCCTGCTGCTGGCATTAACGCAAAACGCCCGCCGGGTACTGAGCCGTGAACAGCTGCTGGAGCTGACCCACAGCGAAAGCGCCGAGGTCTTTGACCGCACTATCGACGTGTTGATCATGCGGCTACGGCGAAAAATTGAGGTCAATCCGCACCAGCCTTTGCTGATCAAAACCATTCGCGGTCTGGGCTATGTTTTTGCCACGGACGTTTCCCATCATGAGAAAGCCGCCTGACCGTTCTCCTGAATAAACGCCTGAAGCTCGGCCAGCGTTTTCGCGCCGTCAATCGCATTGGCCGCCAGCAGGCTGGCCCGCGCGCAGGCGTGCGCCAGATAAATACTCTCGGTAAGCGACAGCGATTCATGGCAACCGTATAAAAAGCCTGCGCAAAACGCGTCGCCCGCACCGACGCTGCCGATAATCTCGTCCTGCGTCAGCTTCCACGAAGGAACCCATTGCCCTTTTTCACCCGGCGCTTCACCCCATGCCCCTTCCGGACAGTGGATCACTACCCGCTGCCGCACGCCTGCCGCCAGCAACTGTGCGGCAGCGTCGGCGATATGGACCATGTTCAGCGCACCATGACCGTCGCGGATCTCAAGCCCGCTAAACTCACCGGCTTCCAGCTCGTTAATCACCATATAATCAAGATGACGCAGGGCAGGGAGCACCAGCGGCTGATAGCGCGGATCGCCCTTGCGGGAGACCAGATCGAGCGAGGTTTCATACCCCTGATCGCGCATCTGTGCCAGTAACCGCGCGCTGCGGGTGCCAAACTCCTCGTCCGGCATGTCCAGGCTGTCGAGCAGCAGCAGATAGCCGAGATGGAAGATCTTCAGCGATCCGTCTAAACGATCGAAGGCGGGAAGATCCAGCAGGCGGTTGGCGCCCGGCGAGTGGAAAAAGGTGCGCTGTCCGCTGGGGTCGGTCATTACCTGCGACATCGACGTTGGGGCGAACGTCGTGCGCTGCACGCGCTGGCGATTGACGTGATACTGGTCGAGCATCGCCAGAATATAGTCTCCGTCGCTGTCTTCCCCAATCAGCCCCACCGCCTGTAACGGCAGGCCGACGTGCATTTTCGCCAGCGTCAGCAGAACGTTGAGCGGCGCACCGCCGGTTGAGCGCTCACTGTGGGTGATTTCCGCCAGCCAGCCGCGCTCCGGCCACTGTACGATCTGGTGGACGTGATCCACCAGCATGTTGCCTGCGGCGATAATCCCTTTGCGTTCCATTATGCCTGCCCCGCGCTGCCGAAGATGCGCATCTGCTCCGCGACCGTATCGGTAATGGCCTCTTCAATGCCCAGCAGCAGTTCGGCAAACTCATCGTACAGCGGCTGGCGGTTTGCCATGCGCTGCTCAACGGCGGCGAGCGCGGCCTGCGACATGCCGGTATAGAAGTTGATTTTATGAATGCCCAGCTCGATGGCGCGGCGGAAGTCGGCATCGCTGATGCCAGAGCCGCCGTGTAACACCAGCGGCAGGCCCGTCTGCTGGCGAATGGCGTCCAGACGGGGGAAATCAAGCTTCGGCTCGCCCTTGTATTTGCCGTGCGCGTTGCCAATGGCGACCGCCAGCGCGTCGATACCGGTTAAATCGACAAACTCGCGCGCCAGCTGTGGGTCGGTAAAGAACGCTTCATCCGCATGCCCATACAGTGCGCCGCCTTCATCTCCGCCGACTGCGCCCAGCTCCGCCTCCACCGAGACGCCCACCGCGTGGCACATCTTCACCACTTCCCGGGTCTGGCGGATATTTTCCTCATAGCTCAGCGTCGAGCCGTCGAACATCACCGAGCTGAACCCTAAGCGCAGGGCGCGCACGACGGCCTCAAAATGCAGCCCGTGGTCGAGGTTCAGCACCACGGGAATATCGTGACGGGCGGCTTCGAACTTCACCGCTTCAACAAGCGACTCCAGAGACACGTACTTAAAATGCACTTCGGCGATGTTGATGATAAACGGCGAGCGTTCCTGCTTCGCGGCGGCAAACAGCGCGCGCAGAAAATGGGAGTCGAGAACGTTGAACGCGCCCAGGGCGTAGCGGTGTTCTCTGGCGTGTGCCAGACCGTCGGCAAGAGAAATCAATGGCATCATTCACTCCTTATATCCGAAACAGGTTGTACTCGTTGCACAGCACCAGCACCGCCGGTTCGTCTTCTTCGATGGTGTTGTAGCGATCGATGGGCTGTAAAAAGTGGTTGTCGTGTTCATCGTCATTGACCGACGACACTTCGCCCACCAGCACGTCGCCAAAGCCGCGTTCACCCCAGAAACTGTGGTACAGGCCGGGCGTCAGGCAGATGCTCTCCCCTGGCGTGAGGCGCAGCTGGCTGCCGGGCGCGTGCGTCTGCCGACAGCCGTCTATCGTGACGATCACGTCGGTGTTTTCGGTCTCCTCATGCGCGCCCGCATTCCATAACTCAATAATCAGATTCCCGCCGCCGCGGTTGATGATGTCCTCCCGCTTGCGCCAGTGGAAATGCATCGGCGTCACCTGGCCGTCGCGCACGTGCATGATTTTTTCGGCATAGCACTTCTCATAAGGCACACCGTTGGGGGAGCCGTTGCGCAGGGTAAACAGCGTTAACCCCTGTGCGGCAAAGCTGTTGCTGCCAAACGCCGTCACGTCCCAGCCGAGCCTGAGGTCGAACACCTCCTGCCAGGCGGCCTGGTCAAGCTGCTGCCATTTTGTTGGCGGAAAGCTGGCAAACGGTGGGAGATGCACGTTGTGCATGGAGAAGAACTGCCGCGTGTGGCCGAGGATTTCATTGATGTCGGAGCGTTTCATGGGGACTCCTTGCGTTTTATGCCACCCCCTCACCCCGGCCCTCTCCCTCAAGGGAGAGGGGGAGAGGGTTAGGGTGAGGGCATCAGGCCGCACCGGGGTTACTTAACCGTCCACCCCTTATACGTGCCGACGTTCTTTTTATCGATCATCGTCACCGGGATCAGCACAGGCTCTTTCGGCGCAGGTTTGCCCTGAAGAATGTCATAGCCGATCTCCACCGCCTTCGCCGCCATCACCTGCGGATCCTGCGCCGGCGTCGCCACAAACAGGGAGTTTTCGCGCTTCAGAGCTTCTTCACCGTCCGGGCTGCCATCCACGCCAACGATAAAGAACTCATTACGTTGAGCCTGTTTCGCCGCCAGATCGGCACCGATCGCCGTCGGATCGTTAATTGCGAATACGCCGTCGATCTTCGGATTGGCCGCCAGCAGGGAGGTCATGACCTCCAGTCCGCCTTCGCGGCTGCCTTTGGCGTTCTGATTATCCGAGAGCACTTTGATATCCGGGTGGCGCCTGAACTCGGTCTGGCAGCCCTCCACGCGGTTTTGTACCGCAGAAACCGGCGGCCCGTTGATGATCACCACGTTGCCTTTACCTTTCAGGCGGTCGGTTATGTACTTACAGGCCATCTCCCCCGCCTGGGTGTTATCGGAGGTGATGGTCGCATCGGCCCCTTCCGCCGCCACGTCAACCGCCACGACCACGATCCCCGCCTCTTTGGCGCGTTTTACCGCCGGGCCGATCCCTTTGGAATCCGCGGCGTTGAGGATGATCATGTCCACTTTCGCCGCAATGAAGTTATCGATCTGCGACACCTGCTGGCCCAGATCGTACCCGCTGGAGACCAGCGTCACCTTGACGTTATCTCCCGCCAGCTTGCGCGCTTCCAGCTCGGCGCCTTTGGTGATCTGTACGAAGAACGGGTTAGCCAGGTCGCCCACCGTCACGCCGATGGACTTCAGATCTTTTGCCTGCGCAAACGGGGTTGCGGCCAGCAGCGCGCCAGCACAGAGCGCGGTCACTAAGGGCTTCAATCTCATGCTGTATTCCTCACGTAGGGTATTGTTGTTATGCACTTTGATGGTGTCGGGTACGGTATTTGTCGATCAGCACCGCTATGATGATCACCGCCCCTTTGATCACCAGCTGCCAGAAGTAGGAGACGCCCATCAGCGTCATGCCGTTGTTGAGGGTGGCGATGATCAAAGCACCCACCAGCGTGCCGGTGATCGTGCCGATCCCGCCGACGAAGCTGGTTCCGCCGAGGATCACCGCCGCAATCGCATCCAGCTCGTACCCCGTGCCGAGGTTGCCGTTGGCGCTGTAGAGGCGCGAGGCGCTCATCACGCCGCCTAATCCCGAGAGCAGGCCGCTCATGCCGTAGACAAACAGCAGCACCAGCCAGACCTTGATGCCGGTTAAGCGTGCCGCCTGCATATTGCCGCCGACCGCATAGATGTGAACGCCGAGGGTTGTGCGACGCAGAATAAACCAGCACACCACAATCACCGCCAGGGCGATCACCACCAGCCACGGAATCGGGCCGAGGTAGTTGTTGCCGATCCACTCGAAGTTAATGTTGGAGTTAATGACCGTCGTGCCGTCCGCCAGCAGATACGCCGCGCCGCGCAGTGCCGTATAGGTGCCGAGGGTGACGATAAACGGCGGCAGCCCGGCAAAGGCCACCAGCGCGCCGTTGAACAGCCCCAGCACCATACCGAGCATCAGCGCCGCCGGAATGGAGAGCATCGCAAATTCCGGGATAAGCGAGACCACCATCGCCGCTACCGCCGTAGTGCCCAGAATCGAGCCCACAGAGAGGTCAATCCCGCCGGTCAGGATGATGAAGGTCATCCCCGCCGCCAGCACGATGTTGATCGACGCCTGCCGGGTAATATTCAGCAGGTTGCTCTCGGTGAAAAAGTTCGGGGCGATAAAGCCAAATACCGCCACAATCAGGATTAAAATTGGCAAAATGCCGATCGTTTGCATCAGATCGCTCATCAGCATTTTTTTGGCGGAGGCGGATTTCGCCACCTGCTGCGGATGGGTTGGAGTTGTCATAATTACACCGCCTGATGATGTGTGTCGTTCACGCCGGTTGCCAGCGTCATAATGTTTTCCTGAGAGATGTCGCGTCCGTGGAGTTCACCCGCGATGCTGCCTTCCCGCATCACGTACACCCGGTCGCTCATGCCCACCACTTCCGGCAGCTCGCTGGAGATCATCAGAATCGCCACCCCTTTGCGCGCCATCTGGTTCATGATGCGGTAGATCTCGCTTTTCGCGCCGACGTCCACGCCGCGCGTAGGTTCGTCCAGAATCAGAATGCGCGGGCCAATCGCCACCCAGCGGGAGATCAGCAGCTTTTGCTGGTTGCCGCCGGAGAGCCCGCCCGCGCGCACCTGAGAATGCGGCACGCGGATATTGAGCAGGGCGATGGCGTCATCGGAAATAGACTGCGCTTTTTTGCGGTTCAGCCAGCCGAAGGTGGCGTCGCGCTCCAGCGTCGCCATGGTGATGTTCTCCTGCGCCGCCAGCTCCAGAAACAGCCCCTGCTCCTTGCGGTTCTCGGTAAGAAAACCGATGCCGTTTTCAATGGCCGCGCGCGGGGAGTGGATCACCACCGGTTCGCCGTCGACCTCGATCATGCCGCCGGTGGCTTTGCGCACGCCGAAGATCAGCTGCGCCAGCTCGGAGCGACCGGCCCCGACCAGCCCCGCCAGCCCGACGATTTCACCGGAGCGAACCTGCAAACTGCACGGCAGCACTTTTTTGCCATCTGTCAGGTGGTGCACGTTCAGACGCGGGCTGCCGAGCGGAATATCGCGCTCTTTGTTAAACAGATCGCTGAGCGGGCGGCCCACCATCATGCGCACCAACTCAGAGGCATTCAGCTTGTCGCGCGTCAGGCTGCCGACGTACTGCCCGTCGCGCAGGACGCTGACGCGATCGGAAAGCTCATACACTTCCGCCATGCGGTGGCTGATGTAGATAATCGCCATCCCTTCATCGCGCAGGCGCAAAATCAGTTCAAACAGGCGGTGCGTTTCGCGCGAAGAGAGGGCGGCGGTGGGTTCATCCATCACCAGAATGCGGCTGTTGCGGTGCAGCGCGCGGGCGATCTCCACCTGCTGCTGCTCGGCGATGGTCAGCTTCATCACCAGGTCGGTGGCGCTGAACTGCGCGCCGAGACGGTCAATCACCGCCTGCGCCTGGGCGGCCATCTCTTTGCGCTGCACCAGCCCGCCGCGCGACAGCTCGCTGCCGAGAAAAATGTTTTCCGCCACGGTCAGGTTAGGAGCAAGCTGCATCTCCTGATAAATCAGGGTAATGCCTGCGGCCAGCGCATCCTTCGGACCTTTGATGTGAAACGGCTGACCGTCGATGAGGATGTCGCCGCTGCTGGCGGTATAAGCGCCTGCGAGGATCTTCATCAGCGTGCTTTTTCCGGCGCCGTTTTCCCCCATCAGCGCGTGGATCTCACCGGGGAAAACCGTCAAATCCACACCCTTGAGCGCGTGGAAATTGCCAAAGGTTTTGGCAATGTGGCGCATCTCTAAAACCGGGGTTCTGCTCATGGCGGATCTCCTGTGAATGTCGATATCTGTACTTCATCACAGGCGCGTAAATGCAAAATGTCAGAAGCTGTTCATATTTGTCATAGTTATGAATAGCTAATCGCCATCACATTTTCCTTTTCCCTCTCCCGGCGGGAGAGGGTCAGGGTGAGGGCACCAAACCGCAGAGGAGCCCAAACCCATGTCTTCACGCCCCCCGTTCTTCACCAGCGCCCGCGGTCGCCTGCTGATATTTAACCTGCTGGTGGTGGCGGTAACGCTGATGGTAAGCGGCGTGGCGGTGCTCGGCTTTCGTCATGCCAGCCAGATCCAGGAGCAGGTGCAGCAGCAAACGCTGGATGATATGACTGGCAGCATGAACCTCGCGCGTGATACCGCGAATGTGGCGACGGCGGCGGTGCGGCTGTCGCAGGTAGTCGGTGCGCTGGAGTACAAAGGCGAAGCTGAACGGCTTAAACAGACGCAGATGGCGCTGCGCCACTCGCTGGAGCAGCTTGCCGATGCGCCGCTGGCGCAGCAGGAGCCGGCGCTGGTGGCGCGTATTATCCGCAGGAGCAATGAGTTACAGCAGAGCGTGACGGGAATGCTGGAGCGCGGGCAAAAACGGCATCTGGAGCGTAACGCGCTGCTCAGCGCGCTGTATCAAAGCCAAAGCTATCTGCGTCATTTGCAGGATATCAACCGCCGTTACGCGAGCAATGTGCCAGACGCCCGGCAGCTTGCAGAGATGGACAGGCTGATCGTTGCCGCCATTGATACCCCTTCACCGCGCGCCACGGTGCAGCAGCTGGATGCAGTAACCGCGATGTTACCCGCGAGCGCCCTGCAACCGGTGGTCAACCTGGTGCTCCCGGATTTTAATGATGAGCTGCGCAAGCTCGCGCCACTGTCAAAGCAGCTGGAGGAGAGCGATCTGTCCATCAGCTGGTACATGTTCCACATCAAGGCGCTGGTGGCGATATTAAACCGCGACATCAATCAGTACGTTGAACAGGTGGCGCAGGCCTCCCGGCTGCGTACCGCCCAAAGCCACCAGGAGCTGCGCTCCATCAGCGTGTTTATCAGCGTCTTCGCGGTGCTGGCGCTGATCATCACCGGCTGCGCCTGCTGGTATATTTACCGCAATCTGGGCTCCAACCTGACGGCTATCTCAAGGGCAATGTCGCGCCTCGCTCACGGCGAGCAGGATGTGTCGGTGCCCGCGCTACAGCGGCGTGATGAGCTGGGGGAACTGGCGCGCGCGTTTAACGTTTTTGCCCGCAATACCGCTTCGCTGGAGCACACCACGCGGCTACTGAAGGAGAAGACCTCGCAGATGGAGGTCGACCGCATCGAACGTCAGGGGCTGGAGGAGGCGCTGCTGCACAGCCAGAAAATGAAGGCGGTTGGGCAACTGACGGGCGGGCTGGCGCATGATTTTAATAACCTGCTGGCGGTGATTATCGGCAGTCTGGAGCTGACCGATTCAGCGTCACCGGACGCGCCGCGCATCACTCGTGCGCTCAAAGCCGCGGAACGCGGGGCCATGCTCACCCAGCGTCTGCTGGCCTTCTCGCGCAAGCAATCCCTGCAACCTCATGCGGTAGAGATGAAGCCGCTGCTGGAGAACCTGAGCGAGCTGATGCGGCACTCGCTTCCCGCCACGCTGACGCTGGATATTGAAGCGCAAACCCCGGCCTGGCCCGCATGGATTGACGTCAGCCAGCTGGAAAACGCCATTATCAACCTGGTAATGAACGCCCGTGATGCAATGGAGGGGCAAAATGGTGTGATCAAAATCCGCACCTGGAACCAGCGTGTGACCCGCAGCGACGGGCGTAGGCAGGATATGGTCGCGCTGGAGGTGATTGACCACGGTTGCGGGATGTCGCAGGAGGTGAAATCGCAGGTCTTTGAACCGTTCTTCACCACCAAACAGACCGGCAGCGGCAGCGGGTTAGGGCTGTCGATGGTGTACGGCTTTGTGCGTCAGTCCGGGGGGCGCGTTGAGATCGAAAGCGCGCCGGGGCAGGGAACCACCGTGCGGCTCCAGCTGCCGCGCTCGACGCTGCCCGCGTTCTCCGATGATGCCGCGCTGGCGACCACGGCCCCGGCAGAGAGTGAGCTGCTTGTGCTGGTCCTGGAAGATGAGGCGGGCGTGCGGCAGACCCTGTGCGAGCAACTGCACCAGCTTGGCTACCTGACGCTTGAAGCCGAAAACGGCGAGCAGGCGCTGAACATGCTGGACGCATCACCGGATATCGGCATGTTTATCAGCGACCTGATGTTGCCGGGCGGCCTGAGTGGTGCGGAGGTGATCGGCCATGTACGCAGCCACTATCCGCAGTTGCCGGTGCTGCTGATCAGCGGGCAGGATTTGCGCCCGGCGCATAACCCGCAGCTGCCGGACGTTCAGTTACTGCGAAAACCTTTCACCCGCGCACAGCTGGCGCAGGCGCTGCGCAAGGTGATGGCAGGAACCGGCAGCGAGCCAGGGTAGCGGCCCCCTGAGCGCCGTTAAAAGACGACGACGAGGCAGGGATAAATTTCACGGACTCATGCGGCAGCGGGCGGCGCAAATGCTGCTTTATCCCGACAATCAGCGCTTCGCGCGGAAAGCCAGGCATATCCATTACGCCGCCTCCGAGGATCACCGCATCCGGATCGAACAGATTTACACTGGTGGCAATGGCGCGGGCTGCATGATTCAGGAGTTGCTGTACGAAGGGGTCATCGGGTACGGCTGAAAAGATATCTCCCATCGCATACTCGCGGGGCTGCTGTTCGTACCACTGTTTCAATACGATACCGGAACAAACCGTTTCCAGACATCCCGGGTTGCCACAACCACAGTGCCGCGTCATATCCCCCTGTGGAATATGCCCGAGCTCGCCCGCTACGCCGTGCGCGCCCGTCCATGGAGCACCGTTTAGCCAGATGGCAAATCCCATGCCGGTGCCAAGGTAGGCCGCCAGAACCTCTTGCTGCTGGAGATTGTGTTGCACCACGTCAAACGAAAGCTGAAGGTTAACGTCGCGGGAAAATTCGACCGGGCAGCCTAGCGCATCTTCAAGTTTTCCCGCCAGATCGCGGAGCTCATTCGCCTGCAAAGGCAGATTTGGCGTCGAAATAATGGTGCGTTTGTCTTTGCCGACCAGTGCCGGAAAGCCCATGACCAGACCGCGACAGTGAACCTGTAAATGACGCAGCTGAGCCGTGATCATTTCCGTCACGCCGCACACCACACCAGAGCGGATAACCTCCGCGGTGCGCTGTTTTTCACAATGCAACACCGCACCGTCGGCCGTTTGCAGGCAAAAACGGATATGAGTGGCCCCCATATCCACTCCGGCGACGACATCAGGCTGTTTTTGCATGAGGAACAACCTCGTTTCGTGCCGACAGGATCTGCCCGGCCATAAGCTGCCATGCATCCCCGATATTCTCTGCATGGTTGAACAGACCAGACGTTCCGACGATAAAGACATCTGCGCCGGCGGCCATCAGTTTTTTATAGGTGGCCTGATTGCATGAGCCATCGATCTCAATCTCATAGCTCAGCCCTTCGCGTTCGCGCCAGGCTTTCAGCTCGGCAATTTTCTCCAGCATTTCCGGAATGAACGGCTGCCCGGCAAAGCCTGGATCGACGGTCATCACGGTGATTTTGTCCGCCTTATGAATATAGTATTTCATTGCCTCAACCGGGGTTTCCGGGTTGAGGATGAGTCCCACCTTCATACCGTGACGACGGATCTCTTCAATCAGGCGGAAAGCCTGACCGTTGATGGTCTCCGGGTGCAGTGTGATGAAGTCTGCTCCGGCCTGCGCCAGCTGGCTTATGTAGTCCTGCGGGCGAGTCACCATCAGGTGACAGTCCAGTGGTTTGGTGGCGAGCTTCTTCACCTGGCCGACAAAGAACGGAGACAGCGTCAGATTAGGCACAAAGTGGCCGTCCATGATGTCGATATGGAAGTAGTCCGCGTGCTGGTCAATAAATTCGATCTGTTCTTTGAATTTCAGCAGATCCATACACATCAGGGAGGGTGAAATTTTCATAGTGATTTCCTTACTTACTGATCAATCTGTCGAGGGCAACAGCGGCGATAATCAACCCGCCCATTACCACCAGCTGGTAGTAGGTTTGTACCTGTAAGATATTGAGTCCGTTATTGATGGTGCCGATGATGAGACCACCAATCACGACCGAGAAGATGCGGCCTTTACCGCCGAAGAAGCTGGTTCCGCCGATGATGGCGCTGGCGATGGCGTATGTTTCAAATCCCATCCCGGCCAGCGGCTCCGCTGCGCCCAGACGCGCAGTCGACACCACGCCCGCCAGCCCGGCGCATACGCCAGAAATAATGAACACCACCAGAATATGAAACTTCACGTCGATGCCGGAGTAGAACGCCGAGTTTTTGTTACCGCCCAGGGCGTAGATATTGCGCCCTAGCCGCATACGGGTGGTGAGGAACCAGAGGATCACCGCGACGATCAGCGAGAAGATGACCGATACGGGTATCCCGAGGACGCTGGCAGCGAAGAAGTTTACAAAGTCGAACGAGAAGCCATAGACGGAATTAGCGTCGGAAATCACCAGCGTGATGCCGCGAAAAATGGCGTTAGTACCGAGAGTGATAATGAACGGATGTAGCCCGGTCCAGTTGACCAGACAGCCATTGATCGCCCCCAGCGCGCCGCCGACCAGTACGCCGCCAATCAGTGCTGCAAAAAACGGGTCGACACCAGCCAGCATCAGTTTGGCAGTCACCATGCCGGAGAGTGCCAGAATGGCTCCGACGGACAGATCAATACCCGCGACAAGGATGGCAAAGAATTCGCCCATTCCGATCAGCACCGTTACCGAGCTCTGGACAAAAATCTGCGTGATGTTGTTGGTGGTGAGGAAGTACTCCGATGACAGCGTGCCAAAGATGGCGACTATAATCGCGAGGATAAAAAAGGTACCGTACTTGTCCCAGAACAGCGCGAAGTTAAATGGCTTTTTCTCCGCCATATCGCCTTTCACTCTTGTGGTAATGCCCATGCCATGATCTCCTCTTCGCTCATGTCGTCGCGATTGGTCAGGATTTGCGTCAGCCGCCCTTCGCAGAACACGGCGATGCGGTCGCAGACGGCGATAATTTCAGGTAATTCAGATGACACCATCAGGATGACCTTGCCTTCGTCAGCCAGCTGGCGCATCACCTTGTAGATTTCGGCCTTTGCGCCGACGTCGATGCCTCGCGTGGGTTCATCAAAAATGATGACGTCCGGGTTGCAACACAGCCATTTAGAAATCAGCACCTTTTGCTGATTGCCGCCGGAGAGTTCGGTGATGTTTTGCTCTACGCTTTGGCACTTCAACGCCAGCAACTGGCGCTGTGCTTCGGCGGTCTTGCGTTCTTCATGCTCGCGAAAGAGCCCCATGGCCCCTTTATAGCCACCGTTTTTCAGGCTCTGGCTGACGGCCATGTTTTGGGCGATAGAGAAATTAGGGAAAAAGCCATTTTCGCGGCGGCTTTCGGTGATGTAGGCCATCCCTTTTTTCAACGCATCCAGAGGCGAATGCGGGGAGATGGTTTTGCCGTTGAGGCGAATTTCACCGCTCGCGCGTTTATCCACGCCGAAGAGACAGTCCATCAGTTCGGTACGTCCCGAGCCGACCAGACCCGCAAAACCCAGTATTTCGCCGCGGTTCACGCTGAACGAAATATCACGCACTTTTTTCTTGTCCCGGCTGGTGACGTTGTTCACCTCAAACACCGTGTCGCGTTCGATGTTGCCGGTGCTCTCTTTCATGGCGTTAAAGCTGTTTTGCAGTTCGCGGCCGACCATCAGGCGCACAATGTCGTCGTTTGAAACGTCACTCACCAGGCCACTGCATACGCTGGAACCGTCTTTCATTACCGTGTAGCGGTCGCAGATGCGGCGGATTTCCGCGAGCTTATGCGAGATATAGACAATGGCGGTGCCTTCTTTACGCAGCTGATTCATGATCAAGAAAAGATAATCCACCTCTTTATTGGTTAATGAAGATGTGGGTTCATCCATAATGATCACTTTGGCATCGAGCATTAAGGTTTTCGCGATTTCCAGCATCTGTTTATGGCTGATGGATAAATTCGCTACTTTTTCATCTAAATCGACTTTTAATCCGACGCGTAAGAGCATCATCGCACCGCGAATGCGCATCTCTTTCCAGTCAATAATCCTGATGCCACAAACCTTTTTAGTCAGGTGACGGCCTATATATAGATTTTCCAGCACGGTTAATTCATCAATAACGCTGAGTTCCTGATATATAATGCCGATGCCCAGTCTTGCTGCCAGTTTATGATCCAATTTGTCGTAATTCTTTTCATTAATAATAATGGAGCCTTTGGTCGGTTCATGAATTCCCGATAATACTTTCATTAAGGTTGATTTACCGGCACCATTTTCCCCTAATAACGCGTGGATCTCATGAGGGTATATAGTTAAATCAACCGATTTTAATGCGTGAACCGGACCAAAGGATTTGCCGATCCCCGCCATAGAGATATATGGCGTGACCATGTTTATTTCCTTCTCTGTTCACCCTCTCCCTGTGGGAGAGGGCCGGAGTGAGGGCATCAAGCCGCACAGTTCTGCGTTATTTTGTCACCAGAATCGAATCCACCAACTTGAATTCAGGCGTTTTTTCCAGCGGGATGACTTTCCCGGTTTTCGCGGCATCCACCATTAATTTCAGGCCGGTCGCCCCGATGTCCGCCGGGTTTTGTGCGACGGTTGCCGTCATCTGACCGGCTTCGACCATCTTACGCGCCTCTGGGATACCATCGGTGCCGACCACCAGCACTTTGCCGATTTTACCGGCGTTTGCCACCGCCTGTGCCACGCCCATTGCCATGGTATCGTTCGCGCAGTAGAAGGCTTTCAGATTCGGGTTTCGTTGCAGCACGTTGGTTGCCACATCCAGAGCTTTAATGCGATCCCAGTCAGCGGGCTGGCTGGCAACCAGCTTAATTTGGTTTGCTTTTTTGAAGGCTTCTGTTGCGCCATTGCGGCGCGCCTCGCCCGATGCGTTACCGGCTTTACCCTCAATGATTGCGACTTCGCCCCCCTCCGCACCAAGTTTATTGATAATAAAATCGACCCCTTTTGCGCCGACGGCCACGTTGTCCGTTGTGACAAACCCCTCTACATTGCCACCTGCTTTTTTCAGGTTATCCATATCGATTTTTTCATCGAGATTCACCAGATAGAGACCTTTCTGCCAGGCGCGCGCGACGGGCATGACCAGATTCACGGAGGAGAGTGGGGCAAAAGCGATACCCTTGTATTTTTTATTACTCAGATCTTCGAACAGCTGTAGCTGGGACTAAAAATCCCCTTCTGACGGCGAGGCAAAAATATCAACGCTTACTCCCAGGGTTTTGGCTTCATCTTCAATCCCTTTCTTCATATCCACCCAGAATGGATTGGAGAGCGTTTTTAATACCACCGCATATTCCGCAGCAGCAAACGCGCTGGTGGATAACATTAAGCCCATAGCGGCGCCGCTGAAATATTTCAGATATTTATTCATAGCAGTGTTCTCAATGTAGGGTATGTTGTTGTTAATCCCGCCTGAGCAGGATTAACCTTTTAATTTACTTCAGTGCGCCAGGAGAGAAGAAATCCACAATAGCGCCGGTTTTTTGCATATTAAGTGTGGCCTGTTCGATGTTTTGTTGTGCAACGGAAACAAATAACGCATCTAATAATGTAAGCTGTAATATACGCGCGGAGGCGTTGCGCCCTAATAACGGGGTCTCTGGTGCTGGCGAACAAATAATATAATCAGCAAGTTTAGCAATCGGTGAATGGTAGCTATGAGTAATACAGATAATTTTGGCGCCGTTCTTTTTTGCTAACTCAACTGCTGCTTTCACATCACTGGTGCGGCCGGAATGGGAGACCACCAGTACCACATCCCCTTCCTTCAGCAGCGATGCCGACATCATCATAATGTGCGCGTCCTGATACGACTGGCAGCGCACGCCGATGCGTAGAAACTTATGCTGGATGTCGGCGCAAATAGCGTTAGAACCACCCACACCGTACAGATCGCGCTGGTTGGCCTGGGCGAAGAAACGTGCCGCGCGGTGAATTTCATCCACGTTCACTATCGACTGGCCTTCCATAATGGTGCGCAGCGTAATATTGAACACTTTGTTAACCACATCCTGTGGTGCTTCATCAAAAGCGAGTTCCGCAGGTAATACTTGTTCGGATTGCGAGAAGTAGTCGACCAGCGCCGCACGCAGGTTACGGAAACCGCTAAAGCCGAGCAGTTTGGCCACTTTCACGATCATCGCTTCCGACACCATCAGCGTTTCGGCAACGTCTTTAATCGCAGGCGCGCCGCTCAGGTTACCCGGCTGGAGCAGCCAGTCGACGATACGGCTTTCGTTGTCGGTCATGCCTTCCTGCTTCATGCGCAGGTACGGTGCAAGGCCAATGCCGTTAGGCAGCTCTTTTTTAAATTCTGACTGACTCATCGCTCTCTTTTGTCCTTAAAAATGAAGACGACACTATATCACCACACTCTGGCATGAAAATATGCTGGCAACTTCACAATATTTGAAAATTCATAAAGTTTTATTGTCTGTGAAGTTTTGATGGGCGGTTGCTTTAGGATGACCTTAAAAATCAATAATATAATTATGACACGTTAACGGATTTTAATGCATGCCGTAAGAAATATACCGTCATGAGAGAGTTGAAATGTCAAAGTCAGGGGTGTAGAACACGCGCAGAACTCGATGGTTTTGAGGTTTTATTGCACAACTGACCGGTCTTAAATCACAACTCCATCGAGTTCGTAAAGTTAACCCACGATGAGGTTTATTATGAAAAAGATTGCATTTGGCTGCGATCACGTAGGTTTTATGCTGAAAGAGGATATTCTGGCCCATCTGCGCGCGCGTGGCATCGACGTGGTGGATAAAGGCACCTGTTCCCCGGAGCGTACTGACTACCCGTATTATGCCAGCGCGGTTGCACAGGCTATTATCGATAAGGAGGTGGATGGCGGCATCCTGATCTGCGGAACGGGGGTAGGGATCTCCATTACGGCCAATAAGTTCCCGGGCATCCGCGCAGTGGTCTGTAGCGAACCTTATTCAGCTCAGCTTTCAAGGCAGCATAACAACACGAATGTGCTGGCATTTGGTTCGCGCGTGGTCGGACTGGAGCTGGCAAAAATGATCGTCGATGCCTGGCTAAATGCACCGTTTGAAGGGGGACGACATCAGGCGCGAGTCGATGCGATAGGGGCGATTGAACAGGCCAGGAATTGAGATTCCTCCGCTACCCCGGTTCCCTGCCATTCATTACCGTAAGGCCAGTTCACCTGCGAGTCTGGCCTTATGAAACGTTACTCTACCGCTCTGTTATTGGGTCTGCTGACTTTAACCAGCCAACTGGCGCATGCCGATGTGATTGATGATGCCATTGGCAATATTCAGCAGGCGATCAACGACGCCTATAACCCCGGCAGCAGCCGTAATGATGACGACGACGATCGTTACGATCGCAGCCGTCAAACCGACAGCCGCCAGTACGACGATCGTCGTCGACAGTTAGAAGATCGACGCCAGCGTTTAGACGAGCGTCAGCGGCAGCTGGATGACGATCGGCGTCGGTTAGAAGAGGATGAGCGCCGGTTAGAGGATGATTACGATCGGTGGTAACCCTGGTATTGCAACGCGTAGGCCGGGTAAGGCGCAGCCGCCACCCGGCAAAATTTAATCCAACACCAGCACCATCCCGTCATACCCCGCTTCAATGCCGGACGGCAGCGGGTTATTCATCATCCACACGTCAAACTGATGGCTGATATGCGTCAGGATCACCTGCGGACAGCCAATCACCTCGTTCAGCGCAATCACCGTATTCAAGTCACAATGGTTGCGCGGCGTCTCCGGGCGCGGTTCATGGCTACAGTCGATAATCATCGCCTGCGGCTGATTGTTTAGCAGAAACGTCACCGTTTTATCCGGTAGCCCGGCGGTATCAGAAAGCCACGCCACGCGGCTGTGGGCGGACTCCAGCAGATAGCCAAACGTGAGTTTTGAATGGTTGAGCGGCAGCGGCGTGACCCGCAAGCCCTGAAGTTCAAACATCACAAACGGCTCCACCGTGTGGCTGAAATCGAGAAGGCCCGGATGCCTGAACAGGTCGTCACAGCCTGCGTCGTCCGGCGGACCGTAAACCGGAATGGTCGCTCCCACGCCCCAGCGCAGAGGAAAAAGCCCCTGAACGTGATCCATATGATAATGGGTAAGCAAAATCTGCCTGAAACTCCCCGCGGGCCAGTCGTCCATCAGGTGTGGAATACCCGCGTCCAGCAAGGTGACCGAATCGTTGAATTTCACCGCCGCGCTACAGGGGCGACGGCGATAATTTTCCTGTAAACGCGCCCGTCGGCACGCCGCGCAGTCGCAGCCAAACACCGGCACCAGCTGAGCCCCTCCGGTTCCTGTCAGCGTGATCGTCAGACTCATAACGCACCTCTACAGCGGTTTGGTGAAGCGGAAATGGCTTTGCGTATATCCTTCACGAACATAAAAACGGTGCGCGTCCACGCGCTTCACGCTGGTGGAAAGCTCGATCAGCTCGGCGCCTGCCTGTCGCGCGACGTCCTCTGCCCAGGCCAGCAGCTGGCTGCCCACTTTTAATCCGCGCGCCTGCGGCATCACCACCAGCTCCTGGATCTCGCCGATCCAGCGGGCGTGATGCAGGTGAAACTGCATATGCAGGCCGATCATACCGATGATCTGCCCGTCCAGCTCGGCCAGCTGGTAACGCATATTGTGATCCTGCAAGTTGGCCAGATACCCGGCGTGAAACGCCTGATGATCGAACTCGGCCTGCTTAAGTTCGCAGATCAGCGCGTAAACGATCGGCGCATCGTCGGCGGTGGCGGGGCGAAGCTGGCAGTCAGGCATGCTGTTTCTCCTTCTGGCGAATAAGCGATAGCAAGGTCTCGACTGACTGTAGCAAACTTCCGTCGTTATTGAGGAGATGGCAACCCGACGGGGTGTAGCGCGCCGCCCGTTCCAGCCGCTGGTCGATCTCGCGCGCGTTTTCGCGCCCCCGCTTTTGCAGCCGGCTACGGAGAACGTCCGGGGAAACCTGCAAACAGACCGGGAGCAGCGCCGCTTCGTACCGGGCGCGAGCCTGCGGGAGATGCGCCCGCGAGCCGTTAACCAGTACGTCGAACCCCGCATGCAGCCAGAGGTCAATCTCAATACCGACGCCATAGTAGTAACCGTTGGCATGCCAGCTCAGCGCCAGCAGGTTTTGTCCGGCGCGGGTAAAAAACTCCTGCTCGCTCAGGGCGATATGGTTCTCGCTTCCGGCGTTGGCATCGCGCGTGATATAGCGGTGCGCGACCAGCAGCTGTGAATGTTCCCGCTGCCGTAACGCCGACAGCAGGCTGTCCTTCCCGGAGCCGGACGGGCCCATTAACCAGATGAGTCTTCCCATCAGAACACCCTTTTTCCCTGACGCCAGACGTGGTCGATATGAATGTGCTCGCCCTTACGGTGGGCGAGCACCAGATCGGCCCGTTTCCCCTCGGCAATTTCACCGCGATCGTGAAGATTAAGCGCGCTGGCCGGGTTTTTCGTCACCAGGCGAATCGCCTGTGGCAGCGTGAAGCTGTTGTTCTCGTCGTCCGCGACGCGGAAGGCCGCGTCCAGCAGGCTGGCGGGGTAATAGTCAGAGGAGAGGATATCCAGCAGGCCGAGCGAGGCGAGCCTGCTTGCCGCCACGTTGCCGGAGTGCGATCCGCCGCGCACGATATTTGGCGCGCCCATCAGGACGTTCATGCCGTGCTTACGCGATGCCTCTGCCGCTTCAAACGTGGTGGGAAATTCAGCTATCACGCTGCCAAGCTGGTGGGATTCGCGCACGTGATCGTGCGTGGCGTCGTCATGGCTGGCCAGGGCAATATTACGGTCCCGGCACATCGCGGCAATGGAGAGGCGATTCGGCTGCGACCACTGGGCCGCCAGCTGGAGCTGCTCTTCTTCGTAGCGCGCCATCTCCGCGTCGTTGAGCGAATATTTGCCCTGATAGTATTCGCGATACTTTTCAATGTTGGCGAACTGGCGCTGCCCCGGCGAGTGATCCATCAGGGAAACCAGCGAGACCGGCTCGCGGCCCACCAGCTTCTCAAACAGCGGCAGGGTGGTGTGGTGCGGCAACTCGCAGCGCAGGTGCAGGCGGTGCTCGGCGCGGTTGAGGCCGCGCTTTTGCGTCTCCTCCACGGCGTTGATCATCTTCTCCAGATTCTCCAGGCGATCGCCGCCGTCGCGCACGTCGCCAATCGCCACCGCGTCCAGCACCGTGGTGATGCCGCTGGCGACCATCAGCGCGTCGTGGCTGCTCATCGCTGAATGAGCAGGCCAGTCCACCTTTGGGCGCGGGGTGAAGAATTTATCGAGATTATCGGTATGCAGCTCAATCAGCCCCGGCAGCAGCCAGCCGCCTTCGCCGTCCATCGCTTCAGGAGTGCGGCTCCGGGTTTCGGCAAAGGCGCGTATGACACCGTCCCGCACCTCAACCGAGCCGTTCACGACCTCATTTTCCAGCACCAGCCTGACATTATTGATAATCATACGTTTGTCCCCATCGGGTGCAGTCTGTCCGCCACGCGTTGGCGGACGGCGTCGTCGTGGAAGATCCCGACGATCGCCGCGCCGCGCGCTTTGGCCTGTTCGATCAGTTCCATCACCGCTGCGCTGTTCTTACTGTCGAGCGAGGCGGTGGGTTCATCCAGGAGTAAAATCGGGTAATCGACGATAAAGCCGCGGGCGATGTTGACGCGCTGCTGCTCGCCGCCGGAAAAGGTCGACGGGGCGAGGTGCCACAGACGCTCCGGTACGTTGAGGCGCGTCAGCAGGCTGGCGGCTTTAGCGGCGCAGGTTTCGCGCGGCACGCCGAGATCCAGCAGGGGTTGCATGACCACGTCCAGGGCGGAGATCCGCGGGATCACTCGCAGGAACTGGCTGACCCAGCCGATCGTCGAGCGGCGCACTTCCAGCACTTTGCGCGCGGGAGCCTGAACCAGATCGAACCATTCATTGTTATGGCGAATATGAATATGGCCTTCGTCCGGCAGGTAGTTGGCATACAGGGAGCGCAGCAGGGTGGATTTTCCGCTGCCGGAATGGCCATGCAGCACCACGCATTCGCCGTTGCTGACCTCTAACGAGGCATTTTGCAGTACCGGCAGGCGGACGCCGTTTTGCTGGTGGAGCACAAAGGTTTTACTGACATTTTCAACGTGGATCATTTTGGCCTCGCGATTCGTTTTGCCGGGTGGCGGCTTCGCCTTACCCGGCCTACGGGTGCGGTGTTCGTTTTGCCGGGTGGCGGCTTCGCCTTACCCGGCCTACAAGGTGCGGTGTTCGTAGGCCGGGTAAGCGCAGCGCCACCCGGCAACCGCGCCCTCAGTTCTGCAATACGGACGACACCAGCAGCTGGGTATAAGGATGATGGGGATCGTCGAGCACGCGGTCGGTTAACCCACTTTCCACCACCTGACCCTGCTTCATCACCAGCAGGCGGTCTGCCAGCAGGCGCGCGACGCCTAAATCGTGGGTGACAATCACCACCGCCAGGTTTAGCTCCACCACCAGGCCGCGCAGCAGGTCGAGCAGGCGAGCCTGTACAGAGACGTCCAGCCCGCCGGTCGGTTCATCCATAAACACCAGCTTCGGATGGGTGACGAGATTGCGGGCAATCTGTAAACGCTGCTGCATGCCGCCGGAGAAGGTGGTCGGCAGGTCGTCGATGCGCGAGGCGGGAATTTCAACCTCTTCCAGCCAGTGCTGCGCCGTGGCGCGGATGTTGCCGTAGTGGCGCGCGCCGGTGGCCATCAGCCGTTCGCCGATGTTGCCCCCCGCCGACACCTGGCGGCGCAGGCCATCCATCGGGTGCTGGTGCACCACGCCCCACTCGGTGCGCAGCAGGCGGCGGCGATCGGCTTCACTCATGCCATACAGCGACACGCCCTCATACAAAATGTCGCCATTCTGCGGCGTCAGGCGCGCGGAGATGGACTTCAGCAGGGTGGTTTTACCGGAGCCGGACTCGCCGACAATGCCCAGCACTTCGCCCGGCCACAGCTCAAACGACACGTCGCTAAAGCCTTTGCCCGGCGCATAAAGGTGAGTCAGGTTATTAACCGAAAGCAGCGGTTTCATTGGCTGTTCGCCTCGCTCTGTTGGCGGCAGTAATCGGTGTCGGAGCAGACAAACATCCGTTTGCCCGTGTCGTCCAGCACCACTTCATCCAGATAGCTATGCTTCGAACCGCAGATGGCGCACGGCTCGTCCCACTCCTGCACCGTAAACGGGTGATCGTCAAAATCCAGGCTCTCCACACGGGTGTACGGCGGTACGGCGTAGATGCGTTTTTCACGTCCGGCGCCAAAAAGTTGCAGGGCGGGCATCATGTCCATCTTCGGGTTATCGAATTTCGGGATCGGCGACGGGTCCATCACGTAGCGGCCGTTCACCTTCACCGGGTAGGCGTAGGTGGTGGCGATATGGCCGAAGCGGGCGATGTCCTCATACAGTTTGACCTGCATGATCCCGTACTCTTCCAGGGCGTGCATGGTGCGGGTTTCGGTTTCCCGCGGCTCAATAAAACGCAGCGGCTCCGGGATCGGCACCTGGAAAATCAAAATCTGATCTTCAGTCAGCGGGGTCTCCGGAATGCGGTGACGGGTCTGGATCAGCGTCGCGTCTTCGGTTTTTTCGGTAGTATTAACGCCCGTTACGCGCTTAAAGAAGTTGCGGATCGACACGGCGTTGGTGGTGTCGTCTGCCCCCTGGTCAATGACCTTAAGCACGTCCGCTTCGCCGATCACGCTGGCGGTGATCTGAATACCGCCGGTGCCCCAGCCGTAGGGCATTGGCATTTCGCGGCCGCCGAATGGCACCTGGTAGCCGGGGATCGCCACTGCCTTCAGGATGGCGCGGCGGATCATGCGTTTAGTTTGTTCGTCCAGATAGGCAAAGTTGTAGCCGCTTAAGTTAGCCATTGGCGCGCTCCCGTTGCAGGCGTTTCAGCAGTTCCAGTTCGGCCTGGAAATCGACGTAGTGCGGCAGCTTGAGGTGCGAGACAAAGCCGGCGGCCTCAACGTTATCCGCGTGGGCCAGCACGAACTCTTCGTCCTGTGCCGGGCCTGCAATATGCTCGCCGTAGTCCGGCGCCTGGAGCGCACGGTCAACCAGCGCCATCGCCATCGCCTTGCGCTCGCTCAGGCCATACACCAGCCCGTAGCCGCGGGTAAAGTGCGGATCTTCATTCTCTGGCGCGACAAAACCGTTGACCATTTCGCACTCGGTCATCAGCAGTTCGCCGATGTTCACCGCAAAACCCAGCTCTTCCGGCACGATTTCAATGTCGATATAACCGCTGCGGATCTCTGCCGCGAACGGGTGGTTGCGCCCGTAGCCGCGCTGCGTGGAGTAGGCCAGCGCCAGCAGATACCCTTCGTCACCGCGCATCAGCTGTTGCAGGCGGGACGAGCGCGAACAGGGATAGACCGGCGGCGTGCGGGTGATGTCATCCGGTGTGCTGCCGGTGTCCTCTTCCGCCTTCGCCAGCCCCTGGTTTGCCAGCAGGCTAAAGACGTGCGGGGAGGCGTCTTGTTCAGCGTCAGAGACGCTGAGCTGCGGTGTTTCACCGTTCGCCAGCAGAGTGAAGTCCAGCAGGCGATGGGTGTAGTCGTAGGTCGGACCAAGCAGCTGGCCGCCAGGAATATCTTTGTACACCGCAGAAATACGGCGCTCTAATCGCATTTCCGCCGTATTCACCGGCTCGCTAACCGCCAGCTTCGCAAGCGTAGTGCGGTAAGCGCGCAGCAGGAAGATGGCTTCCACGTTATCGCCGCTGGCCTGTTTCAGCGCCAGCGCCGCCAGTTCGCGGTCCGCGATGCCGCCTTCGGTCATCACGCGGTCGACGGCCAGGTTTAACTGCTGCTCAATCTGGGCGACGCTCAGCTCGGGAAGGGCGTCATCCCCCCGGCGTCTGTGCGCCTGCAAGGCATGGGCGGCGGCGATCGCCTTCTCGCCCCCTTTGACGGCAACGTACATCAGCACACCTCCACGTGAGTGGTTCTCGGGATCGCCAGCAGGCGCTCGCCGCAGGTCAGGATCAGGTCGATACCGAGCGGGAACGGATGCGGGCGCTCGGTCAGCTCATGAATGATGCACTCCGGCAGCTGGGGGGCGACCATCCGCTCGTCGGCAATCCCTGCACCCGTCAGGCGCAGCATGCGGCCACCGCTCAGGCTGGAGACCTGCAAAATCAGCGTGGCGCTGGTTTCCGGTGCGACGGCGCTGCCTTCGCTCAGGGCGTTAAGCTCTTCGTGGCTGATTTGCTCGTCGACCACGGCGAAGACCGCCTGCTGGGGCTGCTCGACCAGCGGCGCGTTGGTGTGAAAGCGCAGGTTCTGGCTGGCGATATCGTTCAGCAATGCGCCTGACAGCCATACCGGGGTGTCGTTGTCCGCCAGGGTCAGCAGCACGCTGGTCGAGGCGAGGTTCAGCGGCAGCCAGCCCTGGGAGAGCTGGTGCAGCGAGACAATGACGCCCGGCTCGCTCATGGCTTTCAGCAGGCGACGGAAACTCTGTTGGGCATCCTGGACGGCCAGGGTAAAAGCAGGTTGAAGCGTCATGCGTTGTCTCCGCGAACGAGCGTAAAGAAGTCGACCCGACTGGTATTCACTTCGGCCTGACGCGCGGCAAGGCGTGCGGCGCGGTCGGCTTCCAGCGGGGCAATAAGGGTTTCCATTAACGTCTGAAAATGCGGCTGTTCCTGTAAAAGCGCGTCGATCGCTGCGCAGCGTTCGGCGTGCGTTTTGTCGCGCCCAAGTACGTAGCCGTAGCCTAGCGTGCCGCTTTTCAGGCGGATCACCGCGCGGGTGAGGGTGGCATCGCCGGCGAAGAAGCGCTCGCCGGTGCCGCCCATGCGTGCCTGGATCTGCACCAGGCCGATCTCCGGCGCGCGGATCGTGTCGTAGTCCGGCGTCAGGCCGAGCGCGCTCATGCGGGCAGCCAGCGCATCAGGCTGGCTGTGGGCCAGCACGCGCATCCAGCGCTGACGAGTGGAGGTGTCGAAGTGCATTCAGTGCTCCATGGTAAATTCAATCATGTCGGCGCGGGTCAGGCTGACGGAGTATTCCGTTGCGTTGACGTCGCCGTCACGGTGGTTGAGGGTGCGCACGCAGAGCAGCGGGGCCATGTTGGGGATCTCCAGCACCTTGCTCTCTTTCGCCTGCGCGCGGCGGGCGCTGATGCGCGTCTGGGTGCGTTTGAGCGCGATACCCGTCGCGTCCTGAAGAAAATCATGCAGGGAACCGCTGGCGAAATGTTGCAGCACGGGCCAGAGGGTGAGGTCCGCGAAGTAGTGGTCGATCTGACAGACCGCCACGCCGTTCACCCGGCGCAACGTGCGCAGGTGAACGACGTTGTCGCCCTCCTGAATCCCCAGCGCGTCCGCCACGTGGCGGGAGGCGGGGCGCAGGACTGACAGCAGCTTTTCGCTGGTGGGGTGGCTGCCCTGATCGAGCAGGTTCTGGCTAAAACGCGCCTGGGCATTGAGCGGGTAGTCGAACGGACGCATCAGCACCAGTACGCCGACGCCCTGACGGCGCTGGACCCAGCCGCGCTCCACCAGTTGATCGATGGCGCGACGCAGGGTGTGGCGATTCACTTCGTAGCGGTCGGCAAGCTGCTGCTCAGCGGGCAGGTAGTCTCCGCAGCGGTAGTGCGTGCGCAGCTCCACTTCGAGCTTTGCCGCAATCTCTTGCCAGCGGGTGGGGTAACTGGTCTGATGTCTGGATAAGTGCATACAAATCAAAGCCTCGCTTCTCAGATGAAGTGCTTACGCAAACGTTGAGAGAGGAAATCCAGCAGGCTCACGGTGACGATGATGAGCACCATCAGGGCGCAGGTTTGCTGGAACTGGAAACCACGAATGGCTTCCCACAGGGTGACGCCAATGCCGCCTGCGCCCACCATGCCGACCACGGTGGCGGAGCGAACGTTGGACTCGAAGCGGTACAGGGAGTAGGAGATGAGCAGCGGCATCACCTGCGGCAGGACGCCGTACAGGATCTCTTCGATTTTGTTCGCTCCGGTTGCGCGGATGCCTTCCACCGGGCCGGGCTCGATGGCTTCAACCGCTTCGGAGAGCAGCTTGGAGAGCACGCCGGTGGTGTGGATGAACAGCGCCATCACGCCCGCGAACGGACCCAGGCCGACGGCGACCACGAACAGCATCGCAAAGACCATTTCGTTGATGGCGCGACAGGCGTCCATCAGGCGACGCATCGGCTGGTAAACCCACCACGGCACGATGTTTTCGGCGCTCATCAGGCCAAACGGAATGGAAAGGATCACGGCGAGGGCGGTGCCCCAGACGGCAATTTGCAGGGTGATCGCCATTTCACCGAGGTAGTCCTGCCACTGGCTGAAGTCCGGCGGGAAGAAGTCGGCGGCGAAGGTCGCCATGTTGCCCGAGTCTCTGAAGAGCAGCAGCGGATCCATCTCCGCGCCCTTCCAGGAGATAACGAGCACCGCCAGCAGAACGGCCCAGCTTATGAGCGAGAACCAGCTGCGCTTTGGCGGCGGGAGGGTGATGGTTTGCATGTTTTACTCCGTGGCTCTTTGTGTGCCGGATGGCGCTACGCTTATCCGGCCTACGATCTGTTCTCCCTCTCCCTGTGGGAGAGGGCCGGGGTGAGGGCATCAGCGTGCGTATTTCCCCCTCACCCTCAAGGGAGAGGGAGAAAAGCGTTACTGCACCGCTTTATTCACGCTGGTCATGGCGCCGAGCGCGGCGGTCAGGCGGTCGAGATCGTCCAGCTGCGCCTGAATTTCCGACACTTTGCTGGTCTTCTCTTCTTCCTTCAGACCCTTGTTGTCCTTCACGCCCTGCATCTGCTTGAACAGCGCCAGCTGGCGAATCGGCACCAGCTGCAAATCGCTGGACGCGCGGAACGGCGCCCAGCCCAGACGCGCCAGAACCGCTTTCTCTTCCGGCGTTTTGCCGTAGTTCATAAAGAAGTCGTAGACCTTGTCCTTGGTATTCTCAGAGAGGTTTTTGCGCCACACGATCGGGTCGCCCGGGATCAGCGGCGATTTCCAGATAACCTTGATTTCCTTCAGCTTGTCCGGCGCGGAGGTCTTCAGCTTGTCGAGGTTTTCAGTGTTGTTGGTGGCGACGTCAACCTGCTTATTCGCCACGGCCAGGGCGTTGGTTTCGTGGCTGGCGTTGACCGTGCGCTTAAAGTCGCTGGCGGAGACGTTGTTTTTCGCGAAGACGTAATAGCCAGGGACGAGGAAGCCGGAAGTGGAGTTCGGGTCGCCGTTACCAAAGGTCAGCTCTTTGCGTTTGGCGAGCATGTCGTTGAGATTGTTGATCGGGCTGTCTTTGTTAACGATCAGCACGCTCCAGTAGCCCGGGGAGCCGTCTGCCGCAACGGTCTGGGCGAAGACTTGGCCGTTCGCGCGATCTACCGCTTCCATAGCAGAGAGGTTGCCATACCAGGCGATGTCGACTTTGTTGAAGCGCATTCCCTGAATGATGCCCGCGTAGTCCGGGGCGAAGAAGGCGTTTACTTTGATCCCCAGTTTGGTTTCCATATCTTTCAGGAACGGTTCCCACTGCGGCTTCAGGTTTTGCTGTGATTCCGTTGAAATGATGCCAAAGTTCAGCGCTTTTTCCTGTTCCTCAGCGTAAGCAGGGCTTAGCAGGGTGCTGATGCTGAACATGCTGGTGAAGGCCAGCGCGGCAACGGCTTTGTAGTTCATGTCCATTCCTCGTTATGGGGACGTTAAGCAGCCTGCGCGCGCTCTTCGACGCGGTTTACGCTGCGGTAGAGATGATCGAAACGTTCGTTATCAAACTGGTGGCTTGCGCCATCGAAGAACACATGGCCCTGACGCAGGGCGACGATGCGCTCGCAGTAGCGCAGGGCGTAATCCACCTGATGCAGCGTCACCACCACGGTGATGCCGTCGTTCTGGTTGATGTCGCGCAGGGTTTCCATCACGATGCGGGCCGATTCCGGATCCAGCGAGGCGATAGGTTCATCGGCCAGAATGATTTTGGCTTTCTGCATCAGGGCGCGGGCGATGGCGACGCGCTGCTGCTGTCCGCCGGAGAGCGTGGAGACGCGCTGGTGGGCGAAATGCGCCATGCCGACGCGGGTCAGCGCCTGTAAGGCTTCTTGCTTCTGGGATGGGGAGAACCAGCGCAGGCAGGTGCGCCAGAACGGGGTGCTGCCGAGCGCGCCAATCAGCACGTTCTCGAGCACGGTCAGGCGGTTCACCAGGTTGAACTGCTGAAAGATATAGCCCGTCTGAGCGCGGCTTTTGCGAATATCGCTCGCCAGACGCCCCGCATGTTGCACGGTGTTCCCCAACAGTTCGACGCGGCTTTCCGGCGTTTTGTCACAGGTAATCAGGCCGCTCAAGTGACGAAGAAGGGTTGATTTACCTGAACCAGACGGCCCCAACAGCGCCACCATTTCGCCCTGCTGGACGGTCAGATCAACGGCATGCAGCGCCTTGTTGTGATGGAAGGTTTTGCTCAGTTTCTCGACGCGAATGACAGTTTGCATGTGCCGGGCCTCACGATAAATGTGGCCTCATGCTGGCGCATCAATATGACATTTGGGTTAAGTCTCGGTTGCGGGAATTTGAAGAGTTGAGGGGAGTTTGATGACAGGCGGAGGCAGACTGCCCACCGCCCGAAAATTAGTGCTGCTGCTTAACGACGTTAATCATCCACGGCACGCCGTATTTGTCGGTGACTTTCCCGAATCCGTGCGCCCAGAAAGTCTCCTGCCAGGCCATTTCGACATTGCCGCCATCAGAGAGGTTGTCGAACCAGCGTTTGCCTTCATCCACGTCCTGCGTGTCGAGCACCTGCGTAAATCCGGCGTACTGCGCGCTGCTGCCGGGTGGCAGACCATCGCTCATCATGATATCGCTGCCGGCAATGCGGACGTTAGAGTGGGCGATGGCGGTATCCGGGAAGTTCATGCCTGACGGACAGCCTTCTTCACTGTTTTCGTCTTTGGGCATTTCGCCGAAGGTGATTTTGTAGAGGAGCTCTGCGCCGACGGCCTGCTGATAGAAGGCCGTCGCCTCCGCACAGTTGCCGGCGAAAGAGATGTAGGGACTTAACGGCATAATCTTTACCTCACGTAAGAAAAGCCCGTTAAGTGTAGTTCCCGAACGCCCGGTAAGCGAAGCGTCACCGGGCGGGACAATCAGTTCTTTTTCACGAACTCAGATTTCAGTTTCATCGGACCGAAGCCGTCAATTTTGCAGTCGATATTATGATCGCCTTCAACCAGACGGATATTTTTGACTTTAGTGCCGATCTTCAGCATGGAGGAACTGCCTTTTACCTTCAGATCTTTCACAACGGTAACGCTGTCGCCGTCTGCCAGCAGGTTGCCGTTTGCGTCTTTCACGATCAGCGCATCGCTGTCCTGTGCAGGCTCCGCATCGTTCCATTCATGGGCGCATTCCGGGCAAACGAACATGCCATTGTCTTCATAGGTGTATTCAGAATTGCATTTCGGGCAGTGTGGAAGTTGCATGTTGGTATCCTCAAAAGTGTTAACACGCTGGAAAACGCCAGCTAAATGACGGCAGTGTGCCGAAAAAGGCAGCGAGTATAACGCAAATCCCCACTTTTGTCGGTGATATTGTTTTATA
Organism: Enterobacter sp. BWH64; assembly: GCF_001037645.1. NCBI lineage: Bacteria > Pseudomonadati > Pseudomonadota > Gammaproteobacteria > Enterobacterales > Enterobacteriaceae > Enterobacter > Enterobacter sp. BWH64. The sequence continues at coordinate 923,856 of NZ_KQ089922.1, forward strand.
AAAATAGCGCATAAATGCGCAAGCGATGACACGAACTGTCAGTGAATTAAGGGAAGCTTAAGCCCTGAACGGCAGAGATCGTAATCATGCTAAATGTATCGAATATTTTATTACAGCAAATTGCTACGCTGTGCCATTTCGGATAAGGTGAAGGAACAAGCCGTTATTTATCTATCCTCTTCTGACGCCATACATCTTTTGGCGCCAGGGAATACCTCTCTTTTTTGGTGGGTAAATAACGATGATATATCCTGATGTTTCCTGAAAATGCGTTTTGTCTATTCACTTTTGGCTTTCTGGCCAGGGGATGTTTTACACGTATTACGAGGGTGGTTTTTAAATTCTCATTATCTTCAGTTAGTTGTATTAAATGAACATGTTTTCCATACGTGACCATATAAGCCTGAAAAGTATAATTAAAACATCGTGGCTTAATAAAAGTAATAAATTTGCGTTAAGGGAAGGCTTTTATCATGCACACACAGACCATATTTGAATTAAGCCAGGAAGCTGAACGATTGTTACAGCTCGCTCTGAACAATCTTGATTCATTAAAATCTATGCCGATTGCAAAGCTGGATAGCACAGCCGCTGCGATGAGCGGCGTTAATAACAACGTTTTGCCGTTACATTTTAGCGCACGGGGTGTCGACGCTCAGCAGGCGATGCTGAATAACGAATTACGCAAAATAACCCGCCTCGAAATGGTGCTGGCGATTGTGGGTACCATGAAAGCGGGAAAATCGACCACCATTAATGCGATTGTGGGCACGGAAGTGCTGCCGAACCGCAATCGTCCGATGACGGCACTTCCCACGCTGATCCGCCATACGCCGGGCCAGAAGGAGCCGGTGCTGCATTTTTTGCACGTTTCGCCCATCGATACCCTGATTACCCAGTTGCAGAAAAAACTGTGCGATAAAGATCGCGGCAAGCTGGCGCGGCGTCTGGAAATCGACAAGGACATGAATACGCTGCTGGAGCGCATAGAAAGAGGTGAGGCGTTTGAAAAACATCACCTGGGCGCGGAGCCCATCTTTCATTGTCTGAAAAGCCTGAACGATCTGGTGCGGCTGTCTCAGGCGCTGGGCGTGGAGTTTCCGTTCTCTGAGTATGCCGCGATAGAACATATTCCGGTGATTGAGGTGGAGTTTGTGCATCTCGCCGGTCTGGATGCGCACCTGGGGCAACTGACGCTGCTTGACACGCCGGGGCCGAACGAGGCCGGTCAGCCGCACCTGCAAAAAATGCTCAGCGAGCAGCTGGCGCGCGCCTCCGCCGTGCTGGCGGTGATGGACTATACACAGCTTAAATCTATTTCTGATGCGGAGGTTCGTCAGGCAATTTCGGCTGCCGGGAAATCCGTACCGCTTTACGCCCTGGTCAACAAATTCGATCAGAAAGATCGTAACAGCGACGATGAAGAGCAGGTGCGGGCGATGATTTCCGGCACGCTGATGAAAGGAAATATTTCTCCGGGGCAAATTTATCCGGTCTCTTCCATGTGGGCCTATCTGGCAAACCGCGCCCGCTATGAGATGAACGTTCATGGGCGCCTTCCCGATCATCAGGATCAGCGTTGGGTACAGGATTTTGCCGAGGCCGCGCTGGGCCGCCGCTGGCGAACGGCCGACCTGGACGATATTGACCATATTCGCCATGCGGCGGATCTGCTGTGGGAGGATTCGCTGTTCGAACAGCCCATCCGCAAACTGATTTACGCGGCTTACGCCAACGCCTCGCTGTTCGCTTTGCGGTCGGCATCGCATAAGCTGCTGAACTATGCGCAAAATGCCAGAGAATACCTGGATTTTCGCCATCAGGGACTGACGGTCGCTTTTGATGAGCTGGAGCTGAATATTGCGCGTCTGGAAGAGGATATGACGTTGCTGCGTCAGCGGCAGAGCGTGGTGAGCGATGAGGTCCAGCATGAAGTTGAAGAGGCGCTCAACACAACGGATGCATTCCTGCTTCGCCAGAAAGGTGAACTTCACCAGGCGCTGGGCGACATTTTTAGCCGCCCGTCTATTCTTGATTTAGCAGGGCGCGAGCCATCCAGTTTGCGTGCAGACGACGCGGATGCAATCCAGCAGCTGGTGCTTGACGATGAAGGGCAGGCGCAGATTGTCCTGAGCAAGATTCGATCGTCATGCGAGCAGATTATGCTGAATGCGCAGAGCAGAATTGGCCGGGAGCTGGCGTTACGCTTCGATCAGCTGGAGTCTACGCTTGCCCGATCGTTGAATGAGGCGATGCGCCCTATCGAGACGCGAATCAAGGAACAGCTCAGTCATGCCGGATTTCGGGCGCGGATTAGCTTCCCGGCGTTTCAGGCAAACCAGCTTAATTTCAATACGCGCGGCTTATTTAATGATGCCATTGTGCAGGACACCCCTCCCGCCAGTCAGCCAGCCGGGGCAGGCAGCGTACGTAATACCGTCTCGCGCTGGCTCAATAATCCCGGCTGGGGCTGGGAAGAGTATGTCGTGACGCGCACACGCTATGTCATCGACATCGTTCAGCTTCATGGCAAATTTACGCAACATATCGATCAGTTTTGCGATCAAATACGTAAAGCTTTGGCCGCGCAGGTCGATGTCTCTGTTACGGCAGGTATGGCAACGTTCTTTGCAGAGTTTTCGTTGTGCCTGACCGGGTTACAGGAAAGCTTGCGTGATAGCCTTGCCGTGCGGCAGCAGAATGAACATTCAACCCGGGCGCTTAGCCAGTTGTTGAAGCAAAGTATGACTACTGCGGCGTGGATTCAGGAAGATACCCGACTGTTACGCGATGATATTCAAACCTTATTCGCGGCAGAGCAACCATGACAACACAGCTACTGGACGGTCCCGGGCGGACGCTGGAGTGTATTCACCCAAAATTTATGGTCGATTTGCTCCAGGGGGCGGACGCTGCACGTCACTCCCTCCTGGGGCCACAGCAACTGCAATTTCGTGAGCGTTTGACGCAGGAGATCATTACGCAGACCCGGCTGCGGCCGTGGGCAATGGCGGGAATGCTCAACGAAAATGCAGCGCTGCGGCTGGGTCTGGCGGAGAAACTGGCCGGTATGCTCGACCCCGGACACCTTGCGCTGACCCGTATGTCCGACAGGCTGGTAGCCCTGCGCCAGCAGGTGAATCCACGCCTCCCTCAACCGCCCGGATTGTTGCAACAGTACGAAGAGCTCTCCTCACATTTCAACCAGCGTGCCGCCTATAAAGAGAAAGCGCTCGCGCAGCGCGGCCTTACGGTTCAGGCGGGTGAGCACAGTGAGCAAATTTTTACCCGCTGGCGAGCCGGGCAGTATGACGGCTGGTCGCTGGCTGGCCGCTGCTTTATCGTGCTGGAAGAGTTGCGCTGGGGGGCGTTTGGCGATGCCTGTCGTCTGGCGAATAGCGATGTGGCGGCCATGCTGAAAGATAATCTGCGCAGCATGGCCGCAAACTATCTGGCACAGGGAATTAATGCTTCTCCCACCACCCGGCATTTTTACCATCAGTGGCTGACGACGCCCGCTTCTCCCGGTCTGATTGATTATAAAGATATGCTGGGCTGGCTGGGGGACTGGTGTCAGGCGGATAAACATCCGGTGAGCTGGTCAGTGACGCAGAGCTGGCAAACGGTCGCGCTGGGAATGCCGAGACTCTGTTCGGCAAAACGGCTGGTGGATGGCATGGTGGAAGAGATATTTGGTACGTGATTGCCCCTCTTTTTAAGGAGGGGGCGAAAGGGTTAGTGGTGCATTTCTACCGCTTCAGGTTCTGTCCGGGACTCAGGCACATGCCCAAAGCGTCTGGCATACAGTGCCGTGATGACAGGGACCAGAATTGCCGTCACAATCACGCTGGCGGCAACCAGAGCCGTGGCGGAAGCGGCCACGGGTTCAAAGGCCGGGTTAATCTGGGCGATAATCACCGGGTTGGCTACCGCAGCGCCTGCGGCCGAAGAGGCGGCCACGCCCGCGGTTCCGTTGCCGCCTCCGATGACGCGGTCTGCAATAATCAGTGGAATACCCGTGATGACGATGACGGCAACACCCAGCACAATGCCCAGCAGGCCGGTTTCCAGAATCACGTTCAGGTTGATGGTATTGCCCAACGCGAAGCCGAAGAACGGGATCAGTACCGGGGTGGCTTTGCTGAAGAAATCACGCAGATCGTGATCGAGGTTGCCCAGCGCAAAACCAATCAGGAACGGCAGGATCGCCCCGACAAAATGGTGTGGTTCAAAAGAGGCAAGGCCGGCAGAACCCAGAATCAACATCGTCATCAGCGGACCCGACTCCAGGGACATCAGCACGAACGCGCCCGATTCTTCTTTGGTGCCATATTGATTCATCAGGCTGGCATAGAGACCGCCGTTGGTCATATCCATTGCTGAGACTATGGCCAGAACAGATAATCCGGCGAAGAAGCCGGTCTGAATTCCATTCTCCGGAATGAACATCGCACAGATCATCGCAACAACCCAGGCGACCGCAATTTTAGTAATGACCAGCGTCCCTGATTTACGTAATACCGTACCTGTTGCACGCAAGTTAATAGATGCGCCGATGCAAAAGAACCAGACTGCCAGAATCGGTACCGTTCCGGTAATCATACCTTTTGTAAAACCGCCAAAATAAGCACCGGTATTCGGGGCTAGCGTATTTAATATCGCGCCAAGTACCAGCGGGACCAGCATCATCCCGCCCGGGATGCGTTCTATTGTTGCTTTAATCTTCATCATTAACCCTCACATCTCGTCCGCATGGCTGGCGGAAAGCTCAAAAAATAGATCAACAAATTCAAACGATTGCCTTTTTTGGGACCAATCGATTCGTTATTTATGCTGTAGAGCGAAATTCAGGTGTTCAGCATTCCTTCATTTGAAAGCTGCTGGGATATCGTGTTCGGATTTATCATGCGATCTTTGGAATTGTGATTCAACGAAAATAAAACGCCGTTTTAGTTATCTTCGTCACATATTGAATGTAAACAGGATTGCCCACTGTTAATAATTGAATTTTGTGTAAATTTGCTGTGAAGAAATGTGCTTGCATTTTGTTTGGGGAAGAATAATAACGGGCGTTAAGATCTGTTTGATAAGGGGGTTTAGAATGACCTTATTTATCGTGAATTGACAAAAGCTGAAGGCAACTTACGAACAGGAAAAATATGTGTGAAGTTGATCACATATATAAACGCTGGTAGGGTAAAAAGGTCTTTAACTGCCCAGACAGGCGTCAACAGGTTCGGTTGTATTGAGGTAAAACGTCAATGTAAGTAAACCTGCTACGCTTGAATAAGGAGATTCGCATGGAGCGGGTCTCTGGTTCACAGCTTGCAAAATGCGCTGTGAAACGGACGGGGCTGAGTCTACGAGGAAAGCTATGCTTAGAAGGAAAAAAGTAAAACCCATCACGCTGCGCGATGTCACCATTATTGATGACGCGAAACTGCGCAAAGCGATTACAGCGGCCTCGCTCGGTAATGCGATGGAGTGGTTCGATTTTGGTGTTTACGGCTTTGTGGCCTATGCACTTGGTAAAGTGTTCTTCCCTGGTGCCGATCCCAGCTTGCAGATGATTGCTGCGCTGGGTACGTTCTCCGTTCCCTTCCTGATTCGTCCTCTCGGTGGCCTTTTCTTCGGCATGCTGGGTGATAAATATGGTCGCCAGAAGATCCTGGCTATTACCATTGTCATCATGTCGATAAGTACATTCTGTATCGGCCTTATTCCGTCGTATGCAACTATTGGTATATGGGCGCCGATTCTGCTGTTGATCTGTAAGATGGCGCAGGGCTTCTCCGTTGGTGGCGAATATACCGGCGCATCGATTTTTGTCGCTGAATATTCTCCGGACCGTAAACGTGGCTTTATGGGCAGCTGGCTGGACTTTGGTTCGATTGCCGGTTTTGTCATGGGCGCGGGGGTTGTGGTTCTGATCTCAACCGTAGTGGGTGAAGAGAACTTCCTTGACTGGGGCTGGCGTATTCCGTTCTTCCTGGCGCTGCCGCTGGGCATCATTGGGCTTTATCTGCGTCACGCCCTGGAAGAGACGCCTGCGTTCCAGCAGCACGTTGAAAAGCTGGAGCAGGGTGACCGTGAAGGGTTACAGGATGGCCCGAAAGTGTCGTTCAAGGAGATTGCGACCAAACACTGGCGCAGCCTGCTGACCTGTATTGGTCTGGTGATTTCCACCAACGTCACCTATTACATGCTGTTGACCTACATGCCGAGCTACCTGTCGCATAACCTGCACTACTCGGAAGACCACGGTGTGCTGATTATTATCGCCATCATGGTGGGTATGCTGTTTGTGCAGCCGATTATGGGTCTGCTGAGCGACCGCTTTGGCCGTAAGCCATTCATTATTCTCGGCAGCGTCGCCCTGTTCGCACTGGCAATCCCGGCCTTTATTCTGATTAACAGCAATGTGCTGGGGCTGATTTTCGCCGGTCTGCTGATGCTGGCGGTGATCCTCAACTGCTTCATCGGGGTGATGGCTTCTACGCTGCCGGCAATGTTCCCGACGCATATTCGCTACAGTGCGCTGGCGGCAGCCTTTAATATCTCCGTTCTGATTGCGGGCCTGACGCCGACGCTTGCTGCTTCACTGGTGGAGAGCACGCAGAACCTGATGATGCCTGCTTACTATCTGATGGTCATTGCGGTGATCGGCCTGATTACCGGTATTACCATGAAGGAGACGGCGAATCGTCCGTTGAAAGGGGCAACGCCTGCGGCGTCTGATATTCAGGAAGCGAAAGAGATCCTGCGTGAGCACTACGATAATGTAGAGCAGAAGATTGAAGATATTGACGCAGAGATTGAGGCGCTCCAGACAAAACGCTCTCGCCTTGTCGATCAGCATCCGCGAATTAACGAGTGATAAAAAAACCCGCCGCTGGCGGGTTTTCTTTTATTAGCATCCTGCGGCAATATAGTCGCCGCCGGCGCTGACGGGGATCACCGTAAGGAACAGGATCGTCGCGAACAGTATCAGAACAACCCCTCCGGCAATTTTGACCATCGGCATTACCCAGTTCAGGGACGTGCCGCCGCCAAACCAGGTTACTGTGCGTTCACGCGCGTAACGTACTGCCAGCGACAGCCCCATAATCGACAGCGCCGTGCCCAGCGACATTGTCATCACAGCAGCAATCCCCCAGCTAATAATACCGAGCGCATTCGAGAACATCAGGATCATAATTGCCCCGCTGCACGGGCGTGCGCCAATGGCCAGCACCACGCCCAGACGGGTTTTCCAGTCGCTTTTAGTCAGATCCACCCCTACGCCGTGACGGCCGCAGCCACAGCGTTCATTATGCTGGTGAAGCGGCTTGATGGCGCTAATCGCCATTTTGCGCGGACGCAGGCTGCTGAGCGCCTGATAAATGATAAACGCACCGAAGACGGCAATCAGCACGGCGCTGATTTTCTCGACGTACCAACGGCTGGTGCTGATATCTCCTGACGCGAGGTTCAATCCAACCGCCAGGATAAAGACAAAGACGATCGCGCTGACGCCCTGCATCATGCTACCGATAAACGGTACGACGCGCGCCGCGAGCTGGCTCTCTTTATTGGTGGTGAGATACGTGGTGACGATAAATTTGCCGTGCCCAGGTCCAACGGCATGGAGTACACCATAAAGAAACGCACCGGTTAACAACCATAGCCCACCGCTGTACTGATGATTATTAAGTTGCAGCAGATACATCACCAGATATCGGTGCAGGGTGATCTGGGTGGCGAGGCACCACTGAATAAAAGCATTCCAGTGCGTATGCAGTGCAAAACCTGCCATAAGTAACACCAGCACGGCGAGCCCGGCGGTTGGGATACGCCAGTCACGTTGAAGTCGTTGTGTCGTCATGAGGTTGGCCCGCGAGAGAAATATTTGCCGCTAGTATAGTGTTCAAATCGCTGGATCACACCGGGATCGTCAATAGATTGTGGATAAGTCTGTGTGTAAAAAGGTATAAGGCGGGGTTTTGCTGTGGAATGCAGCAGTCAGTCATTTTTCTGTCATTTAGCGGTTGCGGCCTGCGGAGAACTCCCTATAATGCGCCTCCATCGACACGGCGGATGTGAATCACTTCACAGATAACCCGGTCGGTTGAAGAGAAAAAATCCTGAAAATCAGGGTTGACTCTGAAAGAGGAAAGCGTAATATACGCCACCTCGCGACAGAGCGCTGAAGCGCGTCGCAACTGCTCTTTAACAATTTATCAGACAATCTGTGTGGGCACTCAAAGTGACATGGATTCTTAATGTCCTCGGACACTAAATGAATACCAAGTCTCAACGAGTGAACACGTAATTCATTACGAAGTTTAATTCATTGAGCATCAAACTTTTAAATTGAAGAGTTTGATCATGGCTCAGATTGAACGCTGGCGGCAGGCCTAACACATGCAAGTCGAACGGTAACAGGAAGCAGCTTGCTGCTTCGCTGACGAGTGGCGGACGGGTGAGTAATGTCTGGGAAACTGCCTGATGGAGGGGGATAACTACTGGAAACGGTAGCTAATACCGCATAATGTCGCAAGACCAAAGAGGGGGACCTTCGGGCCTCTTGCCATCGGATGTGCCCAGATGGGATTAGCTAGTAGGTGGGGTAACGGCTCACCTAGGCGACGATCCCTAGCTGGTCTGAGAGGATGACCAGCCACACTGGAACTGAGACACGGTCCAGACTCCTACGGGAGGCAGCAGTGGGGAATATTGCACAATGGGCGCAAGCCTGATGCAGCCATGCCGCGTGTATGAAGAAGGCCTTCGGGTTGTAAAGTACTTTCAGCGGGGAGGAAGGCGATAAGGTTAATAACCTTGTCGATTGACGTTACCCGCAGAAGAAGCACCGGCTAACTCCGTGCCAGCAGCCGCGGTAATACGGAGGGTGCAAGCGTTAATCGGAATTACTGGGCGTAAAGCGCACGCAGGCGGTCTGTCAAGTCGGATGTGAAATCCCCGGGCTCAACCTGGGAACTGCATTCGAAACTGGCAGGCTAGAGTCTTGTAGAGGGGGGTAGAATTCCAGGTGTAGCGGTGAAATGCGTAGAGATCTGGAGGAATACCGGTGGCGAAGGCGGCCCCCTGGACAAAGACTGACGCTCAGGTGCGAAAGCGTGGGGAGCAAACAGGATTAGATACCCTGGTAGTCCACGCCGTAAACGATGTCGACTTGGAGGTTGTGCCCTTGAGGCGTGGCTTCCGGAGCTAACGCGTTAAGTCGACCGCCTGGGGAGTACGGCCGCAAGGTTAAAACTCAAATGAATTGACGGGGGCCCGCACAAGCGGTGGAGCATGTGGTTTAATTCGATGCAACGCGAAGAACCTTACCTACTCTTGACATCCAGAGAACTTAGCAGAGATGCTTTGGTGCCTTCGGGAACTCTGAGACAGGTGCTGCATGGCTGTCGTCAGCTCGTGTTGTGAAATGTTGGGTTAAGTCCCGCAACGAGCGCAACCCTTATCCTTTGTTGCCAGCGGTTAGGCCGGGAACTCAAAGGAGACTGCCAGTGATAAACTGGAGGAAGGTGGGGATGACGTCAAGTCATCATGGCCCTTACGAGTAGGGCTACACACGTGCTACAATGGCGCATACAAAGAGAAGCGACCTCGCGAGAGCAAGCGGACCTCATAAAGTGCGTCGTAGTCCGGATTGGAGTCTGCAACTCGACTCCATGAAGTCGGAATCGCTAGTAATCGTGGATCAGAATGCCACGGTGAATACGTTCCCGGGCCTTGTACACACCGCCCGTCACACCATGGGAGTGGGTTGCAAAAGAAGTAGGTAGCTTAACCTTCGGGAGGGCGCTTACCACTTTGTGATTCATGACTGGGGTGAAGTCGTAACAAGGTAACCGTAGGGGAACCTGCGGTTGGATCACCTCCTTACCTTAAAGAACCTGCCTTTGCAGTGCTCACACAGATTGTCTGATGAAAAGTAAATAGCAAGGCGTCTTGCGATTGAGACTGTACGTCCCCTTCGTCTAGAGGCCCAGGACACCGCCCTTTCACGGCGGTAACAGGGGTTCGAATCCCCTAGGGGACGCCACTTGCTGGTTCGTGAGTGAAAGTCACCTGCCGTCATATCTCAAAACTGACTTGCGAGTCATGTTTGAGATATTTGCTCTTTAAAAATCTGGATCAAGCTGAAAATTGAAACGACACACAGCTCATGTGTGTTCGAGTCTCTCAAATTTTCGCAATCAGAAGTGAAACATCTTCGGGTTGTGAGGTTAAGCGACTAAGCGTACACGGTGGATGCCCTGGCAGTCAGAGGCGATGAAGGACGTGCTAATCTGCGAAAAGCGCCGGCGAGGTGATATGAACCTTTGACCCGGCGATGTCCGAATGGGGAAACCCAGTGCAATTCGTTGCACTATCGTTAACTGAATACATAGGTTAACGAGGCGAACCGGGGGAACTGAAACATCTAAGTACCCCGAGGAAAAGAAATCAACCGAGATTCCCCCAGTAGCGGCGAGCGAACGGGGAGCAGCCCGGAGTCTGAATCAGCTTGTGTGTTAGTGGAACGGTCTGGAAAGTCCGACGGTACAGGGTGATAGTCCCGTACACGAAAGCACACTTGCTGTGAACTCGAAGAGTAGGGCGGGACACGTGGTATCCTGTCTGAATATGGGGGGACCATCCTCCAAGGCTAAATACTCCTGACTGACCGATAGTGAACCAGTACCGTGAGGGAAAGGCGAAAAGAACCCCGGCGAGGGGAGTGAAAAAGAACCTGAAACCGTGTACGTACAAGCAGTGGGAGCCTCTTTATGGGGTGACTGCGTACCTTTTGTATAATGGGTCAGCGACTTATATTCTGTAGCAAGGTTAACCGTATAGGGGAGCCGAAGGGAAACCGAGTCTTAACTGGGCGTTAAGTTGCAGGGTATAGACCCGAAACCCGGTGATCTAGCCATGGGCAGGTTGAAGGTTGGGTAACACTAACTGGAGGACCGAACCGACTAATGTTGAAAAATTAGCGGATGACCTGTGGCTGGGGGTGAAAGGCCAATCAAACCGGGAGATAGCTGGTTCTCCCCGAAAGCTATTTAGGTAGCGCCTCGTGAACTCATCTTCGGGGGTAGAGCACTGTTTCGGCTAGGGGGCCATCCCGGCTTACCAACCCGATGCAAACTACGAATACCGAAGAATGTTATCACGGGAGACACACGGCGGGTGCTAACGTCCGTCGTGAAGAGGGAAACAACCCAGACCGCCAGCTAAGGTCCCAAAGTCATGGTTAAGTGGGAAACGATGTGGGAAGGCACAGACAGCCAGGATGTTGGCTTAGAAGCAGCCATCATTTAAAGAAAGCGTAATAGCTCACTGGTCGAGTCGGCCTGCGCGGAAGATGTAACGGGGCTAAACCATGCACCGAAGCTGCGGCAGCGACACTATGTGTTGTTGGGTAGGGGAGCGTTCTGTAAGCCGTTGAAGGTGTGCTGTGAGGCATGCTGGAGGTATCAGAAGTGCGAATGCTGACATAAGTAACGATAAAGCGGGTGAAAAGCCCGCTCGCCGGAAGACCAAGGGTTCCTGTCCAACGTTAATCGGGGCAGGGTGAGTCGACCCCTAAGGCGAGGCCGAAAGGCGTAGTCGATGGGAAACAGGTTAATATTCCTGTACTTGGTGTTACTGCGAAGGGGGGACGGAGAAGGCTATGTCAGCCGGGCGACGGTTGTCCCGGTTTAAGCATGTAGGCGGAGGTTCCAGGTAAATCCGGTACCTTGTTAACGCTGAGGTGTGATGACGAGGCACTACGGTGCTGAAGTGATAAATGCCCTGCTTCCAGGAAAAGCCTCTAAGCATCAGGTAACACGAAATCGTACCCCAAACCGACACAGGTGGTCAGGTAGAGAATACCAAGGCGCTTGAGAGAACTCGGGTGAAGGAACTAGGCAAAATGGTGCCGTAACTTCGGGAGAAGGCACGCTGATGTGTAGGTGAAGCCCCTGCGGGCGGAGCTGAAATCAGTCGAAGATACCAGCTGGCTGCAACTGTTTATTAAAAACACAGCACTGTGCAAACACGAAAGTGGACGTATACGGTGTGACGCCTGCCCGGTGCCGGAAGGTTAATTGATGGGGTTAGCGGCAACGCGAAGCTCTTGATCGAAGCCCCGGTAAACGGCGGCCGTAACTATAACGGTCCTAAGGTAGCGAAATTCCTTGTCGGGTAAGTTCCGACCTGCACGAATGGCGTAATGATGGCCAGGCTGTCTCCACCCGAGACTCAGTGAAATTGAACTCGCTGTGAAGATGCAGTGTACCCGCGGCAAGACGGAAAGACCCCGTGAACCTTTACTATAGCTTGACACTGAACACTGGTCCTTGATGTGTAGGATAGGTGGGAGGCTTTGAAGCGTGGACGCCAGTCTGCGTGGAGCCAACCTTGAAATACCACCCTTTAATGGCTGGTGTTCTAACGTAGACCCGTAATCCGGGTTGCGGACAGTGTCTGGTGGGTAGTTTGACTGGGGCGGTCTCCTCCCAAAGAGTAACGGAGGAGCACGAAGGTTGGCTAATCCTGGTCGGACATCAGGAGGTTAGTGCAATGGCATAAGCCAGCTTGACTGCGAGCGTGACGGCGCGAGCAGGTGCGAAAGCAGGTCATAGTGATCCGGTGGTTCTGAATGGAAGGGCCATCGCTCAACGGATAAAAGGTACTCCGGGGATAACAGGCTGATACCGCCCAAGAGTTCATATCGACGGCGGTGTTTGGCACCTCGATGTCGGCTCATCACATCCTGGGGCTGAAGTAGGTCCCAAGGGTATGGCTGTTCGCCATTTAAAGTGGTACGCGAGCTGGGTTTAGAACGTCGTGAGACAGTTCGGTCCCTATCTGCCGTGGGCGCTGGAGAATTGAGGGGGGCTGCTCCTAGTACGAGAGGACCGGAGTGGACGCATCACTGGTGTTCGGGTTGTCATGCCAATGGCACTGCCCGGTAGCTAAATGCGGAAGAGATAAGTGCTGAAAGCATCTAAGCACGAAACTTGCCCCGAGATGAGTTCTCCCTGAGACTTTAAGTCTCCTGAAGGAACGTTGAAGACGACGACGTTGATAGGTCGGGTGTGTAAGCGCAGCGATGCGTTGAGCTAACCGATACTAATGAACCGTGAGGCTTAACCTTACAACGCCGAAGGTGTTTTGGCGAAGAGACAGACAATCAAATTTCAGCTTTGATACAGATTAAACAGAATTTGCCTGGCGGCTGTAGCGCGGTGGTCCCACCTGACCCCATGCCGAACTCAGAAGTGAAACGCCGTAGCGCCGATGGTAGTGTGGGGTCTCCCCATGTGAGAGTAGGGAACTGCCAGGCATCAAACAAGTGAAGAGGCCATCCGGAAGGATGGCCTTTTTGCGTTTGTTTGCTGAAAAACGGCAGGCCGGGCAAGGCGAAGCCGCCACCCGGCAACTCAGAGCGTACTATCCCTGACAAACATTCAAACGAAGCAATTGCCGCTGATGGAAACGCCCAAGGATCAGCACCGTCGTTAACGCACCAAGCAGCGCGCAAAACATATCAGACTGGGTATCCCATGGATCGCCCTGCGTCCCCAGAAAATCATCCGCACCCTGTCCCATTGCCAAAGCTGCCCACCACTCAATGAGTTCATAGGTGGCGCTAATGGCCAGAGCAACACAGCACACCAGAAATCCCGTCATCTTATGTCCACGAACATACCCACCGCGCAGCAGAATTTCTCGCGCTGCCAGTGCGGGAACCAGCCCCTGGAAGAAGTGACCGAGCTTGTCATACGGATTTCGGCTAAGCCCGAGCATCTCCTGAACCTCAAAACCAACCGGAACCTTTGCATAGGTGTACATACCACCAACCATCAGAATGATGGCGTGGAAGAAAACCAGGGTATAGAGAAGGGGAGTCAGGGGGTATCGCCGATGCGTGGCAAGCAGAAGTGGGATGATGATAATGACGGGCGTCACCTCCATCAGCCAGGTGATGCGATCGCTCGTGAACAGGCCGGTATAAAACAGGATCAACAGCAGGAGCAGTGACCCGACTTTTAAAGCAGATAAGGTCATATCATTTTCATTGTCAGGGAAAAAAATCACTATTACCTGACAGAAGGGAAAATTCAATGCGTAGCAGATACAGAAAAGCAAAAACCCAGCCATAGGCTGGGTTCTTTAAATAGTGGTGCCCGGACTCGGAATCGAACCAAGGACACGGGGATTTTCAATCCCCTGCTCTACCGACTGAGCTATCCGGGCAACGGAGCGCATTAAACCGCAATCGCGCGCGATCGTCAACATTATTTCGGGAAAAGCTGTTCAACTGCTTAAGTTTGCGGCAATCTGTCCGTTTGTGCCCTGGAATTGCACAAATCTTCCAGACAGTTCAGGCAAGATGTGACAATGCTGACGGTAAGAGGAGGGCAGTATGGCAAACGACTGGCTTGAGCTGCGTCAGCATGCAGAAACAGGTATTGAGACAATTAAGGCGCATTTCGAAGGACATGCCTTTGATCCCCACTGGCATGATAGCTATCTGGTCGGAATAACCCTTTCCGGCACCCAGCAGTTCCACTGTCGCCGTGAACGCCACCGTAGCCAGCCGGGCGATGCTTTTTTACTTGAGCCCGGGGAGATCCATGACGGTGATGCGCCGATAGAGGGGGGCTTTACTTATCTGACCTTTTATCTGGATGAACACTGGCTCACCCGTACGCTTCAAGGGCTGTACGACTCTACTCCCGGGAGCTACACCCTCCACTTTGCCCAAACGCTGACGCGAGAGCCTCAGTTGGTGCGCGCTATCGGTGATACATTTGCCTCGTTGCATAACGATGAGATGAAGATCGTCCAACAGAGCACAATGGATAACCTGCTCTCTCAGATCACTGCCCACTGCCACTGGCGTAAGAAACTCCCGTCTCAGCTACAAAGCTCCGCCGTGGCGCATCGTGCCCGCGACTATCTCTATGCGCATATCGGCGAGAACGTGGGGCTGTCAGACCTTGCCCGTGAGACGGGTATAGATCGCTTTACGCTCACCCGCTGTTTTAAGCGCGAATTTCACCTGGCGCCGCACGCCTGGCTTATCCAGCTGCGCCTGGCAAAGGCCCGACAGATGCTGGCGTGTGGGGAACTGCCTGTTGATGTTGCGGCGGCAGTGGGTTTTGCCGATCAAAGCCATCTTGGTCGCTGGTTCCAGCGGGCATACCGTATTTCTCCGGCACACTACCGTCGGTTGTGCACAAACCTTCCAGACGTTTCCAGAAAATAACGGCACATTCGTGGCTCTAATAAAAAAGGAGTCACCTGTGAATTTATTACCCTTCCTGCTGTTTGCATTTGTCGCCTCGATTACACCGGGGCCAACCAATATTCTGGTACTGGCTAACAGTCAGCACTTTGGCGTAAAAAATACGTTTCCTGCGATCCTGGGCGGGTGTATTGCCGCCAGCGCTATTGTTCTGGTTTCAGGTGCTGGGGCAGGAGAAGTGTTACGCCAGTATCCGCTGATACGTCAGGTAATGAGCTGGGCGGGCGTGCTGTGGCTTTCCTGGATGAGCTGGCAGCTGTTTAGCGCCCCGGCCGCGAATCTCTCCTCCAGACGCCATGTCCGGTTTACCGCGCGGGCGGCGGCGTTATTACAGGTTGTAAACCCAAAAACGTGGATGATGGCGCTGGCAGTTGTCAGCCTGTTTGCTCCGGCAAGCGACCATGCATTTCGGGATGTTGCGCTGATGGCGCTATGGTTTCTGGCGATCTCCGTGGCTTGTTTGTTGTGCTGGGCGTGGCTGGGGAAGGCGGTGAACCGGATTTTCCGCACCACCGTGGCGATGGTGCGATTTCAGCGCGCGATGGCGCTGTGCTTGTTTATTTCCGCCTGGACGGGAATGCTGGCTTAGGTCAGAGCACCACCCATACGACACTGCGCGAACCGCAAAATATCTTCCGCCAGACGGTGCGCCGTATCCACATCCGCCTGGCTACGGTTCACCAGCATGCGGCTCAGGCAACCTTCCAGCACCAGCTCCATCTGCTTCGCGACCATTGCCGGATCATCCACTTCAAGCGTGGTCAGCAGCTCGTGTGTGAACTCGTGCGCGGCACGTTTTTGCTGATCTGCCAGTTGATGGATGGGGTGTCCGGGATCCGGATAGTAGGTGCAGGCGGCGATAAACAGACAGCCTGGGTAACGGTTGTTGGTTACACACTCCGTCAGTGCGGTATAGCGCGCCAGCAGCTTTTGCTCGGTGGTCAGCTCTTCATTCAGCATCAGCTGCCTGCGCCAGATATCCACCTGCTGGCTGAGATAGCGCAGGGCATCATACAGCAGCGCCTCTTTATCCGGCCAGAAGCGCTTAAGTTCATCCAGAGGGTAATCAATACGGTCGGCGACCATCTCAAGCGTGGTGCTGGCGATCCCTTGAATCTCAAGCAATTGCAGGGCTTGTCCCAGTACGTCTTCGCGTTGCACGGTTATCTCCTCCGCTATTCCCAACGGTTTGTCCCGTCTAAAGTGTTGTTTACGGTTGGCGATTGCGCAAATGCGCGTTGAATGTCGTTGCGTCCATAAACCCGGTTACACGCTGCGTCGGCTGTTCTTCCCCCTGTTCATTGAAGAACAGGATGGTAGGCAGCCCGAGCACATTAAGTTGCTTCAGTAGAGCCTTATCCTGCGCGCTGTTGGCGGTAACGTTCGCCTGGAGCAGAACGGTATCGCTCAGCGCATGTTGTACCAGCGGATCGCTGAAGGTGTATTTTTCAAACTCTTTGCAGGCCACGCACCAGTCGGCGTAGAGATCGAGCATGACCGGTTTGCCTTTCGCCTGCGCCAGGGCGCGGTTAAGGTCATCCACGTTCTTAATCTGTATAAAATTCAGATGAGCCTGCGTTTGACCTGCCGGGGTGCCAAACGCCCAGTCCTGTAGTGGACGGACGCTCACCAGCGCGGCCGCCAGCAGAAGGATCTGTAGCAGGCGCATCCACGGTTTCTTCGCCCCCAGACTCACGATAAACGCCCAACTGAAGAAGGCCACGCCGAGCATCGCCCACAGACGTGTACCCCACACATCACCAATGATGCGCTCCAGCAGGAATACCGGTAGCGCCAGAATGACAAAACCAAACGCGGTTTTCACCGTCTCCATCCACGGTCCGCTCTTCGGCAGCAGACGATTGCCAAACACCGTCACCAGGATCAGCGGCAGGCCCATGCCGAGCGCGTAGAGGTACAGCGTGCCGCCGCCGAGCCACAGGTTGCCGCTCTGAGCAATGTATAACAGGATGGCGCTCAACGGCGCAGTGGTGCAGGGGGAGCAAATCAGCCCGGCGATGGCACCCATGGCGAACACGCCGCCCGCAGAGCCACCCTGCTGACGGTTGCTCATCAGCGTCAGACGGGTTTGCAGGGAAGAGGGCAGTTGCAGGGTGAACAGGCCAAACATCGACAGCGCCAGCAGAATAAACACCGCTGACAGACCGATAAGCACATAAGGGTGCTGAAGGGCGGCCTGGAACTGCAATCCGGCAGCAGCGACCACGAGGCCGAGCGCCGTATAGGTTAACGCCATGCCCTGCACATAGATAAAGGCCAGCAACAGCGCGCGGGTAGTGGAAAGGCGTTGTTTACCGCCCAGCACGATGCCAGAGATAAGCGGGTACATGGGCAGTACGCAGGGCGTAAAGGCGATGCCGATACCAATCAATAACGCCCAAAGCGCTGAGAACGGAAGGTCTGAAGCGGCTTTGCCTTCGCCCCTCTCCCCTGAGGGGAGAGGGGAGGCCGCCGCTTTCACTTCGCTAAGCGGAACGACCTTTGTTTCAGGGGGATAGCAGAAGCCCGCATCGGCGCAGCCCTGATACGTCACCGTCAGGGTAGCGCCTTTATCCGCCTGATTCACCGTGACGGGCACGCTTAAGCGCTGACGATAAATTTCACTCTTACCGTAGAACTCGTCCTCGTGCCACTCGCCAGCGGGCATCTGCAATGCGCCGACGTTCGCCTTTGCCGGCGTGATGCTGACCTGCTTGCGATAGAGGTAGTAACCCTCTTTCACCTGCCAGGTGAGACTGAGATCGTGCTGGTTTTGCTGAAAGTCGAAAACGAACGCCTGGTCGGCAGGAATAAAGTTCGAACGGCCGGGTGCGTCAAACAATCCGGCAAAAGCTGACGTGCTGCACAGCAGCAGGATCAGCGTAATGAAGCGTTGAGCCATGAGAGATAATCGTTATCGCCGTGGACCACTGGCAGAACCAGCAGCTCCGGGGTTTGGTATGGATGATGAGACTTGAGGCAGTCGAGGAGCGCCTGCTGGTTTGTCAGGTTGGTTTTGAGCAACATCTGGACTTCGTACTCTTGCTCCAGCTTACCTTCCCAGTAATAAAGGGAGGTGGCGCCGGGAAGAAGTGTGACACAGGCAGCCAGTTTTTCGGCCAACACTTTGGCGGCCAGATCCTGGGCAGAAGCTTCATCAGGGGCGGTGCACAGTACAACAACAGCATCAGGCGTGTTCACAAGTCGACCTCCTCATCACGAAAGTCTTCACTATATCACGCAAGGCGGTTGGTCATTAATGAAACGGGCCGCAGAGCGGCCCGATTTTAACTATTTTTACAACGGCTAATCGTTTACAGCACAATGCCGCCGATGATAAAGCCGAGGATCACGCAGAGCGTAATCGCCACCACGCCCGGGATCAGGAACGCGTGGTTAAACACGTATTTACCAATACGGGTTGAGCCAGTGTCATCCATCTCAACCGCGGCCAGCAGGGTTGGGTAGGTGGGCAGCACGAACAGGGCGGAAACCGCTGCAAAAGAGGCAATCGCCGTCAACGGCGTCACGCCCAGCATCAGTGCCGCAGGCATCAGCGCTTTGGTGGTCGCAGCCTGGGAGTACAGCAGCGTCGCGGCAAAGAACAGCACTACTGCCAGCAGCCACGGATAGTTGTGCAGCAGGTCGCCTGCAACGGTCTGGATATCGCTAATGTGCGCTTTCACAAAGGTATCGCCGAGCCACGCCACGCCCAGCACGCACACGCAGGCGCTCATACCGGATTTGAAGGTGCTGGCGTTCAGCACTTCGCTGGTGTCGATTTTACAGGTGATGCTAATCAGCGTCGCGATGGTCAGCATAAATACCACAATGGCTTCGTTACGCGGCAGAACCGGGTTCTGGATCAGACCTACCGTATCGCTGATGGCGGTGGCGTAGAACATCACGGCGACGATACCAATCAGGAACAGCAGCACGGAGCGTTTTGCATGCGGCTTCAGCTCGAAGACCTGGCTACCGCGCAGGCTCACTTCACCTTTTGCCAGACGTTCCTGGTAAACCGGATCGTCTTTCAGCTCGGCGCCGAGGAAGTTACACAGCACGGCAGTGATCATTACCGCAATCAGCGTCACCGGAATACAGATTGCCAGCAGCGTCAGGTAACTTACGCCCATCGGCTCAAGGATACCCGCGAAGAAGACCACCGCCGCGGAAATGGGCGAGGCGGTAATCGCAATCTGGGAGGCGACCACGGCAATAGAAAGAGGGCGAGACGGGCGAATACCCTGCTCTTTCGCCACTTCGGTGATTACCGGCAGCGTGGAGAAAGCGGTGTGGCCGGTACCGGCGAGAATGGTCATAAACCAGGTCACCAGTGGGGCAAGGAAGGTGATGTATTTCGGATGGCGACGCAGCATTCGCTCCGCCAGGCTCACCAGGTAGTCCATACCGCCTGCGACCTGCATAGCCGCGATAGCAGCAATAACCGCCATGATGATTTCGATAACGTCAAAAGGGATTGCGCCGGGTTTAATCTGAAAGATCAGGGTAAGTACAAGCACCCCGAGACCGCCGGCAAAACCGATGCCGATACCCCCGAGTCGTGCGCCCAAATAAATCGCCAACAGGACGATGACGAGTTCTGCTCCAAACATAAAGACCTGCCTTGCTCATTAACAAGTTGATATTGAATTGTTGTGTTTTGGTAACGCCCATAAAGAAAAAAGGCACGTCACAAGTGACGTGCCTTTCGGAAGCTTAGCCTGAACGGTTACTGTTCGCTTTCATCGGTATATCGTTTCGCTTTATATGCCGGGTGCATCAGGTTCTGGGCGGAGAAGATATCGTCCAGTTCGGCTTCGGTCAACAATCCTCGCTCGAGAACAACCTCACGCACGCTCTTACCGGTTTCGGCACAAATCTTCCCGACGATATCGCCGTTGTGGTGGCCGATGAACGGGTTGAGGTAGGTGACGATGCCGATGGAGTTATAGACGTAGCCTTCACACACTTCTTTATTCGCGGTGATGCCGTTGATGCATTTTTCCAGCAGGTTGTAGCAGGCGTTGGTCAGAATATGGATAGATTCAAACATTGCCTGGCCAATCACCGGCTCCATCACGTTCAGCTGGAGCTGACCGGCTTCGGATGCCATGGTGACGGTCGTATCGTTACCAATAACCTTGAAGCACACCTGGTTCACCACCTCTGGCACCACCGGGTTCACTTTAGCTGGCATGATGGATGAACCCGCCTGCAACTCTGGCAGGTTGATTTCATTCAGGCCAGCGCGCGGACCGGAGGAGAGCAGGCGCAGGTCGTTACAGATTTTGGACAGTTTCACCGCCAGACGTTTCAGGGCGCTGTGTACCATCACATAGGCGCCGCAGTCTGAGGTGGCTTCAATCAGGTCTTCCGCAGGCACAACCGGCAGGTTGGACACTTCAGCCAGCTTCTGTACTGCCAGCTGCTGATAGCCATCTGGCGTGTTCAGGCGTGTACCGATGGCGGTTGCGCCCAGGTTAACTTCCAGCAACAGTTCGGACGTGCGCAGCAGGTTTTTCGTCTCTTCGTTCAGCAGCACGTTAAACGCGTGGAATTCCTGTCCGAGGGTCATTGGCACCGCGTCCTGCAACTGGGTACGGCCCATTTTCAGGATGTCCTGGAACTCTACGGCTTTACGCTGGAAGCCATCGCCCAGCTGATTAATCGCGTCGACCAGTTTGACGATAGAGGCATACACCGCGATGCGGAAGCCGGTTGGGTAGGCGTCGTTGGTGGACTGACATTTGTTAACGTGATCGTTCGGGTTCAGGTACTGGTATTCACCTTTCTGATGACCCATCAGCTCCAGGCCGATGTTTGCCAGCACTTCGTTGGTGTTCATGTTGACGGAGGTGCCCGCGCCGCCCTGATAGACGTCAACCGGGAACTGATCCATGCATTTACCGTTGTTCAGCACCTCATCGCACGCGGCGATAATCGCATTTGCAGCGCTTTTAGGAATGGTTTGCAGCTCTTTGTTCGCCAGAGCCGCGGCTTTTTTTACCATCACCATGCCACGCACAAATTCAGGGATGTCGCTGATTTTGCTGTTGCTGATGTAGAAGTTTTCAATCGCTCTCAGAGTGTGAACACCATAGTAGGCATCCGCTGGAACTTCCCTGGTACCCAACAAATCTTCTTCGATACGAATGTTGTTTAACATGTGAACCTTCTTTTCAAGCTGCCGATGGATTGTACTAAACACACAGTATATATGTGGCTTTGAATATTTTATGACCGACGATTATTCCCTCAATCGGCCAGATGTTCGAGATCATATGCTGATGATAGCGAATTGCCGTAAGCTGGATCACTTATTATCGACCCGATTTCATGATAATTATTAATCTGTGAAATATGTCACCGCTTTAATATTTCCAGAAAAAATATCCGTGCAAACCGATTGAATTTTGGCTAACCGTCACCATTTCTTATCTACGCGCTTCGCGAACACATTCAGTCAGGGGCCTGAAGGCACCTGCCACACAGGAGATGCCAGTGCGCTGGATACCATTTATTGCTTTCTTTCTTTATGTTTACATTGAGATTTCGATTTTCATTCAGGTTGCCCATGTGCTGGGCGTCCTGCTGACGCTGATTCTGGTGATCTTCACCTCCGTCATTGGCATGTCGCTGGTGCGCAATCAGGGTTTCAAAAATTTCCTGTTAATGCAGCAGAAGATGGCCGCAGGCGAAAGCCCGGCAGCCGAGATGATCAAAAGCGTGTCGCTGATTATTGCTGGCCTGCTGCTGATCCTGCCTGGTTTCTTCACCGACTTCCTCGGCCTGCTGTTGCTGTTGCCGCCGGTGCAGAAGCATCTGACCATGAAGCTGCTGCCGCACCTGCGTTTCAGCCGTATGCCAGGCGGTGGTTTCAGCACCGGCCCGGGGGATACCTTTGAAGGGGAATATCAGCGTAAGGATGAGCAGCGCGACCGGTTAGATCATAAAGACGATCGGTGAGTTTGTGGCCCGGTGGCGCTCGCTCACCGGGCCTGCGGCTTTTGCCGCTTCGGTAAAAACACCCACAGCCCCGCCAGCATGACGATGGCGTACACACTCTTCCATCCTACCATCGCCAGCAGCATCAGGCACAGGACACACCCGACAGCCGCCAGCGCCTTAAAGCGTCCTTTCAGTAGCCGACAGCCCGCCAGCATGCACAGCAGGTAGATCATGATGAAAATACCGTTGGCGTAGACAATCAGCGCGTCAAGGTTGATGTCGAGGAGATAAATGGCCAGGGAACTCACCACGCAGCAGCCCAGTACGGTATTCAGCGCATTCACCGGAAGCTGACGCTTTGACAGGCGTGAGAGGGGGCTATCCGGTTTATAAAGTGCCTGAGACCACACCAGCCGGGCGAAGCTCTGAATATAGATGTTGAGGCTGGCAAAGCAGGCGAGATAGCCAATCACGCAGGCTACCCACAGGGCCTTAACGCCAAACAGCTGCACCACGATGCCCGGCAGCGACGCGGCGGCGGCTTTCTCTTCACCGAACGCGTTGAAGTGCAGCACCAGTACGGTACAGGCCCAGTACACGGTACCCGCCAGCAGCAGGCCAATCATCAGGGCGCGGGGGAAATCACGCTCGGGCTGTTTAAACTCGGATGCCAGATGAGCGAACGCCTCCAGACCGACGAAACACCAGAACATAACGGATAGTGCAGCGAAAAGCTGTGCGTGGTCGATGTCGTTAATCGCGGGGAAAGGAATATCCGCCACGGTAATGTCACCCGCAAACCAGATGGCGACGATCAGCGCGACAATTAACACGGCGACCAGCGTTTGCAGATTGGCGCTGGAACTGGCCCCGCGTGAGCCTACCCACCAGACAATCGCCAGCGTACCGAGTTCAGCCAGCAGCAACTGTTCATCGTGCCAGCCAAACAGCGCCTGTCCGAAGCCGGTTGCGATATGCAGGGCTGCCGGAAGGCCAACGGGTATCACCGACAAAAATAGCCAGCCGGTGACGCGCTCCATCCGCGGCCCAAACGCCATGCCGACAAAATGCGCTACGCCGCCTGCGCTCGGGAAGTGCCGCCCGAGTATGGCAAAGACAATCGCCACCGGAAACACCAGTACGATCAGCACCGGCCATGCCCAAAGACTGTTATTGCCGGCAACCAATGCCGCCAGCGCGGGAACCGCAAATACCCCCGTGCCTAATAAAGACGTTGAGAGTAAGCCAATGCCCTGCGCCAGCCCCAACTCCTGCCTGAGTCCACTCATTTACCTCGTCCCGCCACCATCAAAAGAGAGTGGATGGTAACACTTTCGCAAATTTTTTTTCGATTACCCCTTGAAGGGGTAAAAAGCTATCCCCATCTCTCAGGGCACTAGCCGGAAAACCGCATGCGGACCGGCGTCATCCATAACTGATAATGACTTTCTCAAAGGAGAGCTATCAATGAGTATTCGTCCGTTACATGATCGTGTGATCGTCAAACGTAAAGAAGTTGAAACCAAGTCTGCTGGCGGCATCGTTCTGACCGGTTCAGCAGCAGCAAAATCAACGCGTGGCGAAATCATCGCTGTCGGTAAGGGCCGCATCCTGGAAAACGGAACTGTGCAGCCACTGGACGTTAAAGTTGGTGACATCGTCATTTTCAACGATGGCTACGGCGTGAAATCCGAGAAGATCGACAATGAAGAAGTGTTGATCATGTCCGAGAGCGACATTCTGGCAATTGTTGAAGCGTAATTAACGCACGAAACTGTACGAATTTGAGGAAATAAGAACATGGCAGCTAAAGACGTAAAATTCGGTAACGACGCTCGTGTAAAAATGCTCCGCGGCGTAAACGTACTGGCAGACGCAGTGAAAGTCACTCTGGGCCCGAAAGGCCGTAACGTAGTGCTGGACAAATCCTTCGGCGCGCCAACCATCACCAAAGATGGTGTTTCTGTTGCACGTGAAATCGAGCTGGAAGACAAGTTCGAAAACATGGGCGCACAGATGGTGAAAGAAGTTGCCTCTAAAGCGAACGACGCTGCCGGTGACGGTACCACCACCGCGACCGTACTGGCGCAGGCGATCATCACCGAAGGCCTGAAAGCCGTTGCTGCGGGCATGAACCCAATGGATCTGAAACGTGGTATCGACAAAGCTGTCGCCTCTGCTGTTGAAGAACTGAAAGCGCTGTCCGTACCGTGCTCTGACTCTAAAGCCATTGCTCAGGTTGGTACTATCTCCGCTAACTCCGACGAAACCGTAGGTAAACTGATCGCTGAAGCGATGGATAAAGTCGGTAAAGAAGGCGTGATCACCGTTGAAGACGGTACTGGTCTGGAAGACGAACTGGACGTGGTTGAAGGTATGCAGTTCGATCGCGGTTACCTGTCTCCATACTTCATCAACAAGCCAGAAACTGGCGCTGTTGAGCTGGAAAGCCCGTTCATCCTGCTGGCTGACAAGAAAATCTCCAACATCCGCGAAATGCTGCCAGTGCTGGAAGCCGTTGCGAAAGCAGGCAAGCCGCTGGTAATCATTGCTGAAGACGTTGAAGGCGAAGCGCTGGCGACTCTGGTGGTTAACACCATGCGTGGCATCGTGAAAGTGGCAGCGGTTAAAGCACCTGGCTTCGGCGATCGTCGTAAAGCGATGCTTCAGGATATCGCTACCCTGACTGGCGGTACCGTGATCTCCGAAGAGATCGGTATGGAGCTGGAAAAAGCGACCCTGGAAGACCTGGGCCAGGCGAAACGCGTTGTGATCAACAAAGACACCACCACCATCATCGACGGTGTGGGTGAAGAAGCTGCTATTCAGGGCCGTGTTGGTCAGATCCGTAAGCAGATCGAAGAAGCAACTTCCGATTACGACCGTGAAAAACTCCAGGAGCGCGTAGCGAAACTGGCAGGCGGCGTAGCGGTAATCAAAGTCGGTGCGGCTACCGAAGTTGAAATGAAAGAGAAGAAAGCACGCGTTGACGATGCCCTGCACGCGACCCGTGCTGCGGTAGAAGAAGGCGTGGTTGCTGGTGGTGGTGTCGCGCTGGTGCGTGTAGCCGCTAAACTGGCTGGCCTGACTGCTCAGAACGAAGACCAGAACGTGGGTATCAAAGTTGCGCTGCGCGCGATGGAAGCTCCTCTGCGTCAGATCGTGTCCAACGCCGGTGAAGAGCCGTCTGTGGTTGCGAACAACGTGAAAGCGGGTGAAGGTAACTACGGTTACAACGCGGCAACTGAAGAATACGGCAACATGATCGACTTCGGTATCCTGGATCCAACTAAAGTGACCCGTTCTGCACTGCAATACGCGGCATCTGTAGCTGGTCTGATGATCACGACCGAGTGCATGGTGACCGACCTGCCTAAAGGCGACGCGCCTGACTTAGGTGCTGCTGGTGGTATGGGCGGCATGGGTGGCATGGGCGGCATGATGTAATCATGTTGTTCTGAACCTCTCAGAACGAACCCCGGGCAGCAATGCCCGGGGTTTTTTATTGTCTTCTACTCGAAGGTGCCTTTCACGCACACAACGCCTCCACTCACCATCTGGCGGCCTTTCGCCCAGACCTCGCGGATCTTCAGATCATCGGTCAGGACCAGGACGTCGGCATCGCATCCGGGCGCGATCCGCCCTTTATACTCCAGGCCGAGAAACTCCGCCACGTTACGCGTAAACGGCAGAAGCGCCTCCTCCAGCGGCAGGTGATACCGGCCGACCAGCTGCTGTAGCGTCTCAAGCAGGGATTCAAATCCCGCCACGCCAATGCCAACAAGATTACCATTTGCGTCAAAATTCGGCTGGCTGCCGTTGCCATCCGAGCTGAGCATGAGCCGGTTAAACGGCACCTGTGCTTCACGGGCCGTCGCGATAGCGGTGGCGGCATCAACAGGCTCGCTGATGCTGGTGGTGATGTCGATGTACCCCCCTTCGCGGGCATAGTCCAGTGCGGCGTGGAACAGTGCCTGGGCGCGGTTGACGTGAGTTGGCAGCAGCTTCGTGCGGGGCACGTCGGCGTTATTCAGGATGTTAAGCAGCGGCTCCAGCAGTTTCGGGCTGTTGCCGAGGTGAAACACGGATATCCCCGCTTTGGCACCCAGCAGCCCGCCGACGCGTGACTGGGCGGCCATATTCGCGAGCTGGTCATCTGCCGGCGCGGAAGAGCGATGGTCGGAAATCGCGCATTTCACGCCAATGATTTTATCAATCAGCGCCACATCCTTTTCGATACTGCCGGTAATCGTCGGAGAAGGCAGGCCATACGCGCCTGTCAGCATCCACGTGCTGATCCCTTCATGCTCAAGCGCCCGCGTTTTCGCCAGCAGCGACTCGGGATGGCGGGTCACGCCGTCGGTGCCCAGCAGGCCAACAACGGAGGTGATGCCAGCCGCCACCAGCGCAGACAATCGCACCTCTGGCGTCCGGGTGTGGGGACCGGCTTCACCGCCGCCGCCAATCAGGTGTACATGCTGATCGATAAACCCCGGACAAACCACCGCTCCGGCGAGATCGCTTTCAGGACAGTCTGGCCTCGTTGTGGCGTGGCCCGCTTTTTCGACTGCGACGATTTTTCCTCCGGCAATCAGCAGATCGCAATGCCCAAGCTCCTCGGGAGCGTAAAGCTGCGCATTGCGGAAAAGGTGCGGTTCCAGCACTGAAAAATCCATTTTTATCTCCTCAGAAGAGTAGCTGCATCACCCACATTGAGAGCAGGGCGTTAATGACGCAGATAGTGATGATGTGCGGATAATACTTCGGGTTGACGCCTGCGGTGCCAAGGCAACGGCCCGTGTTTTGCACCGGATTACCCATCAGATAGATGGCGGGCAGCAGGATGGTGGCATCGTGACCGTTGAGCGTGCCGGCAGCGACCAGACTGGCGCAGACCCCCACACCGCCGCCCATGCTCATTACCGAGGCCAGAAGAACCGTTGCCGCCGCACCCGGAAGCCCCCACAGGGCCATGATGGGCTCGCATACCCTGCCGACAATATCCAGCAGGCCGGTTACCTTGAGCGCCTGAATGATGACAAACGCCATGACCACGTTCGGCAGCAGGCTGGTGGTGGCGATGGTAAAGCCGCGGCGGGCGCCATCGATAAACAGGTCCATGATATTTTTACGCGGCTGGGCGATCATCTTTCCTCCTGAACGCGGCGAACTTCCATGTGGGCGATCCACAGTCGCAGGAAGTTCGCGCCAACAAATTTGAACACCAGAATGACGGCAAGCGGCGTGATCACCGGGACGGTAATAAAGGTAAAGAGTGCGGCACCAGAAGAAAAATAGTTGGTAATAATGGCGCTACCGCTGGTCTGGAAGGTGGCGAAAATGGCGCGTTCATGGTCAGTAATCGCCCCTTCGTCAGTCAACTCTTTGGTCATCCCTGCGGCTGCATCGGTATTTTGCAGGTTGGCGATAAGCGCCAGAGAGCAGATGCCCGGCACGCCGAGCAGCGGGCGCAGAATGGGCGTCATGAGCTGTTGTGCGGCACGCAGCCCGCCCAGCCCCTCGGTAACGGCAATGATCCCGAGCGATAAAATGACCGAGGGCGCCAGTTCAAGGGCAAATAAAAAACCGTCTTTCGCTCCTGTGCCGCCCTCACCGCGAAACGTCAGCGCGCCGTTCACCGGTCCAAAGCTGCCGTTCAGCACGGTAAAATCCAGCACGCGCCACCATTCAGTACTTTTGGCGAAAAAACCTGAGAAAAATACGATAGTGAGCACGAACGCCAGATAGCCCACCCAGGTTACTTTTTCCTCTCCTGAGGATGATGCACTCATGAAACCCCCTTTTTTGAGTCGCGTACAAAAGTTGTACGTCGCATCACTAAAAACGATCGGGGGCTAAAACACGATATCCCAAAGGTTATTATCAGAATTCATTTAAGATGTCGGAGGAGTGCCAGCGGAATCTGGCTCGCAGAAATGCTCAGCATTTTTCTTTTGGTCATCTTTTTAGTATAAGGTTTACACGCGGACAACTACTGTCCAGCTTATTGAAAACGAGGAATAACATGCGCATAAAAGTCTGTGCAGGGATTGTAGGTGCAGCATTGCTGCTGGCGGGTTGTAGCACCAGCAATGAGCTGACGGCAGCGGGCCAGAGCGTTCGCTTTGTGGAAGATAAGCCGGGCAGCGAATGCCAGCTGTTAGGCACCGCCACTGGCGAGCAAAGCAACTGGATGTCGGGGCAGCACGGCGAAGAGGGCGGCTCTATGCGCGGTGCGGCCAATGCCCTGCGTAATCAGGCTGCGGCAATGGGCGGCAATGTGATTTACGGGGTGAGCAGCCCGACGCAGGGGATGCTGTCCAGCTTTGTGCCAACCGCCAGCCAGATGAACGGCCAGGTCTATAAGTGCCCGAACTGATATAACTTTTTGATGGCGCTGCCGCTTTATCTCCAGGGCAGGTAAGCGTAGCGCCACCTGCCTTTTTACTGCTGCCGTAGCTGCAAATCCAGCGGCGTCTTACTCGGCTCTCCGCCAATCTCACGTGCCAGCTTCGGCACCATATAACCCGAAACCAGCGTTAACAGCTCGTGCATAATCTTCCGGGCCTCTTCATCTGTCACCATGAAGTGCGCCGCGCCCTGGACGCGATCCAGAACATGCAGGTAATAGGGCATTACGCCCGCATCAAATAAGGCATTGCTGAGATCGGCCAGCACGCGGGCGCTGTCGTTCACGCCGCGCAGTAATACGCTCTGGTTGAGCAGCGTCACGCCTGCCTTTCGCATACGCGCCATCGCCGCACGAAAGTGCGCGTCAATTTCATTTGCGTGGTTGATATGGTTCACCAGCAGCACCTGCAAACGGGACTGCTCCAGGCGCGTGACCAGGGCGTCGGTGATACGCGCCGGGATGACGATCGGTAAACGGCTGTGAATGCGCAGACGCTTAATGTGCGGGATGGTCTCAAGCTGAGTCAGCAGCCAGTCCAGCTCATGATCTTTTGCCATCAGCGGGTCGCCGCCGGAAAAGATGATTTCATCCAGCTCCGGGTGCGCCGCGATGTAGTCCAGTGCCACCTGCCAGTTGCGTTTATTGCCCTGATTTTCGGCGTACGGGAAGTGGCGACGGAAGCAATAGCGGCAATTTACCGCGCAACCACCCTTAACCAGCAGCAGGGCGCGATTACGGTATTTATGCAGCAAACCCGGTACGACACTGTTTTGCTCTTCCAGCGGATCGGTGCTGTATCCGGGGGCGGTAATAAACTCATCCTGAGAGGTAAGCGTCTGTTTTAATAATGGATCATCAGGGTTACCCTTTTCCATTCGGGCAACAAACGCGCGGGGAACGCGCAGGGCGAAAAGGCGCTTCGCCTCACGACCTGCACGCAACGCTTCGTGCTGTTCGAGGTCTAAAAGACGCAGCAATTCATCAGGACTGGTGATTACATCGGCAAGTTGCGATAACCAATCTTCTCTGGACGGGGTGTTTAGGGTTACAATATGCGCCATTTTGTGGCTTAGCTACCAGTTAACAAATTTAGAGGGCCTTATGGCAACGTACTATAGCAACGATTTTCGTGCTGGTCTTAAAATCATGATGGACGGCGAACCGTACGCGGTTGAAGCCAGCGAATTCGTTAAACCAGGTAAAGGCCAGGCATTCGCACGCGTTAAGCTGCGCCGCCTGCTGACCGGTACCCGTGTTGAGAAAACCTTCAAATCTACTGACTCCGCTGAAGGCGCTGATGTTGTCGATATGAACCTGACTTACCTGTACAACGACGGTGAGTTCTGGCACTTCATGAACAACGAAACCTTCGAGCAGCTGTCTGCGGACGCGAAAGCGATTGGCGACAACGCCAAGTGGCTGCTGGATCAGGCTGAGTGCATCGTTACCCTGTGGAACGGTCAGCCTATCGCGGTTACGCCTCCGAACTTCGTTGAGCTGGAAATCGTTGAAACCGATCCAGGTCTGAAAGGTGATACCGCAGGTACTGGCGGCAAGCCTGCCACCCTGTCTACCGGCGCGGTGGTTAAAGTGCCACTGTTCGTACAGATCGGTGAAGTGATCAAAGTGGATACCCGCTCCGGCGAATACGTATCCCGCGTGAAGTAATTTACGTCATGATTAAAGGCGCAGCGCCCGCTGCGCCTGATTTTGCAGGCAGGGAAGATGAAACGTACCGTTAAAATTCTGCTTCTGTTAGCGTTCTCCAGCGCAATTCTCTCCGGTTGCAACACCGCGCGTGGCGTGGGCGAAGATATTCAGGATCTCGGCCATATCATTTCCCATGCGGCCAGCTAATTCCGTTTAATTTTCCTAAAAATTCTTCCTTTTCCGTCAAACGACAAGATCTTGTCTATTCTTAAGTTGCTATACACAAAATAACTTTGGCTATAAAAGGAAGATATTATGGTTAAGAAAACAATTGCAGCGATCTTTTCTGTTCTGGTGCTTTCTTCGGTACTGACTGCATGTAACACCACCCGTGGCGTAGGGGAAGATATCTCCGACGGTGGTAACGCGATTTCTGGCGCAGCAACTAAAGCTCAGAACTAATGAAAGCGACGGTACGGCAGCTAACTTCACCGTACCGTCAATTCTCCACTTCCTGTAGCGATAAAAACGGGGAGTAACGCGTATCCATATGAAGCTTCATGCGGATATTGCGTTTGTACGTATACACCGTTTTTCCGTTAATGCGCAGATTGCTGGCAATTTTCTGGTTGCTCGCACCATCCATCCACAGGGTCAGTACTCTCTCTTCCTGACGCGTCAGTAACGGTGCCGCCATTTCCGGAAGCTCCGCGCTTACGCATGTCGTTAGCGCGTCGTTTATCACCGCCGCCAGTTTTTCCAGATCGGTATTTTTGGAAAGTGAAGACCATATCGGGAACTGCGCCAGATAATCTGTCATCTCCTGCTCCTGCCCCGATTGCAGCATAATAAAAGGCAATGTTTCGCTGGCAATAAGCAGGGAAGATAGCTGCTGAAAATGGTGTAAATCCTGCCGGAAGCCCGATAAATCAGCGATGACCAGCGCAGGTTTCCATTGCAGGATATGCTCTCTGGCGAGGAAAAGATTATTTACCCCGGTTACGACGAAATGACCCGAAAACAGGTCTGAATGATTGAGCCAGGCTTCAAATCCCGTGCGGGTGAAGTGACAACGGTCAATCAAAAGAATTTTGAACATATAATTTTCGCAGTCGGCTAGTGGTTTGGCTTCCTGCCATCAGAAAGCCTATCATCATAGAGAAGTCGGATGAGTCATAAATGCCTGAACTCCGTGCCTTACTGAGGCTATTTCTTGCCTTAACGTGTTCAGCAGAAAAAGTTTGAAAAAAAATTCCATGCTAACCAAAATATAAGGCGCAACCTCAGCCTTGCGGGACGACCCGTAAGCGCTTCATTCATCGGGGACGGCCCCAACTTGTCGTTAAGTTAAGGAGCCTGATATGTCCTGGATCGTTCTTGTTATTGCCGGTTTGCTCGAAGTGGTATGGGCAATTGGCCTGAAATATACCCACGGTTTTACCCGCCTGACGCCCAGCGTCATCACTATCGCCGCAATGATTGTCAGTATCGTCATGCTGTCATGGGCGATGCGAACCTTGCCAGTCGGAACGGCTTACGCTGTCTGGACTGGAATTGGCGCGGTAGGGGCTGCCATTACCGGCATTCTGCTGCTGGGGGAGTCTGCGAGTCTGGCGCGCATCGCCAGCCTCGCGTTAATCGTCGCGGGTATCATCGGGTTAAAACTCAGTACGCACTAATGCAGCTGTTTTACCCAGATTAATTTCGTCACGTCAAACCCTTGCCGGGTCGCTATGTCCAGCATCTGCTGTTTCATTTCCGTCGAGATCGTTGGCGTGCGGGAGAGGAGCCACAGATAGTTGCGATCCGGCCCACACACCAGCGCATGGCGGTACTCTCTGTCCAGCGCAATGACGTTATACCCGCCGTAGAATGGGCCGATGAAAGAGACTTTCATGGCCGCGCGGTTAGACGCGCCGGTGAAATAGGCCTGACCAACTGACTGCTGCCACATCTGGCGATCCGGGTTATAGCCGCGGTTAATGACCCGGATCCCGCCGTCATCCATCGCGCTGTAGCTGACCGTGACTTTTTCTAAGCCCCGTTCGAACTGATGGTCCATTCGGGCGATTTCATACCAGTTGCCGAGGAAGCGCTGTGCGTCGAAATTACTGACTACCGTGACGCCAGGCGGAGGAGTAGGGGAACTGCAAGCAACCACTAAAAACGCGGCTGTTACTGCGGCAATAACAGGCAGAATGCGCATAGGAGTTTCCTTACTGTTTTTTGTTAAGTGTAGATGACAGCAGGGAAAATGCGGGAGATTGTGTAGGGTGTTTTGCCGGGTGGCGGCTTCGCCTTACCCGGCCTACAAAGTTCACGCGTTGTATAGGCCGGGTAAGCGCAGCGCCACCCGGCAATGTTTTACTGTAGCGCCTCGAGGATATGGTATGCCGCCTCAACGCGTGCCGGGTTCGGATAGCTTGTATTCGCGAGCATCACAATACCGATCTGCTTTTCAGGAATAAAGGCCACGTAGCTGCCAAACCCGCCAGTAGAGCCCGTTTTATGGACCCAGGACGCTTTGACCGGGGGAGCCGGTGGATTCACTTCTGCCACGGGCAACGGCGCCAGCGCTACCTTACTGTCGCTGCCCTCGACCACCGTGTTGGCCTCCACGGGCCAGTTGAGCATCTCCCAGCCCAGACCCTGATACATTGACCCGATACGCCAGTAGCGCGACTGCGCCAGCGCGATGCCCTGCTTAAGTGAGGCATCAGCAACGTTCTCCGGCGCCATGTTTGCCATGACCCAGTTCGCCATATCCTGCACGTTGGTTTTCACGCCATAGGCTTGTGCATCCAGCATACCCGGCGAAACGCGCACCGCTTTACCGTCACGATAGCCCCAGGCGTAATGCGCCTCTTCCGCTTTCGGCACGTTAATCCAGGTATGGTCCAGCTTGAGCGGCTTAAGGACCCGCGTCGTCATGGCCTGCTCATAGGGCATGCCAGAAGGTTTGACCGCCAGCGCACCAAAAAGACCGATGCTGGCGTTGGCGTAAAGACGCGTTGTGCCAGGCTTCCACTGCGGCTGCCAGTTTTGATAAAAGCGCAGCAGGGAGGCGTTATCCGTGACCTCATCCGGTACCTGTAGCGGCAGGCCGCCAGCGGTGTAGGTGGCGAGATCCAGCATACGAATACCCTGCCACTGCTTGCCCGTCAGCTGTGGCCAGTATCTGGTCACCGGATCGTCCAGCGAAATTTCACCGCGAGCAATGGCATCTCCACCTAACACGCCGGTGAAGGTTTTACTTATAGAACCCAGCTCGAACAGGGTCTGAGGCGTAACGGGTTTATTCGCCGCGATATCGGCCTTGCCAAACGTGTAATAGTGCGGTTTTCCCTGATAAATAACGGCCACCGCCATGCCTGGAACAGACTGGGCTTTCATCAGCGGGGTAACCGTATTCGCGACCACCTCCGCCAGCTGTTTTTCTGACACTGGCGTGGCGAGAGCAGAGCAAGAAATGCCGAGCAGCAGGGCGCAGCAAAGGGATTTTTTCATCATCAGTAATCTTCCGTAATAGCGAGTCAAGGGGATGTCCGGGCCCGTCAGACAGGCGTAGTCTGTTGGATTTGACAGTGCCTGACAAACGGTTAAATTTAGCATTAGCTGTTAATTTTTCTAACGGAAGCGACCATGACGCGAAGCTATCTCCCCCTCAATTCGCTTCGGGCTTTTGAGGCTGCCGCAAGACATCTCAGCTTTACGCATGCGGCCATTGAACTGAACGTGACGCATTCGGCTATTAGCCAGCATGTGAAAACGCTGGAGCAGCACCTGAACTGTAAGCTGTTCGTTCGCGTGTCGCGCGGGCTGATGTTGACTACCGAGGGCGAAAATTTACTGCCGGTGCTGAATGATTCGTTCGATCGTATAGCCGGAATGCTGGATCGCTTCGCTAACCATCGTGCGCAGGAGAAGCTGAAAATCGGCGTGGTGGGTACGTTTGCCACCGGGGTCTTATTCTCGCAGCTGGAGGATTTTCGCCGTGGCTACCCACACATCGATCTTCAGCTTTCCACCCATAACAACCGCGTTGATCCGGCTGCCGAAGGGCTTGACTATACGATCCGCTACGGTGGCGGGGCGTGGCACGGTACCGAGGCTGAATTTCTTTGTCATGCGCCGCTCGCGCCGCTGTGTACGCCTGATATTGCCGCCAGTCTGCACAGTCCGGCCGACATCCTCAGGTTTACGCTGCTGCGCTCCTACCGACGCGACGAGTGGACCGCGTGGATGCAGGCGGCCGGTGAGCATCCCCCTTCGCCAACGCACCGCGTGATGGTATTTGATTCGTCCGTGACCATGCTGGAGGCCGCTCAGGCAGGGGTGGGTATTGCTATTGCGCCTGTCGATATGTTTACCCATCTGTTAGCCAGCGAGCGCATTGTGCAGCCCTTTGCGACGCAGATTGAGCTCGGCAGCTACTGGCTGACCCGATTGCAGTCCCGGGCAGAAACGCCAGCCATGCGCGAATTTTCACGGTGGCTGGTGGAGAAGATGAAAAAGTAAAAAGCCCGCCGGATGGCGGGCCTGTTCAGTCAGATGGTGACCACGGCAATCAACGTGACGACCGTTAGAATGGTCGCCAGACCGTAGAAGACCCATTTACCGCTTGGCACATGGATTTTCAGATCGTGCATCGCATGGTGGATACGGTGCAGACCACACCACAGCGGCAGGACGATCATCAGGAAGATGAACACGCGGCCAATAAAGCTGCTCGCAAAGGCCAGTACGCGCTCATAGCTCAGCGCATCGCCCGGGAACAGCCCCAGCGGCAGCATGATCCCGACCAGCAGGATAATGACCGGAGCAATAATGGCGCTCCACATGCCGCCTGCGCCAAACAGCCCCCAGAAGACCGGCTCGTCTGAACGTTTTGGATTTGGATTGATCACAGTAGTCTCCTTACCAGAACAGTGCGACAAACAGAATGACCACAGAGACAACTGCCGTCACTGCCCAGAGCCCTTTAATGACCGGCTCTGGCCCCATTTTTTCGCCTTTTACAATGATGTTCGCTGCTTTTGGCGCCAGTTCAAACCAGGTTTTGGTATGAAGCAGCGCGGCGGCGAGCACAATCAGGTTCAGCACAACGATGATTGGGTTTTGCAGGAAGCCCACAAAACTGGCCCAGGCTTCCGGGCCGTGCTTGAGGGCATAAACCCCGTACAGCAGTTCGAGGCTGAACCAGACCGCGGGAACAGCCGTGCCTTCACGCAGCATATAGAAGCGATAAAACGGCAGTTTTTTCCACCAGGTGGACGGCATTGGTCGCACGTAGGCTTTGCGTTTAGTCGTCATCATGCACTCCTTAGCGTGGTTTCAGGGTAGCGATAAGAAAGTCTTTCGAGCTTTCCACCTTTCCCTGCTGAATGGCGGCGGCCGGGTCGACATGCTTCGGACAGACTTCGGAGCAGTAACCGACAAACGTGCAGGTCCAGACCCCGTTCTGGCTGTTCAGCTGGGCCATACGTTCTTTTTTGCCGTGGTCGCGGCTGTCTTCGTTATAACGGTGCGCCAGGGTAATGGCGGCCGGGCCGATAAACTCAGGGTTCAGGCCAAACTGCGGACAGGCGGCGTAGCACAGGCCGCAGTTGATGCAGCCGGAGAACTGATGGTATTTCGCCATCTGCGCGGGCGTCTGGGTGTTTGGCCCCTGATCCGGCGTGCGCGGGTTGCCGATGATGTACGGCTTAATCGCTTCGAGGCTTTCGATAAAGTGGGTCATGTCCACCACCAGATCGCGCTCAATTGGGAAGTTGCCCAGCGCTTCAACCTTGATACCTTTGGTGTAATCACGCAGGAAGGTTTTACACGCCAGCTTTGGCACCTTGTTGACCATCATGCCGCAGGAGCCGCAAATTGCCATGCGGCAGGACCAGCGGTAGCTCAGGTCTGGGGCCAGGTTATCTTTGATATAGCCGAGCGCATCCAGCAGGGAGGTTTGCTCGTCGTAAGGGACTTCATAGAAAGCGCTGTGCGGCGCGGCGTCCACTTCCGGATTGTAGCGCACCACTTCAATTTTCAGTTTTTGCATCTCAGCCATTCGCCTTCTCCTTCTTATCGGCGGCTTCTGCTTCTGCACCGTACACGCGTTTCGCCGGTGGCAGCGTGGTGATTTTCACGTCGCTGTAGTCCAGTCGCGTAGTGCCATCCGCATCGCGCCAGGCGAGAGTGTGTTTAAGGAAATTGACGTCGTCACGTTCGGTGCAGCCCTCATCCAGGCGCTGGTGCGCGCCGCGGGACTCTTTACGCGCCAGGGCGGAATGGGCCATACATTCTGCGACGTTCAGGCCGTGGCCCAGTTCAATGGTATAAAGCAGATCGGTATTGAAGACGCTGGAGGTGTCGGTGATGCGCACGCGTTTGAAGCGCTCCTGCAACTCGGCCAGCTTGTCGACGGTTTTCTGCATCAGCTCTGGCGTACGGTAGATCCCGCAGCCTTCTTCCATCGACAGCCCCATTTCGTCGCGGATCTTCGACCAGTTTTCGTTACCTTCCTGGTTCACCAGGTCTTTCAGGCGTTTTTCGACGTCTGCAACCTGCGCATCCAGCGCCGCGCTGTTAGCTTCACCTGCCGTTGCGGCACGCTCCATCGCACGTTCGCCCGCCATGCGACCAAAGACCACCAGCTCAGCCAGCGAGTTCGAGCCCAGACGGTTTGCGCCGTGCAGACCGACGGAGGAACACTCGCCCACCGCAAACAGCCCTTTGATGCGGGTTTCGCACTGCTGGTCGGTTTCGATACCGCCCATGGTGTAGTGCGCGGTTGGACGCACCGGGATCGGCTCTTTCACCGGATCGACGCCCACATAGGCTTTCGCCAGCTCGCAGATAAACGGCAGACGCTCCAGCAGTTTCTTCTCGCCGAGATGACGCAGGTCGAGATGCACCACGTCGCCGCGCGGCGTTGAGATGGTGTTGCCTTTGCGCCACTCGTGCCAGAAAGCCTGAGAAACTTTGTCGCGTGGGCCGAGTTCCATGTATTTGTTTTTCGGCTCGCCAAGCGGGGTTTCCGGACCCATGCCGTAATCCTGCAAATAGCGATAGCCGTTTTTGTTGACCAGAATACCGCCTTCACCGCGGCAGCCTTCCGTCATCAGTATGCCGGAGCCCGGCAGGCCGGTTGGGTGATACTGGACGAACTCCATATCACGCAGCGGGACGCCGTGGCTGAGCGCCATGCCCATACCGTCACCGGTGACGATGCCGCCGTTGGTGTTGTAGCGGTATACGCGACCCGCACCGCCCGTTGCCATCACCACCGCCTTAGCGCGGATCTGGACAAGCGTGCCTTCCATCATGTTCATCGCCACCAGTCCGCGCGCATGACCGTCGTCGACCAGAATGTCGAGAACGAAATGTTCGTCAAAGCGCTGGATTTGTGGGAACTGGAGGGAGGTCTGGAACAGGGTGTGCAGCATGTGGAAGCCGGTCTTATCGGCGGCAAACCAGGTGCGTTCGATCTTCATGCCACCGAAGCGGCGGACGTTGACGCTCCCGTCCGGACGGCGGCTCCACGGGCATCCCCACTGTTCCAGCTGGGTCATTTCCGTTGGGCAATGGTGCACGAAGTAATCAACGACATCCTGTTCGCAAAGCCAGTCGCCCCCTGCAACCGTGTCGTGGAAATGGTATTCGAAGCTGTCATGATCCTGCGCGACGGCGGCGGATCCTCCTTCTGCGGCTACCGTGTGGCTGCGCATCGGATAGACTTTTGAAATCAGTGCGATTTTAGCGTTCGGATTGGCTTGTGCCGCAGCAATTGCAGCGCGTAATCCAGCCCCGCCAGCGCCTATTACGGCAAGATCGGCTTGAAAAGTTTGCACGACATTCCTCCAGATTTTTGTTTTCCCGCAACGGGATGAACTAAAGGACGTTCACCTGCCCGAACGGGCGATTGCGGAAGCGATTCCACTGCTCCTTTATGGGTAAAACAGTATAACCGCGTAGAAGTGAGGGAAATTTGACGTGTTCGATTTTTTTGCTGTTCTGTGCGGTGATTTATCATCGTGATTAATGAATGGCGTCACAGTATTTCTCTGTGCAATGAAAAGGGACTTTTACTGTGCAAAATTTGTCTCTGCCCCGGCTTACGAGTAGACTTCGTGCCCTTGTCTGAAAACGGAGAAATAACTCATGAGCGAAACGGCCACCTGGCAGCCGAGCGCATCCATTCCAAACCTGCTAAAGCGCGCAGCAATTATGGCGGAGATCCGCCGTTTCTTTGCCGACCGCGGCGTCCTGGAGGTGGAAACGCCGTGCATGAGTCAGGCGACGGTCACGGATATTCATCTGGTCCCGTTTGAAACCCGTTTTGTTGGCCCAGGCCACTCTCAGGGCATGAATCTGTATCTGATGACCAGCCCGGAATACCATATGAAGCGTCTGCTGGCGGCCGGGTGTGGTCCGGTCTATCAGCTGTGCCGTAGCTTCCGTAATGAAGAGATGGGCCGACACCATAATCCGGAATTCACCATGCTGGAGTGGTACCGCCCGCACTACGACATGTATCGTCTGATGAACGAAGTTGACGATCTGCTGCAACAGGTGCTGGATTGCGCGGAAGCTGAAACGCTCTCCTATCAGCAGGCCTTCCAGCGCCATCTGGAAATCGATCCACTGTCGGCTGATAAAACACAGCTGCGTGAAGTGGCGGCAAAACTGGATCTGAGCAACGTAGCGGATAACGAAGAGGATCGCGACATGCTGCTGCAACTGCTGTTCACCTTTGGTGTTGAACCGCAGATTGGCAAAGATCGTCCGACGTTTGTCTATCACTTCCCGGCCAGCCAGGCCTCACTGGCGCAGATCAGCACCGAAGATCACCGCGTGGCGGAGCGTTTTGAGGTGTATTTCAAAGGCATCGAGCTGGCGAACGGTTTCCACGAGCTGACCGACGCGCGCGAACAGCAGCAGCGTTTCGAGCAGGATAACCGCAAGCGCAACGCGCGCGGTCTGCCGCAGCAGCCGATTGATACTCATCTGCTGGAAGCGCTTAAAGCCGGTCTGCCGGACTGCTCCGGCGTGGCGCTGGGTGTGGATCGCCTGGTCATGCTGGCGCTGGGTGCCGAGCACCTGGGCGATGTGATTGCCTTTACGGTCGATCGCGCCTGAAAAAATGCCGGGTGGCGCTGCGCTTACCCGGCCTGCTCGGTCATTTAACTCTGCCACATTAAAAACTGCTCATTTCTCTCTATACGGGTCTTTTTCTTAATTTGACTCGGATAGCCACATTGTTTGTCTGGTCATCTGCTACCATCCGCGCAGTTTAATTCCGTTTCGGATGGTTATATGTCTCACTCACTCAAAAAAATGACCCTTACCGGGCTCATTCTGATGATTTTTACGTCAGTCTTTGGCTTTGCCAATAGCCCGTCCGCGTTTTATCTGATGGGCTACAGCGCGACGCCGTTTTATATCGTTTCCGCTCTGTTCTTCTTTATCCCGTTTGCGCTGATGATGGCGGAGATGGGCTCGGCGTACCGGAAAGAAGAGGGCGGCATCTATTCGTGGATGAACAACAGCGTCGGTCCGCGTTACGCGTTTATCGGTACGTTCATGTGGTTTTCATCCTACGTCGTCTGGATGGTCAGCACGGCGGCCAAGGTTTGGGTGCCGTTCTCAACGTTTCTCTTCGGTGCGGATAAAACGCAGGTCTGGTCTCTGGCGGGGCTGAGCTCCACGCAGGTGGTCGGTATTCTGGCAGTGTGCTGGATGGTGGTGGTCACCCTGGTGGCCTCGAAAGGCATCAACAAAATTGCCCGTATCACTGCCGTTGGCGGCATTTCCGTGATGTGCCTGAACCTGGTGCTGCTGCTGGTCAGCATCGCTATTCTGTGCCTGAACGGCGGGCATTTCGCACAGGAAGTCAACTTCGTTTCATCGCCTAATCCGGGTTACCAGTCCGGGCTGGCCATGCTCTCCTTTGTGGTGTTTGCCATCTTTGCTTACGGTGGAATTGAAGCCGTGGGCGGGCTGGTCGACAAAACCGAAAATCCGGAAAAGAACTTCGCCAAAGGTATTATCTTTGCCGCCATCGTCATTTCTATTGGCTACTCACTGGCGATTTTCCTCTGGGGCGTCAGCACCAACTGGCAGCAGATGTTAAGTAATAACACCACCAACCTCGGCAACATTACCTACGTGCTGATGAAAAGCCTGGGGGTGACGCTGGGCAACGCCATGGATCTCGCGCCGGAAACGTCGGCCACCCTGGGGATCTGGTTTGCGCGGATTACTGGCTTGTCGATGTTCCTCGCCTATACTGGCGCATTCTTCACGCTGATCTACTCGCCGCTGAAAGCGATTATTCAGGGGACGCCAAAGGCGCTGTGGCCCGCACGTATGACGCAGCTGAACGCTGCCGGTATGCCTGCCAACGCGATGTGGATGCAGTGCCTGCTGGTGTGCGTGTTCATTCTGCTGGTGTCCTTCGGCGGTGATACCGCGTCGGCGTTCTATAACAAGCTGACCCTGATGGCGAACGTATCGATGACGCTTCCGTATCTGTTCCTGACCCTGGCGTTCCCGTTCTTTAAGGCGAAGCGGGATCTGGAGCGGCCGTTTGTGATCTTCAAAACCCGCGCGGCGACGCTGCTGGCGACCACTGTTGTGGTGCTGGTCGTCGCGTTCGCCAACATCTTTACCGTCATTCAGCCCGTGGTTGAGGCAAATGACTGGAACAGCACGCTGTGGATGGTTGGCGGACCGATCTTCTTCTCGCTGCTGGCAATGGGGATTTATGAGCATTACCGTCGTCGCTCGACGGCCTGTGTAGCAGAAGTGGCGTAAAGGATTGACCCCCTCCCGACGGGGAGGGGGAAAGGATTACAAACTTCCCGCCGGGCGCGTACGCGCCGCTGACGTCAACGTTCTTCCCGTCTTACGTCCGTCCAGCGTTTCCAGACGCATCTGGAACGGTGGGAACGGCATATCAATTCCGTGCTCGCGGAAGCCAGCCAGAATCAACTGGTGGATCTCATGGCGCAGCGGCATACGGTGTCCCATCTCGGCGGCGTAGATACGCAGCTCGAAAATCTGGATCCCCTGCTGCAAATCAACCAGGAACACTTCCGGCGGCGGGTTGTCGATTACCAGCGAACAGCGTTCAGCAGCCGTATAGAGGATCTGCGTTACCTCTTCGCTGTTGGCATCCGACGGAGCGGGTACGGTCAGCACCACACGCGTGACGGAGTCGGACAGCGACCAGTTGATAAACTGCTCGGTGATAAACGCCTTGTTCGGGACGATGATCTCTTTACGGTCCCAGTCGCTGATGGTGGTGGCGCGGGTGTTGATCCTGGTGACGCTGCCGGTGAGATCGCGGATGGTCACCGTATCGCCAATTCGAATCGGCTTTTCAAACAGAATGATCAGACCAGAGACGAAGTTGGCAAAAATCTCCTGTAAACCAAAACCCAGGCCTACGGTCAGGGCGGCAACCAGCCATTGCAGTTTTGACCATTCGATACCAATCATCGAGAAGCCAACCAGCCCACCAAACAGCATGATTAAATACTTGGTGATGGTGGTGATCGCATAGCCCGTGCCGGGGGTTAAATCCAGATGCTGCAACAGCGCCAGCTCCAGCAGGGCAGGGAAGTTACGGATCAGCTGCGTGGTGATGATCAGCACCAGAATCGCAATCAGCACGGCCCCTAAGGTGATGGGCTCCAGACTTTCGACCCCCTGCACCGTGGACGTCACATCCCATAAAGAGATGTTCTCCAGGAAGCCAAACGCGGAGTGGATTTCCGACCACAGGAAGATCACCGACAGCAGGGCAACCAGCATCAGAATTGAGCGTACCAGCCGCAGGGACTGGGTACTGATCGCATCCAGATCCAGTTCGACGTCATCGGCGTCTGTGGTCCCTTCGGTGCTGTTGACGTGGTTCGGCTCTTCTTCACCCCGCGCGCGCTGGGCCAGAATTTCTGCGCGACGGTGTTTGGCACGGTCAAACGCCAGACGACGACGCTGGATCAGCATGCCGCGGCGAATAACATGGTAGACCACCAGCAGCAGGAACCAGATAGCCACCGACGTTTCCAGTCGGGCGAGCAGCGCCTGCGCCGTGGCGAGATAACCGACCGCTGCCGCCAGCATCGCCGCCAGCGGCGCGCTGAGCAGCAGGTTCCACAGCAGACGGTTAAACATGTTATCGCCGCTGCCGGTCTTGTCGAGATAGAGCGGGATCCCGGCGCGTTTCAGGCTGAGCGTCACTACCGCTAACGCCCCGCAGATCAGCATAAAGCACAGCCGTCCCAGCGAGCCGGAGAACTCCCGGTCATTGAGATTATCGAACATGATCAACGCCATAATCAGCGGCACAATCAGCCCGATACTCATCAGGTAGTAACGCATCGCCCGCGCAACGCGATTACGCGGCCAGCCAAAGTGAGCGATGAACAGACCATTTGGCCGCGCAAACGTGGCGCAAATCATCACCACCCACAGCAGCGGAACGGTGGCGGTCACGCCATCGCCAATCGCGACGGCAAGCGGGTAGGGCCAGGCTTCACGCAGGCCGTATCCGAGCGTCATCCACAGCACCGGCAGCGGAGACGCGACCAGAATTGACCAGAACACAGTACGCAACGTCAGCCAGAAGTGATCCTGGGTTACTTTTCCCACTCGGGCGCTGGAGCGCTCAAGGAAACGGGTGAAGTGACGACGGGAATAAATACTGAAGCCCACCAGAATCAGCGCCCCCAGCAGCGGGAAGATGGTCTCCTTGCTGGTTATCATCATTACGCTGGCGAGGCCCAGCTGGCTGAAGGTGTCCAGCGAAATGAGGCGGCGCAGATCCTGCACAATCTCAATCGGCCAGGCGAAGGTCATCGGCCGCACGTCGGACGTCCAGAAAAGGTAACGGTGCGTGGCTTCGTTGACCTCTTTCAGCGCATCCTCCAGCTGGCTATTCGAGACTTTCAGCTTAGTCAGCTCAAGGATCAGCGTATCGCCTCCCTGCAACAGGGAATTGAGCAGTTCGCGTTGGGTGCGCAGCTGCGCTTCCAGAATACGACTTTGCTCGCCGGTGAGCGGCTGTCCGTCAGCCTGACGGATCTGGCGGATTTGCGGCTGCTTGTTGAGGAGATCCTCATAATGAAGACGCTGAACGCGCAACTGCGCCATCTCCGTATCAAGCTGCTGCGGTTTTGGCATCTCTGGCAGACGAGCCACCTGCGCGCGTAACGCTTCGCCCAACAGGTTAGACGAGCCAAGCCACTGGGACTGTTCACGCAGCGTGTTGAGCGCCTGACGAACCTGGAGGATTTGATTGGTGGCCTGACGCTGCTGCGAGGCCACCAAATCCATGCGCTGCGCCTGCTGATTCAGCGCGGCAGAAAGCTCGCGGTTAACCTTAAACTGGGCGACGATGCTGTCGGGCAGGTTAGCACTGTTTTCGGCCAGTAACTCGGTGCTTTCCAGCGCACGTTCAGCTTCACGCTGACGCTGGCTGTTGAGTTGATTTCTCAGCGCCTGGAGATATGCATCCAGCTGCTGGCTCTGCTTCTGCGCCAGCTCGGAACGCATCCGCGACAGCTCCTGGCGGTTGTTAGCGGAAAGCTGCGCCAGCTCCAGTTCATCAACCAGCGCTTTTAGTCTGGCGGATTCCGCCTGCAACCCAAGATTTTGCGCCTGATTCTGCGGTGTGCTGCCTGTCTGCGTCCCGATGCGGCGTTCCACCTCATTTAACTGACGGCGGGCATCGGTTTGCTGCTGTGGAAGCTGGCTGAGGGAATCGGCAATTTCACGCGCCCGTTCCTGCTCCTGCTGCGCCAGACGGCTTTTTTCCAGCAGTTGGCTGCTGACTTGCAGGATCTCCTGATTCAGCGCCTCGGACGTCATCCCCGCGGGGACCTGGCGTGGTTCATCGCGCAGGTTGTTTAGCTGCGAGCGCAGGGTCTGAGAGAGTTTGGGGAAGTTGTCGATAACCTGCTGGTACTGCTGCGCGCGCTCAAGGGAACCCTTTCGTTCCTCAAGCGCGTTCAGTGCAGACTGGAGCGACTCAACGGTCTCCGGCTGAGCGGGTTTCGCCGCTTTTGCCTG
The DNA here is from genome assembly GCF_001037645.1 of Enterobacter sp. BWH64. Classification (NCBI taxonomy): domain Bacteria; kingdom Pseudomonadati; phylum Pseudomonadota; class Gammaproteobacteria; order Enterobacterales; family Enterobacteriaceae; genus Enterobacter; species Enterobacter sp. BWH64. The sequence goes on from NZ_KQ089922.1 coordinate 968,231, forward strand.
CTCCAGCTCCTGGGTTATCTGTTTGGCGTCGGGGGCCGTCGCTGCGTACGCCCCCATGCTGAGGCACCAGGCCATCAGTAATACGATAATCGGGCGCACGTCAGCGATCCTTCTGTTGTTAGCCTTCGTCTTTTTTGTCGTCAACCAGCGGGCTGGCGTCGTGCTCGGCTTTGATCTCTTCTTCCGGCAACGGGGCAGGCGCAACCTCTGGCGTCACAAAGACCTCCGTCGATACTGCCAGAGGCTGGCCGAGTTTGGTCACGGACAGGCTTTCCAGCTCGTCGACCAGGTTAACTTTGCCCGGTGCGAACAGGTTGATGACCGTTGAGCCCAGCTTGAAGCGACCCATTTCCTGACCTTTCAGCAGGGCCACAGAACCTTCTTCTTCGCCGGCAGGCCAGGTCCAGCGCTTGATCACGCCTTCGCGCGGCGGCGTAATGGTGCCCGCCCAGACGGTTTCGATGCTGCCTACAATGGTAGCACCCACCAGAATCTGCGCCATTGGGCCAAATTCAGTATCAAACAGGCAGATGACGCGCTCGTTACGGGCAAACAGGTTAGGAACGTTTTGCGCCGTCAGGTGGTTTACGGAGAACAGATCCCCCGGCACGTAGATCATCTCGCGCAGAATACCATTACACGGCATATGCACGCGGTGGTAGTCGCGTGGGGAGAGATAGGTGGTCGCGAAAGTCCCGTTACGGAACAGATCGGCCATTATGTAGTTACCGGCCAGCAGCGCTTCAAGGCTGTAGTTATGGCCTTTCGCCTGCAAAATTTTGTCGTCTTCAATTTTACCCAGCTGGCTGATCACGCCGTCCGCTGGCATCACCAGCACGTTCGGGTCGGTATTCAGCGGGCGCACTTCGTCGCGCAGCGGACGCACAAAAAATTCGTTGAAGGTGCGGTAGCTTGCCGTATCCGGCTTCTGCGCTTCTTTCATGTCGACCTTGTAGTATTTCACGAACAGGTCGATGACCAGTTTGGTCAGCCAGCCCGCTCGTTTGCTCGCGCCCCAGCCCGCCAGGCGAGTGAGCCACAGTTTCGGCAGAATGTATTGAAGCGAAAGTTTAAATGAGTTTAACAAGGTAGCCTCCAGGCCATTGTTTTGTCGTTCCTGATCCGGCATTACGCTGCCGGAACCTGAAAAAAGGGGACGATTTTAGCGACGCTTAGCTTAGTTGTCAGTTATCAGAATCAGAAAAGTTTTTACGCGTTTTTACCTGGTCCATGCTTTCGAGAATACGGTGGTAATTTTCGAAACGGGTTTCCGCAATTTCTCCGTTCTCTACCGCTTCGCGGATAGCGCAGCCCGGATCGTTGTCATGTTTACAGTCGCGGTATTTGCAAGCGCCTAAATAGTCATGGAATTCGACAAATCCGTTAAAGATTTGTTCCGGCTCGAGGTGCCAGAGACCAAACTCACGCACGCCCGGGGAGTCAATCACATCGCCACCGTGCGGGAAGTGATAGAGACGTGAGGCAGTGGTGGTGTGCTGGCCCAGGCCCGAGACGTCAGACACATCGTTGGTCAGGATCTCCTGCTGAAGGCCGAGCAGGTTGTTAAGCAGGCTCGATTTACCTACGCCGGACTGCCCCGCAAAGATGCTGATGCGGTCGGTCAGCGCATCTTCTAACGGCTTCAGGCCATCTTTGGTGCGGCTGGAAACCATCAACACGCGATAGCCAATGTTGCGGTAAATATCCATCTGCTCATTTACAAAGGCCATGGCCTCGTCATCCAGCAGATCGATTTTATTCAGCACGATGAGCGGCTCAACCTGTAGCGTTTCGCAGGCCACCAGATAACGGTCAATAATATTGAGCGAAAGCTCAGGCAAAATCGCTGAAACGATCACTATCTGGTTGATGTTGGCGGCAATAGGCTTCACGCCGTCGTAGAAATCCGGACGGGTCAGAACCGACGTGCGTTCGTGCACGGCTTCAACGATGCCTTTAACCGTTACCCCTTCCGCCGCCTCTTTGCCTGGACGCCAGACCACGCGGTCACCGGTCACCAGGGAACGGATGGTGCGACGGATATTGCAACGGTGGATATCCCCGTCGGCGGATTCGACATCGGCGTGCATGCCGAAGCGGCTAATCACAACGCCTTCTGTCGCTTCGCCAAACAGGTTGTCGTCGTAATCGGGCTTCTCCGTAGTGGTTTTAAGACGGCGCTGGTGATTTGCATTCACGCGGCGCTGCTGCCCTTTGGAGAGTTTATTTTTACTCAATCGCGCTGGCTCCTGGTCGCCCGTAGCGGGCAAAACCTCTATGATACACTCTAATTAATACTAGTTAACCTGCTACTGCCGGTTATGCGAGAAGGGTGGAAAATAACATGAGCGCGGACGAAAACAACCTGATTTGGATCGATCTGGAGATGACCGGCCTGGATCCCGAGCGCGATCGCATTATTGAGATCGCCACACTGGTCACCGATGCCAATCTCAATATTCTGGCGGAAGGCCCAACGATTGCCGTTCACCAGTCCGATGACCAGCTTGCGCTGATGGATGAGTGGAACGTGCGTACCCATACCGGCAGCGGGCTGGTGGAACGCGTGAAGGCCAGCACCCTGGGCGACCGCGAAGCGGAGCTGGCGACGCTTGAATTTCTGAAGCAGTGGGTGCCGGCAGGAAAATCGCCTATCTGTGGCAACAGCATCGGTCAGGATCGTCGTTTCCTGTTTAAGTACATGCCGGAGCTGGAGTCCTACTTCCACTACCGCTATCTGGATGTGAGCACCCTGAAAGAGCTGGCCCGCCGATGGAAACCGGAAATTCTCGACGGCTTCACAAAGCAGGGGACGCACCAGGCGATGGACGACATCCGGGAGTCTGTTGCGGAGCTGGCGTACTATCGCGAAAACTTTATTAAGCTCTGATTTTGCGATCCGGCGCCTTGCGTGGCCGGGTTTTTGTCGCTAAATTGTTCAGCTTGCCGATTAAATAAGCACTTGAACTGAATTTCAAAAAAATCGCTTTGAGGGGGGTTGCAGCTAAACGGATTTCTCGTATAATGCGCCTCCCGTAACGACAGAGAATTACACGTTACGACAGCAACAAAAGCAGTACAGATTTGCGGGAATAGCTCAGTTGGTAGAGCACGACCTTGCCAAGGTCGGGGTCGCGAGTTCGAGTCTCGTTTCCCGCTCCAAAATTTGAAAAGTATCGCAAGGTACGCCAGCACCAGAACACCCAAGCGGGAATAGCTCAGTTGGTAGAGCACGACCTTGCCAAGGTCGGGGTCGCGAGTTCGAGTCTCGTTTCCCGCTCCAAATTCTTCTTCATCTCCAGATTATCCACAGCGAAGTGCTTCGTTGGGGACGTTTTCTATTATGTCTGAAATACTCTTGTGAACAGAGTTATCCACAGAAACCGTGATAAAACCAGTCTGTACGAAATGTTAGCAGGGTGAATAATATCTTCGTAATTCATTGTAATTTATGAGGAAAATTTGATTTCAAAATGTTATTGAGATCACTTGACCTGTTTGCCAGAGCTGATGGCGCCTGAATTCTTATTTTTATTCACAGCCTGTGAATATATCACACATCCCGCGGCAGCCCTTTTTCAATCACCCTGACCAGGCGCTGTTTCTTCGGTAACTGCACTTCAACCACGCCCGCATTTCGCTTCTCAATTTGCTGCGCAATCGCCCATTCTATGTGCTCATCAAGAAGTGGGTGCTCACCTCTACGGCTTTCGAGCGCCTGAAGATTTGCTTCATCCCACGGGGCATTCCCCAGCGCAACGGCCACATTACGCAGCCAGCGCAGGTGGCCGATACGACGTATGGCGGAACCCTCCGTCACCTTCAGGAACCAGGCTTCGCTCCAGGCGAACAGTTCGATCAACTGCGGGGCATGTAACGCCTTGCGCGGACTGAAGTCTTCTTCGTCCGTCAACTGTGAATAACGGTTCCACGGACAAATCAGCTGACAGTCATCACAGCCGTAGATGCGGTTGCCGATAAGCGGACGAAATTCCTCTGGAATGGCGCCTTCCAGCTCGATAGTGAGATAAGAGATACAGCGGCGCGCATCAACGGTATACGGTTCGACAATAGCGCCCGTTGGGCAGATGGTCATACAGGCCACACAGCGACCACAGCCTTCTTCCACCGGACCGTCTACCGGCAGGGGTAAATCAATCAGCAGTTCACCCAGGAAAAAGAATGAGCCCGCGTCGCGGCTTAAGATAAGTGAGTGCTTACCTGTCCAGCCGAGCCCGGCTTTTTCGGCGATCGGGCGCTCAAGAATAGGCGCAGAATCGACAAAGGGTCTAAAATTCAGCGAAACACAGTGCTGCTGAATGGTTTCCCCGAGCTTTTTTAGACGGTTGCGCAGAAGTTTATGGTAGTCACGTCCCAGAGCGTATCGGCTGACGTAACCCAGCGAAGGATTTTTTAGCGTGCGCGCAAAGGCCGCGTTAGCAGGCAGATAGTTCATGCGTACGCTAATAACGCGAAGCGTACCCGGCAACAGCTCGTGGGGGCGGGCACGCATCATACCGTGACGCGCCATCCACTCCATCTCGCCGTGGTATTGTTTATCCAGCCATGCCTGGAGCTTAGGCTCGCTGGCAGAGAGGTCGGTGTCAGTAATACCGACCTTCTGGAAGCCCAGTTCAGCACCCCACTGTTTTATTTTTTGCGCTAATTCATTGAGATCGAGGGGCTGTGACATGACGGACCATACTGTGAAGAAAAACCCCGCAAGTATACCACATTCCATCTGGCATGCGGATGACCTCCGTCGGGCCGAGAAAGAGGCCGCAGATAGCCTCGGCATTACCCTTTACGAACTGATGCAGCGCGCGGGCGAGGCGGCGTTTAACGTGGCGCGTACGGCTTATCCGGAGGCTTCGCACTATCTGATCCTGTGCGGGCACGGCAATAACGGTGGCGATGGTTTTGTGGTGGCTCGTCTTGCGGTGGCGGCGGGGCTGCGCGTCACCCTGCTGGCGCTGGAGAGCGACAAGCCGTTACCGGAAGAAGCGGGCATGGCGAGAGAGGCCTGGCTGAATGCGGGGGGCATTATTCATGCGCCTGATATCGTCTGGCCCGAGGATGTCGACGTGATTGTTGACGGTCTGCTGGGGACGGGACTGATGCGCGCGCCTCGCGATGACGTCGCCGCGCTGATTACGCGCGCTAATGCGCACCCCGCCCCGGTGGTAGCGCTGGATATTCCCTCCGGCCTGATGGCGCAAACCGGCGTGACGCCGGGCGTGTCGATTGAGGCGGCGCGCACCGTGACCTTTATCGCCCTGAAGCCGGGTTTACTGACCGGTAAAGCGCGGGATGTCGTGGGCACGTTACACCACAACGCCCTGGGGCTGGAAAACTGGCTGGCCGGACAGGATACCCACATCACCCGCTTTGATGCCTCCCTGCTTGCACAGTGGCTGCCGCCGCGCCGTCCCACGTCCCATAAGGGCGACCATGGCCGACTGCTGATTATCGGCGGCGATCGCGGCACGGCAGGTGCGATTCGTATGACCGGAGAGGCCGCGTTGCGCAGCGGCGCTGGATTAATACGCGTGCTGACCCGCAGCGAAAACATCCCGCCCATTATTACCGCGCGGCCGGAGCTGATGGTCCACGAGCTTACCCCGCAGGCGATTGAAGAGGGTCTTGAGTGGGCGGACGTGGTGGTCATTGGTCCGGGCCTGGGTCAGCAGGAGTGGGGTAAACAGGCCCTGCAAAAGGCCGAGAATTTTCGTAAACCGATGCTCTGGGATGCCGACGCGCTTAACCTTCTGGCAATAAACCCGGATAAGCGTCACAATCGCATTCTGACGCCGCACCCCGGCGAAGCCGCACGGCTGCTTAACTGTAGCGTGGCAGAAATTGAAAGCGATCGCTTACTTTCAGCCCAACGTCTGGTAAAACGTTACGGAGGTGTTGCCGTTTTGAAAGGGGCGGGGACCGTTATCGCCAGCGATGGTGCGATGGGCATCGTTGATGCCGGTAATGCAGGCATGGCGAGCGGCGGCATGGGCGATGTGCTCTCTGGCATCATTGGCGCATTGCTCGGACAGAAACTTCCCCTTTATGATGCAGCCTGTGCCGGCTGCGTGGCCCACGGTGCGGCGGCTGACAGGCTGGCTGCTTGTTACGGAACGCGCGGTATGCTGGCCACCGATCTTTTTTGCACGCTGCGGCGTGTTGTTAACCCGGATGTGATTGACGTAGAAAATGACTAATCGAGCGATTCCTTTACCTGATGAACAAGCCACTTTAGATCTCGGCAAGCGCGTGGCGCAGGCCTGTCAGGGGGCGACCGTCATTTATCTGTATGGTGATTTAGGCGCGGGCAAAACAACCTTCAGCCGTGGCTTTTTGCAGGCGTTAGGCCATAACGGGAACGTAAAAAGCCCGACCTACACGCTGGTAGAACCGTACACGCTTGAAAATATCATGGTGTACCACTTTGATTTATATCGTCTTGCGGATCCTGAGGAGCTGGAATTTATGGGGATCCGCGATTACTTTGCCAACGACGCCATCTGCCTGGTGGAGTGGCCGCAACAAGGTGCGGGTGTGCTGCCTGACCCGGATGTCGAAATTCACTTAGATTACCAGGCACAAGGGCGTGAGGCGCGCATCAGTGCGGTTTCCTCATCAGGCTGTTCCTTACTGGCGCGTTTAGCCGGTTGAGCGTAGGGATAACGGGATGATTAATCGCGTTAAAGGTTGGGTGCTGGCTGCCACGGTCCTGCTGTGCGCGCAGGCCGGGGCGGCCAGCCTCTCGGATATTCAGGTGTCGAATGGCGATAGCCAGGCCCGTATTACGTTCAGCTTTATGGGCGATCCTGAATATGCTTTCTCACAAATCGACAGCCGCAGCGTGGCGCTCGATATTAAACAGACCGGGGTGATCCAGGGGCTGCCGCTCCAGTTCAGCGGCAACAATCTGGTGAAAAGCATCCGTTCGGGGACGCCGAAGGATGCGCAGTCTCTGCGTCTGGTGGTCGATCTCACCGAAAAGGGCAAGACGAAGGCGGTTAAGCAGCAAAACGGCGCCAATTATACGGTGGTCTTTACCATTAATGCTGATGTTCCGCCGCCACCGCCTGCACCTGTTGTAGCAAAACGCGTGGAGGCACCGGTTTATACCCCAAGGCCGTCTGAGCCAGCCCGTAATCCGTTTAAATCACAAAATGACCGACTTACCGCCGTGACCAGCAGCAACACGGTGACGCGTCCGGCGGTCAGCGCGCGGCGTACGCCGGTCAGTGGCGACAAAGTGATTATCGCCATCGACGCCGGACACGGCGGGCAAGATCCTGGCGCGATTGGCCCGGGCGGCACGCGGGAGAAAAACGTCACTATCGCCATTGCCCGTAAGCTGCGTGCGCTTCTGAATGACGATCCGATGTTTAAAGGGGTCATGACCCGCGACGGAGATTACTTTATTTCAGTGATGGGACGCTCGGATGTGGCGCGTAAGCAAAACGCCAACTTCCTGGTGTCGATTCACGCGGATGCTGCGCCGAACCGTAACGCCACCGGCGCGTCGGTATGGGTGCTGTCGAACCGTCGCGCCAACAGTGAAATGGCGAACTGGCTTGAAGAGCACGAGAAGCAGTCTGAACTGTTAGGCGGGGCAGGCGATGTGCTGGCAAACAGCCAGGCCGATCCGTATCTCAGCCAGGCGGTGCTGGATTTACAGTTCGGTCATTCTCAGCGCGTCGGGTATGATGTCGCCACTAACGTACTGAGCCAGCTGCAAAGCATTGGATCGCTGCATAAGCGTCGCCCTGAGCATGCAAGCCTCGGTGTCCTGCGTTCGCCGGATATTCCGTCGATTCTGGTAGAGACGGGCTTTATCAGTAACAACGGCGAAGAGCGCCTGTTGGGCAGCGACAGCTATCAGCAGCAAATTGCCGAAGCGATTTATAACGGTCTGCGTAAATACTTTGACGCGCATCCGCTTCAGTCTGCGCCGCAGGGCGGGGCCGCCCAGACGGCAAGCGCCGCGCTGCCGGGTGAGATGACCGCGACTAATTAAGGAGAGTTCATGCCGATTCAGGTTCTACCGCCGCAGCTCGCGAACCAAATCGCCGCCGGTGAGGTGGTGGAACGCCCTGCGTCGGTGGTGAAGGAACTGGTGGAAAACAGCCTCGATGCAGGGGCGACCCGCATTGATATTGATATCGAACGCGGGGGCGCAAAGCTTATCCGCATTCGTGATAACGGCTGTGGCATCAAAAAGGACGAGCTGGCGCTGGCGCTGGCGCGTCATGCCACCAGTAAAATTGCCTCACTTGACGATCTGGAAGCGATTATCAGCCTGGGTTTTCGCGGCGAAGCGCTGGCCAGTATCAGCTCCGTTTCCCGCTTAACGTTGACCTCCCGCACGGCCGACCAGCAGGAAGCCTGGCAGGCCTACGCCGAAGGGCGTGATATGGACGTCACGGTTAAACCTGCGGCGCACCCGGTAGGCACCACGCTTGAAGTGCTGGATCTCTTCTATAACACGCCCGCCCGGCGCAAGTTTATGCGAACCGAGAAGACCGAATTCGGACATATCGACGAGATCATCCGCCGCATCGCGCTGGCGCGCTTTGATGTCACCCTCAACCTCAGCCATAACGGTAAGGTGATGCGCCAGTACCGCGCGGTGGCGGAGGGTGGACAAAAGGAGCGTCGGTTGGGCGCCATCTGCGGCACACCGTTTCTGGAAAAAGCGCTGGCCATTGAGTGGCAGCATGGCGATCTGGCCCTGCGCGGCTGGGTTGCCGATCCGAACGCCAGCAGCGCCGCGTTCGCAGAAATCCAGTATTGCTACGTCAACGGCCGCATGATGCGCGACCGCCTGATTAACCACGCTATTCGACAGGCCTGCGAAGATAAGCTCGGCGCCGATCAACAGCCCGCCTTTGTGCTTTATCTGGAGATCGACCCGCACCAGGTTGACGTTAACGTGCACCCCGCCAAGCACGAGGTGCGTTTCCACCAGTCTCGCCTGGTGCATGATTTCATCTACCAGGGCGTTGCCGCTGTATTGCAGCAGCAGGCAGAGCCAGAGTTGCCGCTGGCAAAAGAAGAACCCGCGCCGCGCCCACTGCCGGAAAACCGCGTGGCGGCCGGGCGTAACCATTTTGCCGAACCGGCGGTAGCGCGCGAGCCGGCTGCTCCACGTTTATCCCCGGTGGGCAACGCGCCGCGACCAACCGGTGCCAACTATCCCAACGCTCAGCCGGGCTACCACAAACAGCAGGGGGCGCTGTACCGCAAACTGCTGGATACGCCGGCGGTGGAGCATAAAGAGCACATCACGGTTTCAACCCCCTCTCTGGATGGGCATAGCCAGAGTTTTGGTCGGGTATTGACCATTATTGCTCCCGACATGGCGTTGCTTGAACGCGAAGGTAAACTGCTGTTGCTGGCGCTTTCCGTGGCGGAGCGCTGGCTCAAACAGGCGCAGTTAACCCCGGGGGTGAATGCCGCCTGCGCGCAGCCGCTGTTGATCCCCGTTCGCCTGAAAATATCCCCTGAAGAAACAGGGGTTTTGCGGCGCGTGCAGACGCAACTGGCCGAAATGGGGATTGAAATCGTACTGGACGCGCAGCATGTGACAATTCGCGCAGTGCCTTTACCCTTACGCCAACAAAATTTACAAAACTTGATTCCTGAACTGATAGGCTACCTGGCGCAGCAAACGACGTTTGATGCCGCCGATACCGCGCAGTGGATCGCCCGCCATTTGGCCAGCGAGCATGCACCGTGGAGTATGGCGCAGGCGATTACCGTTCTGGCGGAGGTGGAGCGCCTCTGTCCACAGCTGGTGAAAGCGCCTCCAGGTGGTTTGTTACAACCTGTTGATTTACAAACGGCGATGACCGCCCTGAAACATGACTGATGTAAGTAAGGCGAGCCTGCCAAAGGCGATTTTTTTAATGGGGCCAACGGCCTCCGGTAAAACGGCGTTAGCCATTGAGTTACGTAAAGTTTTGCCAGTAGAGTTGATTAGCGTTGATTCAGCCCTCATCTACCGAGGGATGGACATCGGCACGGCGAAGCCCAACGCAGACGAACTGCGTGCGGCACCGCACCGTTTACTGGATATTCTCGACCCGGCACAGGCTTACTCCGCGGCAGATTTTCGCCGCGACGCCTTAGCCGAGATGGCCGAGATTACCGCCGCGGGACGCATACCGCTGTTAGTTGGCGGCACGATGCTCTACTTTAAGGCGCTGCTGGAGGGGTTATCGCCTCTGCCATCGGCCGATCCGGAAGTGAGAGCGAAGATTGAGCGGCAGGCGGCAGAGCAGGGGTGGGACGCTTTGCACAGGCAACTGGAAGAGATTGATCCGGTTGCCGCAGCGCGGATCCACCCAAACGATCCGCAAAGGCTTTCCCGGGCACTGGAAGTTTTTTTCATTTCGGGTAAAACTTTAACGGAACTGACGCAAACGTCAGGAGACGCTCTGCCGTATCAGGTGCATCAGTTCGCCATCGCCCCGGCGAGCCGTGAACTGCTCCATCAACGAATTGAGCAGCGTTTTCATCAGATGTTGGCTTCAGATTTTGAAGCAGAAGTGCGGGCGCTTTTTGCCCGTGGAGATTTGCATACGGACATGCCTTCCATTCGTTGTGTGGGATACCGCCAGATGTGGTCGTATCTTGAAGGTGAGATTTCATACGATGAAATGGTTTATCGAGGTGTTTGCGCCACGAGACAGTTAGCGAAGCGCCAGATCACCTGGTTACGCGGTTGGGAGGGTGTTCACTGGTTAGACAGTGAAAAACCACAACAGGCGTTAAACGAAGTGATTGAGGTTATTGGTGATATCGCTGACTGAATGTGTACAATTAAGCCGTATCGTGCGCAATTTTTCAGAATCGCAAGGTTCTAAGTACAAAACAAGCATATAAGGAAAAGATAGAATGGCTAAGGGGCAATCTTTACAAGATCCGTTCCTGAACGCATTGCGTCGGGAGCGTGTTCCAGTTTCTATTTATTTGGTGAATGGTATTAAGCTGCAAGGTCAGATTGAGTCTTTCGATCAGTTCGTGATCCTGTTGAAAAACACGGTCAGCCAGATGGTCTATAAGCACGCGATTTCTACTGTTGTTCCGTCCCGTCCGGTATCTCATCACAGCAATAACGCTGGCGGCGGCACTGGCAGTAACTACCATCACGGCAGCAACGCGCAGGGTTCTTCAACACCAGCGCAGGACAGCGAAGAAACCGAATAAGGTTTTGGGCTGTTATCCACACGGGGAGCCAGGGATCCTGCGTTCCCCGCTGATCTTTTTAGAGAGGTTTACGCTTGTTTGACCGTTATGACGCCGGTGAGCAGGCGGTGCTGGTACACATCTATTTTTCGCAAGACAAAGATATGGAAGACCTCCAGGAGTTTGAATCTCTGGTCTCTTCCGCCGGTGTCGAAGCAATGCAGGTGATTACCGGTAGCCGTAAAGCGCCGCACCCGAAGTACTTTGTTGGTGAAGGTAAAGCAGTTGAAATTGCGGATGCCGTAAAAGCAACCGGCGCATCCGTTGTGCTGTTTGATCATGCGCTGTCTCCGGCTCAGGAACGTAACCTGGAAGCTCTCTGCGAATGCCGTGTAATCGATCGCACGGGGTTGATCTTAGATATTTTTGCTCAGCGTGCGCGTACCCACGAGGGTAAGTTGCAGGTTGAGCTGGCGCAGTTGCGCCATCTGGCGACGCGTCTGGTGCGTGGCTGGACACACCTTGAAAGACAAAAAGGCGGGATTGGTTTGCGCGGCCCGGGTGAAACCCAGCTCGAAACCGACCGCCGTTTGCTGCGTGGGCGTATAACTCAGATCCTTTCACGTCTGGAACGTGTAGAGAAACAGCGCGAACAGGGGCGTCGGGCGCGAACGAAAGCCGATATCCCAACGGTGTCGCTGGTGGGTTATACCAACGCCGGTAAATCCACCCTGTTTAACCAGATAACCGAGGCCCAGGTGTATGCCGCAGACCAGCTGTTTGCGACCCTGGACCCAACCCTGCGCCGTATTGACGTCGCAGACGTGGGTGAAACGGTGCTGGCGGATACCGTAGGGTTTATCCGCCATCTGCCGCACGATCTGGTCGCGGCGTTTAAAGCGACGTTGCAGGAGACGCGTCAGGCGACCCTGCTGCTGCATGTGATTGATGCGGCAGACGTACGCGTGCAGGAGAACATCGACGCGGTGAACGTGGTGCTCGAAGAGATCGACGCCCACGAAATTCCCACCCTGTTGGTGATGAACAAGATCGATATGCTGGACGATTTCGAACCGCGTATCGACCGAGACGAAGAGAACAAACCGATTCGGGTCTGGCTGTCTGCTCAGGCCGGGATTGGTGTGCCACTGCTTTTCCAGGCTTTGACAGAACGTCTTTCCGGTGAGGTAGCTCAGCACACGCTGCTACTGCCGCCACAGGAAGGCAGGCTGCGCAGCCGGTTTTATCAGCTTCAGGCGATAGAAAAAGAGTGGATGGAGGATGACGGCAGCGTGGGGATGCAGGTGCGTATGCCGATCGTTGACTGGCGTCGCCTCTGTAAACAAGAACCTGCGCTGGCGGACTATATCGTCTGATCAGAAAGGGGAAGCCTGAAAAATTCGCCCTTGCATAACAAATATGGAGCATATACATGGCGTGGAATCAGCCCGGTAATAACGGACAAGACCGCGACCCGTGGGGAAGCAGCAATAATCAAGGCGGCAACTCTGGGGGAAATGGCAACAAAGGTGGTCGCGAGCAGGGGCCGCCGGATCTGGATGATATCTTCCGCAAACTGAGCAAAAAGCTTGGTGGCCTTGGCGGAGGAAAAGGTTCTGGCTCGGGTGGCAATTCCACTCAGAGTCCGCGCCCGCCAATGGGTGGCCGCGTGGTGGGCATTGTCGCCGCTGCGGTGGTAATCATCTGGGCAGCCAGCGGGTTCTACACCATTAAAGAAGCAGAACGCGGCGTGGTCACCCGTTTCGGTAAGTTCAGCCATCTGGTTGAACCGGGCCTGAACTGGAAGCCGACCTTCATTGATGACGTGACCGCGGTTAACGTGGAGTCCGTCCGTGAACTGGCCGCCTCTGGCGTGATGTTGACCTCTGACGAGAACGTGGTGCGCGTTGAGATGAACGTACAGTACCGCGTGACCGATCCGGAACGTTATCTGTTTAGCGTGACCAGCGCCGATGACAGCCTGCGTCAGGCGACCGACAGCGCCCTGCGTGGCGTGATCGGTAAATACACCATGGACCGTATCCTGACCGAAGGTCGTACCGTTATTCGTAGCGATACCCAGCGTGAGCTGGAAGAGACCATCCGTCCGTACAACATGGGTATCACCCTGCTGGACGTCAACTTCCAGGCTGCACGTCCGCCGGAAGAGGTGAAAGCCGCGTTTGACGATGCGATTGCCGCGCGTGAAAACGAACAGCAGTACATCCGTGAAGCGGAAGCGTACACCAACGAAGTTCAGCCGCGTGCAAACGGTCAGGCGCAGCGTATTCTGGAAGAAGCGCGTGCGTATAAGACCCAGACCATCCTGGAAGCACAGGGTGAAGTGGCTCGCTTCGCGAAGATCCTGCCGGAATATAAAGCCGCGCCGGAAATTACCCGTGAGCGTCTCTATATCGAGACCATGGAAAAAGTGCTGAGCCATACGCGTAAAGTGCTGGTTAACGACAACAAAGGCGGAAACCTGATGGTCCTGCCGCTGGATCAGATGCTGAAAGGCGGTTCTGCACCGGCAGCAAAAGACAACAGCGGTGCGAACAACCTGCTGCGTCTGCCACCGGCCTCGTCTGGCAGCGCCAGCGCGAACACAACGCCTTCTTCGAACGATGGTGACATTATGGACCAACGCCGTGCTAACGCGCAGCGTAACGACTACCAGCGTCAGGGGGAATAAGGATGCGTAAGTCAGTTATTGCGATCATCATCATCGTACTGGTCGTGCTCTACACCTCCATCTTTGTGGTGAAAGAGGGCGAACGTGGGATCAAGTTCCAGTTCAGCAGCGTCGTGCGTGACGGCGACAAGCGTCCGGTGATTTATGAGCCGGGTCTGCACTTTAAGATCCCGTTCATTCAGTCAGTGAAAACGCTCGATGCGCGTATCCAGACCATGGATAACCAGGCCGATCGTTTCGTGACCAAAGAGAAGAAAGACCTGATCGTTGATTCCTATATCAAATGGCGCATCAGCGATTTCAGCCGCTACTTCCTGGCAACCGGGGGTGGCGACGTTTCTCAGGCAGAAGTGCTGCTGAAACGTAAGTTCTCTGACCGTCTGCGTTCCGAAATTGGTCGTCTGGATGTGAAAGACATCGTAACCGACTCCCGTGGTCGTCTGACGCTGGAAGTGCGTGATGCGCTGAACTCCGGCTCTGCGGGCACCGAAGATGAAGTTGAAACCCCGGCGGCAGACGATGCGATTGCCAAAGCGGCTGAACGTGTTCAGGCTGAAACCAACGGTAAAGTGCCGGTGATCAACCCGAACAGTATGGCGGCACTGGGCATCGAAGTGGTTGATGTGCGCATCAAGCAGATCAACCTGCCAGCGGAAGTGTCCGAGGCGATCTACAACCGTATGCGCGCCGAGCGTGAAGCGGTAGCCCGTCGTCACCGTTCACAGGGTCAGGAAGAAGCGGAAAAACTGCGCGCGGCAGCGGACTATGAAGTCACCAAGACGCTGGCGGAATCTGAGCGCCAGGGTCGTATCCTGCGCGGTGAAGGTGATGCCGAAGCGGCTAAACTGTTTGCTGATGCATTCAGCCAGGATCCAGACTTCTACGCCTTCATCCGTAGCCTTCGCGCTTACGAGAATAGCTTCAAGAGCAACCAGGATGTGATGGTGCTCAGCCCGGACAGCGATTTCTTCCGTTATATGAAGACGCCGACCAACGCAACGCGATAAACTCAGGCTCGTTTGAGTATTCAAACCACCGCTCTTCACGGAGCGGTGGTTTTCTTTTATAAGGATGAAAAATGAACTCCACGATCTGGCTCGCACTGGCCCTGGTTTTGGTGCTGGAAGGCCTCGGCCCGATGCTCTATCCGCGCGCATGGCGCCGGATGATCGCGACAATGAGCCAACTCCCGGACAATATTTTGCGTCGTTTTGGCGGTGGTCTTGTGGTTGCCGGTATCGTTATCTACTACATGTTGAGGAAAACGATTGGCTGATCAAAAACTAACCGCAATTGGCATATTTTGGGGTCAAAAAGTGCTGTATATCTGAAAAAGCGATGGTAGAATCCATTTTTAAGCAAACGGTGATTTTGAAAAAATGGGTAACAACGTCGTCGTACTGGGCACCCAATGGGGTGACGAAGGTAAAGGGAAGATTGTTGATCTTCTGACTGAACGGGCTAAATATGTTGTACGCTACCAGGGCGGTCACAACGCAGGCCATACTCTCGTAATCAACGGTGAAAAAACCGTCCTCCATCTTATTCCATCAGGCATTCTTCGCGAAAACGTCACCAGCATCATCGGTAACGGCGTTGTGCTGTCTCCCGCTGCGCTGATGAAAGAGATGAAAGGTCTGGAAGACCGTGGTATCCCTGTTCGTGAGCGTCTGCTGCTCTCCGAAGCCTGCCCGCTGATCCTGGATTATCATGTGGCGCTGGACGTGGCGCGTGAAAAAGCGCGTGGCGCGAAAGCGATCGGCACCACCGGTCGTGGTATCGGCCCGGCTTACGAAGATAAAGTGGCTCGTCGCGGTCTGCGCGTGGGTGACCTCTTCGACAAAGCGACCTTCGCTGAAAAACTGAAAGAAGTGATGGAATATCACAACTTCCAGTTGGTGAATTTCTACAAAGCCGAAGCCGTTGACTACCAGAAAGTGCTGGATGACGTCATGGCGATTGCTGATATTCTGACCGGTATGGTTGTTGATGTGTCCGATCTGCTGGACCAGGCGCGCAAGCGTGGCGATTTCGTCATGTTTGAAGGTGCGCAGGGTACGCTGCTGGACATCGACCACGGTACCTATCCGTACGTAACGTCCTCTAACACCACCGCGGGTGGCGTGGCAACCGGCTCCGGTCTGGGCCCGCGTTATGTCGATTACGTTCTGGGCATCATCAAAGCGTACTCCACTCGCGTGGGTGCAGGTCCATTCCCGACCGAACTGTTTGATGAGACCGGCGAGTTCCTCTGCAAGCAGGGTAACGAGTTTGGCGCGACCACCGGTCGTCGTCGTCGTACCGGCTGGCTGGACGCCGTTGCCGTACGTCGCGCAGTGCAGATCAACTCCCTGTCTGGCTTCTGCCTGACCAAGCTGGACGTACTGGACGGCCTGAAAGAAGTGAAAATCTGCGTAGGCTACCGTATGCCTGATGGCCGCGAGGTGACCACCACTCCGCTGGCTGCTGACGACTGGGAAGGCATTGAGCCAATCTACGAAACTATGCCGGGCTGGTCTGAGACCACATTTGGTGTTAAAGAGCGTAGTGGCCTGCCAAAAGCCGCGCTGGACTACATCAAGCGCATTGAAGAACTGACCGAAGTGCCGATCGATATTATTTCTACCGGCCCGGATCGTACTGAAACGATGATCCTGCGCGACCCGTTCGACGCATAATCTTCGTGACTGCTGGCCTGCGGGGAAACCCGTAGGCCGGATAAGCGCAGCGCCATCCGGCGACCGCTCCTGGATCTCCGCTTTTTCGCCCCGTCTGTCAAATAAATTAGCCGCTAACTATCTGGCTGGTTTATCATCATTAATGAATATCTCTGCGGTTTGACCGCGTTTTCCCTTTTTCCTGAGGTTGATGTGCAGTTAACAAGTTTCACCGATTACGGCTTACGCGCGCTGATTTACATGGCGTCGTTACCCGATGGGAAGATGACCAGCATCTCTGAAGTCACAGAGGTGTATGGTGTGTCCCGTAATCATATGGTCAAAATAATCAATCAACTTAGTCGTGCCGGATACGTTGCTGCCGTCCGCGGGAAGAATGGAGGGATCCGTCTCGGTAAACCGGCGCAGAGTATCCGTATTGGCGATGTGGTACGTGAACTGGAGCCGCTCTCTCTGGTGAACTGTAGCAGCGCGTTCTGCCACATTACGCCCGCTTGCCGCCTGAAACAGGCGCTTTCAAAGGCCGTGCAAAGTTTTCTCAAGGAACTGGATAACTACACGCTGGCCGATTTGGTTGAAGAGAATCAACCGCTTTATAAATTATTGCTGGTGGAATGAAGAAAATTTCCACCGGAGCTGACAACGGAGGAACCGACATGTCACAAGATCCTTTCCAGGAACGCGAAGCCGAAAAATACGCGAATCCTATCCCCAGCCGCGAGTTCATCATTGAACACTTAACAAAACGCGAAAAACCCGCCAATCGTGAAGAACTTGCCGTTGAACTGAACATTGAAGGTGAAGAGCAAATTGAAGCCCTTCGCCGCCGCCTGCGCGCCATGGAACGTGACGGGCAACTGGTCTTTACTCGTCGCCAGTGCTACGCGCTGCCAGAACGCCTCGACCTGCTGAAAGGCACCGTTATTGGTCATCGCGATGGCTTCGGCTTCCTGCGCGTGGAAGGCCGTAAAGACGACCTGTACCTCTCATCCGAACAGATGAAGATGTGTATTCACGGCGACCAGATCCTGGCGCAGCCGCTGGGTGCAGACCGTAAAGGCCGCCGCGAAGCGCGCGTGGTCCGCGTGCTGGTGCCGAAAACCAGCCAGATTGTAGGCCGTTACTTTACCGATGCGGGCGTAGGCTTTGTGGTGCCGGACGACAGCCGTCTGAGCTTCGACATTCTCATCCCGCCTGAAGAGGTGATGGGCGCACGCATGGGCTTTGTGGTGGTGGTGGAACTCACCCAGCGCCCAACCCGTCGCACCAAAGCGGTGGGTAAAATCGTCGAAGTGCTGGGCGATAACATGGGCACTGGCATGGCCGTCGATATGGCGCTGCGTACCCATGAAATTCCGTATGTCTGGCCGAAAGCGGTTGAAGATCAGATTGAAAACCTGCGTGAAGAAGTGCCGGAAGAGTCCAAAGCAGGCCGCGTGGATCTGCGCGATCTGCCGCTGGTCACCATTGATGGTGAAGACGCCCGTGACTTCGATGATGCCGTATATTGCGAGAAAAAACGCGGTGGCGGCTGGCGTCTGTGGGTGGCTATCGCGGATGTGAGCTATTACGTGCGTCCGCACACGCCGCTGGATAACGAAGCGCGCAGCCGCGGTACGTCGGTCTACTTCCCGTCGCAGGTTGTACCGATGCTGCCAGAAGTGCTCTCCAACGGCCTGTGCTCCCTCAACCCGCAGGTGGACCGCCTGTGTATGGTCTGCGAAATGACCATCTCCAGCAAGGGACGTCTGACGGGCTATAAGTTCTACGAAGCGGTGATGAGTTCTCATGCGCGCCTGACCTATACCAAGGTCTGGCATATGTTGCAGGGCGATCAGGATCTTCGCGAACAGTACGCGCCGCTGGTCAAACACATCGAAGAGCTGCACAACCTCTACAAAACGCTGGATCAGGCGCGCGAAGAGCGCGGTGGGATCTCGTTTGAGAGTGAAGAGGCGAAGTTTATCTTTAACGCTGAGCGACGTATCGAGCGTATCGAACAGACTCAGCGTAACGATGCGCACAAGCTGATTGAAGAGTGTATGATCCTGGCGAACATCTCGGCGGCACGTTTCGTTGAGAAAGCCAAAGAGCCTGCGTTGTTCCGTATTCACGACAAGCCAACCACGGAAGCCGTAACCTCGTTCCGCTCCGTGCTGGCTGAACTCGGCCTGGAGCTGCCTGGCGGTAATAAGCCTGAGCCACGCGATTACGCCGAGCTGCTGGAATCCATCAGCGATCGTCCTGACGCGGAAATGCTGCAAACCATGCTGCTGCGCTCCATGAAGCAGGCGATTTACGATCCTGAAAACCGGGGCCACTTTGGTCTGGCGTTACAGTCGTACGCGCACTTTACCTCGCCGATCCGCCGTTATCCGGATCTGTCCCTGCACCGTGCGATCAAGTATCTGCTGGCGCACGAGCAGGGTCATAAAGGCAACACGACCGAAACCGGAGGGTATCACTACTCCATGGAAGAGATGCTGCAACTGGGCCAGCATTGTTCCATGACCGAGCGTCGTGCGGATGAAGCGACGCGCGACGTGGCGGACTGGCTGAAGTGTGACTTTATGCTGGATCAGGTGGGTAACGTCTTTAAAGGCGTGATTGCCAGCGTCACCGGCTTTGGCTTCTTCGTGCGTCTGGATGAGCTGTTTATCGACGGTCTGGTGCACGTTTCCAGCCTCGATAACGATTACTACCGCTTCGACCAGGTCGGACAACGTCTGATCGGCGAATCCGGTGGTCAGACCTACCGTCTGGGCGATCGGGTGGAAGTGAAGGTTGAAGCCGTGAATATGGACGACCGTAAAATCGACTTCAGCCTCATCTCCAGCGAGCGTGCTCCGCGTAACGTCGGGAAAACCGAGCGTGAGAAAGCGAAAAAAGGCGGTAACGGTAAAGCGGGCGGTAAGCGACGTCAGGCAGGTAAAAGAGTAAACTTTGAGCCAGACAGTGTTTTCCGTGGCGAGAAGAAACAGAAGCCCAAGGCGGCGAAAAAAGACGCTCGTAAAGCGAAAAAACCGTCGACCAAGACCCAAAAAATAGCGGCCGCGACCAAAGCGAAGCGCGCGGCGAAGAAACAGCAGGCGGAGTAATTTCCCCTCACCCTTACCCTCTCCCTGACAGGGAGAGGGAAAATATTTATTACGAGAACCATCAATGAGTGAAATGATTTACGGCATCCACGCGGTGCAGGCCCTGCTGGAGCGCGCGCCGGAGCGTTTTCAGGAAGTTTTTATTCTGAAAGGGCGTGAAGATAAACGTCTGATGCCGCTGATCCACGCGCTGGAAGCGCAGGGCGTAGTGATCCAGCTGGCGAACCGCCAGTATCTGGATGAGAAAAGCGAAGGTGCTGTACACCAGGGCATTATCGCGCGCGTGAAGCCAGGCCGTCAGTATCAGGAGAACGATCTGCCGGATCTGATCGCCGGGCTGGAGAACCCGTTCTTCCTGATCCTTGATGGCGTAACCGACCCACACAACCTGGGTGCGTGCCTGCGTAGCGCCGATGCAGCAGGCGTGCATGCGGTGATTGTGCCAAAAGATCGCTCCGCGCAGCTTAACGCTACCGCTAAAAAAGTCGCCTGCGGCGCGGCGGAAAACGTCCCGTTGATCCGCGTGACTAACCTGGCGCGCACCATGCGTCTGTTGCAGGAAGAAAATATCTGGATCGTGGGAACTGCCGGTGAAGCGGATCACACCCTGTACCAGAGCAAAATGACCGGCCGTATGGCACTGGTGATGGGAGCGGAAGGCGAAGGTATGCGTCGTCTGACGCGCGAGCACTGCGATGAGCTGATCAGCATCCCGATGGCGGGCAGCGTATCGTCCCTGAACGTTTCTGTTGCGACGGGTATCTGCCTGTTTGAAGCGGTGCGTCAGCGCGGGTAGCCTGTTGTGCCGGGTGGCGGCTTCGCCTTACCCGGCCTACAAAAGCATGGTACCGTAGGCCCGGTAAGCGCAGCGCCACCGGGCAACAATCTCACTCCTCTAACGACCGTAAATGGTCATCCTTTCTCAGCGTCATCAGCGCGAAAATACTCACCACCGCCGTTGCCATCACGTAGTACGCCGGAATATCCAGATTGCCCGTCTCTTTAATCAGCCCGGTAATGATCAGCCCCGCACAGCCCGAGAAGATCGCATTCGACAGAGAATAGGCCAGCCCCAGCCCGGTATAACGCACGCGCGTCGGGAACATCTCAGACAGCATTGCCGGCCCCGGCCCTGCCAGCATCCCAACCAGCCCCCCCGCAATTAGCACCACAATCGCTTTGACTGCCAGCGTACTGGATTCCGCCTGCAAAATTTTCAGCAGCGGCAGGGCGAGGATCAGCAGGAGCACGGTGGCGATAATCATCACCGTGCGCCGCCCGATCCTGTCGCTCAGCATGCCCGACGGAATGATCGTGAGCGCAAACCCAATGTTAGAAATCACCGCAATCAGTAACGCCTGGTTAAAACCGGTGTGCAGCGCAGATTGCAGATAGGTCGGCATAATCACCAGATAGGTATAACCCGCCGCAGACCAGACCATCACGCGGCCAATGCCCATCAGGATTGTTTTGAACGTGGCGGCGGTGCTGGCCTGAGTAACAACCGGTTTTTCCCGTTGCTGCACAAAGCTCGGCGTCTCTTCCATGCTCACCCGCAGCCATAGCGCGACCGCACCCATCGGCAACGCCAGGAAGAACGGAATGCGCCAGCCCCAGTCGTGCAAGGCTTCAGGGGAGAGAAGGGCAGAGAGCAACGCGACAATGCCTGCGCCCGCTAACAGCCCGAGCGCCACGGTGAAGGACTGCCATGCCCCGTAAAGACCGCGCTTGCCGCGCGGGGCGAACTCCGTCATCAACGAGACCGCACCGCCATACTCACCGCCCGCGAACAGTCCTTGCAGAATACGCAGGAGCGTAACGATCAGCGGCGCGGCAATCCCAATACTGGCGTAGACCGGCACCATACCGATGGCAGCGGTGGCGAGCGTCATCAATACCAGCACAATAATCAGCGTCGGTTTGCGGCCAATCCTGTCGCCAATGCGGCCAAAGACCACCGCACCCAGCGGACGGAAGAAGAAAGCGATGGCGAACGAGGCCCAGGTGAGGATCAGGCTGGTGAGCTCCGCTTCCCCCTCAAGCTGGAAGAAGTTTCTGGCAATCACCGTTGCCAGAAAACCGTAGACCGCAAATTCATACCACTCGATGAAATTACCGATGGAGCCTGCAATTAATGCACGCTTGTGCGCATCCTGTTGCATAACGATCCTCACATAAACGGGGTAAGAATAAATTATTCAGCATTAGTGAAGTAATGAAATAGTTTATTCTTATGTTCTGTGAGCTATTTCACGAATGATATCAACACGATCGTCATCGTGTGACCCCCCTCCCATGCAGCGTGCATGCCCTCTGTCCATACTTACCTTTATTGCCAATGAAAGGAGGGAGACAGCATGCACTGGCAGACACATACCGTTTTTAATCAACCTGCACCGCTATCGAACAGCAACCTTTTTCTCTCTGATTGCGCCCTGCGCGATGCGGTAGCGCGCGAAGGGGCTGAGTGGGATGTGGATCTTCTTGCCAGCATCGGACAGCAGTTGGGTACGGCGGAGTCACTGGAGCTGGGCAGGCTGGCGAACGTTAATCCGCCGGAGCTGCTGCGTTATGACGCCACGGGAGCGAGGCTGGATGACGTCCGCTTTCATCCGGCATGGCATCTTCTGATGCAGGGGCTTTGCGCCAACCGGGTGCACAACCTGGCGTGGGAGGAGGAGGCGCGGAAAGGATCGTTCGTCGCCCGGGCCGCGCGTTTTGTGCTTCATGCACAGGTGGAGGCGGGAACGCTATGCCCGGTGACCATGACCTTCGCCGCCACGCCGCTGTTGCTACAGTCGCTGCCCAAACCGTTTCACGACTGGTTAACGCCGCTGATGAGCGATCGCTACGATCCCCATCTCGCACCGGGGGCGCAAAAGCGCGGCCTGCTGATCGGCATGGGGATGACGGAAAAGCAGGGCGGTTCGGACGTACTCAGTAATACCACCAAAGCAGAGAAATTCAGTGATGGCAGTTACCGGCTGGTGGGGCACAAATGGTTTTTCTCCGTGCCGCAGAGCGATGCGCATCTGGTGCTGGCGCAGGCGAAGGGCGGGCTTTCCTGCTTTTTTGTTCCGCGTTTTTTACCCGACGGGCAACGTAATGCCGTGCGCCTTGAGCGTCTGAAGGACAAGCTCGGTAACCGTTCAAATGCCAGCAGTGAGGCTGAGTTCCTTGATGCTTACGGCTGGCTGCTGGGCGAAGAGGGTGAAGGTGTCCGGCAAATTCTGAAGATGGGCGGGCTGACGCGCTTTGACTGTGCGCTTGGCAGCCACGGATTGATGCGCCGTGCGCTCTCGGTGGCGCTTTATCATGCCCATCAGCGGCAGACCTTCGGCAAAAATCTGATCGACCAGCCGTTAATGCGCGACGTGCTAAGCCGTATGGCGCTGGTGCTGGAGGGACACACGGCACTGCTGTTCCGACTCGCCAGGGCGTGGGACAACCGCACCGACCCGCAGGAGGCCGCATGGGCGCGGCTTTTCACTCCGGCGGCAAAATACAGCGTCTGCAAAGCGGGCATACCGTTTGTGGCAGAGGCAATGGAGGTGCAGGGCGGTGCAGGCTATTGCGAAGAGAGTGAACTTCCGCGGTTGTACCGTGAAATGCCCGTCAACAGCATCTGGGAAGGCTCTGGCAATATTATGTGCCTGGATGTACTGCGCGTGCTGGCGAAGCAGTCGGGCATTCTCGACCTGCTCGCCGATGATTTCGCGCAGGTCAAAGGTCAGGACAGGCACTTCGATCGCAGCTGGCGGCAGCTACAGCAGAAGCTGCGTAAACCGCAGGAAGCGCAGGGCAGGGAGATCGCGCGGCAGCTCTTTTTACTCGGGGCCGGAAGCCAGATGCTGCGGCACGCATCGCCGCCCGTGGCGCAGGCGTGGTGCCGCATGATGCTGGATACCCGAGGCGGCACGCTGATGAGCGAACAGGTGCAAAACGACCTGCTGCTGCGCGCCACGGGCCGGGTCGGTTAAGCCTTCAGCTGGAACAGGCTCACCAGCCGGGTGAGATGTGAACCCTTCTCGCGCAGCGTCTGTGCCGTCTGCTCGCTGCGCGAGATGCGATCGGCATTGATGTGCGATGCCTCACCGATGTGCGTCATCGCCAGATTCACCTGACCAATCCCCGCAGACTGCTCGCGGGAGGCGTGGTTGATCTCGGTGACAAGCTGGCTGATGTTATCGATATGAACAATGATGGTATCCATCGCCAGACGCGTCTGCTCAGACAGCGCATGGCCTTCGCTCACCTTGTTCAGCGTGTCGCCAATCAGCTGTTCAATCTCTTTTACCGCGTTGGCGCTGCGTGCGGCCAGGGCGCGCACCTCTTGCGCCACCACGGCGAAACCTTTCCCGTGCTCGCCCGCCCGCGCCGCTTCAACCGCCGCATTGAGCGCCAGGATATTGGTCTGGAAAGCGATGGACTCAATCACGCGGGTAATGTCTTCAATGCGTTTCGATGCATCACGAATATCATCCATGGTGGAAACAGCGTGGGTCACCGTCTCTCCACCCTGATGCACCGCGCGTGAGGTTTCCCCCACCAGCTGCTGAGTTTGCTCCATGTTGGCGGCATTTTGCTGCACGGTGGCGGCTAATTGCTCCATGCTGGCGGAGGTCTCCTCAACGCTGCTGGCCTGTTTGTTGATCTGTTCAGAGATCTCGCCGGTGTCTGAAGCCAGCGCGTTAGTCCCCAGATGGATTTCGCTTGCGGCCTCGCGGACCTGCAACACAATTTTTTGCAGGCCGCCCCCGATCCCGTTGATGGCATCAATCAGCTGGCCGACCTCATCCTGGCGGGTTACCGGCAGGCTGGCGCGCAGATCGCCTGCGGCATACTGCCGGGCAAGCGCGATCACTGCGCGTAGTGGGCGGGTTAGCATCCGGCGAATGAGGATAACGAACAGGCCCGCGAAGAGCGCGGATAGCACCATGCCCGCCATCAGGAAGCGATCGCGCAGCGTGGTGACGCTTGAAAGCAGTACGGCTTTATCCACTTCACCCACGATGGTCCAGTTCCAGCCCGGCAGCGGCGTGTAGGCAACTTTGAGCGTACGGCCATCTGCGCTCACGCGCTCCAGCGTGCCGGCTTTATCACTCAGAAGCTGCTGCTGTGTCGCCGTGTCCCAGTTGGGCAGTTTGCCCTCATCGCTGGCATGGAACAGATACTGTCCGCGCGTTTTGCCGCTGCTGCGATCCAGTACAAAGAAGTGGCCGCTCTCGCCCAGACGACGGTTAAGGATTTTCTCGCGCATGACGTTCCACGAATGGGTGATGTCCACGCCGACAAAGATAATCCCGATAACCTGGCCTTCCGCATTTTTAACAGGCTGGTACTGCGTGATATAGCGCTTGCCGAACAGAAGCGCGAGGCCACGATAGACCTCCCCTTTGGTGACAGCCGCAAATGCCGGGCTGGTGGTATCAAGAACGGTTCCGATGGCGCGGTCGCCATTCTCTTTGCGCAGCGACGTGGCCACGCGGATAAAATCGTTACCGCTGCGGACAAACAGCGTCGAGATGGCGCCCGTTCGGCTCAGGAAGTCATCAGAAAGCGTATTGTTTTCATGCAACTCCGTTTCGCCGCCTTTCAGCAGAGGAACGGTAAGCCCGTTTATGGTCCGGCTCTGGCTGCTGTCGCTGTTCAGCGGCTGTGGCAAAAAGGTGGTGAACAGACGGGTATAGCTTTCAACCTCTTCGCTCAGGCTGGTGTTGAACATCTCTACCATATCCACCATGCCGGTGGACTGGTTATGCAGGTCTTCAACCGCAAGATCTTCAAGCTGCTGGCTGGCGTTGTGGCTCAACAGAAAAGTGAACAGCAAAAAAAGCGTGGCGACACTTGCACCTGTTAGCAGCGATAGCTTCGTGCCCAGACCTGCCCGGCGGAAAAAGGTGATCATAAATTGCTCATTATTGAAAAGTGATGGCTGTTCAACGGCAGAGCGAAGAGAACGTTTATCTGTTTAATGTAACTGAATGTTACATATTTGTTTTTATTAAGTTTCGGGAGAGGTAAAAAATTTGCAAAAGTGAAAAGCCACTAAAATTAAGTGGCTTTTATCGGAAGGGATTATGCATAAAGAATGGCCTGCACGCGCCAGTGATTAACATGGTTATCTTCCTGCATCTGGACGATGCGATACCAGGATGCGCCCTGTTCATCGGCCTTCAGGGCGACGACACGTTCAACGTCTTGCGGACTTCCCGTGATATTATTGACGGAGATCTGACCAATCTCGTTCAGGCCCGTGACGCAATCCGCGCTGGCAAATTCGGCCGACTGCGCCGTGGTGCTCAGCAGGCCCGCTGAAAGCAATAGCGTCGTTAAAGCAAGGGTTCGTTTCATCGTCAGCTCCTTTTCACGTGTCTCCGGTATCCGCCGGGCAATCCTTCGCGAATAAACTCATTTCCATTGTTGCTGGCATGGAGTTTATTGTGGACAGGAAAATGTCTACGGACGCAAAGCAGTGTAAAAGTCGTTCAAATGATGATGCTTACTTACGGTACAAAATTCCCTGGGCGTACCACTGTCCCGTAATAATGGTTTCATCAATCATCGTGATGACGTAATAATCTGCTTTTGCGGCAACGGCCTTTGCTTCAATTGCGTCTTCTGCATCATCCGGGGAACCACGAACCATCGCGGATACGGTACTCAGGCGTTGTAATCCTTCCGTCTGATTACGACGAATTTCCTGAGGATGATCGGTAACCGGCGGCGCCGGTTCTGGCGTACCCTGCAATATGGAACATCCGCTGAGCAGTGAGACCAGCAATAAAGCCGTAAGCCTGCGCATAAACCTGTCTCTTTTCCTGATAGCCATAGTGTAGTTGTCTGCGAATTTAGTTTTGGGGGAATGTTCCCGAAGTGTTATCTGGGACGTAGATTTCGAATGAAAATATCGTGAAACCGTAATCCAGCTCTCAACATTATGAATCATTCATCAGCACAGGATCGACAATGATTGAAATTGAAACTCGCCAGCTGAGTGGGCATGAAATCATCCATGCTTTTTCGGCTGGTAAAGGTGAACAGCCGCTGCCGACGGTAGTTTTCTATCATGGCTTTCTCTCCTCGAAGCTGGTCTACAGCTATTTTGCCGTCGCGCTGGCGCAGGCCGGTTTCCGGGTGGTCATGCCTGATGCGCCGAATCATGGGGCACGCTTTACGGGCGATGAGCAGGCGCGGCTGGGGCTGTTCTGGCAAACGCTGCACGGCAATCTGACCGAGTTCGCCGGGCTGCGTGACGCGCTCTTGCAGGCCGGGCTGGTGGAGGGGAAACGGCTGGCGGTCGCAGGCGCATCAATGGGCGGAATGACGGCGCTGGGGATCATGGCCAGGCATCCGGAGGTGACGTCTGTCGCTTGCCTGATGGGATCGGGCTACTTTACGTCACTGGCAAAGACGCTGTTCCCGCCGCAGGCCCCTCAGGAGATTGAGGCCCTGTTGTCTGAATGGGACGTCAGCCATGCGCTTTCGCCGCTGGCCGATCGTCCGCTGCTTCTGTGGCATGGGGACGCCGATGACGTCGTACCGCCCGGTGAAACGTTCCGCCTGCAACAGGCGCTACAGCGCGAAGGGCTGGACAGCAATCTGACCTGCCTGTGGGGAGCAGGTGTCCGGCACCGTATTACCCCGGCCGCGCTGGAGTCAACCGTGGAATTCTTCCGTCAGCACCTTTAAACGCGCAGCACTGTGACACCCTGATCCTCCAGCTTGCTGAGGATCTCGGGGTTGGCGTTTTTGCCGGTGATCACCATGCTGATTTGCTCGGCGCGGCTGAAAAGCATGCCGGCGCGTTCACCGACCTTGCTGCTGTCGACCAGCACCACCAGTTTGCCCACTACGTTAAGCATGTTCTGTTCTGCCATTGCGGTGAGCATATCGGTTTTATACAGGCCATCCGCCGTCAGACCTTTGCCGCTGGTAAACATCCAGTGCCCGGCGTAGAGGCTGTTTTCACTGTCCTGCGGGCTAAGGGTGATGGACTGGCTCTTGTTATACTGGCCGCCCATGATCACCACGCTTTCATGTTCCTGGTCAATGAGATAGTTGGCCAGCGGCAAATAGTTGGTGATGATTTGCACCGGCTTGCCGCACATCTCACGGCCCAGCAGAAACGCCGTCGAACCGCAGTTGATCACCACGCTTTCTCCAGGATTTACCAGCTGTGATGCCGCTCTGGCAATCCGCACCTTTTCATCGTGATTCTGCGCCTGGTGGATGTTCATCGGCGTCCAGCGTGGACGCTGCTGGCTGATGGCCTCTGCACCGTTGCGGACTTTTTTCAGCTTGCCGCTCTCATCCAGCTTGTTAATGTCCCGCCGCGCGGTAGCGGGGGAGATCCCTAAACGTTCGATCACTTTCTCGACGGTGATAAACCCTGTTTGCGCCAGGAGTTCCAGTAAAATTTGATGCCGTTGCGCTTCCGTCATGAGCTATTCCGATAAGAATTGATTTGAAAAGATGATATTTGAAATAGCGTGAAATTACTAAGATAAATATGACATCGCCAGACGCAAGGTCTGGCGATTGGGCCTCAGAATCAGAGGAAGGATTTGAACGGCAGATCGGGTTCAATCGTAAAGCAATCATCGAAACCACGCGGGTAGTGGTACTCAAGATTGTCTTTATCCAGCGGCCAGGTGAACTTGCCGCCAACCTGCCAGATGAACGGCTTGAAGCCATACTTGAGGCGGTCTTTTTTCATCTCCCACAGGACGCGGATCTCTTGCGGATCGGCCTGGAAGTTTGACCAGATATCGTGGTGGAACGGGATCACCACTTTGGTGTTCAGCGCTTCGGCCATACGCAGCATGTCTGCGCTGGTCATTTTGTCGGTGATCCCGCGCGGGTTTTCACCGTAAGAGCCAAGCGCCACGTCAATCTGATGCTCGTTACCGTGCTTCGCGTAATAGTTGGAGTAGTGGGAGTCACCGCTGTGATACAGGGAACCGCCAGGCGTTTTGAACAGGTAGTTCACCGCGCGCTCATCCATCCCGTCTGGCAGTACGCCTGCGGCTTTCTGGTCGGCAGGCAGGGTGATCAGCGCGGTACGGTCAAAGGCATCCAGCGCGTGAATTTCAATGTCTTTGATTTTCACTACGTCGCCCGGCTTCATCACGATGCAGCGCTCTTTTGGCACGCCCCAGCCAATCCACAAATCCACGCAGGTCTGCGGCCCAATAAACGGTACGTCGTCCGCGCAGTTTTGTATTACCGCTGCCGCCACGTTCACGTCGATATGATCGTTGTGATCGTGGGTAGAGAGTACGGCGTCGATCTGACGAATGGCAAAAGGATCCAGCACGAAAGGCGTGGTGCGCAGGTTCGGCTGGAGCTTTTCAACGCCGGCCATACGCTGCATCTGGTGGCCTTTTTTCATCAGTGGATTGCCGTGGCTCTGTTTGCCGGTGCCGCACCAGAAATCAACACAAATGTTGGCGCCGCCTTCTGATTTCAGCCAGATCCCGGTGCAGCCCAGCCACCACATCGCAAATGTGCCAGGAGCAACCTGTTCCTGCTCGATCTCTTCGTTCAGCCAGCTACCCCACTCCGGAAAGGTACTCAGAATCCATGATTCACGGGTGATGGTTTTCACTTTACTCATCGTTTGACTCCTGGTTTTAATCAAAAGTAATCGCTATGTGACTTGTTGTGATTAATGCTGGCACTGTTTTAATCGATTTGCAATGGCTGATTTGCGGAAAATTCCCCTCGCCACCTCACAGAAAAAACTTCATGACGTTGTTAAGATAACCATTATAAATGATTAATGTATTGAAATTTAAGAATTTATTTATTTGGTTGGATTGGTAGTGAAAATCATTACTAATATCATGGAAATAAATTGCGTGATCCGTCACAAATAATCAAATGCAATCTTGTGATGATTATTTGTGATTAATAGAGTGATGACACCAACCACACAGGGATTGCCCCTCGTGTTCTCATTTTCTGGAGAGAGTTATGGAGATCCTCTACAACGTCTTTACCGTGTTCTTTAATCAGGTAATGACCAACGCCCCGCTGTTGCTGGGTATCGTGACGTGCCTGGGGTACATCCTGCTGCGCAAAAGCGTCAGCGTGATTATCAAAGGCACCATCAAAACCATCATTGGTTTTATGCTGTTGCAGGCGGGGTCTGGCATTCTGACCAGCACGTTTAAGCCGGTTGTTGCCAAAATGTCAGAGGTGTACGGCATTAACGGCGCCATCTCTGACACTTACGCGTCCATGATGGCCACCATCGATCGTATGGGGGATGCGTACAGCTGGGTTGGGTATGCGGTACTGCTCGCGCTGGCGCTGAACATCATTTACGTGCTCCTGCGCCGCATCACCGGTATTCGCACCATCATGCTCACCGGGCACATTATGTTCCAGCAGGCGGGGCTGATTGCCGTTTCTCTCTATATCTTCGGCTACCCAATGTGGACCACGGTCATCTGCACGGCAGTGCTGGTCTCGCTTTACTGGGGCATCACCTCCAACATGATGTATAAGCCAACGCAGGACGTTACGGACGGCTGTGGCTTCTCCATCGGTCACCAGCAGCAGTTTGCCTCCTGGATCGCTTACAAAGTTGCGCCGTACCTGGGCAAAAAAGAGGAGAGTGTTGAAGACCTCAAATTGCCTGGCTGGCTGAATATCTTCCACGACAACATCGTCTCCACGGCAATTGTGATGACCATCTTCTTCGGTGCCATCCTGCTCTCCTTTGGCATTGACGTGGTGCAGGCAATGGCGGGTAAAACCCACTGGACGGTCTATATCCTGCAAACCGGTTTCTCCTTCGCTGTGGCTATTTTCATCATCACCCAGGGCGTGCGTATGTTCGTCGCCGAACTGTCGGAAGCGTTTAACGGCATCTCCCAGCGTCTGATCCCTGGCGCGGTGCTGGCGATTGACTGTGCGGCTATCTATAGCTTTGCGCCAAACGCCGTCGTCTGGGGCTTTATGTGGGGCACCATCGGCCAGCTGATTGCGGTTGGCATCCTGGTGGGCTGTGGCTCCTCAATCCTGATTATTCCTGGCTTTATCCCGATGTTCTTCTCCAACGCCACCATCGGCGTATTCGCTAACCACTTCGGCGGCTGGCGCGCAGCGCTCAAAATCTGTCTGGTGATGGGCATGGTTGAAATCTTCGGGTGCGTGTGGGCGGTCAAGCTCACTGGCATGAGCGCCTGGATGGGCATGGCGGACTGGTCAATTCTGGCGCCGCCGATGATGCAGGGCTTTGCGTCCGTCGGGCTGGTCTTTATGGCCGTCATCATCCTGATTGCCCTGGCTTATATGTTCTTCGCTGGCCGTTCGCTGCGGGCTGAAGAAGATGCAGAAAAACAAACAGCAGAAGTGTCTGCTCATTAAGGAGTTTCGATTATGACCGTACGTATCCTGGCTGTGTGTGGCAATGGGCAAGGTAGCTCCATGATCATGAAGATGAAAGTGGACCAGTTTTTAACCCAGTCAAACATTGACCACACGGTGAACAGCTGCGCAGTGGGTGAATACAAAAGTGAACTGAACGGCGCGGACATCATCATCGCCTCAACGCACATTGCCGGCGAGATTAGCGTGTCGGGCAACAAATACGTGGTAGGCGTACGCAACATGCTGTCGCCTGCGGATTTCGGGCCAAAGCTGCTGGAAGTGATCAAAGAACACTTCCCACAAGACGTGAAGTAAGGATGCCACATGAAACTACGTGATTCGCTGGCAGAGAATAACTCCATCCTTTTACAGGCCGAAGCCAGCACCTGGCAGGAAGCGGTGAAGCTGGGCGTGGACCTGCTGGTTAAGGCGGACGTTGTCGAGCCGCGTTATTACCAGGCCATTCTGGATGGCGTGGCGCAGTTTGGACCCTATTTTGTGATTGCCCCGGGGCTGGCAATGCCGCATGGCCGTCCCGAAGAGGGCGTCAAGAAAACCGGTTTTGCGCTGGTGACGTTGAAAAAACCACTGGTGTTCAACCACGAAGATAACGACCCGGTCGACATTCTGATCACCATGGCGGCTGTCGATGCCAACACCCACCAGGAGGTGGGGATCATGCAGATCGTCAATCTGTTTGATGATGAAGCTAATTTTGACCGTTTACGCGCCTGTCGTACCGCGCAGGACGTGCTGGATTTAATTGATAACGCCACTGCGGCGGCCGTTTAAGAGGAATTGAAAATGTCATTACCAATGTTGCAGGTCGCGCTGGATAACCAGACTCTGTCTCACGCTTACGAAACCACCCGTCTGATTGCGGAAGAAGTGGACATCATCGAAGTCGGCACCATTCTGTGCGTGGGCGAAGGCGTTCGTGCGGTTCGTGACCTGAAGGCGCTCTATCCGCATAAAATCGTGCTGGCGGATGCCAAAATCGCCGACGCGGGCAAAATCCTCTCTCGCATGTGCTTTGAAGCCAATGCCGACTGGGTCACCGTGATCTGCTGTGCGGATATCAACACCGCGAAAGGCGCGCTGGACGTGGCGAAAGAGTTCAACGGCGACGTGCAGATTGAACTGACTGGTTTCTGGACCTGGGAGCAGGCGCAGGAGTGGCGCGAAGCGGGTATCCAGCAGGTGGTTTATCACCGTAGCCGTGATGCGCAGGCCGCAGGCGTGGCGTGGGGCGAAGCCGATATCAGCGCGATCAAACGTCTGGCCGATATGGGCTTCAAAGTGACCGTCACCGGTGGCCTGGCGCTGGAGGATCTGCCGCTGTTCCAGGGTATCCCGATTCACGTCTTTATTGCCGGTCGTAGCATTCGTGATGCTGCGTCTCCGGTGGAGGCGGCGCGTCAGTTCAAACGCTCAATCGCTCAGCTTTGGGGTTAAGGAGCGGGTATGTTGTCAAAACAGGTCCCGCTTGGCATCTATGAAAAGGCACTCCCTGCGGGGGAGTGCTGGCTGGAGCGGTTGCAGCTGGCGAAGCAGCTGGGTTTCGATTTTGTCGAAATGTCTGTGGATGAGACGGACGAGCGTCTTTCTCGCCTGGACTGGCGCCGCGACCAGCGTCTGGCGCTGGTGAGCGCCATTGCCGAAACCGGCGTGCGCGTGCCATCCATGTGCCTGAGCGCTCATCGTCGTTTTCCGCTTGGCAGCGAAGATGATG
The DNA here is from genome assembly GCF_001037645.1 of Enterobacter sp. BWH64. Lineage (NCBI taxonomy): Bacteria > Pseudomonadati > Pseudomonadota > Gammaproteobacteria > Enterobacterales > Enterobacteriaceae > Enterobacter > Enterobacter sp. BWH64. The sequence goes on from NZ_KQ089922.1 coordinate 1,001,009, forward strand.
CTGTACGTGCCGAAGGGCTGGAGATCATGCGTAAAGCCATTCGCTTTGCACAGGATGTCGGCATCCGCGTGATCCAACTGGCGGGTTACGATGTTTACTATCAGGAAGCCAACGATGAAACGCGCCGTCGTTTCCGGGAGGGCCTGAAAGAGAGCGTTGAGATGGCAAGCCGTGCGCAGGTGACGCTGGCGATGGAGATCATGGATTATCCGTTGATGAACTCCATCAGCAAGGCGCTGGGCTATGCGCACTATCTGAACAACCCATGGTTCCAGCTTTATCCGGATATCGGAAACCTGTCGGCATGGGATAACGATGTACAGATGGAGCTTCAGGCGGGCATCGGGCATATCGTGGCGGTGCACGTTAAAGATACCCGTCCTGGCGTGTTTAAAAACGTACCGTTCGGCACCGGGGTGGTGGATTTCGAACGGTGCTTCCAGACGCTCAAACAGACAGGTTATTGCGGGCCTTACCTGATTGAGATGTGGAGCGAAACCGCGGACGACCCGGCGGCAGAAGTGGCGAAAGCCCGGGACTGGGTGCGCGAGCGCATGGCGCGGGCAGGGCTGATGGAGGCGGAACATGCTTAAGCTGAAACAGCAGGTCTTTGAAGCCAATATGGATCTCCCGCGCTATGGACTGGTGACGTTTACCTGGGGCAACGTAAGCGCCATCGATCGCGAGCAGGGGCTAGTGGTGATTAAGCCGAGCGGCGTGGCCTATGACGCCATGAAAGCGGACGATATGGTGGTGGTTGACCTGGAAGGACACGTCGTTGAAGGCAAATGGCGCCCTTCTTCAGATACGGCAACCCACCTGGCGCTGTATCAGCGTTACCCGTCTCTGGGTGGCGTTGTGCATACCCATTCCACGCACGCCACCGCCTGGGCACAGGCCGGGCTGGCGATCCCTGCTTTGGGTACGACGCACGCAGATTACTTCTTCGGCGATATTCCCTGCACGCGAGCGTTAACGCAGGCTGAGGTCGAAGGCGAGTACGAACTTAACACCGGCAGGGTCATTATCGAAACGCTGGGTGAGACGGAACCACTGCATACGCCGGGTATTGTGGTGTACCAGCATGGTCCGTTCTCCTGGGGTAAAGATGCGCATGATGCCGTGCATAACGCGGTGGTGATGGAAGAGGTGGCCAGAATGGCGTGGATTGCGCGCGGCATTAACCCACAGCTTCAGGGCATTGATGATTACCTGATGAACAAGCATTTCATGCGTAAGCACGGCCCGAATGCTTACTACGGGCAGAAGTGAATAAGTGCTCTGGAATACCGAAACAGTTGTAACCGGTGGTATTCCGGAGCCATTCATAAAAAAAGCCCCCGGGCAGGGGGCAAATTATATATGGCTTTGATTTTCGTTGACTTTCCTGGTGCTAGCGATAAAGCGTTACTGATAAATATCTGCACTGGCGTGCATATTACCGTTGCTGCCGGGCTCACGTGTCAGCATGACGTGATAGTATTTTGCGCCCTGCGCATCGGTTTCTTCATTAAGCGCCTGATCTGCTTCACTTTCAGTGGCGAAGTTATGATTGATGTAAATAACGCCTAAGCTCTGCACATCATCCATGTTTCTGGCCTGTTGGCTGTCTATTCTGATGGCTGCCATCGCGTTTGCACTGAGCAAAAGCGCAGCCAAAATGGCGATTGCGATTCTTTTCATGATATGCGCTCCACGACTGCGTGCTGTGATACGGGGTAATGTCTCCTTCTCTGTTCAGTGTCTCTGATTAAAGTGTAATCGCTACCCGGGTTGCGATGGGTGACCATTTCTGATGGTGTTGTTCAAAAAAACAGCGCTTCTGATGAGTGCGATTTTAAATCACCCACTTAGAACAGCTTTACCCTTTGTGCGAATTATTTGTGCAATCAGCTTGAGTTTCCTGGGGGGCGCAAGTATTATGACGCGTCAATTTTTCAGCCGACCTTTAACACGTTCCTTGCCTCCCCGGGCCTCGGCTGACCCAGACAGGAGGCTGAATAATCCGTAAGGAGCAATTCGATGCGTCATTACGAAATCGTTTTTATGGTCCACCCTGACCAGAGCGAACAGGTTCCGGGCATGATCGAGCGTTACTCTGCTGCCATCACTGGTGCAGAAGGCACGATCCACCGTCTGGAAGACTGGGGCCGCCGTCAGCTGGCTTACCCGATCAACAAACTGCACAAAGCACACTACGTTCTGATGAACGTTGAAGCTCCGCAGGAAGTGATCGATGAGCTGGAAACTACCTTCCGCTTCAACGATGCCGTTATCCGCAGCATGGTTATGCGTACCAAACACGCAGTGACCGAAGCATCTCCGATGGTTAAAGCGAAAGACGAGCGCCGTGAGCGTCGCGATGATTTCGCAAACGAAACCGCAGATGATTCTGATGCTGGGGATTCTGAAGAGTAATTTCTGATGACCAACCGTCTGGTGTTGTCCGGCACCGTGTGCAGGACCCCCCTTCGAAAGGTCAGCCCATCAGGAATTCCGCATTGCCAGTTCGTGCTTGAGCATCGTTCTGTGCAAGAGGAAGCCGGGTTTCACCGGCAGGCGTGGTGCCAAATGCCCGTGATTATTAGCGGACACGAAAACCAGGCCATTACTCACAGTTTAACGGTCGGTAGTGCAGTAATCGTTCAGGGGTTCATTTCTTGCCACAAGGCAAAGAACGGCCTGAGCAAAATGGTTCTGCATGCCGAGCAGATTGATTTGATAGATTCTGGAGACTAGCCATATGGCACGTTATTTCCGTCGTCGCAAGTTCTGCCGTTTCACCGCGGAAGGCGTTCAAGAGATCGACTATAAAGATATCGCAACGCTGAAAAACTACATCACCGAAAGCGGTAAGATTGTCCCAAGCCGTATCACCGGTACTCGTGCAAAATATCAGCGTCAGCTGGCTCGCGCTATCAAACGCGCTCGCTACCTGTCTCTGCTGCCGTACACTGATCGTCATCAGTAATCGGGCACGGTCCATTAATACGACTTTAAGAGGATAAGGTAATGCAAGTTATTCTGCTTGATAAAGTAGCAAACCTGGGCAGCCTGGGTGATCAGGTAAACGTTAAAGCGGGTTACGCTCGTAACTTCCTGGTTCCACAGGGTAAAGCTGTTCCAGCTACTAAGAAAAACGTAGAGTTTTTCGAAGCACGTCGTGCTGAACTGGAAGCCAAACTGGCTGACGTTCTGGCGGCTGCTAACGCTCGCGCTGAAGCAATCAACGCACTGGGCACCGTTACTATCGCGTCTAAAGCTGGCGACGAAGGTAAACTGTTCGGTTCCATCGGTACCCGCGATATCGCTGATGCAGTTACTGCGGCAGGCGTTAAAGTGGCTAAGAGCGAAGTTCGTATGCCGAACGGCGTTCTGCGTACCACTGGTGAGCACGAAGTTGACTTCCAGGTTCACAGCGAAGTGTTCGCTAAACTGGTTGTTAACGTAGTAGCTGAGTAATTTTTTACTCTGCTCGCGTCGAAGCGCCGGCATTGTGCCGGCGTTTTGCTTTTTAGCGTGACCCTGCGTCATCTTTTGCTCTTGTAAGGTCGCTATTCCTGACGCATTCTCTGATAATAAATTGAAACGCAATTTTATTTATGAGATTTGTCATGGATACTGCTCTGCCCACGCCCGTCTTTGCCCGTCGCAATGTGGCCTATGCCTGCGCCACGCTCTGCTGTCTGCTTTGGGGAAGCTCGTACCCGGCCATTAAAAGTGGCTACGAACTCTTTCAGATCGCGACCGATGATATCCCCTCCAAAGTCGTCTTTGCCGGATACCGTTTTCTGTTTGCCGGCGCGTTGCTGCTGCTTTTTGCCCTGGCCCAGCGAAAGCCGATTGGCAGGCTCACGCCCACGCAGTTTGGCCAGCTCACGATCCTCGGACTGACGCAGACCTCCCTCCAGTACACCTTCTTTTATATCGGCCTGGCCTACACGACCGGGGTGAACGGCTCCATCATGAATGCCACCGGGACCTTCTTCAGCGTGCTGCTGGCGCACTTTATCTACCACAACGACAAACTCAGCTATAACAAAACGCTGGGATGTGTTCTGGGCTTTGCCGGGGTTATGCTGGTGAACTTCCACAGCGGGTTAAGTGAGTTCCAGTTTGTCTGGAAAGGTGACGGATTTGTGGTGCTGGCCGCCTTTATTCTCTCTGCGGCCACGCTTTACGGGAAACGCATTTCCCAGACCGTTGACCCGACGGTGATGACTGGCTGGCAGCTGGGGATAGGCGGGGCGGCACTGGTTGCGGGAGGCTATGCCACGGGCGGGACGCTGGAGGTGCACAGCATGAAAGCCGTCGCCGTGCTGGGGTATCTGACGCTGCTCTCATCCGTGGCGTTCGCCCTGTGGAGCGCGCTGCTGAAAGTAAACCGCGTGAGTATGATTGCCCCGTTCAACTTTGTCATACCTGTAGCAGGGACGGTGCTCTCCGCCATCTTCCTCGGCGAAAACATTCTGGACATCAAATACGCGATTGCGCTGGTGCTGGTCTGCTCGGGGATCTGGTGGGTGAATAAACGGCGTGCCTGAGAACAAAAGTGCCGGGTGGCGGCATCGCCTTACCCGGCCTGGGCCATTAACGTGCTCTGATGAAACTGCCGTCCGGCTGACGGGTAAACAGTACCTGCTGCCCGTTTCCGGTATCGATCGTTAACCCGGTCACCACCCCGCTGGCATTCTGGCGGATCTGCACCATCTGACCATTTTGCAGGTTGCTGAGCGGTTTGCCTGCCCCCTCGACTTGCGCCATGGCATACACATCCGTTGCTGGCAGATTGTGGTCGCGGAACAGCTGGGCAAGAGTTTTCCCAGGCTCTACGCGATACGAACGCCACTGCTGCTCAATGCCGGTGGGCTGTTGCGCCTGTGGCTCTGAAGGGGCGGCGGCCTGCTCCTGATCTTCCTGAACCGGTTCAGGTTCAACCGGCGCAACCTGGCCCGGATCGTTAGACGGTGTGACCAGCTGCGTCTGCATCGGCTGTGAATCAGGCTGCGGCTGGCTTTGCGACTGGATATCCAGCTCAGCATTCCGGCTGACCGGCGCGGTATCAACGTTGTCACTGCCGGAAGGAAGCAGGAAGCCGATGACGATCAGCAACGCGCCGATAATAATGCCTCTGCGGTGCAAAGGCGGCAGCGGGTCCATGATGCGAAAGTTATCCGGCGCATGCCAGATTTTCGCCAGGGTAGGTTTCAGTTCAAATCGCCCGGGCATCGCTCTCCTCCTGCTCCGCGTCTTTTTATCCTGTCCTGAGAAGTGTAGTTTGCTAACTGCCTGATGGGCGTAACAAAGCCAGCTTTCGTGACATATATTAGGGAAAATCCTGACGGCTACTATTGTTTCCGTTTCGTCGCAGTTTGTCACCTTTACTTAAGACAAAGTTTTACCCATAAGGGCATGGCTGATATGCTGCCCGCTACTTTAAATGTGATGGAAGGAAAACCCATGACCACCCCGACTTTTGACACTATCGAAGCGCAGGCAAGCTACGGCATCGGCTTGCAGGTAGGACAGCAGCTGAGCGAATCCAGCCTGGAAGGTCTGTTACCGGAAGCGCTGGTGGCGGGTATTGCTGACGCGCTGGAAGGCAAGCAGCCCGCTGTGCCGGTTGACGTTGTGCACCGTGCGCTGCGTGAAATCCACGAACGTGCTGACGCCGTACGTCGCGCGCGTTTCGAAGAGATGGCGGCAGAAGGCGTGAAATATCTGGAAGAGAACCGTGAGCGTGAAGGCGTGAACAGCACCGAGTCCGGCTTGCAGTTCCGCGTAATCAATCAGGGTGATGGCGCAATCCCGGCGCGTACCGACCACGTTCGCGTACACTACACCGGTAAGCTGATCGACGGTACCGTGTTCGACAGCTCCGTCGCACGTGGCGAACCGGCTGAGTTCCCGGTCAACGGCGTTATCGCAGGCTGGATCGAAGCCCTGACCCTGATGCCAGTAGGTTCCAAATGGGAACTCACTATCCCGCACAACCTGGCTTACGGCGAGCGTGGCGCTGGCGCGTCCATTCCGCCATTCAGCACCCTGGTGTTTGAAGTCGAGCTGCTGGAAATCCTGTAATCGGTTTTTCTTATTTTCCTCTCTCCGATCGGGGAGAGGAAAATAGCGATAAAACCCGGAGTTACGACGAAATCAACATTTTGTATTGCAAACGAAACTGTTACGTGTATTTTTGTGAGCTGTTTCGCGCTGTATGAGTGATATGACACTCACTTTCAACATATTATTAACATAATATTCAAATCATAGTATTCATCCCGCCGATTCTTACCTACTATCGATTAGTCCTTACACAGGGGCCGTCATTTATTTGGCGTATATAAAGGCCAGAAGAGCCTTAACAACACAGACAGGCATAAACAGGAAAATATCACATGGTAGATCAGGTCAAAGTCGCCGCCGCAGAAGAGGCGACGTCTGAACAGTCGCTACGGCGAAATCTCACGAACCGTCACATTCAGCTTATTGCCATTGGTGGAGCCATCGGCACCGGGCTGTTTATGGGCTCGGGCAAAACCATCAGTCTTGCCGGCCCGTCGATCATCTTCGTTTATATGATCATCGGTTTTATGCTCTTTTTCGTGATGCGTGCAATGGGTGAATTGCTGCTCTCGAATCTCGAATACAAATCCTTCAGCGACTTCGCGTCAGACCTGCTCGGCCCGTGGGCGGGCTATTTTACCGGCTGGACCTACTGGTTCTGCTGGGTGGTTACCGGCATGGCGGATGTTGTCGCTATTACGGCCTACGCCCAATTCTGGTTCCCCGGCCTGTCGGACTGGGTGGCTTCGCTGGCGGTGATTGTTCTGCTGCTGAGCCTGAACCTCGCCACCGTTAAAATGTTCGGTGAGATGGAGTTCTGGTTCGCGATGATCAAAATCGTCGCCATCATCGCGCTGATTGTCGTCGGGCTGGTGATGGTGCTGACGCACTTCCAGTCGCCAACCGGCGTACAGGCCTCGTTTGCCCATCTGTGGAATGACGGCGGCTGGTTCCCGAAAGGTATCAGCGGCTTCTTTGCCGGCTTCCAGATTGCGGTGTTTGCGTTTGTCGGGATTGAGCTGGTCGGTACCACGGCGGCGGAAACCAAAGATCCGGAGAAATCCCTGCCGCGTGCGATCAATTCCATTCCGCTGCGTATCATCATGTTCTACGTGTTCGCGCTGATCGTCATTATGTCCGTGACGCCATGGAGCTCGGTGGTGCCAACCAAGAGCCCGTTCGTCGAGCTGTTCGTGCTGGTGGGGCTGCCTGCTGCCGCGAGCCTGATTAACTTCGTGGTGCTGACCTCTGCGGCCTCTTCCGCGAACAGCGGCGTCTTCTCCACCAGCCGTATGCTGTTCGGCCTGGCGCAGGAGGGCGTTGCTCCGAGCGCGTTTGCCAAACTGTCTAAACGCGCGGTACCAGCGAAAGGGCTGACCTTCTCCTGCATCTGTCTGCTGGGTGGTGTGGTGATGCTCTACGTCAACCCGAGCGTAATCGGCGCGTTCACCATGATCACCACGGTGTCGGCGATCCTGTTTATGTTCGTCTGGACCATCATCCTCTGCTCGTACCTGGTGTACCGCAAGCAGCGTCCACACCTGCACGAGAAGTCGATCTACAAGATGCCGCTGGGCAAGCTGATGTGCTGGGTGTGCATGGCGTTCTTTGTCTTCGTGCTGGTGCTGCTGACGCTGGAAGAAGATACCCGACAGGCGCTGATGGTCACGCCGCTGTGGTTTATCGCGCTGGGGCTGGGCTGGCTATTTATCGGTAAGAAACGTATGGCGGGCATGCGTTAAGCATGTTGCCGGGTGGCGCTGACGCTTACCCGGCCTAGGTTCGCGGATGTTGTAGGCCCGGTAAGCGCTAGCGCCACCGGGCTTTTTTATTTACCCGATAATGCACGCGGGAACAGAACGTTATTCTCAAGACTAATGTGTTCCATCAGATCGTCGATCATCTCGTTAATGCCGTTGTACATGGCTTTCCAGGTGGTGCACGCTTCTGGCGGCGGTGTGACGTTGTTGGTGGTGTGTTTGATCACTTCCAGCAGTTCGCCGGCGTCATCATGTTCGCTTTCCATCACGCTGATGGGCCCCATAGCCTGGCTGCCCATGCCCTGTTTGATCATCGGGAAGAGGATCTGCTCCTCTTTCATCATGTGGCTGGAAAGTTCTTCGTGCAGCATGGTCAGGTATTTCGCCAGGCCGCGCGGTACGGAAGGTTTATCGGCATGAACGCGTTCAACTTTGGTCGCCTGTAAAATCAGCTCCGGCAGCTGCTCGCGGTGACGGTCGTGGTAACGCACAATGATATGGTCGATGATTTCAGCCAGCGGCGCGGTGCGCCAGTCTTTGTCGACAGGCTGTTCAGCCAGCTGAGCCAGCTCCGCTTCGATAGCCTCCACATCCAGCTCTTTACGCGACGCTGCGCGCGCCAGCGTTTGCTTACCACCGCAGCAGTAATCCATATCGTATTTACGGAACAGCGCAGAAGCGCGAGGGATGGAGAGCGCCAGCTCGCCTAAGGGTTGGTCGCGGAAGGCCATAGCAGTTACCTCATCATCAGGAATATAAGGTGCATTTTAAATGCATCTTTAAGTGGATACTATAACCCTTTAGAGGCAAGGGTGAAAATGAGAAGGGGATCACAAAAAAAGCGTGCTTTTAACTTGCTGATTGAATGCAGAAAAGAGCTTTCGAAAGTTTTTAAAGGTGGAGAAACAGTAAACAACCTGCCGCGCGTGCCGATAGATACAGGTCAGACAATACCTGTATATAAAAAAGGCAACGCATGTTTAAACGTATAAAAGTCATTACTCTTTTGATTTCGGTGCTGCTTGTGCTCGGCATCATGCAGCTGATCTCCGCTGGCATTTTCATTAACGCACTCAATAACGATAAAGAGAACTTCACCGTTTCTCAGCTTTCCAGCCAGAACGTCGCGGAGTTTACCGACGCCTGGATCAGCCTGAACCAGGCGCGCGTCACTCTCAACCGCGGTATGCTGCGCCTGCAAAGCAGCATGGCGTCGCAGATTAACGGCGGGCAGCTGAACGAGCTGGTCAATACCGCGAAAAACCTGCTGGCCGATGCCCAGACCCATTACGATAAATACTACGCGCTGCCGGAAACGCCGGGTATGGACGAGCACCTGGCCGATCGCCTGGAAGAGCAATACCGCGTCTACTCCGCCACGCTGACGCAAATGAACGTTCTGCTGGGGCAGGGCAATCTGGAAGATATGTTCAAACAAAATGCCGAACAGAAGCAGACCGCGATGCAAAAGGTTTATCGCGAGTGGCGTGAGGCGCAGGCCGCGCTGACCGCCAAAGGGATCCGGGACAATGAAAGCGACTACAAACGCATTCTGTGGATCCTTTCTGCGGTGATGCTGCTGGTGATCGCGGTGATTATTTCCAGCTGGATTGCGATGCGCCGCGTGCTGCTGCTGCCGCTGGAAGAGGTGATCAACCATATCCGCGCCATTGCCGCAGGGGATTTAACCCAGCCGATTCAGGCTGAGGGTAAAAATGAAATGGCGATCCTGGCGCGCAACGTTCAGGAGATGCAGACTGCGCTGGCCAACACGGTGGGCGTGGTGCGTGAAGGCGCTGATACCATCTACACCGGCGCGGGTGAAATCTCGGCGGGCAGCAACGATCTCTCCTCTCGTACCGAGCAACAGGCCGCTTCTCTGGAAGAGACGGCAGCCAGCATGGAACAGTTAACCGCCACCGTGAAGCAAAACGCCGATAACGCGCGTCAGGCGTCGCGTCTGGCGCTGGACGCCTCCTCCACCGCGAAGAAGGGCGGTAACGTGGTCGAGGGCGTTGTGCGCACCATGGACGAAATCGCCACCAGTTCCAGCAAAATCGCGCAAATTACTAACGTGATCGACGGCATTGCTTTCCAGACCAATATTCTGGCGCTGAACGCGGCGGTAGAAGCGGCGCGCGCGGGCGAGCAGGGACGTGGCTTCGCGGTTGTCGCGGGCGAGGTGCGTACCCTTGCCCAGCGCAGCGCGCAGGCGGCGAAAGAGATCAAAGCGCTGATCGATGATTCCGGCGAACGCGTCAACGCGGGTTCTCAGCTGGTAAATGAAGCGGGCGCGACGATGGCGGAGATCGTCAATGCGGTTACGCGCGTGACGGACATCATGGGTGAGATTGCGTCGGCCTCCGACGAACAGAGCCGCGGTATCGACCAGGTGGGTCAGGCGGTGGCGGAGATGGATCGCGTCACCCAGCAGAACGCCTCGCTGGTGGAAGAGTCTGCGGCGGCAGCGGCGGCGCTGGAAGATCAGGCTGCACGCCTGAACGACGCGGTGGCGGTGTTTAAGATCACCCGCAACCAGGCGGTGAAAGCCGCGCCGGTTAAGACCTATGCACCTAAAGCGCAGCCCGTCGCGGCGGCGTCTGAAGCGAACTGGGAAACGTTCTGATACTGTGCCGGGTGGCGCTTCGCTTACCCGGCCTACGGTTTTGTAGGCCCTGCAAGCGAAGCGCCTCTGGGCGAAAAGCTCACCCCTCCGACGCCGGAACGACCATCGGTTTTTCCGGCTTCGCTCTCACCGCAATCACCACCCCAACGACCAGCAGCGCGATCCCGCAGGCCGTTAGCAGCGGCGGCACGCTCTGACGCATCAGGAAGGTATAGAGCAGCCCTGCCAGTGTCTCAAAGACAATCAGCGGCCCCAGTATCACCGTCGGCAGCTTCTGGCTGGCAATGTTCCAGCACAGCGCGCCCACCCACGAACAGAGCACGGCAATGGCGACCATTAGCCCGACGAATATCCACGGGCGCGGTCCGAAGGGCAGGGTAAATGCCGGTTGCTGGCTACCCAGCCAGACACACGCGCCCACATAGCCCAGCAACGAGACAGGGAGGGTGACCAGCGCCTGCGCCGTCGCCCACATCATCGGATGTTTATCCGGGTTTTCCCGCAGCCAGCGTGCGTTGCGCAGGGCATACCAGGCCCAACAGACAACCGAGATAAACGCCAGAAAGATCCCTGAACCGTAACGCCACAAGCTGAAGTTTTCGAGGCCGTGGCGAAGCTCGGCAATATTCACGCACACCAGCCCCACGGCGATGCAGACCAGAGCGGGCGCCATTTTTGACCACGCCAGTTTGCCGTCACGCTGGCTGTAAAGCAGGTTCGCGAAAACCGGGATGACCACCGGCAGCGTGCCGATAATCATGGTGGACACCGGCGCACCGGTGCGCTGAATGGCGCTCGCCAGACAGACGTAGTAGATCAGATTACCCATCATGGTCAGCGCCAGCGCGGTGAGCCAGTCCTGGCGGCCTAGCTGACGCAGACGCGCGCGCCCCAGCCATGCCAGCGGCACGGCAATCAGCCCCAGCGCCAGGTAACGTCCGGTCGACTGCAAAATTGCCGGGTACTCCGGCACAATCAGCGGGCCGACAAAAATCAGCCCCCACATCAAACCCGCAAGCAGGGCATACAACACGCCGCTAATCATTTTTCCATCCATCTTGATTCACTTTGCGATCAGTGTAGGAGGGCAAAACGCGCGCGTATTGTATGAGGTTGCGCATTAGCGCGGCATAACCTGTTTCTGGTAGCGCACGGGCGTGATGCCGTAGCGACGGGTGAAGGCGCGGGTTAAATGCGACTGATCGGTCAGCCCGGTCGCGGCGGCCACCTCGGCGGCAGGCATGCCGTGGGTGAGGAATGCTTTTGCGCGCCACAGCCGGATGGCCATCAGCATCTGGTGGGGCGTAACGTGGAAATGGGCTTTGAACTGGCGCTGAAAATGGTACGGGCTGAGCGAGACAACGTTAGCCAGCTCGTCCAGGGTCAGCGAGCGCATATAGTTGTCGTGCAGATAGTCGCGAACGCGTTCGAAGCGGTGCGCGGCCTCCTGCACCACCGGCGCATGATGGGCCAGTGGCTGAAAAGTCTGAATCAAATCCAGTAGCAGCCCCTTCTGCGCCAGCGGATCGTTGGTGTGCCACAGGCCGTAAATTAACCGGCCAATCTGCTGCGAGCGCAAAGGGTCGTGGCGCGTGACGTCATTAAACCACCAGTGACGCAGGCCGGTGACCTCTTCCAGCAGGTCGGGTTCGATGTAGACCATTCGGTAGCGCCAGCCGCCTTCGGTGGCGGATTCCCCGGTGTGGATCTCGTCCGGGTTCATGGTCACGACGGATTTTTCCGCGGCAAGATGCTGGGTACCGCGATAGCGGAAGCGTTCGGCACCGGTTTCGATGGTGCCGATACCGAAGGCTTCATGAGTGTGAGGCTCAAAGGCGTAGTCAGAGATATGGGCGTGATAAAGCTCCAGGCCCGGCAGTTGCGCCAGATGGCGAAAGCGCGCGCTGTCTCTCTCATCAGTGAACTGTTCCGGTACGCCTTGCACGGTGAGCCTCCTTGTGGGTCATCGCTTCATTATCAGAGATGACCCGAGGGGATGCCACAAAAAATAACCAATTTTTAACAACTACAGGATGGCTTTGACACTTTCCGCCAGTGATGTGGTTGGGCGGCCGATCAGTTTGCTCAGGGTACGGCTGTCGTCGAACAGGCCGCCTTTGGACGCGCCGGTGTCGGAGTCCGCCAGCATCTCCGCCAGCCCGGCAGGCAGACCAACGCCTTTCAGCGCAGCGGCGAAATCGGCTTCGCTGAGGTTCTGATACGTTACCGGCTTACCGCTCTGCTTGCTCAGTTCCGCAGCCAGTTCGCTCAGCGTCCAGGCATTATCACCCGCCAGTTCATACACCTTGCCGGCATGACCCTCTTCAGAAATCACTTTCGCTGCCGCCGCCGCGTAATCCGCACGGGTCGCAGAGGCAATTTTGCCTTCGCCTGCGGCACCCATAAATACGCCGTGTTCCAGCGCTGGCGGCGCGCTTGCCAGGTAGTTTTCGGTGTACCAGCCGTTGCGCAGCAGAGCGTAAGGCACGCCGGAGGCCGCCAGGGCATTTTCGGTTTCGACGTGCTCAACGTGCAGACCCAGCGGAGATTTGTCAGCATGCAGCAGGCTGGTATAGGCGATGAATTTCACCCCGGCGGCTTTGGCGGCGTTTATCACGTTCTGGTGCTGTACGGCACGCTGGCCCACTTCGCTGGAGGAGATGAGCAGCAGTTTATCCACGCCGTTCAGCGCGGTGGTAAATGCGGCTTCATCGGTGTAATCCGCCTGACGCACAACGACCCCTTGCTGACGCAACGCTTCGGCTTTCGCCGGGTTACGCACAATAGCCACGATCTGGCTGGCCGGAACGGTTTTCAGCAGTTCTTCAATAACGTGTTGGCCAAGCTGGCCGGTTGCGCCGGTAATCGCGATCATGATGAATCTCCTTCGTGTTTGTCTGGTGTTGTGGCACACTATCACCATAACTAACTTTTAGTAAGTACGTACATAAAGGTAAGTATGAAAACAACAATACCAACGCTCAGCGAGCAAATGCGCGATGGCAACCTCTTTGCGGAACAGTGCCCGTCACGGGAGGTGCTCAAACACGTAACCAGCCGCTGGGGCGTGCTGATCCTGGTGGCGTTACGTCAGGGGACGCATCGCTTCAGCGATCTGCGCCGCAAGATGGGCGGCGTCAGCGAGAAGATGCTGGCTCAGTCTTTACAGGCGCTGGAACATGACGGGTTTGTCGATCGCGTGTCGTATCCGGTCGTGCCGCCGCATGTGGAGTATAGCCTGACGCCGCTGGGGCGGGAGGTAAGCGAGAAGGTGGCCGCGCTGGCCGACTGGATTGAGGTCAATACGCCGCAGGTGATGGCGAATAGGGACGAGCGTGCGGCGTGAAATGCCGGGTAGCGCTTGCGCTTACCCGGCTTACGGGATTGAGGATTGCGGGTAGGCCGGGTAAGGCGAAGCCGCCACCCGGCACAATCATCGCTACCTGCTCAAATCCACCTGATAAATCGCGAACCCAATATCATCCGTCGCGACCTTTTGCATCGGATACTGCGCCTTATCCTTGATAAACGCGGCTGCTTTATCGGACGGAGATGTCTCAAAGCGAATATCCAGCTTAGTGTCGCTGTGGATCGGCGCAAGTCGCCAGTTGTTATCCACCGCCGGATGAATTTCACCCGTCTTTTTCGACTCCGCGCTGATCCACGCCGCCAGCACCGAACGGTTCTCATCCGGCGAGGCAAAGGCGATGTGGCTGTCACCCGTACCGGCAAACTTGCCGCCATAGGCGCGGTAGTTGTTGGTCACCACCAGGAAAGTGGTATTCGGATCAATCGCTTTGCCGTTGAAGGTCAGGTTTTTGATACGTTCTGCCTGCGGATTAATGGCCTGACATTCGCCGTCATATTTCGCGGGCTGGGTGACGTCAATCTGATATTCCACGCCGTCGATCACGTCGAAGTTGTAGGTGCGGAAACCGTCCCAGTTAATCAGCGACTGCGGTTTGCTGCTGTGCGGATCGATCTGGTTGAACTGCCCGGCAGAGCACTCCAGCCACTCCTTCACCTCTTTCCCGGTAGCTTTCACCACCACGAGGGTGTTGGGATAGAGGTAGAGATCGGCGGCATTACGGAAGGTCAGTTGGCCTTTTTCCACCTCAACGTAGCTGGCCGGATCGTTCTTCCGCCCGCCCACTTTGAATGGCGCCGCGGCAGACAGTACCGGCAGATTTGCCATATCCGGATCGCCCTGAATATAGTGCTCCGCATAGGCTTTCTGCGCCATGTTGACTACCTGCACGGTCGGGTCATCCTGTACCAGCGCGAGGAAGCTGTACATGTTATCAGCCGATTTACCGATCGGCTTGCTGACAAATTCACGCGTCGCGTCGTGGTCATGCTTCAGGACGTCGACCAGCTTTTTATCTTCCCCTGCCAGAGATTTTTTGGCCGCTGCGTCGTAGATCGGACGCGCTTCCGCTTTCGACTGCGTGACTTTCCAGCTTCCGCTGTCGTTATTCAGCACCAGATCCACCACGCCAAGGTGGTCGCCCCACATGCCCGGCATTACCGATGGCACACCGTTAAGCGTCCCTTTTTCGATGTCCGCGCCTTTGATAGCAGCGAAATCTTTGCCCGGGAAGACGGCGTGGGCGTGACCAAACAGGATCGCATCCACGCCCGGCACCTGGCTGAGATAGTACACGGAGTTCTCAGCCATCACCTGATACGGGTCGGCCGAGAGGCCAGAGTGCGCCACGACGACGACCACATCCGCCCCTTTCGCCCGCATCTCCGGCACGTATTTGCGCGCGGTTTCGGTAATGTCGTTGACGGTCACTTTCCCGTCGAGGTTGGCTTTATCCCACGTCATGATCTGCGGCGGCACAAAACCGATATAGCCGATTTTCAGCGTCTGTTTTTTACCGTCCTGGTCGACAACCTCGGTCTCTTTAATCAGATAAGGGGTGAAGAGCGGCTTCTTCGTCTTAACGTCGATGATATTGGCGTTAACGTACGGGAATTTTGCACCTGCCAGCGCGTCGTGCAGGTATTTCAGGCCGTAGTTAAATTCGTGGTTGCCCAGGTTGCCGACGGTATAGTCCAGCGTATTCATTGCCTTATAAACAGGATGGATCTCGCCTTTTTTCAGCCCCTTCGCCGCCATGTAGTCGCCGAGCGGGCTGCCCTGAATTAAGTCCCCGTTATCGACCAGCACGCTGTTTTTCACTTCACCGCGGGCGGCGTTGATCAAACTTGCCGTGCGTACCAGTCCGAATTTTTCCGTAGGGGTATCTTTGTAGTAATCGAAGTCCATCATATTGCTGTGCAGATCGGTGGTTTCCAGAATACGGAGATCCACCGTCGCTGCCTGAACGCTTGCCGCAATCAGCGTTGCCAGGAGCGTTGCGCTAAACTTAATCATCTGAGGAGTCCTTTTTTCGATCCAAGCCACAAAAGAATATGTATGTAGTATTTGTTGCTTACAGAAGTGTGAATGCTGCCAGAAAAAAGGGCGCTGAAACCAGAATTGCTTCACAGATAGCGGAATTGTTCACATTACGATATAACTAAAACAATAAGTTATGCCCACTGCGTTAACGAAGAGGTGGAGAATGTTAGATAAAATTTGTCAGCTCGCACGGGATGCGGGTGATGCCATTATGCAGGTGTACGACGGTGCGAAACCGATGGATGTTGTCAGCAAAGCGGATGACTCCCCGGTGACGGCGGCGGATATCGCGGCGCATGCGGTGATCCTGAAAGGTTTGCAGGCCCTGACGCCGGATATTCCGGTCCTTTCTGAAGAAGCGCCCCAGAGCTGGGATGAACGTCAGCACTGGCAGCGTTACTGGCTTGTCGACCCGCTGGATGGCACGAAAGAGTTTATCAAGCGTAACGGTGAATTCACCGTCAACATCGCCCTCATTGAAAAAGGAAAAGCGGTGCTTGGCGTGGTTTACGCCCCGGTGATGAAAGTAATGTACAGCGCGGCGGAAGGTAAAGCCTGGAAGGAAGAGTGCGGCGTGCGTAAGCAGATCCAGGTGCGTGATGCCCGTCCTCCGCTGGTGGTGATCAGCCGCTCGCACAGTGACAGCGAGCTGGAGGAGTATCTGCAACAGCTGGGTGAACACCAGACGACGTCGATTGGCTCGTCGCTGAAGTTCTGTCTGGTGGCGGAAGGGCAGGCGCAGCTGTACCCCCGTTTCGGGCCGACGAACGTCTGGGATACGGCGGCAGGGCATGCGGTGGCGGCGGCCGCTGGCGCGCATGTGCATGACTGGCAGGGTAAGCCACTGGACTACACCCCGCGCGAGTCATTCCTGAATCCGGGCTTCCGGGTATCACTTTACTGAGTCAGTAGCTTATGCAGCAGGGCAACCACCTGCTGCACCTCATCCTGCGTCAGCGCGCCGTCTTTAACCCACTGTACGCGACCGTTTTTGTCCAGCACGACAATCGCTGAACTCTCTTCTTCCAGCTGCCACGCCTTACGCGTCACGCCGTTGCTGTCGACAATAAACTGCGACCAGGGATAGAGCTTCTTATTGCTCTCAAGGCTTGAGCGCACAAACATCCCGGAGCCGGGAATCGCGTCGTCGGTGTTCACGATGGTGGTGGTCTGGTAGCGATCGTGCGGGAGTTTTGCGGCTTTGATCGCTTCCACGAGGGTGGCATTTTTCTCTTTAGCGGATGTACGTCCGGCAATATGTTGTACAACTCTCACTTTGCCCGCAAGCTGCGCGCTATTCCAGGTTTTATAGCTAAACTTATCATTGTCGAGAATCAATTCTCCCCGGTCAGCAATGCCGACCGGCGGGACACGTTGTCCTTTTTCAATGTTGTGTGCGGAAGCCATCAGCGGCAGCAACAGGCAAGCTGCTGCCAGGAGGTTACGTAGGGTCATGGTGTTTCCTTATTGTTAGCAGGTGATCCGACCACTTGGTCATGCGCTTTTAATCATAAGTGCGATCAATAGGCTTTTCCCGCAATCCCGATGCCAGTTTGCGGGCGAACGCACATATCCATGCAAAAACGACGGCATATACTGCGCTGTATCACGCTTTGCAAAGATTATTCTGAATAATTGTAATCAAACGGTAAATAAACTTATGCACACTGGGTAAGTACGAGGTTCTGGTCTATAGTCATTGGGCATCAAAATTTGCGCTCAGGACAGTCGGGCCGATTGTGGCACCGCAAGAGCGTATGATTCGCAGGAGATACAAGAATGAAAATTTTCCAACGCTACAACCCGCTTCAGGTGGCGAAGTACGTGAAGATCCTGTTCCGTGGACGGTTGTACATCAAGGATGTTGGCGCTTTTGAGTTCGATAAGGGCAAAATCCTTATCCCAAAAGTGAAGGACAAACAGCACTTGTCTGTGATGTCCGAAGTCAACCGTCAGGTTATGCGTCTGCAAACTGAGATGGCTTAACCAACGTGCTATGCAGTAGTAGTTAAAAAGACGGCTCCCGATGGGAGCCGTTGATGTTTATGGGGCATACAAAGGATTACGCCGACACCTTCTCTTCGGCATCCGGCAGTTTCGGCACCAGCACGGTCGGTTTGCTATCAATACGCGTTACCAGCAGCTGGTCGATGCGGTAGTTATCAATATCCACCACTTCAAACTTGAAGCCGGAGAACTTCACCGAGTCGGTACGTTTCGGGATTTTACGCAGCATAAACATCATAAAGCCGCCGATGGTCTCGTAGTTGCCGGACTGCGGGAACTCGTCAATGTCGAGTACGCGCATGACGTCTTCAATCGGCGTACCGCCATCGATGAGCCATGAGTTCTCATCACGCTGCACAATTTGCTCTTCCAGCCCCTGGCCGACCAGGTCGCCCATCAGCGTCGTCATAACGTCGTTGAGGGTGATAATGCCCACCACCAGCGCGTATTCGTTCATGATCACCGCGAAGTCTTCCCCGGCGGTTTTGAAACTTTCCAGCGCTTCGGAGAGCGTCAGGGTATCCGGCACTATCAGGGTGTTGCGGATCTGCACGCCGCTGTTCAGCGCCAGGCTCTGGTTGGCCAGCACGCGGTTCAGCAGGTCTTTGGAGTCCACGTAGCCGATGATATGGTCGATATCTTCGTTACAGACCAGAAACTTGGAGTGCGGATGCTGCGCCACCTTGGTCTTCAGGCTCTGCTCGTCTTCATGCAGATCGAACCAGATGATGTTTTCACGGCCGGTCATGGAGGACGGCACGGTACGGGATTCCAGTTCGAAAACGTTCTCAATCAGCTCGTGCTCCTGCTTGCGCAGCACGCCTGCCAGCGCCCCGGCTTCCACCACGGCATAAATGTCATCGGAGGTGATGTCGTCTTTACGCACCATCGGCAGCTTGAAGATGCGGAAAATGACGTTCGCCAGGCCGTTAAAGAACCACACCAGCGGACGGAACACGTACAGGCAGAAGCGCATCGGGTTGATGATACGCAAAGCCACAGCTTCTGGCGCAATCATACCGATGCGTTTCGGGGTCAGGTCCGCGAATAAAATGAACAAGCCGGTGACCAGGGAGAAGGAGAGGATGAAGCTCAACTGCTCGGCCAGCTCTACGGACATGTACTTAACAAAGAGGCTATAAAACGCCGGAGAAAACGCTGCATCGCCCACGATACCGCCAAGGATGGCGACCGCGTTCAGGCCAATCTGCACCACGGTAAAGAACATGCCGGGGTTTTCCTGCATTTTCAGAATGCGTGATGCGTTGATGTTGCCCTCGTCGGCAAGCAGCTTCAGTTTGATTTTACGGGAGGCAGCCAGCGAGATCTCCGATATCGAGAAAAATGCACTGACGGCAATAAGACAAAGTATTACTAAAATACTGTTTAACATAGTTTATCCGGCTTCTCGCCAGATCCTCAGAAGGGGAGTTGATACCATTCGTGTGAAGACACATTGAACTCAGCTCGTAGCGTTGAGCCGATTATTTCAGCGGTAGTATAGCGTAAAGACGTGTAAACCTGCCAGAGGTCACGTTTTCGGCAAAAAAAGCCGGGCCGGCATGGGGCCGATCCGGCGAGAGGGGCTATTTCACGGTGGATAAGTTTTCGCCCACAGCCAGGCGTGTGGCATCGCCGCCCCAGACCTGATCGTACTCATAGCCTGTCAGCTGTTTGATGACCATGCGGGTGCTGGCGTCGCAGTCGCGATAGTCGCCACCGAGCTTCCGACGCGCGATCTCCTTGAGCAGCACCTTATGCGTCTCGCGGGTCAGCTTAAATTTGTAGGTCGCGAAGAAGCTCACTGCCAGCAGCGCGGCGGTGGCAAAAATCATCAGGCCAATTATTGCTCCCAGCGCGCTTTCAGGCTGTGCGCCACTGCCTTTCACAAAACCGGACTCCTGCAACACCAGGCCGATAATCATAATCGCAATGGCGACGGTGCTTTTGCGGGTCAACACCATTACGCCAGCGAAAATGCCTTCCCGGCGCTGCTGCGTGACGATCTCGTCGATATCCGGAATAAAGCTATAAATATTCCACGGAATGTAATAGAGGCCGGAACGGGCTGCACCCAGCAGGATGAAGACGGCGGAGAACAGCAGCGTTGGCACCTCTGTTTTGGTGAGATAAACCGTAAACAGGAATGCCAGCACCAGGAAAATGCAGCTATACGAAAGGCGCAGTGCGGCGGAAGGGGTCATGTTCAGCCTGTTGAGTAACAGCATAAATCCGTACGTGCCGGGCACGGAGGCAAAAGCCGCAATACTTAGCCAGCCGGACACTGCTGCCGCATCCTGACTCAGGCAATACACCACGTAATAGGTAAAGACTGAACCAAATACGTCCATCGCGGTGAAGGAGAAAATATAAATAAGAATATGCAGGCGGAAAGCGCGAATACGAAAAGAAGAGAAGAGATCCAGCACCAGATATTTGAGGTGATTAATTACTCCGCTGCTGCGCTGGGTATCAACTTTGAAGTCATACTCCTGATGCACATCTTTTGCTTCCCAGGTGCTGTACCAGGTAATAAATACCGCGATGCAAAAGACGCAGGAAAATATCAGTCCGGTTAGCGTGTAGGTAAAGGAATTATCTTTGCCGGTAAATTGCATAATCACGCCCGGAACCGACACCGCAAGAAAACCGCCCAATTGCGAGCAGATCATCCGTACGCCCGACAGGCGGCTGCGCTCTTCATAGCGGTTGGTCATCTCCGCGGCGAGGGTTTCCCACGGCACCAGCACCATCGCTGAAAGCAGTTCGATGGAAAGATAGGTGCCCAGGTAATACCAGTAACCCATGTCCGTCAGCCACAGCAGAGCATAGAGGAACATTAAGGGAGAGCTGAGTAATAAGAAGAAACGGCGACGGCCAAATTTACGCCCAAGCCAGGTGTCGCCGAAATTGTCGGTGATGTAACCCATTATCGGGCTTAATACCGCGTCAATGACGCGGGCAATAGCAAATATAGAGCCGGCTTCCACGACGGATAATCCGCAATAGGTGGTGTAAAAAAATAACAGCCAGGTGCCGATAATGGCGAAAGCGCCTCCGCCAAAGAGGTCGGTTATGCCGTAGCCAAGCGCCACGCCATAACCCACTCTGCGTTCAGTTGGTTTAACCATAATAATATCCAGTGTAGGGTAGATGTAGAGGTTGTATTTTTATTGCACTGCTGGACTACACGTGACGTTCTAATTATTAATATCTATCCATTGTCTTAACTGAGATGACCGATAAAAAGCCTCCACAATCTTGAGTGATTTTCCGGCGGTACAAATATCGGTAAAATCCGTACTCTCCGGGTGATGAATAGCGTGATAAAAACGGCGGATCGCCTGCTGGTGTCCTAATCCCCAGTAACTTTTTGCGGTGCCATCAGGAGAGGCATCGCTTTCCAGGCGAAATCGTTCGCCGGGCGTTATGCGCCAGAGCGTGTTGTCGTTGAGCAGCAGTGAGCCGCGCTCGCAGTGGATCTCCAGACAGAGGGGGGAATCCGTGGTGTGGCAGTTGCTGGCATAAAACAGACCGCGCGCACCGTTGGTAAAGTGAAGCGTGGCCATCGCGCTGTCTTCCCCTTGCGTGACGTCAGCCAGTTCCCCGCTGTCGACTACCCCCTTCAGCCGCGTGACGCCACCCGCGAACCACTGCATCAGATCGAGGGTATGGATCGCCTGGTTGATTAGCAGGCTTCCACCTTCCGTTGCCAGCTGCCCGCGCCACGGGCTTTCCGTGTAATACGCCCCCGAGCGGGACCAGGTCAGCACAGCTTTGATACTTAACATCTTTCCCAGTACGCCTTCCGCCAGCTCCTTGCGAATGCGCAGGCTGGTCGGATTGAGCCGGTTCTGGTAGCAGACGCCGAGCCTGCCGGGTGCCTGCGCGGCGGCAGAGGCAATGTCGGCAAGCTCGCTGCTGTTCATGCCCACCGGTTTTTCGCAAAAGACATGTTTCCCGGCGGCCAGCGCCGCCAGAATCATGTTTTTGTGCTCGAAGTGGGGCGTGCAGATATGCACCACGTCGATGCTGTCATCCAGCAGCATTTCCCGGTAATCCTGATAAAAGCGGCACTGATAGTTCATCGCCAGCTTCAGTCCTTTGACGCTGTCGATATCGACCAGCGCGCGCAGCGCGACATTGGGGATTTGCCTCAGGGCATTCACATGGCAACTGTGAATAGCCCCGGCACCGATAATCGCCGTGTTCAGGATGTTCATGTCGTCCCCTTAGTCAGCTGCGTTTGCGAGCATTTGTGCTTTCACGCACAGTTCGGCAGCTTTGAAAGCATGCGCCTGAGTCATGGCATTTTCGGTGCGGTGCAGGCAGTCGAGGATCAGTTCGCCAAAGTACGGGAACCCAACCTGCCCGGCCACAGGATAGCGGAACTCGCCCTCGTTATTGACGAGGTAAACGACATCCTGCTCACCCCGGGTGAGATCGACATATTTACGGATCTCGATATACCCGTCGGTACCGAGCAGCGTCAGGCGACCATCGCCCCAGGTGGAGAGCCCGTCAGGAGTGAACCAGTCACAACGGAAATAGCCGCTGGCGCCGTTTTCTCCTTTGAGCATGGCGTCGCCAAAATCTTCGAATGCGGGATACTGCGGGTGGTTAACGTTGCGCACCTGGCTGGCGACCACGGTGGCGTCGCGGTTGCCGGTATAAAACAGGAACTGCTCGATCTGGTGGCTGCCGATGTCGCACAGGATGCCGCCGAAATAGCGACGATCGTAGAACCAGTCCGGGCGGCCAGTCCCTTCCCGGTGCGGCCCCATGCCCAGGGTTTGCACCACGCGACCAATGGCGCCTTGCTGTACCAGCTGCCCGGCAAAGACCGCGCTTTCCACGTGCAGACGCTCGCTGTAGTAGACCGCGTATTTTTTCCCGGTTTTCTCCACCATCGCTTTGGCGTCTGCCAGCTGTTCAAGGGTGGTGAGCGGCGCTTTGTCCGTGAAGTAGTCTTTGCCAGCCGTCATCGCCTTCAGCCCCAGCGCACAGCGTTCGGAGGGGATGGCCGCCCCGGCCACCAGGCGCACGTCGCCATCGGCGAGAATAACGTCCAGGGAATCAGCCACCTTCACCTGCGGGTACTGCTGAACAAACGTGTCCACTTTCGCCGGATCGGGATCGTAAACCCACTTCAGCGTGGCACCTGCTTCAATCAGGCCATTACACATTCCGTAGATATGGCCGTGGTCGAGCGCGGCGGCGGCAAATACAAATTCACCCGCCTGCACCACCGGCTGCGGTTTGCCCACCGGCGCGTAGTTCATTCCGTCATTCTTGTTCATGGTTACAGTCCTCGATCCAGATCTTTACCCAGAGGGATAGCGCCCACTTCGCTGAAGTTGGCGACGCTTGCGGATTTTTCATAAAAACGGGGGGCGAGAGCGTTCGTCCCGCCGGTACGGTAAAACGGATCATCGCGGCTAACAGGCAGGGAAACGACACTGCGGGTAATGGCTGATTTATACATCGCAGTAATCAGCTCCAGCGAGCGCTTACCCTGCACGCCGTCCACCAGCGGGGCCGTACCGCGCTCAATGCTCTGAAGCAGGTCGTTAATCTGCCCGGTGTGCAGAGTCCATTCGAGCCTGGGCGTCGCCTGGAAAACGGCATCAAGCAGGGCTTCTCGCTCAATATCATTGGTCTCCTGCGGGAAGCCGTTGTCAGCACTCACGCTGGCATAAGCCTGCCATGGGGCGGAGATGCGCGCTTTATCACCCTGGATAATGATCTTCTGATCTTCCCCGTGGTGTACTACCGAGGCGGTAAGCTGGGTGAGTGCGCCGCTGGGGTATTTGAATATCGCGGCGCTAAGGTCTTCCACTTCGGCGTTGTCATGGGCCACGTTAGTCATCATCGCCACCACCTCAGACGGGAAGCCGAGCATCCACTGAATGGCGTCAATATGGTGCACCGCGTGGTTCAGCGTGCAGCCGCCCCCTTCCTTTTCCCACGTGCCGCGCCACCACAGGTCGTAGTAGCAATGTCCGCGCCACCAGAAGGAATCCACCTGCGCATGGCATATTTTTCCGGCGAGGCCGGAATCCAGCGCCGCTTTTAAGCGCCAGAAGGCATCGGTAAAGCGGTTCTGGGCAATAATGGAGAGCGTTTTTCCGCTGGCCTGCTGGGCGGCGATCATCGCATCACACTCCTCCAGCGAGGCGGCCATCGGTTTTTCACACAGTACATGGCAGCCGGCATGAAGCGCATCAATGCTGATCTCCGCATGGACATAGGGCGGGGTGCAGACGTCAACGATATCGATGGGAAGCGCATCCTCCAGCAACTGCCGGTGGCTGGCGTACACGCGGGCGTCCGTCAGGCCGTAACGCGCTTTTTTCTCTTCCGCTTTCTCCGGATAGATATCAACCAGCGCAACGATCCGGCAGCGCTGTCCAAACTGCAAATAACCCTGAATATGGTTATGGGAGATATTTCCTGTTCCCACAATGGCGACATTTAACATCGATTTTCTCCGGTGTTACCAGGTACCCGCGGCATCCAGCGTGATGCTGGTGGCCCCTTTATCTACAGAGGTGCTGATGCGCTGCTGAAGCAGGCGCAGGTATTGCTTTTCGTTCAGCGGTAGCTCAACCCAGTCGTCCGTCCAGGTGGAGAGGTGCATGGCGTTAGAGAGGGTTAAACCGCGAATGCCGTCCAGACCCGGTGCAATCAACGGCTCGCCGCGCAGCACGGCGGCGCAGAAGTTGGCGGTGATGACGTGGTGCTCGCTGTATTCCGGGGCAACAGGGACAGAAACCTCCCAGCATTCCGGCTCACCGAAGCCATTCTGCCAGCGAGCGTTAAACTCGGTTTCCGATTCGCGCAGCCGCCAGTAGCGCAGTTTGCCCTCGTCGACGACCACTTTACCGCGATCGCCGACAATCTCCAGGCGGTTGGTGCCCGGCGTTTCCGCGACGGTGGTGATGAACACGCCGGTCGCACCGCTGGCGTATTCGGCGTAGGCGGTCACCTCGTCTTCCACTTCGATATCGCGATGCTTACCGAACTGGCAAAACGCGCGCAGACGAACCGGCATACCCACCAGCCACTGCCAGAGATCGAGCTGGTGCGGGTCCTGGTTGAGCAGCACGCCGCCGCCTTCCCCTTTCCAGGTGGCGCGCCAGCCGCCGGAGTTGTAGTAACTCTGCGAGCGATACCAGTTGGTGATGATCCAGTTGGAGCGGCGGATCTCGCCCAGCTCGCCGCTGTCGATCAGATCTTTCACTTTCTGATACAGCGGGTTGGGCCGCTGGTTATACATGATGCCGAACACCACGTCGCACTCCCGGGCGCAGGCGTTCATCTCCTGGACCTGCGCGGTGTAGACGCCTGCTGGCTTCTCACACAGGGTATGAATGCCGTGGCGCATCGCCAGCATCGACAGGTGCGGGTGATCGTAATGCGGCGTGGCGACAATGACCGCATCGATAAGCCCGCTCTGGAGCATCTCCTGCGCATCACTGAACAGCGGAATGCCGCCAACCAGCTGCCGAATGGCCGGATGCTTTTCCGGCGCGTTATCGCACACCGCCGTAAGGCAGGCGTCGCTGACGGTTCCGGCCAGTAAATAGCGTGCGTGGACCGTACCGATATTACCTATACCAATAATGCCAAAACGTACCTTCTCCATGTCTCACCTTAATTTCAGTAAAAAAGCGTGATGACCGAAAAATAGGAAAGGCGAGACGTAGCGACAATGTGTTTTTGTGAGAATACTCGCAAGGTGAATAAGTAAACTCCAACCATTTTGAAATTTGGTTTTAAAATCAAAGCGCTGTTTCTGCAAATATTTGCAAAAACTGATTGAGAGCGAGGTCACACTATGCCGGGCAAGTTAAAAATGGAGGAGATCGCATCCCTGACGGGATATTCCGTGAGCACGGTTTCCAGGGTGTTGAGCGGCAAGTCTTATACCAGCGATAAGGCCCGGGAAGCCATTGTCCGCATCGCACGGGAGCTTGGCGTGCTGGAGTCGATGGCGAGCGGACGGCTTTTAATTAACGGAATCGCTGTATTTGCGCCTGAAAGAACGTTTCAGGGGCGTGGGGATATTTTTTATCTGGAAGTGACCAAAGGCATTGCGGAAGCCAGCGCGCCACATAATGTCTGGATCAGTTATTGCGGATTAGAGGAACAAAATGCGGACGTGAAATTATTTATGGAAAAGGCAAGCCATAAAAATATTAACGCAATAATTATCATTGGTACGGATGATTCCACCATATTTAAGCTGGCCAGCACGCTGAATAAACCCTGTGTATTAATTAATTCCGTCGACCGGGACCGGGTGCTGGATTCGGTTTCCCCCGATCATCGCGCAATCGGCTTTACCACGATGCAATATCTTTTCGAGCAGGGGCATCGCCGGGTGCTGACCATCACCTGTTTACGCCGGGACACGCTCTATGCCCGGCTGGATGGAATTAAAGAAGCGTACCGGCATTTTCATGTGGCGTTTGAGCCGCAGCGGGATTTACTGGTCACGGAGTGGTTTACCGCTGAAGAGGCTGAGCGCGAGCTGGATGCGTGGCTGTTACGTCACGACAGAGCGCAGTGGCCTGAGGTCATTTTTCCCAACAGCACCAGCATGACCGAGGGTGTGCTGAAGGCGTTACAGCGGCATGGGCTGCGCGTGCCGGAAGACATCTCCATCATCACCACCGATTTTGCGTGGAATTTAGCAAACCGGCTTGAAAAGCCCATTACGGGGATCACGGTGCCCTGTCGGGATTTGGGTATAGAAGCGGTGCATTTGCTGCAAACGCGGCTCAACCGACCACAGGCGCCAGTGTTTAACCTGCTGTTGCAGGGGAAAGTCATTGATTACGGCTCGGTGAGTAATGCCACGCGCCACGCGGCTCGCGTGGCGCTGATGCAGTAATCAGGCCTGCTGTGGAGGCAGGCAAACGCCGATGCCGCCAATGCCGCAGTAGCCATACGGATTTTTATGCAGGTACTGCTGGTGGTCGTCTTCGGCATAGTAGAACGGTTTCGCGGTAGCGATTTCCGTCGTGACCTGACGTTTATCACCGGCCGCCTGCATCGCTTCCTGGAAACGCGTCAGGCTGGCGTGGGCGGCGGCCTCCTGCTCTGGGGTGAGCGGGTAGATGGCCGAACGGTATTGGGTGCCGTGATCGTTACCCTGACGCATGCCCTGCGCCGGGTCATGGTTTTCCCAGAACACCTGGAGCAGCTGTTCATAGCTAATGACGCTCGGGTCATACACCACACGCACCGCTTCAGCATGACCGGTCTCACCGGAACAGACTTCGCGGTAGGTTGGGTTAGGCGTATATCCTCCGGTGTAGCCCGCAGCGGTGCTGTACACGCCCGGCAGTTGCCAGAACAGGCGTTCTACGCCCCAGAAGCAGCCCATGGCAAACAGGGCGATCTCCATTCCATCAGGAACGTTTGTCATTGAATGGTTGTTTACGGCGTGTAATGTTGCCACTGGCATAGGGGTGTTGCGTCCCGGTAACGCATCGGCTTGTGATACCAGATGCTTTTTATCGAATAAACTCACGGTGGGGCCTCCCGGGTAGCGTTGTTTCGGTTAAGGTTGTCACGAAGCGTTTAATTGAACACAATAAATGCGATGAATGAGTCTAGATTTAATCATAAGAAATATTTGGGTGTTACACCCTTTTTCAACCCGTAATTTGGGTTTTTGGCTTTCAGGCCGTATTTTGCCGCGGAGCGGCACTGCATTTGCTTCCAGGGTGGAAACAGGGATATTCAGGAGAAAACGTGACAAAGATCCGCCAGTTATGTTTAGTCAGCTTACTGCTGACCAGCGGGATTGCCAGCGCGGCGAATGTCCGTTTGCAGGTTGAGGGGTTATCCGGGGCGCTGGAAAAAAACGTGCGTGCGCAGCTTTCTACTATCCAGAGCGATGAGGTCACGCCGGATCGGCGTTTTCGCGCGCGCGTGGATGACGCCATCCGCGAAGGCTTAAAGGCGTTGGGGTACTACGAACCCACCATCGATTTCGATTTACGCCCGCCGCCGGCGAAAGGACGCCAGGTGTTGATTGCCCGCGTCTCGCCGGGCGAACCCGTCCTGATTGGCGGCACGAACGTGGTGCTGCGCGGCGGTGCGCGCACCGATCGGGACTACCTGGATCTGCTCAGCACCCGTCCGAAAGTGGGCACCGTGCTCAATCACGGGGATTACGATCGTTTTAAAAAATCCTTAACCAGCGTTTCGCTGCGCAAAGGCTACTTCGACAGCCGGTTCAACAAAAGCCAGCTGGGCGTTGCGCTTGAGCGACGTCAGGCATTCTGGGATATCGATTACGACAGCGGCGAGCGCTACCGGTTTGGCGATGTGACCTTCGAAGGATCGCAAATCCGTGACGAGTATCTGCAAAATCTGGTGCCGTTTAAAAAGGGCGACTACTACCAGTCCAGCGACCTGGGCGAGCTGAACCGTCGTTTGTCCGCGACGGGCTGGTTTAACTCCGTGGTGGTAGCGCCGGAATTTGATAAATCCCGTAAAACGAAAGTGTTACCGCTGCATGGCGTGGTCTCTCCGCGCACCGAGAACACCATCGAGACCGGTGTCGGCTACTCCACGGACGTCGGCCCGCGCGTGAAAGCCTCGTGGAAAAAACCGTGGATGAACTCCTACGGCCACAGCCTGACCACCAGCGTCAGCCTGTCTGCACCTGAACAGCAGCTGGACTTCAGCTATAAAATGCCGCTGCTGAAAAATCCGCTTGAGCAATACTACCTCGTGCAGGGCGGCTTTAAGCGTACCGATTTGAACGATACCGAGCAGGACTCGACGACTCTTGCGGTATCACGCTTCTGGGATCTCTCCAGCGGCTGGCAGCGCGCCATTAACCTGCGCTGGAGCCTCGACCACTTTACCCAGGCAAACGTCACCAACACCACCATGCTGCTTTATCCGGGCGTGATGATCAGCCGTACCCGCTCGCGCGGTGGCCTGATGCCGACCTGGGGCGATTCTCAGCGCTACTCCATCGATTACTCCAACACCGCCTGGGGCTCCGACGTAGACTTCTCCGTCTTTCAGGCGCAAAACGTCTGGATCCGCACGCTGTACGACAAACACCGCTTTGTGATGCGCGGTAATCTCGGCTGGATCGAAACCGGTGATTTCGAACGCGTCCCGCCGGATCTGCGCTTCTTCGCCGGGGGCGACCGCAGCATTCGCGGGTATAAGTACAAATCGATCTCACCTGAAAACGACAAAGGCCAGTTGACCGGGGCGTCAAAACTGGCGACTGGCTCGCTGGAGTACCAGTACAACGTCAGCGGCAAGTGGTGGGGAGCGATGTTCGTTGACGGCGGTGAAGCGGTGAACGATATCCGCCGCAGCGATTTCAAAACCGGCGCGGGCGTAGGCGTGCGCTGGCAGTCACCGGTCGGGCCCATCAAGCTCGATTTCGCCGTTCCGGTGGGCGACAAAGACGAACACGGTTTACAGTTTTACATCGGTCTGGGGCCTGAATTATGAGTTTATGGAAGAAGATAAGCCTCGGGGTGCTGATTTTTATCGTATTACTGCTCAGTACGGTGGCGTTTCTGGTGGGCACCACCACGGGCCTGCATTTGCTGTTTAACGCCGCGAACCGCTGGGTGCCGGGGCTGGAAATCGGCCAGGTCACGGGCGGCTGGCGCGATCTGCGCCTGAAAAATATCCGTTATGAACAGCCTGGTGTGGCGGTGAACGCGGGCGAGTTTCATCTGGCGGTCAAGCTCGGCTGCCTGCGGGACAGCCAGCTATGCGTAAACGATTTGTCGCTAAAAGACGTTAACGTGGCGATAGATTCCAAAAAAATGCCGAAGTCCGAGCCTGTCGAAGAAGAGGACAGCGGCCCGCTGAACCTCTCCACGCCGTACCCGATTGCGCTTTACCGGGTCGCACTGGATAACGTGAATATCAAAATCGACGACACGACGGTATCCGTGATGGATTTCACCTCCGGTCTGCGCTGGCAGGAGAAAAACCTCACCCTGACCCCAACCTCCCTGCAAGGGCTGCTGATTGCGCTGCCGAAGGTGGCCGATGTGGCGCAGGAAGAGATCGTCGAGCCGAAGATCCAGAACCCGCAGCCGGAAGAAAAACCGCTGGGCGAAACGCTGAAAGATCTCTTCTCGAAACCGGTTCTGCCGGAGATGACCGACGTGCATCTGCCGCTGAACCTCAATATCGAAGAGTTTAAGGGCGAGCAGTTGCGTCTGACCGGCGATACCGATCTGACGGTCTTCAACATGCTGCTTAAAGTCAGCAGTATCGACGGCAACATGAAGCTCGACGCGCTGGATATTGATACTAACCAAGGGTCGGTCAACGCCTCAGGCAATGCGCTGCTGCGCGACAACTGGCCGGTAGATATTACGCTGAACAGCGCCCTGAACATCGATCCGCTGAAAGGCGAAAAGGTGAAGTTGAAAGTCGGCGGCGCGCTGCGCGAGAAGCTGGAGTTCGGCGTGAACCTCTCCGGACCGGTGGATATGGTGCTGCGCGGGCAAACCCAGCTGGCAGAGGCCGGTTTACCGCTCAACCTTGAGGTTGTCAGCAAGCAGCTTTACTGGCCGTTCACCGGCGAAAAACAGTTCCAGGCTGACGATCTGAAGCTGAAGCTAAGTGGCAAAATGACCGACTACACGCTGTCGTTCCGCACGGCAGTGAAGGGGCAGGGGGTACCGCCCGCCGATATAACCCTGGATGCGAAGGGTAACGAGTTGCAGGTTAACCTCGACAAGCTGACCGTGGCGGCGCTGGAAGGAAAAACCGAGCTGACCGCGCTGCTCGACTGGCAGCAGGCGATCAGCTGGCGCGGCGAGCTGAAGCTGACCGGGATCAACACCGCTAAAGAGGTCCCGGACTGGCCGTCAAAACTGGATGGCCTGATCAAAACCCGCGGTAGCCTGTACGGTGGCACCTGGCAGATGGATGTGCCGGAACTCAAGCTCACCGGCAACGTGAAGCAGAACAAAGTCAACGTAGAGGGCTCGCTTAAGGGCAACAGCTATCTCCAGTGGGTGATCCCGGGCCTGCACGTGGCGCTGGGTCGCAACACGGCGGATATCAAAGGCGAGCTGGGCGTGAAAGACCTCAATCTGGATGCCACCATCGACGCGCCAAATCTCGATAACGCCCTGCCGGGTCTTGGCGGCACGGCGAAGGGGTTAGTGAAGGTTCGCGGTACGGTGGAGGCGCCGCAGCTGCTGGCGGACATCACCGCCAATAACCTGCGCTGGCAGGAACTTTCTATTGCCCGCGTACGTGTCGAGGGAGACGTGAAATCCACCGATCAGATCGGCGGAAACCTGGATCTGCGCGTGGAGCGTATCTCTCAGCCGGACGTGAACATCAGTCTGGTCACGCTGGCGGCAAAAGGTAACGAAAAGCAGCACGATCTCCAGTTACGCGTGCAGGGCGAGCCGGTCTCCGGGCAGCTGCACCTGACGGGCAGTTTTGACCGCCAGGCGACGCGCTGGAAAGGCGTGCTGGATAACACCCGCTTCAGCACGCCGGTCGGCCCGCTGGTGCTGTCGCGGTCTGTCGCGCTGGATTACCGCAACGCGGAGCAAAAGATCAGCATTGGGCCACACTGCTGGACCAACCCGAATGCTGAGCTGTGCGTGCCGCAGACCATTGATGCGGGCGCGGAAGGACGCGCGCAGATCAACCTCAACCGTTTCGACCTGGCGATGCTGAAACCTTTTATGCCGGAAACCACCCAGGCCAGCGGGGTCTTCAGCGGCAAAGCGGACGTCGCGTGGGACACCACCAAAGAGGGACTGCCGCAGGGCAGCGTTACCCTCTCCGGACGTAACGTGAAGGTGACGCAGGAGGTCAATGACGCGCCGCTGCCGGTGGCGTTCGACACCCTGAATGTGAACGCTGACCTGCGTAACAATCGTGCGGAACTGGGATGGCTGATCCGCCTGACCAACAACGGTCAGTTTGACGGACAGGTGCAAATTACCGATCCGCAAGGGCGGCGCAATCTCGGCGGCAACGTCAATATTCGCAACTTCAACCTGGCGATGGTGAATCCGATCTTCTCGCGGGGAGAAAAGGCGGCGGGGATGCTCAGCGCCAACCTGCGTCTGGCGGGGGATGCGCAAAGCCCGCAGCTGTTTGGCCAGATGCGGTTAAACGGCGTGGACATTGACGGTAACTTTATGCCGTTCGATATGCAGCCAAGCCAGCTGACGATGAACTTTAACGGCCAAAGCTCAACCCTCAGTGGCTCAGTGCTGACGCAGCAGGGACAAATCAACCTGAGCGGTGACGCAGACTGGAGCCAGCTCGACAACTGGCGCGCCCGTATTGCGGCCAAGGGCAGCAGGGTGCGTATCACGGTACCGCCGATGGTGCGGCTGGACGTGTCGCCAGACGTGGTCTTTGAGGCAACGCCGAGTCTCTTCACCCTGGACGGCCGTGTTGACGTACCGTGGGCGCGCATCGTGGTTCACGAGGTGCCGGAAAGCGCGGTTGGCGTCTCCAGTGACGAAGTTATGCTCAATGAAAATCTGAAACCTGTTGAACAGAAGAGCGCTGGCATACCGATCAATAGTAATCTTATCGTGCACGTGGGGAATAACGTGCGTTTGGACGCGTTTGGGCTGAAGGCGAGACTCACGGGTGACCTGAAAGTGGCGCAGGATCAACAGGGGCTTGGCCTCAATGGACAAATCAATATTCCTGAAGGGCGCTTCCATGCCTACGGTCAGGATTTGATTGTGCGTAAAGGCGAGCTGCTGTTCTCCGGTCCACCGGATCAGCCGGTACTCAATATCGAAGCGATCCGTAACCCGGAAGCCACCGAAGATGATGTGATTGCGGGCGTGCGCGTGACGGGCTCCGCCGATGAACCTAAGGCAGAGATCTTCTCTGACCCGGCCATGTCGCAACAGGAAGCGCTCTCTTACCTCCTTCGCGGCCAGGGTCTGGATAGCCAACAGGGCGATGGTGCGGCAATGACATCAATGTTAGTCGGTCTGGGGGTTGCACAAAGTGGTCAGGTTGTGGGTAAAATCGGCGAGACGTTTGGCGTAAGCAATCTGGCGCTGGACACTCAGGGCGTGGGTGACTCTTCGCAGGTAGTGGTCAGCGGCTATGTACTGCCGGGTCTACAGGTAAAATATGGCGTGGGGATCTTTGACTCACTGGCTACACTCACGTTACGTTATCGCCTGATGCCTAAGCTATATCTGGAAGCAGTGTCCGGCGTAGACCAGGCACTTGATCTGCTCTATCAGTTTGAGTTTTAGCAATGCGAATATTTGTTTACGGCAGTTTACGAACCAGGCAAGGCAACAGCCACTGGATGACCAACGCCCAGTTGCTGGGAAATTACACAATCGAAAACTACCAGTTGTACAGTCTGGGCCACTATCCAGGCGCGGTTCCGGGGAACGGAACGGTACAGGGTGAGGTTTATCGTATTGATAATGCTACGCTGGCCGAACTTGATGCCTTGCGCACCAGGGGCGGTGAATACGCTCGCCAGTTGATCCAGACGCCTTACGGCAGTGCATGGATGTACGTGTACCAACGTTCGGTCGACGGGTTAACGTTGATTGAAAGCGGTAACTGGTTAGACAGAGACCAGTTCTGAAAAACGACAACGCCACCGTAAGGTGGCGTTGTCGTTTTGCGCCGTAGGCCCGTGCAAGCGTAGCGCCGCCGGGCGATACTCCTCAATCGCACGGGTTACCTGGAGCGACAGGCACAAAAAAGCCCCGACGCGCGGGGCTTAGTCTCAGCAGTAAGAATTACTTCTTAGCAGCACGCTCGAAGGAGGCGATGATTTCTGCTTTCGCCGCTTCTGCGTTATCCCAGCCTTCAACTTTAACCCATTTGCCTTTTTCGAGATCTTTGTAGTGCTCGAAGAAGTGGGCGATCTGCGCTTTCAGCAGCTCTGGCAGGTCGTTCACATCTTTAATGTGATCGTACTCTTTGCTCAGCTTGGTGTGCGGTACGGCAACCAGTTTCGCATCTTCACCCGCTTCGTCAGTCATTTTCAGCACGCCAACAGGACGGCAGCGAATGACGGAGCCTGGCTGCAATGGATATGGCGTTGGGACCAGTACGTCAACCGGGTCACCGTCCAGAGACAGAGTGTGGTTGATGTAGCCGTAGTTGCACGGATAGAACATGGCGGTAGACATGAAACGGTCAACGAACAGCGCACCGGTGTCTTTGTCGATTTCGTATTTGATTGGATCTGCGTTGGCCGGGATTTCGATCACAACGTAGATGTCTTCTGGCAGTTCTTTACCCGCAGGGACGTTGAGTAAGCTCATGTCGGTGTCCTTTAAAATGGATGGTAAACAAGTGGCAGGTATTATAGCCAACTGGCGCTGAAAGTCTCCGCCTGTTTTCGTCTTCTCTCCCTCACGCCTTCACTTTTCAGACCGTTTCCATGACAGGATAATCCATAAACTCAGCCGCATTTTAAATGTTGAAATGAAAGCGATTACAAACTTGTGATTAACGTTTTATTCACTTTTCTGAAGTGTGATGTAACGCAATCCGTAACATATTCCATTGGCTATAGTTCATCCGCGGAACATCTTTTAACCAACAATAACCTACCCTACGAGGACGTTCATATGTGGAAGCGCTTACTTCTTGTTACAGCAGTTTCGGCAGCCATGTCGTCTATGGCGATGGCCGCACCCTTAACCGTTGGATTTTCGCAGGTCGGATCTGAATCTGGCTGGCGCGCCGCTGAAACGAATGTGGCGAAAAGTGAGGCCGAAAAGCGCGGTATTACGCTGAAAATCGCCGATGGTCAGCAAAAGCAAGAGAACCAGATTAAAGCGGTGCGCTCGTTTATCGCTCAGGGCGTGGATGCCATCTTTATTGCCCCGGTTGTCGCCACGGGCTGGGAGCCGGTGCTGAAGGAAGCCAAAGATGCTGAAATTCCGGTCTTCCTGCTCGACCGTTCCATCGACGTAAAAGACAAATCTCTCTATATGACCACCGTCACCGCCGATAACGTGCTGGAAGGCAAACTGATTGGTGACTGGCTGGTGAAGCAGGTGGATGGCAAGCCGTGTAACGTGGTTGAGTTGCAGGGCACCGTCGGGGCGAGCGTGGCTATCGACCGTAAGAAAGGTTTCGCGGAGGCCATCGCCAAAGCACCAAACATCAAAATCATCCGTTCTCAGTCCGGCGACTTCACCCGTAGCAAGGGTAAAGAGGTCATGGAAAGCTTCATCAAGGCAGAAAATAACGGCAAAAATATCTGCATGGTTTATGCCCACAACGACGACATGGTAATCGGCGCCATCCAGGCCATCAAAGAAGCGGGCCTGAAGCCGGGCAAAGATATCCTCACCGGCTCGATCGACGGCGTACCGGACATCTACAAAGCGATGATTGACGGCGAAGCGAACGCCAGCGTGGAGCTGACGCCAAATATGGCGGGCCCGGCATTCGATGCGCTGGAGAAATTCAAGAAAGACGGCACCCAGCCTGAGAAGTTGACCATCACCAAATCCACGCTCTACCTGCCGGACACGGCGAAAGAAGAGTTAGAGAAGAAGAAAAATATGGGCTACTGATCCAGTGAAATTGCCGGGTGGCGCTGCGCTTACCCGGCCTACGATACGCTCTTTTGTAGGCCGGATAAGCGTAGCGTCATCCGGCCTGATGCAGGGGGAAACCATGACCACCGAACAACACCAGGAAATCCTCCGCACAGAGGGCCTGAGTAAATTTTTCCCTGGCGTTAAGGCGCTGGATAACGTTGATTTCAGCCTGCGGCGTGGGGAGATCATGGCGTTGCTCGGCGAAAACGGGGCGGGGAAGTCGACGCTGATTAAAACCCTGACCGGGGTCTATCACGCCGATCGCGGCGCTATCTGGCTGGAAGGTAACGCCATTTCGCCCAAAAACACCGCGCATGCCCAGCAACTGGGGATCGGCACGGTCTACCAGGAAGTGAACCTGCTGCCAAACATGTCGGTAGCGGATAACCTGTTTATTGGCCGCGAACCCAGACGTTTTGGCCTGCTGCGCCGCAAAGAGATGGAAGCGCGCGCCGCGAAGCTGATGGAATCGTATGGCTTCTCTCTCGACGTGCGCGAACCGCTGAACCGTTTTTCCGTAGCGATGCAGCAAATCGTCGCGATCTGTCGCGCTATCGATCTCTCGGCGAAAGTGCTGATCCTCGATGAACCCACCGCCAGCCTCGATACCCAGGAAGTGGAGATGCTTTTTACCCTGATGCGCCAGCTGCGTAATCAGGGCGTCAGCCTGATTTTCGTGACGCATTTCCTCGATCAGGTTTACGAGGTGAGCGACCGTATAACGGTGCTGCGCAACGGCAGCTTTGTCGGCTGCCGGGAAACCCGCGAGCTGCCGCAGATAGAGCTGGTCAAAATGATGCTGGGCCGCGAGCTCGAGACCAACGCGCTTCAGCGCGCGGGCCGTACGCTGCTGAGCGAAAAACCGATCGCCGCGTTTCACGATTACGGCAGAAAAGGGACCATCGCGCCGTTTAACCTCGAGGTACGCCCCGGTGAAATTGTGGGTCTGGCGGGGCTGTTAGGCTCCGGGCGCACCGAAACCGCCGAAGTCATCTTCGGGATCAAACCTGCCGACAGCGGAACGGCGCTGATCAAAGGCAAACCACAAACGCTACGTTCACCGCATCAGGCGTCGTGCCTCGGCGTGGGCTTCTGCCCGGAGGACAGGAAAACGGACGGGATTATTGCCGCCGCCTCGGTGCGGGAAAACATCATTCTGGCGCTACAGGCCCAGCGCGGCTGGCTGCGTCCGATCCCTAAGCGCGAGCAGAACGCGATTGCCGAGCGCTTCATCCGCCAGCTCGGTATACGTACCCCGAGCGCGGAACAGCCCATCGAGTTCCTCTCGGGCGGTAACCAGCAGAAGGTTCTCCTCTCGCGCTGGCTGCTCACCAAGCCGCAATTCCTGATCCTCGACGAGCCCACGCGCGGTATCGACGTGGGCGCGCACGCCGAAATCATCCGGCTTATCGAAACGCTCTGCGCCGACGGTCTGGCGCTGCTGGTGATCTCATCTGAGCTGGAGGAGCTGGTCGGCTATGCCGATCGCGTCATCATCATGCGCGATCGCAGGCAGGTGGCAGAGATCCCGCTGGATAAACTGTCGGTACCGGCGATCATGAATGCCATCGCGGCGAAAGGAGTCAAATGTGATGTCCCGTTCTCTTTCGCAAACTGGCGAAGCGAAGCGCCGCTTCACCTGGCCGACCGGCACGCCGCAAATCGTGGCGCTGCTGCTGGTGCTGCTGGTGGATAGCCTGGTGGCTCCGCATTTTTTCCAGATCGTCGTGCAGGATGGCCGCCTGTTTGGTAGCCCGATCGACATCTTAAACCGTGCCGCGCCCGTGGCGCTGCTGGCGATTGGTATGACGCTGGTCATTGCCACCGGCGGGATCGACCTCTCCGTCGGTGCGGTAATGGCGATTGCGGGCGCCACCGCCGCCTCGATGACCGTCGCCGGGCACAGCCTGCCGGTGGTCCTGCTGGCCGCGCTGGGCTCCGGCGTGCTTGCCGGGCTGTGGAACGGCATTTTGGTTGCGGTGCTCAAGATCCAGCCGTTTGTCGCGACGTTGATTTTGATGGTGGCCGGGCGCGGTGTGGCGCAGCTTATCACCTCCGGTCAAATCGTCACCTTTAACTCCCCGAGCCTGGCGTGGATCGGCAGCGGTAATTTTCTGTTCTTCCCGACGCCGGTGATCGTCGCGCTGGTGACGCTGGTGATGTTCTGGCTTTTCACCCGCAAAACGGCGCTCGGGATGTTCATCGAAGCGGTGGGGATTAACATTCGGGCCGCGAAAAACGCCGGGGTAAATACGCGGCTGATGGTGATGCTGACTTACGTGCTGAGCGGCGTCTGTGCTGCGATTGCCGGGGTGATCGTGGCCGCCGATATTCGCGGAGCGGATGCCAATAACGCCGGACTCTGGCTCGAGCTGGATGCGATCCTCGCGGTGGTTATCGGCGGTGGATCGCTGATGGGCGGACGTTTTAATTTGCTGCTCTCGGTGGTGGGGGCGTTGATTATTCAGGGTATGAATACCGGTATTTTGCTCTCCGGGTTCCAGCCGGAGCTGAATCAGGTCGTCAAAGCGGTCGTGGTGCTTATCGTACTTATCGTGCAGTCGCCGCGCTTTATCACTCTCATTAAGGGGAACCGCGGTCATGATAAAACGTAATTTGCCGTTAATGATCACGCTGGGCGTGTTCGTTCTGGGGTACCTCTATTGCCTTACCCAGTTCCCGGGCTTCGCCTCCACGCGGGTGATTTGCAACATCCTGACCGACAATGCCTTTTTAGGCATTATCGCCGTCGGCATGACGTTTGTGATCCTCTCCGGCGGGATCGACCTCTCCGTTGGGTCGGTGATCGCCTTTACCGGCGTGTTCCTTGCCAAGGCGATTGGCTTTTGGGGGATTTCGCCGCTGCTGGCTTTTCCGCTGGTGCTGGTCATGGGCTGCGCGTTCGGCGCCTTTATGGGGCTTTTGATCGATGCGCTGAAAATCCCGGCCTTTATCATCACCCTCGCCGGGATGTTCTTCCTGCGCGGCGTGAGCTATCTGGTGTCGGAGGAGTCAATTCCGATTAACCACCCGATCTACGACACGCTCTCCAGTCTGGCGTGGAAAATCCCCGGCGGGGGGCGCCTGAGCGCAATGGGGCTGCTGATGCTGGGCGTGGTGGTGATCGGGATCTTCCTCGCCCACCGTACCCGATTTGGTAACCAGGTTTATGCCATTGGCGGCAGCGCCACGTCCGCGAACCTGATGGGAATTTCCACGCGCAGCACGACTATTCGCATCTACATGCTTTCGACCGGGCTGGCCACCCTCGCGGGGATTGTATTCTCGGTTTATACCCAGGCAGGCTATGCCCTGGCGGGGGTGGGCGTTGAGCTGGACGCCATTGCCTCGGTAGTGATTGGCGGTACGCTGCTCAGCGGCGGAGTGGGGACAGTCCTCGGCACGCTGTTTGGCGTGGCGATCCAGGGGCTGATTCAGACCTATATCAACTTCGACGGCACGCTCAGCTCCTGGTGGACCAAAATCGCCATCGGCATTCTGCTGTTTATTTTTATCGCGCTCCAGCGCGGCCTGACGGTGCTGTGGGAGAACCGCCAGAGCTCGCCTGTTACCCGGGTGAATACATCTTTAACAGAGCGATAACATGCTGAAATTGCTTAAACTCTAAACATTTTCCGGTAGCGGCCGATATTCTTTTTTTATGCCCAGAAATATCTCGCTACCGGAAATAACATCATGCTTAAAACGCTATCGATTCGTACCGGCTTGCTCTCTTTACTGGCCGTTATGACCCTTCTGCTGCTGATTGTCAGCGGCATCGGCATTTATGCCCTTACACAAAGTTCCGCTTCTCTCCAGCGCATCAATCATCTTCAGGGTGAACAGATGGTGCAGCTGAATGCCGGCTATACGCTGATCCTGCGCGCGCGTAACGAAGCGGGGCAGGCCGTCCGCATGATGGAGGTCGGCCTGCTGGACGATGCGGCCAGGGCGGTCAAAACCATTAACCAGGAAGTGGCGCTGGCACAGAAAACGCTGAAGGACGTGATCGGCAGCGGCGTGGCGGATGAGCAGGGGCAAAAGCTGCTGGATAACGTTGCCGCGAGTCTGGCGGTGTACAACCAGCAGGGTATCAGCCCGATGCTGAAAGCCCTGAACGAGCAAAGCGCGGACAGCTATTACGATCTGCTGGAAAACAAGCTGGTCCCGGTGGCGAAGCAGTTTGATAACGATATGCAGGCGTTCCAGGCATGGAGCGAGGCGCGCGGTAAAGCGGAGGTGAGCGCCGTGCAGGCGAGTAAAACCCGCGTGCTGATCCTGATTATCGTCGCGGCGCTGCTGACGGCTGGCATTATCGTGCTGGCCTGGCTGGTGCTGCGCCATATGCTGCTCAAGCCGCTTTCAGCCTCGATTGCCCAGCTGGAACATGTGGCGGCCGGGGATTTAACCCATACCCTGAACGCGCCGGCGAGCCAGGAATTTAATCGCCTTAACGCGGCGATCGAAGGGATGCGCCAGTCGCTGATGGACTCGGTTCTGCGGGTGCGTGACGCCAGCTCGCAGATTGATACCGGCAGCCGCGAGCTGACGGCCGGGAATATGAACCTGGCCCAGCGCACGGAATCCACCGCCACCTCGCTGGAGCAGACGGCCGCCAGCATGGAAGAGATCACCGCCACGGTGAAACTTAACGCCGATAACGCCGAGCAGGCGCACCAGCTGGCGAAGTCGGTCTCCGATACCGCCGATCACGGCAGCGAAATGGTCTGTTATGTCATTGAGAAGATGCGCGACATCTCCGGCAGTTCGGCGCGCATCGCCGATATCCTGAGCGTCATCGACGGCATTGCCTTCCAGACCAATATCCTTGCGCTGAACGCCTCCGTTGAAGCGGCGCGTGCGGGTGAGCAAGGGCGAGGTTTTGCGGTCGTGGCGGGTGAGGTGCGCAATCTCGCCAGCCGCAGTGCTGATGCGGCGAAAGAGATCCGCTCGCTTATCAGCGATTCGCAAACCCACGTGAACGAGGGCAGCGAGCTGGCGCAGCAGGCCGGTGAGACGATGGACGAGATCGCCACCGAAGTACTGCGTATGACCAAACTGATGCGTGAAATTGCGACGGCGTCTCAGGAGCAGAGCCGCGGCATTGAGCAGGTGAATATCGCCGTCAACCAGATGGATGAAACGGCGCAGCAAAATGCGGCGCTGGTGCAGCAATCATCTGCGGCAACACGTTCCCTGGAGGAGCAGTCGCGCGAGCTGATGGAAGCGATGGCCTCCTTCAAGCTGACGACGCAAACGGCCTGAAAAAAAGGGGAGCCTGCCTGGCTCCCCTTTCTACGCGTTACGCGTCCGGGAATTCGAGGATCATGCGTTCAACGTCATCCACCATATGGCGGTTGCCGACGAAGAACGAACGGCGCTGGTGCAGGCTTTCCGGCACGATATCCAGAATACGCTCTTTACCGTCGCTCGCCTTGCCGCCTGCCTGTTCGGCCAGGAACGCCATTGGGTTACACTCGTACAGCAGACGCAGTTTTCCGTCCGGGTGGCTGGCGGTGCTTGGGTAGAGGTAAATACCGCCCTTCAGCAGGTTACGGTGGAAATCCGCCACCAGCGAGCCGATATAGCGCGAGGTGTACGGGCGCTGGGTGGCTTTATCCTCTTCCTGGCAGAATTTGATGTACTTCTTCACGCCGTTCGGGAATTTGATGTAGTTGCCTTCGTTGATGGAGTAGGTGTTGCCCTTCTCCGGGAAGCGCATACGCTCCTGGCACAGGCAGAACACGCCCAGGGACGGATCGTAGGTAAAGGCGTGTACGCCGCAGCCGGTGGTGTACACCAGCATGGTGGACGAGCCATACACCACATAACCGGCAGCAACCTGTTTACTGCCCGGTTGCAGGAAGTCTTCTTCCGTCACCGGTGTGCCAACCGGCGTGACGCGACGGTAGATGGAGAAAATGGTACCGACAGAAACGTTAACGTCGATGTTGGAGGAGCCGTCCAGCGGATCCATCAGAACAACGTATTTCGCGTGTTCACACCCTTCGAATACGACGATCTCATCTTCTTCTTCAGAGGCGATACCCGCAACGATGTCGCGCGCGCGCAGTGCAGCTTTCAGTTTTTCATTGGCGAACAGGTCGAGTTTCTGCTGAACCTCACCCTGAACGTTCTCGGCACCGCTGGCACCCAGGATATCGACCAGACCGGCCTTGTTGATATCGCGGTGGATGATCTTAGCGCCCAGCTTTATTGCCGACAGCAAAGCAGTGAGCTCACCCGTAGCATGAGAGAACTCGTGCTGCTTTTCGACAATAAATTCACCTAACGTTTTCATAACACTTTCCCTGCATCTTATGTTGAGTAAAGCGGTTGATGTCCAACAATCTTAACAAACATTCAAATATTAGCGCAGAGGTGAATCGCGCCAGCAAAATACGGATTTACCTGAAATGCGTTTCACAGCCGCTGACATGTGAGTAAAATGTGCGCCACATTGAAGAAGGATAGTGACGTATGCGCATTCATATATTGGGGATTTGTGGCACTTTCATGGGCGGACTGGCAATGCTGGCGCGCTCGCTGGGCCATGAAGTGACAGGTTCGGACGCCAATGTGTATCCGCCGATGAGCACGCTGCTCGAGAAGCAGGGAATTTCTCTGATTCAGGGATATGACGCCAGCCAGCTGGAGCCGCAGCCGGATCTGGTGATCGTGGGTAACGCCATGACCCGTGGGAATCCATGCGTTGAAGCGGTGCTGGAACGCAATATCCCGTACATGTCTGGCCCGCAGTGGCTGCATGATTTTGTCCTGCGCGACCGCTGGGTTGTCGCCGTTGCCGGGACGCACGGCAAAACCACCACCGCCGGTATGGCGACCTGGATCCTCGAAGCCTGCGGCTACAAGCCGGGCTTCGTGATCGGCGGCGTACCGGGGAATTTCGACGTCTCCGCGCGTCTGGGCGACAGCCCGTTCTTTGTGATTGAAGCGGATGAATACGACTGCGCGTTCTTCGACAAGCGCTCCAAGTTCGTGCATTACTGCCCACGCACGCTGATCCTCAACAACCTTGAGTTCGATCACGCGGATATCTTTGACGACCTGAAAGCGATTCAGAAACAGTTCCACCATCTGGTGCGCATTGTTCCGGGTCAGGGCCGCATTATCCTGCCGGAGAACGACATCAACCTGAAGCAGACTATGGCGATGGGGTGCTGGAGCGAGCAGGAGCTGGTTGGCGAGCAGGGGCACTGGCAGGCGAAAAAGCTCAACGCGGATGCCTCCGAATGGGAAGTGCTGCTCGACGGTGAGAAAGTGGGCGAGGTGAAGTGGGGCCTGGTGGGCGAGCACAACATGCACAACGGCCTGATGGCGATCGCCGCGGCGCGTCACGTGGGCGTACTGCCTGCGGATGCCGCCAATGCGCTGGGCTCGTTTATCAACGCCCGTCGCCGTCTGGAGCTGCGCGGTGAAGCCCACGGCGTTACCGTGTATGACGATTTCGCGCACCACCCAACGGCCATTCTGGCGACGCTTGCCGCATTGCGTGGCAAAGTTGGCGGCACCGCGCGCATTCTGGCCGTGCTGGAACCGCGTTCGAACACCATGAAAATGGGCATCTGCAAAGACGATCTTGCGCCGTCCTTAGGACGTGCCGACGAAGTCTTCCTGCTGCAACCGCAGCATATTCCGTGGCAGGTGGCGGAAGTGGCAGACGCCTGCATTCAGCCGGCGCACTGGAGTGCGGACGTGGATGTCTTAGCGGATATGGTGGTGAAAGCCGCACAGCCTGGCG
Source organism: Enterobacter sp. BWH64 (assembly GCF_001037645.1). Classification (NCBI taxonomy): domain Bacteria; kingdom Pseudomonadati; phylum Pseudomonadota; class Gammaproteobacteria; order Enterobacterales; family Enterobacteriaceae; genus Enterobacter; species Enterobacter sp. BWH64. Next base: position 1,044,237 of record NZ_KQ089922.1, read on the forward strand.
ATCACATTCTGGTGATGAGCAACGGTGGGTTTGGTGGTATCCATCAGAAGCTGCTGGACGGTCTGGCGAAGAAAGCCGCGGCCGCAGAGTAAAAAAAAGCCCGGTGGCGCTAGCGCTTACCGGGCCTACATTTTTTCGCACGACCTTGTAGGCCGGATAAGGCGTTTACGCCGCCATCCGGCGCAAACCCGCACAGATTACTCTTCGTTCTCAGACAGCTCGCGCAGATACTGGAAAATCAGGCGCGCAGACTTCGGCGGCTTATTCCCTTCTTTCTCTTTCTTCGCGTTGCGGATCAGCGATCGCAGCTGCTGGCGGTCGGCATTCGGCCACAGGTTCAGCACTTCAGGTACCGCGTCATCACCCTGCTCGATCAAACGATCGCGGATCTGCTCCAGCTTATGGAACAGCGCAACCTGCTGATTGTGGCGGTTTTTCAGTTTGTCCAGCGCCTGACGGATCGGCTCCACGTCGCGCTGACGCAGCAGTTTACCAATAAGCTGAAGCTGGCGGCGACGCCCTTCTTTCTTGATTTTCTGTGCCAGTTCAATGGCATCACGCAGATCCTGGTCGAGCGGGATCTTATCCAGCGCGTTTTTACCCAGTTCTACCATTTCTGCGCCAAGCTGTTTTAACTCTTCGGCGTCACGTTTAATTTCACTTTTACTGACCCAGATGATCTCATCATCTTCGTCTTCGATGTCATCACCGGGAACGTCGTCGAGCCAGTCTTCGGGCTGCTTAGTCATGTCAGGCTCCTTAAAAAAAGAGGCTAATGTTACCAGTTAAGACGCGCACTGAAAAACGGTTCTCTGTTAGACTTCACTTAACTCTCTCTTACAGTATGGCATTTGCGATGAAAGTAACCTCACAAGTTGAAGCGCAGCGTAAGATCCTGGAAGAAGCCGTCTCCACCGCGCTGACGCTCGCTTCAGGTAAATCAGATGGCGCCGAAGTGGCGGTCAGCAAAACCACCGGCATTAGCGTGAGCACCCGCTATGGCGAAGTGGAGAATGTAGAATTTAACAGCGATGGCGCGCTGGGAATCACGGTGTATCACCAGAATCGTAAAGGCAGCGCGTCGTCTACCGATCTGAGCCCGGATGCCATCGCCCGTACGGTGCAGGCGGCGCTGGATATCGCGCGTTACACCTCCCCGGACCCTTACGCTGGCGTGGCCGATAAAGAGCTGCTGGCGTTTGACGCGCCGGATCTCGATCTGTTCCATCCCGCGGAAGTGACGCCGGATGAAGCCATTGAGCTGGCCGCGCGAGCCGAGCAGGCCTCTTTGCAGGCTGACAAACGCATCACCAATACCGAAGGCGGCAGCTTTAACAGCCACTACGGCATTAAAGTGTTTGGTAACTCCCATGGCATGTTGCAGGGGTACTGCTCAACCCGCCACTCGCTTTCCAGCTGCGTCATCGCCGAAGAAAACGGCGATATGGAGCGTGATTACGCGTATACCATTGGCCGCGCGCTGGGAGATTTGCAGTCTCCGGAGTGGGTGGGAAAAGCGTGCGCCGAACGCACGCTGTCACGCCTTTCGCCGCGTAAACTCTCCACCATGAAAGCGCCGGTCATTTTTGCCAACGAAGTGGCAACCGGCCTGTTTGGTCATCTGGTGGGAGCGATTGCGGGCGGTTCGGTGTACCGTAAATCGACCTTCCTGCTCGACTCGCTGGGCAAGCAGATCCTGCCGGAATGGCTGACCATCGAAGAGCACCCACACCTGCTGAAAGGGCTGGCCTCTACGCCGTTTGACAGCGAAGGCGTGCGCACGGAACGTCGTGATATCGTGAAAGACGGCATTCTGACCCAGTGGCTGCTGACCAACTACTCCGCGCGTAAGCTGGGGCTGAAAAGCACCGGGCACGCGGGCGGCATTCATAACTGGCGCATTGCCGGACAGGGCCTGAATTTTGAACAGATGCTGAAAGAGATGGGCACCGGCCTGGTGGTCACCGAGCTGATGGGGCAGGGCGTGAGCGGTATTACCGGCGACTACTCTCGCGGTGCAGCGGGCTTCTGGGTCGAAAACGGTGAAATTCAGTATCCGGTGAGCGAAATCACCATCGCCGGCAACCTGAAGGACATGTGGCGCAATATTGTTACGGTCGGTAACGATATTGAAACACGCAGCAATATTCAGTGTGGTTCTGTATTACTGCCGGAGATGAAAATCGCCGGGCAATAATACCCGTAAAAGATTGATTAATAATAAAAAAAGGAAGTGAGCAATGCGTAAACACCTGTTAGCGATCGTCGCGGCTTCAACGCTGGTTCTTGGCTCGTCTGCGTTTGCTGCCGATCTCGAAGACAACATGGACATCCTCAGTGAAAACCTGAAGGTGGTGCAGAAAACGGACAATGCGGCGGACATGAAAGACGCATTGACTAAAATGCGTGAAGCCGCGCTGGATGCGCAAAAAGCGACGCCGCCGAAGCTGGAAAGCAAAGCGGCAGACAGCGCCGAGATGAAAGACTACCGCCACGGTTTTGACGTGCTGGTCGGCCAGATTGACGGCGCGCTGAAGCTGGCGAACGAAGGCAAAGTGAAAGAAGCCCAGGCGGCAGCCGATCAGTTTGTCGCGACCCGCAACACGTACCACAAAAAGTATCGTTAATTGGGTGCCTGAGCTGTACGTCCTCTCCCCGTATGCGGAGGCGCATTATGCGCCCCCGCATCGTTGCTCCCTACTTGCCGGAGCGACAATCCATCCGCGCTGTCACTTCAAGCGAGCCGTTACGAAAACGGATCTCGCACAGTGTTTTCCTCGTCACCAGCGTTAAGATGATTATTGTCAAAGAAATAATCATCAAAACCCCGATACTTGGGTTTCTGCGTTTCATGGATGCCTCCTTGCTTTAAAGCGGGCGAGGTAGCGAACTCCACGGTGTGACGTGTCGTTTCGAGCCCCCGCCCTGATTTTTTATCAGGCGGGGCTTTCCACTTTCCGTCCCATGCCTGAGACGGTCAGTCTCAAGCACCCGCCGCCACTCTAGCGGATCCCCATAAGAAAACCTTATCCACGTCACATTTCTACGAGCCTGCTCGTAATCTTTTCCACTCCGCTTACCAGTCTAATGCCGCGTAATAGCGTGATATTCATCACGTAAATCCAGCGATTTATACAGATTCACCGCATTTATGTGGCACAGATCACTGCCGCTGCTCGCCTTTCCACTTCGAAGTGGAAAACAACTCGCTACAAACAATTCCCCCTCGACGTTAGTTTTATTCCAGAGCCATTAACGGGGTAAGACGAGTGATTAACGGAGCGGTAATGAACGACGTTGGGGAACAGGCGGTGCAAACAGAACAGCTCGCGAACACCATGCTTCAGCAGGTCTACGCCCTGCTGGCCCGGCACAACATCATTCCCAACGCGGTACAGGAGCAGATGCTGACCTCCCACGTACGCGCAATGGCGCACCGGTCCGTGACCGGCGAGCCGCTGCCAGAGGTTGAAGCAGAGCTGTTTGACGAAATTTCACCAGATTCAATGCAACTCGCCCGTGAAGTGGTAGCGCAGTTCGGCAACCTTCCTGATGAAGAGGCCTGGCTGCTCTCCGTTCACTTCGAAGTCGCGAAAGACAACCTTTAAGGAGCAACACATGGAACAGATTACAGTCGTGATTGGCGATCGCCTGGGTAAAGGTCAGAAAGTGGCTGCGGGTGTGGAAAAAGCCGGCGGACGCGCGGTTGTCGTACCGGGCATGGCAGCGGATATGAAGCTCGGTGACGTGATGAAAGCAGAAAACGCCACCTTCGGGATCTCCTTCTGCGGCAGCGGCGGCGCGGGCGCCATCACCGCTCAGACCAAATATGGCTACAAGGCCAAATACGGCATGCGCTCCGTGGATGAGGGGGTGACCGCCATCAACGAAGGCTGCAACGTGCTGGGCTTTGGCTTTATGGATAAAGAAGAGCTGGGCGAGCGTCTGGTACAGGCGTGGCAGAAGAAATACGGCGCGTAAGCATGAAAGAACAGTTCACAACCACGGTGAGAGTGAAGGGGAAGGGCGACGCCAAAGCGCGCGCCTTTGCCGACGCCCTCAACCACGTTCAGGCTGCGGTGATGAAAGCCTCACCGCATATCTTACTGCGTATTGAGCCACAGGATGTGCAGGTTGTTCAGGCGCAAGAAGCGGTGCGAAAAGAAGCGTTTCTGTTCTTCTTTTTGCGCCGGGAAAGACGCACCTACAGCGTGGAGCTGGATGTGACCGTCAACGTGACCGCCATCAATCTCGACCAGGTGGATTTCGTCACGCAACGCTGATTATTCATAAAAGGGCAGACTGATGTTCTTAATTATATTAATAAAATCGCTCATCATTGGCGGCCTGGTTGGCGTCGGTGTTGGCGCCGGGGCTGCACGCATGTTTCATGCGCCTACCACTCAGGGTATGGGCGCGTTTCGTACGTTGGGGGAACTGAACTCCTGCGAAGGGGATCCGGCGTCCCACTTCTCCTTTGGGTTAGGTTTCTTCTTTAACGCCTGGGCCTCTTCCGTGGCCGCAGGTGCCTTCACACAGGACGTTGACCACCGCATCATCCCCAACTGGGGTGCTGCTGCACTGATGATTAAAAACCGTAACGTCGGTGAAACGCTGCATGACCCGCGCAAAATGGCGATTGCCTGCGGCATCATCGGCATGATTGTCGTGACCTTCCTTAACCTGACCGCCTCCTCCGTTCCGGCAGCGCTTCAGGTGACCGCCGTGAAGGTGCTGGTACCGGCGGCGAACCTGCTGGTCAACACCGTGATGCCGGTGATCTTCTGGCTGGCGGCCATCGACGCGGGTAAAAAATCGGGCTTCTGGGCCACCATCTTTGGCGGCGCGGCACAGCTGATCATGGGTAACGCCGTACCGGGTCTGGTACTGGGTATTCTGATTGGTAAAGGTGTTGAAGAGAGTGGCTGGAACCACGTCACCAAAGTGATGATGGCGGCGATCGTTCTGCTCTTCGTGCTGAGCGGCTTCTTCCGCGGCTTCGACATGAAGATGATCGAATCCTTCCATCTGACCGTGCCGAACTGGCTCGACATGATCCACAACTCGCTCAGCGGTAAATAACAGGAGCCTCTAAATGGAACAGAATAAAGGTTTTTGGTATGCCGACTGGTCGTTCCCGATCTTCGTTGGCCTGCTCTCCTCCGGCGTCTTTGCCGGGACGCACATGTACTACCTCTACGGCATCGGCGCGTTTAACGAAGTGGCCTTCGTGGCGATGCTGAAAGCGGGAATCGATACCGGCGTCTACGGCGCGGTGGCGGCGTTCGGTGCTAGCTTCCTGTTCGCCCGTATTATCGAAGGCTCGCTGGTGGGTATTCTCGATATCGGCGGTGCGATCCAGACCGGCGTGGGCCTTGGCGTTCCGGCGCTGCTGCTGGGCGCGGGGATCATGTTCCCGGTGACCAACTTCATTGCCGCGCTGATTACCGGCCTGGTGATTGGCCTGGCGATTGGCTACGTCATCATCCTGGCGCGTAAGTTCACCATCAATCAGAGCAACTCCACCTACGGCGCAGACGTGATGATGGGCGCGGGTAACGCCTCCGGCCGCTTCCTCGGGCCGTTGATTATCCTCAGCGCCATGACCGCCTCCATTCCAATCGGCGTCGGTTCCCTGGTAGGCGCACTGCTGTTCTACATCTGGCAGAAGCCGATTACCGGTGGCGCCATCCTCGGCGCAATGATTTTGGGCTGGCTGTTCCCGGTCGCCCTTTAATACCCGCGGGCGCTTCGGTGCCCGCTTTATCAGGAGATCCTCATGTTTGATTTACTCCTGCGCCGTGCGCGCCTCGCCGACGATACCCTGACCGATATCGCCATCCAGGACGGGAAGATTGCCGCGACAGGCGACATTGACGCTCCCGCCCGCAAAACGGTTGAGCTGAACGGCGACGTGTTCGTCAGCGCGGGCTGGATTGACTCCCACGTCCACTGCTACCCGAACTCCCCGATTTACCACGACGAGCCGGACAGCGTGGGCATTGCCACCGGCGTCACCACCGTGGTGGACGCGGGCAGTACCGGCGCCGACGACGTGGACGATTTTTACGCCATCACTCGCAAAGCCTCCACCGAGGTGTTTGCCCTGCTGAACATCTCCCGCGTGGGGCTGATCGCCCAGAACGAGCTGGCCAACATGGCGAACATTGACGCCGATGCGGTGAAGCAGGCGGTGACGCGCCACCCGGATTTTATCGTTGGCCTGAAGGCGCGCATGAGCAGCAGCGTGGTCGGTGAAAACGGCATCACCCCGCTGGAGCGCGCGAAAGCGATTCAGAAAGAGAACGGCGACCTGCCGCTGATGGTGCACATCGGCAACAACCCGCCGAACCTCGATGAGATTGCCGAACTGCTGAGCTCCGGCGACATCATCACCCACTGCTACAACGGCAAGCCTAACCGCATTCTGACGCCCTCCGGCGAGCTACGCGCCTCCATTACGTCTGCGCTGAAGCGCGGCGTGCGCCTGGACGTCGGTCACGGCACGGCGAGCTTCAGCTTTGAAGTGGCGAAGCGCGCCATTGCGATGGGCATTCTGCCGCATACCATCAGCTCGGATATTTACTGCCGCAACCGCATCAACGGCCCGGTCGGCTCGCTGGCGAGCGTGATGTCGAAATTCCTCGCCATCGGCATGTCATTGCCGCAGGTGATTGACTGTGTCACGGCCAACGCCGCCGACGGCCTGCGCCTGACGCGCAAAGGCCGCATTCAGCCTGGCCTCGACGCCGATCTGACGCTGTTTACGCTCAAGCGCCAGCCGACGGTGCTGACGGATGCCGAAAACGACAGCCTACAGGCTGAACACATTCTGATGCCGCTTGCCGCGATCCGCGCGGGCAAGGGCTACATGACCGAACAAGGGAGCACGGAACATGCCTTCGATTTATGAGAAGTACAACTTAAAGCAGGTTATCAACACCTCTGGCCGCATGACGGCGCTGGGTGTCTCCACGCCGCGCCCGGAAGTGGTGCAGGCGGCGATGGACGGCATGAATCACTATTTCGAGATGAAGGATCTGGTCAATAAAACCGGGGAATACATCGCGAAGCTGCTGGAGGTGGAAGGGGCGACGGTGGTCTCCTGCGCGTCGGCGGGCATTGCCCAGTCCGTGGCGGCGGTGCTGGTGAAAGACAGCGACTGGCTGCTGGAAAACCTGCACGTCACACCGATTGAAAACAACGAAATCGTCCTGCCGAAAGGCCACAACGTGAACTTTGGCGCGCCGGTGGGCACCATGGTGGCGCTGGGCGGCGGCAAGCAGGTGGAGGCGGGCTACGCCAACGAATGCTCTGCCGATCAGCTGGCGGCGGCGATCACTCCGCGCACGGCGGCGATCCTCTACATCAAATCGCACCACTGCGTGCAGAAAAGCATGCTCAGCGTCGAGCAGGCGGCGGTCGTGGCGCGCAAGCACGATCTCCCGCTGATCGTCGATGCGGCGGCGGAAGAAGATCTGCACGCCTACTACCGCTCCGGTGCCGATCTGGTGATCTACAGCGGCGCGAAGGCGATCGAAGGGCCAACCAGCGGGCTGGTGATCGGCAAAACCCAGTACGTTGAGTGGGTGAAGCGCCAGACGGCGGGCATTGGTCGCGCGATGAAAGTGGGCAAAGAGGGTATCCTGGGCCTGACCTGCGCCATCGAACACTACCTGACGGCGACCAAAGAGAGCGGGGCCGAGATGGTGGCGAAGATGACGCCGTTTATCGACGCGTTGAACACCCTGAACGGCGTGACCGCGCGCGTGGTCTGGGACAGCGCCGGTCGCGATATCGCCCGTACCGAGATTAAGTTCGACGAAGCCGCTACGGGCGTCGGCACGGGCGATCTGGTGGCGAAGCTGAAACAGGGCGAATACGCCATTTACTTCCGTGGTTATAAGGCCAACGAAGGGATTATCGAGGCGGACGTGCGCAGCGTGAATGCTGACCAGCTGAACATCGTGTACCGCCGCATTAGCGAAGTATTAGGACAGGAGAAAAAAGCATGAAACTGACCCCCAACTTTTACCGTGACCGCGTCTGCCTGAACGTGCTGGCAGGCTCAAAGGCCAACGCCAGCGCCATTTACGAGGCGGCGGAAGGTCACGTGCTGGTGGGCGTGCTCTCCAAAAATTACCCGGACGTGGCGAGCGCGGTTGCGGACATGCGCGAATACGCCGCGCTGATTGATAATGCGCTCTCCGTGGGGCTGGGCGCGGGCGACCCGAACCAGTCGGCGATGGTGAGTGAAATCTCCCGCCAGGTGCAGCCGCAGCACGTTAACCAGGTCTTTACCGGCGTGGCCACCAGCCGCGCGCTGCTGGGGCAGAATGAGTCGGTGGTCAACGGTCTGGTCTCCCCGACCGGCACCGTCGGCATGGTGAAAATCTCCACCGGCCCGCTGAGCAGCGCAGCTATGGACGGCATAGTGCCGGTTGAAACCGCTATCGCCCTGCTGAAAGATTTCGGCGGCAGCTCCATCAAGTACTTCCCGATGGGCGGCCTGAAATGCCGTGACGAATACCAGGCGGTGGCGGAAGCCTGCGCCCGTCACGACTTCTGGCTGGAGCCGACCGGGGGAATCGATCTGGAGAACTTCGAGGCGATCTTGCAGATCGCCCTGGATGCGGGCGTGAGCAAAATCATCCCGCATATCTACAGCTCGATTATCGATAAAGCCAGCGGTGATACGCGTCCGGAAGATGTGCGTACGCTGCTGGCGATGACGAAGAAGCTGGTTAAGTAGAACCTGCCCCTCACCCTAACCCTCTCCCACCGGGAGAGGGAACCTTTACCCCCTCTCCCTTTGGGAGAGGGCTGGGGTGAGGGGAAACAAACCGCACACACCCGAAGGAGCCACCATGCACACCCGTACCCTGCTTGTCGCTTCACTCTCTTTACTTGCTACCTCTGCAATCGCTCAAACCCAGTACGCCTGGGTGGGTACCTATAATCCGAACGGTGAAGGGCTGTACCGCTTTACCGTCGATCCGCAAACCGGTGCGCTGAACGATAAAACACTGGTGAGCAAACTGCCGAACGCCGCGCAGTTAATCGTCTCACACGACGGCAAAACGCTGTATCTGGCAAGCGAAGTGGAGCAGGGCGTGGTGCAGGCGCTGCGCATCGGTGATAACGGCGCGCTGAGCGAGCTGAATCAGGTGTCCTCCGGCGGCGCGGGGCCGGTGTATCTTTCCCTGACGCCGAACGGCAAACATCTGCTGGTGGCAAACTACGTCAGCGGAACTGTCGCGGTGCTGCCCGTTAACGCAGACGGCAGCCTGGGCGATGCTACGGACACCCATCAGGACAAAGGCGAACCGGGCGCGGCGAAGCCGGAAGCTGCCGTCGAGGGCAGTTTCGCCATCAGCGATCATAACGGCCCACATGCGCACATGATCGCCGCCGATCCGGACGGGAAATACGTTTTTTCCACCGATCTGGGGCTGGATCGCATCTATCAGTACCGTTTTGACGATCAAACCGGGAAGCTGACTCCTAACGATCCGCCATTTATCAGCGCCTCCTCAAAAGGGGCCGGGCCGCGCCACTTCGTCTTTACGCCGAAAGGCGATGCCCTGTGGCTGATTAACGAAGAGGCGTCTACGCTCACCCATTATGCGCTGGACAGTAATGGCAGGCTGAAAGAGGGTAAAACGGTTTCAGCCCTGCCGGACGGTTATAAAGGCACCAGTTTTGCTGCCGGGCTGGCGCTAAGCGCCGACGGGAAACAGCTGTATGTCGCTAACCGTTTGCATAACAGCATCGGGCACTTTACCGTAACGGCGGAGGGTACGCTGACGCATCAGGATGATGTCTGGACGCGCGGCGACTATCCGCGCACCCTGACGCTCGATAAGCAGGGTCGCTGGCTGTACGTCATGAACCAGCGCAGCGACAACATTACCCGTTTCCGCGTGGCGCCGGACGGCAAGCTGAGCGCCGAGCCAGACTATACCCCGGTCGGCAGCCCATCCCAGATGGTCATTTCACCCTGAGCAGTAAGAGGACAACGACGTGCGATTTCCGAACCAACGTTTAGCGCAACTTTTCGATCTGTTGCAAAACGAGACGCTGCCACAGGACGAGCTGGCGCAGCGGCTGTCGGTCTCCACGCGAACCGTCCGGGCGGATATCACCGCCCTGAACGCGCTGCTGGCCAGCCACGGCGCGCAGTTCATTTTGAGCCGGGGCAACGGCTATCAGCTCAAAATTAATGATGTCGTGCGCTATCAACAATTGCAGGCGTCCCACCCGCGCGCGCTGCGTATTCCGCGAACCGGACCGGAGCGCGTGCACTATCTGGTGGTGCGTTTTCTGACGTCAGCCTTTTCCCTCAAGCTGGAGGATCTGGCCGATGAGTGGTTCGTCAGCCGGGCTACGTTGCAGAGCGACATGGTGGAAGTGCGCGAGTGGTTTCACCGTTATAACCTGACGCTGGAAACCCGCCCGCGCCACGGGATGAAGCTGTTTGGCAGCGAGATGGCGATCCGCGCCTGCCTGACCGACCTCCTGTGGGAGCTGGCGCAGCAGGACAGCCTGAACCCGCTGGTGACCGACGTGGCGCTGAATGCGGGGGTGGCGGAAAAGATGGTGCCGGTGCTGCACGATGCGCTGACGCGCCATCACATTCGCCTGACCGATGAAGGCGAGCTGTTCCTGCGCCTGTACTGCGCGGTGTCGGTGCGGCGCATCAGCGAGGGGTATCCGCTGCCGGAATTCCACGCGGAGGACGTGGAAGAGAACGTGCGTGAGGCGGCGAAAGATATCGCGGTGGCTATCCAGGAGCTGGCGGGCAAAGCGCTTTCGCCGTCAGAAGAGAGCTGGCTGTGTGTGCACATTGCGGCGCGGCAGATCCAGGAGATCGCCCCCAGCGCGATTAACGCCGACGACGACGAAGCCCTAGTCAACTACATTCTGCGCTACATCAACACCCACTATAACTACAACCTGCTGAGCGATGAGCAACTGCATGCAGATCTGCTCACGCACATCAAAACCATGATTACCCGCGTGCGGTATCAAATCATGATCCCCAATCCGCTGCTGGATAACATCAAGCAGCACTACCCGATGGCGTGGGATATGACCCTCGCGGCGGTGTCGAGCTGGGGCAAATACACCCCGTATGTGATCAGCGAAAACGAAATTGGTTTTCTGGTGCTGCATATCGGCGTCGGGCTGGAGCGCCATTACAATATCGGCTACCAGCGCCAGCCGCGGGTGCTGCTGGTGTGCGACGCCGGTAACGCGATGGTGCGCATGATCGAGGCGGTACTTCAGCGTAAATATCCGCAGATTGAGGTGACGCGCACGCTCACCCTTCGTGAGTACGAGCTTGCCGATGCCATTGGCGAAGACTTCGTGATCTCCACCGCCCGCGTGAGCGAAAAATCCAAACCGGTGGTGATGATCGCCCCGTTCCCGACCGATTATCAGTTAGAGCAGATCGGCAAGCTGGTGCTGGTGGATCGCACCCGCCCGTGGATGCTGGAAAAATACTTCGACGCGGCCCATTTCCGCATTCTCGACAAGCCTGTCGACCAGCAAACGCTGTTCCGCGAACTGTGCGGGCAGCTTGAAGGGGAAGGTTTTGTCGGCGCGGAGTTTCTGGAATCGGTTATCGAGCGTGAAGCCATCGTCAGCACCATGCTCGGCGACGGCATCGCGCTGCCGCACTCCCTCGGGCTGCTGGCGCAAAAAACGGTGGTCTACACCGTGCTGGCGCCGCAGGGCATTCAGTGGGGAGATGAAACCGCTCATGTCATCTTCCTGCTCGCCATCAGCAAAAGCGAGTACGAAGAGGCAATGGCGATTTACGACATCTTTGTCACCTTCCTGCGTGAACGCGCGATGGCGCGCCTGTGCCAGTGCGAGAATTTTGCGGCGTTTAAGGCTGAGGCGATGGAGAGTTTGAGTCGGTTTTGACGTTCAGGCGGACAGAGGATATCCGCCTTCATTCAACGCAGATGATGCACAACCTGGTTGCTGCTGCCGCGCCAGATAAGCATAGGATCTTTTAGATCCTGCACGAACTTGCCGTCGACCAGGACGTTAATCAGATCCACCACTTCCATCTGCTGCGCATTCAGTTCATCCAGCTTATAGCCCGTCCAGACCCAGATGTCTTTTCCTGCGCACTCGCGGCGGATGCGTTTTACCAGCTTCAGGATCTCCGGCACGTTTTGCGGATGGAGCGGGTCGCCGCCGGAGAGCGAGATCCCCTGGCGTTTGATGCGCATGTCGTTCAGGTCGTTGATGATGCGGTCTTCCATCTCAGCGGTAAACGGCATACCCGAGTTCAGGCGCCAGGTGCTTTTGTTGTAGCAGCCGGGGCACTCGTGAACGCAGCCTGATACAAACAGGGTACAGCGGGTGCCGGGGCCGTTGACGATGTCGACGGGGTAGTACTGGTGATAGTTCATCGCGAATAACCACGCCGGGTGGCGCTGCGCTTACCCGGCCTACAAAAGAGAGCGGTCCGTAGGCCCGGTAAGCGCAGCGCCACCGGGCATTAACGTGGCAGCGGATTACCCGATCTGCCCATTCCCCAGATGTTTCACCCTGCGCTTCACCTCTTCCTGCTTACCGGCGTTAAACGGACGGGCGTCCGGGCTGCCGAGGTAGCCGCACACGCGGCGGGTCACGGAAACGCGGGCTGCATCGTGGTTACCGCATTTCGGGCAGGTGAAGCCTTTGCTGGTGCATTCGAACTCACCGGTAAAGCCGCACTCGTAGCACTCGTCAATTGGCGTGTTGGTTCCGTAGTACGGCACGTGCTGATAGCTGTAATCCCACACGTCTTCCAGCGCCTTCAGGTTGTGCTGAATGTTCGGGTACTCGCCGTAGCAGATAAAACCGCCGTTCGCGATGGGCGGATAGGCCGCTTCAAAGTCGATCTTGTCGTACGGGTTCACCTTCTTCTCCACATCGAGGTGGAAGCTGTTGGTGTAGTAACCTTTGTCGGTCACGCCTTCCACTATGCCGAACTCGGCGGTGTCCAGACGGCAGAAGCGATCGCAGAGGTTTTCGCTCGGCGTGCTGTACAGGCTGAAACCGTAGCCAGTTTCCTCTTTCCACTGGTCTACCGCATCGCGCAGGCGCTGCACAATCGCGATACCTTTCTCACGCAGGGCGTCGTTGTCATAGATGTGCTTGTCGCCAAACAGCGCGTTAATCGTTTCGTGAACGCCGATATAGCCAAGAGAGATCGACGCGCGACCGTTTTTGAAGATCTCCGACACATCATCGTCCGCCTTCAGGCGAACGCCGCAGGCTCCTTCCATATAGAGAATTGGCGCGACGCGGGCTTTCACCCCTTCAAGACGGGCGATGCGGGTCATCAGCGCCTTACGTGCCAGCTGTAAACGTTCATCCAGCAGCGTCCAGAAGGCCGCTTCATTCCCTTTAGCTTCCAGCGCGATGCGCGGCAGGTTCAGGCTGATGACGCCCAGGTTGTTGCGCCCGTCGTGGATCTGCTCGCCGTTCTCATCTTCGTACACGCCGAGGAAGCTGCGGCAGCCCATTGGCGTTTTAAACGAACCGGTGACTTTCACAACCTGATCGTAGTTGAGGATGTCCGGGTACATACGCTTGCTCGCGCACTCCAGCGCCAGCTGCTTGATGTCATAGTTCGGATCGCCAAACTTGTGGTTCAGGCCGTCGCGAATGGCGAACACCAGTTTCGGGAACACCGCCGTTTTACGGTTTTTACCGAGGCCGGAGATGCGGTTGCGCAGAATAGACTGCTGGATGAGGCGTGATTCCCAGCTGGTGCCGAGGCCAAACCCGAAGGTCACAAACGGCGTCTGGCCGTTGGCGGTGTGCAGCGTATTTACCTCATATTCCAGCGACTGGAACGCGTCGTAGCACTCTTTCTCGGTGCGGGAACGGGCGTAACCGTCGGCATCCGGGATCTGCCACTCTTCCGCCGTTTTACGGTGTTTGTTGAAGCTCTCGGCCACGAACGGGGCCAGTACTTCATCGATGCGGTTAATGGTGGTGCCGCCATAGATGTGGCTCGCCACCTGGGCGATGATCTGCGCCGTGACCGCCGTCGCGGTGGAGATGGATTTCGGCGGCTCAATCTCGGCGTTACCCATTTTAAAACCGTGGGTCAGCATGCCTTTCAGGTCGATCAGCATGCAGTTAAACATCGGGAAGAACGGCGAGTAGTCGAGATCGTGATAGTGGATCTCACCGCGCTCGTGCGCAGACACCACGTCGCGCGGCAGCAGGTGCTGGCGGGCATAGTGCTTGGCGACGATACCGGCCAGCAGGTCGCGCTGGGTTGGGATCACTTTGCTGTCTTTGTTGGCATTTTCATTGAGCAGCGACGAGTTGGTTTGCTCTACCAGGCCGCGGATCTCCTGGTTCAGGCGACCGCGTTTCTCACGTTGGACGTCACGGTCGTGACGATACTCAATGTAGGCGCGCGCCAGCTGCTTGTACGGACCAGACATCAGCTGGTTTTCAACCGCGGTCTGGATCTCGTTGATATCCACCTGGCTGCGTTCATGCATCTGGCTGCTAACGACTTCTGCGACGGTGGCGCAGTAATCTGCGTCATCGACTCCCGCTGCTTTAGCTGCACGCAGAATGGCTTCTTTGATGCGCTCTGATTTAAACGGCACTTTACAGCCATCACGTTTCATCACATGCGGTGTCATGATCACTCCATTTTAAAAACAGGTTATCCACAAAGGTGGAGAAGTATTCACCGGACGTATTCCTCGCCGCGGCAAAGACTTCCCGCGTGCCCAGCTCGTGTTATCCACAATTCCGGCCAGCGTTCGCGCCGTCTTGTTGTTGGAATAGTAGACGATAAATACAAGATGTTGGGTCGGCGTGCATTTTAAGTGCTACATATAGTGATTTGCATCAAACAAGTTTGCGATTTTTTTGATGCAGAACAAAGTAAAAAGACGAGAGTACAAACGGCGGGCGCTGGGGCAATTGTAAAGACTCGAAGGAAAAATCTGATTAATTATTCAACAAAAACAAGCGCTCAGCAGAGCCTGTGCTGAGCGCTGCTCGATTAACTCACCCCGCAGGCCCAGCTCAACCCTGCCTGCAAAAAGGCTACGGTAACGATGCAGCCCAGTACCAACGGGATGAGAAGAGAGCTTTCGGGGGCATCGTCCTGTTTTTGAGAACCTTCATTACTCAGCGCAGACATCGCCTCTTCCCGCGTACGCGCCGCCAGCAATTGCTCACGCACCCGCTCATCCGTGAGTCTGCTGGTCAGCGTCGTCAGCAGGTGCATATGCGTACTGCCTGCTTCCGCTGGCGGAATGGCGAGCAGGAAAACCATCCTCACCTCTTCATCACCCTCCAGCCCCGGCCAGCATATCGGATCGTCAAAGAGCGCCAGACAAAATGCCGCCTGTTGCACCGCCTCGGTTTTACCGTGCGGGACAGCGAGCGCTTCACCCAGCGCGGTAGGGCCTTCACTTTCACGTTGTAAAACGCTTTCGATAAATGCCTCTCGATCGTTGATGACCTTCCGCCTGGCGAGCGGCTCGGTGAGCCAACGGATCACTGCTTCCGGCGTACGTTGGGGCGGGTTGATAAACACCAGATCGGGATGCGTCAATGCCAGCAAGTTCATATTAAGCCTCAATCAAAAAATCGCAGGTTGCGGAGGGGAGGATCGCCGTTACCGGTTGCATCGGCTCTTCCAGATAGTTGATCTGCCGTAACACTGCCAGACTTTCCGGGACGAGAGCCGGTTGTGTCCCGGCGTTAAATACGCGTAAGACGGTGCCATGCAGCAGCTGCGCATGGGGCAGAGCGGAAAGGATGAGCGGCTCCGGCACGGTCAGTAGCGAGAACTCTGCCGGAAGCCTGCGCTCGGGCAGACGCAACGAAAAGCGCTCAAGACGGTGATCGAGCGTGTGTAGCGTTTGCCGTTGGTAGGTGAAGGGCTGTCCAGCCGCCTGATTTTCCAGCTGGCGCAGCGTGAGGTGGTCGGCGTTGTCGGCCAGCGCGACGGTGAATGAAAAGCGCAACGGTTTCAGCAACTGGGCATCAGGAGTCTCAACCACCGTATTATTGATGCCGGAGGCCCGACCCGGTCGCCATTCGAGATCGCTGCGTCCGAGCACGCCCGTCGATTTAAACATCGTCAGGGCAATAGCAGCGGGTTCGCTGCCGATAATCTGAAATTCTTTCATGCCACGGCTAGTCACAACCAGCGCTTTACCCGGTTCCGTGACAGCGATAATGCCCTCGCTGGTTTCGATATCCACGGGCTTCTCGCGATAGCGTTCTTGCCAGTGTTCACCGTCATATCCCGTTTCGCGCTGGATGATTGCGAAGGGCTGTGAGGCGATAGCGTGACGGGTGTGAACATCGCTGCCGATCAGTAAACGTAGCCGGTGATCGCAGTGGCTGTTTTCCAGCGAAGCCTCGACATACAGATTCGGATCGTCGTGGCGTAATTCGCAGACCAGACGAATGGATAACGGCGTTCGGGCCGTATCCTGACGGCTGGCGAGATCCTGCGGAAGACGCATTGTGGCCTCGACGGTCAGCTTTTCGACAAGCGGCGTTTTTACGCCGTCGACGAGCGTAAAATTCGAACAGCGCGTCGGCGCGTCGCCCGCAAGCGGTGAGAAATCGTAGCTGTCGCCCGCGTCCGCGCAGTCTTCAAAGGTAAAGAAAGAGGGGATACGTCTGCCGCTGCGTTTGTCATGCAGGGTAAGCGTTCCGGCATCCAGCGACAGTCGATAATGCGCATTCTCAATCTCGCTGCCCTTTATCTTTTCAGACGCCAGGAAAGGCGCAGGGTCTTCTTCAACGTTAACGGTGAGATAGCCGATCGGCGGCAGAACCGGTGTCTTTACCGCAACGTGCCAGCGGTAATAAGGGAGAAGGGGCGTCTCGCACTCGCCCTCGGCGGTAAGGGAGATCGCCGTTCCGCCGGGCAGAATGTCTCTTTCCAGGACGTCGAAAGGGATGGGCTGCCCCTGATGTGTCAGGGCGATATTATCCGCCCGGCTATACAGGGTGGTTATCACCACGCGCTGCGTTGGGGTAGCTAGCGGGTTAAAGATCAGCAGGTCGCCATCCTGAACGCAGGCGGCGGCCAGGGTTTTCACCACCAGATTCCACAGGCTATGGCACAGCTGTTCGGTTTGTTCCAGTCGATGCAGAATGTCGCGGTTGGTGGCATCGCTATTACAGCCGCCAATGGAATCGTGGGCATGGTTTCGCAACAGCTTTTTCCAGAGGGTGTCGACTACCGCGAGGTTGACCGGAATCCCCTGGTGACGCGCCATTGCGATTGTCGGCTCCAGCTGTCGCAGGATGAACTGTTCAACCTCATCGTTTTTCTTTTTGATGTCGTAGCGCACGGAGCCGATCGTTTTATGGATGCGGGTGTAGCGCGGCGATTTCAGCTCTCCTTCCAGGAGCTCAAACTGTTCACGCTGCGCGCGAAGGGTTTCTACATAACGCTCCAGAGAGCTGATGAAGTAACGGTCCTGATCCGGGGACTGTGCGCTGGCGACCTCCAGGATTTTCGGCAGCGCCGGGTCGATGCTGACCTGATCGCCGCCGCAGGGCAGGAGCAGGTCGTTTAGACCGGCCCGTGAACGCAAAAGTGTGGTCATCGGGTAGATTTTTCCCCGGAGATGGGAGGCTTCCGAACGCATGTTTTTAGCCGCGCCATAACCGAGCGCCATCGCACAGGCGATGACGGTCGCACCTGAGGGTGCGCGCCAGAGGAACTGGCTGCTTTTGGCGTGCCTGTCGTGATCGATACCGCGCCAGAAGACGATATTGTCGATATTGCAGCCCTGCAAGATCGTGGGCATTTGCGCATTGTGGCCAAAGGTATCCGGAAGATACCCAACCTGCATCGCATGCCCCAGCGTCCGGGCAGAAAAAATGCCGTACTTCAGGTTGCGGATAATCGATTCGCCATGCACGTTGTAGGTGTCCGTCTGGGTATACCATGGCCCTACGAAGATCCTTTTTTCTCTGACCAGCTTTTCCAGCCTGGCGCGATAATCAGGATTGATGGCGAGAAAGTCCTCCACTACCGCCATCTGTCCGTCAAGGTGATAGCAGGTGTAAGCGGAGTCCTGCTCCAGCGTGTTGATGACGTCCGCAAAATTATATGACGCCAGCACCATGCTGTCCTGACGGGTGAAATACCACTCCTGATCCCAGTGCGTATGGGCAATGACGTGGATCTGATTCATGACGTTCCCCTTATCTGGCGTTCTTTGGGCTGACATAGAGCACGCCCAGGGCGCAAATCAGTGCGCCAATAAAGACGCTCGCCAGGTAGCCCGCTACATTAGTCGCCAGCGGCCAGCCCCAGACGGCTGGCAGAGGCAGCGTCTGCTTCACGCCAAGGGTAATGGCGACCAGCGCGCCGGCGACGGCACCGGTCATGAATACCGGGATCAGACGTGGGTTTTTCAGGATGAACGGGATCGCGCCTTCGGAGATCCCAATCACGCCCAGCAACAACGAGGTGCTACCGACGGTTTTCTCTTCCTGGCTAAAGACATCCGGTAATCCAAAGCGGCCGTTGAGGAACGCAGCAAAGCCGACGCCAATGGAGGGGATCACGATGGAGAGTTCGCGGGCGGTTAAATCAAACGTCTCGCTCATGCCGTTCAGGCCGAGCGCGACCGAGCCTGCCGCCTTGTTGACCGGACCGCCCAGGTCGAACGCGGTGCCCGCGGCAATCATCGCGGAATAGAACCCGCGCCCGGTGTCACCTGCCGAGGTAAAAAAGACCACCATCAGCTGGTTAAGCGAGCCAAAAATCGGGTTAATCAAATATTCCATGACCATCACCAGCGTAATGCCGGTGATCAGCGGGACGAGCAGCATGGTTTTAATGGTGGTGAGCTGCTGGCGGACGTGAATCGAATCATTGAGCCAGCGCACCAGATAGCCCACAAAAAAGCCGATACCAATGGCGCCGAAAAAGCCGGATGGCATAAAGCCTTCGATATCAAAGAAGCGCTTATAGACTTCGTCTGACATGATGCCGCCAATAAGACCGGGGATGAGTGCCGGTTTACCGGCAATGGAAAACGCCAGATACATCGCAAAAACGGGATACATGAACTTAATGGTCATAAAGCCCACTTTATCCAGCACGCTGAACGGCGAATGTTCGATGTTAATAAACTGCCCGGTTATTTTGGCCGTCGCCATCATCAGCCCGCCCATCACCACCACCGGCAGCATATAGCTGATGGCCGCCATAATATGGCCAATAAAAATCTGGTAAGCCGAACGCTGAAGATCGTCTTCTTGTGCGACAGTGGTGACGTTTTTTTCCTTTGCCAGCGCCTGACGCAGATAGCGATCGGTATGTTTGATCAGCTCTTGTGTGCGGGTTTGAAGGTGAGGAATGTTTTCAAAACGCTCGGCATCCTGAATGGGAACGTCGGTTGCCAGAATAATGGCCGTGGCGGAGGCGATATCCTGTTTTGTTAAGCGGTTTTTAACGCCGTCGCTGCCCTGCGTTTCGACCTTTACCTCGATATTGTGCTCGTTAGCCCATGCAATAATTTTATTCGCCGCCATAAAGGTGTGTGCGATACCTGTCGGGCAGGCCGTTACCGCGACAACTTTTTGTTTCGTCATTGTCATAATTCCCTGGATGTGAAAACAGGGGAAGTATAAAGAGAACCTAAAACAGTTTTTAATGTTTGCTAATACTAATTACGTATCGTGATACGCGTAAATGCAATGTGTGAAGCGCCTTCCAGAGACTATTTCTCTGTTGTGTTAATATCATCTCGGGATTAAACGGGGCGTAATAGATGAATTCATTCCAGGGAAGTGAACGTTTGATATTTGAATACATTCAGCATCATGCGTGTAATATTTCTAATATATCGGCAAAAGAGATTGCCCGTGATACCTTTACCACGACAACATCCGTTAATCGTGTATGTAAAAAAATGGGCTATAAAAGCTATACCGAGCTTCGGTACCGTTTTTTACGCGACCATTTTACACCTGCACCTGCTACACCCGATGTGGGGCCGCAGCCGGATGATATTGTGACAGACGTGTCCAGGTTGCTTACGCATTCCAGCCATATCTATCTTTACGCACGGGGAGCCTCGCTCACCAGCCTCAACTACCTGTCGCGCTTTTTGTCGCTGGCGAGCCTGCCGCACCTTATTTTGAATGACATGCACCAGTTGACACGCGTATCGAAGGGGACGCTGGTGTTGATCAGTAAATCCGGGGAGACGCAGTCGCTGATTGAAATGGCGCGTAACGCGCTGCGCAAAGGGTTGAAGATTATTGCGATTACCCGTCAGGGGTCGACACTGGCGTCGATCTCAACGCTATGCTGGCCGTTACCAATCGACATTAACGCGGTTTCGCTGTATCAGCGGGAAGGGCAGCTTGAACTGTTAAGCGCCGTGGACCGTATCGGCTGTAGGCTGCTACAGCACGATACGGTGTAGTCAGGCCGTCAGAGCTGCTTCACTATTCCCAGACGTACGGCATAATCATTTTCATGGTTGCCGTCATTATTGATGTACGTTTTATCCAGTGAAACCAGTTCGACGTATGGCGTCCAGCCATCGTCGAGCTTGTAGTTGAACGCGACGGTATGCTCCCAGTAGGTGTCATCCCCGGTTCCCTGATCGACGTTATCCTGCCAGCGGAAGCGCGGGTTATAGGACATACCGAATTTGCCGATGTTATACGCGAACCAAATGTCGAACTGGTGTGACTGGCGGCGAGTATAACCGCTGCCGTCGAGTTCTTTATCGCTGTGCGCGTCATTGACGGTGTTATAGCGGTAACGTGCGGAGAGATTCAGACCGTTATCGAAGGCTTTCCAGCCCTGAATGAAGGGGCGGTAATGCGTATTGCTGGCGGTGAAAACCGTCACCATGCCAGGCGCAACGGCGAAACCATTTCCCAGATCAAAACGCCAGCGCGTTTCGATTTCCTGTGCCGCTTCCGTTAACCCCTTGTCGTCGGGATTATATCTGTCGGTATCACCAAAAAACGTATCATTATGGTTTTGTGCGGCTTCAACGGAGAAGTAAAAACCGTTATTCGCCTGATGCATGACCTTAATGCGTGAATCATTTACGTCTGAGCGCGTATTATGACCAAAGCGAAGGTCGACGGACGTATTCCCGCACCATCCCTGTGTGCTCAATAATAATGCGCTAATACACGTTGCTTTAATAATTATCTTTTTCATAATATCCTGCCGAGGTTATTTAATTGGCAGGCTATTTTTATTTTGAGTGCGCCATATTGTAAAAGTTATCGTCGTACATTTAGCGTATCGCTAAACATAAAAAAAGAGATACAGCATGCTGTATCTCCTGAGGTTTATTCCTGCACCCACCAGATAGCTTCAAACGGGCGCAATAGCAACGTATCGGGTCGGAAGGGAACCTCTTCATAGTTGCTGAGTGCCACCCGCCATGCTCCCTCTACGGGGACGGGCTGCCACTGCTGGCGCGCGTGGCTCAGGTTAGCCACCACCATCAGCGTTTGTCCCTGCCACTGGCGGCGGTAGCACCACAGGGAAGGGTGGTCAGGCAGGAGATCCTCATAATCCCCCCACGTCAGTACCGACAGGGTTTTGCGCAGGCGAATCAGCGACTGATAGGTGTAAAACACCGAATTGGGGTCGTCCAGCGCCGCGCGGGCGTTCACGGTTTCGTAGTTGTCGCAGACGCCAATCCACGGCTCGGCCTCGGTAAAGCCCGCATTATGCGAGGCGTCCCACTGCATCGGCGTGCGGCCATTATCGCGTGACTTACTCGCCAGAATCGCCAGTAGTTCATCCGTATCGCGACCGTTAGCCCGCTGTTCGGCGAACATGTTCAGGCTTTCCACGTCGCGGTAGTCGGTGATACGGCTGAAATGCGGGTTGGTCATACCCAGCTCTTCACCCTGGTAGATATACGGCGTGCCCTGCATCCCGTGCAGCACCATGCCGAGCATTTTCGCCGCCGCCACGCGGTGTTCCCCTTCGTCACCAAAGCGCGACACGATGCGCGGCTGGTCATGGTTACACCAGAACAGCGCGTTCCAGGCTTTGTTGTGCATCCCCTGCTGCCAGTGGCGGAAAAGGGTTTTTAGCGCCACGAAGTCCGGCTTCGCCTTCGTCCATTTTTCGCCGCCGGGGTAGTCTACCTTGAGGTGGTGGAAGTTGAAGGTCATCGACAGCTCGCGGCCGTCAAGAGACGCGTACTGTTGGCAGTTCTCCAGCGAGGTGGAGGACATCTCGCCCACCGTCATCAGATTACGCGGCGTAAAGACGTCGCGGCTCATCTCCTGGAGATATTCGTGGATGCGCGGCCCGTCAGTGTAGAAGCGGCGACCGTCGCCGAGGGTATCGTCCGGGAAATGCTGATCTTTTGAAATCAGGTTAATCACGTCCAGACGCAAGCCGTCCACGCCGCGATCGGCCCAGAACTCGCACACTTTTTTCAGCTCGGCGCGCACCGCCGGGTTTTCCCAGTTGAGATCCGCCTGCTCCGGTGCGAACAGGTGCAGATAATACTGCTCGCTTTCGGCGTGCCAGCGCCAGGCGTTGCCGCCAAATTTGGAGCGCCAGTTGTTGGGAAGCGTATCCGGCGTACCGTCGCGCCAGATATAGAACTGGCGGTACGGACTCGCTTTATCCAGCGACTCACGGAACCAGGCGTGCTGCGTGGACGTGTGGTTAAAGACCATATCCAGCACGATGCGGATGCCGCGTTCATGCGCCCGGGCAACCAGCTCGTCAAAGTCGTCCAGCGTGCCGTAGGTCGGATCGATGGCAGTGTAGTTCGCCACGTCGTAACCGTTATCCACCTGCGGGGAGATATAAAACGGCGTCAGCCAGATGGCGTCAATGCCGAGGGTTTTCAGGTAGTCCAGGCGCTGCGTCACGCCGCGCAGATCGCCCGTGCCGCTGCCGGTGGTGTCCTGGAAACTCTTTGGGTAAATCTGATAGATGACGCCGTTCTGCCACCAGTGAGGAAGGGTATTCATAGTACGTTCCTGCAAATGCGAAGGGGCGCAACTGCGCCCCGAAAGAGAGAATTAAACAATCTGCAACGTGCCCTGACGGAACTTACGCTGGTAAACCACAGTAGTCAGCGCCATTGGGATGATAATCGCCACCGCCATCGCCAGCGCAAATACCTGCCAGAACGCGGGCTGAATGGAGAGGATACCCGGCAGGCCGCCGACGCCAATCCCGTTCGCCATCACGCTGTTCAGGCCGCACAGCAAGCCCGCCAGACCGGAGCCGATCATCGCGCAGAGCATCGGGAAGCGGTATTTCAGGTTGATACCGTACATCGCCGGTTCAGTGACGCCGAGGTAAGCGGAGATGGCAGCCGGAACGGAGATCTCTCGCTCGTTGTGCTTACGGCTGACGATGATGATGCCGGTTACCGCCGAGGCCTGCGCAATGTTAGACAGGGCGATGATCGGCCAGACAGGCGTACCGCCGAGGCTCTGGATCATCTGCATATCAATCGCCAGCGTGGTCTGATGCACGCCGGTGATCACCAGCGGAGCGTACAGGAAGCCAAACAGCGCGGCACCGATTGGCGCGAAGCTGCCAGTCATCAGGTGACGGACCGCGAAGGCCACGCCGTCGCCAATCATGCGGCCAAACGGACCGATAAAGGCATGCGCCAGGAACACCGCCAGGATCAGCGAGCAGACCGGGACCACCACCAGATAGAGGTAATCCGGCACGATGCGCTTCAGGCGCGTCTCAATAAAGCCCAGCGCCAGACCCGCCAGCAAGGCCGGGATCACCTGTGCCTGATAGCCCACTTTGGCGATGGTAAACAGGCCGAAGTTCCACACCTCTGGCGTTTGCTGACCAAGTAAGTAAGCGTTCATTAACTGCGGAGAGACCAGCGTCACGCCGAGCACGATACCGAGAATTGGCGTTCCGCCCATTTTGCGCACCGCGGACCAGCAGATCCCGACCGGCAGATAGAAGAAGATCGCTTCGCCAATCAGCCACAGGAAGTCATAGATGCTTTGCAGCGCCGGGTACATCTGCGCCAGGGTTTTGCCGTCGCTCATTGGCACATCGCCGATGACGTTACGGAAGCCCAGAATTAAGCCCCCGCTGATCAGCGCTGGCAGCAGCGGGAAGAAGATCTCCGCAAAATGGGAAATCAGCTGCTCATGCCATTTCATATTCTGGCGCGCGGCCTTCTTCGCCTGCTCTTTATCGGCGGAAGAGTGCCCGGTAGTCGCCAGCAGAGCCTGATAGTAATCGCCCACTTCGGTACCAATCACCACCTGAAACTGCCCGGCGTTGGTGAAACAGCCTTTAACCATAGAAAGCTCTTCAATGGCCTTCGGGTTGGCTTTGGCCGGATCGTTAAGCACGAAGCGCAGGCGGGTAATGCAATGGCTGACGGTGGCGATGTTATCGCGTCCGCCGACCAGGACGATCAGCTGATCGATATCTGTTTGTTTGACTTTACTCATCATGAAACCTCATGACAGATGGTGATAGGGGTTATGACCTGTGCGCAAGCCTACTCCTTCAACGTGACGGCGAAAATGGGAACGTTCCCGAAATCGGGCGAAGATCACAATAATCTATTCAAAAGAATTATGAGAGATGGGCTGGAATAACGATCTGACGGGGCTCGGTACGCCCGGTAATCTGCTCGATCAGCTGCGCGGCAGCCTGCCGGCCAGACTCGGCGTAACCCGGATCAACGCTGATAATCTCCGGGTGTAAGAACTTCATCAGCGGCGTGCTTCCCACGCTCGCTAATTGCAGTTCCCCGATGCGCTGCTCCTGCAAATATTTGCTCGCACCCAATGCAAGGGTATCCGTGGCGCATACCAGGGCGGTGGTTTGTGACGTCAGCACGCTGGCGACCTGTTCATATCCCTGTTTCATACCCAGACCGGGCAGCGCGGCCACGGCGGGAAGATTGTGTTTTTTACAAAACGCCAGGTACGCTTCGTGGCGACGCTTGCCGGTGGTGATGTCAGCATGCGGCACGCCGAGATAGCTAATATGCCGATGGCCCTGTTCATACAGGCGCTGCATCAGGATCACGATCGCCCCTTCGTCATCGTAACAGACAGAGGCAAACCCGCTGGCGTCGCGCGCCAGCAGCACCAGTGACGGCTGCCAGGGTTTAAGCACGTCCTCTTTTAGGCCGGTAAATCCGAACAGCACCACCCCATCAATATTACGGCGCTGAAGCATGCCGAGATGCTCCTCCACCATTTGCGCGGAGAACTTGCTCTCCATCATGATCGGATCGTAGCCCTGCTCGTAGAACGCGGGCAGCATCGTCTGTACGGCGAGGTTTTCGGAGAGGGAATCCAGACGCGAGACAATAATGGCGACCACTTTATCGCTCTGCCCGCGCATGGCGCGCGCGGAGCGGGAAGGGGAAAAACCGTGCTGATTCATCACCGCCTCGACGCGCTCGCGTGTGCGCTCGCTGACACCGCTTTCGTTGTTCAGCACGCGTGAGACAGTCGATTTCCCCACGCCGCTTAAACGCGCGATATCTTTAATCGTAAGGCGGTTCTGCATGCTGTATTCCCTGTAACAACGATAAAATAATCAATTGAGCCTAATGCTATCCTGCGAATTCGCTATGGGCAAAGTCTGGTTTACGTTCGGTTTATTTGCAGGGCGTTATAATACCGCCCGATTAGTCACAAACGGTATGGATAAATCACTATACTGCGTGCCGATACCCAACTTTTTACTTACCGGAGGCCACATGGATCCCGATCCCACACCTCTCCTGACCAGGAGAAAACCTTCTTTCCGGTAAGCCAGCCTTTTGCTGTCTCACCGGCGTGAGGCAGCAACGTTCATACGTTCCTGCTTGATAAATTAAGTGCCTGACAGGTACGGCTTTGCCACGCCTGCGGGAAAACTGCGTCCGCCTTTGCGGATGCGGGGGAATGACTATGCTGAAGAATATCACCCGGCAGCTGCAAGCGCTGCTGAGCCGTCACCTGCCACATCGCCTGATTGCGCGCGATCCGCTGCCAAATGCCAACACCATGGCGGGAGCGGCAATCCCCGCTTCCCTGACCGAGCGCTGCCTGAACGTGGCGGCGATGGATGAAAACGAAGTCTGGCGCGCTTTTGGCGGCCACCCGGAAGGGCTGAACGCGCAAGAAGTGTCAAAAATCCGCGCGGAACATGGCGATAACCAGATCCCGGCGCAGAAACCCTCTCCCTGGTGGGTCCACCTGTGGCTCTGCTACCGCAATCCGTTCAACCTGCTGTTGACGGTGCTCGGGATTATCTCTTACGCCACTGAAGATCTGTTTGCCGCAGGCGTGATTGCCCTGATGGTGGGGATCTCCACGCTGCTGAACTTTATTCAGGAAGCGCGCTCCACCAAAGCGGCGGACGCCCTGAAAGCGATGGTCAGCAACACCGCCACCGTGTCGCGCGTGATTAACGACCTCGGCGAAAACGCCTGGATTGAGCTTCCCATTGACCAGCTGGTGCCGGGCGATCTGGTGAAGCTGGCGGCGGGGGACATGATCCCGGCGGATTTACGCGTCATCCAGGCGCGGGATCTGTTCGTCGCGCAGGCGTCACTCACCGGTGAGTCCCTGCCCGTAGAGAAGGTAGCGCGGACCCGCGATCCGCAGCAGATGAACCCGCTGGAGTGCGACACCCTGTGCTTTATGGGCACCACGGTGGTTAGCGGCACCGCGCAGGCGATTGTCACCGCCACCGGCGGCAATACCTGGTTTGGACAGCTTGCCGGACGCGTCAGCGAGCAGGAGAGCGAGCCGAATGCATTCCAGAAAGGCATTGGCCGCGTCAGCATGCTGCTGATCCGCTTTATGATGGTCATGACGCCGATTGTCCTGCTGATCAACGGCTACACCAAAGGCGACTGGTGGGAAGCGGCGCTGTTCGCGCTCTCCGTGGCCGTTGGCTTAACGCCGGAAATGCTGCCGATGATTGTCACCTCCACGCTGGCGCGCGGGGCGGTCAAACTCTCTAAACAAAAGGTGATCGTTAAACACCTCGACGCCATCCAGAACTTTGGCGCGATGGACATCCTTTGCACCGATAAAACCGGCACCCTGACGCAGGACAAAATCGTGCTGGAGAACCACACCGACATCGCCGGAAAAACCAGCGAGCGCGTGCTCCACAGCGCCTGGCTGAACAGCCACTATCAGACCGGGCTGAAAAACCTGCTCGACGTGGCGGTGCTGGAAGGGGTGGACGAGGAGTCTGCCCGCACGCTCTCCGGTCGCTGGCGGAAGGTGGACGAAATCCCGTTCGACTTCGAGCGCCGCCGCATGTCGGTGGTGGTCAGCGAGCAGGCGGACGTACATCAGCTGATCTGCAAAGGAGCATTGCAGGAGATCCTGAATGTTTCCACGCAGGTGCGCCATAACGGCGAGATCGTGCCGTTGGATGAGACCATGCTGCGCCGCATCAAACGCGTCACCGATAACCTGAACCGTCAGGGGCTGCGCGTGGTGGCAGTAGCCAGCAAGTTCCTGCCTGCGCGGGAAGGTGACTACCAGCGTATCGATGAATCCGATTTGATCCTCGAAGGTTACATCGCATTCCTCGATCCGCCGAAAGAGACCACCGCGCCGGCGCTAAAAGCGCTGAAAGCGAGCGGTATCACCGTCAAAATCCTCACCGGCGACAGCGAGCTGGTGGCGGCCAAAGTGTGCCACGAAGTCGGCCTGGACGCGGGCGACGTCGTCGTGGGGAGCGACATTGAGCACCTGTCCGACGATGAGCTGGCCGAGCTTGCCCAACGCACCACGCTGTTTGCCCGCCTGACGCCGATGCATAAAGAGCGCATCGTTACCCTGCTGCGTCGTGAAGGGCACGTGGTCGGCTTTATGGGCGATGGCATCAACGACGCGCCCGCGCTGCGTGCGGCGGACATTGGTATCTCCGTGGACGGCGCGGTGGATATTGCTCGCGAGGCGGCGGATATCATCCTGCTGGAAAAGAGCCTGATGGTGCTGGAGGAGGGCGTCATCGAAGGGCGTCGCACCTTCGCCAATATGCTCAAATACATCAAAATGACCGCCAGCTCCAACTTCGGCAACGTCTTCAGCGTGCTGGTGGCGAGCGCGTTTCTGCCGTTCCTGCCGATGCTGCCGCTGCATCTGCTGATCCAGAACCTGATGTACGATGTCTCTCAGGTAGCGATCCCGTTTGATAACGTGGACGACGAGCAGATCCAGAAGCCGCAGCGCTGGAACCCCGCCGATCTGGGGCGCTTTATGCTGTTCTTTGGGCCGATCAGCTCTATCTTCGACATTCTGACCTTCTGCCTGATGTGGTTTGTGTTCCATGCGAATACGCCAGAACACCAGACGCTGTTCCAGTCCGGCTGGTTCGTGGTGGGACTGCTGTCTCAGACGCTGATTGTGCACATGATCCGCACCCGTCGTATTCCGTTCATCCAGAGCCGTGCCGCGTGGCCGCTGATTGTGATGACGGGGATTGTGATGGCGCTCGGGATCGCGCTGCCGTTCTCGCCGCTGGCAAGCTACCTGCAACTTCAGGCGCTGCCGCTGAGCTACTTCCCGTGGCTGGTGGCGATCCTCGCGGGCTACATGGTGCTGACGCAGATGGTGAAAGGGTTCTATAGTCGTCGGTATGGGTGGCAGTAAATTATGTTTGCCGGGTGGCGGCTTCGCCTTACCCGGCCTACTCCCGAAACGTAGGCCCGGTAAGCGCAGCGCCACCGGGCAATAGCTTTCCTCCCAAATTCAACAACCTGTGATCTCCGTCGGCGCATTCGCTTGACGACAATTTGAGCGCATGTTAACAGAATGTTTTGCCTGTATTTGGCCCGTCAGATAAGGAACATTCATGTTACGGTACAGCCTCTTAACCGCCGGGCTCATGCTCGGCGCCTCCGCCTTTGCCGCCCCGGCAGGTGACCTTCCCTTAATGCCCTGGCCTGCGAAGGTTGAACGTCCGACCACTCAGGGCGCGCTGGTGCTTAACAATCAACTCTCTGTGAGCGTCAGCGGCGACGATCTGGGGGATGCGGTCAACCGCCTGCGCCAGCGCATTGCGCTGCAAACCGGCTGGACGCTACAGCCGCAGGCCGAAAAACCTGACAAGCCGACCATCCGCATCGCCATCGCCAAAAAGGTGAAGCCGCAGCCGCTGCCGGACAGCGATGAGAGCTATAAACTCACGGTGGACGCCAACGGCGTAAATATCTCTGCCAACACCCGCTTTGGCGCGCTGCGCGCCATGGAAACCTTGCTTCAGCTGATGCAGAACGGCGCCGAAAACACCTCGATCCCGTGGGTGACCATTGAAGATTCGCCGCGCTTCCCGTGGCGCGGGCTGCTGCTCGATTCGGCGCGCCACTTCCTCCCGATTCCGGATATTAAACGCCAGATCGACGGCATGGCCGCGGCAAAGCTCAACGTCCTGCACTGGCATTTGACGGACGATCAGGGCTGGCGCTTTACCTCGAAGCGTTATCCAAAATTAACCCAGCTTGCCAGCGATGGGCTGTTCTACACCCCGGAGCAGATGCGCGAGATTGTGCGTTACGCTGCCGAGCGCGGCATACGCGTGGTGCCGGAAATTGATATGCCTGGCCACGCCTCGGCGATTGCCGTCGCCTACCCGGAGCTGATGAGCGCGCCGGGGCCTTACGCCATGGAGCGCCACTGGGGCGTGCTGAAGCCGGTGCTGGATCCAACCAAAGCGGCAACTTATACCTTTGCCGACGCGATGGTCAGCGAACTGGCGGCGATCTTCCCGGATCCGTATCTGCATATTGGCGGCGATGAGGTTGACGATAGCCAGTGGAAAGCGAACGCTGCGATCCAGACGTTTATGCGCGACAACAAACTGGCGGACAGCCACGCGTTGCAGGCGTATTTCAACCGCAAGCTGGAGACGATCCTTGAGAAGCACCACCGGCAGATGGTTGGCTGGGATGAGATCTACCATCCCGATCTGCCGAAAAGCATTCTGATCCAGTCCTGGCAGGGACAGGACGCGCTGGGGCAGGTGGCGCAGAACGGCTATAAGGGTATTCTCTCAACCGGTTTCTACCTCGATCAGCCGCAATCCACCGCCTACCACTACCGCAATGAAATTGTGCCGCAGGGGCTGAACGGCGTGGATGTGATAGCGGACACCGACAGCGTCCAGAGCTGGGCTTTCTCCATGCCGCGTCTGAAAGGCAAGCCGGTGGAAGGCAGCTTTACGCTGGTGAAAGGCGATGCCGGGTGGCGTGGATTTATTGATTTTGCCGGAAAATCGCGTCGGGCGGTGGATAACATTCAGTGGCGGGACGACAACCAGGTAACGTTTACCGTTGATACCTGGATGGGTGAAACGCGTCCGGTCGTTTCTGTTGAGAACGATAAGCTCAGCGGCTATTTCCTGGTGGGTAACGCCCGCTACCCGATCGACGGCACGCGTCTGGACGCGGTGCCAAAAGGCATACCGCCGGTGGTGCCGGACCCGGCGAACGAGGCTAATCTGCTCGGCGGTGAAGCCGCGCTGTGGGCGGAAAACGTGGTCGCGCCGGTGCTGGATATCCGTCTGTGGCCGCGCGCCTTTGCGGTGGCGGAGCGGCTATGGTCGGCAAAGGACGTCAACGACATCGACAACATGTATACCCGGCTCCAGGCGATGGACAGTTGGTCCACGGTGTCGGCTGGACTACAGCAGCATACCCAGCAGCAGGTGCAGTTCACGCGCCTCGCCAACAATGCGGATACCCTTCCGCTGCAAATTCTCGCCCAGGCGCTTGAACCGGCGCAGTATTACACCCGCCAGCATCTTAAGTTCCAGGCCGGAAACTATCATCAGTTTGAGCCGCTCAACCGGCTCGCTGACGCGCTAAACGCGGAAAGTGCGACCGTGCGTCAGATGAATAAATGGGCGGACCGCCTGGTGAGCGACGCGGAAGACACGGAAAGCGCCGACGCGCTGCGCCACGTCTTTAACCGCTGGCAGAACAACACCAGCGATGCGCTGGCCTTGAGTGAAAACAGCTATCAGCTGAAGGCCATTAAGCCGTTGATCCAGGAGGTGGATAAACTGGCCTCGATTGGCCTGAGGCTGACGGATCTGGTGGCGCGTCAGGGCACGCTGGACGACAACGAGATCGCGTCGATCCAGAGCGAACTGGATAACGCGGCGACGATCCAGGACGAGGTGGTGATTGCGGCGGTGTACCCGCTGGAGACGCTGCTTAGGGCGACGCGGAATCAGTAACAAATATCCCCTCACCCCAACCCCTCTCCCCATAGACGTGTAGGCCCGGCAAACGAAGTGCCGCCGGGCGTGAAGGCAACTCAGTTCTTCAGCACCCACGCCTCTCTCCAGTGCGCGCCCACGCCTGGCTCAAACTGGTTTGCGGTTGGGCTGTACTGCACGCAGTAGCCGCTATACGGGAACGGTTTACACTCGTAGGTCTTACCGTTTTTAGGCTGTAACACCACGGTGCCCGCTTTGTAAGAGGCAATGCTGTCCGGGAAGATAAAGTCATGC
The DNA here is from genome assembly GCF_001037645.1 of Enterobacter sp. BWH64. Taxonomy (NCBI): domain Bacteria; kingdom Pseudomonadati; phylum Pseudomonadota; class Gammaproteobacteria; order Enterobacterales; family Enterobacteriaceae; genus Enterobacter; species Enterobacter sp. BWH64. The sequence goes on from NZ_KQ089922.1 coordinate 1,075,747, forward strand.
GGGCCGCTGCTGTCCGCCGCGTCGCTTTCCAGCATCAGGTTTAGCACGTCCTGCGCGAACAGGGTGCCGTCTTTGTTGGTGGCGTAGTATTTCAGCATATGGTGGCCCGCCGTGACGTCAGTCAGCGTCATGGTCACGTTTTGATTGACGTTATTCATATCCTGCTTCAGGTAACCTTTTTCGGCACCGTGGTGGTTCATCACGTGCGCTTCAAAATTAACGTCACCCTGCGTGTTCACATGTAAGGTTACAATCACATTGCCATGTTCGATTTTGCTGTATTGCAGATCGGAAACGGCGATGGTCTCGCTCACCTGCGCTTTTTGCTCTTCATAAGAGATGGCAACGGATTTCAGCGTGCTGCCGTCTTTCACGAATACGCTGTTGGCGCCGTGAACCGGACTAATTTCACCGGCTTCATCTTTCACACCGACGCGGACATCGCTATGAGCGGTGTTGATCTTCTGCGCCAGATCGTAGGACCACTGGTTAGCGTCGCGTCGCCTTGTTCTGAAGAGCCGATGGTCATTTCAGTACGCAGGGCGGCAACTTCCCCGTTGGCGTCGAAGAAGCGTGCAATCACTTTATCGCCCACGTTCAGGTTATTCCCGGCAATCTGTCCGCTCAGGGTTTTACTCCACTGGGATATTACCGCTGGGGTATCGTCCGGCGTGACGTTGCCGCCGTTACCGAAATCAACGTCAATGGCCTGATAGAAACTGTTTGTGGTATCCGCAATTTCCCACACGCCATAAATAACCTGGTAGCCCGTACGTTCCGGGACATTACAGGTCTTGGATTTTGTCATGGACGGTGCCTGACCATTCCCGTTAATAGTACAGAACGGCGTTAATTCGAACTGGTCACGGGTCAGCGGTTTATTGGGGTCCCAGTTTTGTTTGGTAATGTAATAACGCCAGTTGGTGGTTTTATGCGGCGCGGTATGGTGCCAGACAAATTCATGCGGGCCTGCCGTCATGGGGCTTTTGGTCCAGGCGTTCAGGCTCTGCTTATCAAGCTGGGAGTAGCTGACAATACCGGCGCTGGCAAGCTGGCCGTCAGGCGGCATTGCGCCCGTCGGGAAGCCGGAGGTCCTTTCTACGCTCTGCGGTTCATATTGTACAGAGCCACAGTCAATATTCTGGCCGAGCTTACACATATAAGCGCGGCTGGCGGGGGATTCTATATATCCGTGTGCAAGTGCGGAAGACGCAACCGCTAATGTGGCAACGGCCAGCGCGATCTTAGAGAGTTTCATTCTTCATCCATTAATTAGAATATAACAAGGCAGCGTCAGTCTATTAATGGAGTGGGGGATGCGTCATTGCCTGGAGAGAGTAAAAATGGTCGCAATAAAAAAGGCAGCCTGAGCTGCCTTCTCTTTATTGAAATAAATTAGCGACGTACGGCAATCGCTTCAATTTCAATTTTTACGTCTTTTGGCAGACGCGCCACTTCCACACAGGAGCGCGCCGGGAAGGTGGCGTTGTGCTCGGTGAAGAACGCTTCATAAGTGGCGTTAACGGTGGCGAAATCGTTCAGATCTTTCACGAACACGGTGGTTTTGACGATATCGCCCACTTTCAGGCCGGCAGATTCGACGATCGCCTGCACGTTTTCCAGCGACTGACGCGCCTGCGCCGCTACGTCGGCTGGCACTTCACCGGTTTTTGGGTTCACCGGGATCTGACCAGAAGTGATGATCATGCTGCCCAGATCAACGCCCTGAACGTATGGGCCGATAGCCGCTGGTGCATTTTCCGTCGCGAGTACTTTGCTCATTTTTTCTCCAGAATTACAGCGTTAAGAATGTTCCCGGCCATTATAACAGCCGGGATTTCATTACCAACCTCAATTAGTTGGCCAGCACCACATAATGAGAAAACTCTTTTTCGCAGTATTTGCATTTGAGTGCAATGTCATTGGCGCGTTTTTTCACTGCGAAACTGGAGGAAACCGGCTCAGCATGACTGATGCAGTTGCTGTTCGGGCAGACCAGCACGCTTTCGATGCGATCCGGCAGGCTTGGGCGGGATTTGCCCACCACGTCGTAATCGTCGATGCGGTTAACCGTGGCGTCCGGCGCGTACAGAGACAGCTGGTTGACCTGCTCGTCGGTCAGGAAGGTATTCTCGATTTTGATCAGGTCTTTACGGCCCATTTCGCCCGACGGCAGGTTCAGGCCGATGGTGATGCGCTGGTCGGTTTCAGTCAGTTTGAACAGCGTCAGCAGCTTAAAGCCCACCTGCGCAGGGATGTGGTCAATCACGGTGCCACGCTTGATGGCTTCAACCTGGAGTTTGTTATCGTGTGTCATGGTCGTCTCCCCTTACAGAGCTAATTCGCGATTCAGAACCAGTGCCAGTAACGCCTGGCGGGCGAAGATGCCGTTTCCGGCCTGCTGGAAGTACCAGGCGTGCGGCGTTTTATCCACGTCTGTGGTGATCTCATCGATGCGCGGCAGCGGGTGCAGCACCTTCATGTTGTCGCGCGCGCCCTCGAGGTCGCTGGCGCGCAGTACGAACTGCGCCTTCACGTTGGCGTACTCGGATGGGTCAAGACGCTCTTTCTGCACGCGGGTCATGTAGAGAATATCCACGTTGCCCATCACTTCTTCTATGCTGGCGTGCAGGCTCCACGCGATGCCTTTTTCGTCCAGCATATCGAGAATGTACTGCGGCATCGCCAGCGCGTCCGGCGCGATGAAGAAGAAGCGGTTGCCGTTAAATTTCGCCAGCGCCTGGGTCAGGGAATGGACGGTGCGGCCATATTTCAGGTCGCCGACCATGGCGATGTTCAGGTTCTCAAGCGTGCCCTGCGTCTCCTGAATGGTGAACAGATCCAGCAGGGTCTGCGTCGGGTGCTGGTTGGCACCGTCACCGGCGTTCAGCACCGGAATACCGCCGGAAAACTCGGTCGCCAGACGCGCCGCGCCCTCCTGCGGGTGGCGCATCACAATCGCGTCCACGTAGGTGCTGATGACTGAAATGGTATCCGCCAGGGTCTCGCCTTTTTTGCCCAGCGACGTGTTGCTGCTGTCCGAGAAGCCCACCACGCTCGCCCCGAGGCGGTGCATGGAGGTTTCGAAGGAGAGGCGGGTGCGGGTCGAGGCTTCGAAGAAGCAGCTCGCAACCACCTTGTGCTTCAGCAGCTCCGGTTGCGGATTGGCCTTCAGTTTTGCCGCGGTTTCCAGAACCAGTTCCAGCTCTTCGCGGCTGAGGTCGTTTATGGAAATGATGTGTTTTTGATAAAGCGGATTCATGTTTATCTCCTGACGCCGGGCAAAAAAAAGCCCCTCAAATGAGGGGCTCTGGGAATAGGTTTAGCAACGGGAAGAAAAACGGCAGGCCAGCGTCTGATTTCAGACGCGGTAAGACAATATGTCGTACACGCTTGACCATGCTTCCTCCCGGCAAATTGTCGGGCATTATACGCAGCTCGCTTTTGGGATCAAGCGATTTAATGCACGCTTTACTCAATGCAAACGGTTCTTTATGAATATTAATGCGTTCTGAGTAAATAATTAATTTGCTTATGCACCAGCGCGGTGCGCTTCACCACGCGGGGGGCGACCCAGACAATACTGCTTCCGGCCACCACGCCTAAAATTTCCGGTAACTGGTGATAATCCAGAATACGCGCCACCGCGCGGCCATATCCGGCGACGGTATGGATAAGGATAAATTCGCTGTTGTGCTCCACGCTCACCACCATTTCAGAGACGGTACGCGCCGCGTCGGGGGCCGGGCGCAGCTGGGGATTCAGCGAATAAATCTTTAGCCCTTTGGCATTGCGAATTTTTATGACACCGAGCAACTTGAGCAGACGTGAAACGGTGGACTGGCTGATGGTCTCAAAACCCCGCTCCTGTAAGTCGCGGCGGATCTCCTCCTGGGAGAGATAGCTCTTTTCCGCGATCAGACGCTGGCAGACCGTTAGCTGTAGTTGCTCTTTGGGAGAGTACTCTTCGTAATCCATCATAGTTCCCATATCAGTTCCCGAAATAATCGGTGGCACCGCACCGATCCGTAGGCCGGATAAGCGCAGCGCCATCCGGCAAATTACAACAGGGCGCCCAGGCTTAACGCCACCATAATCACCACCGTTAAAATCCCCAGCAGCGGCGCGACCCATTTCAGATAGCGCACGTAGGGCACGCGGGCGATAGCCAGCCCGCCCATCACGACGGCAGAGGTGGGAGTGATCAGGTTAACGATGCCGGACGCCGACTGGTAAGCCGTAACCACCAGGTCGCGGTTGACGTTAGCGAAATCGGCAAGGGGCGCCATGATCGGCATCGTCAGAACGGCCAGGCCGGACGAAGAAGGCACAAGAAACGACAGCACCACTTCCAGCCAGTACATCACGTTGATGAACGCCACCGTCGACAATCCGGTGACCATTCCCTCGGCGCTGTGCAAAATGGTGTGGGTAATCATGCCCTTATCCATGATCACTACGATACCGCGCGCGATGCCGATAATCAGCGCGACGCCCAGCAAATCTCGCGCGCCGTTGATAAAGGTTGAGGTCAGCTCCTCTTCGCTCATGCGGGCGATCAGCCCGACGATAATCGCGCTGGCGAGGAACACCGCCGAGATCTCCGCCATCCACCAGCCCAGCACCGCCACGCCGTAGATCATCACCGCGAAGGCGAGGGCGAAGATCACCAGGATGAGTTTGCGCACCGGGGTAAATTCCAGCGACTGCTCGCCCTTGTTGCCGAGGAAGTGGGCGAGATTCTCTTCCTGCTTATCCGCCACGATCGACAGCGACGGATCCTTGCGCACCTTGCGGGCATAGCGCATTACCCACGCCACGCAGATGATCCAGCCGATCACCAGCAGCGCCAGGCGCAGAGCGATGCCGTTAGTGAAGGGGATCCCGGCGGCGTTGGCGGCGATCACCGTGGCGAACGGGTTGATGGTGGAGCCGAGGGTGCCGATCCCCGCGCCGAGCAGCACGGTGGATGCAGCAACCACCGGATCGAACCGCGCCGCCAGCATCACCGGCACCAGTAAGGTATAGAAGGGCAGCGACTCTTCTGCCATGCCGTAAATCGTGCCGCCTGCGGCAAACAGCGCCATCAGGATCGGGATCATCCACTCTTCGCGTCCGCGCAGCCGGGTGGTGACGCGCTCGATCCCGGCGTCTATCGCTCCGGTTTTAGTGACGATCCCGAGGAATCCCCCGATGATCAGAATAAACAGCGCCACGTCGATGGCCCCGGCCTGGCCGGACTCCGGATCGTACAGCCCGGCAATCGGCGCCATCAGCACCGAAACCAGCCCCTGCGGATGTGATGCCACCTGTGCATAGGTACCGGCAACCGGCACTTCTTTGCCGAGCGCCTCGTTCATCGCCATATGGTACTGCCCGGCCGGAACAATCCACGTCAGCACGGCAACCACGGCAATCAGAAAAAAGAGAATGGTGTAAGCGGAGGGAAACTTGAACTTGCCCATGATGTTCTCCTGAACCCGGCGCACCCCGCGGCGCGCCGGGCGGTGATTAGTCGCCGAGTGTCGCCACCATGACCGCTTTAATGGTGTGCATGCGGTTCTCTGCTTCGTCGAAAACGATGGAGTTCGGTGATTCAAAGACCTCTTCCGTCACCTCCAGCCCCTTCAGGCCGTACGCCATTTCGATTTCGCGGCCCACTTTGGTGTGCTCGTTGTGGAACGCCGGCAGGCAGTGCATGAACTTGACGTTCGGGTTACCGGTGGCCTTCATCACGTCCGCGTTAATCTGATATGGCTTCATCAGGCTGACGCGCTCGGCCCAGGCCTCCTTCGGCTCGCCCATGGAAACCCACACGTCGGTGTAGAGGAAATCGGTGCCCTGCACGCCTTCCTCCACGTCGTCGGTGAGGGTGATGCGCGCGCCGGTCTCTTTGGCGATGGCGCGGCACTGCTCAACCAGGCCCGCCTCCGGCCAGAAGGATTTCGGCGCCACAAGGCGGATATCCATCCCCATTTTGGCCGCGCCGACCATCAGGGAGTTACCCATGTTGTTCCGCGCGTCGCCGAGATAAGCAAAGCTCAGCTCCGGCAGGGTTTTGCCCGGAGAGTGCTCCAGCATGGTCATCAGGTCGGCGAGAATTTGGGTGGGGTGGAACTCGTCGGTCAGGCCGTTCCACACCGGCACGCCCGCGTACTCGCCCAGCTCTTCAACGATGGCCTGGCCGTAGCCACGGTACTCGATGCCGTCATACATGCGGCCCAGCACGCGGGCGGTGTCCTTCATCGACTCTTTGTGGCCAATCTGCGAACCGCTTGGGCCGAGGTAGGTGACCTGCGCGCCCTGGTCGAACGCACCCACTTCGAAGGCGCAGCGGGTGCGGGTGGAGGTTTTTTCAAAGATCAGGGCGATGTTTTTCCCGACCAGGGTTTGTTTTTCGCGTCCGGCTTTTTTGGCGGCCTTCAGCTCGATGGCGAGATCGATCAGGTACTGGATCTCCGCCGGGGTGTAGTCCAGCAGTTTCAGGAAGTTGCGGTTTTTCAGGTTAATGGTCATGGGGAAATCCTTTTTAAAATTTAGCTGTCTGATGCCCTCACCCCGGCCCTCTCCCACAGGGAGAGGGGGCGTACATTCCCTCTCCCTTTGGGAGAGGGTTAGGGTGAGGGGAAAACGACTCAGTTACGAATCAACGTGCCTTTCTCGCCCGCCAGGATCTCCGCGCCGTCATTCAGCGCGCCGATCCCGGCTATCCCATTGCAGGCTTCAACGAACTCGCGGCAGGCGGCCACTTTCGGCCCCATCGATCCGGCGTCGAACTGCATGCCTCTGAGCAGCTCCGGCGTCACCTGCGCCAGCGGACGCTGGGTTGGCTTGCCCCAGTCGAGGTACACCGCGTCGGCATCGGTGAGGATCAGCAGGGCATCGGCCTCGATCTGGCGCGCCAGCAGGGCGGCGGAGAGGTCTTTGTCGATCACCGCCTCAATGCCGCGATAGCCGTTGGCGTTTTCCACCACCGGCACGCCGCCGCCGCCGTTGCAGATCACCAGGTGGTCGCGCTGAATCAGCGCCGTGATGGCGTCACTCTCGACGATGCGCTTCGGCTGCGGCGACGGCACCACGCGGCGGAAGTAGCTGCCGTCGGCCTTAAACACCCAGCCTTTTTCCGCGGCCAGCGCTTTAGCCAGGGCTTCGCTGTAGACCGGGCCGATGTACTTGGTCGGGTTGCTGAACGCCGGGTCGGCGGCGTCCACTTCCACCTGCGTGAGCAGGACGCTGACCTCGCGCTGGGGCAGATTGTTTTTCAGCGCCTGCTGGAGCATGTAGCCGATCATTCCCTGGCTTTCGGCGCCAAGAACGTCCAGCGGGTAGGGAGTGACTTTGTCGTAGGCGCTGTTTTGCAGCGCCAGCAGTCCGACCTGCGGGCCGTTGCCGTGCACCAGCACCACGCGCCACTGTTCCGTTAAGCCGGCGATGGTGCGGGCGGCCTGCTCGATGTTCTGGCGCTGGATCTCCGCTTCCAGCGGCTCGCCGCGCTTGAGCAGCGCGTTGCCGCCAAGGGCCACAACCAGAGTGGGTTTTCGTTCCATGATGGCTCCTTTAAATTCCGTCGCGTTCCAGTGGGCAGCTCATGCAGCGCGCGCCGCCGCGACCGCGTCCCAGCTCGTCGCCCGGGATCGGCAGCACGGTGATGCCCGCTTTGTCGTACTTCTCGTTGGTCCAGACGTTGCGCTCGTAGCCGATCACCACGCCCGGGCGGAGGGTCAGGACGTTGTTAGCGTCGTTCCACTGCTCGCGTTCGGCTTCAAAGGCGTCGCCGCCGGTGGTGATCAGGCGGACGTGGTTAATGCCGAGGGCTTTCTCGATGGCGTGCAGCAGGTCGGTTTCCTGGGTGCGCAGCAGGCCGCCGCGTCCGTCCGGGGTGAGCGTCCAGCACTGGGCGTCCTTGCGCACCACTTCCGGGTAAACGGAGAAGGTGGCTACGTCGATGTGGGTCATCACGGTGTCGAGGTGCATGCAGGAGCGGTGTTTCGGCAGCTCAACGGCAATCACGCGCTCGGCCTGGCGATGTTTAAACAGGCTGTTGGCGAGGAACTCCACGCCCTGCGGCGTCGTGCGCTCGGACATGCCGATCAGTACCGCCCCGCGACCAATCACTAATACGTCGCCGCCTTCTAAGGTGGCGTGGTCGTAATTAATATTCTCGTCGCCGAAATACTTAATAAACTCGCCGTCGGCAAATGCGGGGTGCCAGCGATATATTGCCCGCAGGTTATTGGTTTCACGCTGGCGGGCGGGTTTCGCCATCGGATTAATGGAGACGCCGTTATATATCCAGCAGGAGGTATCGCGGGTAAATAAGTGGTTCGGTAGCGGCTTCATAATAAAATCATTCGCCGTGTGGGTATCGACCACCATATTTTTAATGGCCGCCGGAATTTCACCGTAGGTTAATCCGCCGCTTAATCTGCGCGCCAGTTCGCGGTGCGGCATATCCGCCAGCCAGCCGCGCACGTCGGCGGCAAAGGTTGGTCCCAGGCGATAGTCGGAGATTTGTGTTTCAAGAAGCCAGGCTTTTGCTTCAGCAATATCAAGCGTTTGCGTAAGAAGGTCGGTCAACAGCAGGACTTCCACACCCTGCTCGCGCAGCGTGTTTGCGAAGATGTCATGCTCTTCACCCGCCCGTTCAACCGAGAGCACGTCATCAAATAGCAGCTCCTGACAGTTTGAGGGGGTTAACCGTTTCAGACTTAAATTAGGACGGTGCAGCATAACGCTACGCAATTGACCAATTTCAGAACCGACGTAATGCTTTTCCATAATTATTCCTTTAACTTTTTTTCAGAATAAAAAGGGCATGCGCCATGTGATGTGTTTAATTTCATGGCGGCTAAGCTCAATTGATTTCGTGATTTATAGTAGGCGCTTAAATAATGGTTATTGTGACATTGCTCACGCGAAAACCGATATTGAGCAGTTTATTTTCAATTGCATGATTCGTATCAGATAATGATTAATTTCATATTATTAAGGGATGAATAGCTAAGCAGGAACGGGTGGCAATATTTGAAGTTGTTATTATTTTGTAGAATCACACGCTTTGAAATATTTATTTATGTTGTTGATTTTAATAGATAAAATGTTGTCACGGGAATAGCTATGCAATAATGACAGTTAACTATTTTTCACTTAAGATAAATCAATAAATAATTATGGATTTTTAAAGGAAATAACCAAAGTGATAAAGTGTGATACACCAACAGGTTTTGTGAGTTATGCTTTAAATTCAGTGAGTTAGATCCTATGTGCAAAGTGCATGAAATGAGGTTATGCATAACCACTGCATAAATGCCTGTGTGCAATTAACAGTGGATTAACACATTTCCCGATAAACATGCGCTGACGCAAATCTTGTCAAAAAAGGGCTGGTATGGAAGAGGCAATTCTCGTATAAAACATAAAAATGAAACAATGTTTTAATCTGAGGGTTGTATCATGATTATTGGCAATATTCATCATCTCCAGTCCTGGCTGCCAGAAGAGCTGCGCCAGGCCATTGAGCACGTTAAGGCCCACGTCACCGACGCAACGCCGACCGGTAAGCACGACATCAATGGCAACAGCCTGTTTTATCTGGTTTCGGAGGACATGACCCAGCCGTTCGCCGAGCGTCGCGCTGAATACCATGCACGCTATCTGGATATTCAGATTGTGCTAAAAGGTCAGGAAGGGATGACCTTCAGTACCCTGCCGCACGGTACGCCGGACACCGACTGGCTGGCGGAAAAAGACATCGCGTTCCTGCCGGAAGGCGAGCAGGAGAAAACCGTGGTGCTGAGCGAAGGGGATTTTGTGGTGTTCTGGCCGGGCGAAGTGCATAAGCCGCTGTGCGCGGCGGGAGCGCCGGCGCAGGTGCGTAAGGTTGTGGTGAAGATGCTGGTAGAGTAACCCCTCACCCCGGCCCTCTCCCACGGGGAGAGGGTGTAAAAGTTCCCTCTCCCTGTGGGAGAGGGTTAGGGTGAGGGCACCAGACCGCACCCACGCATAATGTGATCCAGCTTAAACTTCCCGCACTCCCTCATCCCTTCCCATTTACCTGCGCTTTTTCTGCGTCATAGTATGATCGTTAAATTAATGAACGCCGTTCTATAATGTAGAACAAAATGTTTCAACAAGGAGATCTCATGCCGCAGTCCGCGTTGTTCACGGGTATCATTCCCCCTGTCTCCACCATTTTTGCCGCCGATGGCCAGCTCGATAAACCGGGTACCGCCGCGCTGATCGACGATCTGATTGCTGCGGGCGTCGACGGCCTGTTCTTCCTGGGCAGCGGCGGCGAGTTCTCCCAGCTCAGCGCCGAAGAGCGTAAAACCATTGCCCGGTTTGCGATCGATCATGTCGATCGTCGCGTGCCGGTTCTGATCGGCACCGGCGGCACCAACGCCCGGGAAACCATTGAGCTGAGCCAGCACGCGCAGCAGGCGGGCGCGGACGGCATCGTGGTGATCAACCCTTACTACTGGAAAGTGTCGGAAGCGAACCTGATCCGCTATTTCGAGCAGGTGGCCGACAGCGTCACGCTGCCGGTGATGCTCTATAACTTCCCGGCGCTGACCGGGCAGGATCTGACCCCGGCACTGGTGAAAACCCTCGCCGACTCGCGCAGTAACATCGTCGGCATTAAAGACACCATCGACTCCGTCGCTCACCTGCGCAGCATGATCCACACCGTTAAAGGCGCCCATCCTCATTTCACGGTGCTGTGCGGCTACGACGATCATCTGTTTAATACCCTGCTGCTAGGCGGCGACGGGGCGATCTCGGCCAGCGGCAACTTTGCCCCACAGGTGTCGGTAAATCTTCTGAAAGCCTGGCGGGATAACGACGTGGCGAAAGCGGCTGAGTATCATCAGACCCTGCTGCAAATCCCGCAGATGTATCAGCTGGATACGCCGTTTGTGAACGTCATTAAAGAGGCGATCGTGCTCTGCGGCCGCCCGATTTCTACGCACGTCCTGCCGCCAGCCTCGCCGCTGGACGAGCCGCGCAAGGCGCAGCTGAAAACCCTGTTACAACAGCTCAAACTCTGCTGAGCCGGACGATAACGATGACCATTGAGAAAATTTTCACCCCACAGGACGATGCGTTTTATGCGGTGATCACCCACGCGGCGGGGCCGCAGGGCACGCTGCCGCTGACACCGCAGATGCTGATGGAATCCCCCAGCGGCAACCTGTTCGGTATGACGCAGAACGCCGGGATGGGCTGGGATGCCAACAAGCTCACCGGCAAAGAGGTGCTGATCATCGGCACCCAGGGCGGCATCCGCGCCGGAGACGGACGCCCGGTCGCGCTGGGCTACCACACCGGGCACTGGGAGATCGGCATGCAGATGCAGGCGGCGGCGAAGGAGATCACCCGCAACGGCGGGATCCCGTTCGCCGCCTTCGTCAGCGATCCGTGCGACGGTCGCTCGCAGGGCACGCACGGCATGTTCGACTCCCTGCCGTACCGCAACGACGCGGCGATCGTGTTTCGCCGCCTGATCCGCTCCCTGCCGACGCGCCGGGCGGTGATCGGCGTGGCAACCTGCGATAAAGGGCTGCCCGCCACCATGATTGCGCTGGCTTCCATGCACGATCTGCCGACCATTCTGGTGCCGGGCGGGGCGACGCTGCCGCCCACCGTGGGGGAAGATGCGGGCAAAGTGCAGACCATCGGCGCGCGCTTCGCCAACCATGAGCTCTCCTTGCAGGAGGCCGCCGAGCTGGGCTGTCGCGCCTGCGCGTCGCCGGGCGGCGGGTGTCAGTTCCTCGGTACGGCGGGCACCTCGCAGGTAGTGGCGGAGGCGCTGGGTCTGGCGCTGCCGCACTCTGCACTGGCGCCGTCCGGGCAGGCGGTGTGGCTGGAGATCGCCCGCCAGTCGGCACGCGCGGTCAGTGAACTGGATAACCGTGGCATCACCACGCGCGATATCCTCACCGACAAAGCCATCGAAAACGCGATGGTGATCCACGCGGCGTTCGGCGGCTCCACTAATTTACTGCTGCACATTCCAGCCATCGCCCACGCGGCGGGCTGCACGATCCCGGACGTTGAACACTGGACGCGCGTCAACCGCAGGGTGCCTCGCCTGGTAAGCGTGCTGCCCAACGGCCCGGACTATCACCCGACCGTGCGCGCCTTCCTCGCGGGCGGCGTGCCGGAGGTGATGCTCCACCTGCGCGATCTCGGCCTGTTGCATCTGGACGCCATGACCGTCACTGGCCAGACAGTGGGCGAGAACCTCGACTGGTGGCAGAGCTCGGAGCGCCGTAAGCGCTTCCGCCAGTGCCTGCGCGAGCAGGACGGCGTGGAGCCGGATGACGTGATCCTGCCGCCGGAGAAGGCAAAAGCGAAAGGGCTGACCTCGACGGTCTGCTTCCCGACGGGCAACATCGCGCCGGAAGGATCGGTGATCAAGGCCACGGCGATCGACCCGTCGGTGGTGGATGACGATGGCGTTTACCGCCACACTGGCCGGGTACGGGTGTTTGTCTCGGAAGCGCAGGCCATCAAGGCCATAAAGCGGGAAGAGATTGCGCAGGGCGATATCATGGTGGTGATCGGCGGCGGGCCGTCCGGCACCGGTATGGAAGAGACCTACCAGCTTACCTCCGCGCTGAAGCATATCTCGTGGGGCAAGACGGTGTCGTTAATCACCGATGCGCGCTTCTCGGGCGTGTCGACGGGGGCCTGCTTCGGCCACGTATCGCCGGAGGCGCTGGCGGGAGGGCCGATTGGTAAGCTGCGCGATAACGACATCATTGAGATTGCCGTGGACCGCCTGACTCTGACCGGTAGCGTGAACTTCATCGGTACCGCGGACAACCCGCTAACGCCGGAAGAGGGGGCGCGCGAGCTGGCGCGGCGGCAGACGCACCCGGACCTGCACGCTCACGACTTTTTGCCGGACGATACCCGGCTGTGGGCGGCATTACAGTCCGTGAGTGGCGGCACCTGGAAAGGCTGTATTTATGACACCGATAAAATCATTGAGGTAATTAACGCCGGTAAAAAAGCACTCGGCCTTTAATTATTTTTTGAGAGAAAGTCGCCTGCGGAAAATATTCCGCGGGTGGTTTTTACTTGTCTTTAATTTACTAATTTAAACAATGACTTATGATATATCGTTGGCGTCACAAAAGCGAAATAACGTAATTCAGAAATAAGATATGACCATTGCTGGTTAATTGAGCAGCTCATTACACTCCAGTAACACAATGTTGTAATTCAGCACACTACATAAGGGTGTAATTCTGATGACGCAATTAACCATGAAAGACAAAATTGGCTACGGGCTGGGTGATACCGCCTGCGGCTTCGTCTGGCAGGCCACGATGTTCCTGCTGGCCTATTTCTACACCGACGTGTTCGGTCTCTCCGCGGGCATAATGGGGACGCTGTTTTTAGTTTCCCGCGTGCTCGACGCCGTGACCGATCCGCTGATGGGGCTGCTGGTAGACCGCACCCGCACGCGGCACGGCCAGTTCCGCCCGTTCCTGCTGTGGGGCGCCATCCCGTTCGGCATCGTCTGCATGCTGACCTTCTACACGCCGGACTTCTCCGCGCAGGGCAAAATCATCTACGCCTGCGTGACCTACATTCTCCTGACCCTGGTCTATACCTTCGTTAACGTGCCGTACTGCGCCATGCCGGGCGTCATTACCGCCGACCCGAAAGAGCGTCACGCCCTGCAGTCCTGGCGCTTCTTCCTGGCCGCGGCAGGCTCGCTCGCCATCAGCGGCATCGCGCTGCCGCTGGTGAGCATTATCGGCAAAGGGGACGAGCAGGTGGGCTATTTCGGCGCCATGTGCGTGCTGGGGCTGAGCGGCGTGGTGCTGCTCTACGTCTGCTTCTTCACCACCAAAGAGCGCTACACCTTTGAGGTACAGCCGGGCTCGTCGGTGGCGAAAGACCTTAAGCTGCTGCTGGGCAACAGCCAGTGGCGGATCATGTGCGCGTTCAAGATGATGGCGACCTGCTCTAACGTGGTGCGCGGCGGGGCGACGCTCTACTTCGTGAAATACGTGATGGATCACCCGGAGATGGCGACCCAGTTTTTACTTTACGGCAGCCTCGCCACCATGTTCGGCTCGCTCTGCTCGTCTCGTCTGCTGGGCCGCTTCGACCGCGTTACCGCCTTTAAGTGGATCATTGTCGCTTACTCTCTGATTAGCCTGCTGATCTTCTTCACGCCGGCGGAGCATATTGCCCTGATTTTCGCCCTCAACATCCTGTTCCTGTTCGTCTTTAACACCACCACGCCGCTGCAATGGCTGATGGCCTCTGACGTGGTGGATTACGAGGAGAGCCGCAGCGGACGTCGCCTCGACGGGCTGGTGTTCTCCACCTACCTGTTCAGCCTGAAGATTGGCCTGGCGATTGGCGGGGCGGTGGTGGGCTGGATCCTGGCCTGGGTGAACTACTCCGCCAGCAGCAGCGTGCAGCCGGTCGAGGTGCTGACCACCATCAAAATTCTGTTCTGCGTGGTGCCGGTGGTGCTCTACGCGGGCATGTTCATCATGCTGTCGTTCTACAAGCTCACCGACGCCCGCGTGGAGGCCATCAGCCAGCAGTTGATCAAGCACCGCGCGGCGCAGGGCGAGGCCGTTCCCGACGCCGCGACAGCCGCATCCCATTAACCGGAGGCAACATGGAAATCACTAACCCAATACTCACCGGCTTCAACCCGGACCCGTCCCTGTGCCGCCAGGGCGAGGACTACTACATCGCCACCTCGACCTTCGAGTGGTTCCCGGGCGTGCGCATCTATCACTCCCGCGACCTGAAAAACTGGACGCTGGTCAGCACGCCGCTGGACCGCGTGTCGATGCTGGACATGAAGGGCAACCCGGACTCCGGCGGTATCTGGGCGCCGTGCCTGAGCTACGCCGACGGCAAATTCTGGCTGCTCTATACCGACGTGAAGATTGTCGATTCGCCGTGGAAAAATGGCCGCAACTTCCTCGTCACCGCGCCGTCCATTGAGGGGCCATGGAGCGAGCCGGTCCCGATGGGCAACGGCGGGTTCGATCCGTCCCTGTTCCACGACGACGATGGCCGCAAATACTACCTCTACCGCCCGTGGGGGCCGCGCCATCACAGCAACCCGCACAACACCATCGTGATGCAGGAGTTTGACCCGCAGACCGGCACCCTCTCGCCGGAGCGCAAAACGCTGTTTACCGGCACGCCGCTCTGCTACACCGAAGGGGCGCATCTTTATCGGCACGCGGGATGGTACTACCTGATGGTTGCCGAAGGCGGCACCAGCTACGAGCACGCCGTCGTGGTGCTGCGTGCAAAAACCATCGACGGGCCGTACGAGCTTCACCCGGATGTGACGATGATGACCAGCTGGCACCTGCCGGAGAACCCGCTGCAAAAGAGCGGCCACGGCTCGCTGCTGCAAACCCACACCGGGGAGTGGTATATGGCCTACCTTACCAGCCGCCCGCTGCGCCTGCCCGGCGTGCCGCTGCTGGCCTCAGGCGGACGCGGTTACTGTCCGCTGGGGCGCGAGACCGGCATCGCCCGCATTGAATGGCGCGATGGCTGGCCGTACGTGGAGGGCGGTAAGCACGCGCAGCTGACCGTGAAAGGCCCGCAGGTGGCGGAGCAGCCCGCCGCCGTTCAGGGTAGCTGGCGGGATGATTTCGACGGCAGCACGCTTGACCCTGAATTGCAGACTCTGCGCATTCCGTTCGACGACACCCTCGGCTCGCTCACCGCGCGCTCCGGCTATTTACGGTTATACGGCAACGACTCGCTCAACTCGACCTTTACCCAGTCGACCGTGGCGCGCCGCTGGCAGCACTTCACCTTCCGGGCCGAGACGCGGATGCAGTTCTCGCCGGTGCACTTCCAGCAGAGCGCGGGGCTGACCTGCTACTACAACAGCAAAAACTGGAGCTACTGCTTTGTGGACTACGAGGAGGGGCAGGGCAGAACGATTAAGGTTATTCAGCTCGACCACAACGTGCCGTCGTGGCCGCTGCACGAGCAGCCCATTCCCGTGCCGGAGAGTGCGAAGAGCGTCTGGCTAAGGGTGGATGTGGATGCGCTGGTCTACCGCTACAGCTACTCGTTCGACGGCGAGACGTGGCACACCGTGCCGGTGACGTATGAGGCGTGGAAGCTGTCGGATGACTATATCGGCGGGCGCGGCTTCTTCACCGGCGCGTTTGTGGGACTGCACTGCGAGGACATCAGCGGCGACGGCTGCCACGCTGACTTCGACTACTTCACCTACGAGCCGGTCTGACGGCTCAGGCCGGGTAGCCCAGCGCGCGTGAGAGCTGGAGCCCGGCCTGCTGAAGCTGCTCGCGGAAATCAGCCAGCTCGGCGTCGTCCACGCGGGAGGTCAGCGTCGACAGGCTCAGGGCGGCGATGACGCGGGACTCGTGGTTCCACACCGGCACCGCCACGCAGCGCACGCCCTGCTCGTTCTCTTCGCTATCCAGGGCATAGCCCTGCTCGCGGGTCTGCGCCAGGGCACTCATTAAGGCTTCGCGAGAGGCAAGGGTAGAAGGGGTATAGGTGGTGTACTGATAGCCCTCCAGCAGGGCGTTCAGCTCGGCCTCGCCCAGCCAGGCAATCAACACCTTGCCGATGGCGGTGGCGTGAACCGGCAGGCGGCGGCCGATGCGCGAATAGGCGATGGCAGCGAGCTTGCCTTCAATCTTCTCGATATAGACCCCTTCACGCCCGTCCAGGATCCCCAGATGGGTAGTCTGCCCGGTTCGCCGGGACAGCTCCGTCAGCCAGCCTTTCGCCTTCTGCCGAATATCCATCGAGCCCACGACAAAATGCCCGCGCTCGACCAGCTTCATGCCGAGGCGATACTTACCGTTCTCCGGGTTCTGATCGATATAGCCGTGAAGCTGGAGGGTTTTCAGCAGCGAGTGGAGGGTACTCTTGCTCAGCCCCATCAGTTTGCTGATGTCGGTGATCTTAAGCTCGGTGGCCTGCTCGTTGAACAGGTCGAGGATCTGCAACGCACGTTCAACAGACTGAATAATCGGCATAATGCTGGTATGTCCACGCTGGAATTAAGGCGAAAACGTACCTTTTTCGGGGTGAAAAATCAATTGAGTAGAGCGGGTTGTGGGAGAAAGGGCATCAGCCGCATCGTCGCCTGATTTGCCCGGCGGCGCTGCGCTTGCACGGGCCTACGGGCTGGGTTTTCTCCCTCTCCCTGTGGGAGAGGGCCGGGGTGAGGGCACCAACGCGCAGAGGACTCAACCCCCAAGCGTCGCCACCATCACCGCCTTAATCGTATGCATCCGGTTTTCCGCCTGGTCAAACACGATGCTCGCCGGCGACTCAAACACCTCGTCCGTCACTTCCATCCCGCCGTGCAGATCGAACTCTTTCGCCATCTGCTTGCCGAGCGTGGTCTGGTCGTCATGGAACGCCGGCAGACAGTGCAGGAACTTCACGTCCGGGTTGCCGGTGAGCGCCATCATCTGCGCGTTCACCTGATACCCGCGCAGCAGCGCAATCCGCTCCGCCCACTTCTCTTTGGCTTCGCCCATCGACACCCACACGTCGGTATAGATAAAGTCCGCGCCCTTCACGCCCGCCGCCACGTCTTCCGTCAGGGTGATCTTCCCGCCGTGCTTTTCCGCTAGCGCGCTGCACTCCGCCACCAGGCTCTCTTCCGGCCAGCAGGCTTTCGGGGCCACCAGGCGCAGATCCAGCCCGGTCAGCGCCGCCGCTTCCAGCATCGAGTTGCCCATGTTGTTGCGTGCGTCGCCCGCGTAGACCAGCGTCATCTTGTTAAACGCCTTGCCCGGCAGGTGCTCCTGCATGGTCAGCAGGTCCGCCAGCAGCTGCGTCGGGTGGAACTCGTTAGTCAGCCCGTTCCACACCGGCACGCCCGCATACTGCGCCAGCGTTTCGACGACTTCCTGGCCGTGCCCGCGATACTGAATGCCGTCGTACATCCGCCCGAGCACCCGTGCGGTATCCTTAATTGACTCTTTATGCCCAATCTGGCTGCCGCTCGGCCCTAAATAGGTAACGCGCGCGCCCTGGTCAAATGCGGCAACTTCGAAAGAGCAACGTGTACGGGTCGAGTCTTTTTCGAAGATGAGCGCGATGTTTTTGCCAGTAAGCTTTTGTACTTCCTTGCCATTTTTTTTATCGGCTTTGAGCTGTGCGGCAAGGGTCAGCAGAGAAGTGAACTGTGCAGGGGTAAAGTCGAGCAATTTCAGAAAGTGTTTCTTGTACAGATCAGACATTTTATCCTCGCATGGCGAACGCCACTTATTGAATTAAAATTCACTTTATATGTGTAATTATTCATTTGCAACCCCGTTTCACAAATCTTTCCAACAAAGGTGGAGGCAAACCCGTCCGTGTGTGAAAATAGAAGTATCTGCCGCACTTTAAAGAGGATTGAGCCATGGCAAACCCGGAATTACTGGAAGAGCAACGCGAAGAGACGCGTCTGATTATTGAAGAACTGCTGGAAGACGGTAGCGATCCGGACGCGCTGTACACCATCGAACACCATTTCTCTGCGGATGATTTCGACGCGCTGGAAAAAATGGCCGTGGAAGCCTTCAAGCTGGGTTACGAAGTGACCGAGCCGGAAGAGCTGGAAGTGGAAGAGGGCGACACCGTCATCTGCTGCGACATCCTGAGCGAAGGCGCGCTGAAGGCGGAGCTGATCGACGCGCAGGTAGAACAGCTGATGAACCTGGCCGAGAAGTTTGACGTGGTATACGACGGCTGGGGAACCTACTTCGAAGATCCGAACGGTGAAGACGGCGAAGAAGGCGACGACGAAGATTACGTCGACGAAGACGACGACGGCGTGCGTCACTAAGCGTTCCAGGCGGTGGCCCGCGCCACCGCTTTTTCAAGGCAGAACCATGGATTACCCGCAGATACTCGCCCCCGTACTCAACTTCCTCCAGTGCCCGACCCCGCAAGCATGGATTGATAAAGCCCGCGACCCGGCGAACCTGCCGCTGCTGCTCACCGACCACATGGTGTGCGAGCTCAAGGCCGCCCAGACCGCGCTGCTGCTGGTGCGTAAATACGTCGCCGACGAAAGCGGTGCCGACGCGCTGCTCGACTGGCTCAAACCTTACGAACAGTTCACCTTTCGCGACGGCCCGGAGCCGGACTTCATCGCCCTGCACAAGCAGATTGGCAAAAGCGTGATGCCCAAAACCGACGACCCGTGGGGCCAGGCGCTCATCGACAGCATGGTGCTGCTGATTAAAGAGGAGCTGCACCACTTCTGGCAGGTGCGCGAGGCGATGCTAGCCCGCGACATTCCGTACGTCAAAATCACCGCCAGCCGCTACGCCAAAGGGATGCTGAAGGAAGTGCGCACCCACGAACCGCTGACGCTAATCGACAAGCTCATCTGCGGCGCCTACATCGAAGCCCGCTCCTGCGAACGCTTCGCCGCGCTGGCCCCGTTCCTCGACGATGACTTACAGAAGTTCTATCTCTCGCTGCTGCGCTCGGAAGCGCGCCATTATCAGGACTACCTGACGCTGGCCCAGCAGGTGAGCGACGACGATATCTCACCGCGCATACAGCTTTTTGGCGAAATTGAAGCCACACTTATCTCGACACCGGACCACGAGTTTCGCTTCCACAGCGGCGTGCCGGTGTAAACCGGCACAACTCAAGGATAAGGATGCGAGATGAAAAAAACGTGGATCAGTACGGTCGTTGTTATTGTCGCGGCCGCCGCCGTGGCGTTCTGGGTGTTCTTTGACAGGCAACGCGCTCCGGAAGCGCAGATTGATACCACCCTCAACGCGATGCCTGCCTGGCAGGTGATTAAGGAGCAGGAGCCCGCGCTGCATCAGCGCATCCTCGACCAGATGGCAGCCCTGCAAAAAGCGGGCGAGCCGGAGCAGCAGATTATCGACACCATCCAGCCGCAGATCCTGCATTTGCAGATGTCGCGCCTGCAAAACGCCCCGGACGCCAACGTGGTGAACTACATGACCATCAACATGGAGCAGACCGCCGCCATCCAGAAGGTGAGCGACGACGCCTGCTTCCGCTTCCTCTACCCGATGGTGAAGGGCGGCGTGAATCCGATGCGCATGCTGGATAAAGACCTGATGACGCGGCGAATGCAGGCCGACGCCGACATGATGCGCGCGGCCTACGGCAAAAACCGCCACACCGTGACGCAGGCCGAACGTGAGGCGGCTGCCGAGGATGTCCGGCCGGTTATGAAGGCGCTTGCCGATAAGTACGGCGAGGACATCCAGCTGTTGCAGATGCCGGAGAAGGCGGTGGGCAAGGAGAAGCTCTCCTGCGATATGGTGCAGGAGATGTGGGCGAAGGTGCTGGCGCTGCCGGAGCAGAAGGCGGCAGGGGTGATTCGTCTTGCAGTGTCTGAGCTGGAGTAACCAGGGCGCTGGTTTTTTGGGCACTTAGCGCGGGTTTAGCGCGTCGTCGCTTGCATGGCGGCGCGCGACAGGTATAATCCACAATGTTTCCGCATCCCCTTCAGTGCCGAAGTGGCGAAATCGGTAGACGCAGTTGATTCAAAATCAACCGTAGAAATACGTGCCGGTTCGAGTCCGGCCTTCGGCACCATTAGTACTTCCAAGACCATCCGAGAAAGTCCACCAAACCCTTTAAAATCAATGCTTGTAGCGGTTTTTCCGTCCTGAGTTGTCCGAGGTAGTCCGTTGAAATCCGGATGTCATTGGGGGCATAATTGGGGGCATCTTAACTTCGATTAGAAATGTGCCCCCAAATGAAGCTCAACGCCAGACAGGTCGAGACCGCAAAGCCAAAAGACAAAAACTACAAAATGGCCGATGGCGGTGGTTTGTATCTCGAGGTCTCGGCCAAGGGTTCTAAATACTGGCGCATGAAATACAGACGCCCCTCTGACAAAAAAGAGGATCGCCTTGCCTTTGGTGTTTGGCCTACAGTGACGCTTGCTCAGGCAAGAGCAAAGCGTGATGAGGCTAAAAAGCTCTTAGTGCAGGGAATTGACCCTAAAGCCGAACAGAAAGAAACTCAGGCTGAGAATTCGGGGGCATATACTT
Organism: Enterobacter sp. BWH64; assembly: GCF_001037645.1. NCBI lineage: Bacteria > Pseudomonadati > Pseudomonadota > Gammaproteobacteria > Enterobacterales > Enterobacteriaceae > Enterobacter > Enterobacter sp. BWH64. The sequence goes on from NZ_KQ089922.1 coordinate 1,096,791, forward strand.
TCGAAACTATCGCTCGTGAATGGCATGCCAGTAACAAGCGCTGGAGTGAAGACCATAGATCGCGCGTTCTTCGCTATCTTGAGCTTTATATCTTCCCTCATATCGGTTCGTCTGACATTCGCCTGCTCAAAACCAGCCACCTGTTATCCCCGATTAAAAAAGTTGATGCCACTGGTAAACATGACGTTGCTCAGCGCCTACAACAGCGCGTCACGGCCATAATGCGTTACGCCGTACAGAACGATTACATCGACTCTAATCCAGCCAGTGATATGGCAGGTGCGTTATCGACAACCAAAGCACGACACTATCCAGCTTTACCTTCTAGCCGCTTCCCTGAGTTTCTTGCTCGTCTTGCTGCATATCGCGGCCGTGTAATGACACGGATCGCGGTCGAGCTTTCCTTACTGACTTTTGTGCGTTCTAGTGAGTTACGTTTCGCGCGTTGGGATGAGTTCGACTTCGATAAAGCCCTTTGGCGCGTACCTGCAAAACGAGAGGAAATTAAGGGTGTGCGTTACTCGTATCGTGGCATGAAGATGAAAGAGGAGCATATCGTTCCGCTTAGTCGGCAGGCGATGGCATTGCTAGAACAGCTCAAACAGATCAGTGGTGATAAAGAACTCCTATTCCCGGGGGATCATGATTCAACAAAGGTTATGAGTGAAAATACCGTAAACAGCGCATTGCGTGCGATGGGCTATGACACGAAAACCGAGGTCTGCGGACATGGGTTTAGGACGATGGCTCGCGGTGCGTTGGGAGAGTCGGGGCTCTGGAGCGATGATGCTATTGAGCGCCAGTTGAGTCACTCTGAAAGAAATAATGTCCGCGCTGCATATATTCATACTTCTGAGCATTTGGATGAGCGTCGCTTAATGGTGCAGTGGTGGGCCGATTATTTAATGTCTAACATTGGAAAGCATATTACGCCATTCGAGTTTGCTAAACTGAATGCTCAAATAAAAAAAAGGGTCTAAAAGACCCTATTTTTTATTTTTTCCAAACGTTACGGTAACCTGGAGAATCGGACTCTGGTGGATAAGTCGGCTGTGCTATTTGAATTGTCATAGGGATGGGGAAATCTACTCCTACAAGCGCAACTTCACCTTGCTTTAAGCTTGGTAAAAATGAAGCCGCTGATTTATCTATTTCACCACATGCTCTTTCCACTACATCTCGATCTCTATCGTTTGTTAATCTATGTACTAGTAACGTACCAATTTGGCTTAATACACCCTCGGTTATATCTCTAGGCCTTTGAGTTGTTAGGCAAATATTTAGGCCATATTTTCTTCCTTCCTTTGCAATCATCTCGAAGGCATCAAGCTTAATAGAATGGTCTTCTGATCCAACCCTTTTACCCAAGAAGTTATGAGCCTCGTCAACGATGACTAGAAGTGGCTTTTCTCTGAATTTTTCAAGCCTAGCAAGAGTTAATAGTTTTCTACCAATTACATTGGCTAATATTTCTCTTGCAAAAAATTCATAGCTAACATCGCTTAGACATAAACGAAGAACTCTTTTATTTGAACTTAAAAAGTCTTCTAATATATCTCCCAGTTTTGCGACGTTTTCATCTCCATGAAAAACCGCTTTCAGTGAGCTTGCATATGTTACGGCTTGTATCCTGGTTAAAAGAGAAGAACAATAGCTCAAATCTTGCGTGGCTGCATTACCCCATGAGTCTTCACCATTATCAAAACAGCACTCCTGAACTATCTGAGAAATTAATTTAGTGATATCAAATGGTTGAGAGGGATTATCAACTAGTTTTGAATTATCACCAGTATTCATTGAGCGACGATAATCAGTTTTAGGTTGTTTTATTTTCTTTAGAATACCATTGGTTGCAATAGTAGGGTCGATCGCAACTAATCTTAAACTTTTAATCGCTTCCTTCAGTTTTGGTCCCTGAACTTTACCTGAAGGATCAAACATAGCGATAAAATCTGATTCCATGAAATCAGTTGGGGGGATTCTAAATTCTATAGAACCATTGGCTTGATTAATAGGTGAACCTAAATGATAATGATAACAGTCCTCAGAGTTAAAGGATCTATATTCGCTTGTGGCATCGAGAATTATAGTCTTTGAATTATTATAATTTGCACATTCTTCTAATATTTTTGCAGTTGTCCAGCTTTTCCCACCACCTGTAGCTCCTAGTATTGCGCAGTGGCGGCCAAATAGTTTGTCTGGCTCAACAGTAACAATGCTTGTTGAACCTCCTGATATATTTCCTAACACTATACCTATTCGGTTTTCACCGTCATCACTTAAGCTTCTGTTTATTAGCTCGGGTATTAATGAAATGAAATCTAACGGTGCAGAATATACTCTATCACCTAATCGAGGGTAACATTTTATCCCCGAGTCGACACGAAAACTCGAGGCATCAATTGTGCCAAGAAGCTGTATAGTTCCAATTGCATCAACTTTTCTATTTCCCTGAGACTCTACTGATATCTCTCCTCTTTCGCGTTCAGGTAATTTGACCTCAATCAGTCTGCCTAAAACGATAGATTGTTGTCCTTCAATTAATAAAATCTCTCCGACTTCTCCTTTCCCATAACGATTTCCATCAATGTAGGCACCGCTAACTTCACCAGCATATACTAAATTAACTCTTGCCATTTGAGCAAAAATAGATGAAATAACTCCAACTTTCAAAGCGCTTCTTAAAATACCGTTTTGTAAAAGCGAACTATTCATTTTAGTTGTTTCCTCCCACTTGCTTGATAGCTTTTGCTAACTGTTCTGCAGGTGTCAGTGCTCTTAAGTTGGGTATTAAATTAACGAAATCTTTGAAAGAGGCATTCAAAAAATGAATATCATAGCCCGATAATGAAAGTTCTTTAAGTAACCCCCAATATTTGCTAGACCCATTCTCACCCTTGTTGTTTATATGTGTGACGCATTTAAAATCCACCACAATTAATCTCATGCTAGGATTGGATTTTATCGCAGAATAAATAGGTTCTGAAAGATGGTCATCATTAAATCCAAAGCCAGAAATAATAAGACAGCTATTCTTTTTTTCTGAGGAAATCAAGAAGTCTGGAAAGTAATTCAAGATGAGGTTGAATAAAAGCTTGTTGATATTTACCTTTCGCTGGATAGATCAAACAGGCATTTGTTGCTGTTGGGTTTTGATTTTCATATATTTGTCCGTTTTTTCGTATCCAGCTAACAGAACCATGTAATTTGAATAAATTGAATACTCCATCTATGAATTCATGTTCATTTTCATCTCTATGAACTACATCATAATTAAAATATTTACCATCGAACCTTCTAACGCCTGTATAGGAAAGTCCATCTACAACCATCATACCTAATTCTGATGCGGCAGTCTCAAATGTTAAATCATAATTAGTTGTGAATACTTTTAGCCTTGGATCTCTTACTCTCCGCCTCCCCATTTTTTGGAGAAGACTTACATATGAGGATAGATCGCTACTTCCATTTTCAAGGAAATCTCTACACTTATTTAATATTATTGTTTTAACTTCATTTAAAAATGCAAGCACTTCACCGTCATGGTGGAATGCCAGAAAAGCTTCGCAATTTGAAAGGAAATGCTCAATGTTAGGATATTCAATGTCTTGATATTTAACTTTTTCACATACACTTAATGCAATTGGTTTTAGTTTGCCCTCTTCGTCTGTTGTTGGATCTATCCACATAGCACACTTCCATAGATCCCACATACTTGGCCCACCAACATCACCTAGAGAAGTACCGCTGCCTGCGAAAAATGATAAGTTAGGGAATTGTAATGATTTTAGCAAAAATTCATTTATATATGCTTGGTTTTCTTTTAAGTCTTTTTTTTCCACTTCAGATAATGGTAGCGCAGGAGGAATAGGAGCTCCTGCATCCTGTATAACTTTATTGGCCTGAAGGTCTCGCCAATAAAGATATGAGTCGTCGTTTAGTGCTTTCCATTTATTGCTGCTTGGTTTTAAATATGAAACATACCCATCCGGTGTAGTAGGCATAGTCAGGATCCCTTGAAGATGTAGTGGTTTTGTAATCATAAATTTACTACACAGGATGCCCCAAAAAAAAGGCGTCGATGTAAATGTTTTTATTGGCATCGCGCGCAATGCTCTCCCCGCCACGCCTGCCCGCTTAAGGGGGCGCTTTTAATGCAGGTGCATGAACGGCCTCAGGGCCCGCCAGTGCTGGCGCTGGCGGGCGATTCAGTGTCGGTAAAACGCATGCAAAACCATGCACCTTATGAATGCATGGCTTTTATACGTAAAAATAAAGGGATTTTCGTGGATTTTTAAGCGGACTACTGCACGGCCAGTTCTGCACGGCGGCGGGTGTAATTCAGGTTCTGTGCAGGTGTGAATTTTTCACGATTATCATCGCGCGAAGCCGCTTCAGGCCTGAATCCGATGGCCGTTAAAATGTCATTGTCCTGCGCCGAATAATTAATTTTTTCACCGGCGGCCAGCCAGACCTGTAGCGCCTCACGCAGACAGTCGAGTGAGTGCTGCATGGCGCAGCGCTGAATGGCGGGGTGTTGCCTGGGATAATTCATCAGCTCCGGGGCGAGGGCGGCGGTCAGCTCCGCGCCGTGCGCCTGCATAAAATCATTTAATCGGTCGCGGATGCTGATGCGCTGCACCTCCTCATGCGAGCGGATGTAGCGACCGGCAGCCTGATTAATTTCCCACTTTTTCACGTCGATAATCTCACTCAGCGTTTGCAGGCTCCGGCCGCTGTGCCCGCTGCCGGCAAGCTGTTCGCGGTATGCCTGTTCGGCCTGCGTCAGTTCTTCCCTGCGTTGCAGCCAGGCGGTTTTGTTTGCCTGACAGGTCTCAAAGGCTTTCTGTAGCGTCAGTGTGGTCACGTATGTTTCTCCTGATGACTGGCCGTGCTTACGCACCGGCACGGTTAACGGTGGCCGCCGGTGCGGGTACAGCGATGAAGAAGAGGAGCGGGCAACGCGGCTGCTGAAAAACGAGTTTGCCCTGCGCGACCGGCTTCATGACGGCTGGGCTATCCGGCCCGTCGCTTCAACCCAGTACCGCGGACGTTTTGCGCTGGTCTACGCGCCGTTCTGCTTTGAACTGCTGGCGTGCCGGGCAGGTAAGGCAATTTCCGGGATCGCCCGCTTTATCGAAATGGCGATCCGCATCTGCGGTCCCCTGCGCCAGATGCATCTGCACAACCTGATCCACGGCGATATCAAACCCGGGGCGTTCTTCGTTCATCACGACGCCACCTGCCGTCTTTGCAGCTTCGGTCTTTCCTGCGGCACCTCCGACGCGTTCTCCCAGTCCCGGCTTGCCGCGTCTGGCGGCACGCCCGCCTACATGTCACCGGAACACACCACGCGTACCCGGCGCGCCGTCGACAGCCGGAGCGATCTCTACAGTCTGGGTATCGTGCTTTATGAACTTCTGACCGGGCGATTGCCGTTTGAACTGAGCGCTGATGAACAGACCAACTGGGCGCATTACCACATTGCCTCTGAGCCGCTTGCGCCGGGGCGGGTGCGCCCGGACGTACCCGGCATGCTGTCGACCATTATCCTTAAGCTGCTGGAGAAGAATCCGGAGAATCGCTATCAGACCGTCGACGGGCTGATTGCCGACCTCAGGCGCTGCCAGGCGGCGCTGACCGCCGAAGGTGAGATCGTCGACTTTATTCCCGGCCAGCAGGATCGCTCTCCGGCGATCCATCTTGCCGATTCGCTTTTCTCTGCACATCCGCAGGCCAGCGACGTCATCGCCGCGTTTGAGCGGGTCAGCCAGAGCGGTGCGCCGGAACTGGTGACGATTGGGGGGCCTTCGGGGATCGGCAAATCTTCCGTGATCGCCACCACGCTGAAATCGCTGCAACAGCGCAAGGTGCTGCTGGCGGTGGGCAAGGTCGATCAATATTCTCCCACGCTGCCCTACGGCGTGCTGAGTTCGGCGTTTCGGACGCTCACGCTGCACCTGCTCGGGCTGCCAGCCGGGGAGGTAGCGACGTGGAAAATCCGCCTGTCGCGGGCGCTGGAAGGCTTCGAGGAGCTGGCCGTTAGCCTGGTGCCGGAGCTGAATTTACTCCTTGAGAACAAACCGCGTTTCTCTGCGGATACCTTTTCCATCGACGCGCGGGCGCGCTTCAGCCATATGGTGCTGGCGCTGGTGAAAACCTTCGCCACCCAGGGCGCGCCGCTGGTGCTGCTGCTGGATAATGTGCAGTGGATCGACGCCGCCAGCCTGCAAACGCTCGATCACCTGCTGCGCGCCTGCGGCGCCATCCCGCTGCTGGTGGTGGTGGCGCACCGCGATCTCAGTTCGCTTTCTGAGCCCACCTTGCAGACCGCGCTGGCGAGCCTGCCGGAGGCGGCGCAACACGCCACGACGATCGTGCCGCAGCCGCTGTCGGTGAAGGCCGTGGCGCGCTGGCTCGGGGGGATTTTTCATGCCCGCAGTACCGGTACCGCCGATCTTGCCACGCTGATCCATGAAAAAACCGGCGGCAACCCGCTGTTCGTGCAGGAATTTTTCCGCCGCATCGTCGATGACGGACTGGTGGTGCACAACAAATATCAGGGGAAATGGCATTACGATCTCCAGGCCATCCGCGCCCGGCACTACACCGAGAACGTGGTGACGCTGGTGCTTGAACAGCTCAAGGAGATGCCCGACGAGACGCGCCGCCTGCTGGGCAGCATCGCCTGCCTCGGCTGCACGGGCGAGCTGGAGATGCTGTGCCGCGTGGTGGGGCGGTCGGCGGCGGAAATCCGCTACGCGCTTCATCCGGCGGTGACCGCTCAGCTGATTGTGCTGACGGAGAAAGAGTACGCTTTTACCCACGATCGGGTGCAGGAAGCCGCCTTTGCCCTGCTGGATGAGGGCGAGAAAAGCCATCTGCACCTGACCACCGCCAGCCTGCTGGCGGATGCCGCGCGGCAGACGGCGGGCAACGAATTGCTGTTCCGCGCGGTTCACCACGTCAGCGCTGCGCTGGACTGCATCCAGCCTGCACCCCAGCGGCAGCGATTCCGGGAGCTGAGCCTTCAGGCCGCGCGGCGTGCGAAGCGTACCGGCGATTACCTTTCCGCCTTGAGCTATATCCAGACCGCCAGAGCGCTGGGGAATGCGGGCCCGGTCTCGGACTTTATGCTGGATATCGAAGAGGCGGGCTGTGAGTTTGCGCTCGGACACCTGGAGCGCACGCGTGCGCTGTGCGATGCGATCCTCGGTTCACCGGGCGGGCTGACGGAGAAAGCGCTGGCCGCCAACCTGCTGGCGGAAGTTTATATGCGCCAGTCGGAGATCCGCCTGGCGCTGGAGGCGTCGTTTTGCTGGCTGGGCGTGTTCGGGATCCAGATCAGCCGCTACCCGGAAAATGCCGAATGTGACGAGGCCTGGCAGCAGTTCTGTCAACGCACCGCCGACGCGCCGCAGAACCCGTTTTCTCAGCTTAAGCTGATGGAGAACGCAGAGACCGAAGCGGTGATGAACCTGCTTTACAGCGCCAGTATTTTCGCCAGCTTTACCTGCCCGCGCCTGCACTTTTTACTCCTGTGCCGGATGATGCACCTCACGCTCGATCACGGCATAACCGGTGCTTCCACCACGGCGATGGCCTGGTTTGGCGTGCTGATTGGCCACCGCTACGCCGAATACCGTCTCGGGTTTGAGTACGGCACGCTGGCTCGTGAGCTGGTGAACCGCCACGGCTATGATGCCTATGAAGCTAAAACTCTGCTGCCGCTCGACCAGCTCAGCGTCTGGACCCAGACGCTGTCGTACACTATCGAGTGCGCCAAGGCCTGCTTTACCTCAGCGGTGACCCACGGCGACATGACGATGGCCTGCTTCGCGGCCTGTCATCAGATCATTAACTTCCTCTCCCGGGGCGATCATCTGGATGGCGTGCTGACCAGCATCGATCGCGGTCTGGCCTTTGTGCGCAAAACGGATTACCAGGACATTGAAACCGTTCTGCACATTCAGCGCCGCTACGTGGAGTTTTTACGCACGCCGGTGACGGGCCCATGGAGCGCCGCCCAGGCGCTGCCTGACGATCTGCTGCCCGCGCCGCCGGAGCAGGCGCCCGAGCAGACCTCGACCATGCTCTTCTGGTACTGGCTCTATCGCGGGATGGCGCACTTTTCCTGCGGCGAATACGCCGACGCACAGGCGGATTTAGAAATGGCGGGCTGGTATGTGTGGTCCGCGCCGGGTCATATTCATCTGCTGGATTACCATTTTTACAGCGCGCTGGCGCTCTCCCGCCAGCTCACGCCGGAAACCTTTTCGGCGGATTATCGCCGCAGTATTCATCACCATTACGACAAAATTGCCCTCTGGGCGCGGATCAATCCGGGCACGTTTGCCGATAAAGAGGCGCTGATTTATGCCGAAATCGTCCGTCTGGACGGCATGAACAGCATCGCGCTGGAGCAGTATGAAAAAGCGGTGCGACTCTCGCGGGAGGGCGGGTTTAACCCGATCAATGCCCTGGCGCACGAGCTGGCCGGGCGTTTCTCGCTGGCCTGCGGCTACCCGACCGCCTCCGACGCCCATTTCCGCGGCGCGATTGCCGCCTGGGGGCGCGTCGGGGCGCAGGCCAAGGTGCGCCAGCTGGAGCAGGATTTCCCCCATCTGCTGGCCTCCGGGCAGAGCCGCGCGTATGACACGGCGGCGTTTGCCCAGAACGAGGTGATCCGCGATTTACAGAGCGTCATCAAAGCCTCACGCGCCTTATCCGAAGAGATCAACCTTGAACGTTTAATCGAAAACCTGATGACGCTGCTGCTTGAACGGGCCGGGGCGCAGCGTGGCCTGCTGCTGCGCGTCAGCGATAATCACATCCCGGAAATTGAAGCCAGCGCCTGGACCAGTACCGACGGCGTGCGGGTGCGTATCCTGAAAGCGTCACCGATGGCGACGGACATGCCGCTGTCGGTGCTGGCCGCGGTGATCCGCACCGGGCAGGAGATCCGCACCGGCAAACCGGAGGAGTTCCACCCGTTCAGCCAAGATCCGTATCTGGTGACGTCCGGCGCCGCCGTGATGTGCGTGCCGATGTTCAAACAGGCGCGGCTGGTGGGGATTCTGTATCTGGAAAACCGCCTGATGCCGGAGGTGTTTACCGCCGAACATTCGCGCGTGGTCAGCCTGCTGGGTGCGCAGGCGGCGGTTTCGCTGGAGACGGCGCGGCTCTACGCCGAGCTGCTGGCGGAAAACATCCAGCGCCGACGGGTGGAGAAAGAGCTGCGCGCAAGCCAGACCTCGCTGATGCTGGGCGAGCAGATCAGCCATACCGGCAGCTGGCGCTGGGAGCTGGTGCAGGATCTGATGTTTATGTCCGAAGAGTACGCCCGTATCCTTGGCCTGCCGGAGCAGCAAAAGATGATCTCAATGGCGGAGTTTTTGACCTTCGTGCATGAGGATGATTATGGCCGGATCAGCACCCTCGTTAATCAGAGCGTGCGTGACGGGCTGTCGATGCGCGCGGAGTTTCGCATCATCCGCACCGACGGCTCCGTTCGTTACATCCTCGGGATTGGCGATCCGGTGGGGGTGGGCAGCGAGGTGAACGAGTATTACGGCATCATTACCGACATCACCAGCCAGCGGGCGGCGGAGGATGCGATGCGGGTGGCGCAGGCGGATCTGGCGCGGGTCTCACGAGCCACTACCGTCGGGCAACTGACCTCCTCGATCGCGCACGAGATCAACCAGCCGCTGATGTCGATTGTCTCGAACGCCGGCGCGAGCCTGCGCTGGCTCAACCGCGATCCGGCGCGGCTGGAAAAAGTGCGCGAGGGGCTGGAGGAGATCGCCGCCGAGGGCGAGCGGGCAGGGGAGATCATCCGCAGCATTCAGTCTCTGACGCGCAAACAGGACCCCACGTTTACGCGAATCGATCTGCACTTCCTGATCCACCACATCATTATGCTTTCCCGCAGCGAACTTGAGCTGCGACACATAAGCGTTGATTATCTTCTGAACGCTGACGACAGCTTTATCATCGGCGACAGCGTGCAGATCCAGCAGGTGCTGCTTAACCTGGTGATGAATGCGATGGAAGCGATGGCGGAAGTGACGGATCGCCCGTGCAGCATCACGATCGCCACCGCGAACTGCGCCGAGGGGAAGGTGATTTTTGAGATCGCCGATACCGGCAGCGGCATTGAGCCGGAGCTCACCGAGCGGATCTTTGACTCGTTCTATTCGACCAAAGCGCAGGGAATGGGGATGGGGCTGACCATCAGCGCCAGCATCATTGAACGGCACCGGGGGAAACTGAGCGCGCGCCGCAGAGAGCCGTACGGCACGGTGTTTACCTTCGCGTTGCCGCTTGCCGGACAGGAGATGTAACGTTTATTCCGCTGGCTGATGTTTGGTCAGGCGCTCGACGGCCCTGACCAGTTCAGCCACGGAGCGGACCTGCATTTTCTCCATCACCCGGCGGCGGTGCACTTTCACCGTAATCTCACTGACGCCCAGCTCGGCGGCGATCTGCTTGTTGAGCTTGCCGCTGACGGCGAGCTCAAGCACCTCATGCTCACGCGGCGTGAGGGAAAGATGGCGCTGTTTCAGGGCGTAGTGCTCTTTGACGCGGGCGGCGTTGTGCTGTGCCAGCCTGAGCGCGGATTCGATGGAGCCGATGAGCGCGCTGGATTCAACGGGCTTAGTGAGAAATTCGTAGGCCCCGCCTTTGATCGCCCGGACGGACATAGGGATGGTGCCGTGGCCGGTGAGAAAGATGATCGGTATTTCCCGCCCGCTGTCTTTCAGCGCATCTGCGACATCAAACCCGGTTATCGTGGGCATTTGCATATCGAGGATCACGCAGGAGGGCAGATCCTCAAAGGGATGGCTGAGAAAGGCCTCTGCTGAGGAAAAGCCAAGGGCATGTATATCCGCAGATTCCAGCAGCCTGACAACGGACTGCCTGACTGTGTCATCGTCATCAACCACATAAACAATGTGTTCCATTCACCGCCCCGGTGTTGATTTAAATGTCGAGGATGTAAACAGTCACTATGGCTACGTAAGAGACTGTTTATGCTGACTTTCATCTTAACACATTAAATATCATTATCATTTAGCAATATGATAACCATATGAAGTATAGCGAGCTGGAGCGGAGGCGATGAAGGAACGAAACGCTGTTTTTATGCACCGACAAGCTCAATACGGTTGCCGTCCGGGTCCGCAATCACCGCTTCATAGAAACCGTCCCCGGTCATACGCGGGGCGCTGAGCAGGGAGCCGCTTGCCTGCGCCTGCGCTGCCATACTGTCCACCTGCGCTTTGCTGCCGACGTTGATGGCGATATGCGCCCAGCCGACAAATTCCGGGTGCGAAGGTGCACTGGGCAGGCCCGGCAGCGTCATCAGCTCGATGGTCGGCCCGTCATCCAGGGTAATAAAGTGAGATTTAAACCCCGAACGATTTTTGCTGACGTAGCGGTCATTACTGTGGCCGCCAAACACCGTTTCCCAGAACTGAACCTGCGCGTCCAGGCTGCGGGTCCAGAGTGCGACATGTGCAATATTCATAAGATCCCTCGTTATTTGTCTGTGAGGACTTTCACCGGTAAAACAGGCTACACTCTGGTTTTGAGCGCGACAAGCTGAGGAATCAACAATGCACTACACACTGAAAGAAAGCGACAAGGAAAAAGCGGAAGGAACAAACGGCGCGGGCGCTCTACAGCAAAAACTGCTGGAATCCCGTTCGATTGTCATCTCCGGAGAGATTAACCAGGAGCTGGCCCAGAAGGTCATCACTCAGATGATCCTGCTGCAAAGCGTCAGCAACGATCCGATCAAGCTGTACATCAACAGTCAGGGCGGCCACGTAGAAGCGGGCGACACCATCCACGACTTCATTAAGTTTATCCGTCCGGAAGTGCATGTGATCGGCACCGGCTGGGTGGCGAGCGCCGGGATCACCATCTTCCTGGCGGCGAAAAAAGAGCACCGCTACGCTCTGCCGAATACCCGCTTTATGATCCACCAGCCGCTGGGCGGCGTGCGCGGTCAGGCAACGGATATCGAAATCGAAGCGCGCGAGATCATCCGCATGCTGGAGCGCGTGAACAAGCTGATTGCTGACGCCACCGGCCAGCCGCTGGAGAAAGTGAAGAAAGACACCGACCGTAACTTCTGGATGTCACCGGCGGAAGCGCTGGACTACGGCATCGTGGGTAAACTGATTACCCATTATGACGAGCTGAACCTGGATTAAGTTTAAGCCCGCGTGTGCGTCGGGTGACGGCTTCGCCTTACCCGACCTACGCGCGCTCGATTGACCCATGACAAGTTCCCCCCTCGCTGTCTCTTCTATAATCGCGCCTGTCTCCCCTCTCACTGGTGCTATCCATGGCGTATCAACTGAACCTGAACTGGCCGGAATTTCTTGAAAAATACTGGCAAAAACAACCCGTTGTGCTGAAAAATGCCTTCCCGAATTTTGTCGACCCCATTACCCCTGATGAACTGGCGGGTCTGGCGATGGAGCCGGAAGTTGATAGCCGCCTGGTAAGCCATGCTAACGGCAAGTGGCAGGCGAGCAATGGCCCGTTTGAGCATTTCGATAACCTCGGTGAAACCGGCTGGTCCCTGCTGGCGCAGGCGGTGAACCACTGGCATATGCCCGCAGCAGAGCTGGTGCGTCCGTTCCGCGTCCTGCCGGACTGGCGTCTCGATGACCTGATGATCTCCTTCTCCGTCCCGGGTGGCGGCGTTGGGCCGCATATCGATCAGTACGATGTGTTTATTATCCAGGGGATGGGCAGCCGCCGCTGGCGCGTGGGGGACAAGCTGCCGATGCGTCAGTTCTGTCCGCATCCGGCCCTGCTGCACGTCGATCCGTTTGAGCCGATCATCGACGAAGATCTGGCCCCGGGCGATATCCTCTACATTCCGCCTGGATTCCCGCATGACGGCTTCACCCATGAAACCGCGCTCAACTACTCTGTCGGTTTCCGCGGGCCGAATGGTCGCGATCTGATCAGCAGCTTTGCCGACTACGCGCTGGAGAACGATCTGGGCGGCGAACATTACAGCGATCCGGATCTGACCTGCCGCGAACACCCTGGCCGCGTGGAGCAGTACGAGCTCGATCGCATTCGCCAGATGATGAGCGACATGATTAGCAAGCCAGATGATTTTACGAAATGGTTTGGCAGCTTCGTCTCCACGCCGCGTCACGAGCTGGATATTGCCGCCGCCGAGCCGCCGTATTCCGCAGAAGAGGTGCTCGACGCGCTGCAAGGGGGCGAAACGCTCTCCCGCCTGAGCGGGCTGCGCGTGCTGAACATCAACGGCAGCGTCTTTATCAACAGCGAACAGCTGGAAACGGCGGATGTGAACGGGGCGGACGCGCTGTGCCGCTTCACCGAGCTCGGCCAGGCTGAGCTGGGCGATGCGCTGAATAATCCGGCGTTTGTGGAAGAGCTGACCGGTTTGATTAACCAGGGCTACTGGTTCTTCGACGAGTAACAGCAGGCGGCGTTTAGTCAGGCTAAACGCCGCCAGGTTCAGACCAGCATATTACAGGCCTTCCAGTAGTTAAGAAGCCGCTCATCGTCGCGCTCTTTCTCCGCTTTGATTTTCATCGCCCGGGCAAGATTTTCTCGCGATACTTCATGGCCTTTTTGCACGATGTCTAAAACCGCTTCACCAAGAGCCAGTGAAATTTCTGCCCGATTATTGCGAATCGTCATAAATACCTCCTCGTTGGTTGCGATAATTTAATTATGAACGGGAAATAATCAGTCGGTAATAATTCATCTCATTCTTATTTTTTCATTTCGGCGTTAAGTAGACTTAATATTCGGTTCTGTCAATGATGTTTCAAAATGCTAATAAGACGTTTAAGCCTGAATTTATGCGCTACAGTTAATTTCGTGCAACAGGCAAATAACCGAAACAGGAGAATAATTATGGTAGATAAAAGCGCAATTAAGGATCACACTCAGGTTGTCGCCAGCTGCGGAACGCACGTCGGGGTTGTGGACCATCTTGATGGTGAGCGTATCAAGCTTGCGAAGAGCGATCCGGAATCGGGCGGCAAGCACCACTTTATTCCTCTCGGCTGGGTTGATAAGGTCGAAGATAATAAAGTTGTCCTGACCAAAAACCATAAAGAGGTTTTTGCTGAGTGGCAGGAAGCATAAATATATTTCTCGCAAGGAAATATATGCCTTCGCTCCGGCTTCGTCCGGAGCGTAATAGTGTCTGCGCCCGGTGATTGCTGCCATTACAAATGGATGGTACTGTTTTGCCTGTCTTTTCCCCGATGCAGGCCCCAAATGATGCTCCAGAGTGAAAATAGATCAGCGAAACGCATATTTTTTGTTGAAGATTTTCAGGTATTCGGCGAGCGCTACGGCATCGACTACCGTTTCCCCCAGTTAAAAGAGGCGCAGGTCAGCGGTAGCCCCGTGTTGCAGGGGAATGTTGAAGAGATGATGCTCTCGTCCGGCATTTCGCTGACCCACTCCGACGTACGTGTACTACAGCCCTATGAAACCACCTCTCGCCACAGCAGCCCGCTCTATATGCTGGTGGTGCTGGAAGGGTGCGTGACGCTCACGCTCAATGGTATCAATTATCCCGTCCGCCCGGGCATGGCGTTCAGCTCACGTCTGAGTGAAGATCAGGTGATGAGCGCGCGTCACGATGCCGACAGCACGCTGAAAACGCTCTCGTTTGGCGTCTACCCGCACGATGCCGGACGTGAAGCCCTGCTTGAGTCATTGCTTCTGGAATGGCAAAGCCTGAATGCACCCGCGTTTGTCTGGCAGGTTCCCGAGTTTGTGATGTCAGGTATTCTGCATGCGCAGCGGCAGGGGGGAAGCGTGCTCTCACGCAAGCTGTTGCTGGAGGGGCTGATGTATCAGCTGCTCGGCCATGGCCTCAACCAGCGCCAGCAGCCTTGCCCGCGCCGGCCTGAGCATGCGCGTCTTGAACGCGTGCGGAGCCTGCTGGAACAGTCTCCTGAACGGGATCATACTCTCGCGCAGCTGGCAGCCCTTGCCGCAATGAGCCCAAGCAGCCTGCGCAGCAAGTTCCGTCAGCGCTACGGCTGCACGCTTTTCGATTACCTTCGCGACTGTCGCCTTGCGCTGGCGCGCCGCTATCTGCTGGAAGGCCACAGCGTGCAGCAGGCGGCTTGGATGTGCGGGTATCAGCATGCCACCAACTTTGCCACCGCGTTTCGTCGTCATTACGGGATTTCACCGGGGGACGTGCGCAAACTCCGCTAACGTAATTTCTCCTGTCGCGCGAATGCATTCCGTGTGGTTTAGCATCGCGCATACGTAACCTGGCGGCACGCATAGCCGTTTGCACTCTCAAAAAGGTAATAATTCTTATTAACAATAAGAAATATCTCTGGAGAGGGTTATGTTTGCTAAATCGCGTCTGGCACTGCTGGTGGGATGGGTTACCGGTAGCGTCGCTTTTCCTTTACTGGCGCAGGATGCCCAAAAAACTGACACCGTGGTGGTGACCTCGCAGATGCAGTCTGCGGCCACCAAGCTTGAAACACCGGATATTGAAACCCCGCAGTCGGTCTCTATCGTCACTCGCGAGCAGTTCGAAGAGCAGGGCGCAACCAGCGTGCGTCAGGCCGTGAGCTACACGCCGGGGGTCTACAGCAACCAGATCGGGGCGTCAAACCGCTTTGACTACATGGTGCTGCGCGGCTTCTCGGACGGCAGCCTGGACAACGTCTACCTCGACGGCCTGAAGATGATGGGCGACACCAACTCCCACAGCTCGCTGGTGGTTGACCCGTGGTTCCTGGACAGTATCGAAGTCGTGCGCGGTCCGGCCTCCGTGCTCTATGGCCGCTCATCGCCGGGCGGGATTGTGGCGCTCACCTCCCGTAAGCCATCGTTCGATCCTGGCGGGGAGATCAAGCTCTTCGCCGGTAACAATAACCAGCGTGGGGCGATGTTCGACGTCACTGGCCCGGTTGATGATAACGACCGCGTGGCGGTGCGCCTCAGCGGGATGACCCGCTATGCCGATTCCCAGTTCGATCCGCTGAAAGAAGAGCGTTACGCCCTGATGCCGAGCCTGACCTGGCGTATCACCGACAACACCCGTCTGGATCTGATGGCCTACCTGCACCGCGATCCGGAAGGCGGCAGCCACTCCGGCCTGCCATATGAGGGCACCGTTGTACCGCACAGCGGTAAGAAAATCTCCAACACCTTCTTCGAGGGCGAGGACGATTACGACAAGTACGATCGTCGGGAAAACATGGTCGGCTATAACATTGAGCACCTGTTTGACAGCGGCTGGTCCGTGCGCCAGAAGCTGCGCTACCTGCACACCAAAGTCGAGCTGAACCAGGTGTATGCCGCAGGCTGGCTGAATGACACCGAGCTGAACCGCGGCTATTCCGGCTCCGACGAGAAGATGAACGCCATCACCCTGGATAACCAGGTCGACGGCAGCTTCGATACCGGGGCGGTAAACCACCGCGTGCTGATCGGCATGGACTACCAGGACCGCACCAACAACGTCACTGGCTACTACGGCGGCTTCCCGCCGATTGACGCTTTCCATCCTGTTTACGGCGCGAAGCCGGACTACATCACCCAGTACAGCAGGGAAAAACACAAGCTGCGCCAGACCGGCTACTACCTACAGGATCAGATGTCCATTGACCGCTGGCGCCTCACGCTGGGCGGGCGTTACGACCAGGTGAGCGTGTCGAACGTCGACAACTTCAACCACACCCGCAGCGATCTGGATAAAAACAACTTCAGCAGCCGCGCGGCGCTTCTGTATCTGTTTGATAACGGCGTTGCGCCGTACGTCAGCTACTCTACCGCCTTTACGCCGACCAGCTTTGCCGACGAGCAGGGCAACATTTTGGATCCGATGAAGGGCAAGCAGTGGGAAGCGGGTGTGAAGTATGAGCCGGAGGGGATGAACAGCCAGTTCAGCGCCTCGGTGTTCCGCATTAACCAGAAGAACATTGCCACTAAAGAGGAGCCGACCGATCCGTACCGTTCCATCGGTGAAATCGAATCCGAAGGCGTTGAACTGGAGGCGATTGGTCAGCTGACCGACAGCCTGCGTATGCAGGCGGCGTACACCTACACGGATATTCGCTACAAGAAGAGCAGCCCGGAAGAGGAGGGCAAGCGCGCCGTTTATGCCCCGCGTAACATGGCCAGCGCCTGGCTGAGTTACGACGTCAAAACCGGCCCTCTGGATGGCCTGACCGTCGGCTCCGGCGTGCGCTATGTCAACGGGATCGCCAGCGATCGCCAGAACACCCATACGCTTCCGTCGTACACGCTGGTGGATATGACCGTGGGGTATGACCTGTCGAAAGTGGGGCTCACGGGCGTGAGCGCGCAGTTGAACGTCAATAACCTGACGGACAGAAGCTACGTCGCGGCGTGTAACTCGCTCTCTTACTGCTACTTCGGTGCAGAACGCAGCATTGTGGGCAGCGTTTCGTGGAAGTTCTGAGTCGTTGACCATTGCCCGGTGGCGGTTTCCACCCTCTCCCTTTGGGAGAGGGTTGGGGTGAGGGCAACAGGCCGCACTACTCCTCCATCGCAATCACAATTGCCTCGCCCATCTTCCTCAGCGCTTCGCGGTTCTTCTCCGTCGGCGGCAACGCCACGTTGATCCGCAGGCAGTTGCGGTACTTCCCGGAGGCAGAAAACAGCGACCCGGCCGCAGCCTGGATCTTCAGACGGCACAGCTGCTTGCTGACGCACACCATATCGACCGTCTCCGGTAGCTCAACCCACAGCAGGAAGCTTCCTTGCGGGCGGGTGACGCATATCTCTGCCGGAAAATACTGCCGCACCCAGCAGGTATAGGTTTCCATATTCTGCTGATAAATCTGACGCATACGGCGCACGTGGCGATGGTAATGGCCGTCGCGAATAAACGCCGCCACCGCCATCTGCGTGCCCGGCACGTTAAACCCGCCCGCGGCGTACTTCATGTGCATCACCCGGTCGTAATAGCGCCCCGGCACAATCCAGCCGACGCGCAGGCCCGGCGCCACGGTTTTGGTAAACGAGCTGCATAAGAGCACGCGGCCATCTATGTCCATAGAATGAATGGTGCGCGGACGCGGGTACTCCGCCGCCAGCTCGCCGTAAATGTCATCCTCAACAATCACGATATCGTGCCGCTGTGCCAGGGCTAAGACCTGCTTCTTGCGAGACTCCGGCATGATAAACCCGAGCGGGTTATTGCAGTTCGGCACCAGGATCACCGCCTTGATCGGCCATTGCTCCAGCGCCAGCTCTAACGCCTCGATGCTGATCCCGGTCTCGGGATCGGTGGGAATTTCAATGGCCTTGATGTCAAAGCCGCGCAGCATCTGCATGGTGCCGTGAAACGATGGTGACTCGACTGCCACGATGTCACCCGGCTTGCACACCGAGAGCAGGGCGATCGACAGCGCGCCGTGGCAGCCGTTGGTGATGACAATCTCGTTTGCCGCCACGGTGGAGCCGCCATCCAGCATCAGACGGGCGATTTGCTCGCGTAGCTCCAGGCGCCCGTCGAGCACGTCATAGCTCAGCATTTCGCCCGGATTATGCTGCGCAATGCGGCTCATCTCACGCCACAGCGGCTTCAGGCTCGGTTGGTTAATGTCCGGTGAGCCGCCGCCAAAGGAGATCATCTCTTTGTCGGCGCGGGCGTCCAGCAGCATCATCACTTCGTCCCACTGGGTGACGTCCACGGGGCGCTGTACCGGGCGCGTCATCGCCGGGACGGGCGGCTGGGCTTTGCGTTTCGAGACAAAATAGCCGGAGCGCGGCTGAGGCGTAATCAGCTGGCGGTTTTCGAGGATCTGGTAGGCCTGCTGTATGGTGCTGATGCTCACGCCGTGCTCCTGGCTCAGCGTGCGTACCGACGGCAGACGTTCACCGCTGCGATACAGCCCTTGTTCGATACGTTCCGCCAGGAGGTTGGCCAGATGTTGATAGCGCGTCATGCTGTATCCTTTTTTTTCACCATACAGAGCATTAAACCAGTACAGATTGATGGGTAAACCACCATGCAGATACCGTTTTAGCGGATCTGTATGGTAAACAAAAGCAGTTTTTGAATCTGTATTGTACTGGTCGTTTTCCATGATGATAACTCCACTGGCACAGCGAGGAGAGCATCATGGAATTCTACGAGAATCGTTCAAAACGTCCGTTTATCGCGTTTGTCTGGATAGCGAAAACGCTGCGTAACTGGTATCGCATCAACCGTACCCGCCGTATTCTGAGCCAGATGAGCGACGAGCAGCTCAAGGACGTCGGGTTATCGCGATATGATGTGTGAGCATAGGGTTGCCCGGTGGCGCTACGCTTACCGGGCCTACAGGAGACCGTAGGCCGGGTAAGGCGCAGCCGCCACCTGGCGGTTTTCAGCTCAACAGCGCAAGCGTCTGCCGTTTCGGCCTTTCCAGCAGCTCAACCGCCTCCTGATATGACCGCACGTTGTTATAGCCCATCACCAGCCCGTAGCGTTTGCCCGACCCGCGATACCACGCCGAAAGCGCATTGACCTGCAATTGCTGTTCCTGCCAGCAGCGGGCGATCTCCCGGTCAGCGCTTCCCTTTGCGAGGAACGCGACAATATGCATTCCACCGTCGTTTTGCTCGGTGAAGAACAGATCACCATAGACCTCACGCAGGGCGGCAATCATCCAGTCGCGGCGGGTTTGATAGAGCGCGCGCATCTTTTTCAGATGACGGAAAAAATGCCCCTCGTTGAGAAAGGCTGTGAGGATCTTTTGCGTCAGCACCGGCTGGCCGCTGGTGAGGATGTCCGCGCTGTCGGTAAACGCGCCGACGGTGCTGGCGGGCATCACCACGTAGCCCATGCGCAGTGAAGGCATGATGGTTTTGCTGAAGGTGCCCATAAAGATCACCCTGTCATGCTGGTCGAGGCTTTTCAACGACGGCAGCACTTTGCGGGTGTAGTGAAATTCGCCGTCATAATCATCTTCGATAATCCACGCCTCGTTTTGTGACGCCCAGTCGAGCAGCTGCTGCTTGCGCGGCAGGGAGAGCGTCACCGCCAGCGGGCTCTGGTGCGACGGGGTAACGATGGCGAAGCGGGCATCGTGGTGATTACGCAGCAGGTAGTCCGTATCCATCCCTGCGCGATCGACCGGCACGGTGTGCAGGCGGGGCACAATGCGCTTGAGCAACTGCTGGCCCATAAAGTAGCCCGGATCCTCAAATACCACCTTATCGCTGCGGCTGGCGAGCGTATCGAGGATCAGGCGCAGGCTGCCGCTGTAGCCGCTGGTGATCAGCACCTGTTCTGCGTTGCAGGACAACCCGCGCGAGATATTGAGATAGCGGGCAATTGCCTCGCGCAGCGGATACCAGCCCAGCACCGGCGGGTTGAGCATTTCATCCTGACGCATGGCGCGCGTCGCCTGGCCTGCCAGCAGCAGCCATTTTTTATAGGGGAAGCTGTCGAGCGCGGGAATGCCGGGGCGCAGAAAACCGGCCCGTTCGCGCTGGCTAATCAACGACGCCGGCAGCGTGCCGGTCGCTTGTTCTGCCGGAGCGTTTTGCGCGGGCAGCAGAAGATCCGGATTCACCCGCGTGCCGCGCGCGCCCTGGCTTACCAGATATCCTTCCCCCGTCAGAATGGCATAGGCTGTTTCAACGGTTTTTCGCGCCACCTTCAGCTCTTCAGCCAGCACGCGGATGGCAGGCACTTTGTCGCCGGGCTTCAGTACGCCGCGCGTGATGTTATCGCGATAGCGGGTATAAATGTCGTGATAGCCCGGCTTCATGTCCTACCTCATTTCATGGTTTTTGTGTCTTTTTACTATGTCATTAACGGCGTAGATTTGCCTTATCGCATGATAAAAACCGCACAAAAAAGAGGAAAGACAATGAGCACCCGCGTAAACCACCACAAAGCCACACCTGCACTCGCCAACGCGCTTTCCGCCCTGAGCATGGAAGTGGCGAAAACCTCCATTGATCCGGCGCTGAAGCACCTGATCGACATTCGCGTCTCGCAGCTGAACGGCTGTACCTTCTGCCTGGATATGCATTCGAAAGAGGCCAAAATTGCCGGCGAGCGCGAGCTGCGCCTGTACCATCTGGCGGCATGGCGGGAGTCGCCGCTGTTCAGCGCCCGCGAGAAAGCCGCGCTGGCCTTCACCGAAGCGCTGACCCAGATTAGCGTTCACGGCGTGAGCGACGCGCTGTACCGCAGCGTGGCGGAGCATTTCTCGGACGTGGAAATTTCAGAGCTGAACTTCGCCATCGTAGCGATCAACGCCTGGAACCGCCTGGGCATTACCTCCCGCATGGAGCCGGGCTCGCTGGATGCGGCATATGGGCTGAACAAGGCTAACCTGGAGTAATCCCGCGCTCGCGGATTATCGCCACCAGCGCCCGTAAGCCTGGCGGGACGTGACGATGGCGAGTGGGGGATTCGGGCGTTTATGGAGCCGAGGTCGATTGTGGGTTAAACCCTGCCCGGTGGCGCTACGCTTACCGGGCCTACAAAACACCGTAGGCCGGATAAGCGCAGCGCCATCCGGCAAACACTTCGCTCCATACCGAAGCATTGTATCTCTTCATTCTGCATTCTCTCCCCAACATCACAACGGAGAGAAAACCATGATCGCAGTCCTTTTCGAAGCCAAAGCCGAACCCGCTTATCAGGCGCGCTATCTGCAACTGGCCGCAGAGCTTAAGCCTTTACTGGCCGACATCGACGGCTTTATTGATATCGAACGGTTCCAGAGCCTGACGACCGACGGCAAAATCCTGTCCCTTTCCTGGTGGCGGGATGAAGAGGCCGTCCGCCGCTGGAAGCAGAATGTCTTCCATCAGGCCGCGCAGGCCGAAGGCCGGGCGTCGATTTTTTCTTTCTACCGTA
The DNA here is from genome assembly GCF_001037645.1 of Enterobacter sp. BWH64. Taxonomy (NCBI): domain Bacteria; kingdom Pseudomonadati; phylum Pseudomonadota; class Gammaproteobacteria; order Enterobacterales; family Enterobacteriaceae; genus Enterobacter; species Enterobacter sp. BWH64. Next base: position 1,118,677 of record NZ_KQ089922.1, read on the forward strand.
TTCGCGTGGCGCAGCTGATGCGGGAGTACAGCTCCGAAACGGGAGGGCACGCGGATGTATGACGTTCATGTGATTTTCGACAACAGGCCCGGCGAGCTGGGTGAAATTGCGGCGGCGCTGGAACAGGCCATTGCCGCTGTAGCGGCTACAATGGCCGATCCGTCGCGCGTGAAGATGCTCTGTGCTCTGATGGACGGGCGGGCGTGGACGGCTACAGAGCTGAGCGTGGCGGCAGACGTTGCGCCGTCGACCGCCAGTGGGCATCTCGCGCGGCTGGTGGAGGGAAAGTTGATTACCTGCCTGTCTCAGGGGCGGCATCGCTACTATCGCCTGGCGGGACACGACGTGGCGGCGCTTGTCGAGCAGATGATGGGGCTCTCCTGGAGCCGCATCACGCCGCCGGAAACCTCCGCGCCAAAAGCCCTGCGCGAAGCACGAACCTGCTACGACCATCTTGCCGGAACGGTGGCGGTGCATATCTATGAATTCATGCAGGCGGAAGGCTGGCTTGAGGCAGACGGTTCAGCGCTCACGCTACATGGCCGCGAGCAGTTTCTGAAGCTTGGTATTCCGTTAAATCCCAATACCCGTCGCAAGGCGTGCTGCGCCTGCCTGGACTGGAGCGAGCGGCGGTTTCATCTGGGGGGAGAGGCCGGCGCGGCGCTGCTCATCCACATGGAAAGCAAAGGTTGGATCCAGCGGGTGGCGGGGTACAGGGAGGTGGTGGTGACGGCTTCGGGGAAAAGTGCCGTCAGGAAGCATTTTAGCCGCTAAACGCCGTTGCGGGCTGATGCCCTCACCCCGACCCTCTCCCACAGGGAGAGGGAGAACATCGTTTCGCAATTCCTGCGCTTTAACTTCTCGTTTCTTGATACTTACCCTGATAACTATTATCGTAATGGCGTACTACGAGAGGATTCCCCATGAGTGAAGAAGATCTGTTTAGCCGCAGGCCGATGGGCATGCGGATGGCGATGATCGTGCGTCAGTGGCGCGCAGTCATCGACGACGCCATTCTCGACACCGGGTTAACCCAGTCGAGCTGGACGGTGATGATGCAGCTTCATCAACTCGGGGATAACGTCTCGGTCAGCGAGCTGGCGGAAGTGCAGGGGATTGAACTGCCTCCGCTAATGCGTACGCTGACACAGCTGGAAAAGCAGGGCTATCTGCTGCGCACCGTCTCGCCGTATGACAAGCGTATCCGGCTGCTGACGCTGACGCCTGAGGGAAAAGCCATTCTTGAAAGGCTCTCTCAGGTGATTGAGACGTATCAGGCGCGCGTATCGCAAAACATCGCGCCGGAACATCTCGATATTTTCAGCGCCACACTCAATCAAATCGCCTGCAATTTGCGGACAATCCGCGAAGAAGATAATAAGACCGAAAAATAATGACTCCTGAACAAAAGTTTGCCCGCTGGGTAAGGGTGAGTATTGCCTCTTTCCTGCTGATGTTTGTCTACTTTATCGTCGCGGATATCTGGATCCCGCTGACGCCGGACTCCACCGTGATGCGCGTGGTGACCCCGGTGTCTGCACGCGTCTCCGGGTATGTGGCGGCGGTACATGTCCACAACAATAGCCAGGTTAAGAGAGGCGATCTGCTGTTTGAGCTCGACGCCACGCCGTTTCGCAATAAGGTCGAAGCGGCGCAGATTGCGCTGGAACAGGCGCGTCTGTCTAACGATCAGCTGGACGCGCAGATTGCCGCGGCGCAGGCCAGCCTGAAAACCGCGGTGCTGACGGCGCGTAATGACAAAGTGACCTTCGACCGCTACCAGAAACTGAGTACCTTGCAGAACGTGTCGCAGGCGGATCTGGATAAGGTCCGTACCACCTGGCAGAGCAGCGAGCAGTCCGTCAGCTCGATTCAGGCGAATATTCATAACCTGCGCATTCAGCGCGGCGAGCGGGATGAGCACCGCAACGTGACGCTGCAAAAATACCGTAACGCGCTGGATGAAGCGGAGCTGAATCTTGGCTGGACGAAGGTCTACGCCGAGGCGGACGGCACGGTCAGTAACCTGCAATTAAGCCCCGGTTTTTACGCCTCGTCCGGTTCGGCTGCGCTGGCGCTGGTGAACACCCGGATCGATATCGTGGCGGATTTCCGCGAGAAGAGCCTGCGGCATACCCACCAGGGGACCGACGCCGCCGTGGTGTTCGACGCCTTCCCGGGGCAAGTTTTCCGTGCCCACGTCACCAGCAGCGACGCGGGGATCCTCGCCGGACAGGAGGCCGTAAACGGTCAACTTTCTGAACCGGAAACCTCCAACCGCTGGGTGCGTGATGCCCAGCGTATGCGCATTCACGTGGCGCTGGACGAAGCCTTACCGAAGTCGCTGCCGACCGGCGCGCGCGCCACCGTGCAGCTCTACAATAGCGAAGGGCCGTTTGCGCGATTCTTCTCCGGGATGCAAATCCATCTGGTGAGCCTGCTTCACTATGTCTATTAGCACCCTGGCGCGGGTATTTACCCCGCACGGCAACATCGTCTATACGGCAAACGACTTCCGCCAGACCCTGCGTATCGTCTTTGCCGGGATGATTGCGCTCAGTATTTCGAGTTTCTACAACACCAGCTACGGCGTGTTTTTTGTGGTCTATCCGATCATGCTGCTCTCGCTGGTGCCGGTGTTTAACCGCCACGTGGCGAAGCAGTTTATCTTCAGCGCCTCGCTGAACTGCATCGAAATGGTGTTTATCATCGGCTATCTGTCCCAGTGGCCGGTCATTATGACGCTGGTGGTGTTTGCCCTGTACGTGATGCGTTTTCGCTTTATGAGTAAGGGGCCGCTGTTCCTGTTCGGCTCGATGGGCGTGGTTTGCCAGAGCGTGATGCTCAACTTTATGAGCTACCCCACCACCAACTGGCACACGCTTTTATTCTCTAACATCGAAGCGAGCGTGATGGCGGTGTGCCTGAGCGCGTTGATGAACTACCTGCTGCCGGACGTGGAGCCGCGTAAGCCGCCGCCGCTGATCGAGAAAGATGACGCCCGCGTGCGCCACGAGTCTCTGCTCTCGGGCACCGTGGCGACGCTGATTTTCGTGGTGTTCCAGATGAGCGACTTAAGCGATTCGCTTTCGGCGCTGATGGCGGGCATTCTGATCCTGTTCCCGATGCACTATCGCGGCTCGGTTATCAGCTCCATCTGGCGCGTAGTCGGCGTGGTGCTGGGGTGTCTTTATATCCTTGTCGTCCAGCTTATCCTCTACGATCACAGCAGCCATATGCTGCTAATGATGCCGCTGATTGGCCTTGGACTGGCGTTTGGCGCGCGTCTGCACGTAATGGAGAAGGTCGGCGCCGGGGTAGGCTTCGCCAGTATCACCACCATCGGCATTATGTTCGGGCAGAACATGCACCCGGACAGCGACCTGGTGTTCAGCGATCTGTACCGCATCACCTCCGTCACCTTCGCGCTGGTGGTCACGCTGACGATGGTCTTTCTGGTGCACCTGATCCTGAACCGCTTCGAGGCGACGCGCTACGTTATCGCGCCGCCAAAAGCGGATTAATGCCCCAGCACGGCGGGCAGTTGCGAGAGCAGAAACAGGATCAGGCCAATTGTTCCGCCCACCAGGGTACCGTTAACGCGAATGAACTGAAGATCTTTACCGATATTGAGTTCTATCTGGCGTGACATGTCTTTGGCATCCCAGCTTTTCACCGTGTCGCTGATATGGCGCGTCAGGAACGCGGCGAAATCCGGCGCCACGCGGTGCGCGGCCTGCTCCAGATGCTCATTCAGCGACGCCCGCAGGCTGGCGTCGTTGGTCAGCGTTTCGCCAAACCACAGCCCGGCGTTGGCGATACGCTGCTTCACGCGGGAATCATCGCTTTGCATGTCATTTTTCAGCCACTGGCGCAGGTCAGCCCACATTTCCCCCAGATAGCGGTTAAAGGCTTCGTCATTCTTCAGGTAGTGTTTGATATTCTCGGCTTTTGCCGTCATCTCCGGATCGTTTTTCAGATTGTCGATGAACTTGATCGTGGCGCGGTCAAACGCCTGACGGATCTGGTGCGTGCGGTCGTGGCTGATATCGTCCAGCAGCGTGTTCACCGCGTTCGACACCATCTCCGCGCTTTGATCGCCCAGCCACTCGGTGGGCAGCACCATCGCCTTGCGCGGATGCTCGGTCTTAAGCCAGTGGACGATCTGGTCGGCAATAAATTCCCGCGTGCTTTCCCGCTGAATCAGGGTAATCAGGCGGTTGATGATGGCGTCCAGCAGCACCTGGTGACGGTTGTTTTTGGTCATGCTTTCCAGCATGACGGCGCTGGTCTCGGTTAGATCGACCTTGTCGATAGCCTTGTGGACGGCGCGTTTGAGCAGGCGCTGAATGCGTCCATCGTCGGTAAGTTCCAGAAAACCGCTCATCACCTGCACCAGATGCTGCCCCACGCGCCGGGCGTTATCGGGCTGGCTGAACCAGGCCCCAATCATCTGTGCGGGCTCGTAGCGACGGATAAGATCGACAAGGGATTGCGTATCGAGAAACTTTTCCTGCACGAACTGGCCGAGATTGTCGCCGATGCGGTCTTTATTGCGCGGGATAATCGCCGTATGGCGCGAGATAAAGGGAATTGGCACCCGGCGGAACAGCGCGACAACGGCAAACCAGTCCGCCAGCGCGCCGACCATCGCCGCTTCGGCAATGGCCTTTACGCCGCGCACCCAGAAGGTTTGCGGCAGGAACAGAGTGGTGATAAACGCTGCGACGGCAATCAGCAGCAGCGACAGCGCGAGAAGCTTGGCGCGTTTGAGTTCGGTATGTTTTTCCATGGGTTAAGGATAGAGGGATACGGGGGAAAAGTGCAAAGCTGGACGAGGCCAGTCATCTCACTTTCTGGAATGCTCCTTCAGAAATCAAATCAAATCAAAACATTGTCTTTTTCGTTCAAATACTGCTCTGTTTGTATATGCTTTTTTGTATATACAATCAGGGAAGGGTACACTATGCCTATAGAGTATGAATGGGATAGCAATAAGGCGAAAAGCAATCTGCAAAAACACGCCATTCGTTTTGAAGATGCAGTTCTGGTTTTTGACGATCCCTGCCATTTGTCTGTTCAGGATCGTTATGAAAACGGGGAGTTTCGCTGGCAAACCATTGGTCTTGTACAGGGCGTTATTGTCATTCTGGTCGCGCACACGGTACGTTTTGAAAGCGGGGATGAAATCATACGTATCATCAGTGCGCGTAAAGCGGATCGTAAAGAGAGGAGGCGTTATGAGCATCGTTAAACATAAACGCGGTAGTGCACCGGAAGTGAGTGCGCGCCGGGAGGCTGAACTCAAAGCGCTGGCGGATAAACCCGACAGGGAAATTGATTACAGCGATATACCGGCCACGGAGGATGATCGCTGGGCCGGTGCCGTGCGGGGAAAATTCTATCGACCGCTCAAAACTCAGGCATCAGTACGCATTGACGCCGACGTGATGGAGTGGCTTAAACGGCCAGGGAAAGGTTACCAGACGCGGCTTAATGCCATTTTGCGCGAGGCGATGCTGCGCGATCAGAACAAAAAATAACACAGGCAGCGCCAGGCTGCCTTTTCTCTCAGAGGATATTTGCCACTACCCGCCACAGCACCCACCCACCAAACCCCATCAACACCACCCCTGCCGTGCGCTCTATCAGCCAGAGCGAACGGCTGAGCTTTCGCTGAACCGCCGGTAACCCCATCAGCGATATCAGCGCCAGATCCCATACCAGCACCACCATCACCATCCAGACGCCGCAGGTCGCCTGCTGAAGCAGTGTGACGTCCGGCCCGAGTAACGCTGTCATTAGCGCCAGGTAGAACAACGCGTTTTTGGGATTTAACAGCGCCGAACCCAGCCCCAGCAGGATTTGCTTACGCAGAGAAGGGCAGCGCTGGCGGGTTTCTTCCAGCGCCAGCGGCTGCGGGCGGCTGCGCACAAGATGCGAGCCAATCCACAGCAGGTACAGCGCGCCGGACAGTTCGATAAGCGTAAACAGCCACCCAAACTGGCGCAGCGCGCTCCAGCCGATAATCACCAGTAATATATACAACCCGTTACCTGCTGCGATGCCGAGACACAATCCGGCGCTGCCGCGCAGCCGGTAGCGGGCGGCGTAGCCTACCAGCAGGAAGAAATCCGGGCCCGGGCTTAACAGGGCAACAAAATGCGCCAGCGCCAGGGCAAGAAAGGCGGAGGGAAATAACAGTTCCATAGCGACCTCTGTGACAAATCTGAGGTCACATTACGACGTTACGTATCCTGATTATTGTCTGATATTGATCGGCCCGTGGCGTACTGGCGCGGCGTGGCAGCGGTATAATTCACGAAGGTCTTATGAAAATGACTCTGGTCGGCAAACCCGCTCTGGTAGCCCACGTCGGCGATATCATCCCCCGCGCGCAGCCGCGCTTTGGCGTACTCCACGCGCGAAATGTTGAGGAAACTGCCCGGCGTCAGGCCGGTATCCTGCCTGAAAGTGCGGATCAGCGTCTCCTTGCGCAGTGAGAATCGTTGGGCGAGTTCGTCAAGGGAAGGCGGTGCGGCAAGGTCGGAGAGTAACGCCTGCTGAACCTGCTGGCTGGTTGAGCGAGGTGCATTCATCTCACCCGCGCAACGGGGAAGGGCAGAAAGCAGGGTCTCCACGGATGCGGAGGACATCGTCCCGACAACGGCAAGAAAGTGCTTAAAGAGCGTGGGATCGCGAATAACCTGTAGCGCCAGGGGAAGATCGGTGTCGATATAGAGCATATGGTAACTGCGCGGCTTCCCGACAACGGGGTTGCAGCTGTGCGGGGCATAAGCCGGGATCACGATAAGATCACCGGGATCAAGAACGTACGCATTGCCATGACTTACGCAGCAGGTCTGGCCTTCCACAATCGCGCCGATGGAGAGCTGTGGATGGCAATGACGTTTGTATGCCCGGGTGCTTTGCCACGTACTGCGCAGCTCAAGGCCTGCTGCGCGGTTAAAGGTCTGGCGGATGTGGCGGGTATCGGTCATAGGAACTCCATTGATGAGCATTTTTTATACCATGTCTGCGCATCGCCTGGCAGCGTCTTGTTAAGAACCTTCCGTATATACCCAACTTTACCTTCAAAGCCAGTCAGATTGACTACCCTTAATACCCTAAGCGGTAAAACAAGGAGATTCGATATGGCTTACCAGACAGTAAATCCTGCCACGAACCAGCTCATCAAAGAATATCCCTCTCACACTGACGCAGACGTTGAAGCGGCGCTGAAGGCAGCCGATGCGCTCTATCACTCCGACTGGGCGAAAGGCGACATAAGCCAGCGCCTGCCGGTGCTGCATAAGCTGGCGGACCTGATCGACGAACGCGTGGAGGATCTGGCGAAAATCGCCAGTCAGGAGATGGGTAAGCTCATCGAACAAAGCCGTGGCGAAGTGAAGCTGTGCGCGCAAATCGCCCGCTACTATGCGGACAACGCGAAGCAGTTCCTGGCCCCGGTGAAGTATGACTCTGAACTCGGGGAAGCATGGGTTGAACATCACCCCATCGGCGTGCTGATGGCCGTCGAGCCATGGAACTTCCCGTACTATCAGCTGATGCGCGTTCTGGCGCCAAACCTGGCAGCGGGCAACCCGGTGATCGCCAAGCACGCCAGCATCGTGCCGCACTGTGCAGAGACCTTTGCACAACTGGTACGTGAAGCGGGCGCGCCGGAAGGGGCGTGGACCAACCTGTTTATCTCGTCCGAACAGGTGGCGAACATCATCGCCGACGATCGCGTACAGGGGGCGGCGCTGACCGGTTCAGAAAAAGCGGGTAGCGTGGTTGCGGCACAGGCTGCGAAGCACCTCAAAAAATCGACCCTGGAACTGGGCGGGAACGATGTCTTCGTGGTGCTGGACGATGCGGATCTGGATAAAGCCGTGAAGATCGGCGTTAACGCGCGGCTGAACAATGCCGGGCAGGTCTGTACCGCGGCGAAGCGCTTTATCCTGCATGAAAAGATTGCAGACGCCTTCCTGAGCAAATTCACCGAGGCGTTTAAGCAGGTGAAAATTGGCGATCCGCTGGACGAAAGCACCACGCTGGGGCCTTTGTCATCCAAAGACGCGCTGGAGACGCTAACTAAACAGGTTAACGAGGCGGTGAAAAATGGCGCGAAGCTGCACCATGGCGGCAAGCCGGTTCAGCGTGACGGAAGCTTCTTTGAGCCGACCATCCTGACGCATATCTCGCGTGATAACCCGGCGTACTTCGAGGAGTTCTTCGGTCCGGTAGCGCAGGTTTACGTGGTGAAAAGCGACGACGAAGCGGTCGCACTGGCTAACGATTCCCACTACGGTCTGGGCGGCGCGGTGTTCAGCCAGAACATCGAGCGCGCGAAGAAAATGGCGTCGCGCATTGAGACCGGGATGGTATACATCAACTGGCTCACCGACACTGCGGCAGAGCTGCCGTTCGGCGGCGTAAAACGTTCGGGTTACGGACGCGAGCTGTCGGACCTGGGGATCAAAGAGTTTGTGAACCAGAAGCTGGTGGTCGTTCGCAAGTAATGCGGTAATAAAAAAAACCTGCCATCCGGCAGGTTTTTTATTAACGGTCGCATCGCCTTTCTTGCCGGGTGGCGCTGCGCTTACCCGGCCTACAATCAATGTGCAATAATTTTAATACATTGCACCCTTCATTGTAGGCCCGTGCAAGCGTAGCGCCGCCGGGCGAAACGCGCAAACAGGCTTAGAAGGACACTCCACCGCCTACATATGCACCGTCGATCAGCGTGTGGTTTGGACGACCGTCTTTACCGTCTACGCTCACGTGGCGATAACCCACTTTCAGCGTGACAGGTTTGACTGGCGTCCAGCTTACGCCGCCGTTAGCTTCAACATAGTTCTTCACGCTGTTGTTCAGGCCGTCTGGCGCCACATAACCTTCACCAAACACGTGAATGCTGTCCGTAAGCGCAACGTTAACGCCGCCGCCAATCGGGAATGCCACGCCGTTATCGCCTTTTTTCGGGCCGATGTAGATGGCTTTCGCGCCAGCATTCAGCATCACCGGACCCACTTCCAGGTTGTAGCCTGCCCCAACGCCGCCGGTCTGGGTGCCGTCATCGGTGTTTTTCAGCCAGTTGCTCTCCGCATACAGGCCGGATGAGGATTTCCCCATTTCCAGATTGAGGTTAGTAAAGTTTTTACCCTGCTCAATGCTGCCACCCATGGCCAGTGCGGAGCCCGATACGGCGGTCAGAGCAGAAAGGATCAGGATGTTAAGTTTTTTCATGAGTGTTTCCTCGTCATTAAATTAATCTGAGGGCACCTTAACAAGCGATGTTTATGACTGCAAATGTGATATGTCTCGCATTTATATGCTGTTTATGTTGGGTTTTTGAATGGTAAATGTTGATTAATTGTTTATATGGCAAATCGTCAATGTCCAATACATTCGCGTTTAGGGACAGTTTACATTCCTGGCTAAACGTAAAATGAACGAGGCGCAAATAGTCCTTCGCCATGAATTAATTGGGTTTCTAATAATTTCCAAAAGTATTTCAGCTGACACAGATAAAGACAGAGGTTTACATTTCTGGTGATTGATATACGTCCGTACGCGCCGCTTCGTTGCCATTACATGTCATTTTTCTGACACGTTTCTTCATTACGTTGTTGGCTTCACTTACTGGATGCTAACAATATGAAAAGAAAAATTATTCCTGTGCTAGTCGGTTGTGCGCTCTCTTTCTCTGGCCTGGCGGCACAGCCAACCGCGGAGCGCTACGTCGTCAGCTTTCCCGAAGGCGCGCATGTCAAATACAGCGGTGCGTTTGCCAGCGCATTCCCGAACGGGCTCCCGGTGGGGATTGGTTCGGGTTTGTTATTCACGGGCAAGCAGGGCGATGCGCTGACGTTTGCGACCGTGACCGATCGCGGTCCTAACGCGGATTCGCCAAAAATGGGGAAAAACGATGCCAAAATCTTTGTTACCCCGGATTTCGCCCCGCTGCTGATGACGATCCGTGTGCTAAACGGCAAAGCGGAAGCCGTGGACGCGCGACCGCTGCATGACGATAAAGGCGAGATCAACGGCCTGCCGCTGCAAAGCGGCGTGATTGGATCTACCAATGAAGTCGCGCTAAGCGACACCTTAAAAGTGCTGAAAGGCGATAACCGCGGGCTGGATACGGAAGGCATCACGCCGGACGGGAAGGGCGGCTACTGGCTGTGCGATGAGTATGGCCCGTTCCTGATTAACGTCGACAGTAAAGGGAAAATCCTCGCGATCCACGGTCCGCAGGCGACGGAAGGGGAGAAATCCATCGCGGGCGGTCTGCCAAACGTTATCAAATGGCGTCAGGCAAACCGGGGCTTTGAAGGGCTGACCCGCATGCCGGACGGACGCATTATCGCCGCCGTGCAAAGCACGCTGGATATCGACGGGAAGAGCAAAAAACAGGCGCTGTTTACGCGTCTGGTGAGCTTCGATCCGGCGACCGGGAAAACCGCGATGTACGGCTACCCTGTCGACAGCGCGGCCTACAGCAAAAACAGCGACGCTAAAATCGGCGACATAGTGGCGCTGGATAACCACACCATCCTGCTGATTGAACAGGGCGAGGATAAAAATGACGCAATGCGTAACCTCATCTACAGGGTTGATCTGAGCAAGGCGAGCGATCTGGCGGCCTTCGACAAGCCGGGCGAATACCCGGAGTTTGATGATGAGAAAACGCTGGCGCAGCGCGGCATCACGCTTGCGGAAAAAACGCAGGTGGTCGACCTGCGTGCGCTGGGCTGGCAGCAGGAAAAGGCCGAAGGGCTGGCGCTGATTGACAGCAAAACGCTGGCAGTGGCGAACGATAATGACTTTGGCGTGAAGGTGGCGATGCAGAAGCCAGTCGAAGGCAAGAAGCTCAAGGATTATCGGGTGAACGCGCAGGGGGCGCTGACGCTGGATGACAAACCGGTTGAAACCACCCTCAGCGTGAAGCCGCTGAAGAAACCGGAGTCCGACAGCGAACTGTGGATTGTGACGCTGCCGGAGGCGTTGAAATAAGTTTCCCCCTCACCCTAACCCTCTCCCCGCGGGGGAGAGGGGATAATCGGTGCGGTTATTTCTTCAGCCCCGCAAACGCTGCCCGAATTTCCTCTTCCGGCAGCTGTATTCCAATAAACACCATCACGCTGTGCGGCACTTCATCGTCCCACGGGCGATCCCAGTCGGCGCTGTACAGGCGCTGCACGCCCTGGAACAGCAGGCGGTTCGGCTCGCCGTCGATCCACAGCATCCCTTTATAGCGCAGCAGCTTGTCGGCAAATGACAGTAGCAGGTTCTCCATCACGCGGGAGACCTCGCTGATGTCAACCGGGTAGTCCAGCTCAACCACAATCGACGTCACGTCGTTTTGCTTGTCGGACATAAAGTGGAAGCGCGGTTTCGCGGTGACGTTCTCTTCCAGCATAAAGCCGTTGGTGTTGAACAGCTGGGCGAGATCGATATCGCCGTGCGTCACCGTGTAAACTGGCGCACGCGAGTTGATGCGCGTCAGGCGCTCGCGCAGTTTTTCGCTTTCACCCGCCACGTCGGTTTTGGTCAGCAGGATGCGGTCGGCGTAGCCAACCTGGGACTGGGCGATGGTGAACTGGTTCATCTGCTCGTCGGCATGGACCGCATCCACCAGAGCGATGACGCCGTCCAGCAGGTAGCGCTGGCAGATGATCTCATGAGAGAAAAAAGTCTGAATAATCGGGCCGGGGTCGGCCATGCCGGTGCACTCGATCACCAGACGGTCGAAGTCGATGTCACCGCGATCGCGGCTGTCGAGCAGGTCCAGCAGGGCGTCTTCTAATTCGTTAGAGCGGGTGCAGCAGATGCAGCCGTTGGTCAGGGTTTTGATCTGGGTGGCGCGGTCGCCAATCAGCTGATCGTCAACGGAGACTTCGCCAAATTCGTTTTCGATGACGGCGATTTTGAAGCCGTGCTGCTCGTTCAGAATGTGGCGCAGCAGGGTGGTTTTACCGGCGCCGAGGAAACCGGTCAGCAGGGTAACGGCAATCGGGGTCATGGTTTCTCCTTTAGCAGCAGCTGATGCCGCCTTCTCCACTTCCGCCGTAGCGCGCTTCCTGACGCTCGCGGAAGAATTCAGTGTAGGTCATGTACGGCTTATCCGGATGGTTGGTCTTCATATGCTCAACGTAGTTGTCATAATCCGGAATGCCAATCAGCATTTTCGCCGCCTGACCGAGGTATTTTTTTGCTTCGCCTAAGTTACCAAACATTGAGGGTTCCAGATAGAAGAAGCCCGGTGGCGCTACGCTTACCGGGCCTACAGTAACATGCTTAATTAATGGTGTGAGGAGGTCTTCACGCCGCCTTCCGGCACCGGTACGTACGGGGTCTCTTTGTCCGTACGGCCCTCAACGTTACGCACTTTCATCCAGGTTTTGATGCCGTAGAAGATAATGCTGTACACCACCACCAGGAACAGAATGCTCAGACCCGCGTTGGTGTAGTTGTTCACCACGATATGGTTCATGTTGGCAATCTGCTGCGCGGTCAGATCCGCGCCGCCTGCGGCAATCTTCTCTTTGTACTGGTTAGCCATGAAGAAGAAGCCTTCCAGCTGCGGGTTGGTGCTGAACAGTTTCAGACCCAGCGCCCAGGTAGTGCAGAGCAGCAGCCACAGCGCAGGCACCACGGTGACCCAGATGTATTTGGTGCGTTTCATCTTCACGAGGACAACGGTACCCAGCACCAGGGCCACAGCCGCCAGCATCTGGTTAGAGATGCCGAACAGCGGCCACAGGCTCTTCACGCCGCCCAGCGGGTCAACAACGCCCTGATACAGCAGATAACCCCACATGCCTACGCAGCCCGCAGTGCCCAGAACGCCGGCCACCAGAGAGTCGGTTTTCTTCAGGAATGGCACGAAGTTACCCAGCAGATCCTGCAACATGAAGCGGCCTGCACGCGTACCGGCATCCAGCGCGGTGAGGATGAACAGCGCTTCAAACAGAATACCGAAGTGGTACCAGAAGCCCATGTCCGCCCACGGCAGCACTTTGTGGAACACGTGTGCGATACCCACCGCCAGCGTTGGCGCGCCACCTGCGCGGTTCAGCACGGACGGTTCGCCGATGTCTTTCGCGGTCTGCATGATCTGCTCAGGCGAAATCACGAAGCCCCAGGAGCTGACGGTCGCCGCCGCGTGTGCGCTGGCGTCTTTCAGCTGTGCCAGGATCAGCGCGGTATTTTCGCCGCCCATCTCATGCAGGTTTGGCATGGTAATGCCGAGACCCGCCGGCGGGGTGTTCATCGCAAAGTACAGGCCAGGCTCGATAATCGACGCCGCAACCAGCGCCATGATCGCCACGAAGGATTCCATCAGCATCGCGCCGTAACCGATGAAGCGCGCGTCGGTTTCGTTGGCCATCAGCTTCGGCGTGGTGCCGGAGGCGATCAGCGCGTGGAAGCCAGACACGGCACCGCAGGCAATGGTGATAAACAGGAACGGGAACAGGGCGCCTTTCCACAGCGGACCGGTACCGTCAATGTACTGCGTCACCGCCGGCATTTTCAGCTCCGGGTTGATGATCACAATACCAATGGCCAGCCCGACGATAACGCCGATTTTCAGGAAGGTTGCCAGGTAGTCACGCGGAGCCAGAATCAGCCACACCGGCAGCAGCGCTGAGATGAATGCGTAGCCGATCAGCGCGAAGGTGATGGTGGTGTCTTTAAAGGTCAGCGCCGGACCCCAGTACGGGTCGTGCGCAATCACGCCGCCGAAGTAGATGGAGGCGACCAGCAGCACGATACCGATGACCGACACCTCGCCAACGCGGCCAGGGCGCAGGAAGCGCATGTAGATGCCCATGAACAGCGCAATCGGTACGGTAGAGCAGACGGTGAAGACGCCCCACGGACTTTCGGCCAGCGCTTTCACCACGATCAGGGCCAGCACCGCCAGGATGATGATCATGATCAGGAAGCAGCCGAACAGAGCGATCGTGCCTGGCACGCGGCCCATCTCCTCTTTGATCATCTCGCCCAGCGACGAACCGTTACGGCGCGAGGAGATAAACAGCACCATAAAGTCCTGCACCGCTCCCGCCAGCACCACGCCCGCCAGCAGCCAGAGCGTACCCGGCAGGTAGCCCATCTGCGCAGCCAGCACCGGACCGACCAGCGGACCCGCGCCTGCAATGGCGGCGAAGTGGTGACCAAACAGCACGTAACGGTTGGTTGGCACGTAGTTCAGGCCGTCGTTGTTAATAACCGCCGGGGTGGCGCGCGTCGGGTCGAGCTTCATAACCTTCTGCGCGATGTACAAGCTGTAGTAGCGATAAGCCACAAGGTAGACGGAAACCGACGCGACCACGATCCACAGGGCGCTGACGTGCTCGCCCCGGCGTAATGCGACAACCGCCAGACAGAAAGCACCGATGATCCCGAGGATGGCCCAGGGCACGTGCTTAAGTAGTTTTTTAGTATCCATAATAAGACCTGGTTTTTTATGTAAAGAAAAAAGGGTCAGGGTTCGTTGTGAGGAGGTATTGATTAATGCTGGAGCGATCGTGCCAGATCCTCGCGCGTGTAAAGCACGGTAAATGGGTGAGTGGTTGAAAGCGATGCGTGAGCGGTCAAAAGCGAGGGTGAGTGGTTAAGGCTCACCCCCGGCGGGAGAAAATATGTGATTGAGATCACTGATAATAATCTAGCCCTGTGGGCTTTTGTCGTTCGCTTCAGGGCAGTGCACGCAGCGGCAGGGCTGATACGCGGGCAGCAGCTGATAGCGCCCTTTGCCGTCGTGTTCAATAATCGGGGAAAGCGCCTGTAAATCGCGGTACACCGTGCGTTCGGTAATGCCAAATTTTTGCATCAGATCGCGGCGATTAACGCTTCCGTTGCGGTGCAGGGCAATAATGATTTCAACCAGACGTTCAGCCGAGCGGCTTCGGGGTGAAGGGGCCATAAGACTTTCCAGCGTTAAGGGGGCGGCTGACGACGTCGCCAGCCGCCCCGGAAAATTTATCTTATGGATAGTTAACGGCGCACCTTTGCGGAAACCTTAGCGTTTTTTTGTGCAACGGGATCAAATCGCGGCTTCCATCTCCATCATCACCGGGTGGAAACGGCGTTTGAAGTAGATCAGGCCGTGCCCCTCGCTGCTGAGGATGATGTTCTTAATCTCCACAAGGTAGACCAGATGGGTGCCGATGGTTTGCACCTGGGTTATCTCACCTTCCAGGCTTGCCAGGGCGCCTTTCAGCACCGGCTGCGCCAGCGGTCCTTTCTGCCAGCAGGAGAGAGCAAAGCGTTCCTCCATTGCCATGCCGGTCATCCCGGCAAAGTGGCGGGCCATGATCTCCTGCTCGTGGTTCAGCACGTTGACGCACAGTTTGCCGTTGCCCTGGAAGACCGGGTTCATGGCGCTGTTGGCGTTGATGCAGACCATGACCGAGGGCGGGGTGTCCGTGACCGAACAGACGGCGGTGGCGGTAATGCCGCAGCGACCCGCATCGCCCTCGGTGGTGACCACATTCACCGCCGCCGACAGGCTGGCCATCGCGTCGCGAAAACGCAGGCGTTCTTCAGATTGCATTGAAACCTCCCGCTGCGTTATTTCAGCAGCTTATCCAGCATGTTGATATCAGTGTTGTTGTGCAGGTGCGGTACGGTCCAGCCGTGCTGGTCGTACTCGGACATGCAGCGGTCAACCATCGCCATCATCTTGTCCATGTTGCCGGAGCTTTGCGCCTGACGCAGGCATTGCAGGCGGATCTCATCCTGGCTACCGGAGTAGTTGATTTCGTACAGCTCGTGACGTCCGCCAAACTCGCTGCCGATGGCATCCCACATCAGTTTCAGAATCTTGATGCGTTCGACATGATCCATCCCGTTGGAGCCGCGCACGTACTTCGCCAGGTACTGGTCGATCTGCGGGTTGTTCAGGTCCCGCGCGCTGGACGGCAGGTATATCAGCCCGGAGGTCACGTTACGTTCGATGATGTTCTTGATCTTCGCATAGGCCATTGGCGCCATCACGCGGTAGGTCTGTAACGCCGCGTGGTCAGGCAGATACGCGCCGTTTACCCACGGAGTGGCTTCGGAGCACATGGAGTCGCTCAGCGCCCAGAACATGTTGCGCCACGCCACCACTTCGCCGAGATCCGCCTGCACGCCGCGGAACTCGAGGGTGCCGGTACACTCCAGCGACTTCTTCAGCAGAGCGGTGATGAAGTCGAGCTTCACTGCCAGACGCACGCAGGCCTGAAGCGGGTACATGCGGGCGAAGCCACCTTCCATCGTCCAGCGACGGCAGCGGTCGAAATCACGGTAGATCAGCACGTTTTCCCACGGGATCAGCACATGATCCATTACCAGAATGGCGTCGTTCTCGTCAAAGCGGCTGGAGAGCGGGTAGTCGTACGGAGAGCCTGTCGCCCCTGCCACCATCTCGTAAGAGGCGCGGGAGATCAGCTTCACCCCTTCGGCATCCATCGGCGCGACGAACATCAGCGCGAAGTCCGGGTTTTCGCCCATCACCTGCGCAGAACCAAAACCGATCATGTTGTAGTGGGTCAATGCCGAGTTGGTGGCCACCACTTTCGCGCCGCTGACGATGATCCCGGCGTCGGTCTCTTTCTCCAGCTTGATGTAAACGTCTTTCACCTCGTCCGCCGGTTTATGGCGATCGATCGGCGGGTTGACGATGGCGTGGTTAAAGTACAGGCCGGTTTCCTGAATACGGGTGTACCAGTTGCGGGCGTTCTGCTCGAACTGACCGTAGAAGGCAGGGTTAGCGCCGAGCGCGCAGCCGAACGCGGCTTTGTAGTCCGGCGTACGCCCCATCCAGCCATAGCTCAGGCGCGACCACTCGGCGATGGCGTCACGCTGCTGGCGCAGATCGTCGGCACTTTTCGCCACGCGGAAGAATTTATGGGTGTAGCCGCCGCTGCCGGTGTCGGTACCCCAGCAGAGGGTATCCTGCATGTCTGGCTTGTGCAGGGCATCGTACATCTGGGCGATGGACGCCGCCGCATTGCGAAATGCCGGGTGGGTAGTGACGTCCTTAACGCGCTCGCCGTAGATATAAATCTCACGGCCATCTTGCAGGCTTTTTAAATACTCTTCACCGGTTAACGGACGTTTGGCATCAGCGCGGAAATCTTCAGGCTTCATAGGGACCTCGTATCGGAAGATGGTTGTTAAATTTATGTTTTGTTTTTGTTGTTTAATTGAAGCTTGAGACGGGCGGAACGTGAAGGGACGATTGGGACAACGGCAGGTACTTTTCGGGTGAGAGGTGGTTTTGTGATCTGTGCGGCTTTTCGGCGGGTGGCGCTGCGCTTACCCGCCCTACGAACCGTTATGCGTTCAGGAAACCGGTACTTTCTGCGCCCGGTATGCGCTGGGTGAGCACCCCGTCAGTCGGTTAAAAAAACGGGCGAAATAGGCCGGATCTTTAAACCCCAGCTGCCAGGCAATTTCGCTCACTGTGCTGTCGGAAAACAGCAGCAAACGCCTGGCTTCCCGCAGCTGGCGGTCGAAGATCAGCCGTTTCGGCGAGCGGTTGGCGAAGCGGCGACAGATATCGGTCAGGCGAGATTCGGTGAGATGCAATTCGCTGGCATACTCCGGAACCGTCCAGTGCTCGTGGTAATGAGCATCTGTCAGCTGGTTAAAGCGCTGAAAAAGCTTCAGCTCACCGCGCATGCCGCCTGACGCGTGGTCGTCGAGCTTCGCGTTGCGCAGCAGCAGGGTAAAAACGGCCTGGGCCAGCAGGACCAGCGTATGCTCGCGACCGGGCAGTTGTTCCGTGGATTCCCGGGCAATCAGCTGCCAGTAGTGCTTCAGCGCCGCCAGCTCGTCAGGCCTGTCGGCAAGCGACAGGCAGATCCCCGGCAGGCCGAACGCTTCCCGCGTACCGGGGTAGAGCACTTCTAACAGTGGCCAGATGAGATCCTCGCGCACCGTCAGCACGTGGCCGTCGCTGTCGGATTCGGTAATAAACGCGTGCGGCACCGACGGTGGTGTTAGCACGAACAGCGGCGCCTGCACCGAGTAACGGTGGTCGTCGAGCTGGAGCTCAATCTGCCCGGTGTCGAGAAAATGCATCTGAAAATACTGGTCGTGGCGGTGCGCCTGCATGTCGCGGCCAAAAAAGGCCGCCATGCGGGCAAACGACTGGTAGTGCACATCGTCGGTGCCCAGACTTTCGTCGTAATCCTTGCTGATATCAATGTTGGCGATGGGGCTCTGGCACATGATCGTTCCTCTGTTGATCCCGCTGCGTCATCGGAATGCGCGTCAGCACCAGCGCGCCCACCACCAGCAGACCCGCCACGAACCACAGTCCCGAGCTGAAGCTGCCGGTCGCGTCGCGCAGAATACCTATCAGCAATGGGCTGACGGCAGACCCGACGTTGCCGATGGCGTTGATCACCGCCAGCGCCACCGCGCGGGATTGCAGGCTAATAACCTGATCCGGCGTGGTCCAGAATATCGCCATGGCGGTAAACGATCCGGTTGAGGCCATGATGATGCCAAGCAGCTGGATCAGGCTGTGATCGGTCGCCGAGGCCAGCATCCATCCCGCCGCTGCAAACAGATACGGCAGGATGGTGTGCTTTTTTCGCTCTTTCAGCCTGTCGGAGCGGCGGCTCCACCAGATCATCCCGAGGATGGTGCAAAACTGCGGAATCGCCGCCAGCAGGCCAATCACGATATTGCTGCTGCCGGTGTTGAAGCTTTGCAGGATCTGCGGCGTCCAGATGTTGATCGCGCTCAGCGTATTCGTCAGGCAGAAGTAGGCCAGCGTGTAGAGCAGCACGGCGGGCGTCAGCACCTCGCGCAGCGTCGAGCGCGGCGTGGCGGCGTGCGCAATGGCCAGCTCCTGTTCGCGGGCGATCATCGTTTTGAGTGCCTGCTTTTCGTCATCATCCAGCCAGGTGGCCTGATCCGGGGTGTCGTTAAGGTAGAACCAGGTCACCACGCCGAGCACCACCGATGGCAGCCCCTCCAGCAGGAACAGCCACTGCCAGCCCTTCAGGTTCCACAGCCCGTCCATCGCCAGAATGTACCCGGAGAGGATCGAGCCGAGCATCATGGTCACCGGCATGGCGATCATAAACAGCGCGTTGGCGCGGGCGCGGTGATACGCCGGGAACCACCAGGTGAGATAGACCAGAATGCCTGGCAGGAAACCGGCTTCGGCAATGCCCACCAGCATGCGCAGGACATAAAGCGTTTCGGGGCTGGTGGCGAACATGGTGCAGGTAGAGGCGATGCCCCACACCACCATGATCCCGGCGATCCAGCGGCGGGCGCCGACCTTCGCCAGCATGATGTTGCTGGGGATACCGCACAGCACGTAGGTCACGTAAAACAGCGTCGCGGCCAGGCCAAACATGGTTGACGTGAGGCCCAGATCTTTGCCCATCGTCAGCCCGGCAAAGCCGATGTTGATGCGATCGAGAAACGAGAAAACAAACAGGATAAAAAGAAACACGATCAAACGACGGAACAGCTTATTAATAACGCGATGTTCAACAGCTTTATTATGCAGGGTTGAGGTCGTCATGTTGCGCTCCACATCGTACGTTTAGTAGACGGATTTATTGTTATCAACTGCTGTGGTGACGTCGGTAAAGCGGGCCGCCAGCGCTTCGGCGCTGCGGGCGAGCAGGGTGGTATCCACGCCGACCGCGACAAACAACGCGCCGAGGCTGAGATAGCGTTTTGCCAGCTGTTCATTCGCCATCAGGATGCCGGGCGCTTTGCCCGCGCTGAGGATCTGCGCGATCGCCTGTTCAATGGCGGCCTGCACCTCCGGGTGCTGCGGATTACCGGCGAAGCCCATGTCGGCGCTCAGATCCGCCGGGCCGATAAACACGCCGTCCACCCCTTCCACGTCCAGGATCTGCGGCAGGTTTTTCAGCGCCTCGCGAGTTTCGATTTGCACCAGCACGCACATGGCGTCGTTAGCCTGATGCAGATACTCCGGGATGCGGTTCCAGCGCGACGCCCGCGCCAGCGCGCTGCCGACGCCGCGAATGCCGGCAGGCGGATAGCGGGTGGCGCTGACCGCCAGACGGGCTTCGTCGGCGTTTTGCACCATCGGCACCAGCAGGGTTTGCGCCCCCACGTCCAGCAGCTGCTTGATCTGCACCGGATCGTTCCACGATGGGCGCACCACCGGCTGGCTGGGATAAGGGGCGATGGCCTGGAGCTGAGTCAGGACGGTCTGCACGCTGTTCGGCGCGTGCTCCCCGTCGATCAGCAGCCAGTCAAAACCGGCCCCGGCCAGTAGCTCAGCGCTGTAGCTGCTGGTCAGCCCCAGCCACAGGCCGATTTGCGGCTTTCCGGCTTTCAGCGCGGTCTTAAATGCGTTTTCCATGGTGCACTCCTACACAAAGCGGCAGCTAATCGAGCCCATGTTGCCGTAGTCGACGTGGAAGGTGTCGCCTCTGCTGGCGGCAACCGGGCGGGTAAACGAGCCGCCGAGGATGATCTGGCCTGGCTCAAGCTGCACGTCGTATGGCGCGAGTTTGTTCGCCAGCCACGCCACGCCGTTTGCCGGGTGGTTAAGCACGCCTGCGGCGACCCCGGTCTCTTCGATCACGCCGTTGCGGTAGAGCAGGGCGGAGATCCAGCGCAGATCCAGCTCGTCGGGTTTAATCGGGCGGCCGCCGAGGATCACGCCCGCGTTGGCGGCGTTATCGGAGATGGTGTCGAACACCTTGCGCGGGCGCTGGGTTTCCGGGTCAACGTTATGGCAGCGGGCGTCGATCAGCTCCAGGGCGGGGATGACGTAATCCGTGGCGTTGTAGACGTCGAAGATCGTGCAGTTCGGGCCGCGCAGCGGTTTTGCCAGCACGAAGGCCAGCTCCACTTCGATGCGCGGGACGATAAAGCGATCCACGGGGATGTCGCTGCCGTCGTGGAAGAACATATCGTCCAGCAGCGCGCCGTAGTCCGGCTCGCTGATCTGCGAGCTGGCCTGCATCGCTTTGGAGGTGAGGCCGATCTTGTGGCCTTTCAGCACGCGGCCTTCGGCGATTTTCAGGCTCACCCATTCGCGCTGGACGGCGTAGGCGTCTTCAATGGTGATCTCCGGGTACTCCAGCGAGATCGCGCGGATCTGCTCCCGGGATTGTTCCGCCTGATGCAGGCGGTGGGCGATCAGGGTATGGGTGTGTTTGTCGAGCATGGCGTATCCTTTGTGCGGCTGTTGCCGGGTGGCGCTTCGCTTACCCGGCCTACGGTTTGGGGCCGTTGTAGGCCCGGTAAGCGCAGCGCCACCGGGCGAGCAAACGGCTACTTAAACAACGCGTGCACGTTGTTCTGCTTGTAATTAAGCGTCGGGTGCAGCTCGTCGAGCTCGAACGACAGCGCCAGATAGCGGGCGGCCATCAGCTCTGCAAAATGCGTTTTGATCAGCGCAAACAGCATCTCCCCCACGGCTTCCCGGCTTTCCAGGCTGCGCCCCGCGCCGATCTTCAGCGTCATATGCACAAAGGCGTAATCGTGCTTACCGTCGGCCATCTGCCAGGTGTCCAGCCAGTGGGCGCGGCTGCGGATACCGCCGATGGGGAAGATGCCCGTGGCGGCGAGCGCCTCGTTCACTTTGGCGAACAGCCCTGGCAGGTCGGCCTGCTCGCGGATGTTGTCGGTACATTCAGCAATAAAGTGCGGCATGGCGGCTCCTTACGCGGGCAGCGGGAAAACGGCGTTGACCTGGCCGGTGCCGGAGCTGGCGAACAGCTCGGTGAGAAACTCCACCTTACCGTCGTATTTGTCCCAGCCGAGCATCCCCAGCAGCATCACCGTGTCGTGCATATTGCCCTCGCCGTAGCAGTAGTCGGCGTACTCCGGCAGCATGCTGCAAAACTCCTTGAACTGACCCTCGCGCCACAGCTTCACCACGCGCTCGTCCATCTGGCGGTCAAACTCGCGGGTGTAGCTGTTCATCCCTTCCTCCGCGCGCTGGTCGTCGATAAAGCGGTGCGAGAGCGAGCCGCTGGCAAGCACCGCCACGGTGCCGTCGTATTTTTCGATGGCACTGATGATGGCCTCGCCCAGCCTGCGGCTGTCGGCGAAGTCGTGAACCGTGCAGAACGCCGAGATGGAGACCACTTTGAAGTGCTTATCCGCGTTCATGTAGCGCATCGGCACCAGCGTGCCGTACTCCAGCTTCAGGCTCGGGATGTTGTGCGCCTTGGCGCGAACGCCAAGCTTCACCGCTTCGTCGGCAATCAGCTGGCCGAGTTCCGGGTTGCCGTCGTAGTCGTAGGTCATGTCGCGAATAAAATGCGGCAGCTCGTTGCTGGTGTAGACGCCCGAAAAATGGTCCGCGCAGTTGATGTGATACGCGCTGTTCACCAGCCAGTGGGTGTCGAAGACGATAATGGTGTCCACGCCCAGCTCGCGGCAGCGCTTGCTGATCTCTTTATGCCCGTCGATGGCCGACTGGCGGCAGCCGTGGTTTTTGCCCGGCAGTTCAGAGAGATACATTGACGGAACGTGTGTGATTTTTGCTGCTAAGGCTAATTTTCCCATGATCAGATCCCCCACTTTGGAATCGGATGGTCGCCCATGGAGATACAGACGTTCTTCATCTCCGCGAAGACCTCGAAGCTGTACTCGCCGCCCTCACGCCCGGTGCCGGAGGCCTTCACGCCGCCAAACGGCTGGCGCAGGTCGCGCACGTTCTGGGTGTTGACGAACACCATGCCCGCTTCGATGCTGCGCGCCAGACGCAGCACTTTGCTGACGTCCTGGGTCCAGATGTAAGATGCCAGGCCGTACTCCACGTCGTTCGCCAGGCGCAGGCCTTCCGCTTCATCCTTAAACGGCAGCAGGCAGGCCACCGGCCCGAAGATCTCCTCCTGCGCCACGCGCATGCGGTTATCGACATCCGCCAGCACGGTCGGGCGCAGGAAGTTGCCGCCTTTCAGGTGCGCAGGCAGATCGGTCGGTATATCGGGGCCGCCCGCCAGCAGGGTTGCGCCTTCCTCAATGCCGAGCCGGATGTAGCCGGAGACTTTTTCCCAGTGCTGCTGGCTGATGAGCGCGCCAATCTGGGTGTTCGGATCGGTCGGGTCGCCCACGCGCAGGCGGTTGGCGCGCTCGGCAAAGCGTTTGACGAACTCCGGGTAGATGCTCTGCTGGATGAAGATGCGCGAGCCGGCGGTGCAGCGTTCGCCGTTGATGGAGAAGATGGTAAACAGGGCGGCGTCCAGCGCGCGCTCGATGTCTGCGTCTTCAAAAATCAGCACCGGAGATTTGCCGCCAAGTTCCATGGAATACTTCTTCAGCCCGGCGTTTTTCATGATGTTGCGCCCGGTGGTGGTACCGCCGGTGAAGGAGACGGCGCGCACGTCATGATGACGCACCAGCGCGTCGCCCGCCGTGGCGCCATAGCCCTGCACCACGTTGAGCACGCCCGCCGGAATGCCCGCCTCCAGCGCCAGCTCGCCCAGACGGTCGGCGGTCAGCGGGGAGAGTTCAGACATCTTCAGCACCGCGGTATTCCCTAAGGCCAGGCACGGCGCGACCTTCCAGGTGGCGGTCATAAACGGCACGTTCCACGGCGACACCAGCGCGCAAACCCCCACCGGCTGCACCAGGGTGTAGTTGAGCATCTTGTCGTCGACCGGGTAGGTTTTGCCGTTCATCTGCTGGCACACCTCGGCGAAGAACTCGAAGTTGTGCGAGGCGCGCGGAATGAGCACGTTTTTGGTCTGGTGGATCGGCAGGCCGGTGTCGGCGGTTTCCATCGCGGCAATGTCCGGCACGTTCTGGTCAATCAGATCCCCCAGGCGACGCATCAGGCGCGCGCGCTCCTTCATCGGCAGGTTGGCCCATTTCGGAAACGCCTCTTTGGCGGCGGCAACGGCCTGATGGATTTCGGCTTCGCCGCCGGAGGCCACTTCTGCCAGCACCTCGCCGGAGGCCGGGTTAGTGGTTTGGAAGTACTCACTTCCGGCGACGTTTTTACCGTTGATCCAGTGGTTAATCTTTTTCATTTTGCAGTCTCCTCACTGACAATTCGGTTTACCAGACGGCCTACGCCTTCCACTTCCACCACCACCTCATCGCCCGGCACCACGTCGGACAGCCCCTTCGGCGTGCCGGTGGCAATCATGTCGCCCGGTTGCAGGGTCATAAAATCGCTCAGATACGCAATTAAGTAGGGGATGCTGAAGATCAGGTCTGCTGTGGTGCCTTCTTGACGCAGTTCACCGTTGACGTAGGTGCGAAGACGAAGGTTGTGCGGGTCAGGAATGGCTTCTTTTGGCACTACGTTCGGGCTGATGGGGGTCAGCCCGTCGCGGCTTTTCACCCGCAGGTTCGGGCGATAGTAGTTTTCGAGATAATCGCGGATGGCGTAATCGTTGCACACCGTATAGCCCGCCACGTAGTCCATCGCCTCGGCTTCGCTGACCTTGCGCGCGGTTTTGCCGATGACCACCACCAGCTCCGCTTCGTAATGCATGTACTCGATATTGTTCGGGCGCACCGACGTCTGGTTGTCGCCGTTAAAGGTGTTTGGCGCTTTGATAAACACCAGCGGCTCGGTGGGTGGCTTGAAGTCCAGCTCGCTGGCGTGGTCGGCATAGTTCAGACCGAGGGCAAACAGCGTGGCGTGCGGCGGCGTGCGCGAAGCGATGGCAACGTCGCGTTCCTCCACCACCGGGTTTTCCAGCGGCGGAAATCCTTCTGCCAGAATACGTACCCGATCGCCCGGGCGAACTTCGACGCGGCTTTGCGGAGTGCCGAGCAATATCGCATCGCCGGGGTTCAGGGTGGCAAATTCGCTCAGGGCGCTCAGCAGTTCGGCGGCGTTGCGGTGCAGATCGGCCGTGTTCCAGTGGTCCGCTTCGCGGCCGTTGATCTCGGTGATGATGGTCAGATTATCCACGTTATCAACGGCGACAGGTTCGCCGAGCGGGCAAAATCCATCCCGGCATTTGGCCTTGATCGCCGGACGGTAGAAGCTTTCTTCCGGCAGGCTGATTTCGTTAGCCAGCGCGTAGCCGGCGATGTACGCCGCCGCCTCTTCAACGCGTACTTTGCTGGCGGTTTTGCCCACCACCAGCGCCACCGTCGCGCCGCTTAACACGGTTTCTCCCTGCGGGAAGGGAATCGGTTCGCCTGCGCGGATAACAGTGTTATGTGGCTTGATAAACCACACCGCCGTATTTGGCGGCGCGTTATAGGGGGCTTTTTCAAACGCCTCAGCCCAGGCCACACGCTGGCTTTGGTGGTTTAGCGCTACGGCAAAAACAGTACCTTTCATTCCCATACTCCTCAAACCGGCTGTCCGGTTTTGATTTCATTAATATGTTAATGATCTGGTTTTATGCTTTTGCTGTTCGTTTCGCAATCAGAAGTGAATAATTTGTGATGCAAATAACAATAAATTTACATAAAAGGGTGAATTGATATTTAAATCAATAAGTTAAAAAAATAGCTTTGTTTCTGTTAGACTTTTTGGGTTAAAACGTGTTGTCTATAAAAGCATCTTTTTTTAATTGTTTATTTGTTAATGATGTAAGGGGTAGATGATGCATGACTCATTAACCATCGCGCTGTTGCAGGCGCGTGAAGCGGCGATGGGCTACTTCCGCCCGATAGTGAAGCGGCATAATCTGACCGAGCAGCAGTGGCGTATCGTCCGCGTGCTGGCCGAGCATCCCTCCATGGATTTTCACGATCTGGCGTTCCGCACCTGTATTTTGCGCCCAAGCCTGACCGGCATTCTGACGCGGATGGAGCGCGACGGTCTGGTGCTGCGCTTAAAACCGGTGACTGACCAGCGCAAGCTGTACGTGTCGCTGACGAAAGAAGGCAACGCGCTGTACCAGCGTGCTCAGGCTCAGGTGGAAGAGGCGTACCAGCAGATAGAGGCGGAATATACGCCTGAGAAGATGAAGCAGCTCACGGCGCTGCTGGAAGAGTTTATTGAACTTGGAAACCGACATATCGCCGCGAGGGACGAAGCGTAAAAACCCTAAATTCCAGGATGATTTTCGTAAAGTTTTCTCATGCCAGGCCGAATATTCTGTATCTGCCTGAGGAAAGAGAAAACATGTTAAACCGAATCAAGATTGTCACCAGCTTACTGCTGGTTTTAGCGATATTTGGCCTTTTACAACTCACGTCTGGTGGTCTTTTCTTCAATGCCCTGAAGCATGACAAAGAGAATTTCACCATCCTGCAAACCATTCGCCAGCAACAATCCACCCTGAACGGTAGCTGGGTGGCGCTGCTGCAAACCCGTAACACCCTGAACCGCGCGGGTATCCGCTATATGATGGATCAGAACAATATCGGCAGCGGCTCAACCGTCGCCGAGCTGATGCAGATTGCCTCTGCATCTCTGAAACAGGCGGAAAAAAACTGGGCGGATTACGAAGCGCTGCCGCGCGACCCGCGTCAGAGCGACGCTGCGGCACTGGAAATCAAACGTAATTACGATATTTACCACGGTGCGCTGGCTGAGCTGATCCAGCTGCTGGGGGCGGGCAAAATCAATGAGTTCTTCGACCAGCCGACCCAGAGCTATCAGGATGGCTTTGAGAAGCAGTACGTCAACTACCTGCAACAGAACGACGCGCTGTATCAGACCGCGGTTGAAGACAGCAACAGCTCTTACCGCCAGGCTATCTGGGTGCTGATTAGCGTGCTGGCTGCGGTGTTGGTGGTGATTGTTGCCGTCTGGCTGGGTATTCGTCAGGCGCTAATTTCGCCGCTGAACCGTCTGATTGACAGCATTCGTCATATCGCCAGCGGCGACCTGGTGAAGCGCATCGACGTGGAAGGCTCCAACGAGATGGGTGTACTGGCTGACTCCCTGCGCCATATGCAGGGCGAGCTGGTGCGTACCGTGGGTGACGTGCGTAACGGCGCCAACGCTATTTACAGCGGTGCGAGCGAAATCTCGATGGGCAATAACGATCTCTCATCCCGTACCGAACAGCAGGCTGCCTCTCTGGAAGAGACCGCCGCCAGCATGGAACAGCTGACTGCCACCGTGAAGCAGAACGCCGAGAACGCCCGTCAGGCGAGCAACCTGGCGCTGAGCGCGTCTGAAACCGCGCAGAAAGGCGGCAAGGTGGTGGATAACGTGGTGCAGACCATGCGTGACATCGCCGGCAGTTCGCAGAAAATCGCCGATATCATCAGCGTGATCGACGGGATTGCCTTCCAGACCAATATTCTGGCGCTGAACGCGGCGGTAGAAGCGGCGCGTGCGGGCGAACAGGGGCGTGGTTTTGCGGTGGTTGCAGGTGAAGTCCGAAACCTGGCGCAGCGCAGCGCCCAGGCGGCTCGCGAGATCAAGAGCCTGATTGAAGACTCCGTGGGGCGCGTGGAAATTGGTTCAACGCTTGTTGAAAGCGCGGGTGAAACCATGGGTGAGATCGTGAATGCGGTAACGCGCGTGACGGATATCATGGGCGAAATCGCGTCTGCGTCTGACGAGCAGAGCCGCGGTATCGACCAGGTTGGGCTGGCGGTGGCTGAGATGGATCGCGTGACCCAGCAGAACGCCTCGCTGGTGGAAGAGTCTGCGGCGGCGGCCGCGGCACTGGAAGAGCAGGCGAGCCGTCTGACGCAGGCCGTTGCGGTGTTCCGTATTCAGCAGGAACAGATGAAGGCGCGCGAGTTCGCCTCGGCGAAAAGCGTTGCCGCACCGGTAGTGGCGCGTAAACCGGCGACCGCAGACGCGGGCGATAACTGGGAAACGTTCTGACGCTGTGCGTTTCGCCGGGTGGCGGCTACGCCTTACCCGGCCTGCGGATTGTGCGTTTTGCCGGGTGGCGGCTGCGCCTGACCCGGCCTACGGATTGTGCGTTTTGCCGGGTGGCGGCTGCGCCTGACCCGGCCTACGG
>NZ_KQ089922.1:1146645-1820661 GCF_001037645.1 Enterobacter sp. BWH64
CGGATTGTGCGTTTTGCCGGGTGGCGGCTGCGCCTGACCCGGCCTACGGATTGTGCGTTTTGCCGGGTGGCGGCTGCGCCTGACCCGGCCTACGGATTGTGCGTTTCGCCGGGTGGCGGCTACGCCTGACCCGGCCTACGGATTGTGCGTTTCGCCGGGTGGCGGCTGCGGAATTGGGTTTTGTAGGCCCGGTAAGCGCAGCGCCACCGGGCGATCTTACAGAGGCAGGCGCATGGCGCAGCGGGAACCATACGCTAAACCGTGCGCCGTCTCTTCCTCGCGTTTCTGGCGCAGTTCTGGCGTCAGCGTCGTCATCATTTCAAACCCTAATCGCCTGTAGAAGGGCGCATTCCACGGGACATCACGAAACGTCGTTAACGTCAGCGAGTTCAGCCCCAGACTGCGGGCATGCGCGGCGGCACGGGCGATTAACTGGCGTCCAAGACCTCGTCCCTGCCAGTCCAGGTGAACCGACAGTTCCACAATAAACAGCGACGATGGATGAGCTTCGGCGAGAATAAAACCCACGGGCCTGTCGTCAGCCAGCGCCAGCCAGCTTAATCCGCGTCCGGCGTAACCGAGGTGATCTTCAACAGAAATAACCTCATTGTCTGCCAGCCAGGCCAGCTCAGGAACGTCGCGAAACCGCTGCCCCGCCGCGCGTTCAATGGCGGGCAGGGCAGCGACGTTGTCGAGGCGCGTCGGGCGAAGAGTGAACGCCGTCATCAGCCAGCGCTGCTCACAATTTTAATCTCCACCATGCCGATCCCCAGCTTGCGCGGAGCGTGACCGAGAATATTCCCTTCGTTAGTGGACTGCGGATCGGGTGGCACAATGACCAGCGTATTGCTGCGCGTTGGGTTATCGAAGTGCAGCGTGCTGGTGGTGACGTCATTGCTCAGCGTCAGCGTCTGTTCTTCATCACCGACGCGCACCGGTATAGGACGGTTTGCGTTGGGACCAAATGCCCTGGCGGTGATCACCAGATCGAATTTCTCCGGTAGAGGATGGGTATACTCAATTTTCACCTCATCGCCCAACTGCGCGTTAGACCAGCGCCCCCAGGATTCCGGCCGTGAAATACCGCTGAACTGCTTCACCTCTTCCGGCGCGCCGGCAACATTAAAGATGAAGCTGTCTGCTTTATAACGAATGTCGTTGTCGACGATTTTCAGCAGGTCTACGTTGCGCTGATAGCGTGCGGTATCAATAACCGTATCTTTAAACTCGGTTTTTCCCTGCCACTGCGGTTTGTCAACGTGTTGCACGGTCTGCTCGCCGCCGAGTTGCCCCTGAGAGACGCACCAGTCGGTGGACAGCGACAGCTGTTGCGACCAGAGCTGGCCCATTTTGTAGCATTTGTCGACCCAGACGAAATTATCGCGCGGGGCAAATTCCGCCAGCTGGAAGCGCAGTGGCGCGGAGTATTCGCTTTCCGGCAGCGGCTCGACGCGGTTATCCGACACGCGCAGCAGCAGCGGCAGGCGGAAATGGCTGCCGGAGAACGCGATCATTTTTTTATCCTGATCGATGGTGAAGTCTTTCATCTCTTTCGGGAAGTTCCACAGACGAATGATATCCGGCTTCCAGGCGAGGATTTTTTCCTTCATGTTGAGGAAGATTTCCGACAGGGACTGGCCCGACAGCGTACTGCGGCCCAGGCCAATGAAGTTATCGCCACCCAGAATATCCAGCACGGTAGCGCCGTTATCCATCGAGTTACGTTTAGCGGCAATGATCTCCTGCTGCGGTTTATCGCCGCGCAGCACAAAGAACAGGTTGCTGCGATCCAGCTTATTCAGTTCATCCCAGGCGCTGTTTTTCATCGCCAGATGGTCAGATGAGACGACGATGACCGTATTTTTGAAATACGGCGACGCTTTGATTTTCTCGATTAACGCCGCGATATGCTCCTGGCTACAGGTCACGGCGCTGAACGACTTGTTGTTTTTACCGTCAATGTCATAGCCCTGACGTTTACAGGTGCGTGAGACGAAACCATCCGGATGATGCGTGTCAACGGTCAACGCAAACAGCGAGAAGCGTTTACCGGCGCGGGAAAGCTCCTCGAATTTCTTCCAGGTTTCATCAAGAACGGTATCGTCGTAAAAGCCCCAGTCGTTGCGGTAGGCCGGATCGGCCACCGTGGTTTTCAGCTCTTCGGAACCATACAAGTGATCGAAACCGTGGGATTTCAGGAACACATCTTTCCCGGCAAAGCGCAGGTTAGCGCCCTGCATAAAGTAGTTTTCATAGCCCGAGTTTTTCAGGATATCGCCGAGGCAAATGTTCTGCGGGAAGAAGCTCGACATCGAGGCGGAGGCGTTGCCTTCAAACGGGGCAAACAGCGGAATGCCGCACTGGGAGGCCACCATCCCTGCGATGGTGTAATCCGTGCCAGGGAGCTGCATGGTGTGGCTGAAGTCGAGGCCCTGGTTTTTCAGTGCGCCAAGCTCTGGCGTCAGGTTCGGGAAAGCATCGTTATCAAAATAGGTGCGTTCCAGACTTTCGCCGTAGATATAGACCAGGTTGAGTCTGGGATTGTCGATCTTCTTCGAGGGTTCTTTGTAATAGGCCGCAAAGTCCGGATCGCCATCGCGCGACTGGGATTTTACCAGCTCGGTAATTTGATGGAATGCCGGGCTGGCATCCACGGAGGCCAGCGCCAGGCACAGCGCCAGCAGGCTGTAGCCATGATGATGCGGACGGTGACGGCGACGGCGCAGAACCCAGGCCAGCGCGGCGAAGATGCCCACCAGGGCGACCACCAGCCCCAGACCCGGAAGGATGTACTTACCCACACCAGCGCCGGTCAGGCTGTTGGTCAACGTGTAGAGCACCGCGTCGTTAATACCGTCGCCGGTAAAGTAATCGCTGGCATATAACGTAATGTTTAAAACAATAAAAATGCCGAGCACCACCAGGGTGGCCACAAACCACCAGGTGTGACGACCGGCTTTCCAGGCATAAACGCCGATGGAAGCCAGGAAAAGGACAAGGGACATTAACTCTGACAACAGCAGATCCTCATCATGCCGGACGATTAGCCGGCTAATTGCTTATTTTTTGGGTAATACAATGTAATTGCGATGTCGCTTAGCTGCAATTTTAGTGTCACGAAAGTGTGCTGTTGTTAGGATTTGGTTTATAAAATCGGATTTTTGAATACAGTCGCATCGTGGCACACGGAGGCTGAGGTGGTGGCAGGGGGTAAAAAAACGCACTTCACGCCGCGGTGTAAGACTAACGTAATAAACCCGGCGTGTTGTGGCAGAAAATGGGAGGCGATCAGGAGAGGAAATTAACGCCTTGTTTCAGCACCAGATCGCAGGCTTTCGTTTTCACCTGTTTCGCCAGAGATGAATTTCCAAGGGTGCTGAGGTTCAGCTGCTGGCCATTTTGCGCGTTCAGCAGACCCTGAATACCGTCCATATAGTTGGTGTCCGCTTTCTGCTCCTGGGTGTCCAGACCCAGTTTACCAAGCACCTGGTTTTTGATGTTTTCGGTATCGGTAACGGAAGCCAGTTTCTGCTTCGCGCAGTATTCCAGAATGCCCGCCGCGTTGTTCATCGTTCCGGCGCTCAGGCTTTGGGAGCTGTTACTCAGCAGGCCGGTGAGGGACGAGGCTGACAGCCCGCCCTGGGAAGTGCCGCTCTCTTTGGTTAACTCACTTGCTGCGCTGGAGAGCGACTCCTGCCATGATGCGGCCTGCGCTGCGCCAGTCACCAGCAGGGCGCCAGTAAGGATGCTGATAAGAAACTGTTTTTTCATAATGATTTACTCAACAAGGTCCGTTTTGGGCCAAAAGTGGGTTCAGTATATACCTCTGCTCTTCCGGTGCTCCCTGGAAATATCTTAATACTCTTTGCCGGTGACGCGGCTGCGATAGCTGTCCCAGTCGAAGATGACGTACAGGCTGTTACCCAGCTTCATGCGATCCATCACCCGCTCGCCAAGAAGTCGGGTCATCTCGTCGATATTGTGGTTCGTCAGCATACCGGTCGGGCGTTTTGACGACGAACGGCGATCGACAATCTGATTGATGATCACTTTTTCGTAGCGGGACTCCGTCTGGACGCCGATCTCGTCGATGACCAGCAAATCCACGTTACTCAAATCATTCAGCAGCTGTTCTTCGCTGGTTTCGCGGTTACTGAAGGTGTCCTTCATGGCGGACATAATATCGGCCACGGTGATAATCAGCACTGACTTCCCGCGCAGCAGCAGCTCGTTGCAGATAGCGGCCGCAAGGTGATTTTTCCCCGTGCCGGGTTTTCCGCTAAAGATGAAGCTGGCAATGTTGCCGTCAAATTCATCCACGTACTGGCGCGCCTGGTTGAGGGCGTTCATCTGCCCCTGTGACTCGACCTTATAATTCTCGAAGGAACAGTTCTGGTGCAGAGGGCGAATGCCCGAGCGGTTAAAGGTGCGCTGCATTTTCATCGCGCGGTTTTCGCGGGCGAGGGCAGCCGCGCGAATTTTACCTTGCTCTTTTTGCCATCCCAGCAGCTCTTCACCGGTGGTGAAGGCGGGCTTCACGTTGGCGGGCATCATCTTCTGCAAACGTTTCATCAGGTCGCCGACGTTTTTCATTTCGCACCTCGGAATCCATCAGGGATTTTTTTGTCCGGTTCTGAAAAGGCATTGATATCACGTTTTGGCTGGCCATTGTTGCTGGCGCGGTTGATTTGCAGACTGCGCGCGAACTTTTGCTGCCACTGAACATGGTGGAAGACTTTTCCTTCAGCCTGCCAGTAAGCGGTAAAGGCCGCCAGCTCTTCTGGCGTCGCGGGCTGCGCGAGGGCTATTCCCCATAAGGCCGCCTGCCGCTGAAAATCGGCGTCCGGCTGCCAACCGGCGTACATGGGAAATTTCCCCATTGGAACGGCCACCGGGGCGCTGGCGGGTTCGTCAAAAAACTGATTATCCAGCATGACATCGCTCGCCGGACGCGACAGCTTCGCTTCAATTTCCAGAAGCTGCGCCAGACGTTCCGGCGTGACCGCATAAAACGCCGGGGCGTTGTCGGCAAATACCGCGAGCGTGCCGCCTTCGGCGTGCGTCAACACACCGCGAGGATCGCGCATAAAGGCATCAATGCCAGCAATGCTGGTAGTCAGGATTCTGGAGGACATAACACTTTCTCAACTGATTACTACGGACGTGATTGAGGGTTATGGTAGCACAGAGAGAGGGGGAGGAAAGGAGAGGATTTCCCCGGCGGCGTTACGCTTACCGGGGCTAAAATCACAGGCGGCAGTTTACGCGATGATGTTCAGCGTCACGTCGATATTGCCGCGCGTCGCGTTAGAGTACGGACAGACGATATGCGCTGCATCCACCAGTTTTTTGGCTTCCGCTGCGTCCATCCCTTCAACGTGGATGTTCAGCTTCGCTTCGATACCAAAACCGGTTGGCAGCGGGCCAATCCCCACTTCGCCTTCAATAAAGGCGTCTTTTGGCAGAGCGAATTTGTCGCGTGCCGCAACGAACTTCATTGCGCCCAGGAAGCAGGCGGAGTAGCCCGCAGCGAACAGCTGTTCAGGGTTGGTTACTTCACCCCCCATGCCGCCCATCTCTTTTGGCACACCCAGTTTGACATCCAGAACGCCATCGGAAGACGTTGCGCGGCCATCACGGCCTCCGGTTGCTTTGGCTTTGGCAGTGTAGACAACTTTTTCTAAAGACATGGCAGGTTCCTCATCTTACGTTTATATGCACTATTAAATAGCGCGCGATGTATTAAGTTAGAATCAGACGCGTAAAGTATAGCCTTACGCGCGATGAAGCTGTTGGCGCAAAAGTTCGAGCTGTTGCTTGAGCGCCAGCATGGTGTCGGTATCACACTGCGCTGCACAGCCCACGGCGTGGGGTATCGTCACGGCCTGCTGTTGCAGCGCCCGACCCGCGTCGCTCAGGGTGACGGCGACCTGACGCTCATCCTGACGGGAACGCTGGCGGAAGATTAATCCTGCGCTTTCCAGGCGTTTCAGCAGGGGAGTCAGCGTGGCGGAATCCAGGAACAGCCGCTCGCCAATGTCTGACACCGTGATATCATCCTGCTCCCACAGCACCAGCATCACAAGGTATTGCGGGTAGGTCAGGTTAAGCGGCGCCAGCAGTTGCCGGTACAGCTTGTTAAGCGCCAGATTTGCCGAATAGAGGGCAAAACAGAGCTGGTTATCCAGCAGAAGCGCGTTGGTGGTGTCGTTCGTTTTTGCGTCCATGAAATGAATATAGATAGCGCACGATACAATTGCAAGCGATTTTATTATACGCGTGGACGTTTGCGGTAAAGCCATAATCCGGGGATCGACAGGCCGATGGAGAGCGCGCCCACAATCGACGAGGCTTTAAGGAAATTGCTCAGAAGCAGGATCATCTGCGGTTCGCTGTAGCCAAAGTGGCTGATTTTGACGGCGGAGATCATCGCCGTATAGGCTGAAATGCCCGGGAACATAGGAATGACTGCCGCCACGGTGAACACTTTCGGGTGCGCCAGATACCAGCGGGACCACTGAATACCGATGCTGCCGACCAGCATGGAGGCGATAAACGTCGACCATTCGATATTAAAGCCCGAGGTCATCATGATCATACGTGAGCCGTGGCCAATGGCACCCAGCAGCGCACACCAGGGTAATGCACGCTGTGGGACGTTAAACACCATCGCAAAGCCAACGGCGGGAAGGGCTGCCAGGAGCATGTCCTGCGCCAGTGCGAGCAGAAAATCCATCACGCCCATCCGCGTAACCCCCAGAGTGTCATGGCCATTACCACCCCGATACAGGTCGCCAGCGTCAGCAGGCTGGCTATCGCCCAGCGCGCCAGACCGGTGTTGATGTGGCCTTTGAACATATCAGCGACGGCGTTGATTAAGGGAAAACCCGGCACCAGCAGCAATACGCTGGCGGCCATCGCAACAGTAGGCGTGCTGGCGAAGTAAGGCTGGCGCAAAAGCAGGCCGGATACGGTTGTCGCCACGAACGCCGTGATGCAGAAGTTAATTTGCGGATGCAGTTGCCTGTGCGTCAACAACTGGCGGACATACATCGCGATGCTGCTGGCAAAGAAGGTCACGACAGCGCCGTCCCAGCCGCCCGCGTTGAGCTTGCAGAAGCAGGCGCAGGAGAGTCCCACCATCAGCACAACCAGCCAGCGTGGATACCGGAGAGGTTTGATCTGGTTGAAGCGTTTCTCTATCTCCCTCAGATCGAGCAGCTTGTGTTCAGCAAGGATCACGATGTGCTGCACTTCCGTCACGACGTGCATGTTAATGCCGCGGTCATGATTTTTACGGGTGGAGGTCAGGCACTGTCCGTCTTTAATGGTGGTCAGCACAATGGCATTTGACGAGATGGAGCTCTCAACGCTGTCCATCCCCAGCGCCAGCCCAAGGCGTGTGGAAAGTTCTTCCACGAGGGCGCTTTCTGCCCCGTGTTGTAAGAGAAAAAGCCCGCACTGAATACATAGCCGCGTGGTAGCACGTTGCGTAGACCGATCTGCCTGCATGAAACGCCCTGAAGAGAAGAGAGATTGCTTACTTTTAACACAAAGGGCAGGGCCCTTTGCGCTGGGCCAGATCAACATTTGTGCAATCAGTCGCGTGAGCAGGGAGAGAAAACCGCACTTTCTATTTATTTAATGAATATAAAAATAGAGATTTATAAAGACAATATATTAAGTATTTCTAATTTCATATTTTCAATCTTTTCACGCAATCTTAATTAAAGTTTTGTGGTCTTTATGCGATATTAAGCCAGTATTGGGCGTTTCTTAACCCATGTGACATTTCTTCTGATTTGCGAGTATTAAGCCGTTTTGTACTGAGGGATGCAAGCGTGTTTAAACTTGTAGGGTTAGTTCGTTCTTAAATAATGAATTCATGACAGGGAGGGTCTATGTTGCCATTGAATGGTAAACACGGAGTGGTGATTAGTAGAGTGCCGGTTATGCAAAATGGGCTAGGTGGCGTCATGACGCGTCATTTTCCTGATATTGAAATAACGTACTGCCGTTCGATGCAGGAGTTGACGCTACTACAATTGCGTCGCGCTGGGGTCGTTATTGCCGATATTTCAGGTGAGTATCGTAATCCTCGCGGCACGCTTGAGCAGTATTATGGATTAATGAATCAGTATCGGGACATTCACTGGATATTCCTTGTCTCGCGTCCCCTTTATCCACTTGCAGTAGAGCTTCTTATGCGTCCGGAAAGCACGCTGCTTTCGGATATGGAACCGATCGAAGGCGTTATTAACGCTATTCGCGCGGGCAGTGAACGTGCCGAGCGAATAAGCCAGACGTTGTTAATACCGGAAACGTCCGATATTGAAGAAGAGAGTGAGCAAATGATTGCGCTCACCCACTCTGAACGCAAGGTGTTGCGTTTATTAGGTAAAGGTTGGGGAATCAACCAAATAGCCACGCTGCTGAATAAAAGTAATAAAACGATCAGTGCACAGAAAAACAGTGCAATGCGCCGCTTATCACTTCGCAGTAATGCCGATATGTACGCGTGGATAAGCAGTACCCAGGGAATGCGAGAACTCAGTTTAATGTCGGCTTATGGAGAGTTTGAGGAATGGAAAAGACCACTGCAACAAGACATATCGCCGTCATCGAAAGCTGCTCAATGAGCGCTGTAGGGCTGAAGCATCTCTTTGCGATGCCCGCCCTGAGCCATTACCAGGTGCACCTGTTTAGCAGATTCGCCAGCTTTAAAGCGGCGCTCTCGGATATCTCATTCTATGCGGTTATCTATTCACTGTCCGATGAGCGTAAAGAGCGGAGAAACTGTCTGGCCTGTTTACGGGATCTCACCTTCACCCACAGCGAAGTCCAGCGTATCGTGCTCGCCTCTGACGAAATGGAGGCGAGGCTGGTCAGCCATCTTTCGCCTTCTCGCTTGCATGGGATAATCAGTAAATCGGTTCCGCTAAAGCAGCTAATGGAGGGGCTGGAGACATTACTCAGCGAAACGCATCAGGTGAATGACAACATGTACAATCACTGGTGTGTGAGCCAGAATCGTATGTTAAGCCCAACCGAAAGGGCAATACTGCGTTATATGTCATCGGGATTTTCAATCCCTGAAATTGCGGCGCAGCTTGAACGCAATATTAAAACCATCCGGGCGCATAAGTTTAACGCAATGGTAAAGCTGGGCGTCAATTCTGACGTGGGATTACTGGATGCGGCGGATATCCTGGCGCATCTCCCTGCCCGGGAAGTGCGTCGTTCAGCTCTCACCGTTCCTTCATTCTCTCAGCGTTAAGTGGTGCGCCAGAGTTCTTCTGGCGCAACGTTTAAATGCAGACATCGACCCATTTTGCTGCGGTCAGCTCCGCCATTCTGTCGGGCGATATACGCACCGCACTGTGGATGGCACCCGCTGCGGGTAACACTTCCGCGTACTGTTTTAATGTGATGTCACAGTAAACAGAGAGCGGATTTTCCAGTCCGAAAGGGCAGACGCCGCCAACAGGATGACCCGTCAGGGTGACTACCTCATCGCTGCTGAGCATGCGGGCTTTTGCGCCGAATGTCTCTTTAAGCTTTTTGTTATCCAGACGCGCATCACCTTTTGCAACCACCAGAATCACGTCATTTTTAATTTTCAGTGACAGCGTTTTGGCAATTTGGCCGGGTTCAACGTTGTGCGCGGCAGCAGCAAGGGCAACAGTCGCTGTGCTTTGGTTAAGCTCAATGATCTCTATATCCGGAGCGTGTTCGGCAAAAAACTGTTGTACAGACTGCAAACTCATTGATTCCTCCTGACAAATATCCTGCGTAATCTGTCATAAGAATTTAGTCGCTGTAAATATCCCTTAAGTAACAAATATCCGTCAGGGGCGATTTCTGGATCGCCTTCACATTCACAGAAACCGGTTACAGTAACCGGTTGCAGAGCGTGATGCAGAGATTAATACTAAGTGTGTAACTTCCCCTGTATCTAATAATAAGAGCTAATTATGAAACCATTCCGTTTGAGCAGTACCGCAGGTACACGATCCGGCAAGGTTGTGACGCTGATGTATGGAACAACGTGTGACGTGAGAGCGTCCAAAACGAACGTCTGACAGGAGATCTGCTATGTCTGCCAACCACGCTGCATTTAATCTGATTTTCCGCTTCGTTGAAAATTATGTCAGCCCTATTGCCGGGCGCATCTCTTCCCAGCGTCACGTTATGGCTATTCGTGACGGGTTTATCTCAGCGATGCCGTTTATGATTGTAGGCTCGTTTTTATTAGTGTTCGCTTACCCGCCTTTTTCGCCTGATACCACCTGGGGTTTTGCTCGCGCCTGGCTGGATATGGCGAAGCAGTTTGAAGGTCAAATTCTGACGCCGTTTGATATGACAATGGGGGTGATGTCCCTTTATATCTGTGCGGCTATTGCCTACAACCTGGGCAAACATTACGTTAAAACCCATCAGCTGGATCCGTTCATGTGCGCGATGCTGTCGCTGATGGCGTTCCTGCTGGTCGCCTCCCCTAAAACCAAAGGCGCTTTACCGGTGGATAGCCTGGGAGGGACCGGTATTTTCACCGCGATTCTGGTGGCGATCTATTGCGTTGAGATGATGCGTTTCCTGAAAGCACACAATATCGGGATCCGCCTTCCAGACCAGGTTCCACCGATGATCAAAAACTCGTTTGACCTGCTGATCCCGGTGCTGGTAGTGGTGCTCACGCTATACCCGCTGAGCCTGCTGATCCAGTCGCAGTTC
Organism: Enterobacter sp. BWH64; assembly: GCF_001037645.1. Classification (NCBI taxonomy): domain Bacteria; kingdom Pseudomonadati; phylum Pseudomonadota; class Gammaproteobacteria; order Enterobacterales; family Enterobacteriaceae; genus Enterobacter; species Enterobacter sp. BWH64. The sequence continues at coordinate 1,157,380 of NZ_KQ089922.1, forward strand.
GGTATGCTGATCCCACAGGCCATCATGTCGATATTCAAACCGCTGGTCTCTGCGGCTGACTCGCTGCCTGCGATCCTGCTGGCGGTGCTGATTGGCCACCTGCTGTGGTTTGCCGGGATCCACGGCGCGGCGATTGTCTCCGGGATGCTGCAAATGTTCTGGCTGACAAACCTGGGGGCGAACCAGACCGCGCTGGCGGCGAGCCAGCCTTTGCCACACATCTTTATGGAAGCCTTCTGGACGTTCTTTATCGTTATCGGCGGATCGGGGGCGACGATGGGGCTGGTGTTCTGCTATCTGCGTAGCCGCTCCGCGCACCTGCGCTCCATTGGACGTCTGAGCGTGGTACCAAGCATTTTCAATATCAATGAACCGGTGATTTTCGGTACGCCGATTGTGATGAACCCGGTGTTCTTTATTCCTTTCCTGCTGGCGCCGATGGTTAATGCCGTGCTGGCATGGGCAGCGATGAAGTTTGATCTGATTGGCCGCGTGATTTCCGTTGTGCCGTGGACGGCACCGGCTCCGGTTGGTGCCGCCTGGGCGCTGGGCTGGGATTTCCGTGCAGCCATTCTGGTGCTGGTTTTGGCCTGCGTTTCCGCCATTATCTATTTCCCGTTCTTCAAGGTGTACGAGAAACAGTTGCTTCAGCAGGAAGCGGAAGAAGCACAGCGTAATGGAGAAGAGGAAAATCAGCAGGTCGCTTAGGTAAAAGCAAAACGGCAACGCAGGTTGCCGTTTTTAGTGTTTGTTCCCTCTCTCTGCGGGTTTCAGGCCGGGCCAGACTACTTAAGCGTGCAATCGCCACACTGCTGGACGTCCGGCAAACGGTAGCGCTGACAGCAGGTACGACGTACCAGAAGTCCCTCACGCGGAACCACGGTGCGGTAAAGAGGGTTATCCCGTCCATCCGACAGCTGTCTGGCAAAGAAACAGCTCTGACGCAGTGCATCCACTTTCTCGTCGCCGAGCAGCGGCTTCATCTCCGTTAAATACCAGTGGATAAGATACCCGGTATTACTCCAGATCAGTTTGCCGTTAATCTCTCCCGTCGCTTCCAGCGCATCAATGACCGGAACCAGCGCTCTTGTAATCAGCCGTTCCATACGCGCCTGCGCTGACAGGTGTCTCGCGCTCGGATCTTCATGTACATCAATCCAGAAACAGGCAGCACGCCCGGTTTCATGAAACTCAACATGGAAATGTTCCGACGAGAGATCGAGCATCGTTTCCTGGGTCAACAGGGCCAGCATGACAGGCGGCACCATCAGCCCGATATACCACTGTGCCCAGAGGGATAACAGCGGTTTGTTTTCCCGCGTCAGGGTAGGTTGGTTACGATAAATATGGTCGGAATAGGTTGCCAGCAGTGACCGCAGCTCCGCAGGGCGTTGCCACTCAGTCAGCGTCAGAGCATGATGCGGCGGTGCTTCATCCAGTTTGATGAAATCCAGCAGATGGGCGCGCGTTACGGCAATTTTTTCCCGAATGGCATCCGCAAGCGTCGTTTCCCCGGCGGAGAGTGGAGCTCGCCAGAGCAGGGGCTCAACGATGTGTGCGGTACGAGTCGCCATAGTGTGGATTACAAATCTAAATGATAATGATTGCCAATCCTAACTATAGATAAAACCGAGCGCAAGCGTTTTATCCTGGCGCTGTGAAGGCGGTTTCAGGCGGTATGAAGCTCTTCGCTCAGCAGAATGCTGTTACGTCCCATATGCTTGGCTTCATAGAGGGCTTTATCGGCTTTCGCCAGCGCGCCCTCAACGTCGTCACCTTCGAACATGGCGATGCCGATGCTGATGGTCACGTTAGTGGCGACGCTTTCGTTAAACATATGGGGGATTTTAAGATCGTAAACCTTCTGACGTATGCGTTCAGCCGTCTGTCGCGCTTGCTCCAGCGGGATGTTACTCAACAGCACCATAAATTCTTCCCCGCCAAACCGGGCGACAACATCGCGTGAGCGCACGGCGTCGCGTATCGCAGCCGAGAGACCCTGATCAAGGCCTGATCGCCCATCATATGGCCATAATGGTCGTTGTAGGCTTTGAAGTGGTCGATATCCATTAGCAGCACGAAGTGCTCGCCAGCGTCAGGCTTGGGAAGATTCTCCAGCCGGCTTTGCAGCCCGCGACGGTTATATAGGCCGGTGAGCGGGTCCATCATGCTGAGATCGGTCAGGGTTTCGCGCTCCTCCAGCAGTTCGGAAAGCAGCTCCTGGGCGAAACGGTCATTGCGCCGCTGAAGAACATGATGGATACCAATAGCGACCACCGGCAGCGCGAAAAAATAGGCCATTCTCAGCCAGTTTTCGGACGGACTAAGCCACAGGCAGGATATAAAAGCGGGAAATGAATGTAACGTAAAGGCTTTAATATTACTCGCGAACGCCAGAGACCCTATAAAAAGCACTGTTAATAGCGCCATCATTAAATAGGTCGCGTGATCGTGCGTGATTAACAGAAATTTAGAGACGATCTGCCAGGCCCATAAAAGACCAAAAATAGCTGAAACAACAGGGATATTTATTTTTCGCGTGCTGTTTTTCCAGTGCCAGATAAGTAAGCCTGTGCTGATAGTCATTACGGCAAAGAGCGGGACTGATAACACACGCACGGAATAGAGAGGGTTTGTTACCGAGAACAATGCTGATGCGGCGTTCAGAAATAAAAACAAACGTAAAGATAGCTGATATTTCTTGTTGACTAAAGACAGCCAGGATTGTGATGTCATATGCGTGCGTTTTTATCAAAACTCAATTAAAACAATGAGCAAGGTGTTGTTGTGTAATATTGGGCGCTACAAAAATGAATTTTTATTATCAGAAAAACTTTATCGGAAGTTAACAGGTGGGCAATTTATCACCTTACACATTCTCTGTCATTATGGGAAAGCAATTGCTGGCGCAATTTCTACGTCGCATGCTGACAAGTGATAATTACTATCATATGACACTGGTTATCATTATCAGTGCGAGAGGTGAAACCATGTTGAGCAAAGCGCTGGGAAGTGGGTGGGGAATATTACTGCCTGGTTCCATTATCGGTGGGCTAATGTTTGCCGATCTCCCCATTGATGTCTGGAAAGCAATGATTGTTTCAGGCTTGCTGGTGACATCCGCGATGATCTGGCACAAACAGTTACGGCATTACGTGCTGCTGCCATCATGCGTTGCGCTAATCAGTGGACTGCTGGTGATTCTGATGAGTTTGAAATAAAAGGGAAAAACAGGAGGCACTGCTGAGGGGATGTAAGATAATTGGTGCGAGGGGGGGGACTTGAACCCCCACGTCCGTAAGGACACTAACACCTGAAGCTAGCGCGTCTACCAATTCCGCCACCTTCGCACAGTCATCTTACTGGTTTGATATCGCCTCGTTGGTGCGAGGGGGGGGACTCGAACCCCCACATCCTAAGGACACTAACACCTGAAGCTAGCGCGTCTACCAATTCCGCCACCTTCGCCCAGTGCGAGCAATATCAACGTGATTTATGGTGCGAGGGGGGGGACTTGAACCCCCACGTCCGTAAGGACACTAACACCTGAAGCTAGCGCGTCTACCAATTCCGCCACCTTCGCATACCATCGACACTGTAAAAGTATCGTAACCACGGAGGCGCATTCTAGATGTTTTCAGCTTTACGTCAACAGAAAATTGCGCACGTTGTTTTGATTGCTGCAAAAATGGGCGATGGCAGCGTCGGCCATCGCCGGACCGGGGGTTTACTTTTTCGCCTGGCGCGTCATCACGGTGCGATAGACCTTAAAGCGGCCCGTCTGGGCGATCACTTCGTGGAAGCCAAAGGTTTCATCCAGCACTTTCGGGTACGCGAGGAAGGCGTTCGCTACGATACGCAGCTCACCGCCGCTGTTGAGGTGACGGGTTGCGCCACGGATCAGCGTTTGCGCCGCTTCAAGGCTGGTCTCCATTCCGTCGTGGAACGGCGGGTTAGAGATGATCATGTCAAAGCGACCGGTCACGTCGGAGAAAACGTTGCTGGCAAACACGTCACCTTCTATGCCATTCGCAGCAAGCGTGGCGCGGCTGGCTTCTACTGCCGGGGCGCTCACGTCACACAGGGTTAAACGCACTTTTGGTGAGTGGCTGGCGAGAACCGTTGACAGCACGCCCGCGCCACAGCCGACGTCCAGCACCTTGCCCTTGGTGTGAGGCGTCAGGGTGGACAGCAGCAGCTTGCTGCCCGTATCGAGCGCATCACGACTGAACACGCCCGGCAGGGTTTTAATGGTCAGGCCGTCAAGCTGGTACTCGTCCCAGAAGGCGTCGGCATCGAAGGTGGTCTGTTTTTCCAGACGACCATGGTACAGTCCGCAGCGACGGGCGCTGTCGATTTTCGTCAGCGGCGCCCAGGCTTCGAGCATCTGCTCTGCGCTACGCACCCCGCTGCGGTTCTCACCGACAACAAAAATATCGCAGCCGACCGGCAGCAGAGAAAGCAGGTTCATCAGCTGGAACTGGGCTTCCGGCTTGTTTTTCGGCCAGTAGTAAATGAGCGTATCGCAGTCAGCAATATCGCTCTGCTCCGCCGCCAGGCTAAAGCGCGCGCGCTCGCCCATCTGGCGGCTCAGCACCTGCCAGTGGTGATAGTACTGGGTGTGGGCACGGCTTTCAGCACAGTCGAAACGCGCGGGCAGGTCATCCTGCATATCTCCGGCAAACAGAATACGGCTTTCTTCGAAATCATCACTGTGACGCAGCAAGACTTCACTTGCCGGGGTAAATGCAGACATGAATTGTTCCTCAATAAACTCAGGCGGGGATTATAGTAGGTAGATGGCGCAGTTTCGACACATTTGCTATATTTGCGCGCCTGAGAGACAGGAGTTTTCGCTATGATATCCCGACGAGACTGGCAGTTGCAGCAGCTGGGCATTACCCAGTGGGCTTTGCGTCGCCCGACGGCGTTGCGGGGCGAAATAGCCATCTCCATACCTGCGCATGTCCGCCTGGTGATGGTGGCAGAAGCGCCGCCTGCCCTGAACGAGCCCCTGATTGAGGATGTCCTTCGCACCCTGAAGGTGACCCGCGATCAGGTATTACAGCTGGCGCCTGAAAGCGTCGCGATGCTTCCCCCTGACAGCCGCTGTAACAGCTGGCGAATCGGGGCGGTGGACGAGCTACCTCTTGAAGGAAGCCAGATCAGTTCGCCAGCGCTGGACGAACTGAAAGCCAACCCAAAAGCGCGTAGCGCGCTATGGCAACAAATTTGCGAATATGAACACGATTTCTTCCCTCACGACGGCTGACCTGACCACCGCGTTCGCGATTGAAACCCGCGCCCATGCCTTTCCGTGGAGCGAAAAGACGTTTGCCAGCAATCAGGGCGAACGCTATTTAAATCTCCGCCTGGACGTTGACGGTGCGATGGCTGCGTTCGCCATCACGCAGGTCGTTCTGGACGAGGCGACGCTGTTTAATATTGCGGTCGATCCCGCTTACCAGCGCCGCGGGCTGGGCAGGGAACTGCTTGAGCACCTCATTCGTGAGCTGGAAACCCGTGACGTTTTCACCCTGTGGCTGGAGGTGCGCGCGTCCAATGTCGCCGCCATCGCGCTCTATGAAAGCTTAGGCTTCAACGAGGCGACTATCCGCCGTAACTACTACCCCACCGCAGAGGGACGTGAAGACGCCATTATCATGGCTCTGCCGATTGGATAACGAAAATAAGGTTGTAACGATGAAATGGGACTGGATTTTCTTTGATGCCGACGAAACGCTGTTTACGTTTGACTCGTTCGGCGGCCTACAGCGGATGTTTCTCGACTATAGCGTGACGTTCACCGCGGAAGATTTTCAGGACTATCAGGCGGTGAACAAACCGCTGTGGGTGGATTACCAGAACGGAGCCATCACCGCGTTACAGCTTCAGCATCAGCGTTTTGACGTGTGGGCTGAACGGTTAAACGTCAGTCCTGGGGCGCTGAACGAGGCCTTCCTGAATGCGATGGCGGATATCTGCGCGCCGCTGCCCGGCGCCGTTTCTCTGCTGGATTCGCTGAAAGGGAAGGTGAAGCTTGGGATCATTACCAACGGCTTTACCGCGCTTCAGCAGATCCGCCTTGAACGCACCGGCCTGCGCGATCATTTCGACGCGCTGGTGATCTCCGAAGAGGTGGGCGTACCGAAGCCGGATCCGCGTATTTTCGATTATGCGCTGGCGCAAGCGGGCAATCCTGACCGCGATCGCGTGCTGATGGTGGGGGATACGGCAGAATCTGATATTCTGGGAGGTATGAGATCGGGCCTGTCGACCGTCTGGCTGAATGCGCATGGTCGCACGCTGCCGGAAGGCATCGAGCCGACCTGGACCGTTACGTCATTGAACGAACTGGAGCAGCTCCTGTGTAAACAATGATTGCCTGCCCCCTGTTGATGGGTAAAATAGCCGCATTTTTCGTATTCCATGATGCGCGGCCTGCTGCCGCGCTTACCTAAGAAGAATTGATTATGACGTTGTCTCCTTATCTGCAAGAGGTGGCCAAACGCCGCACTTTTGCCATTATCTCGCACCCGGATGCCGGTAAAACGACCATCACCGAGAAGGTGTTGCTGTTCGGACAGGCGATCCAGACCGCGGGTACCGTTAAAGGCCGTGGCTCCAGCCAGCATGCTAAATCCGACTGGATGGAGATGGAAAAGCAGCGTGGTATTTCGATTACCACCTCCGTGATGCAGTTCCCGTATCACGACTGCCTGGTGAACCTGCTGGACACCCCGGGGCACGAAGACTTCTCCGAAGATACCTACCGTACGCTGACGGCGGTGGACTGCTGCCTGATGGTGATCGACGCCGCGAAAGGTGTTGAAGATCGTACCCGCAAGCTGATGGAAGTCACCCGTCTGCGCGATACGCCGATCCTCACCTTTATGAACAAACTCGACCGTGACATCCGTGATCCGATGGAGCTGATGGATGAAGTGGAAAACGAGCTGAAGATTGCCTGCGCGCCAATCACCTGGCCGATTGGCTGCGGCAAGCTGTTCAAAGGGGTTTACCACCTCTATAAAGACGAAACCTACCTGTACCAGACCGGTAAGGGCCACACCATTCAGGAAGTCCGCATTGTGAAAGGTCTGGACAACCCGGAGCTGGACGCCGCTGTCGGTGAAGAGCTGGCCGCCCAGCTGCGCGATGAGCTGGAGCTGGTTAAAGGCGCGTCGCATGAGTTCGACAGAGAGCTGTTCCTGAGCGGTGAAATTACCCCGGTCTTCTTCGGTACCGCACTCGGCAACTTCGGCGTTGACCATATGCTCGACGGTCTGGTTGAGTGGGCCCCGCAGCCGATGCCGCGTAAAACCGACACCCGCGAAGTAGAAGCGAAGGAAGAGAAGTTCTCCGGCTTCGTCTTTAAAATTCAGGCCAACATGGACCCGAAACACCGCGACCGCGTCGCCTTTATGCGCGTGGTTTCCGGTAAGTACGAAAAGGGCATGAAGCTGCGTCAGGTCCGTATCGGTAAAGACGTAGTGATATCCGACGCGCTGACCTTCATGGCGGGTGACCGTTCGCATGTAGAAGAAGCCTATCCGGGTGACATCATTGGTTTACACAACCACGGTACCATTCAGATTGGCGATACCTTCACGCAAGGCGAAATGATGAAGTTCACCGGTATCCCTAACTTCGCGCCAGAACTGTTCCGCCGCATTCGCCTGCGCGATCCGCTGAAGCAGAAGCAGCTGCTGAAAGGCCTGGTCCAGCTTTCCGAAGAGGGCGCGGTACAGGTGTTCCGCCCAATCGCCAACAACGATCTGATCGTGGGCGCGGTGGGTGTGCTCCAGTTCGACGTGGTGGTTGCCCGTCTTAAGAGCGAGTACAACGTGGAAGCGATTTACGAATCGGTGAACGTGGCGACGGCGCGCTGGGTTGAGTGTTCTGACGTGAAGAAATTCGAAGAATTTAAACGTAAGAACGAAGTTCAGCTGGCGCTGGACGGTGGCGATAACCTGACCTATATCGCCCCAACCATGGTAAACCTGAACCTGACGCAGGAACGTTATCCTGATGTTCAGTTCCGCAAAACGCGCGAGCATTAATTTCCTTTCAGAGCACGGCAGCCGCCGTGCTCTTCTTTAATTCCTGTGATATTAAACCCTTGCGGAATGTTCTTAATTCACCGCAATTTTTCGCTATTCGTTCGTTTTTTCCCCAATTCTGAATGCACCCCTCTGATTGTGATCTATATTTAACTCAGTGTTTAGCACCGGGCGTGGATGAATTAACTGTTCAATGCATGTCCATTGGTTCTCCATTTTGCCCCGGTGTTAATTCGCAATATATAAAACCAAGATTAGGGAAGTATGTCGCCCAAATAATGGGCAAAACACAGGAATAAATCGATGAATATGACAAGACTGAAGATTTCTAAAACTCTGCTGGCTGTAACATTGGGTAGTGTCCTGGTAAGCGGTTCTGCTCTGGCGGAAACCAGCACCATGGATAAAGCGCAAAATTCCGCCAATACCGCAGGGGAAAAAATCGATAGCTCTATGAATAAAGTCGGTAATTTCATGGATGACAGCTCAATCACAGCAAAAGTGAAAGCCGCACTGGTGGATCACGAATCCATCAAGAGCACCGATATTTCTGTTAAAACCGACAACAAGGTTGTCACCCTGAGCGGTTTCGTTGAAAGCCAGACCCAGGCCGAAGAAGCCGTTAAAGTGGCGAAAGGCGTTGAGGGCGTAAGCTCCGTCAGCGACAAATTGCACGTACGTGACAGCAAAGAATCGTCGGTGAAGGGCTATGCCGGAGATGCAGCAACTACCAGCGAAATCAAAGCTAAACTGTTAGCTGACGACATCGTGCCATCCCGTATGGTGAAAGTTGAAACCACCGATGGTGTGGTCCAGCTGTCCGGTACGGTTGAGAATCAGGCACAAAGCGATCGTGCCGAGTCAATTGCGAAAGCTATTGATGGTGTGAAAAGCGTCAAAAACGATCTGAAAACGAAGTAAAGCAGTACCATTCGCCCGTCAGGCTGAAAACCGCGGGCGAAATAAAAACGATTCTGGAAAAGCCGGTGAGTGACCTGAGCGCTCACGTTTAGCGGCCGACATTAACTATGGTAAAGGAGAGGCTTATGTTTCGTTGGGGCATTATATTTCTGGTTATCGCGTTAATTGCCGCCGCATTGGGCTTTGGTGGACTGGCGGGTACCGCGGCATGGGCAGCGAAAATTGTCTTCGTCGTCGGTATTATTCTGTTCCTGGTCAGCCTGTTTACGGGTCGACGTCGCCCGTAGCAAACGCAATATTTACTAAACAAACTCAAGCCAGTCCTCGTGACTGGCTTTTTCTCGTTTGAGAACCACCGGGGAAGTGCGTTACTGTGTCTTATCAAAATAATGAAAACAGGAAGGCAGAGGTGGGGCAACGAATTCCCGTTACGCTCGGCAATATTGCGCCGCTGACGTTAAAACCGTTTCATGCAGGCCAGCTTGCGCTGGTCTGTGAAGGGGGAGGGCAGCGCGGTATTTTCACTGCTGGCGTGCTCGACGAATTTATGCGCGCGCAATTCAACCCGTTCGATCTCTATTTCGGCACCTCTGCCGGGGCGCAGAACCTCTCCGCCTATGTCTGCAACCAGCCCGGCTATGCGCGCAAAGTGATTATGCGCTACACCACCTCCAAAGAATTCTTCAATCCGGTACGCTTCGTACGCGGCGGGAACCTGATCGATCTCGACTGGTTACTGGATGCTACCTCCAGCCAGATGCCGCTGGCCATGGATACCGCGTCACGTCTATTCGATACCGGCAAAGAGTTCTGGATGTGCGCCAGTCGTGGCGATGACTATTCACCGGGTTACTTTTCGCCACAGAAAGAGAACTGGCTGGATATCATCCGCGCATCCAGCGCGATCCCGGGATTCTACCGCACCGGCACTCTGCTGGAGGGAATAAGCTATCTTGACGGCGGTATCAGCGACGCGGTGCCGGTACAGGAGGCGGCGCGGCGCGGGGCAAAAACCATTGTGGTGATCCGCACGGTGCCTTCGCAGATGTATTACACCCCACAGTGGTTTAAGCGGATGGAACGCTGGCTGGGCGACAGCAGCCTGCAACCGCTGGTGAATATCGCGAAGCAGCATGAAACCACCTACGGCGCGATGCAGCGTTTTATTGAAAAACCACCGGGCAAGCTGCGCATCTTTGAAATTTATCCGCCTAAGCCGCTGTTGAGCATGGCGCTGGGCAGTCGGCTGCCTGCGTTGCGTATGGATTACAAAACGGGGCGGCTGTGCGGGCGTTACTTCCTGGCGACCGTCGGGAAAATGCTGGCGGAGCAACCGCCTCTTCATCGGCATAAAAGCATCATTTTGCCGCCTGCCGTTGTGGCCAATGACGCGGTGGCGATGCCGCTGGTGGACGCGCCGCAGGCCAACGATGGCTTACTCGATAACGAGGATCTGGCGTGACGCACTGCTTTATCGATACCCATTGCCACTTTGATTTCCCGCCGTTTAGCGGGGAGGAAACATCAAGTATTGCGCGCGCGGCTGAGGCCGGTGTGAGAGCCATTATTGTGCCCGCTATTGAAGCGGCGAGATTCGACAAAGTTCTGGCGCTTGCCCGGGAGCACGATGCGCTGTATGCCGCGCTGGGTCTGCATCCGATCGTTATTGAGCACCATCTTGATGACCATCTCGACAGGCTGGATGCCACGCTGCAAAATGCGGATACGAAGCTGGTTGCCATCGGAGAGATCGGCCTCGATCTCTATCGTGAAGATCCGCAGTTTGAGCGCCAGCAGACGATCCTGGATGCGCAGCTCCGGCTGGCAAAGCGCCACGATCTGCCGGTGATCCTCCACTCCAGACGTACCCATGACAAACTGGCGATGCACCTGAAGCGTATCGACGTGCCGCGCAGGGGCGTGGTCCATGGTTTCGCTGGAAGCCTTCAGCAGGCGCAGCGTTTTATTGAGCTGGGCTATAAGATTGGCGTCGGTGGCACCATTACCTATCCGCGTGCCAGCAAAACCCGTGATGTGATGGCGCAGCTCCCGCTGACCTCGCTCCTGCTGGAAACGGATGCGCCTGACATGCCGCTGAATGGTTTTCAGGGCCAGCCCAACCGCCCGGAGCAGGCGGCGCGCGTTTTTGATGTGCTGTGTGAGCTGCGTCAGGAGCCTGAAGATGTGATTGCCAGCGCGCTGCTGGAAAACACCCGCGCGGTCTTCGGCATCACGCTATAAATAAAGAGCCGGGCGGATCACCGTGATTTGCTGCCGTTCCAGGGCCTGCGCCAGCGGCTCGATGTCCTCCGGCGTGGCGCTCCGCCATCGCGCCGCCTCCCCGTAAACCCCATGAGCATGAAACGCGTTGATCCGCACAGGAACGTTCCCCAACGCGTGGATAAAAGCGGTCAGCGATGGCAGATGGTGCAGATAATCACACCGAGCGGGGATCACCAGCAGGCGCAGCTCCGTCAGGCGATGACGATCGGCCAGCCAGCGGATGCTCTGCTTGATCTGCGTGTTTTCGCGCCCGGTCAGAAAACGGTGATGTTCATTGCCCCAGGCTTTCAGATCCACCATCGCGCCGTCAAACACCGGTAACAGCTTTTGCCAGCCGGTTTCGCTTAACAGGCCGTTGCTGTCCACCAGGCACGTCAGATGGCGCAGGGACGGATCGGCTTTGATCGCGGTGAACAGCGCAACCAAAAACGGCAGCTGCGTGGTGGCCTCACCCCCGCTGACGGTCACGCCCTCAATAAACGGCGCGGACGTGCGAACCCGGGAGAGGATCTCCTCGACGCTATAGCGCTGCGCCATCGGCGTCGCCTGCTGCTGACACAGGTGCAGACAGGTGTCGCACTGCTGACAGTGACTCTCCTGCCACCAGACGCGCCCGGCCTGAATTGCCAGCGCATCATGAGGACAGTGGGGAACACAGTCGCCGCAGTCGTTGCAGCGCCCTATCGTCCACGGGTTGTGGCAGGTTTTGCAGCGCAGGTTACAGCCCTGGAGGAACAACGCCAGGCGGCTGCCCGGCCCGTCCACGCAGGAGAAGGGTATGACCTGACTAACTAAAGCGCATCTGCTGTTCATGACTTATCACGCGCGGCTGACGTTCCAGAATACGGGTATTGCGCGCGGCCTCCTCGCCGAGCCAGGTGGTGTTGGTGCGCGAGCCGGCCTCCCGGTATTTCTCCAGATCGGAGAGCCGCACCATATACCCGGTGACGCGCACCAGGTCGTTTCCGGCTACATTCGCGGTGAACTCACGCATACCGGCGTTGAACGCCCCCAGGCACAGCTGCACCACAGCCTGAGGATTGCGTTTAACCGTTTCCTCCAGGGTGAGAATATCGCTGATCCCCGAATGATAGTGTTTATGGTGCGGCGCCACGGCCAGCAGGTGGCTGACTGGGTCCGGTTCGTCGCCGTACGGCAGACGCGCGCCCGGCGTGGTGCCAGAATCGGAACTGATCCCAGACTGGGCATGCAGCATCGCGCGGTGCTGCCAGCCGTGTTTCACCGGCGTGTTTTCAACAAATGCCGCAAGCTGTTCACTGATGCGGTAGCCCAGCGCATTGGCCTGTTCGTTCTTACCGTAACGTCCCGTAATGCCTGCTTTCTCGCACAGCACATTCACCGCTTCGGCCAGACCGTACATGCCAAACATCGGCACAAAGCGATCGGCATCAATCAGCCCCTCTTTCACCAGGAAGCTATTCTCAAAGAAACCGGATTGTTCATATAGAAAATCGCAGCGCGCATTGATGATCGCGATTTGTTGTTGGCAGTAGTGGGGAAGGGTACGGGTGAAAAAGTCTTCCGGTGAGCGGCTGTGTTCCGCGATCGCTTTCAGGTTAAGGCGCACCAGCGTGCTGCCGCCGCCCGCCAGCGGCAGGGAGTTGTAACAGCTCACCACGCCATAGCGACCTTTTGTGAAAATTTTATCATTCACCGGGCCATTAGAAATATGCGGTTTACTACATTCACAAATGTTTTCCGCCACGCTCAGCAGCAGATCGCCGGGGGTTACATCCGGGTCGTAGATAAAGGTCAGGTTCGGCGCAACCTGCTTCAGTTCGGCATCCGCGCGAAGGATGGCTCGGGTGACAGGCGTATCCGCCGGGCCGATATTGGCATGCATAAACGCATCGGGCAGGGTTCTGTCCAGGTAACGCCAGAAACGTTTTATTCGGCTATCGATTTCATCCTGTGTTATAATTTTAACATAGGGGCTGAGTATCTCATCGAGCTGGCCCAGATAGACCGGCATCGATGTGACGGACGGAACGTGGTGATAAAGGATAGTGAGCAGCGAGAGGGCATCATCCAGGTCTTTCGCCCCTTCCAGCTCCAGCCATTCTGAGCCGTTAGCCAGAAATTTAGCGTAGTCCGGCAGCACGTAGCGCGGTTTGTAAGGCGCATGGCCTTCGAACATGTCGCAGATGAACCCCTCGTCCAGCGCGGCGCGGGCCGCCTCTGGCAGGGCGGGATAGGGCAGATTGTTCTCCGCTTCCAGCGCCAGAAAATGACGTTTTTGTTCCGGGGTTAACACCGGGCTGGTCACAATGTGCTGGCAACGTTGTTGCAGGGCGTCGGGCATGTTCACTTCCTTGGTTGTTCTGCGGATGGTGAACGAATTGTAGGAAGCCAGCCTGGTGGCGCTTTTGATCAGAACGGGGATATCGCCGATTTAGTCAGCAATTAACGCACTAAAATTTGAAGAAGATCTCATTACAGTAATGCAAATTTGCACACAGTTTTCATTAACTGTGATGAATGTCGAAGTGTGGATGCGGGTGAATGTTAGAATACTCACAGACCCGCAAGGTAAAATTTATACGGCACTGCCGTTGGAGAATGTTATGACCGATTTAACTGCAAGCAGCCTGCGCGCGTTGAAACTGATGGACCTGACCACCCTGAACGATGACGACACCAATGAAAAAGTCATCGCCCTGTGCCATCAGGCGAAAACGCCAGTGGGTAACACCGCCGCCGTCTGTATCTATCCGCGCTTTATCCCGATTGCCCGCAAAACGCTGAAAGAGCAGGGCACGCCGGATGTGCGCATTGCCACCGTAACTAACTTCCCGCACGGCAATGACGATATCGAGATCGCGCTGGCAGAAACCCGCGCGGCGATTGCGTACGGCGCAGACGAAGTTGACGTGGTATTCCCGTACCGCGCGCTGATCGCCGGCAACGAGCAGGTCGGTTTTGACCTGGTGAAAGCCTGTAAAGACGCGTGTGCGGCGGCAAACGTGCTGCTTAAAGTGATCATCGAAACCGGCGAGCTGAAAGAAGAGGCGCTGATTCGTAAGGCGTCTGAAATCTCCATCAAAGCGGGCGCGGACTTCATTAAAACTTCTACCGGTAAAGTGCCGGTCAACGCTACTCCGGAAAGCGCACGCATCATGATGGAAGTCATCCGTGATATGGGCGTGTCCAAAACCGTTGGCTTCAAACCGGCGGGCGGCGTGCGTACCGCGGAAGACGCGCAGCAGTTCCTGGCGATTGCCGACGAGCTGTTCGGCGCCGACTGGGCTGATTCCCGCCACTACCGCTTCGGCGCGTCCAGCCTGCTGGCCAGCTTGCTGAAAGCGCTGGGTCACGGTGACGGTAAGAGCGCAAGCAGCTACTAAGTTGAATTGCCGGGTGACGCTACGCTAACCCGGCCTACAGGATCGTAGGGCGGGTCAACATATCCGCCGCCATTCACCCGATTCCGCATGGAGGTTACCGTGTTTCTCGCACAAGAAATTATTCGTAAAAAACGTGATGGTCATGCATTAAGCGACGAAGAAATCCGCTTTTTTATCAATGGCATTCGTGATAACGCCATCTCTGAAGGGCAGATTGCGGCTCTGGCGATGACCATTTTCTTCCACGATATGTCGATGCCTGAGCGCGTGTCGCTGACCATGGCGATGCGAGATTCAGGAACCGTTCTGGACTGGAAAAGCCTCAACCTTAACGGCCCGATTGTGGACAAACACTCCACCGGCGGCGTGGGCGACGTGACGTCTCTGATGCTCGGCCCAATGGTGGCGGCCTGTGGCGGTTACATCCCGATGATTTCCGGGCGCGGCCTGGGTCATACCGGCGGTACGCTCGACAAACTGGAAGCCATTCCGGGCTTCGATATCTTCCCGGATGACAACCGCTTCCGCGACATTATTAAAGACGTTGGCGTGGCGATTATCGGCCAGACCAGCTCTCTTGCTCCGGCTGACAAGCGTTTCTACGCGACGCGTGACATTACCGCGACCGTAGACTCCATCCCGCTGATCACCGCCTCTATCCTTGCCAAAAAACTGGCGGAAGGTCTGGATGCGCTGGTGATGGATGTGAAAGTGGGCAGCGGCGCGTTTATGCCAACCTATGAACTCTCTGAGGCGCTGGCCGAAGCGATCGTTGGCGTCTCCAACGGCGCGGGCGTGCGCACCACTGCACTGCTGACGGACATGAACCAGGTGCTGGCCTCCAGCGCCGGTAACGCGGTTGAAGTCCGTGAGGCCGTGCAGTTCCTCACAGGCGAATACCGTAACCCGCGCCTGTTCGATGTCACCATGGCGCTGTGCGTTGAGATGTTAATCTCCGGCAAGCTGGCCAAAGACGACGCGGAAGCCCGCGCGAAGCTTCAGGCGGTGCTGGACAACGGCAAAGCGGCGGAGATCTTTGGTCGGATGGTGGCGGCGCAGAAAGGCCCGACCGACTTCGTGGAAAACTACGCGAAATACCTGCCCACCGCGATGCTCAGCAAAGCGGTCTATGCGGACAGCGAAGGCTTTGTCTCGGCTATGGATACCCGCGCGCTCGGCATGGCTGTTGTGTCTATGGGCGGCGGTCGTCGTCAGGCATCGGACACCATTGATTACAGCGTCGGCTTTACCGATATGGCCCGTCTGGGCGACAGCGTTGACGGCCAACGTCCGCTGGCGGTGATCCACGCGAAAGATGAAGCCAGCTGGCAGGACGCGGCGAAAGCGGTGAAGGCGGCAATATCTCTTGACGATAAAGCACCGGAAACCACACCGACGGTCTATCGTCGTATCACTGAATAGCGGTATACTGATCTGATCGCATTTTTATGAAGCACTAAGTACGGAGAACAATTATGAAACGTGCATTTATTATGGTGCTGGACTCATTCGGCATCGGCGCAACCGAAGATGCAGAACGATTTGGTGACGTGGGTTCCGATACCCTGGGTCACATCGCGGAAGCCTGTGCAAAAGGCGAAGCGGACAACGGTCGTAAAGGCCCTCTGAACCTGCCAAACCTGACCCGTCTGGGGCTGGTAAAAGCGCATGAAGGCTCTACCGGTAAGATCGCAGCCGGTATGGACGGTAACGCGGAAGTGGTGGGCGCCTACGCGTGGGCGCACGAGCTCTCTTCCGGGAAAGATACTCCGTCCGGCCACTGGGAAATCGCCGGCGTGCCGGTGCTGTTTGACTGGGGCTACTTCTCCGATCACGAGAACAGCTTCCCGCAGGAGCTGCTCGATAAGCTGGTGAAGCGCGCCAACCTGCCGGGCTACCTCGGCAACTGCCACTCTTCCGGTACCGTGATTCTGGATCAGCTCGGCGAAGAGCATATGAAAACCGGCAAGCCGATTTTCTATACCTCTGCTGACTCCGTGTTCCAGATCGCCTGCCATGAAGAGACGTTTGGCCTGGATAAACTGTACGAGCTGTGCGAGATCGCCCGTGAAGAGCTGACCGAAGGCGGCTACAACATTGGCCGCGTTATCGCGCGTCCGTTTATCGGCGACAAAGCGGGTAACTTCCAGCGTACCGGCAACCGTCACGATCTGGCCGTGGAGCCACCGGCGCCGACCGTGCTGCAAAAACTCGTCGACGAGAAAGACGGCCACGTGGTTTCCGTGGGTAAAATCGCGGACATTTACGCCAACTGCGGCATTACCAAAAAGGTCAAAGCGACCGGTCTGGATGCGCTGTTCGACGCCACCATCAAAGAGATGAAAGAAGCGGGCGATAAGACCATTGTCTTCACCAACTTCGTGGACTTCGACTCCTCCTGGGGCCACCGTCGCGATGTCGCCGGGTATGCTGCGGGTCTGGAGCTGTTTGACCGCCGTCTGCCAGAGCTGATGGAGCTGGTGGGGGAAGATGACATTCTGATCCTGACCGCTGACCATGGCTGTGACCCGACCTGGACCGGTACCGACCACACCCGTGAGCACATTCCGGTGCTGGTGTACGGCCCGAAAGTCAAACCGGGCTCGCTGGGGCACCGTGAAACCTTCGCGGACATCGGCCAGACGATTGCGAAATACTTTGGTACGTCTGACATGGAATATGGCAAGGCTATGTTCTAAACGGATTGGGTGCGGCCTGATGCCCTCACCCCGGCCCTCTCCCACCGGGAGAGGGAGAAACAGAATGTAGGCCGGGTAAGGCGTAGCCGCCACCCGGCAAAAACAACAATGTAAAAGGAACTGAAGATGGCAACTCCTCACATTAATGCAGAAATGGGTGATTTCGCTGACGTCGTATTGATGCCGGGCGACCCGCTGCGCGCGAAGCACATTGCAGAAACCTTCCTCGAAGACGTGCGTGAAGTGAACAACGTGCGCGGCATGCTGGGCTTCACCGGCACCTATAAAGGCCGCAAAATCTCCGTGATGGGTCACGGCATGGGTATCCCATCCTGCTCCATCTACACCAAAGAGCTGATCACCGATTTCGGCGTGAAGAAAATCATCCGTGTCGGCTCCTGCGGCGCAGTGCGCATGGACGTTAAGCTGCGTGACGTGGTGATCGGCATGGGCGCGTGCACCGACTCTAAAGTCAACCGCATTCGCTTTAAAGATCATGACTTTGCGGCCATCGCTGACTTTGACATGGTGCGTAACGCGGTTGACGCGGCAAAAGCGCTGGGCGTTGACGCGCGCGTGGGCAACCTGTTCTCTGCCGATCTGTTCTACTCGCCAGAAGGTGACATGTTCGACGTGATGGAAAAATACGGCATTCTGGGCGTGGAAATGGAAGCGGCCGGTATCTACGGCGTGGCGGCTGAATTCGGTGCGAAAGCGCTGACCATCTGCACCGTGTCTGACCACATCCGTACCCACGAGCAGACTACCGCTGCCGAGCGTCAGACCACCTTCAACGACATGATCAAAATCGCGCTGGAATCCGTTCTGCTCGGCGATAAAGAGTAATACCTGTTGTGCCGGGTGGCGGCTTCGCCTGACCCGGCCAGCGGTTTTCCAGGCCCGCTAAGCAGAGCGCCAGCGGGCTTTTTTATTAGCGTACTGCCTGCGCAATCCACGCCGATAACTCCCGCAACTCTTGTTCCTGTTCCGGAAAATCAACACGTAACGCGTCACACTCCTGTTGCAGCATATCTGCCCGATAGAGACAGCCCTGCAAACGTGCAGCCAGCGCTTCTAACGGTGCCGGATTAAGACTATCCGTAAATACCTGGGTACGAGAGATATGGCCTTTCTCGACGTCAAAGTGCAGCTCAACGCCGCCCCAGGAAAATCGCTCATCCAGCAGGTGTGAAAACGCCGGTGCCTGACCGAAATTCCACTCCCAGCTGCTCTGGCGGGCGAAGGTTTCCGCGAAGTTTGGCAGATCCGGGGTTTTATCCGGAGAAATCACCTCGGCTTCTACGCGTTCACCGTAATGCCTGAAAAAGGCCTCGCGGATCGCATCGCAAATGCGTTCATGGGTAATCCCCGGCAGGAGCTCCACCAGATTCGCCACGCGACCGCGCACGGAGGTAATTCCCTTAGCCTGGAGCTTTTTCTTGTCCGGGTTCAGATAGTTTGCCAGACGGCTCAGATCGGCATTCAGCAATAATGTGCCGTGGTGAAATCCGCGATCCATCGTTTCGCGGTAGGCTGAGCCTGACACTTTCCGGTCGCCTTCAGGCGTTTTCACGACCAGATCGTTACGTCCCGAGGCTTCAGCCGTCACGCCGAGTGAATTGAGCGCGTTAAGCACAATGGAGGTCGAGATGGTTTTGTCGTATTCCGGCTTGCCCGCCATAAAGGTAAAGCAGGTGTTGCCCAGATCGTGAAACACCGCACCGCCGCCGCTGCTGCGGCGCGCCAGGCGGACGTTGTCCTCTTCCATACGGCGGGTGTTACACTCTTTCCACGGATTTTGCGCGCGACCAATAACGACCGTATCGGCGTTGCGCCAGAGAAACAGGACGCGCTGGGTGGCAGGCATCTGGCGGAAGATGCACTCTTCCACCGCCAGGTTAAACCAGGGATCGTAAGAGTCAGAGATTAGCAGGCGTAACGTCGACATGGCAGAGTTCCTTTTCCGAATCATCCGCCTACTTTATCACTATTCTTTCTTCTCGCTCTCTTCCTCTTCGGGAACCGACTTGCTGGCGGTTAACAGGAACGGCGACTGCTGCCAGCGGGTGCGCTTGCCCTGGAGCAGCGTGCGCGCCAGTACCACGCCAATCGCCAGCGAGAGCAGCAGCATCAGGCGCAAAATATTGGTGGTGTTATCCACCTGTTTGGCTTCGGTTGGCAGGGTGTGGGTGTCGAGTGTCAGACGTAAATAGCCGAGCGGACCATTCTTTCCCTGAATGGGTTCGACGATTTGTTGGTTGAAATAACCACCGGCTTTTTTGCCATCCAGCGCCAGCCTGTCGCGCACGTCGACATGCTCACCCGCGCGGGCAATCAGGTCGCCCTGTTCATCGTACACACCTGCATCCAGAATGCGGCTGTTTTCCGTAAGCTGGCGCAATACCTGGGCTATTCGCTTATCATCCGGCGTTTCGGTGCGCATAGACGGCGCAACGTTGAGCGTCACCTGGCGCGCCAGCGTCCGGGCCAGTTCCTCAAACTGCGGGTTACGCTGTCGTTGGTGATTCTGGCTAAACCAGGATGCCCCCTGCATCAGCGCCACTAATAGTGCGAGACAGATCAGGACAATCACGGTGCGATGAAGCCGGAATTTCAGTTTTGCGCGAGCCATATTCCACCTGCTTAAAATTTACGGCTTAATGTTGCCAGAAGTGATGGTTACAGGGTAGCCTCATGCGTTATTTTCCCTCTGGAACCTTCCGGCGCGAACGAAATTACAGGAGCTTCAATGCCGAACATTACCTGGTGCGACCTGCCAACGGATGTCTCTTTATGGCCAGGATTGCCGCTCTCTTTAAGTGGCGATGAGGTGATGCCTCTCGATTACCACGCTGGCCGTAGCGGCTGGCTGCTGTACGGACGCGGCCTGGATAAGCAACGCCTCACCCAGTATCAAACCAAACTGGGCGCAGCGATGGTCATCGTTGCGGCCTGGTGCGTGGAAGATTATCAGGTTATTCGCCTGGCGGGTTCCCTGACGCAGCGCGCCACGCGTCTGGCGCACGACGCCGGGCTGGACGTTGCCCCCCTCGGCAAAATTCCGCACCTGAAAACGCCCGGCCTGCTGGTAATGGACATGGACTCCACCGCCATTCAGATCGAATGTATTGACGAGATTGCTAAACTGGCGGGCAGCGGCGAGCTGGTGGCGGAAGTCACCGAGCGCGCGATGCGCGGCGAGCTGGATTTCACCGCCAGCCTGAGACAGCGCGTGGCGACCCTGAAGGGGGCCGATGCTAACATTTTGCGTCAGGTGCGCGATGAACTGCCCCTGATGCCTGGGCTGACGCAGCTGGTGCTCAAGCTGGAGACGCTCGGCTGGAAAGTGGCGATTGCCTCCGGCGGGTTCACCTTCTTTGCCGACTACCTGCGTGACAAGCTGCGTCTGACCACCGTGGTGGCAAACGAGCTGGAGATCATGGACGGCAAACTCACCGGACAGGTCATCGGCGACATCGTGGACGCGCAGTACAAAGCCAATACGCTGACGCGTCTGGCGGAGAAATATGCCATTCCGGTCGAGCAGACCGTCGCCATCGGCGATGGCGCGAACGATCTGCCGATGATCAAAGTTGCCGGGCTGGGTATTGCCTACCATGCCAAGCCGAAAGTGAATGAAAAGACGGAAGTCACTATCCGTCATGCTGATCTGATGGGGGTGTTCTGCATTCTCTCCGGCAGCATTAATCAAAAATAGCGGCCTGCTTTTGTAGGCCGGGTAAGCGTCAGCGCCACCCGGCGCGCAGACCGCACAGAAATAACGAGGTAAACCGTGGCGAAAGCTCCAAAACGCGCATTTGTCTGTAATGAATGTGGTGCGGATTATCCGCGCTGGCAGGGGCAATGCAGCGCCTGCCATGCCTGGAACACCATCACCGAAGTGCGTGGTGTGGCGGCTTCGCCGAGCGTGGCCCGCAATGAACGGCTGAGCGGCTATGCGGGCAATGCAGGCGTGTCGAAGGTACAAAAACTTTCGGATATCAGCCTGGAAGCGCTGCCGCGCTTTTCCACCGGATTCAAAGAATTTGACCGCGTGCTCGGCGGTGGCGTAGTGCCGGGCAGCGCCATTCTGATCGGCGGTAACCCGGGCGCGGGTAAATCGACCCTGCTGCTGCAAACGCTCTGCAAGCTAGCCGAACAGATGAAAACCCTGTACGTCACGGGCGAAGAATCACTCCAGCAGGTGGCGATGCGCGCGCACCGCCTCGGCCTGCCGACCGGCAATCTGAATATGCTTTCGGAAACCAGCATCGAGCAGATCTGCATGATCGCCGAAGAAGAGCAGCCGAAGCTGATGGTGATTGACTCCATTCAGGTGATGCATATGGCTGACATTCAGTCGTCACCGGGAAGCGTGGCGCAGGTGCGTGAAACCGCGGCCTACCTGACGCGCTTTGCCAAAACGCGCGGCGTGGCGATTGTGATGGTTGGTCATGTGACCAAAGACGGCTCGCTGGCGGGACCGAAAGTGCTTGAACATTGTATCGACTGCTCGGTGATGCTCGATGGCGATGCGGATTCCCGTTTTCGTACCCTGCGCAGCCATAAAAACCGCTTTGGCGCGGTGAATGAGCTGGGCGTGTTTGCCATGACCGAGCAGGGGCTTCGCGAAGTCAGCAACCCGTCGGCCATCTTCCTGAGCCGTGGCGACGAGATCACGTCCGGTAGTTCGGTGATGGTGCTGTGGGAGGGGACGCGTCCGCTGCTGGTTGAAATTCAGGCGCTGGTGGATCAATCGATGATGGGCAACCCGCGGCGCGTGGCGGTCGGTCTGGAACAGAACCGCCTGGCGATCCTGCTGGCGGTGCTGCACCGTCACGGCGGTCTGCAAATGGCGGATCAGGATGTGTTCGTCAACGTGGTTGGTGGGGTGAAGGTTACGGAAACCAGCGCGGACCTGGCGCTGCTGCTGGCAATGGTCTCCAGCCTGCGCGACAGACCGTTGCCGCAGGATCTGGTGGTATTTGGTGAGGTAGGGTTGGCCGGCGAGATCCGCCCGGTGCCGAGCGGTCAGGAGCGTATCTCCGAAGCGGCAAAACATGGCTTCCGCCGCGCGATTGTTCCGGCCGCCAACGTGCCGAAAAAAATTCCGGAAGGGATGCAGGTTTTTGGCGTTAAAAAACTTGCAGATGCGTTAAATGTCTTTGACGACTTATAATTACGTATTCGATTTTGCAGGAGGCACCGTAATTTATGTCATCATTTGACTACATCAAGACCGCTATCCGCCAGAAGGGCTGCACGTTGCAGCAGGTGGCGGACGCCAGCGGCATGACCAAGGGCTACCTGAGCCAACTGCTGAACGCCAAAATCAAAAGCCCCAGCGCGCAGAAGCTGGAAGCGCTGCACCGTTTTCTGGGGCTTGAATTTCCGCGGATGCAAAAGAACATTGGCGTGGTGTTCGGTAAGTTCTACCCGCTGCATACCGGGCATATCTATCTGATCCAGCGCGCCTGTAGCCAGGTCGACGAACTGCATATCATCATGGGTTATGATGAAACCCGCGATCGCCAGCTGTTTGAAGACAGCGCCATGTCGCAGCAGCCCACCGTGCCGGACCGCCTGCGCTGGCTGCTTCAGACCTTTAAATATCAGAAAAATATTCGTATTCATGCCTTTAACGAAGAGGGCATGGAGCCGTATCCGCACGGCTGGGACGTGTGGAGCAACGGCGTCAAAGCGTTTATGGAAGAGAAGGGCATTGCGCCTAACTGGATCTACACCTCTGAAGAGTCCGACGCGCCGCAGTTCCGCGAGCATCTGGGCATCGAGACGGTGCTGATCGATCCTAAACGCACCTTCATGAACATCAGTGGGGCGCAGATCCGCGAGAACCCGTTCCGTTACTGGGACTACATCCCGACCGAGGTGAAGCCGTTCTTCGTGCGTACGGTGGCGATCCTCGGCGGCGAGTCGAGCGGGAAATCGACGCTGGTAAATAAGCTGGCGAACATCTTCAATACCACCAGTGCGTGGGAGTATGGTCGCGATTACGTCTTCTCACACCTTGGCGGCGACGAGATGGCGTTGCAGTATTCCGACTACGATAAAATCGCGCTCGGTCATGCCCAGTACATTGATTTTGCGGTGAAATACGCCAATAAAGTCGCCTTTATTGATACCGATTTCGTCACCACGCAGGCGTTCTGCAAAAAGTACGAAGGGCGCGAGCACCCGTTTGTGCAGGCGCTGATTGACGAATACCGCTTTGACCTGGTGATCCTGCTGGAAAACAATACCCCGTGGGTGGCCGACGGCATGCGCAGCCTGGGCAGCTCGGTGGACAGGCGGGAGTTCCAGACCATGCTGGTAGAGATGCTTAACGAGAACAACGTTGAGTTTGTACATGTGGAAGAGTCGGACTACGACTCCCGCTTCCTGCGCTGCGTCGAGCTGGTGAAGGAGATGATGGGGGAGCAGGGTTAATAACTTCCCCTCTCCCACCAGGAGAGGGGACTTTAATCTCCCTCTCCCTTTGGGAGAGGGCCGGGGTGAGGGAATCAGTCCACTCAATACTCAACCACCACCTTCCCACGCATATGCCCCTCCAGCACCCTGCGGTGCGCTTCGGTAATGCTTTCCACGCTTAGCCCGTGCAGCGTTTCGCTGAGCGAGCTTTCCACCACGCCGTTATCCACCAGCTTCGCCACCTCATCTAAAATCTCACCCTGACGCGCCATATCCGTGGTCTGGTACATGCTACGGGTGTACATAAATTCCCAGTGCAGGGCGGCAGATTTGGACTTCAGCTTGTCCTGGTTCAGCGGATGCGCGTTTTCAACGATGGAACAAATGTCTCCCTGAGGGGCAATCAGATCGCTGACCGCATCCCAGTGCCCGTCGGTATCGTTGAGGATAAAAATGTAATCCACAAAGGTGAGCCCCTGTTTCGCCAGTTCTCCCTTCAGGTCGTGGTAATTTACAACAATGTCAGCCCCGCGATCGCGACACCACCTGGCGGAATCTTCTCGTGAAGCGGTTGCGACGATCTTCACCTTGCTGTTGTGCTTCGCAAACGGGATCGCCAGCGATCCGACTCCACCCGCGCCGCCAATTATCAGCAGCGTTTTATCTGCGTCGGCATCCTGAATCTTCAGCCGTTCAAACAGGCCTTCCCACGCGGTGAGCGCCGTCAGCGGCAGTGCTGCCGAGGCGGCCCAGTCAAGGCTTGCAGGCTTGTGCCCGACAATGCGCGCATCGATCAGCTGGTGCGTGGTATTACTGCCCGGACGGGTGATATCCCCCGCGTACCACACTTCGTCACCCGGTTTGAATCCGGTGACGCCAGCCCCAACGGCTTGTACGATACCGCTGGCATCCCACCCGAGAATGCGCGGCTCCTTCAGTCCGCTTTTGGTAATGCCTGCATGTACCTTGGTGTCCACCGGGTTTACGGAGACGGCTTTTACCTCCACCAGCAGATCGTGTTCACCGGGCTGCGGCATCGGCGGAGTGATTTCAACGAAGGTGGAGGGATTTTCCGGGTTAACGGCAATGGCTTTCACTGACATGGTGTGCTCCTCAATGGCATGCGTTTTGTTGAGGCTAGTCTATTAAGTGGTCAGCTGCATGATAAGATGGACAATCCAGAACTCAGCGTTCGTACAGAGTGAACAATCATGTTTAAACAGCTTCAGGATATGGCGCTGTTTGCGCTGGTGGCCGAGATGGGCAGCTTTACCGCGGCGGCGCAGAAGGCGGAACTGCCGAAATCCAGCGTCAGCCAGCGGATTAGCCAGCTGGAGCAACAGGTGGGGATCCGTCTGTTGAATCGCACCACGCGCAGAATAAGCCTGACGTTTGCGGGCGAACACTATCTGGTGCACTGTCGTGAAATGCTGGCGGCCAGCGAGCGCGCGGAGTATGCCATTCAGCGGCTGCGCGAAAACCCCAGCGGGCGGCTGCGGATCACCTGTCCGGCGGGAATTGGCGCGACGCTGCTGGCGCATATGAATGCCGAGTTCCAGCTTCGCTATCCGGACGTGTCGCTGGATGTGTCGATCTCAGACGACGTGGTGGATCTGGTCGAGTCTGGCTTTGACGTGGCGCTGCGCACCGGCAAACCGCAGGATTCTTCCCTGATTGGCCGCATGATTGGGCACTGTCCGCGCTACATGCTGGCCTCGCCCCACTACCTGGCGCGTCGGGCGCCGTTAATCCATCCCCGACAGCTGGTGGAGCACCGCTGCATTACGCACCGGGCATGGTCGGAGTGGCTTCTGCGAAGCGAGAGTGAGGATTACCGCTACCTGCCGGATAACGCCCACATGACGGATAACCTGGTGTACGCCCGGGAATGCGCCATTGCCGGGGCGGGGATCACGCTGTTACCCGCATTCCTGCTGGAAGATAAGATCGAAAAGGGCGCGCTGGTGAAGGTGCTGCCGGCGTGGAGCGTTGAGGGAAACGATCTCTGGCTGGCCTACCCGAGCCGTAAGCTCAATTCGCCTGCGCTGATGAGCTATATCGACTTTGCGATGCAGTTTGATGAGGTGAAGCGGTATTACGTGGGCAAATAAAAAAGCCGGGTGGCGGCTTCGCCTTACCCGGCCTACACACTGTGCGGCCTGATGCCCTCACCCTGGCCCTCTCCCACGGGGAGAGGTTACAAACATAAAAAACGGCAACCGAAGTTGCCGTTTTGCTTTTATTTCGCAATACGCTTGTACTTAATACGCTTCGGCTCCAGCGCGTCTGCGCCCAGCGTGCGTTTCTTGTACTCTTCGTATTCGGTGAAGTTACCTTCGAAGAACTCCACCTTACCTTCGTCCTGGTAGTCCAGGATGTGGGTTGCGATGCGGTCCAGGAACCAGCGGTCGTGCGAGATAACCATCGCGCAGCCCGGGAACTCCAGCAGGGCGTTTTCCAGCGCGCGCAGGGTTTCGATGTCCAGGTCGTTGGTAGGTTCATCAAGCAGCAGAACGTTGCCGCCAACCTGGAGCAGCTTCGCCAGGTGCAGACGACCGCGCTCACCGCCGGACAGCTCGCCCACGCGTTTGCCCTGGTCAGTGCCCTTAAAGTTAAAGCGGCCAACGTAAGCGCGGCTTGGCATCTCGGTGTTGCCGATACGCATGATATCCAGACCGCCGGAAACCTCTTCCCACACGGTTTTGCTGTTATCCATTGCGTCGCGGAACTGGTCCACGGAAGCCAGCTTCACGGTTTCACCCAGGGTGATAGAGCCGCTGTCAGGCTGTTCCTGACCGGACATCATGCGGAACAGGGTCGATTTACCTGCGCCGTTCGGACCGATGATGCCAACGATAGCGCCTTTCGGTACGGAGAAGCTCAGGTCGTCGATCAGCAGGCGGTCGCCGTAGGACTTGCGCAGGTTGCTGACTTCAACCACTTTATCCCCCAGACGTGCGCCAGGCGGAATAAACAGTTCGTTGGTTTCGTTACGTTTCTGGTATTCGGTGTTGTTCAGCTCTTCGAAGCGTGCCAGACGGGCTTTGCCCTTAGACTGACGGCCTTTCGCGCCCTGACGCACCCACTCCAGCTCTTTCTCAATAGACTTGCGGCGGGCCGCTTCCTGAGAGGCTTCCTGCGCCAGGCGCTGATCTTTCTGCTCCAGCCAGGAGGAGTAGTTGCCTTCCCACGGAATACCTTCGCCGCGGTCCAGCTCCAGGATCCAGCCTGCAACGTTGTCGAGGAAGTAACGGTCGTGGGTAATCGCCACCACGGTGCCTTCGAAGTCGTGCAGGAAGCGCTCCAGCCACGCCACGGATTCCGCATCCAGGTGGTTGGTAGGTTCGTCGAGCAGCAGCATGTCTGGTTTTTCCAGCAGCAGGCGGCACAGCGCCACGCGGCGGCGTTCACCACCGGACAGGTTAGCGATTTTCGCATCCCAGTCTGGCAGACGCAGGGCATCAGCCGCGCGCTCCAGCTGCACGTTCAGGTTGTGACCGTCGTGCGCCTGGATAATCTCTTCATATTTGCCCTGCTGAGCGGCCAGTTTGTCGAAGTCCGCATCCGGCTCGGCGTATTTGGCATACACTTCATCCAGACCTTTCAGGGCGTTAACCACCTCGGATACCGCTTCTTCAACGGATTCACGCACGGTGTGTTCCGGGTTCAGCTGAGGTTCCTGCGGCAGGTAGCCGATCTTAATGCCAGGCTGCGGACGGGCTTCACCTTCGATGTCTGTATCGATGCCGGCCATGATGCGCAGCAGGGTGGACTTACCGGCACCGTTGAGACCCAGAACACCGATTTTTGCGCCCGGGAAGAAGCTCAGCGAGATATTTTTAAGAATATGACGTTTCGGCGGGACAACTTTGCCGACACGATGCATGGTATAAACGAATTGAGCCACGTTGGACTTCGCCTCTTTTATCGTGATGAGAATGAATTTCAGCCTCGAAGTGTAGCCTTTTTCACGCCCTAATCCCAGCCAGGAACGTCGGGAGTGTTAAAACGCGCAAGAAAGGTAAAAAAGTGTCCATGACGTGGCGCGTTGTGGGATGCCTGGTTAGCATAAGTTGATGTAACTTTGACGTGGCAAGACGCTGCAACTGACGAAAAACAATGAGGAAGAGCTTGTGGAAAAAGCCAAACGGGTGGTCTGGCGTCTGCTGGCTGCCAGCGTATGCGTAATGGCGGTAAGCCAGGCGGTGCATGCCGATTCACTGGATGAACAACGTAACCGCTATGCCCAGATTAAACAGGCATGGGACAACAAGCAGATGGATACCGTGCAGGCGCTGATGCCGACGCTGAAGGATTATCCGCTGTATCCGTATCTTGAGTATCGTCAGATCACGGACGATCTCATGAATCAACCGACCGTCACCGTGAATAACTTCATTCAGGCGAACCCGACCCTACCGCCTGCGCGCACCCTGAAGTCCCGGTTTGTGAACGAGCTGGCCCGTCGCGAAGACTGGCGCGGCCTGCTGGCTTTCAGCCCGGATAAACCGGGCGCGACGGAAGCGCAGTGTAATTACTATTATGCGAAATGGGCGACCGGTCAGCAGGAGGAAGCCTGGACCGGCGCGAAAGAGCTGTGGCTGACGGGCAAAAGCCAGCCAAACGCCTGTGACCCGCTGTTCAGCGCCTGGCGCGCCTCGGGCAAGCAGGATCCGCTCTCTTACCTGGAACGTATTCGCCTTGCGATGAAGGCCGGAAACACCCGGCTGGTCACCGTGCTGGCGGGCCAGATGCCCGCAGATTATCAGACCATTGCGTCTGCCGTTATCAGTCTGGCAAACGATCCCAATACCGTGCTGACGTTTGCGCGTACTACCGGCGCGACCGATTTTACCCGCCAGATGGCGGCGGTGGCCTTTGCCAGCGTGGCGCGTGATGATGTGGAAAACGCCCGGCTGATGATCCCGCAGCTGGTGCAGGCCCAGCAGCTTAATGACGATCAAACTCAGGAGCTGCGCGATATCGTGGCATGGCGACTGATGGGAACAGATGTCACCGACGAACAGGCGCGCTGGCGTGATGATGCGGTGATGCGTTCAAACTCTGTCTCGCTGGTGGAGCGTCGCGTGCGCATGGCGCTGGGAACGGGCGATCGTCGTGGCCTCAATACCTGGCTGGCGCGTCTGCCGATGGATGCCAAAGAGAAAGATGAATGGCGTTACTGGCAGGCGGACATGCTGCTGGAACGTGGTCGTGAAGATGAAGCCAAAGAGATCCTCCACTCCCTGATGCAGCAGCGCGGATTCTACCCGATGGCGGCGGCGCAGCGTCTGGGCGAGGAGTACACCCTGAAGATCGACAAAGCGCCAGCCAACGCGAACCCGGCGCTGACGCAGGGGCCGGAAATGGCGCGCGTGCGCGAGCTGATGTACTGGAATCTGGATAATACCGCGCGCAGCGAATGGGCGAATCTGGTCACCAGCCGTACCACCGATGAGAAAGCGCAGCTTGCCCGCTATGCATTTGATAATCGCTGGTGGGATCTGAGCGTGCAAGCGACGATCGCCGGCAAACTGTGGGATCATCTCGAAGAGCGTTTCCCGCTGGCTTATAAGGATCTGTTCGATCGCTACACCAGCGGCAAAGATATTCCGCAAAGCTACGCGATGGCCATTGCCCGTCAGGAGAGCGCCTGGAACCCGAAAGTGCGTTCTCCGGTGGGTGCCAGCGGCCTGATGCAGATTATGCCGGGTACCGCGACGCACACGGTGAAGATGTTTAATATTCCAGGCTACAGCAGCCCGTCCCAGCTGCTGGATCCGGAGACTAACATCAACATCGGTACCAGCTACTTGCAGTACGTCTATCAGCAGTTCGGTAATAACCGTATCTTCGCGTCAGCGGCGTACAACGCCGGGCCTGGCCGCGTGCGGACATGGCTTGGCAACAGCGCAGGGCGCATCGACGCCGTGGCGTTTGTCGAGAGCATTCCGTTCTCGGAAACGCGCGGCTATGTGAAGAATGTGCTGGCTTATGACGCCTACTATCGCTACTTCATGGGGCAGAAAGATACCCTGATGAGCGATGCCGAGTGGCAGAGACGTTACTGATCGGCGCGGGTTGTGTTATGCTGTACTCGCTAATGAGTACAAGAGGCAGCATAACATGACCCAGCATTCCCCGTATTCCTCGGCCATGGCCGAACAGCGTCATCAGGAGTGGCTTCGTTTTGTGGAGTTGCTCCGCCAGTCTTACGACAAAGATCTGCATTTACCGTTGCTACAGCTGATGCTGACGCCCGATGAACGCGAAGCGCTGGGCACGCGGGTACGCATTATTGAGGAACTGCTGCGCGGCGAAATGAGCCAGCGCGAGCTGAAAAACGAGCTGGGCGCGGGTATTGCGACCATCACCCGTGGTTCAAACAGCCTGAAGTCGGCGCCGGTTGAACTGCGTCAGTGGCTGGAAGCGGTATTGCTGAAAAACGCCGGATGACGGCTTCGCCTTATCCGGCCTGCAAATTTAACGATAAATCGCGTTATGGAACGGACTTAACGCCAGAATAACGGCCTGGTGGTAAACACCTGAACGCGTAAGCTTGCCACCCGTAAAGACGCCAATCGCCCCCTCTTTACGACCAATTTCATCAATGCCGGTGTAGTGCGACATTACCGGCCCCAGCGCCTCACCCGCGCGGACTTTCTCCAGTATGACTTCCGGCAGCGGCAGCGTGGCAGAACGCGCTTCGCCGCGCTGCTCACGGCTTTCGATGACAACCCAGCTGAAGGTCGCCCCTTCGTCGATGCCTGCTTCAATCGCGACCCAGAAGTCAGCGTCTGGCGCGGCGGCTTTTGCATTCGCCACGCGATTTCGTGCGCCAGCGCGTGTTTCCTCGCTGCCAAACGGCTGTTCCGGCACACCGCTCTCGACGCCGACGGCGTCAATATGGCAGGATCCTTCGCCGAAGATCTCTTCAAATGCCCTTAGAATTGCCTGAATTTTGGCAGGATTGGTGGTAGCAGAGACAACATGGTGCATAATTAAGCTCGATTTAAAAAATTCATCGCAGTATAACGGAAAAAAAGCATGTTACAGGTATACCTTGTTCGCCACGGTGAAACGCAGTGGAACGCCGAGCGACGTATTCAAGGCCAGTCAGATAGTCCTCTCACCGACAAAGGTGTGCAGCAAGCATGGCAGGTGGCGGA
Organism: Enterobacter sp. BWH64; assembly: GCF_001037645.1. Taxonomy (NCBI): domain Bacteria; kingdom Pseudomonadati; phylum Pseudomonadota; class Gammaproteobacteria; order Enterobacterales; family Enterobacteriaceae; genus Enterobacter; species Enterobacter sp. BWH64. Next base: position 1,188,309 of record NZ_KQ089922.1, read on the forward strand.
GCGCGCCAGAACGCTGGGTATCACTCACGTCATCTCCAGTGATTTAGGCCGCACGCAGCAGACGGCACGCATCATCGCCGATGCCTGTGGCTGCGACGTGACCCTCGAACCGCGTCTGCGCGAGCTGGATATGGGCGTGCTGGAAAAACGTCCTATCGATACGCTGACGGAAACCGAAGAAGGCTGGCGCCGCACGCTGGTGAACGGCACTGAAGATGGTCGCATCCCTGAAGGGGAATCCATGCAGGAGCTGAGCGTGCGCATGCATGCCGCGCTGGCCGAGTGCCTGAAACTCCCGGCAGGTAGCCGACCGCTGCTGGTAAGCCACGGTATCGCGCTGGGTTGCCTGGTGAGCACCATTCTGGGACTGCCGGCTTACGCCGAACGCCGTTTGCGTCTGCGCAACTGTTCCATTTCCCGTATCGACTATCAGGAAAGTGCCTGGCTGGCATCGGGGTGGGTAGTTGAGATGGCAGGGGACATTTCGCATCTTGATGCCCCTGCTCTGGACGAATTGCAGCGTTAACGACGTACCGGAATCAGGAATTCCATACGCAGATTGATAGGGCCTTCTTCCGGTTTAGCATCTTGCGCCGGATAGTAGCGCTCAATGTCCTGACCTTTACGGCGATTCAGATTCAGCATCGGCATGCAGGTCCCGTAAACGGTCAGGATGAACTCCTGAACGCCCGTTCCTAAACCTTCGTATGAGAACATCACATACTCGCCGCCTTCCACCACGACAGGCTTCGAGCCATGAATGTAACCGTTCGCCATGTCAGGCGTCAGCGCCGTGGTATAGAACACCTCCTGCTCGTCGTCTTTTTCCTGGCTGGGATGCGTTTCGTTCAGGCCATACAGAATCGGCGGGATCGCCGGAGCATGGCTTAAAAATTCGCGCCAGAACTGAACGCGCATCTGATGGCGGAACTCGGAGATCTGCTCCAGGGAACAGGAGTAGCTCTGCGTGGTGCCGACCAGGTGCGTTTCCGGCAGGGTGATAATTTCATATTTTGGCATCGCAAACTCGCCCAGACGCAGCGGCGGACGCATACCAAAGGAGCTCCAGTCCGGCGAGCGGCGATAAAGTGCTGGCGTTAACGAGAACTGTTTTTTAAAGGCGCGGGTGAAGGTTTGCTGTGAATCGAAGCGATATTGCAGGGCAATATCCAGGATTGGTCGCGCGGTCAGGCGCAACGCGACAGCAGACTTTGATAAACGACGTGCGCGAATATAGGCACCGATAGCATGACCGGTGACATCCTTGAACATCCTTTGCAGATGCCACTTGGAATAGCCTGCTTTTGCCGCCACATTATCCAGTGACAAAGGCTGGTCGAGATGACCTTCCAGCCAGGTGAGCAGGTCGCGAATAATTCCAGCCTGATCCATATACTATCCTCATCCTTAAAACTGCCGCAGGTGCCTGTTTACAGGTTAGCGGATAATAGCATTTTTTGACGTTTTAGCATTCAGTGTTTTTTTTGCGCATAAATGCTTTTTGTAGTGATTTATGTGCGGATATATTCTAATCCTGTGATCTTGCTACATTTTTATCTAACCTGTTGAATAATCGCTCAGCGTAATTTTTATGAATGGTAACAATATGAAATACAAGGTTTTAGTCTTTGCAGCACTGGCGCTGATGGCAGGGCGCGTGGCACAGGCGGAGCAAATTGGCTCCGTGGATACTGTGTTTAAAATGTTTGGGCCGGACCACAAAATTGTGGTGGAAGCCTTTGACGATCCGGACGTTAAAAACGTCACCTGCTATGTCAGCCGGGCAAAGACCGGCGGGATTAAAGGCGGCCTGGGGCTGGCTGAAGACACGTCTGACGCGGCCATCTCCTGCCAGCAGGTTGGCCCGGTGGAATTGAGTGACAAAATCAAAAACGGCAAAGCGCAGGGCGACGTCGTATTCCAGAAACGGACCTCGCTGGTGTTCAAAAAGCTACAGGTGGTCCGTTTTTATGACGCGAAGCGTAACACCCTGGCTTATCTGGCTTATTCCGACAAAGTCGTGGACGGCTCACCGAAAAACGCGATAAGCGCGGTACCGATTATGCCGTGGCATTGATAAAAAAAACGGCGCAAATGCGCCGTTTTTTACTGCGTGACGGGAGAATTACTCCTGGAGGTCACCGCAGAAACGATAGCCTTCACCATGGATCGTGGCGATGATTTCCGGCGTATCCGGCGTAGATTCGAAGTGCTTACGAATACGACGGATGGTTACGTCAACGGTACGATCGTGTGGCTTCAACTCACGACCGGTCATTTTCTTCAGCAGTTCTGCACGGGACTGAATCTTGCCCGGGTTCTCGCAGAAGTGCAGCATCGCGCGGAATTCACTGCGCGGCAGTTTGTACTGCTCACCGTTCGGGCTAATCAGCGAACGGCTATTGATATCAAGTTCCCAGCCGTTGAATTTGTAGCTGTCGACGCTACGACGCTCTTCACTTACCGTACCCAGATTCATGGTGCGGGACAGCAGGTTGCGTGCACGAATGGTTAACTCGCGAGGGTTGAACGGCTTGGTGATGTAGTCATCCGCGCCGATTTCCAGACCAAGAATTTTATCAACCTCGTTGTCACGGCCCGTCAGGAACATCAACGCGACGTTCGCCTGTTCACGCAGTTCGCGCGCCAGAAGAAGCCCGTTTTTGCCCGGCAGGTTGATATCCATAATCACCAGGTTGATATCATTTTCAGAAAGGATCTGATGCATCTCTGCGCCATCGGTCGCTTCAAAGACATCGTAGCCTTCTGCTTCGAAAATGCTCTTTAACGTGTTGCGTGTTACCAACTCGTCTTCAACGATAAGAATGTGCGGGGTCTGCATGTTTGCTACCTAAATTGCCAACTAAATCGAAACAGGAAGTACAAAAGTCCCTGACCTGCCTGATGCATGTCGCAAATTAACATGATCGGCTTAACGTGACTAAAGTACGTAATTGCGTTCTTGATGCACTTTCCATCAACGTCAACAACATCATTAGCTTGGTCGTGGGTACTTTCCCTTTGGACCCGACAGTGTCAAAAACGGCTGTCATCCTAACCATTTTAACAGCAACATAACAGGCTAAGTGACACCGGACACCCAATAAAACTACGCTTCGTTGACATATATCAAGTTCAATTGTAGCACGTTAACAGTTTGATGAAATCATCGTAGCTGAATGCTAGCCTTTGTCACAATTTTTCAATAAACCAACTAGTTGCGGACACTGATTGATAAACGGTACGAATCCAATCAGAAAAGAGTATTCATATGGTCATTATCATTACAAAACATAAGGATAATGGACTTCTGTTAACATTCTAACTGATTGTTCAGCCACAAAATAGTTTAGCTTTTTTTAATTGTTATGAAACGCTATTTCGGTGATTTGTGTTGCAAAATTGTAAATTCGTGCTGCGTAATATGTTGAACTGAATCACATTTTTACCTGCTAACTGATTAAAAAGAGAGCGTAAATGCATCTGTCGATTGTGCTGGTGGCACCAGCAAGAGCTGAAAATATTGGCGCTGCGGCGCGTGCCATGAAGACTATGGGGTTTACCGATTTGCGTATTGTGGACAGCACGGCGCATCTGGAGCCTGCTGCGCGCTGGGTGGCGCACGGTTCGGGTGATATTCTCGATAATATAACCACTTACGCTACGCTCGCCGACGCACTCCACGATATTTCGTTTACCGTCGCGACGACCGCGCGCAGCCGGGCGAAGTTTCACTATTACGCCACGCCTGCTGAACTGGTGCCGATGCTGGAAGAGAAAAGCCAGTGGCTGGAGAAAGCCGCGCTGGTGTTTGGGCGAGAAGATTCCGGGCTGACTAACGAAGAGCTGGAGCTGGCTGACGTGCTGACGGGCGCGCCGATGGTGGCGGATTATCCGTCACTCAATCTGGGGCAGGCGGTGATGGTCTATTGCTATCAATTAGCATCCTTAATACAAATTTCTCAGCCACCGGTGACAGTTTCGGATGAAAACCAGCTGGCGGCACTGCGTGTTCGTGCAAATAACCTTCTTGAGCAGTTGGGCGTCGCTGACGATCAGAAAATGGTGGACTGGTTACAGCAGCGCCTGGGGCGTCTTGAGCAGCGCGATACGGCAATGCTGCACCGATTGCTTCATGATATTGAAAAAAAATTAGCCGAGTAAAATAGTGTCATAGGTTTTTATTATGGCCGATCCTGCTGATGTCTGGGGTTGCATCTGGGTTATTCCGATGAAAATAAATCTGCCCGCAGCGGGACGTGAGAATGTCCCGAATTGTGATCGAATTAAAAATTCATTGACTTAAGGGGCTCGATCCTTTAACCCTAAAAGAATAGAGCACAGACAGATAATAATGACAGAGTACACAACATCCATGAAACGCATCAGCATCACCACCATTACTACAACCATCATCATTACCACAGGTAACGATGCGGGCTGACGCGTACAGGAAAAACAGAAAAAAGCCCGCACCTGAACAGTGCGGGCTTTTTTTTCGGCTAAAGGAAATGAGGTAGAACCATGCGAGTGTTGAAGTTCGGCGGTACGTCAGTGGCAAATGCAGAACGTTTTCTGCGTGTTGCCGATATCCTGGAAAGCAACGCCAGGCAGGGGCAGGTTGCCACCGTGCTCTCTGCCCCGGCCAAAATCACGAACCACCTGGTGGCGATGATTGAAAAAACCATCGGTGGTCAGGATGCACTACCGAACATCAGCGACGCCGAGCGTATCTTTGCCGATCTGCTTCAGGGGCTGGCCGACGCCCAGCCTGGTTTCCCGCTGGCGCAGCTGAAAAGCACCGTTGAACTTGAATTTGCCCAGATTAAACACGTTCTTCACGGTATCAGCCTGCTTGGTCAGTGCCCGGACAGCATCAACGCGGCGCTGATTTGCCGGGGTGAAAAACTCTCTATCGCCATCATGGCAGGCGTGCTGGAAGCGCGCGGTCACCACGTGACGGTCATCGATCCGGTTGAAAAACTGCTGGCTGTGGGCCACTACCTTGAATCCACCGTCGACATTGCCGAGTCGACACGCCGTATTGCGGCGAGCAAAATCCCGTCTGACCATATGATCCTGATGGCAGGCTTTACCGCCGGTAACGAGAAGGGCGAACTGGTGGTGCTGGGGCGTAACGGCTCTGACTACTCCGCCGCCGTGCTGGCGGCCTGCTTACGCGCGGACTGCTGTGAGATCTGGACTGACGTCGACGGCGTTTATACCTGCGATCCGCGCCAGGTACCGGACGCCAGGCTGCTGAAGTCGATGTCGTACCAGGAAGCGATGGAGCTTTCCTACTTCGGCGCTAAAGTTCTTCACCCGCGTACCATCTCCCCGATTGCCCAGTTCCAAATCCCTTGCCTGATTAAGAATACCGGTAACCCTCAGGCGCCGGGCACGCTGATTGGCGCCAGCGCGGATGAAGATGACCTGCCGGTGAAAGGCATTTCTAACCTCAATAACATGGCGATGTTCAGCGTCTCCGGCCCGGGGATGAAGGGCATGGTCGGCATGGCGGCACGCGTTTTTGCCGCTATGTCCCGCAACGGGATCTCCGTGGTGCTGATCACGCAGTCTTCTTCCGAATACAGCATCAGCTTCTGCGTTCCGCAGGGTGATTGCCTGCGTGCCCGTCGCGCGCTGGAAGAAGAGTTCTATCTGGAGCTGAAAGAAGAGCTGCTGGAGCCGCTCTCGATTCAGGAACGTCTGGCGATTATCTCTGTGGTCGGCGACGGCATGCGCACCCTGCGCGGTATCTCCGCCAAATTCTTTGCCGCGCTGGCGCGGGCCAATATCAATATCGTGGCGATTGCCCAGGGCTCATCAGAGCGTTCCATTTCCGTTGTCGTGGATAACGATGACGCCACTACCGGCGTGCGCGTGGTGCATCAGATGCTGTTCAACACCGACCAGGTGATTGAGCTGTTCCTGGTGGGCGTCGGTGGTGTCGGTGGCGCGCTGCTGGAGCAGGTGAAGCGCCAGCAGGAGTGGCTTAAGAAGAAACATATCGATTTGCGCGTTTGCGGCATTGCGAACTCGAAAGCGTTGCTGACTAACGTCCACGGTCTGAATCTGGAAAACTGGCAGGCGGAGCTGGAAGAGGCGAAAGAGCCATTTAACCTGGGCCGCCTGATCCGCCTGGTGAAAGAATATCACCTGCTTAACCCGGTGATTGTTGACTGTACCTCCAGCCAGGCGGTGGCCGATCAGTACGCCGACTTCCTGCGCGAAGGTTTCCACGTGGTGACGCCAAACAAAAAGGCCAACACCTCGTCGATGGATTACTATCACCAGCTGCGGCTGGCGGCGAGTAAGTCGCGCCGTAAGTTTCTGTATGACACCAACGTGGGCGCGGGCCTGCCGGTCATCGAGAACCTGCAAAACCTGCTCAACGCGGGCGACGAACTACAGCGTTTCTCCGGCATCCTCTCCGGCTCCCTGTCGTTTATCTTCGGCAAGCTGGACGAAGGGATGAGCTTGTCGGAAGCCACCCGCGCCGCGCGCGAGCTGGGCTACACCGAGCCGGATCCGCGCGACGACCTCTCCGGCATGGACGTGGCGCGTAAGCTGCTGATCCTGGCGCGCGAAACTGGCCGCGAGCTGGAGCTTTCGGATATCGTGATTGAGCCGGTGCTGCCAGCAGAATTTGATGACAGCGGTGACGTCAGCGCCTTTATGGCCAGGTTGCCGCAGCTTGACGACGCCTTTGCCGCACGCGTTGCGAAAGCCCGTGATGAAGGTAAGGTATTGCGCTATGTTGGCAACATTGAAGAAGACGGCGTCTGCCGGGTGAAGATTGCCGAAGTGGATGGCAACGATCCGCTGTACAAGGTGAAAAACGGCGAGAACGCCCTGGCGTTCTACAGCCATTATTATCAGCCACTGCCGCTGGTGCTTCGCGGCTATGGCGCAGGGAATGATGTGACGGCGGCAGGCGTGTTTGCCGATCTGCTGCGTACCCTGTCATGGAAGTTAGGAGTTTAAGATGGTTAAAGTATATGCCCCGGCTTCCAGCGCCAATATGAGCGTCGGATTTGACGTGCTGGGCGCGGCGGTCACGCCGGTGGACGGTTCGCTGCTGGGCGATACGGTTACGGTTGAGGCGGCAGAGCGCTTCAGTCTGAATAACATCGGCCGCTTCGCCAGTAAGCTGCCGTCTGAACCGCGCGAGAATATCGTTTATCAGTGCTGGGAACGCTTCTGTCAGGAGATCGGCAAAAACGTGCCGGTCGCCATGACGCTGGAAAAGAGCATGCCGATTGGTTCGGGGCTGGGCTCGAGCGCCTGCTCGGTGGTCGCCGCGCTGGTGGCGATGAATGAGCATTGCGGCAAGCCGCTGAACAACAGCCGTCTGCTGGCGCTGATGGGCGAGCTGGAAGGGCGCATCTCCGGCAGCATTCATTATGATAACGTGGCGCCGTGCTTCCTTGGCGGCATGCAGCTGATGATTGAAGAAAATGGCATCATCAGCCAGCAGGTGCCAGGGTTTGATGAGTGGCTGTGGGTGCTGGCCTATCCGGGCATTAAAGTGTCTACCGCCGAAGCGCGTGCGATCCTGCCGGCGCAGTATCGTCGTCAGGACTGTATCGCCCACGGGCGTCATCTGGCGGGCTTTATTCACGCCTGCTACACCCGTCAGCCGCAGCTGGCGGCGAAACTGATGAAAGACGTCATTGCCGAGCCGTATCGCACGAAGCTGCTGCCGGGCTTTAACGAAGCGCGACAGGCATCCATGGATATCGGCGCACAGGCGTGCGGCATCTCCGGCTCCGGCCCGACGCTGTTCGCCTTATGCGACAAGCCAGACACCGCGCAGCGCGTGGCGGACTGGCTCTCTAAACACTACCTGCAAAATCAGGAAGGCTTTGTTCATATTTGCCGTCTGGACACGGCTGGCGCACGAGTACTGGGATAACGAATGAAACTCTACAACCTTAAAGATCATAACGAGCAGGTCAGCTTCGCGCAGGCGGTAACGCAGGGGCTTGGCAAAAATCAGGGGCTGTTCTTCCCCCACGACCTGCCGGAATTTCAGCTGACCGAAATCGATGAGCTGCTGAAGCAGGACTTTGTCACCCGCAGCACCAAAATTCTGTCTGCCTTTATCGGCGACGAAATCCCGCAGGAGCTGCTCGAAGAGCGCGTGCGTGCGGCGTTTGCTTTCCCGGCGCCGGTGAAGCAGGTGGAGCCTGACGTTGGTTGTCTGGAGCTGTTCCACGGCCCGACGCTGGCGTTCAAAGATTTCGGCGGTCGCTTTATGGCGCAGATGCTGACCCACATTAGCGGCGACAAACCGGTGACCATTCTTACCGCGACTTCAGGCGATACCGGAGCGGCGGTGGCCCATGCGTTCTACGGCCTGAAAAACGTCCGCGTGGTGATCCTCTATCCGAAAGGCAAAATCAGCCCGCTTCAGGAAAAACTGTTCTGCACCCTTGGGGGCAACATTGAAACCGTGGCGATCGACGGCGATTTCGATGCCTGTCAGGCGCTAGTGAAGCAGGCCTTCGATGACGAAGAGCTGAAGGCGGCGCTGGGGCTGAACTCTGCCAACTCCATCAACATCAGCCGTCTGCTGGCGCAGATCTGCTACTACTTCGAAGCGGTGGCGCAGCTGCCGCAGGACGCGCGCAATCAGCTGGTGGTTTCCGTGCCAAGTGGGAACTTCGGCGACCTGACGGCAGGCCTGCTGGCGAAATCACTCGGCCTGCCGGTGAAGCGCTTTATCGCCGCCACCAACGCCAACGACACCGTGCCGCGTTTCCTGAAGGACGGAAAATGGGCGCCGAACGCGACTCAGGCCACGCTCTCCAATGCGATGGATGTGTCACAGCCTAACAACTGGCCGCGTGTGGAAGAGCTGTTCCGCCGTAAGGTCTGGCGTCTGGGCGATCTGGGTTACGCAGCGGTGACGGACGAAACCACTAAAGCCACCATGCGCGAGCTGAAAGCGGTGGGCTATACCTCTGAGCCGCACGCGGCGATTGCCTATCGTGCCCTGCGCGATCAGCTTCAACCGGGTGAGTATGGCCTGTTCCTCGGCACCGCCCATCCGGCCAAGTTCAAAGAGAGCGTGGAAGCGATCCTGGGGGAAACGCTGCCGCTGCCAAAAGAGCTGGCCGATCGCGCCGACCTGCCGCTGCTGTCTCATGAGCTGCCCGCAGACTTTGCCGCGCTGCGTAAGCTGATGATGACCCGAGCGTGATTGTGCTGCCCGGTGGCGGCTTCGCCTTACCGGGCCTACAACGGCGAACTCATCGTAGGCCGGGTAAGCGCAGCGCCACCCGGCTTTTTTGTGAAGAAATTAAGGAGAAAAACAGCAGGAAAAAAGCAGAAATTCCCAATAAATGCGGTCACTTAGCGTTTAGGATTGCAGAGAATAACATCCCCCGTCCCCATCACGTACTCTCCTTACATCGGCCCACGTTGGGCAAGAAGAATAAGGAGTCACCTATGTCTACACTGAAACCTGCACTTATCGCGCTTTCACTGATGCTGGTCGCTCCCATGGCGGTGCAGGCAGCTGAGATCACCCTCGTGCCAGCGGTAAAACTGCAAATTGGCGATCGGGATAATAACGGGCACTACTGGGATGGCGGCCGCTGGCGCGACCATGACTGGTGGAAAGCTCACTATGACTGGCGCGATAACCACTGGCGTCCGCACGATGAACATCGCGATCGTGACGATCACCACCGTCATGACGATCGTCGCCCGGGCCCGGACCGGAAGCACCATTAACACAAACCCCGCCAGCTGGCGGGGTTGTCTTTTTATTGCTCGTGACGCTTAAACACCAGCTCGTTTTTTCCTGACGATGCCTCGTCGAAAAAATACCCTTCACTGTTAAAGCCAGTGAGCTGCTCTGGCTTCGTCAGACGGTTTTGAATGATGAAGCGGCTCATCAGACCGCGCGCTTTTTTGGCGTAGAAGCTGATCACTTTAAATTTGCCGTTTTTCTCGTCGAGGAATACCGGCTTGATAATGTCCGCATCCAGCTTCTTCGGCTTCACCGATTTGAAGTACTCATCGGAGGCCAGGTTGATCACCACGTTGTCCCCCTGGGCTTGCAGCGCCGCGTTAAGCTTGTCGGTAATGACATCGCCCCAGAACTGGTACAGATCTTTACCTTTAGCGTTTTCCAGGCGGATACCCATCTCCAGACGATACGGCTGCATCAGATCCAGCGGTCGCAGCACCCCGTACAGGCCGGATAACATGCGCAGATGCAGCTGGGCAAAATCGAAATCGGCTTCGCTAAACGTTTCTGCTTGCAGGCCAGTGTAGACGTCACCTTTGAAGGCCAACAGCGCCTGGCGGGCGTTGGCGGGCGTGAAGTCAGGCTGCCACTCATGAAAACGGGTGGCATTCAGGTCGGCGAGTTTATCGCTGATGCTCATCAGCGAAGCGATTTGCGGAGCCGAAAGCTTACGCGCCTCGTGGATCAGCTGTTGCGAGTAGTCCAGCAATTCCGGCTGGGTATAACGCTCAGTGGCGAGCGGGCTCTGGTAGTCGAGCGTTTTGGCAGGTGAAATCAGAATCAGCATATCCAGTCCTTGCAGGAAATTTAGAGCGACTTTAACAAAAAATCGCCCTGAATTGATCGATAGCTGTTATTGCCGCGGCAAATCATCCCAGGTGCCAGGGGCAATTTGTGACTCGATTTCGGGATAGCGTGAGGCGTCAAAGACGGGCTGTACGCCGAGCTTGCGCTGACGCAGATAATCGCGCGCGATCAGCGCCACAACCGGTGAAAGCAGCAAAATGGCCGTCAGGTTCGTGATGGCCATCAGCGCCATAATGACGTCCGCTATTTGCCAGATCATCGGCATGCTGAGCAGGCAACCTACAAACACCATCGCCAGCACGCCCGCGCGAAGGATGTTGCGGGCCAGACGCGAGTCAACTTTCAGGAAGATAAGGTTGTTTTCGGCATAGATATAGTTCACCGCAATGGAACTAAAGGCAAAAAGTCCCACGACAAGTGCGACAAGGCCCGCGCCCCAGCCGCCGACGAGGGAGACCAGCGCCTGTTGTACCCAATGAATGCCTGCCGTACTACCGGACGGTTGTTCAGCGGCACCGGCCAGTAGCATTATCATCGCGCTGGCGGAGCAGATAACAATGGTGTCTGTGAAGACGCCAATCATCTGTACAATGCCCTGCGCGGCGGGATGCGGAGGCCAGGATGCGGCCGCTGCGGCGGCATTCGGCGTGGAGCCCATTCCCGCTTCGTTGGAGAACATACCCCGCTGAAAACCCGCCGTGAGTGCCTGGCTAAGGGTGTAACCCAGCGCGCCGGAAGCCGCTTCGCGCCAGCCGAACGCGCTTTGGAAAATGGTGACGATGACGTTCGGCACCTCGTCGATATGTATCGCGCATACCATCAGGCTGGTGGACACCCACAGCAGCGCCATCAGCGGAACCAGCCACTGCATCAGGCGGGCAACCCCTTTGAGCCCGGTCACAATGGTCAGCAGGGTGAGAAGGGCAAGCGCGCCGCCCGTCAGCCACTCCGGACAATTGAAGGCAAAGCGCAGCGCGTGGGCGACGGAATTTGCCTGAACGGTATTGAAAATAAGGCCATAGGCAATCAGCAAAAAGATCGAGAACAGAACGCCCATCCAGCGCATTCCCAGCCCGCGAGCCATATACCAGGCGGGACCGCCGCGAAACTGACCTTTGCCGTCTTTTTCTTTGTAGAGTTGCGCAAGCGAGCATTCAGCAAAGGAGGTGGCCATACCGATAATCGCCGTCACCCACATCCAGAATACCGCGCCCGGACCACCCGCGCCGATCGCCAGCGCGACACCGGCCAGGTTACCGCTGCCGACGCGCGCGGCCAGGCTGGTACAGAGCGCCTGAAACGAGGTCAGGCCGCCCGGCTGTGGGGTGACGCTGTTTTTCAGACTTCTGCCAAATTTGCGGATATAGCGAAACTGAATCAGACCGCTGCGCCACGTAAACCAGATACCTGCTCCTGAAAGCAGGTATATCATGATCGAACCCCAGAGGACTTCGTTGATAAAGAAAAAGAAATCAGGCACTAACGTCCCTCTTGTTGATGCCAAAGTGAATATGTAAGCGCTACCACTGATTGTGCATGCTGTTACTTAGCAGCCTGTTAATATTCTGAGTTTATCATACTCTGCCTAAGCGCACTGTCTGCGGTTGCGCTGCCTCTCACTCGTGTTATCATCAGGGCAGACCGGTTACATCCCCCTAACAAGTAAACCTGTCATTTTTCCGCTGCTGGCAAGCTGTCGGTAGTGTGAATTATCCAGGGCACGTTAAAAGAGAAACACTATCATGACGGATAAATTGACCTCCCTTCGTCAGTTCACCACTGTCGTCGCTGACACCGGAGATATCGCGGCAATGAAGCTGTACCAGCCGCAGGATGCCACAACCAACCCTTCTCTGATCCTTAACGCCGCGCAGATCCCTGAGTATCGCAAACTGATCGACGAGGCGGTGACCTGGGCAAAAGCACAGAGCAATGACCGCGCGCAGCAGGTTGTGGATGCTACTGACAAACTGGCAGTGAACATCGGTCTGGAAATCCTGAAGCTCGTTCCTGGCCGTATCTCTACCGAAGTTGATGCTCGCCTGTCCTACGACACCGAAGCGTCTATCGCAAAAGCAAAACGCCTGATCAAACTGTACAACGATGCGGGCATCAGCAATGACCGTATCCTGATCAAACTGGCGTCTACCTGGCAGGGCATCCGCGCTGCTGAGCAGCTGGAAAAAGAAGGCATCAACTGTAACCTGACTCTGCTGTTCTCCTTCGCGCAGGCGCGTGCATGTGCCGAAGCTGGCGTATACCTGATTTCTCCGTTCGTGGGCCGTATTCTGGACTGGTACAAAGCCAACACCGACAAGAAAGAGTACGCGGCGTCTGAAGATCCAGGCGTGATTTCAGTGACTGAAATCTACGAATACTACAAACAGCACGGCTATGAGACCGTTGTTATGGGCGCAAGCTTCCGTAACGTCGGCGAAATCATCGAGCTGGCTGGCTGTGACCGCCTGACCATCGCTCCTGCGCTGCTGAAAGAGCTGGCAGAAAGCGAAGGTGCTATCGAGCGTAAACTGTCCTACACCGGCGAAGTGAAAGCACGCCCTGAGCGCATCACCGAGTCCGAGTTCCTGTGGCAGCACAACCAGGATCCAATGGCCGTAGATAAACTGGCGGACGGTATCCGTAAGTTTGCTATCGACCAGGAAAAACTGGAAAAAATGATCGGCGACCTGCTGTAATCATTCTGCGTGACCGGGTTCCCGGTCACGCGTCTTTCCCCCGCCTCTGTCTGAATTTTCTCTCTGCGTGTATCATTCCCTTTAATCAGTACTTTTTGAATGGAATGGATATGAATACCTTACGCATCGGCTTAGTGTCGATTTCTGACCGCGCCTCCAGCGGTGTTTATCAGGATAAAGGCATCCCTGCTCTGGAAGAGTGGCTGGGCAGCGCGCTCACTACCCCGTTTGAGATCCAGACTCGCCTGATCCCGGACGAGCAGCCGATCATCGAGCAAACCCTGTGTGAACTGGTGGATGAGATGAGCTGCCACCTGGTGCTGACGACGGGCGGAACCGGCCCCGCGCGCCGCGATGTAACGCCGGACGCGACGCTGGCTATCGCCGATCGTGAAATGCCGGGCTTCGGTGAGCAGATGCGCCAGATCAGTCTACACTTTGTCCCGACGGCCATTCTTTCCCGTCAGGTCGGGGTGATCCGCAAACAGGCGCTGATCCTGAACCTGCCGGGGCAGCCGAAGTCGATAAAAGAAACGCTGGAAGGGGTGAAAGCCGAGGACGGCAGCGTTATCGTCCACGGTATCTTTGCAAGTGTACCGTATTGTATACAACTGCTTGACGGTCCGTACGTGGAAACTGACGGCAATGTGGTAGCAGCATTTCGCCCTAAAAGCGCTCGCCGCGAAACAATCTCCTGAAATTCTTTAAAATGTGACATTAGCGCCAGCCGCTGTAGCGTGTAAATGGATTTACGATATAGTAATTTTTTCTTTACGATTACTGTAAAAAATAATCCACAATACATGCACAATGGTTCGCTATGTCACATAACACCCGACCTCTGAATCGACAGGACTACAAAACCCTCACGCTCGCTGCTCTGGGCGGAGCGCTGGAGTTTTACGACTTCATCATCTTTGTCTTCTTCGCCGCCGTTGTGGGGGCGCTGTTTTTCCCGGCGGATATTCCGGAATGGCTGCGTCAGGTACAAACCTTCGGCATTTTCGCTGCCGGCTATCTGGCGCGTCCGCTGGGCGGCATTGTCATGGCGCACTTTGGCGATCTGGTCGGGCGCAAGAAGATGTTTACCCTCAGCATCCTGCTTATGGCCGTGCCGACGCTGGCGATTGGCCTTTTGCCTACCTATGAGTCGATGGGCATTATCGCCCCGTTATTGCTGCTGCTGATGCGTATTCTCCAGGGCGCGGCCATCGGCGGGGAAGTACCGGGCGCCTGGGTGTTTGTCGCTGAACACGTCCCGGTGCGCCGCATCGGCATTGCGTGCGGAACGCTGACCGCAGGGCTGACGATCGGGATCCTGCTTGGCTCCGTGGTTGCAACCATCATCAATACCAGCATGACGCAACAGGCCGTTCACGATTGGGGCTGGCGTATACCGTTCCTGCTGGGCGGGGCGTTTGGGCTGGTGGCAATGTACCTGCGACGCTGGTTGCAGGAGACGCCAATATTTCTGGAAATGCAGCAGCGGAAGGCGCTGGCGCAAGAACTGCCGGTGAAAACCGTAGTAGTGCGGCATAAAAAAGCGGTAGTGGTGTCGATGCTTCTGACCTGGCTGCTGTCTGCGGGGATCGTGGTGGTCATTTTGATGTCGCCGGTCTGGCTGCAAAAACAGTACGGTTTTGCGCCTGCCGTGACGTTACAGGCGAACAGTATCGCGACAATTATGCTCTGCTTTGGTTGTCTGGCCGCCGGGCTGGCGGCGGATCGTTTCGGCGCAAGCGCGACCTTTATTGTCGGCAGTTTGCTTCTGGCCGCGTCGAGCTGGGCATTTTATCATCTTGCGGGCACCCATCCTGAACAGCTGTTCCTGCTGTACGGTGTCGTCGGGCTGTGCGTGGGCGTCGTTGGCGCCGTACCGTACGTAATGGTCCGCGCCTTCCCGCCGGAGGTACGCTTCACTGGGATCTCTTTCTCTTATAACGTCTCGTATGCCATTTTCGGCGGGCTGACCCCGATTGTGGTGACGGTGTTGATGGGGGTGTCACCCCTTGCACCTGCGTGGTACGTGCTGGCGTTATCGCTGATGGGACTGGTTTTGGGGGTGTGGCTTCGCCAGTCAGAGGGACGTCGTGCCCGCGACGCGGGCACGACAGAGGGATCAGTGTTTTTCACCAATCGGTAGAATGGTGCGGTCGAACTGCTCGTTCAGCACTTCACCCATGGCCAGGTAGATTGCGCTTGCGCCGCAAACCAGACCTACCCAGCCGGCAACGTGAACGATGCCTTCGTTATCCGCCAGGTGACCGATGGCCAGCAGAGCGAACAGTACGGTCAGGCTCAGGAAGACGAATTGCAGTGCGCGGTTCGCCTTAAGGGTACCGAAGAACATGAACAGGGTGAACACGCCCCACAGTCCCAGGTACACGCCCAGGAAATGGGCGTTTGCCGCCTCTGCCAGGCCCATTTTAGGCATCAGCAGAATTGCGACCAGAGTCAGCCAGAAGGAACCGTAAGAGGTAAAGGCGGTTAAGCCGAAGGTGTTGCCTTTCTTATATTCCAGCAGGCCCGCAAAGATCTGTGCGATACCGCCGTAAAAAATGCCCATCGCCAGGATAATGCCGTCCATCGGGAACATCCCGATATTGTGCAGGTTCAGCAGAATGGTGGTCATGCCAAAACCCATCAGGCCCAGCGGAGCCGGATTAGCCAACTTAGTGTTGCCCATAAGTCCTCAAAAAAATCATCATTAATATGGTGAAATGGTTAAACCCGCGCCAGTTCTACCTGACGGGGCGCGGCATCATAATGGGCGGCATCGACGCCGTCTATGATCTCACCGGGGTGAAATTAAAAAATTTTTTATCCTTCCCCCTTGATGGATGCCGTTGTGACCCCATCTTGTAAGCAACCGCAGTGTGTGGACCTGAAAAAAATCAAATCTGGGCAGTTGAAAAAGCACGTTCTGCCCTTATTACAGGTACACAACCACATGTTGACTGAATTTTTAGTGGAGACGTTTAGATGGGTAAAATTATTGGTATCGACCTGGGTACTACCAACTCTTGTGTAGCGATTATGGATGGCACTACTGCACGTGTGCTGGAGAACGCCGAGGGCGATCGCACCACGCCTTCTATCATTGCTTATACCCAGGATGGTGAAACTCTGGTTGGTCAGCCGGCTAAACGTCAGGCCGTGACAAACCCGCAAAACACCCTGTTTGCGATCAAACGCCTGATTGGCCGCCGCTTCCAGGACGAAGAAGTTCAGCGTGACGTTTCCATCATGCCTTACAAAATCATCGCAGCCGATAACGGCGATGCATGGCTTGATGTGAAAGGCACCAAAACGGCACCTCCGCAGATCTCTGCTGAAGTGCTGAAGAAAATGAAGAAAACCGCGGAAGATTACCTGGGTGAACCGGTAACTGAAGCTGTTATCACCGTACCTGCTTACTTCAACGATGCTCAGCGTCAGGCAACCAAAGATGCTGGCCGTATCGCAGGTCTGGAAGTAAAACGTATCATCAACGAACCAACCGCAGCAGCACTGGCTTACGGTCTGGATAAAGAAGTTGGCAACCGTACTATCGCGGTTTACGACCTGGGTGGTGGTACCTTCGATATCTCTATTATCGAAATCGACGACGTTGACGGCGAAAAAACCTTCGAAGTTCTGGCAACCAATGGTGATACCCACCTGGGTGGTGAAGACTTCGATACCCGTCTGATCAACTACCTCGTTGACGAGTTCAAGAAAGATCAGGGCATTGACCTGCGTAACGACCCGCTGGCCATGCAGCGACTGAAAGAAGCCGCTGAGAAAGCGAAGATCGAGCTGTCTTCCGCTCAGCAGACCGACGTGAACCTGCCGTACATCACCGCAGACGCGACCGGTCCAAAACACATGAACATCAAAGTGACCCGTGCGAAACTGGAAAGCCTGGTAGAAGACCTGGTGAACCGTTCTATCGAGCCACTGAAAGTTGCATTGCAGGACGCTGGCCTGTCCGTGTCTGACATTCAGGACGTTATCCTGGTAGGTGGTCAGACTCGTATGCCAATGGTTCAGAAGAAAGTGGCTGAGTTCTTTGGTAAAGAGCCACGTAAAGACGTGAACCCGGACGAAGCGGTTGCTATCGGTGCTGCGGTTCAGGGTGGTGTTCTGACGGGTGAAGTAAAAGACGTACTGCTGCTGGACGTTACCCCGCTGTCTCTGGGTATCGAAACCATGGGTGGCGTGATGACTCCGCTCATCAACAAAAACACCACTATCCCGACGAAACACAGCCAGGTGTTCTCTACCGCTGAAGACAACCAGTCTGCGGTAACCATCCATGTGATTCAGGGTGAGCGTAAGCGCGCGGCGGATAACAAATCTCTGGGTCAGTTCAACCTGGACGGTATTAACCCGGCACCACGCGGCATGCCACAGATCGAAGTCACCTTCGACATCGATGCTGACGGTATCCTGCATGTGTCTGCGAAAGACAAAAATAGCGGTAAAGAGCAGAAGATTACCATCAAGGCATCTTCTGGCCTGAACGAAGCGGAAATCGAAAAAATGGTTCGTGATGCCGAAGCTAACGCGGAATCCGACCGTAAGTTCGAAGAGCTGGTTCAGACCCGTAACCAGGGTGACCATCTGCTGCACAGCACCCGTAAGCAGGTTGAAGAAGCGGGCGATAAACTGCCAGCGGAAGACAAAACTGCGATCGAAACTGCACTGAGCGCGCTGGAAACGTCTCTGAAAGGCGAAGACAAAGCGGACATCGAAGCGAAGATGCAGGAGCTGGCACAGGTTTCTCAGAAGCTGATGGAAATCGCTCAGCAGCAGCACGCACAGCAGCAGGCGGGCGCTGATGCTTCCCAGAACAACGCGAAAGACGACGATGTTGTCGACGCTGAGTTCGAAGAAGTGAAAGACAAAAAATAATCGCCCTGATGCAGGGTAAGTAATCGGCACGGGCGTAGGAGAATTCTCCACGCCCGTGCTCGCATGTTAAGGGGCTTAAAAAAACCAATGGCAAAGCAAGACTATTACGAGATTTTAGGCGTTCCGAAAACTGCGGAAGAGCGTGAAATCAAAAAGGCGTATAAGCGCCTGGCCATGAAATTCCACCCTGACCGTAATCAGGGTGACAAAGAGGCTGAAGCCAAATTTAAAGAGATTAAAGAAGCCTACGAAGTCCTGACCGATGCACAAAAACGTGCGGCCTATGATCAGTACGGTCACGCGGCCTTTGAACAAGGCGGCATGGGCGGCGGTGGATTTGGTGGCGGCGGCTTCGGCGGCGGCGCTGATTTCAGCGATATCTTTGGTGATGTATTTGGCGATATCTTCGGCGGCGGACGTGGTCGTCAGCGCGCGGCGCGCGGCGCAGACCTGCGCTACAACATGGAGCTGACGCTTGAAGAAGCGGTTCGCGGCGTCACCAAAGAGATCCGTATTCCGACGCTGGAAGAGTGTGACGTTTGCCACGGCAGCGGCGCGAAAGCGGGGACTCAGCCACAGACCTGCCCAACCTGTCACGGTTCCGGTCAGGTGCAGATGCGCCAGGGCTTCTTCGCGGTGCAGCAGGCCTGTCCGCACTGTCATGGTCGCGGTACGCTGATTAAAGATCCGTGCACCAAATGCCACGGTCACGGTCGCGTGGAGAAAACCAAAACGCTGTCCGTTAAGATCCCGGCAGGCGTGGATACGGGCGACCGCATCCGTCTGGCAGGTGAGGGTGAAGCCGGCGAGCACGGCGCACCGGCAGGCGATCTGTACGTTCAGGTTCAGGTGAAGCAGCACGCCATCTTCGAGCGTGAAGGTAACAACCTGTACTGTGAAGTGCCGATCAACTTTGCGATGGCGGCGCTGGGTGGCGAAATCGAAGTGCCGACGCTGGACGGTCGCGTTAACCTGAAAATCCCTGGCGAAACCCAGACCGGGAAGCTGTTCCGCATGCGCGGCAAAGGCGTTAAATCCGTTCGCGGTGGCGCGCAGGGTGACCTGTTATGCCGCGTGGTCGTGGAAACGCCGGTCGGCCTGAACGATAAGCAGAAACAGCTGCTGAAAGAGCTTCAGGAGAGTTTTGGTGGCCCGACGGGTGAGAAAAACAGCCCGCGCTCCAAAAGCTTCTTCGATGGCGTCAAAAAATTCTTCGACGATTTAACCCGCTAACCCGCAAGCTGGTTACTATCCTTTAAAGCCCGGAAGCGATTCCGGGCTTTTTGTTTATAGCGTTATTCCTCGGTTAAACTGAATATATACCCAATATTAATCTGTTTTTACCGATCTGTTTGCGCTGATATTATGGTTTTACCGAAGTATTGTTGTAAAAGAGAGTTTAAACGTGAAATTACTACACCGTTTCTTTAGCAGTGAGGCATCCGGCGGCGTCATCCTGATTATTGCTGCTGCGGCCGCCATGCTGCTCGCCAATATGGGCATGACGCGCGATCTCTATCACGCATTTCTGGAAACGCCCGTCGAGCTGAAAGTCGGGGCGCTGGAAATTAACAAGAACATGCTGCTGTGGATCAACGATGCGCTGATGGCAGTGTTCTTCCTGCTGGTGGGTCTGGAGGTTAAACGTGAGCTGGTGATCGGTTCGCTTGCCAGCCGTCAGCGCGCGGCGTTTCCGGTGATCGCGGCGATTGGCGGGATGATCGCTCCGGCGTTGCTCTTTCTCGCGTTTGCGTGGCAGGATCCGGTTGCGCGTGACGGCTGGGCGATCCCGGCCGCAACGGATATCGCGTTTGCGCTCGGGGTCTTAGCCTTGCTCGGTAGCCGCGTCCCGGTAGCACTGAAAATTTTCCTGATGGCGCTGGCGATTATCGATGATCTGGGCGCTATCGTGATTATCGCGCTGTTCTACACCAGCGATCTGTCGGTTCTGTCGCTGAGCGTGGCGGCCGTGGCTATTGTGGTGCTGGCCTTGCTGAACGTCTTCAACGTCCGACGTACGGGTATTTATATTCTGGTGGGCATGGTGCTGTGGACGGCGGTGCTGAAGTCTGGCGTGCATGCCACGCTGGCGGGCGTCATCGTTGGCTTCTTTATTCCGCTGAAGGAGCAGGACGGCAAATCGCCAGCCAGACAGCTGGAGCATGTGCTTCATCCGTGGGTGGGCTTTATGATCCTGCCGCTGTTTGCGTTTGCCAACGCGGGAGTTTCCCTGGCCGGGGTTACTCTGGACGGACTCACCTCCGTGCTGCCGCTGGGTATCATCGCCGGTCTGTTTATCGGTAAGCCGCTGGGTATCAGCCTGTTCTGCTGGCTGGCGCTGAAGCTGAAGCTGGCGTCATTGCCAAACGGGACCACCTTTAGCCAGATTATGGCCGTCGGCGTGCTGTGCGGTATTGGATTCACCATGTCGATCTTTATCTCGACGCTGGCGTTTGGCGCAAACGCGCCTGAGCTTATCGTCTGGGCAAAACTCGGCATTCTCATCGGGTCATTACTGGCCGCAGTCATTGGTTATACCTTGTTGAAGGTGAAATTGTCCGGACAGGCTGTCCAGGCATAACGGAAAACCGGGAGGAGGGGGCTCCTTCTCCCGATACACACTCAGGGAGAGAACACGCGATGTCTCATTTGAATTACAACCATCTTTATTACTTCTGGCACGTTTATAAACAGGGCTCGGTCGTGGGGGCGGCAGAAGCGCTTTACCTGACGCCACAAACCATTACCGGGCAAATCAAAGCCCTGGAAGAGCGGTTACAGGGCAAGTTGTTCAAGCGCAAGGGCCGTGGGATTGAGCCCAGTGAGTTGGGCGAGCTGGTGTTCCGCTATGCGGATAAAATGTTCACCCTGAGCCAGGAGATGCTGGATATCGTCAACTACCGCAAAGAGTCTAACCTGCTTTTTGACGTGGGGGTGGCGGATGCGCTGTCCAAACGGCTGGTGAGTGGCGTGCTGGATGCGGCGGTGGTGGAAGATGAACAGATCCATTTACGCTGCTTTGAGTCCACTCACGAGATGCTGCTGGAACAGCTGAGCCAGCATAAGCTGGATATGATTATTTCGGATTGCCCTATCGATTCCACGCAGCAGGAAGGCTTGTTCTCGGTGAAAATTGGCGAATGCGGCGTCAGTTTCTGGTGCATCAATCCGCCACCGGAAAAACCGTTTCCTGCCTGCCTGGAAGAGCGCCGCTTGCTGGTGCCGGGTCGGAGGTCCATGCTCGGACGGAAGCTGCTGAACTGGTTTAACTCGCAGGGGCTGAACGTAGAAATTCTCGGTGAGTTCGACGATGCGGCGCTGATGAAAGCCTTTGGCGAAGCGCATAACGCTATCTTCGTTGCTCCGACGCTGTACGCGCACGATCTCTATTCAGACGACAAAATAACCGAGATCGGCAGGGTGGATAACGTGATGGAAGAGTATCACGCCATATTCGCCGAAAGGATGATTCAGCACCCGGCGGTGCAGCGAATCTGCAATCGCGACTATTCGGCGCTGTTTACGCCGCCGGTAATCTGAAGACATAAAAAAACCCGCGTTAAGCGGGTTCTTTCAAACAAGCAACAACAAGTGGCGATTAAGCCAGTTTGTTGATCTGCGCGGTCAGGTTTGCTTTATGACGCGCTGCTTTGTTTTTGTGGATCAGACCTTTAGCAGCCTGACGATCCACGATTGGTTGCATTTCGTTAAATGCGTTCTGCGCTGCAGCTTTGTCGCCAGCTTCGATAGCTGCGTATACTTTCTTGATGAAAGTACGCATCATAGAGCGACGGCTTGCATTGTGCTTACGAGCCTTTTCAGACTGAACGGCACGTTTCTTAGCTGATTTGATATTAGCCAAGGTCCAACTCCCAAATATGATCTATGTGGACAATTCAAAGGCCGAGGAATATGCCCTCTATACCTTCTTTTGTCAATGGATTTGTGCAAATAAGCGCCGTTAATGTGGCGACGCTACGTTACGTAGTGATGGCGCAGGATTCTACCAGCTTGTCGTTCGTGAATACAGCTTTTCGGCGTAAAAATCGCAGTTCGCGGACAGATTTTTTTGCTGCGAAAGGTCAGCGTGATGAAATCATACGGCTTTCTGTTTAGCGTGAACAATCGCCGGTTAACCTTAACCGCTGTACAAGGTATACTTTGGCGATTTTCACTGTTTTGAGCCAGTCATGAAGCTGATACGCGGCATACATAATCTCAGTCAAGCCCCGCACGGGTGCGTGCTGACCATTGGTAATTTCGACGGCGTGCATCGTGGGCATCAGGCGCTGTTGCAGGGATTGCGTAAAGAAGGCGAGGCGCGAGGCCTGCCCGTCGTGGTGATGATTTTCGAGCCTCAGCCGCTGGAGCTGTTTGCAGGCGAGAAATCCCCCGCGCGGCTGACGCGTCTGCGTGAGAAGTTACGCTACCTGGCGGAGTCAGGGGTGGACTACGTCCTGTGCGTACGGTTCGACCGTCGTTTTGCCGCGCTGACCGCACAAAATTTTGTCAGCGACCTGTTGGTCAGGCAGCTTGGCGTGCAGTTTCTCGCCGTGGGCGATGATTTCCGCTTTGGCGCTGGTCGTCAGGGCGATTTCTTGTTATTACAGAAGGCTGGCCTGGAGTACGGGTTTGACGTCACCAGCACGATGACCTTCTGTGAGGGCGGCGTGCGCGTCAGCAGCACGGCGGTACGTCAGGCGCTGGCGAACGATGAACTGGACACGGCAGAAACGCTGCTGGGTCACCCGTTCACAATTTCAGGTCGCGTGGTCCATGGCGATGCGCTGGGCCGCACGATAGGTTTCCCGACGGCGAATATACCGCTGCGTCGTCAGGTCTCCCCGGTTAAAGGGGTCTATGCGGTGGAAGTGGCAGGACTGGGCGAGAAGCCTTTCTACGGCGTCGCCAACATTGGCACACGTCCAACGGTTGCCGGTGTGCGTCAACAGTTAGAAGTACACCTGCTGGACGTTGTAATGGACCTGTATGGTCGCCATATAGATGTGATACTGCGTAAAAAAATACGCAATGAACAGCGATTCGCTTCGCTGGACGAACTTAAGGCGCAAATCGCGCGAGATGAATTAACGGCCCGCGAGTTTTTTGGGCTTTAGAACCGGCTTAACTGCCTACGTGATAAATACGGAACCGAGAATCTGATGAGTGATTATAAATCAACCCTGAATTTGCCGGAAACAGGGTTCCCGATGCGCGGCGATCTCGCCAAGCGTGAACCGGGAATGCTGGCGCGTTGGACCGATGATGACCTGTACGGCATCATTCGTGCAGCCAAAAAAGGCAAAAAAACCTTCATTCTGCATGATGGCCCTCCATATGCGAATGGCAGCATTCATATTGGTCACTCTGTAAACAAGATTCTGAAAGACATTATCGTGAAGTCCAAAGGACTCGCGGGATATGACTCGCCTTACGTTCCGGGCTGGGACTGCCATGGTCTGCCGATCGAGCTGAAAGTTGAGCAAGAGTACGGTAAGCCGGGTGAGAAGTTCACCGCCGCAGAATTCCGTGCGAAATGCCGCGAATACGCTGCCACCCAGGTTGACGGTCAGCGCGCTGACTTCATCCGTCTGGGCGTGCTGGGTGACTGGTCGCATCCGTACCTGACCATGGACTTCAAAACCGAAGCCAACATCATCCGAGCGCTGGGTAAAATCATCGGCAACGGTCACCTGCACAAAGGCGCGAAGCCGGTGCACTGGTGCGTCGACTGCCGCTCTGCGCTGGCAGAAGCGGAAGTGGAGTATTACGACAAAACCTCGCCTTCTATCGACGTGGCCTTCGAAGCGGTCGATCAGGATGCGATCAAAGCTAAATTTGGTCTGCCTGGTGTAAGCGGCCCGATCTCTCTGGTGATCTGGACCACCACCCCGTGGACGCTGCCTGCTAACCGCGCGATCTCCCTCTCTGGCGAGTTTGAGTATGCGCTGGTGCAGATTGATGGCCGTGCGGTTATCCTGGCGAAAGACCTGGTCGAAAGCGTGCTGAAACGCGCGAACATCACCGATTACACCGTGCTGGGCACCGTAAAAGGTGACGCGCTGGAACTGATGCGCTTCAAACACCCGTTCCTGGACTTCGACGTTCCGGCGATTCTGGGCGACCACGTCACGCTGGAAGCGGGTACCGGTGCGGTACATACCGCCGGTGGCCACGGTCCTGACGACTACAACATCAGCCTGAAGTACGGCCTGGAAATCGCTAATCCGGTTGGCCCGGACGGCTCTTACCTGCCTGGCACCTACCCGGCGCTGGACGGTATCAACGTCTTTAAAGCTAACGACATCATCGTTGATATGCTGCGCACCAGCGGCGCGCTGCTGCACGTTGAGAAAATGCAGCACAGCTATCCGTGCTGCTGGCGTCACAAGACCCCGATCATCTTCCGTGCAACCCCGCAGTGGTTTATCAGCATGGACCAGAAAGGCCTGCGCGCGCAGTCTCTGAAAGAGATCAAAGGCGTGCAGTGGATCCCTGACTGGGGCCAGGCGCGTATCGAATCCATGGTGGCTAACCGTCCTGACTGGTGTATCTCCCGTCAGCGCACCTGGGGCGTGCCGATGTCTCTGTTCGTACATAAAGAGACGCAGGAGCTGCACCCGAACACTCTGGAACTGATGGAAGAAGTGGCGAAGCGCGTCGAAGTTGACGGCATTCAGGCGTGGTGGGATCTCGACGCCCGCGACATCCTGGGCGCTGACGCAGACAGCTACGAGAAAGTGCCGGATACCCTGGACGTGTGGTTCGATTCCGGGTCTACCCACTCCTCCGTGGTTGATGTGCGTCCGGAGTTTGCTGGTCACGCTGCCGATATGTATCTGGAAGGGTCTGACCAACACCGCGGCTGGTTCATGTCATCGCTGATGATCTCCACCGCCATGAAGGGTAAAGCACCTTACCGTCAGGTATTGACCCACGGCTTCACCGTGGATGGTCAGGGCCGTAAGATGTCCAAATCTATCGGTAACACCGTTTCTCCGCAGGACGTGATGAACAAACTGGGCGCGGACATTCTGCGTCTGTGGGTGGCCTCTACCGACTACACCGGCGAAATGGCGGTCTCTGATGAGATCCTGAAACGTGCTGCTGACAGCTATCGTCGTATTCGTAACACCGCGCGCTTCCTGCTGGCGAACCTGAACGGGTTCGATCCGGTAAAAGACATGGTGAAGCCGGAAGAGATGGTTGTGCTCGATCGCTGGGCGGTAGGCTGCGCGAAAGCGGCGCAGGAAGATATTCTTAAAGCCTATGAGTCTTACGACTTCCACGAAGTGGTGCAGCGCCTGATGCGCTTCTGCTCCATCGAGATGGGCTCGTTCTACCTCGACATCATCAAAGACCGCCAGTACACCGCGAAAGCGGACAGCGTGGCGCGTCGTAGCTGCCAGACCGCGCTGTTCCACATCGCAGAGGCGCTGGTGCGCTGGATGGCACCGATCATGTCCTTCACCGCGGATGAAATCTGGGGCTACCTGCCGGGCGACCGTGAGAAGTATGTCTTCACCGGCGAGTGGTACGAAGGTCTGTTCGACCTCTCCAGCACTGAAGCAATGAACGATGCCTTCTGGGACGAGCTGCTGAAAGTGCGCGGCGAAGTGAACAAGGTTATCGAGCAGGCGCGTGCGGACAAGAAAGTCGGTGGCTCTCTGGAAGCGACGGTGACCCTGTACGCCGAACCGGAGCTGGCGGCCAAACTGACCGCGCTGGGCGATGAATTACGATTTGTCCTGTTGACCTCCGGTGCGAAAGTTGCGGATTATGCCGAAGCTACTGCTGATGCTCAGCAGAGCGAGCTGCTCAAAGGCCTGAAGGTCGCACTGAGCAAAGCCGACGGTGAGAAATGCCCGCGTTGCTGGCATTACACCACCGATGTTGGCCAGGTGGCGGAACACGCAGACATCTGCGGACGCTGTGTAAGCAACGTCGCCGGTGACGGCGAAAAACGTAAGTTTGCCTGATGAGTAAAACTCTCTGTTCAACAGGACTGCGCTGGCTGTGGCTGGTGGTGGTGGTGCTGATTATTGATTTGGGCAGCAAGTTCCTGATCCTCCGGAATTTCGCTCTGGGGGATACGGTCCCGCTGTTTCCGTCGCTTAACCTGCACTATGCCCGCAACTATGGTGCGGCGTTTAGTTTCCTTGCCGACAGCGGTGGCTGGCAGCGCTGGTTCTTCGCGGGTATCGCTATCGGTATCTGCGTCGTGCTGGCGGTGCTGATGTACCGCTCAAAGGCCACGCAAAAGCTGAATAACATCGCCTACGCGCTGATCATTGGCGGCGCGCTGGGTAACCTGTTTGACCGCCTGTGGCACGGCTTTGTGGTCGATATGATCGATTTCTACGTCGGCGACTGGCACTTCGCGACCTTTAACCTCGCCGATAGCGCAATATGCGTTGGTGCGGCGTTAATCGTGCTGGAAGGCTTCTTGCCTAAACCGGCCGCGAAAGAGCAGGCGTAACAAAACCAGCCGGGTGACGCGTAGCGATCCCGGCCTACAGAATTTGTGGCCCCCGTAGGCCCGGTAAGCGTAGCGCCACCGGGCAACAGGTGACCCAAAACAAGCGAGCAATTTGCATGTCTAAATCCGTACAGAGCAACAGCGCGGTTCTCGTTCATTTCACGCTGAAGCTGGATGACGGCTCCACGGCCGAATCCACCCGCAACAATGGCAAACCGGCGCTGTTTCGTCTGGGTGACACCTCCCTGTCTGAAGGCCTTGAGCAGCAGCTTCTGGGTCTGAAAGAGGGCGAGAAAAAAGCGTTTTCGCTGGAGCCGGATGCGGCATTTGGCGTGCCAAGCCCGGACCTGATCCAGTATTTCTCGCGTCGTGAGTTTATGGATGCGGGTGAACCAGAAATCGGGGCGATTATGCTCTTTACCGCTATGGACGGCAGCGAAATGCCTGGCGTGATCCGAGAAATCAACGGCGATTCTATCACCGTCGATTTCAACCATCCGCTTGCCGGGCGTACCGTTCATTTTGATGTCGAAGTGCTGGAGATCGATCCGGCACTGGAGGAGTAAAATGCAGATCCTGTTGGCTAACCCGCGCGGCTTCTGCGCCGGTGTAGACCGCGCTATCAGCATTGTTGAAAACGCGCTGGAGATTTACGGCGCGCCGATTTACGTGCGTCACGAAGTGGTGCACAACCGTTACGTGGTCGACAGCCTGCGCGAGCGCGGTGCGATTTTTATCGAGCAGATCAGCGAAGTGCCGGACGGCGCAATCCTCATCTTCTCCGCGCACGGCGTCTCTCAGGCGGTACGCAACGAGGCGAAAAGCCGCGATCTGACCGTATTCGATGCCACCTGTCCGTTAGTGACAAAAGTGCATATGGAAGTGGCGCGCGCCAGCCGTCGTGGTGAAGAGTCAATTCTGATTGGTCACGCCGGTCACCCGGAAGTTGAAGGCACCATGGGCCAGTACAGCAACCCGGAAGGGGGCATGTATCTGGTTGAGTCACCGGAAGATGTCTTTACGCTGGACGTGAAAAACGAAGCCCGTCTGTCGTTTATGACCCAGACGACGCTTTCCGTAGACGACACCTCAGACGTGATTGACGCCCTGCGCCAGCGCTTCCCGAAAATCGTCGGGCCGCGCAAAGATGATATCTGCTATGCAACCACCAACCGTCAGGAAGCCGTACGCGCCCTGGCTGAACAGGCGGATGTGGTGCTGGTGGTCGGCTCGAAAAACTCCTCTAACTCCAACCGACTGGCCGAACTGGCGCAGCGTATGGGGAAAGCAGCTTTTCTGATCGACGACGCAACGGACATTCAGGAAGCGTGGGTGAAAAACGCGGCCTGCGTCGGTGTTACCGCAGGCGCTTCAGCGCCGGATATCCTGGTGCAAAACGTCATTGCCCGCCTGCAAGAGCTGGGCGGTGGCGAAGCGGTGCCGCTGGAAGGCCGTGAAGAGAACATTGTCTTCGAAGTGCCGAAAGAGCTGCGAATCGACGCCCGCGAAGTGGAATAATGTCCTCTCAATCTTCAAAATGCCGGTGGCGAAAGCCTCCGGCATTTTTGTTTCTGGTTAACTGTGATTCACCATCAATTTTGACGCTTTTTCCAGTAGGTTAATCGTTTAATCTGCCATCATGATATTGCTGTTCTCCTCGGGCCGGAGAGCGATATGAATTCAGACATCTTTTTGCCACCTCAGTTGACGTGGGCTACCGGCGCGCTAGCCGGCGGGCCGCTTATCCGCAAAACGACTCGTCTTGCGGATCTTCCTGGGATCTTCGCAGACGGCGAGGCGTGGAAGTGCGGCAATCCTCAAAAAAGCGTGTATGACGTAGACGTACTGGGCTCCCCCGTAGGGGAAGGGGCACTCTTCGTTGGGGTAACTCACCTGCGTGCGGGTAACGTGGGCGATGAGTTCTTTATGACTCGCGGTCATTTTCATCAGCGCCGCGAACAGGGCGAGGTCTATTTTGGCCTGCGCGGATGTGGCTTGTTGCTGCTGCAAACGGAGGCGGGCGACGCGCGGCTTGAGCAGGTGACGGCTGGCTCCGTGCATATTATTCCTCCTTTTACAGCGCATCGTTTGATTAACACTGGCAACGAGACGCTATCCTCCCTTGCCGTCTGGCCGAGCATTGCGGGACACGACTATGCGGCGCTGGCAGAGGGCTTCACCCTGCGGATCTTTGCCTCCGGGGAAGGTTACGAGGTGCGCCATGGCTAACTATGGCCTTGATATGACCATCAACCGTCAGCCGCTCGGTTTTTGCTACGGAGAGGATGTTACCGGGCCGATGCCGGAGATCAGAACACTGGATCAGATCCGCCCGTCGCTGCGCAATCCGGACTGCGAAGGGCCTGAACAGGTATATGCCATCGCGATGGACGTGGCGCGTCTGGCGGACAGGCCGGAGCTCGAAAAACGCATGCTGCTTTTTGGTGTGGTCACCTACGCGGCAGGCACGCTTGGCGATGAGCCGGTCCGCAGCCAGGGGCATGTTCACCGTATTAGCCAGCACAGCGGATGGTCGCCCCCTGAGCTGTACGAAATCTGGCAGGGTAAAGCGATTATCTACATGCAGGAGTATGTGGACGACGATCCGGGACGATGTTTTGCGGTACTCGCGGGGCCGGGTGAAAAGGTACTGGTCCCTCCCGGATGGGGCCATGCGACGATTTCGGCCTCGCCCAATGAGCCGCTGACGTTTGGTGCGTGGTGCGATCGGGAATATGGCTTTGAGTATGAGGCCGTTCGTGCGCGAAAAGGTCTGGCCTGGTATCCCTTAGTTCAGGGTAATCATATTGTCTGGCAGCATAACAGTCACTACAGACCAGGGCGCTTGCAGATGATTACGCCGAGAAGTTATCCGGAATTTGGCATTACTGATGCGCCTGTTTATCAGCAGTTTATTGATGACCCCGCACGGTTCCAGTTTATTTCGCGTCCGGATAAAGTCGCAGAACTGTGGAATAACTTCCATCCATAAAGAAGCCGGGGCATTGCCCCGGTTTTCTTATCCTGCAAACAAACCGGACGCCACGCCAAGCGCTGCCAGTATAAGCAGCAATATCATGGCTTTTACCGGCGACACGCCGCGTTTTGCCATCAGATACCAGGTCCCCAGCACCACCGCCAGCGGAAGCAGCTGCGGGAAAATACCGTCCAGCATCTGCTGAACGTGAATGTTAACCCCGTCCCGGGTGATGAACTCCAGCCCGGTGCCGAGCTTCACGTAGCTGGCCGCCACGCCGCCCATGACAAATACGCCCAGTAGCGAGAGCGCTTCCCGTAGCCGGGTAGATTTGCTGCTGACCAGCATCTCCACGGAGCCTGATCCCATCTGGTAGCCTTTGAGAAACAGGAACCAGGAGCCAGGGATAATGATGGCCAGCCAGGCAACGGTATAAAACAGTGGACCGAGGATATTTCCGCCTGCCGCCAGCGCCATCCCAATGCTAAGCAGGATCGGGATCAGCATGCCGGGGATCATCGAATCGCCGATCCCGGCAATTGGCCCCATCAGGCCTACCTTCAGGGTATTTATGGTTTCACCGTCAATCGGCTCGCCGTTGGCTTTTTTCTCCTCCAGCCCCAGCGCCATACCGTTAACGATCGCGCCAATCTGTGGCTCCGTGTTGTAGAACGACGCGTGACGGCGCAGCATCTCGGTACGTTGTACCGGGTCGGGATAGAGCTTTTTTGCGACCGGCAGCATGCTCAGGCAAAAGCCGAAGGATTCAAGGCGTTCAAAGCTCATTGAGGAGAGGTTGTGCATCATCCACGCTCGCCAGCAGCGGCGCAGATCCTTGCGGGTGAGTTTACGTTCTTCCATCAGAATTCATCCTCGTCGTCAGGGACAGGTGCTGAAGCCACGGCCTGCGGTGCCTCGGGTTTATAGTTGTAATGAATCAGTGCCAGCAGGGCGCCCACGATCACCAGCGCGACCATATTGAGTTTCAGGAAAACGATGCAAACGAAGCCCACCAGAAAGTAGATGAGCATGGTATAGCTTTTGATGATCTGCTTAAGCAGGATGGCAATACCGACGGCGGGCAAGATGCCGCCCAGCACATTCATGGTGGAGAGGACGATGTGCGGCAGGCTGTCCATAAACCCGCTAATGTACTGTGCGCCAAAAAAGACGGCGATAAAGGTAGGCACAAAGCGCAGCACAAAATTCATCGCCTGCGGCCAGATGGCGCTGTTGAGGTAGATCCCGCGCTCGTCGCCGTTCTCCAGCGCCACATCCGCACGATGGTTCCAGAAGGAGTTCAGCACCATCATCGCATTGAAGAGAATGGTTCCGGCGATCCCAATAGTCGCCGCCAGCGCGACGGCAACCTCAGGTCCTTTGCCGGAAAGTATTCCCAGCGCAATGGCCGGATAAGCCACAAAGTTTAAATCTGCTGGCATCGAGCCGCCGGGTGTCACCATTGCGATATAAACCGCCTGCACCGCTACGCCAATCATAATCCCGGTTTTGATATCGCCCAGGATCAGGCCAACCAGCATCCCGGAAATGAGCGGTCGGGAGATGAGATACCAGCCGCCCGTCAGCCCTAAAAGCCACGGACTACTGAGTGCGCCCAGATAACACAGCAGGCCAATTAAAGCCGCTTCGATAATCATGATCTGCTCCTTATTTCAGCTTTTGTCTGGCATCCTGCCAGGTATAAAAACTGGCATCAGGAACCAGGCGGAATTCAATCGCGTGTCCCTGCCCGGTCAGCCACTCGAACGCCGCCGCTTCATCCTGGGTTACCGATTGATTCGGGCCGATGGTGATCGTGTTAGCCCGGGCGCTCATCGGGCCCACGTTAATTTTTCCGTTGCTGTTTTTCAGGCTAATGCCCGCCTGCTCAATGCGCTGTAGCGTGAGTGGAGATTTGCCAATCACGAAATAGCGCTTTTCGCTGGCAATCACTTTTGGCAGTTTTTCGATCGCGGTTGCCGTATCGAACAGCCACACTTTAGTATCTGATACGGCTCCTTTCATGACCGACGATAACAGCGGATCGGCCGCAACGGCATCGTCAATGGCAACGATGCCGTCGCAGGGCAGCTCCCTGGCCCAGCGTGTAATGAGCTGCCCGTGGATCACGCGATCGTCAATGCGTACAAAAGAAATACTCATATGCGGCTCCTTAAAAATCGTCTGTCTGTGCAGTATCTGCCGGTTTCGCCTGTACCAGCGTCGGCAGAGTAATTTCGATAAGCTGCCCGGCAGCCTGATGAACATCGCGAGCCATCATCACCTCATCGGTTTGCAGCAGCATCGGGAAGTTGACTCCAGCCACCACGGCGACCGGCGGCTGCGTATATGGGTTAAACGCGGCCTCACAGGCCACGTTCCACGGCGTGCCGCTTTGCATGTCGCACAGCACCAGCACGCCGTCAGCGTTGACGCTTGCCGCTTCCAGTGTGGAGATGAAATCCTGCCGGAAGCCCTCTATTCCCGCCTGTTCGGTCAGACAAATGGCGTGTATGCCGGGGAGCTCGCCGTATACCATCCGGCCGCTCTCCAGCAGCGCGGCGGCTAACGGCCCATGAGTGGCGACAATAAAATGAATCATCGTTAGCTCCTTACCCAGGCTTTGATAGTCGCGAGGGGGTGTCCGGAAGCACGGGCTGAAGGTGAAATGCGATAGTCACCTACGCTTGCCGGAATGATGAAGGTTTCGGCGTAATGGACGGTAAACGGCTCAAATGCACCGGTTGGGCTGTCGACAATTGCTTCGTCGCCCTCTACCAGATTCAGCACGTTCACGCCGCCGCCGGTGTGGTGCAAAACGGGTTCGCTAAACCAGTGGCGGCGGGTTTCGATAAATTCACGCTCGTGCAGGCCAGTACGCTCTTCACGCCAGCCGTTTCCTTCCGCGACAGGTTCGAACTGATTCACCAGATGCTGATGAACCCACTGCGCGTCGCGCTGCCAGTCGATCACCTTTTCACCGTGCTCCAGGTGTACCGGGCGCGGCAGCCCGTCCAGGCCCAGGCGGCCCCAGTCCCACAGTTTGAAGGTGAAAATATACGGCGTAGCGCTGATCTCCAGCACCATGGTTCCCGCGCCGGAGCAGTGCACCGTCCCAGCCGGGATCAGGAAATGATCGTGCTTTTTTGCCGGGATCTGATTAACGAAGCGGTCGTCATCAAACGGTTTTTCACCGCGACCCGCGCGCCTGAGATCGTCCATCATGGCCTCAGGGTCTGTGCCGGTTTTGGTCCCCAGATAGACGACGGCACCCGGCTCCGCTTCCAGAATGTAATAACTCTCATCCTGGGTATAGTGCATCCCAAACTGCTGCTGGATGTACTCGGTAATGGGGTGGACCTGGAAGCTCAGATTCTGGCCACCCATGGTGTCGAGGAAGTCAAAACGGATCGGGAATTCCGCGCCGAAACGTGCGTGAACTTTCTCGCCCAGCAGAGCACGGGGCTCAAGCAAAACCAGATCCTGAGAGGGGATCTCGATCCGCACTGCGCCAAAACGCAGTAACAGGCTGTTCTCCTCGGGCACGCAGTCAAAACACCACGCGTAATTGGGTGCAGAGGGATCGAGATCGAATTGCTGTTTCATCCACTGGCCGCCCCAGACGCCAGGATCGAAAAAGGGCGCCACGCGGAAAGGCTGGGTGGTAGTTTGCTTCAGCCCGGCTCGCAGGGCCTCGCCGCTGACCATCGCGGGCTGGTTCGTCTGGGTTGTATCCAGTAAAAAATCGGTGCGCCTGAGCAGCGGCGTTTTGTGGCGATCGAAGACGCGCCATTCGACAAAAAAGGCGCGCTTGTAGCGACGAAGCATATCTTCCTGCTGATTATCTGCGCCCCAGTTCCCAGTCTCACCCCGGCGCATACGCTGCTGGATCTCCCAGCGCGGCAGATCGGCATACACCAGCACATCACCCGGATGGACAAGCGTCGCACCGGGACCGTAGATCACAATCAGCCCCCCGGAACACTGGCTCACCCGAACCTGCAACGCCTCCAGACGCGCGGGATCGAAAAACTCTCCAAGCTGGTGGCAGGAGAGAACGCCAAAGACGCGATCGTCTGTGAGGTTGCGTGCCAGCATCTCATGAATGGCACACTCATCCCGTCGCGCCTGTTCAGCATTGATCGCCAGCGTCGGGCGTAGACGCGGCAGCACGTTCTCTTCAAGCTCGGTCATGCGCACGCCCGGATAGCAGTCAATCACCAGCACCGTGCGGCTGCGCTGTTGGGTTTTTGACTCAAGAACGCGGGTTATTGCTTCCCAGCCTTGCCAGGCGCTGTCATCAAAACCCTGTATCGCCACCGTGGGGAATTTGTCGTAGGTTGTCATTGTATCCTCCGTAATCGTTATTTAAGGTTATTCGATTAACCGTATTTGAGAAGAGTGGTTAACGCGATTAACCCGCCATAAATGCGAATCGAATCCAGAACAACAGCGGTAATGTGAAGAGTCTCACAGGGAAAAATGCAAAAAATAGGTTATTCGATTAACCTGTAGTGATGATGAAGGAGACAACATGACGGGAATTACACTGGCCGATGTCGCGAAACGCGCCGGCGTGTCAACGGCGACGGTCTCGATGGTGCTCTGCAACAAAGGCCGCATTTCGCAAAGCACGCGCGAACGTGTGCTTAAGGCGCTGGATGAATCCGGCTATGTCTATAACCAGACGGCAGCCAATTTACGTAACCGCAGCAGTAACCAGGTCGGGCTGCTCTTGCACGATATCACCAACCCTTTTTATAGCGAGATGACGGCAGGGCTAAGTCATGAAATGGAGCGCCACGAGCTGATGCTTTTTCTGGCGAATAGCGAGGAATCGGCAGAGCGACAGCAAAAATTTGTTGATTCACTGATGCGTAATAACGTCGGCGGTATGGTGCTGTGTGCGGCTCGGGAAACGCCCCAGGCCTTTTTTGAGGGTCTGAAGCGGCGCAATATTCCGGCTATCATGGTTGTGCGCCCGCTGAACGATCCGGATTTTGATTTTGTCGGAACGGATAACTTCTTAGGCACGCAGATGGCGACGGAGCATCTGCTCAGAATGGGCCATCGGCACATTGCGTTCATTGGAGGGAGTCAGAATTCGGGCTCTCGGGCGCAGCGTATCGGGGGCTTTACCAGCAAGCTGCTGGAATACGGCGTGACGCCGAATCCTGCCTGGATCAGAACCTCTCACGCCAGCCAAAGCGACGGCGCGCGCGTGGCAGAGGCGTTACTTCTCGAGCATCCACACATCAGTGCGGCAATTTGCTATCAGGATGTTGTGGCGCTGGGGGTGATGCAAAGCTTACGCAAGATGGGCCGTGAGCCGGGATGTGATTTTGCGCTGGTCGGTTTCGATGATATTACCGAAGCGGCTCTGGTGCAGCCCGCATTGACCACCGTATCGGTGGCGGCGAAAGAGATTGGTCGTAAGGCAGGGGAGTTACTTTACAGCCGCATACAGGGCAACGACGAACCCGCCAAACGAATCATTCTGCCGCCTGCGCTGGTGGTGCGGGAATCATGTGGTTTTCGCTGACGATCATGTCTTTCACTGATATCTCACCCTGTTTATCATTAAATTCTAATTATCGGCGTTTTCTGTGGCAGCCTGTGCAAAGGCTGGTTAATCTGAAAACGATTTACATCATTTTAACGTAAGAGAATAACTATGCATGATGCACAGATCCGCGTCGCCATTGCGGGCGCGGGCGGACGTATGGGCCGTCAGCTGATTCAGGCGGCACTACAGATGGATGGCGTGGCGCTTGGCGCGGCGCTGGAGCGTGAAGGTTCATCGCTTTTGGGAGCCGATGCAGGCGAGCTGGCAGGCGCAGGTCAGACGGGCGTTACCGTGCAGAGCAGCCTTGAGGCGGTGAAAGAAGACTTTGACGTGTTTATCGATTTTACCCGCCCTGAAGGCACGTTGGCTCACCTGGCGTTTTGCCGTCAGCACGGTAAAGGGATGGTGATTGGCACCACCGGTTTTGACGAGGTCGGTAAGCAAGCCATTCAGGATGCGTCCACTGAGATTGCGATTGTCTTTGCGGCAAACTTTAGCGTGGGGGTAAACGTCATGCTGAAACTGCTGGAGAAGGCGGCGAAGGTGATGGGCGAATACACCGACATTGAAATCGTCGAAGCGCACCATCGCCACAAAGTCGATGCTCCGTCAGGCACGGCGCTGGCAATGGGCGAAGCGATTGCGTGTGCAATGGATAAAGATTTGAAAGACATCGCGGTCTATTCTCGCGAAGGCCACACTGGCGAGCGCGTGCCTGGCACCATTGGGTTTGCCACCGTTCGCGCGGGTGATATCGTCGGTGAACATACCGCTATGTTCGCCGATATTGGCGAAAGGATCGAAATCACTCATAAAGCATCCAGCCGCATGACATTTGCAAACGGGGCGGTACGTTCGGCATTGTGGCTGAAAGGTAAGCGTAATGGTCTTTTTGATATGCGAGATGTCCTCGAACTCAACAATTTGTAAGCATTATTACCCTTCGTGATGTGGTTATTGCAGTCGTAATTAATTGATTGCATAGGGCAATATTTTATTGCCCTTTTATTTTGTCTGTTTGGGGTGTTTATTGTGTCTAACTGATTTAAAGTAAGTGTTTTCTCGATAATTTCTGTTGTTGAACTGTAAATTTTGACCATTTGGTCCACTTTTTATTCCTGCAAGACGTTTCTTTCTATTAAACTGCATACGCAAGCGGTTTCCACAGTGATTTAGTTGATCTTTTTGCCGCTTAATCTGATTTCAGACCGCCAGGCTTGCAAAAGAATATACAAAACTCCCGTTTTAAGTTGACTTTTACATGGCAAATCCCCAGAATGCCGCCGTTTGCCAAAAATCCGCTGGCAACACATTTGCATTGATCCATGACATGGTTATGAATTAATATGCAAATAAAGTGAGTGAATATTCTCTGGAGGGTGTTTTGATTAAGTCAGCGCTATTGGTTCTGGAAGACGGAACCCAGTTTATCGGTCGGGCCATAGGGGCAACGGGTTCGGCGGTTGGGGAAGTCGTTTTCAATACTTCAATGACCGGTTATCAAGAAATCCTCACTGATCCTTCCTATTCTCGCCAAATCGTTACTCTTACTTATCCTCATATCGGCAATGTCGGCACCAATGCGGCTGACGAAGAATCCTCTCAGGTACATGCGCAAGGCCTGGTCATTCGCGACCTGCCGCTGATTGCCAGCAACTTCCGCAACACCGAAGACCTCTCTTCTTACCTGAAGCGCCACAACATTGTGGCGATTGCCGATATCGATACCCGTAAGCTGACGCGTCTGCTGCGCGAGAAGGGTGCACAAAACGGTTGTATCATCGCAGGGGATAACCTCGATGCGACGCTGGCGCTGGAAAAAGCGAAAGCCTTCCCGGGACTGAACGGTATGGACCTGGCGAAAGAAGTGACCACCGCTGAAGCCTACAGCTGGACGCAGGGAAGCTGGACGCTGGAAGGCGACCTGCCGGAAGCGAAACCGGAAAGCGAGCTGCCGTTCCACGTGGTGGCCTATGATTTTGGCGCCAAGCGCAACATCCTGCGTATGCTGGTTGACCGTGGCTGCCGCCTGACGGTGGTTCCGGCGAAAACCTCTGCTGAAGATGTTCTGAAGATGAACCCGGACGGCATCTTCCTCTCTAACGGTCCTGGCGACCCGGCGCCGTGCGACTACGCTATCGACGCCATCAAGTCCTTCCTTGAAACCGACATCCCAGTATTCGGCATCTGTCTCGGCCATCAGCTGCTGGCGCTGGCGAGCGGAGCGAACACCGTCAAGATGAAGTTTGGCCACCACGGTGGTAACCACCCGGTGAAAGATATCGACAACAACACGGTGATGATCACCGCGCAGAACCACGGCTTCGCTGTGGATGAAGCGACGATGCCGTCTAACCTGCGCGTGACGCATAAGTCACTGTTCGATGGTACCTTGCAGGGTATCCATCGCACCGATAAGCCTGCGTTCAGCTTCCAGGGCCACCCTGAAGCCAGCCCGGGCCCACACGATGCCGCGCCGCTGTTCGATCACTTCATCGAACTTATCGAGCAATACCGTAAGACCGCTAAATAATCAGGAGCTGAGAAGACCATGCCAAAACGTACAGACATAAAAAGCATCCTGATCCTTGGCGCTGGCCCGATTGTCATCGGCCAGGCCTGCGAATTCGACTACTCCGGTGCGCAGGCGTGTAAAGCCCTGCGTGAAGAGGGTTACCGTGTCATCCTGGTAAACTCTAACCCGGCCACCATCATGACCGACCCGGAAATGGCGGATGCGACCTACATCGAGCCGATTCACTGGGAAGTGGTACGCAAAATTATCGAGAAAGAGCGTCCGGACGCGGTGCTGCCGACCATGGGCGGCCAGACGGCGCTGAACTGTGCGCTGGAGCTGGAGCGTCAGGGCGTGCTGGAAGAGTTCGGCGTGACCATGATCGGTGCGACCGCCGACGCGATTGATAAAGCAGAAGACCGTCGCCGCTTCGACGTGGCAATGAAAAAAATTGGCCTTGATACCGCACGTTCCGGTATCGCGCACAATATGGAAGAAGCGCTGGCCGTTGCGGCTGAAGTGGGTTATCCGTGCATCATCCGCCCTTCCTTCACCATGGGTGGCACCGGCGGCGGTATTGCCTACAACCGCGAAGAGTTTGAAGAAATTTGCGAGCGCGGCCTGGATCTCTCCCCAACCAAAGAGTTGCTGATTGATGAATCGCTGATTGGCTGGAAAGAGTACGAGATGGAAGTGGTGCGTGATAAAAACGACAACTGCATCATCGTCTGCTCCATCGAAAACTTCGACGCGATGGGGATCCACACCGGTGACTCCATCACCGTTGCGCCAGCTCAGACGCTGACCGACAAAGAGTACCAAATCATGCGTAACGCCTCGATGGCGGTACTGCGTGAAATCGGCGTGGAAACCGGCGGCTCTAACGTGCAGTTCTCGGTGAACCCGAAAACCGGCCGTCTGATTGTTATCGAAATGAACCCGCGTGTGTCCCGTTCCTCCGCGCTGGCCTCCAAAGCCACCGGCTTCCCGATTGCGAAAGTGGCGGCGAAACTGGCGGTGGGTTACACCCTTGACGAGCTGATGAACGATATCACCGGTGGCCGCACGCCAGCGTCCTTCGAACCGTCCATCGACTACGTTGTGACCAAAATTCCACGCTTTAACTTCGAGAAATTCGTCGGCGCCAACGACCGTCTGACTACCCAGATGAAATCCGTTGGTGAAGTCATGGCGATTGGCCGCACGCAGCAGGAATCCCTGCAAAAAGCGCTGCGCGGCCTGGAAGTGGGCGCGACCGGCTTTGACCCGAAAGTCAGCCTGGACGACCCGGAAGCGCTGACCAAAATCCGCCGCGAGCTGAAAGACGCGGGCGCAGAGCGTATCTGGTACATCGCCGATGCCTTCCGCGCGGGCCTGTCAGTCGACGGCGTATTTAACCTGACTAACATTGACCGCTGGTTCCTGGTGCAGATTGAAGAGCTGGTGCGTCTGGAAGAGAAAGTGGCGGAGCTGGGCATCAACGGCCTGGACGCAGACTTCCTGCGCATGTTGAAGCGTAAAGGCTTCGCCGATGCGCGTCTGGCTAAGTTGGCGGGCGTGCGTGAAGCGGAAATCCGCAAGCTGCGCGACCAGTACGACCTGCACCCGGTCTACAAGCGCGTGGACACCTGTGCGGCTGAATTCTCGACCGATACCGCATACATGTACTCCACCTATGAAGAGGAGTGCGAAGCGAACCCGTCCGTCGACCGCGACAAGATTATGGTGCTGGGCGGCGGTCCAAACCGTATCGGCCAGGGCATCGAGTTTGACTACTGCTGCGTACACGCCTCACTGGCGCTGCGCGAAGACGGTTACGAGACCATTATGGTCAACTGTAACCCGGAAACCGTCTCGACCGACTACGACACTTCCGACCGCCTCTACTTCGAGCCGGTCACTCTGGAAGACGTGCTGGAAATCGTGCGCATCGAGAAGCCAAAAGGCGTGATCGTGCAGTACGGCGGCCAGACTCCGCTGAAGCTGGCGCGCGCGCTGGAAGCAGCAGGTGTGCCGGTTATCGGCACCAGCCCGGATGCGATTGACCGTGCGGAAGACCGCGAGCGTTTCCAGCAGGCGGTTGACCGTCTCAAACTGAAACAGCCGGCGAACGCCACCGTGACCGCAATTGAAATGGCCGTTGAGAAAGCGAAAGAGATCGGCTACCCGCTGGTGGTGCGTCCATCCTACGTACTGGGCGGCCGCGCGATGGAAATCGTCTACGACGAAGCGGACCTGCGTCGCTACTTCCAGACGGCGGTGAGCGTTTCCAACGATGCGCCAGTGCTGCTCGACCGCTTCCTCGACGACGCGGTTGAAGTCGACGTGGATGCCGTCTGCGACGGCGAAAGGGTGCTGATTGGCGGCATCATGGAGCACATCGAGCAGGCGGGCGTGCACTCCGGTGACTCCGCCTGTTCTCTGCCAGCGTACACCCTGAGCCAGGAGATTCAGGACGTGATGCGCCAGCAGGTGCAGAAGCTGGCCTTCGAACTCCAGGTCCGCGGCCTGATGAACGTTCAGTTCGCGGTAAAAGACAACGAAGTCTATCTGATTGAAGTCAACCCGCGTGCGGCGCGTACCGTACCGTTCGTCTCCAAAGCGACCGGTATTCCGCTGGCGAAAGTGGCGGCGCGCGTGATGGCTGGCCAGACGCTGGCTCAGCAGGGCGTCACGAAAGAAATTATCCCGCCTTACTACTCGGTGAAAGAGGTGGTACTGCCGTTCAACAAATTCCCGGGCGTTGACCCGCTGTTAGGGCCAGAGATGCGCTCTACCGGGGAAGTGATGGGCGTTGGCCGTACCTTCGCAGAAGCTTTTGCGAAAGCGCAGCTGGGCAGTAGCTCCACCATGAGAAAATCTGGCCGTGCGCTGCTCTCCGTTCGCGAAGGCGATAAAGAGCGCGTGGTTGACCTGGCTGCCAAGCTGCTGAAACAGGGCTTCGAGCTGGACGCCACTCACGGTACGGCGATTGTGTTGGGTGAAGCGGGTATCAACCCGCGTCTGGTGAACAAAGTGCATGAAGGTCGTCCGCACATTCAGGACCGCATTAAGAATGGCGAGTACACCTACATCATTAACACCACCGCAGGTCGCCAGGCGATTGAAGACTCCAAACTGATTCGCCGCAGCGCGCTCCAGTACAAAGTGCATTACGACACCACCCTGAACGGCGGTTTCGCGACGGCCATGGCGCTGAATGCGGATGCCACCGAGAAGGTGATTTCGGTGCAGGAAATGCACGCTCAGATTAGCAAGTAACACACATTGCCCGGTGCCATCCGGTTACCGGGCAATTTTCCCATCTTAAGAACCTTCTGGTTTTTCATCCGCTTTCAGTCAGTTAGCCTAAAATAGTTAGGTCGATAACGAAAATTCAACTGAGAGCAGGGGAATACACCATGCAAAATAAACTACTGATCGCTTCCGTTCTGGCTGCCACCGCAATGTTCACCGTGGCGGGCTGTTCGTCCAATCAGGCCGTAAAAACCACCGATGGCAAAACGATTGTTACTGACGGGAAACCGCAGGTGGATGACGATACCGGTCTGGTATCGTACAAAAACGCCGAAACCGGTCAAACTGAACAGATTAACCGTGACCAGGTTAAATCAATGGGCGAGCTGGATAACTAAAAAAAAGCAGTGGCACATGCCACTGCTTTTTTGCTTCAGGATGATCGATTACCAGCGATGGTTTAACAAAATATGACCGCCGTAGGCGGCATAGCTGTTTTCACCCCACTCGCCGCTGGCACGCAGGGAGATCGTCGTGGTTTCGTTCAGGTTGCCGGTTAAGCCCAACTCTAACTGACCACGATCTTCCGGCGTATCGTTGCTGACGGTCTCGTCGTTGAATGCCAGATCGTTTTGACCAGCACCTTTCAACCAGTTAACCGCAACGTACGGCTGCCAGGCCTTGACGTCCTTCTGCTGGAAGTAGCTTGCTTTAACGCCGAGACGACCAAAGACGCTGTCATTGTCCAGGGTAGTGACGCGTACGCCGTCGCGATCGGTATGATTTTCCTGATCGAGATAGCTGTAGATCACCTGCGCCTGCGGCTCGATCTTCCAGGTGCGTTCATTTTCAGACTGGATTATCCACGCGTGGCCGACTTCAACAGACGCGGCGAAACCTTCACTATCGTAGTCTTCATCGTTGCGATTGCTGGTGACGTTGTTGTTGTACCAGCTATAAGCGGCCCAGGTATCAACGTAGCTGCCCAGACGTAATTTCTGATCTTCCTGCCAGGTGGCGTACAGCCCAACATTGAAGCCATCAACCTTACCCTGTGCGTCACGTACGTTGTGCTTCGCATCAGAGTGGGTCTTCGCCTGGCCTGCACCGAACATCCCGCCAGCACGCAGGATGCCGTTATCCATTGGCTTGCTCATGAAATCGCTGCCGACTTGCAGTACGGTGGTGGTGGTGTCGTAGCTGACTTTATCGCCACCCGCATCGTTCTCGTGATAGCGACCCTTAACGTACATCCAGGTGTTCAGGTCGTCTTCATTGCGGAAGGTGATCTGGTCGCGATCGTCACGCTTATGCAGGAACATGCCCTGTGCGGCAAGGTAGTTACCTAAGTAAGCACCCACTTCAGGTGCCATGACTTCCGGAGCATTGTTACCGCC
The DNA here is from genome assembly GCF_001037645.1 of Enterobacter sp. BWH64. Taxonomy (NCBI): domain Bacteria; kingdom Pseudomonadati; phylum Pseudomonadota; class Gammaproteobacteria; order Enterobacterales; family Enterobacteriaceae; genus Enterobacter; species Enterobacter sp. BWH64. Next base: position 1,230,642 of record NZ_KQ089922.1, read on the forward strand.
GTTGTCAGTGTTGCCGCCGTTATCGGTGTTACCGCCGTTGTCAGTGTTGCCGCCGTTGTCGGTGTTGCCACCATCATCGGTGTTGCCGCCGTTGTCGGTGTTGCCGCCGTTGTCGGTGTTGCCGCTGTTATCGGTGTTGCCGCCGTTATCGGTGTTGCCGCCGTTATCGGTGTTGCCGCCGTTATCGGTGTTGCCACCATCATCGGTATTACCACCATCATCGGTATTACCGCCATCATCAGTATTGCCACCGTCATCGGTGTCATCGGAAGGCTCATCAGAAGGCGTCGCCTTTGATTCCAGATACCAGTTGCCGTCACTGTGCTGGTAGAGGCTATATTCCCAGGCGCCTGCAACGACCGGTTTTGCCAGCGTCAGTTGGGCTTCGGAACTGCCGCCGATGCTGACAATTTCCATACCGTTAATGGTTTGCGCGCCTGCGCCGCCAATGTTGGTGATGCTGATGCCAGACTGACCGAAGCTGCTACCCGTAATAGTGAGGTGATCAGTTGGTGAATTATCTTCACCCAGGGTGCTGTTCATCACGATCTGGCTACCGTCAGAGCCGGTGTAGTCGCCATTAATCGTAAAATTATTGCCAACGCTATTATCAGCCGCACTGAGTAACAGCGTGCCGCCATTAGTTACGTTGCCGTTGATGGTATCGACGCCGGAAGCGCTGAGCGTGGAGTTACCCTGGACTGCATTCCATGCCGCCAGCGTACCGCCGCTAAGAACCGCGATGTTGTTGTTCACTTCGCCTGCGGTGGCAAAGGTCGCGCCATTTTCAACGGTAACGGTGGCGTTACTGCCCTTGACGCCGAGCGTTGCGTCGGTGGAGACCAGCGTGGTACCGCCGTGCAGAACCGTATCCCCTGTATAGCTATTTTTGCCCGTCAGGGTCAGGGTGTTGGAATCGACTTTTTCGACGTTACCGCTACCGGTCATGTCGGTGGCGAAAGTGAAATCGCTTCCCTCGTTAAAAATGACGGTACCGTTGTTGGTGAGCCCACCGCTGAGGGTCGCGGTTTTTTCGCCATCGCCCAGTTGCAACGAAGCATCTTTGGCCACCCGTGTATTACCGGTATTCGATACCGCGCCTGACAGGGTTAACGCGCCCGTGTCTATCAGCAAGGAATCGCCAGAGCCAATAATATCGAGATCGCCCGACAGCGCCCAATTTTCGCCCATCATTTTTATACTGGCAAAACCGTCGCCTTCGTTCAGACCCACAAAGTTACTGTCTTCCGTACCGGTGCCGATCAGGGTGAGAGTGTTTCCCGTGGAATTGGTGGAAATAACGTCACCGATAAGAGTGGAACCCGTATCAAGCACCAGGGTGTTATTTTTATTGCTGGCAAACATAACAGCGGCTGTATCACCACTAATCGTTCCGCTATTCGTGATATCTACTTTTGCATTATTCGTTACATTAAAACCGTATTGCGCACCCTGCACGTTACCAGTATTTATGACCTTAGTGTTACCCTCGCTCAGAGCGATTCCATCATTCGCTGTGCCAGTGATCGTACCCGCATTATTAATGGCAACGCCTGCAAGTGCGTTCAGGCCAGTTTTACCTTTAATAACTCCGGTTGTGCTATTTGAAATACTTACAGCCGATGAGTTTTCACTAACGAATATACCATCCTCAAAAGCGGTTATATTCCCACGGTTGCTAATTTCACCTTGCATTGATTCAATACTAATAGCTGTAGCCGATTTCGATGTGATGGCGGCACCTTCCTCGTTATTCACCACAACACGTTGCGCGGCAGTATTTATATCCAGGCCAGTTTCCCTACCGGAAATATTCCCTTCGTTAGTGATATTATTGATAGTAAACCCAGTGACAGATACCGCCGCTTCACTATCTGCGGAAGATATCGTCACGTCTTTATTAATAACATATTCAGCATCGGCTGAGAAATCTTGAGGAACAGAAGTTGATTGGTCAATCGTTGCAGAAAACGCAACCGCAGGGGTGCATATCAACAAGGCAGGAAATATCTTTCCCAGAGTTTTGGTTGTATTATTTAATTGGGAGGGTTTGTTGCTCATGTACACATCCATTTGAGTGAGAAGGAATATTCGACACGTGTGTGAAACGTATATCGACCGCCTAAATAATGAGCTCAAAACAAAGAGCGTAAAATTATTATTTTTTCAATGGGTTATGTACAGACTGTTTTATTAAAGAATGACTTAAGGTCCTCTAAAAATATCTGTTGGCAATATGAGTTGTTACTATTATTTTGCGGCATGAATTTGTCGTACGCGTCGTTTTCTTTCTTTAGCGCCGTAATCGCTGTTAAGGTGGTGATGATTGCCAATACTTGCGTTTTACTTTGAAGCGTAAGATGGCCTCTTTAAGTCGGGGTGGTAACTGTCTACACTCATTGCACAAGAAAAGTAAAAGACGGGCATATACATGATTCTGATAATTTATGCGCACCCCTATCCGCAGCACTCGCATGCGAATAAGCGGATGCTTGAGCAGGCAAGGACGCTTGAAAACGTAGAGATACGTTCCCTCTATCAACTCTATCCTGATTTCAATATCGATGTCGCCGCCGAACAGGAGGCGCTCTCCCGTGCCGATCTGATCGTCTGGCAGCATCCGATGCAGTGGTACAGCACGCCTCCGCTGCTGAAATTGTGGATCGACAAAGTTTTCTCCCACGGTTGGGCATATGGGCACAACGGCAACGCGCTTCAGGGCAAAAGCCTGATGTGGGCTGTTACCACCGGCGGGGGGGAAAGCCACTTTGAGATTGGCGCCTTCCCCGGATTTGACGTGCTGGCGCAGCCGCTCCAGGCTACTGCCCTTTACTGCGGTCTGAACTGGCTTCCGCCTTTTGCGATGCACTGTACCTTTGTCTGCGACGATGAAACCTTGCAGGCGCAGGCTCGTCACTACAAACAACGTTTACTTGAGTGGCAGGAGACGCACAATGGATAGCCATACGCTGATACAGGCGCTGATTTACCTCGGCGCGGCGGCATTAATTGTGCCCGTGGCGGTTCGTCTGGGGCTGGGCTCGGTGCTCGGCTATCTGATTGCCGGGTGTGTGATTGGCCCCTGGGGCTTTCGGCTGGTGACGGATGCCGAGTCGATCCTGCATTTTGCGGAGATCGGCGTGGTGCTGATGCTGTTTGTGATTGGTCTGGAGCTGGATCCGCAGCGGCTGTGGAAACTGCGCGCCTCGGTGTTTGGCGGAGGCGCCCTGCAAATGCTGGCCTGCGGTCTGCTGTTGGGCGGGTTCTGCATTCTGCTGGGGATGGAGTGGAAAGTCGCAGAGCTGATCGGCATGACGCTGGCGCTCTCCTCGACGGCGATTGCCATGCAGGCAATGAACGAGCGTAATCTGACGGTGTCGCAAATGGGGCGCAGCACCTTCTCCATACTGTTGTTCCAGGATATTGCCGCCATCCCGCTGGTGGCGATGATCCCGCTGCTGGCAACCAGCGGCGCATCAACGACGCTGGGGGCATTTGCCTTATCAGCGCTGAAGGTTGCCGGTGCGCTGGCGCTGGTTGTTCTGCTTGGTCGCTACGTAACGCGTCCGCTGCTGCGCTTTGTTGCTCGCTCTGGCCTGCGCGAAGTATTCAGCGCCGTTGCGTTATTCCTGGTGTTTGGTTTTGGATTGCTGCTGGAAGAGGCCGGGCTGTCGATGGCAATGGGCGCCTTCCTCGCGGGAGTCTTACTGGCAAGCTCCGAATACCGTCACGCGCTGGAAAGCGATATCGAGCCGTTTAAAGGATTGCTGCTGGGGCTGTTTTTCATCGGCGTCGGGATGTCTATCGACTTCGGGACGCTGGTAACCCATCCGCTGCGCATCATCATTCTGCTGGTGGGTTTCCTGGTCATTAAAATGGCGATGCTGTGGCTGATTGCCCGCCCGTTAAATGTGCCAAAACCGCAACGCCGCTGGTTTGCCGTGCTGCTGGGGCAGGGGAGTGAGTTTGCTTTCGTTGTCTTTGGCGCAGCGCAGATGGCAAATGTACTTGATCCGGAATGGGCAAAAGCGCTGACGCTGGCGGTTGCGCTGTCGATGGCCGCAACGCCGATCCTGTTGGTGCTGCTGACGCGTCTGGAGAAAACGGGAAGCGAACAGGAGCGAGAAGCCGATGAGATCGACGAGGAGCAGCCGCGGGTGATCATCGCCGGATTTGGCCGCTTCGGGCAGATTACTGGCCGTTTACTGCTCTCCAGCGGTGTCAAAATGGTCATTCTCGATCACGATCCTGACCATGTCGATACGCTGCGTAAATTCGATATGAAAGTGTTTTACGGTGATGCGACCCGCGTCGATCTGCTGGAATCCGCCGGGGCGGCGAAAGCCGAGGTGTTGATTAATGCCATTGACGATCCAGAGACCAGTATGCAGATGGTTGAGCTGGTCAAAGAGCATTTTCCGCATCTGACCATTATCTCCCGTGCGCGCGATGTGGATCACTACATCCAGCTGCGTCAGGCGGGTGTGGCAGCCCCTGAACGTGAAACCTTCGAAGGGGCGCTCAAATCTGGCCGCATGGCGCTGGAAAGCCTGGGGCTTGGCGCGTATGAGGCACGTGAGCGTGCCGATCTGTTCCGCCGTTTTAATCATGAGATGGTGGAAGAGATGGTGGCGATGGCGAGCAGTACGGCAACCGAACGCGCTGCGGTGTTTAAACGCACCAGCACCATGCTGACGGAGATCATCAACGAGGATCGTAATCATCTGTCGCTGGTTCAGCGCCACGGCTGGCAAGGAACGGAAGAGGGCAAGCATACTGGTGATCCTGCGGATGAACCGGAGAGTAAACCCTCTGCGTGAAGTGGAGTTGCCAGCAATATTAAAAAATTTCTAATTCTTTACCCTGCCGCCAGTCGACGAAAGATTAAGCTTTCCGTATAGTGGCGGCAATTTTTTGCATCCGGGAAATTTTCAATGATCAGTCTGATTGCAGCGCTGGCGGTAGACCGCGTTATCGGCATGGAAAACGCCATGCCGTGGAACCTGCCTGCCGATCTCGCATGGTTTAAACGTACTACGTTAAACAAGCCGGTAGTGATGGGCCGCCTGACCTGGGAGTCGATTGGTCGTCCGCTGCCGGGTCGTAAGAATATTGTGATCAGTAGCCAGCCGGGCACTGACGATCGCGTTCAGTGGGTTAAGTCCGTAGATGAAGCCATTGCCGCCTGCGGCGATGCCGAAGAGATCATGGTGATCGGCGGGGGGCGTGTGTATGAGCAGTTCCTGCCAAAAGCGCAGAAACTGTATCTGACGCACATTGATGCGGAAGTGGAAGGGGATACCCATTTCCCGGATTACGATCCGGACGAGTGGGAGTCCGTATTCAGTGAGTTTCACGATGCGGATGCGCAGAACTCACACAGCTACTGCTTCGAAATTCTGGAACGTCGTTAACGGTTTTATCCTCTCCCCGAAGGGAGAGGATAAACATCTTCAGGAGGCGACTGCCTCACCCTCGCCTAAGTCCAGCTGTCGGTTGGATGGCTGCACAAAGTAAGTTTTATCTTCCCAGCGTAAGCAGGTTAAATCCCCGCCCCAGCAGCATCCGGTATCCAGCGCATAGATATTTTCCGGGGTGCCTTTTCCTTCCAGCGATGCCCAGTGTCCAAATACCACACTGTATTCGTTTGTCACGGGGCCCGGAATCGCAAACCATGGCTTAAGCGGCGCAGGGGCATTTTCAGGCGTATCTTTGCAATACATATCCAGTTGCCCGTTCGGGAAGCAGTAGCGCATCCGCGTAAAAGCATTGGTGATAAAACGCAGTCGTGCCAGGCCGCTGAGGTCATCACTCCAGTTATTTGGCATGTCGCCGTACATCGCATCAAGGAAGAACGGGTAGGAGTCGCTCGCCAGCACCGCTTCGGCGTCGCGCGCGCAGGTTTTTGCCGTCTCAAGATCCCACTGAGGCGTGATGCCGGCATGCGCCATCACCAGTTTTTTCTCTTCGTCAATCTGTAGCAGCGGCTGGCGACGCAGCCAGTTGAGCAACTCATCGGCATCCGGTGCTTCCAGCAGGGGGGTAATGCGATCTTTCGGCTTATTACGGCTGATCCCGGCGTATACGGCCAGCAGATGCAGATCGTGGTTGCCCAGCACCATGCGCACACTGTCACCCAGCGATTTGACATAGCGGAGGACGTCCAGGGAACCGGGACCGCGCGCCACTAAGTCGCCCGTCAGCCAGAGCGTGTCCTGCCCGGGGGTGAAGTCGACCTGTTTTAATAATGCGATCAGTTCATCGTAGCAACCGTGAACGTCGCCAATCAGATATGTAGACATTAGATTAATGAATAAGTGTAGGTACGGCGAGACGGAATACGGGAATAGCAATGCGGAAAGCATTGCCGTCGGCATCGACCATTTCATAATGGCCCTGCATGGTACCCAGCGGCGTTTCAATTACCGCGCCGCTGGTGTACTGATACTCTTCGCCAGGGGCGATATGGGGTTGTTCACCGACCACGCCTTCGCCCTGGACTTCAATTTCACGGCCATTGCCGTTGGTGATAAGCCAGTAGCGCCCGAGCAGTTGCACAGGCATCCGCCCCAGATTGCGAATGGTTACGGTATAAGCAAAGACAAAACGTTCTTCATCCGGTGTGGATTGGGACTCAATGTAGACGCTTTGAACCTGAACACAGACGCGGGGCGAATCAATCATGGCTTAGCTCTCCTTCGGCGGCGCATTGTCGCTGATGTAATTAGCCAGCTTGCAGTACTGCTCTACGGAAATATTTTCCGCACGCATTGCCGGGTCGATGCCCAGCTCAGCTAATACGTCAACGGTAAACAGATTGCCAAGGCTGTTACGAATCGTTTTACGGCGCTGGTTAAAGGCTTCTGTCGTGATACGGCTCAGCACGCGCAGGTCTTTGACCGGGTACGGCATCGTTTTATGTGGCACCAGGCGCACAACCGCAGAATCTACCTTTGGCGGTGGCGTGAATGCGGAAGGCGGTACTTCTAATACCGGGATCACGTTGCAGTAATATTGCGCCATCACGCTTAAACGACCATACGCTTTACTGTTCGGCCCTGCAACCAGACGGTTAACGACCTCTTTTTGCAACATGAAGTGCATGTCGGCAATGGCATCAGTATAGCTAAACAGATGGAACATCAGCGGGGTGGAGATGTTGTACGGCAGGTTACCGAACACGCGCAGCGGCTGTCCCATTTTTTCTGACAGTTCGCCAAAGTTCATGGTCATCGCATCCTGCTGATAAATCGTCAGCTTCGGCCCGAGGAACGGGTGCGTTTGCAGACGCGCGGCCAGATCGCGGTCGAGTTCGATAACGGTCAGTTCGTCGAGGCGTTCGCCTACCGGCTCGGTCAGCGCGGCAAGACCCGGGCCGATTTCGACCATGGCCTGACCTTTCTGCGGATTAATGGCAGAAACGATACTGTCGATCACAAACTGATCGTTGAGGAAGTTTTGCCCGAAGCGTTTACGGGCTAAGTGGCCCTGATGGACTCGATTAGTCATTGAGTATTAACAATCATTTTGATGGCGAGATTAAGCGCCGTAATAAAACTGCCGACATCCGCTTTTCCCTGGCCTGCCAGATCCAGCGCAGTACCGTGGTCAACGGACGTTCGAATAAAGGGTAAACCGAGGGTGATATTCACCCCGCGGCCAAAGCCCTGGTATTTTAGCACGGGCAGACCCTGATCGTGGTACATCGCGAGTACGGCGTCGGCATTATCCAGGTATTTGGGCTGGAAAAGGGTGTCGGCAGGCAGAGGCCCGCTGAGGTTCATCCCCTTCGCCCGCATCTCCTCAAGCACCGGAATGATGGTGTCGATCTCTTCGGTGCCCATATGTCCGCCCTCACCCGCGTGCGGATTCAGGCCGCAAACCAGCACATGCGGCTGCGGAATGCCGAATTTGGTTTGCAGATCGTGATGCAAAATGCCAATGATCTCACGCAGGAGTTCAGGCGTAATGGCATCCGGAATGGCTTTGATCGGCAGGTGCGTTGTTACCAGCGCAACGCGCATTGCTTCGGTTGCCAGCATCATCACCACTTTCGGGCTGTGCGAACGCTCTTCGAAAAATTCGGTATGCCCGGTAAACGGAATGCCCGCGTCATTGATCACGCCTTTATGCACCGGACCGGTGATCAGGGCGGCAAATTCGCCCTGAAGGCAACCGTCACAGGCGCGCGCCAGCGTCTCGACAACGTAGTGGCCGTTTTCGGTGTGTAACTCACCGGGGACAACAGGCGCACGGAGCGGAACAGAAAGCAGGGTGAGAGTACCCGCCTGCTGCGGTGCGGGCTGTTGGCCTTCAACGTAAGGGAGGAGCGTTAAAGGCAGACCGAGCAAAGCTGCCCGGTCTTGTAACAGTGTTGCATCTGCGCAGACAACCAACTCTACCGGCCAGCTGCGCTGGGCGAGCTGAACCACAAGGTCAGGCCCAATCCCGGCGGGTTCGCCGGGGGTGATCACAACACGATGCGGTTTCATCAGTTGCTCAACACTTTCACGTAAGCGCTGGCGCGTTGTTCCTGCATCCAGGTTGCGGCTTCTTCAGAGAACTTACGGTTAAACAGCATGCGATACGCACGGTCTTTCTGCGCCGCGTCGGTTTTATCCACGTTGCGCGTGTCCATCAGCTGGATCAGATGCCAGCCGAAGGAGGAGTGTACCGGCGCGCTCATCTGGCCTTTATTCAGCTTCATTAACGCATCGCGGAAAGCCGGATCGTAAATATCCGCTGCCGCCCAACCCAGGTCACCGCCCTGGTTTGCAGAGCCAGGATCCTGAGAGAACTCTTTTGCCGCTTTATCGAAGGTGGTTTTACCGCTCTTGATGTCTGCCGCGATCTGTTCCAGCTTCGCACGAGCCTGATCGTCAGTCATGATCGGAGACGGCTTAAGCAGGATATGACGCGCATGCACTTCGGTAACCGAAATGTTCTGGCTCTGGCCGCGCAGGTCGTTCACTTTCAGAATGTGGAAGCCCACACCGGAACGGATTGGACCGACGATGTCGCCTTTCTTCGCCGTGCTCAGCGCCTGGGCAAACAGGGATGGCAGCTCCTGAATACGCCCCCAGCCCATCTGGCCGCCTTTCAGCGCCTGCTGGTCAGCGGAATAGGTGATCGCCAGCTTGCCGAAGTCATCGCCATTACGCGCCTGCTCAACGATAGCGCGCGCCTGGCTTTCCGCCTCAGCCGCCTGATCGGAGGTTGGGTTTTCCGGCAGTGGGATCAGGATGTGGCTCAGGTTAAGCTCGGTGCTGGCATCATTCTGATTCCCTACCTGTTTTGCCAGGGCATCCACTTCCTGAGGCAGGATGGTGACGCGGCGACGGACTTCATTGTTACGCACTTCTGAAATCAGCATCTCTTTACGGATCTGATTACGGTAGGTGGCATAGCTGATGCCGTCGTAGGCCAGGCGGCTACGCATCTGATCCGGGGTAATGTTGTTCTGCTTTGCAATGTTGGCGATCGCCTGATCGAGCTGCTCGTCAGAGATCGTCACGCCCATTTTCTGGCCCATCTGAAGAACAATCTGATCCATGATCAGACGCTCCAGGATCTGGTGGCGCAGCGTAGCGTCATCCGGAAGCTGTTGACCTGCTTCGCCCGAGTTGAGCTTTACAGATTTCATCAAACCGTCAACGTCACTTTCAAGCACGACGCCGTTGTTAACCACAGCCGCGACTTTATCGACAACCTGTGGGGCCGCGAAGCTGGTATTCGCAACCATAGCGACACCGAGTAGCAGCGTTTTCCAGTTCTTCATACTTTTTCCATTTCAATTAACCGCAAAGCGGATTACGTTGTAAATCAAGCACATTACAATGAACTACGATACGGCAGAATGTTCGAGCGCAGCATCTGCTGCGTGCCCAGACCGTAGTTAGAACTCAGGCCGCGCAACTCGATATTAAAGCCGATCACGTTATCATATTTGCCCTGACTGTTTTGCGTATCCCAGCCGTTAAGTTTGCGTTCGTAACCGACACGTATTGCGTAACAGCAGGAGTTGTATTGCAGACCCAGCATCTGGTCAGCAGGTTTTTGGGCATTCGTGTCATAGTAGTAGGCCCCGACGACTGACCAACGATCGGCGATCGGCCAGCTCGCGGCGGTACCCACCTGTGAAATACCGTCTTTGTATTGGTCTGTATTCGCATAGTTTGGCAGCGTCGCCTGGATATACTCCGGGCTGGCGTAACGGTACGTCAACTGCAACATGCGGTCTTCATCACGACGGTATTCGATGGCTGCGCTGCCCGTCGCGATATTGTCCAGTCGTGTATCGTACTGAACACCACCGCGCAGACCCCAACGATCCGTCATGCGCCAGTAGGTGTCGCCCGCCCATACCAGTGAGCCCGTTTTGTTGTCTTTCTCCCAGTTAATGTCGTCATCACCGGTACGAGACTCGGTGAAATAGTAGATTTGACCAACAGAAACGTTAAAACGTTCAACGGCAGCATCATCATATACGCGCGTTGTGACGCCAGTCGTTAACTGGTTAGCAGACGCAATACGGTCAAGCCCGCCGTAGGTACGGTCACGGAACAGGCCGCTGTAGTCTGATTGCAGGAAGGAAGAGTCGTAGTTTTGAATTTTGCTCTGATCGCGATAAGGCACATACAGATACTGCATACGCGGCTCAAGCGTCTGGGTGTATCCATCGGCGAGAAGGCCCATATCACGTTCGAAGATCAGCTTCCCGTCCATTTTGAATTGCGGAAGCGTACGGTTTACCGACTCTTCAAGATCGGTGCCATAGCGTTTGTTATACCAGTCCAGATTTTTCTGCTGGTAGTGGGTGGCCATCAGCTTAGCTTCGGTATTCAGGCTCGCCCAGTCGTTTGACCACGGCAGATTGATCGTCGGCTCGATATGCAGACGCGTTGATTCCGGCATATCCGAGTTGGTGTTGACGAAATGGACCGCCTGAGCATAAACGCGCGTGTCGAAAGGACCCACATCGTTCTGGTACCAGTTCACGTCCAGCTGCGGCTCGGCACCATAGGTACTACGCGATTGTGTATCAAATACCTGGAACTGTTTGGTCGACACCGTCGCGTCAAAGTTCTCAATGGCGTAGCCCACGCTGAATTTCTGCGTGGCGTAACCGTCGGTACTGGAGCCGTATTTAGAATCAAAGTCGTTGAAGTAATACGGATCGCTGACTTTGGTGTAGTCGATGTTGAAACGCCACACCTGATCCAATACCCCGGCGTGCTTCCAGTAGTACATCCAGCGGTGCTTATCACCTTCGCTCGGATGCTCGTCCTGGAACACCTTATCTGATGGCAGATAATCAAATTCCATCAGACCCGCGCCCGCCTTGGTCAGATAGCGGAATTCGTTCTCCCACATGATGTTACCGCGCTTATGGATATAGTGCGGCGTGATCGTGGCGTCCATGTTGGGCGCAATGTTCCAGTAGTACGGCAGGTAGAACTCAAAGTAGTTCGACGTGCTGTACTTGGCGTTCGGGATCAGGAAACCTGAACGACGTTTGTCACCCACAGGCAGTTGCAGGTAAGGGCTATAGAAAATGGGCACCGGGCCGAGTTTAAAACGGGCGTTCCAGATCTCTGCAACCTGTTCTTCACGGTCGTGGATCACTTCACTGCCCACAACGCTCCAGGTATTTGACCCTGGCAAACAGGAGGTAAACGTGCCGTTTTCGAGAATGGTGTAGCGGTTTTCGCCGCGCTGCTTCATCAGGTCCGCGGTACCGCGCCCCTGACGACCGACCATCTGGTAATCACCTTCCCAGACGTTGGTGTCTTTGGTATTCAGATTCGACCAGGCTTTCGGACCTTTCAGGATGACCTGATTGTCGTCATAGTGCACATTACCCAGCGCATCCACCGTACGGACAGGCGCCTGAGCACCTTCCGGTTGCTTCTGGTGCAATTGCACTTCGTCAGCAAGCAGGCGACTGTTTCCCTGGTTAATATCGACATTGCCCGTAAAGGTCGCATTGTCAGGATAATTACCTTTTGCACTGTCGGCATTAATGGTGACGGGTAAGTCATTCGTATCGCCTTTCACCAGTGGGCGATTGTAACTTGGGACGCCAAGCATACACTGCGAGGCGAGATCGGCTGCGAGCCCCTGTTGGCTATACAGGGCGGTGCCAATCATTGTGGCCAGAAGGGTGGGGATACGTTTTTTCATACGTTGTATTTTATTGTTCCGTCATCAGTGGCTACGGCTTACAAACGCTCAGAGACTATCTTACTCATCAGCGCAGTACCAGCGTTAATCCTGCCCGTTTGCGCGCCAGAGTGTTAGGCTCGCTATCGAATGACGAGTATGATAATGCAAATTATAGGCGATGTCCCTCAATTGACCGTGGCGCGACCACTGTAATGATGGCGTTGCGTCGGCCAGGAACATGACCATTCGGGGAGTATATGCAGTATTGGGGTAAAATAATCGGCGTTGCGTTCGCAATTATTATGGGTGCCGGATTCTGGGGTGTCGTTCTTGGCCTCATTATCGGCCATATGTTTGATAAAGCACGCAGCCGCAAAATGGCCTGGTTTGCCAACCAGCGCGAGCGCCAGTCACTCTTTTTCTCCACCACCTTCGAGGTGATGGGGCACTTAACCAAATCAAAAGGACGCGTAACGGAAGCCGATATTCAGGTGGCCAGCGTCTTTATGGATCGCATGAATCTGCACGGCGAATCCCGCATCGCGGCGCAGAATGCGTTCCGGATTGGTAAATCAGATCACTACCCGCTGCGTGAAAAAATGCGGCAGTTCCGTAGCATCTGTTTCGGGCGTTTTGATTTAATTCGGATGTTTCTGGAAATTCAAATCCAGGCCGCCTTCGCGGATGGCTCTCTGCATCCGAATGAACGGGACGTCCTGTATGTGATTGCTGAAGAGTTGGGCATTTCCCGCATGCAGTTCGATCAGTTCCTGCGCATGATGCAGGGCGGCGCGCACTTTGGCGGCGGTTATCAGCAGCAATCGTCCGGCGGCGGCTGGCAGCAGGCGCAGCGTGGCCCTACGCTTGAAGATGCCTGTAACGTCCTCGGCGTGAAGCCGTCTGACGATGTTACGACCATCAAACGCGCCTATCGTAAGCTGATGAGCGAGCACCATCCGGATAAGCTGGTGGCGAAAGGCCTGCCGCCAGAGATGATGGAGATGGCGAAACAGAAAGCGCAGGAAATCCAGAAAGCCTACGAGCTAATTAAAGAGCAGAAAGGTTTTAAATAAAAAAATGGCCCGACAGTGTCGGGCCATTTTTTCAGAAGTCCACCGGGGCTTTGAACGTCATGGCGTTGCCGAAAGCAGGGTGGGTGATGGTGAGCGTCTGCGCATGCAGTTGCAGGCGCGGCGCTAACGCCAGCGCTTCCGGCGGCGCATAGAATCTGTCCCCCAGAATGGGGTGACCCATCGCAAGCATATGCACACGCAGCTGGTGGGAGCGCCCGGTAATCGGCTTCAGCAGGACGCGCGCGGTGTTATCCGGCGCGTTCTCCAGCACTTCATACTCGGTTTGCGCGGCCTTGCCGGTTTCGTAACACACCTTCTGCTTTGGCCGGTTCGGCCAGTCGCAAATCAGCGGTAAATCCACCAGCCCTTCCGCCTGCGCCGGATGGCCCCAGACGCGCGCGACATACTGTTTCTTCGGCTCGCGCTCGCGGAACTGACGCTTCAGCTCGCGTTCTGCCGCTTTATTCAGAGCCACCACAATCACGCCGCTGGTCGCCATATCCAGACGATGGACAGACTCGGCCTGGGGATAATCACGCTGGATACGCGTCATCACGCTGTCTTTATGCTCTTCCAGACGCCCCGGCACGGATAACAAGCCGCTCGGCTTGTTAACCACCATAATGTGCTCGTCCTGATACAGAATGACCAGCCACGGATCCATCGGGGGATTGTAGGGCTCCATTACCATCTTGCGCTCCGCTTACTGATGCGTCACAACGATAAGACGCAGGGCGTCGAGACGCCATCCCGCCTGATTCAGGCTTTCCAGCACCTGCTGGCGGTTGCTCTCAATGGCGGCCAGCTCATCGTCACGAATGTTAGGGTTCACTGCTTTCAACGCTTCCAGACGCGACAGCTCGGCAGAAAGCTTCTCATCGGCTTCGCTACGCGCCGCATCGATCAGCACTCTGGCCGCTTTTTCGGCCTGGGCTTCACCCAGTTGCAGAATGGCATGCACGTCCTGCTGCACCGCATTCACCAGCTTACTGCCGGTATGGCGGTTCACCGCGCTCAGCTGACGGTTGAAGCTTTCAAACTCCACCTGGCCGGCCAGGTTCGTACCGTTTTTATCCAGCAGCAGACGCACCGGAGTTGGCGGCAGGAAGCGGTTAAGCTGAAGCTGTTTCGGCGCCTGCGCTTCCACAACGTAGATCAGCTCCACCAGCAGCGTGCCCACAGGCAAGGCTTTGTTCTTCAACAGGGAGATGGTGCTGCTGCCGGTATCGCCGGAGAGGATCAGATCCAGACCGTTGCGGATCAGCGGGTGCTCCCAGGTGATGAACTGTGCATCTTCGCGGGAAAGCGCCACATCACGCTCAAAGGTGATGGTGCAGCCGTCTTCCGGCAGGCCCGGGAAAACCGGCACCAGCATATGATCGGACGGGGTCAGCACGATCATGTTCTCGCCGCGATCGTCCTGATTAATGCCGACGATGTCGAACAGGTTCATGGAGAAGCTGATCAGGCTGGTGTCATCGTCCTGTTCTTCGATACTTTCGGCCAGCTGCTGCGCTTTTTCACCGCCGTTGGAGTGGATCTCCAGCAGGCGATCGCGACCCTGCTCCAGCTGAGCTTTCAGCGCGTCGTGCTTCTCTCGACAGGATTTGATCAGCTCATCAAAGCCCTCGGTGTTTTCCGGCGCCGCAAGGTAACCGATCAGATCGCTATGCACCTGGTCATAAATGGTGCGGCCCGTCGGGCAGGTATGTTCAAACGCATCCAGGCCTTCGTGGTACCAGCGAACCAGAACGGACTGGGCGGTTTTCTCCAGATACGGAACGTGGATCTGAATATCGTGCGCCTGACCGATACGATCCAGACGGCCGATACGCTGCTCCAGCAGATCCGGGTTAAACGGCAGATCGAACATCACAAGATTGCTGGCGAACTGGAAGTTACGGCCTTCAGAACCGATTTCGGAGCACAGCAGAACCTGCGCGCCGCTGTCCTCTTCACTAAACCACGCCGCAGCGCGGTCGCGCTCGATAATAGACATGCCTTCATGGAACACGGCGGCGCGAATACCTTCGCGCTCGCGCAGCACTTGTTCAAGTTGCAGGGCGGTGGCTGCCTTGGCGCAGATCACCAGCACCTTCCGGGAACGGTGCGCGGTCAGATAACCCATTAACCACTCCACGCGCGGATCGAAGTTCCACCAGGTGCCAGTGTCGCCTTCAAATTCCTGATAAATTTGCTCCGGGTAGAGCATATCGCGCGCGCGATCTTCCGCTGATTTACGGGTGCCCATAATGCCGGAGACTTTAATCGCCGTCTGGTACTGGGTCGGCAGCGGCAGTTTGATGGTGTGCAGCTCGCGTTTCGGGAAGCCTTTCACGCCGTTACGGGTGTTGCGGAACAGCACGCGGCTGGTGCCGTGACGGTCCATCAGCATGTCGATCAGCTCTTTACGCGCAGATCCCGCATTATCGCTGTCGCTGTTCGCGGCCTGAAGCAGCGGCTCAATATCCTGCTCGCCGATCAGATCGCTGAGGGTGTTAAGTTCATCATTAGAGAGACGATTACCGGCCAGCAGCAGCGCAACGGCGTCCGCCACCGGACGGTAGTTTTTCTGCTCTTCAACAAACTGCTCAAAATCGTGGAATCGGTTCGGATCGAGCAGGCGCAGACGGGCGAAGTGGCTCTCAAGACCCAGCTGCTCCGGGGTGGCGGTCAGAAGCAGAACGCCCGGTACGCGCTCGGCAAGCTGCTCAATCGCCATGTATTCACGGCTTGGCGCATCTTCGCTCCAGACGAGGTGGTGCGCTTCGTCGACGACCATCAGATCCCATTCTGCGTCGCACAGGTGCTCCAGGCGCTGCTTGCTGCGGCGTACGAAGTCCAGGGAGCAGATCACCAGCTGTTCGGTTTCAAACGGGTTGTCCGCGTCGTGCTGGGCTTCGGCATAGCGCTCGTCGTCGAACAGGGAGAAGCGCAGGTTAAAGCGGCGCAGCATCTCGACCAGCCACTGGTGTTGCAGCGTTTCCGGCACCACAATCAGCACGCGCTCGGCAGCGCCAGAGAGCAGCTGCTGGTGCAGGATCATGCCTGCTTCGATGGTTTTACCCAGGCCCACTTCGTCAGCCAGCAGCACGCGAGGCGCATGGCGACGGCCCACGTCATGGGCGATATTCAGCTGATGGGGAATAAGGCTGGTACGCTGGCCGCGCAGGCCGCTCCACGGCATGCGGTACTGTTCACTCTGGAACTTACGCGCGCGGTAGCGCAGGGAGAAGCGATCCATTCGGTCGATTTGCCCGGCAAACAGACGGTCCTGCGGCTTGCTGAAAACCAGTTTGCTGTCGAGCAGCACTTCACGCAGGATAACATTCGTCTCGTCGGTATCAAGACGCGTTCCAATGTAGGCGAGCAGTCCATTCTCTTCTTTTACGTCTTCAACCTTCAGCTGCCAGCCTTCGTGGCTGGTCACGGTGTCGCCCGGATTGAACATTACGCGGGTAACAGGGGAGTCATTGCGAGCGTACAGGCGGTTTTCACCGGTAGCAGGGAAAAGGAGGGTAACCATGCGCGCATCGACGGCAACGACGGTTCCTAATCCAAGTTCGCTTTCTGTATCGCTGATCCAGCGTTGACCAAGTGTAAAAGGCATAGTTGTTCGGCTCTAATCTTTAATTGCAGGCAATAGTTCGACCCCGTCAAAAAAGACGGTCATCGAAAAATGGGTCCGGGAATGGAAAGGGCGCTATGGTACTGGATGGCAACGGTTTCGTCACGCGTCAAAATAGCCCAAGTTGTCCTGTCACTAGTGTAGCAAAGTCGTCATTGATGAACGGTAAAATTCCCTCCGCAACCGGCTGAAGCTGGCGGGTCAGGTAGTGATCGTAATCGAGCGGAGACTGCTGGTAATCAACGGGTTCCGGGCCGTTAGTTGTCCAGACGTATTTGATCGTACCCCGGTTCTGATACTGCGGCGCACGGCCCCGGCGAACATTCTCTTCATCCGCCAGCCGCGCGGCGCGTACGTGGGGAGGAACGTTACGTTGATATTCGGCCAGCGGGCGGCGCAGGCGCTTGCGATACACCAGCTGGTCATCCAGCTCACCGGCCATCAGGCTGGCAATGGTTTCGCGCACGTAGTCCTGATAGGGCTCGTTGCGAAACACCCGCAGGTAGAGCGTCTGCTGGAACTGCTGCGCCAGTGGCGTCCAGTCGGTGCGCACCGTCTCCAGCCCTTTAAAGACCATCCGCTGCGTGTCACCTTCCTGAATCAGCCCGGCGTAGCGTTTCTTGCTGCCCTGGTCGGTTCCGCGAATGGTCGGCATTAAAAAGCGGGCAAAATGGGTTTCAAACTCCAGCTCTAACGCGCTGGTTAACCGCTCTTTTTGCAAATTTTCGCGCCACCAGTCGTTCACGTAGGCGACCAGTTCTTTGCCGATTCGCGTGGCGTCGTCTTCTGAATGGGCCGCTTTCAGCCAGACAAAGGTGGAGTCGGTATCGCCATAAATAACGTCATAGCCCCGGGATTCAATCAGCGCTTTGGTCTGGCGCATAATGTCGTGCCCGCGCATGGTGATGGAAGACGCCAGCCGGGGATCAAAGAAGCGGCAGGCGCTGGTACCCAGCACGCCGTAAAAGGCGTTCATAATGATTTTCAGCGCCTGTGAGAGCGGCTTGTTGCCGTGGCGTTTCGCCTCGTCGCGGCCGTGCCAGATGTTTCCCACAATTTCGGGCAGGCAGTGTTTTTTCCGCGAGAAGCGAGCTCCAAGAAACCCTTCGGTGCTGTGCGCATCGTCTGGCTGGGCCATCCCCTCCACCAGCCCCACCGGATCAATCAGAAACGTGCGGATAATTGACGGGTACAGGCTTTTATAATCCAGCACCAGCACCGAGTCATACAGTCCGGGCCGTGAATCCATCACGTAACCGCCGGGGCTGGCCTGCGGCGGCACGTCGCCGAGGTTAGGGGCGACATAGCCTGCCCGGTGCATCCGCGGGAAATAGAGGTGGCTGAAGGCCGCTACCGAGCCGCCGTGCCTGTCGACCGCGAGACCGTTCACCGTCGCCCGCTCCAGCAGGAACGGCATGATCTCGGTTTTGTGGAAGATCTGCGTCACCAGCTCGCAATCTTTCAGGTTATAGGTAGCGAGCGCCGGCTTATCTTCATTAAAGCGCCGGTCGATCTCGTCCATTCGGTCCCAGGGATTGTCGATGGATTTACCTTCGCCGAGCAGCGCCTGGGCGACCGCTTCCAGCGAGAAGGAAGAGAAGTTCCAGAAGGCGGATTTCAGCGCCTCGATACCGTCGATAATCAGGCGACCGTTAGCCTGCGCGAAGAAAACACCGTTCTTAAAACCGTGCTCACGCCACTCCAGCTCGCTGTTGCCGCGCCCCAGAATCAGCGGGATACGGTAACGCTCGGCATGTTTTTGCAGCACGCGTAGGTCAAACTGCACTACGTTCCAGCCGATCAGAACATCCGGATCGTGCTCGGCAAACCACTGGTTAAGCTTCTCCAGCAGTTGCGGGCGGCTGTTGACGTACTCCAGATTAAAATCCAGCGCGGACGCATCGCCGTTCGGCGGCCCGAGCATATAGACAACCCGCTGCCCACAGCCTTCCAGGCCAATGCAGTACAGTTCGCCATGGCGGGTGGTTTCAATATCCAGCGACACCCACTTTAGCGGCGGGCGATAGTGCGGATTAGGCTTCAGGCGCGCGTTAACGATCCTGCCGTTTTGCGCGGTGCCATCTACCCAGACGGGGGCGGTGATAAACCGCTCCATCAGAAAGCGTTCAGGCGGGCGAATGTCGGCCTCGTAAAGCGTCACGCCTGCTTCACGAAGCAGCTTTTCATAGCGCATTAACTGGCGATGGGCGCGGCAGTAGAGGCCGTAAACTGGCTGGCGGTGGAAATCTTTCAGTTGGAGCGGCGTAAGGCGCCAGTTGTTTTCGCCGCGTAGCAGTTGTTTCACTTTCTCGACGTGAGCTTCAGGAATAAAGGCCACGGACTCCTGCGGCGGGAGCGTAACGTTTAGTGGGCCGTTGTCCGTTGCCAGCCAGAATTCAACCTCAGTACCCTGAGGGGTATCCCGCCAGTGTCTGGTCAGTAAAAAGCCTTCTTGCGCCTGCGTCACGGCGTTATCCCATAAAACAAACCAGGCCTGATTATAGCCTGGTTGAGGGGTGTTTGCTGGGGTTTTATACAGTGTCTGTTCCGCCGGATGGCGCTCCGCTTATCCGGCCTACAGGTTCCGCAGGCCCGGTAAGCGCAGCGTCACCGGGCAAGGGTTTACTGCCCGTAGTAGGCTTTCGCACCGTGCTTACGCAGGTAATGCTTATCCAGCAGGGTTTGCTGCATATCCGGCAGCTGCGGTGCCAGCTGGCGGCAGAAGATCCCCATATAGGCGACTTCCTCCAGCACGATCGCGTTGTGCACCGCGTCCTCCGCGTTTTTACCCCAGGCAAACGGGCCGTGGGAGTGCACCAGCACGCCGGGCATTTGCGCCGCGTCGATTCCCTGTTTTTCGAAGGTTTCGACAATCACGTTCCCCGTTTCCCATTCGTACTCACCGCCGATCTCCGCATCGGTCATCAGACGCGTGCAGGGAATGGTGCCGTAAAAGTAGTCCGCGTGGGTGGTGCCGGTGGCCGGAATAGGCTGGCCCGCCTGCGCCCAGATGGTCGCGTGACGCGAATGGGTATGCACAATCCCGCCGATGGTCGGGAAGGCCTGATACATCAGGCGATGAGTGGGCGTATCGGAGGAGGGCTTTTTATTGCCTTCAACCACTTCACCCGTTTCGATGCTGACCACCACCATGTCTTCTGCGGTCATTACCGTGTAATCCACGCCGGAAGGCTTGATCACGAACACCCCTTTTTCCCGGTCAACGGCGCTGACGTTGCCCCATGTCAGGGTTACGAGGTTATGTTTTGGCAGCGCCAGGTTGGCTTCGAGTACCTGACGTTTGAGATCTTCTAACATTGTCGTCTCCTGCCGGATGGCGCTGCGCTTATCCGGCCTACAGAACCGTAGGCCCGGTAAACGAAGTTCCACCGGGCACTCCATACTTAGCGTTTTGAACCGTAATAGACTTCGTTCCAGCGCAGCGCGTCTTTAAAGGCTGGCAGACGGGTGTCGTTATCAATCACGGTCAGTTCGATGTCGTGCAGCTCGGCAAACTGACGCATATCGTTCAGGTCAAGCGCGTGGCTGAATACGGTGTGGTGCGCGCCGCCGGCCAGGATCCAGGCTTCCGAGGCGGTTGGCAGGTCAGGCTGCGCTTTCCACAAAGCGTTGGCGACCGGCAGCTTCGGCAGAGAATGCGGGGTTTCAACCGCATCGACGCAGTTCACCAGCAGGCGGAAACGATCGCCGAGGTCAATCAGGCTGGCGTTAATGGCCGGGCCGGTACGGGTGTTGAAGATCAGACGGGCCGGATCCGCTTTGCCGCCAATGCCGAGGTACTGCACGTCGAGGATCGGTTTCTCTTCAACCGCGATGGATGGACACACTTCCAGCATGTGCGAGCCGAGCACCAGATCGTTGCCGTTCTCGAAGTGGTAGGTGTAGTCCTCCATAAAAGAGGTGCCGCCCTGTAGACCGGTCGACATCACCTTCATGATGCGAAGCAGAGCGGCAGTTTTCCAGTCGCCTTCGCCCGCAAAGCCGTAGCCCTGCTGCATCAGACGTTGTACCGCCAGACCCGGGAGCTGTTTCAGGCCGTGGAGATCTTCAAAGGTGGTGGTGAAGGCATGGAAGCCGCCCTGTTCCAGAAAACGCTTCATGCCCAGCTCAATACGTGCGGCATCCAGCACGTTCTGGCGCTTGTCACCGTTGACCTGTGCCGCAGGCGTCAGGCGATAGCTGCTTTCGTACTCGTCCACCAGCGCGTTAACGTCGCCATCGCTGATGTCATTCACCACCTGCACCAGGTCGCCCACCGCCCAGGTGTTGACGGAGAAGCCAAATTTAATCTGCGCGGCCACTTTATCACCGTCGGTGACCGCCACTTCGCGCATGTTGTCGCCGAAACGCACCACTTTCAGGTGGCGGGTATCCTGCTTAGATACCGCCTGACGCATCCAGGAGCCAATGCGTTTTTGTGCCTGACCGTCCTGCCAGTGCCCGGTCACCACGGCATGCTGTTGACGCATGCGCGCGCCGATGAAGCCGAACTCGCGGCCGCCGTGCGCGGTCTGGTTCAGGTTCATGAAGTCCATGTCGATGCTGTCCCACGGCAGGGAGGCGTTGAACTGCGTGTGGAATTGCAGCAGCGGTTTGTTGAGGATAGCCAGGCCGTTGATCCACATTTTGGCTGGCGAAAAGGTGTGCAGCCACACCACCAGGCCAGCGCATTTGTCATCGTAATTGGCATCGCGGCAAATGTTGGTGATTTCGTCCGGGGTGGTACCCAGCGGCTTCAGCACCAGTTTGCACGGCAGTTTGGCTTCCGCGTTCAGCGCATTCACAACGTGCTCCGCGTGTTTCGTCACCTGCTGCAACGCTTCCGGTCCGTACAAATGCTGACTGCCAATCACAAACCACACTTCATAATTATTAAAAATGGTCATTATCGTGTCCTTAATGTGTCAGGGTTGCCGTAGTATCCGCGGTGCTTTTGGCCGGGGCGGCGACAGGGAGATAGTGAAGTTCGGCGCTTTTTGCCCATTGCTGGTAGCGCTGATAAAGCTGTTCAAAGCGTTGTGCCTGCTGAGTCTGCGGCTGGAGCGTACTTTCGACGGCGCTCGCCATATGCTGTTGCGCGGTCGGGATATCCGCATGTACGCCTGCGGCCACGGCAGCGAAAATCGCCGTGCCCAGCGCACAGCACTGATCGGAGGCCACAATTTGCAGCGGCCGGTTCAGCACGTCGCAGCAGGCCTGCATAATCACCGGGTTTTTACGGGCGATGCCGCCCAGCGCCATCACGTTGTTCACGTCAATGCCCTGCCCGGTGAAGCACTCCATAATGGCGCGCGCGCCGAATGCGGTGGCGGCGATCAGGCCGCCAAACAGCGCGGGCGCGTCGGTCGCGAGGTTGAGATCGGTAATCACCCCTTTCAGACGCTGGTTGGCAAACGGCGTACGACGCCCGTTGAACCAGTCCAGCACCACCGGCAGGTGGTCGAGAGACGGATTTTTTGCCCAGGCTTCGGTGAGCTGCGGCAGGAGCTGTTTTTTGCTCGCGGTAATCTGTGTTTTCAGTTCAGGATGCGCGGCTGCCAGCTGATCCAGCGGCCAGCCGAGCACACGGCCAAACCAGGCGTAGATATCGCCGAAGGCGGACTGACCCGCTTCGAGGCCGATAAAATCGGGTACCACGCTGCCGTCAACCTGACCGCAGATGCCTTTCACCGCGCGGTCGCCGACGCTGGCTTTATCTGCCGTCAGAATGTCACAGGTGGAGGTGCCGATAACTTTCACCAGCGTGTTGGGCTGCGCACCCGCGCCCACGGCACCCATATGGCAGTCGAACGCGCCGCCGGAAATGGTCACGTTTTGCGGCAGACCGAGGCGTTTCGCCCACTCTTCGCAGAGCGTGCCGACCGGAATATCGGCGGTGAAGGTGTCGGTAAACAGCGGGTATGTCAGGTTTTTGTTGATGATCGGATCGAGTTCATCGAAGAACGTTGCCGGAGGCAGCCCCCCCCAGCTTTCATGCCACAGCGATTTATGCCCGGCGCTGCAACGGCCGCGGCGGATATCCTGCGGGCGAGTGGTGCCGGAGAGCAGGGCGGGAACCCAGTCGCATAGCTCAATCCATGATGCCGCTGCCTGTGCGACCGACGCGTCCGCGCGGGTAACGTGCAGGATCTTGGCCCAGAACCACTCGCTGGAGTAAATCCCGCCGATGTAGCGGGAGTAGTCAGTTTTGCCCGGCTGATGGCATAAGCGGGTGATGGCTTCCGCCTCTTCCACGGCGGTATGGTCTTTCCACAGCACAAACATGGCGTTCGGGTTGTCGGCAAACTCCGGTCGCAGCGCCAGTACGCGGCCTTCGGCATCGACAGGGGCAGGCGTTGAGCCGGTGCTGTCGACGCCAATCCCCACGACATCGACCCGCTGGGCGTCCGTCAACTCTGCCAGCACGGTTTTGATCGCCGCTTCCATTGATTCAATGTAATCACGCGGGTGGTGGCGGAACTGGTTGTTCGGCGCATCGCAGTAGCGCCCCTCTTGCCAGCGCGGATACCACTCAACGCTGGTTGCTATCTCCAGGCCAGTCGTACAGTCCACTGCCAGCGCGCGAACTGAGTCGCTGCCAAAATCGAGGCCAATTGCAATTGCCATGGTGTTGCTCCATCCAAAAAACAGGTATGGAAGAACATTAGAGACTGGGGACAAAAATCGTCAGGCAGGATCCGCTAATCTTATGGACTAAATTGCTGTAGCCACGCAAAGTGTGACGCCGTGCAAATATTCTATGTGGACATTTCTGCCGCACTTATAGACACTTTTGTTACTGCTTATCTGCCCGTACTGGCGGACAAATCAGGGGGAAAGGCTGAAACATGGCGGACGTAAAAGAGGCGTGATGCTTTTTGGATCTTTTCGCGGGCCATTTTTATACTGCTTTTATCGATATGGACAATTGGTTTCCTTCAGGACCCTTGGGAGAACTGAATCTATGGCCGAACCGCAAAACGATCCCTTACTGCCGGGCTACTCATTTAACGCCCATCTGGTGGCGGGGCTGACGCCAATTGAGGCCGAGGGATATCTCGATTTTTACGTCGATCGCCCTCTTGGCATGAAGGGATATATCCTGAACCTGACCGTACGCGGAGAAGGGGTCGTCAAAAACGGGGATCAGCAGTTTATCTGCCGCCCCGGTGATATGCTGCTGTTCCCGCCGGGGGAGATCCACCACTACGGGCGCCATCCGGATGCCAAAGAGTGGTATCACCAGTGGGTCTATTTCCGTCCGCGCGCCTACTGGCAGGAGTGGCTCTCGTGGCCGGCCATTTTCGCCCATACCGGTTTATATCGCCCGGATGAGGCGCATCTGGCGCAGTTCCGTGAGCTGTTCGCACAGATTATTGAGGCAGGGCAGGCGGGCGGGCGCTACGCCGAACTGCTGGCCATCAACCTGCTTGAACAGGTTCTGCTGCGCCGCATGGAGGCCATCAACGAGTCGCTTAATCCGCCGCTGGACAACCGCGTCCGCGACGCCTGCCAGTACATCAGCGACCACCTTGCCGACAGCCAGTTTGATATTGCCAGCGTCGCCCAGCATGTGTGTCTGTCGCCGTCACGGCTCTCTCATCTGTTCCGCCAGCAGCTTGGCGTGAGTGTACTCAGCTGGCGTGAGGATCAGCGCATCAGCCAGGCGAAACTGCTGCTCAGCACCACCCGAATGCCTATCGCCACCGTCGGGCGTAACGTCGGCTTTGAAGATCAGCTCTATTTCTCTCGCGTGTTTAAGAAGTGCACCGGTGCCAGCCCGAGCGAATTCCGCGCGGGATGTGAATAATCGGTAAACATTCAGGTGAACTTCAGGCGCATCTTGTAAACTATTCAGACAATTGATGCCTTGACGCGGTGCAGGGCGCTAAGCAGAATCGCTGATTCGTTTTCTGACCGGAATAGTTATGCAGGCATTGCTGGAACATTTTATTACCCAGTCCGTTATGTATTCGCTCATCGCCGTGGCGCTGGTGGCGTTTCTGGAGTCGCTGGCGCTGGTCGGGCTGATCCTGCCCGGCACCGTGATGATGGCAGGGCTTGGGGCGCTTATCGGCAGCGGCGAGGTCAATTTCTGGCAGGCGTGGATGGCCGGTATCATCGGTTGTTTGCTGGGGGACTGGATCTCCTTCTGGCTGGGCTGGCGCTTTAAGAAGCCGCTGCACCGCTGGTCGTTCATGAAAAAAAACAAAGCGCTGCTGGATAAAACCGAGCACGCGCTGCACCAGCACAGCATGTTCACTATCCTTGTGGGGCGCTTCGTTGGCCCAACGCGCCCGCTGGTGCCGATGGTGGCCGGGATGCTGGATCTGCCCGTCGCGAAGTTTGTGGTGCCGAACATCATCGGCTGCGTCTTCTGGCCGCCGTTCTACTTCCTGCCGGGGATCCTGGCGGGCGCGGCGATCGATATTCCTGACGGTATGCAAAGCGGCGAGTTCAAGTGGCTGCTGCTGGGAACGGCGGTCCTGCTGTGGCTGGCGGTCTGGCTCTGCTGGCGCCTGTGGCGCAGCGCGAAAGCCAGTGTTGATCGCCTGACGCGCTATCTTCCGCGCACGCGCCTGCTCTGGCTGGCCCCGCTGACGCTGGGAGTGGCTGTCGTGGCGCTGGTGGCGCTGATTCGCCACCCGCTGATGCCGGTGTACGGTGAGATCCTGTTGAAGGTGGTGAGCCGTTAAACGCCGGGCGGCACTGCGTTTGCCCGGCCTACGGTCTTATACCCAGTAATCCTGACGCGCTTTCTTTCCCGCTCATTAAGGCGTCGGTTGTTCCATCCCACAAAATACGTCCCTCCGCGATCACTACCGATCGCGGCGCGATGCGTGCGGCATCTTCGATGCTATGCGAAACCATCAGCATCGTCAGTTGCTCGCGCTCGCAAACCTCCTCAACCAGCGAGAGCATCTCCTGACGCAGGGCCGGGTCGAGCGCCGAAAAGGGTTCGTCGAGCAGCAGCAGCGGCTGCTTGCGCACCAGACAGCGTGCCAGCGCCACGCGCTGGCGCTGGCCGCCGGAAAGCTCACCCGGTAGTCTGTTGATAAACGCAGCCAGGCCCATTTGTTCGGCGATCGCCTCCAGCGTCTGACGCTGCGCAACACTGAGTTTTAACCCCGGATCCATACCCAGCGCGATGTTCTGCCACACCGTAAGATGATTGAACAGATTGTTTTCCTGAAACAGCATCGACACCGGGCGCTTAGCCGGCGGAGCGTAGGTATATTCGCCATTATCAATGACGATCGACCCGCTGGCAGGCTGCAAAAAACCGGCAATCAGATTGAGCAGGGTACTTTTTCCGGCCCCGCTGGGGCCAAGCACTGCGATTCGCTCTCCCTGACGAACGGAGAGGGTAAAACGCATTGGCAGGTGCTCATAAAGCCAGGTTACATCAGTCAGTTTTAACATCACGCCCCGGAAGTTTTTCGATAACGGTAAATAACGCAAAGCACAGCACCAGCAGTAAAAGTGCCGTGACGGCGCCGTCCTGGCTACGATAGGAGCCAATTTGCTGATAAAGCCAGAACGGCAGCGTGCGGAAATCCTCGTTGCCAAAGAGGGCCACAACGCCAAAATCGCCAATCGACAGCACGCAGGCAAACGCCAGCGCCTGAGCCAGCGGACGCTTTAGCGCGCGCAGTTCGACCACCTTCAGACGCTTCCAGCCCTGCATGCCCAGCGACTGACACAGCAAACTGTAGCGGCTGTTGACGTCGCGCATCGGGTTTTCCAGCACCTTGAGCGCGTAAGGGATAGCCATCAGCGCGTTGGTAAAAATGACGATGCCGTCGGCGCTTTCCGGCAGGCCGATGGTGCTGTTGAACAGTAAAAAGAATCCGGTCGCCAGCACAATACCCGGCATCGCCAGGATCAGCATACCCGTCAGTTCCAGCGCGTGTCCGGCTTTACAGGCATGACGCGCGTACAGCTCGCGGCTGCTCCAGAGCAGCATCATGGTCAGGATCACGCACAGCAGCCCGGCTGCCAGCGCGATGCGCAATGAGGTCCACGTCGCCTGCCACAGGACAGGCTGTTGCAGTACCGACAACACATTGCGATTCAGGCCATCAACGATAACGGCCAGCAGCGGGGGCAGCAGAAGCAGGAGGGCCAGCGCGATCAGCATAAAATCCGCGACGCGGCTGTGCAGGCTGTCCTGCGGATCGCGCCAGCCTGTCAAGTGATTGCTGCCTGTGGGGATCGCTTTACTCAGCCGCTGGCTGAGTAACACCAGCGCCAGGCAGCAGACCATCTGCACCATCGCCAGCAGCGCGGCGCGGCCCGGATCGTAGTCGTAACTTAAGGCCTGATAGATCGCCAGCTCAATGGTGGTGGCCTGCGGCCCGCCGCCGAGAGAAAGCACGGTCGCGAAGCTGGCGAAGCAGAGCATAAAGATTAGCGCGGCCACCGGGGCAATCTGGCGTCGCAGCCACGGCCATTCGACAAAGCGGAAGAACGACCAGCCGCGCATGCCAAGCTGGGCGGCAATCTGACGCTGCTCACCGGGAATGTTTTCCAGCGCCTGTAAAAAGAGGCGCGTCGCCATCGGCATATTGAAAAAAATATGCGCCAGCAGAATGCCTTTCAGGCCGTAAGGGGAGAAGGTCCATTCCAGACCAAGCAGGTTGAAGAGGGATGCCAGCCAGCCCTGTCGACCGTAGACGCTCAGAATGCCGAACACCGCCACCAGCACGGGCAGGATCAGCGTCATCGCGCACAGCCGCAGCAGGGCAAGCCTGCCGGGGAAACGTCTGCGATAGAGGGCGCGTGCAAGGAAAATGGCCGGGATCGTCGACAGCAGCGCGGAGAGAAACGCCTGCCAGAAGGAGAAACGGATGACGTGCCAGAGATAGCTGTCGTGCCAGAGGGCGAGCAGATCGCTCTCTGGCGCGTTAAACCACAGCGCAAGGAATGCACCCAGGCTGACGACCACCATCAGTATGGCGGCGAGCAGCCCGGGAACTAACCAGCCGGGGATCAGCGGCTGACGGCGCGTTGCCATTCACTAATCCATGCGGCGCGCTGGGCGGCAACCTGCTGCGGCGTAAATTCCAGTGAGGTTTGCGGCTTGTTTAGCTGCTCAAAGCCTGCCGGCAGCGCAACGTCAGTGACCGGGTACATCCAGTTTCCTGTCGGAATAGCATTCTGGAATGCCGGGGAGACCATAAATTTCAGGAATTTTTCGGCAAGCTCCGGCTGTTTGCTCGCGGCGGTGCGGGCGGCTACTTCCACCTGCAAATAATGCCCTTCAGCAAAGTTCGCGGCGGCGTAGTTATCCTTCTTCTCGGCGATAATGTGGTAGGCCGGAGAGGTAGTGTAGCTCAGCACCAGATCGCTTTCGCCTTTCAGGAACAGGCCGTAGGCTTCGCTCCAGCCTTTGGTGACGGTAACGGTTTTCGCGGCCAGCTTCTGCCACGCTTCCGGCGTTTTATCCCCGTAGACTTTCTGCATCCACAATAGCAGCCCCAGACCCGGCGTGCTGGTACGCGGATCTTCATAAATTACGCGCCATTTCTGGTCACTTTCGACCAGCTCTTTCAGGCTTTTGGGCGGATTCTTCAGCTTGTTTTTATCGTAGACAAACGCAAAGTAGCCGTAATCAAAGGGAACGAAGGTGTCGCTTTTCCAGCCGCCCGGTACGTTGACGGCATCTGACGCCACACCGCTTTTGGCGAACAGTCTGGTTTGGGTGGCGGCTTCCAGCAGGTTGTTATCCAGCCCGAGCACCACGTCGGCTTTGCTGTTTTTGCCTTCCATGCGCAGACGGTTGAGCAGCGAGACGCCATCTTCCAGCGCCACGAATTTCAGCTCGCAGTTGCAGTCGGCTTCAAAGGCTTTTTTAACCACCGGGCCGGGGCCCCAGTCGGCGGAGAAGGAGTCGTAGGTGTAGACCGTCAGAACGGGCTTAGCAAAAACAGGCAGCGCAAACAGCGCCAGCAGAGGAAGAACGTTTTTTAACACTTTGCACCTCAGGGTTGAGTGGCAAAGGATTTTGAGAGACAGCCTCAAATCCCTTCGCCGGCGTTATCCGGATCAGGTTCGACGGGTATTATCTCAGCGCACATCAGTGATGCAGCACCCCGTTGAGAACGGCGCTATTGTAATGATTTGGTGAATATTACGAAAGCGTTATGGCTCCGGCGGCGCAAACCAGGCGGATTTAAAATCAAACCAGCCGAGGGTATTCATCCGCAGGCCGCGCATGCTGCGCTGCCCCTGGATCAGCAGCCAGTGGTGAATCAGCGGTACGATCGTCTGCCCGGTCAGTAATTCCTGACACCAGGCGGCCAGATCCATTTCTCCCGCCCGCCACCGCGCGGCGTCCTGCTGCCAGTCCCGGTTGATACAGTGCTGAATCAGGGGCACCTCGTACAGGTGAGAAAAGAGCGAGAAATCAAGCGGCAGCGTAAAGTTTGCGCTGTTGAGCCAGATATCGCTGATGACGTCTCCGCGATGCCATTCATCATAATCGACTTCCTGTATCGCCAGCGTCACGCCTTCGGCTGCCAGCAGCGTGCTCATGATCCTCGCCAGAAAACGATGCTCAATGTGATCGCGATAGTAGCTGAGGGTGATGGTCTCCAGTCCGGCAGGCTTTTCGCTGCGGACGGGCTGCGCATGGTGCCAGCGTGGGAGCAGGCCATAGGCCGGGAACCACCAGGTCTGGTATTGCTCCTCTGCGTGATAAATCAGGTTAGCGGGCGCCAGAATATGGCTTATCCACCTGCGGACGTCGTGGTTTGCCCCGCGATGGCTGCGGCTATCAAAGAGCAGGTAGTAGCAGCCCTCCTCCAGGCGGCTTTCGAACGCCTTTTCACCGGCTGTTGGCCCTTCCAGGGTCAGGCCTGCGCTCAGCTCTTCGTTGAGATCCGGTAACACCCAGACGTTCACTTCGTCGATCAACGCCCTATAGCCAAAGTAATCATCAAAGGCGCGGATCTTCAGCTGATTACTGTTATTTCGTGTAACGGAGTAGGGGCCCGTACCAATCGGCTGGCTGGAAAAATTGTTCAGGGAGCGCCACTCGGCAGGCAGGATCATTGATGGCACGTAGCCCAGAAGCCACGGAAGCCATTTGTCCGGCTGCGAAAGCTCAATATCCAGCGTCCAGGCCGTTGGAGAGTGGATCCGTGCGATATGCGAATAGAGCGGCAGCGTGCGGGCGCGCTCTAAAGAGGCGATAACGTCGCGCATCTCCAGCTCGCGTCCATGGTGGAAATGAATGCCGGGGCGTAGAAAGAAGCGCCAGTGCAGCGGAGACACCTGTTGCCAGTGATGGGCAATATCCGCTTCCAGTTCCCCGTTTTCCTCATTTATCCGCGTCAGGCCGCTGAAAATCTGCCGGGCCATGTGGGTTTCAGAGCGACGTAACGCCGTACCGGGCAACAGATTTTTCATTGGGCGGTAGTAAAGTACCCGCAGAATGTGGCGTCCCTGACGAAAGCTGCGTCCCAGATGCGAGACCAGCATCTGGCGCACGGCGGCTTTGTCGCCCACCAGCTGGACCAGCTGATCGATGCGGTCCTGCTCCAGCAGATCCTCCGCTCGCTGTTGCTGTAACGCCAGGCCGGTATAAAGGAAAGTCAGGCGCGAACGCTTGCCGCGTCCGGCTTCGGCCTCCCAGTTTAGCCAGCCCTGCTGCTGCATGGTATTAAGGAGCGTGCGCATATGACGCCGGGAGCAGTTGAGGAGCTCGGCCAGCTCGTTCAGCGTGGTCTCCTGCGATTGCCCCTCGCAGCACTGCCAGAGGCGGATAAATTGTTGTTGCAGACGACCGGAAGGCATAAAAGGGGAACTCCTGACAAAAAATCAGCAATTTATTAATCCCTATATTAAGCCAATAATCCTTTTCGATGAAGCGAGGAGGTAAATTATGAAGAGGTCTACCGCACGTCAGTTTTATCAGCACTATTTTTCAGCGACAAAGGGAGTGTCCTGGCTGGCCCGCCAGTGCGCAGAGCAGCGGCTGAGAATACTGGAAGATCTGATGCAGTGGGACGTTACGAAACCGACCTCTTCTCGCTAACTCGCCTCGATCATGTGTGACTGAGTATTGGTGCTAATCACCCGCCAGCAAAATGTTTTTTGCTGGCTTTTTTCGTTTACTATTTCACCCAATTTCGATTCGCTTTCATAAGGACTTGCGCATGCTCTGGTTGATGACGATGGGGCGACGCCTGAATGGCGTGTACGCCGCTTTTATGCTGGTGGCCTTCATGATGGGTGTGGCCGGCGCGCTACAGGCGCCGACGTTGAGCCTGTTTCTCAGCCGCGAGGTGGGGGCGCAGCCGTTTTGGGTGGGTCTGTTCTACACCGTCAACGCCATTGCCGGGATCCTCGTCAGCCTGTGGCTGGCGAAACGATCCGACAGCCAGGGCGATCGCCGTAAGCTGATCCTCTTTTGTTGCGCCATGGCCGTGGGCAACGCGCTGCTGTTTGCCTTCAACCGCCATTACCTGACGCTCATTACCTGCGGCGTGCTGCTGGCCTCTCTGGCGAACACCGCGATGCCGCAACTGTTCGCCCTGGCCCGGGAGTACGCCGACAGCTCGGCGAGGGAAGTGGTGATGTTCAGCTCGGTGATGCGTGCGCAGCTCTCTCTCGCGTGGGTCATCGGTCCGCCGCTGGCGTTTATGCTGGCGCTGAACTACGGCTTCACCACCATGTTTTCCATCGCGGCGGGGATTTTTGTCATCAGCCTGGCGCTGATAGCCTTTGCGCTGCCATCGGTGGCGCGCGTAGAGCAGGTGACGGACAAGCCCATCACGCAGGTGAGCGGCTGGCAGGATAAAAACGTCCGCATGTTGTTTATCGCCTCCACGCTGATGTGGACCTGCAACACCATGTACATTATTGATATGCCGCTGTGGATCAGCAGCGATCTGGGACTGCCCGACAAGCTCGCGGGTATTCTGATGGGCACCGCTGCCGGGCTGGAGATCCCGGCGATGATTCTGGCGGGTTACTACGTCAAACGTTTCGGAAAGCGTCGGATGATGGTCGTCGCCGTGGCGGCCGGGGTACTGTTCTACGCGGGGCTGATCCTGTTCCATTCGCGTGAAGCCTTGCTGGCTTTACAGCTGTTTAACGCGGTGTTTATCGGAATCGTTGCCGGGATAGGCATGCTCTGGTTCCAGGATTTAATGCCGGGGCGCGCAGGCTCCGCGACCACGCTGTTTACCAACAGTATCTCTACCGGCGTGATTCTGGCAGGGGTGATTCAGGGGGCACTGTCGCAAAGCTATGGGCATGCATCCGTGTACTGGGTGATCGCAGCGATTTCGCTCGTCACGCTGATGCTGACGTGCCGGGTAAAAGACGTTTGATTCTGGAAGGCGGCTTCACGAAATGAAACGATTTTCTGACAGGCGCAGAGAAGGCGCATAGAGTGCGTGACGGGTGCTTGAGGCTGTTTGCCTCAGGCTTTCGCAAGAGGCAAACAGTGGAGAGTCCCACATCAAAAAACTGATGGGGAGACCAACTTCACAACCAACATTGCGAGGTTAGTCTCTTCATTGCCGAAAAGCAATAAGGAGGCTGAATGCCAAAACGTACTCTGCTGTTAGGTTTGTTTCTGATCTGTACGACGCTGTTGATCTTCACCTGGATGGTGCGCGACTCGCTGTGTGAGCTGCACTTCAGACAGGAGAAAACAGAGCTGGCGGCAGTGTTGGCTTACGAAGCAAAACGTTAGCAGTATTGGCGGGGAGTTTTCCCCGCCACTCCAGAGTGGTTGAGCCTCAACGCACCCTTATCAATGGCCCGCGCCCTGCGGGCCATTGCCTTTAACCCATAAACGCAGGCTGTTTTTTCTCGTAAGCGGAGATAGCCTCTTCGTGTTGCAGCGTCAGGCCAATGCTATCCAGACCGTTCAGCATGCAGTGGCGGCGGAACGCATCAATGCTGAAGCTGTAGATCTTATCCCCGGCTTTCACCACTTCCGCTTCCAGATCCACCTCAAACGAAATCCCCGGATTCGCCTGCACCAGCGCAAACAGTTCATCGACCTGTTCGTCACTCAGCGTCACCGGCAGCAGCTGGTTGTTGAAGCTGTTGCCGTAGAAGATATCCGCGAAGCTCGGGGCGATAACCACCTTAAAGCCGTAGTCGGTTAATGCCCAGGGCGCATGTTCACGCGACGATCCGCAGCCAAAGTTTTCCCGCGCCAGCAAAATGGAGGCGCCTTTGTATTCCGGAAAGTTCAGGACGAATTCCGGGTTCGGCACTTCGCCTTTATCGTCGAGGAAACGCCAGTCGTTGAACAGATGCGCACCAAAACCCGTGCGCGTCACTTTCTGCAAAAACTGCTTAGGAATGATCGCGTCAGTATCGACGTTAGCGGCGTCCAGAGGGACAACCCGGCCCGTATGTTGGGTAAATTTCTCTGCCATGATTGTCTCCTTATTTCAGGCTGCGAATATCGGCGAAATGACCGGTGACTGCCGCAGCGGCGGCCATTGCCGGGCTGACCAGGTGGGTGCGCCCACCGCGGCCCTGACGGCCTTCAAAGTTACGGTTGCTGGTGGAAGCACAGCGCTCGCCCGGATTCAGGCGGTCGTTGTTCATCGCCAGACACATGGAGCAACCCGGCAGGCGCCACTCGAAGCCTGCTTCGATAAAGATCTTATCCAGACCCTCCGCTTCCGCCTGGGCTTTCACCGGACCGGAGCCTGGCACAACCAGCGCCTGCACGCCCGGCGCCACTTTGCGGCCTTTAGCGATTTCTGCCGCAGCGCGTAAATCTTCAATACGGGAGTTGGTACAGGAGCCAATGAATACTTTATCAATGCTCACGTCGGTCAGCGGTACGCCGGGTTTCAGCCCCATGTAAGCCAGCGCTTTTTCCGCACTGGCACGTTCGACCGGATCGGCAAAGGAGGCCGGGTCAGGAATACTGTCGTTGACGGAAATCACCTGGCCCGGGTTGGTGCCCCAGGTGACCTGCGGGGCGATTTCTTCCGCCTGTAACGTCACAACGGTATCAAAAATTGCCCCCTCGTCCGTTTTCAGGGTTTTCCAGTACGCTACCGCGTCGTCAAAATTCTGACCTTTCGGCGCATGCAGACGCCCCTTCACATAGTTGAAGGTGGTTTCGTCTGGGGCCACCAGGCCTGCTTTGGCGCCCATCTCAATGGCCATGTTGCACAGGGTCATACGACCTTCAATGCTCAGCGCCTGGATAGCGTCGCCGCAGAATTCCACGACGTGACCGGTGCCGCCTGCGCTGCCGGTTTTGCCGATAATCGCCAGCACGATATCTTTCGCGGTGATACCCGGCGCAGCTTTACCCTTCACTTCAATCTTCATGGTTTTGGCGCGGCCCTGCTTCAGGGTCTGCGTCGCCAGAACGTGTTCAACTTCAGAGGTCCCAATCCCGAACGCCAGGGCGCCAAATGCGCCGTGCGTCGCGGTGTGGGAGTCACCGCAGACGATGGTCATGCCCGGCAGAGTAATCCCCTGCTCAGGCCCCATTACGTGGACGATGCCCTGATAGGGGTGGTTCAGATCGTACAGCTCCACGCCAAACTCGTTACAGTTCTTAATCAGCTCCTGCATCTGGATACGCGCCATCTCGCCAGATGCATTGATGTCTTTGGTCTGGGTGGAAACGTTGTGATCCATCGTGGCAAAGGTTTTACCCGGCTGACGCACCGGGCGCTTATGCGCGCGCAGGCCGTCAAATGCCTGAGGAGAGGTCACTTCGTGTACCAGATGACGGTCGATGTACAACAGTGGGGTTTCGTTTGGTGCTTCGTAAACAACGTGCGCATCAAACAACTTCTCATATAACGTCTTAGCCATGATTACACCCCTTCAGCGACATAGCGGGCAATGATGTCGCCCATTTCATCGGTACTGACTGCCGCCGTGCCGCGTGCTAAATCACCGGTACGGACGCCTTCTTCTAATGCCCGGTTAATGGCGTTTTCAATTGCGGTTGCTGCATCGCCTGCATCCAGGCTGTAGCGCAGCAGCAGAGCCAGGGAGAGGATCTGCGCAATCGGGTTGGCGATGTTTTTACCTGCGATATCCGGCGCGGAGCCGCCCGCCGGTTCGTACAGGCCAAAGCCTTCTTCGTTCAGGCTGGCCGAGGGCAGCATGCCCATGGAGCCGGTGATCATCGCGCATTCATCCGAGAGAATATCGCCGAACAGGTTGGAGCACAGCAGCACGTCAAACTGGGACGGATCTTTAATCAGCTGCATCGTTGCGTTGTCGATATACATATGTGACAGCTCAACGTCCGGGTACTGCCTGGCAACTTCACTGACGATTTCGCGCCACAAAATAGACGACTGGAGCACGTTCGCTTTATCAATAGAGGTCACTTTACGGCGGCGTTTGCGCGCTGACTCAAACGCGATATGAGCGATACGTTCAATTTCAAAACGGTGATACACCTCGGTATCAAACGCTTTCTCATGCTGACCGCTGCCTTCGCGGCCTTTTGGCTGCCCGAAGTAGATCCCGCCGGTCAGCTCACGCACGCAGAGAATGTCGAAACCGTTGGCGGCGATATCGGCGCGCAGCGGGCAGAACTCTTCCAGCCCCGGGTACAGCTTCGCGGGACGCAGGTTGCTGAACAGTTTGAAGTGTTTACGCAGCGGCAGCAGCGCGCCGCGCTCTGGCTGCTCTGCTGGAGGCAGGTGTTCCCACTTAGGGCCACCCACTGAGCCAAACAGAACGGCATCGGCATTCTCGCAGCCTTCTACAGTCCCTTTCGGCAGGGGAGTACCGTGGTTATCAATGGCAATACCGCCCACGTCGTAGTGGCTGGTGGTAATTTTCATCGCAAAACGCGAACGAACGGCTTCCAGTACTTTCAGCGCCTGTGTCATCACTTCCGGGCCAATACCGTCACCCGGCAACACAGCAATATGGTAATTCTTCGACATCACACGGTTTCCTTGTTGTTCTCTTTATTCTGAGCTTTGCGTTGCAACTCTTTTTCGACTTCGGCTGCGCGCCAGATGTTGTTCAGGACATGCACCATCGCTTTCGCGGAGGATTCGACGATATCTGTCGCCAGACCCACACCGTGGAAGCGGCGACCGTTATAGTTGACGACGATATCAACCTGGCCCAGGGCGTCTTTACCGTGCCCTTTTGCCGTCAGGTCGTATTTCACCAGCTCTACGTCGTACTCAGTGACGCGGTTAATCGCCTGGTAAATGGCATCCACAGGGCCGTTACCGTTGGCGGCTTCCGCTTTAATTTCATCGCCGCAGGCCAGCTTGACGGAGGCGGTAGCGATATCACTTGAGCCTGACTGAACGGTGAAGTAGTCCAGACGGAAGTGTTCTGGCTCTTCCTGCTGTTTGTTGATGAATGCCAGCGCTTCCAGGTCGTAATCGAAGACCTGGCCTTTCTTGTCAGCCAGTTTCAGGAATGCGTCGTACAGCTGATCCATGTTGTAATCGCTGTCCTGATACCCCATCTCTTCCATACGGTGTTTCACCGCCGCGCGGCCAGAGCGCGAGGTCAGGTTCAGCTGAACCTGGTTCAGACCGATGGATTCCGGAGTCATGATTTCGTAGTTTTCACGGTTCTTCAGCACGCCATCCTGGTGAATACCGGAGGAGTGAGCGAACGCGCCAGTACCAACAATCGCCTTGTTCGCCGGGATCGGCATATTGCAAATCTGGCTCACGGTCTGGCTGGTGCGCCAGATTTCGTTGTGATTGATGCGAGTGTGTACGTTCATAATGTCTTTGCGCACCTTGATCGCCATGATCACTTCTTCCAGCGAGCAGTTGCCGGCGCGTTCACCAATGCCGTTCATTGCCCCTTCTACCTGACGCGCGCCGGCGTGGACGGCAGCGATGGCATTGCCCACAGCCAGACCCAAATCATCGTGGGTGTGAACAGAGATGATGGCTTTATCAATATTAGGTACGCGGTCGTACAGGCCGGTGATGATGTTAGAGAACTCAAACGGCATGGTGTAGCCGACGGTATCCGGGATGTTGATGGTTCTGGCTCCGGCATTAATCGCGGCTTCCACTACACGGGCCAAATCGTCAATCGGCGTGCGGCCTGCATCTTCACAGGAGAATTCGACGTCATCAGTATAGTTACGCGCGCGTTTAACCATATACACCGCACGTTCGATCACTTCATCCAGCGTGCTGCGCAGCTTGGTTGCAATGTGCATGGGGGAGGTGGCAATGAATGTATGGATACGGAAGGCTTCTGCAACTTTCAGGGATTCCGCGGCCACATCAATATCTTTCTCAACGCAGCGAGCCAGACCGCATACGCGGCTGTTTTTGATGGTGCGGGCGATGGTCTGTACTGACTCGAAATCACCCGGCGAGGAGACGGGAAAGCCGACTTCCATTACGTCTACACCCATGCGTTCGAGGGCCAGCGCAATTTGCAGTTTTTCTTTAACACTCAGGCTCGCCTGTAATGCCTGTTCACCGTCACGTAAAGTAGTATCGAAAATAACGACTTGCTGGCTCATGGGTTAGGTCCTTGTCAGTCTTAGGGCGCCTTGCTACGAGCATAAAAAAACCCGCGCAGTGGCGCGGGTTTTTAGTTTTACTGAAGACGATTCAACGCTGAATTTCGCCCGCCAGTCTACCGCGCACAGTGGATGCGTTTAGTAGTAGTAGACCGGTGAAACGAAGGGTGCGAATCATGAATCGTGCTCCAGATGAATGCGATATGCTTTTAGTGGTACTGGATACGCTGACTCATGTCAACCCCTCTCAGGCAAAACGGCCACTCAGCGCAGGATAAACACATTAGCTAATTGTGCTGGTTTTTACGCTGTTAACCGATTTAATTGTCTATTATTGGACTTGAGATTCATCTCTGGAATAATTTGAATATAATTGGTAGCAATTGAACACAGTATTTTTACCGATGTGCTGTGAAATGGAATGTGTTTTATTTCATTGAGTTATAAGTTCTATGAATGAATCATGGGCGGGAAAGTTATCAATATTGATATCATTTTGTTAATGAAATCGTGGTGTATGGCCTTCATAGTTTAATAATACTTAAGTTATTATTAACTAAGGCGGTGATTGTGTATTTGCCAGCTTTATGGTTTCATGCCTGCATTAAAGTTTTAGATATCATTTGAACGATTTTTAGCTCTTCATTCAGGGGATGCTTAATGGCATCTCTTGAATGAGGGTTCTTTATATATTCTGAATTTTAAATAATTTCCTTTCGCTTGTTGTATATGCATGGTAAATCATATTTTTCGAAGTTATTACTGTACTTTGGCAAAGGGAATTTAGCGTGACAGTGGAGTCAGAAATGCCAGAAAATAATATTAACCAACCACAGCCTTATGATGGGGTTAAGCCTCAGTTACGCACAGTGGATCTCAACCTGTTAACTGTATTTGATGCAGTTATGCAGGAGCAGAATATTACGCGAGCAGCGCAATCTCTGGGAATGTCTCAACCTGCCGTGAGTAATGCCGTAGCCAGACTTAAGGTGATGTTTAACGACGAGTTATTCGTCCGGTATGGAAGAGGTATCCAGCCCACGGCGCGTGCATTCCAGCTATTCGGTTCGATTCGTCAGGCGCTACAGCTGGTTCAAAATGAGCTTCCCGGCTCAGGGTTTGAACCTTTAAGCAGTGAGCGGGTTTTCCATCTCTGTGTTTGCAGTCCGTTAGACAATTATTTGACGTCTGTTATATATAATAAAGTTGAACAGATTGCTCCTAATATTCATCTCGTTTTTAAATCATCTTTAAATCAAAACACTGAGCACCAGCTTCGTTATCAGGAAACGGAGTTCGTTCTGGGCTACGAAGAGTTTCGCCGTCCAGAGTTTGCATGTGTTCCGTTGTTTAAAGATGAAATGGTGTTAGTCGCCAGCAAAAAACATCCACGCATGAATTCGCCGCTGCGTGAAAGCGATGTTTACAGCGAGCAGCATGCCGTTGTTGCTCTGGACAGATATGCTTCGTTCAGTCAGCCGTGGTATGACACTGCCGATAAACAAGCCAGCGTGGCCTATCAGGGGATGGCGATGGTCAGCGTTTTAAATGTCGTTTCTCAGACGCAGCTAGTCGCTATTGCACCGCGCTGGCTTGCTGAAGAGTTCTCCGATTCGCTGAGCCTGCAAATTTTACCTCTGCCGCTCAAGCTGAATAGTCGTACCTGTTATCTTTCCTGGCATGAAGCGGCGGGGCGGGATAAAGGGCATCAGTGGATGGAAGAGTTGCTGATCAATATTTGTCGTCGATAAGTCAGGGTGAATAAACCGCATGGTGCCATGCGGTTTATTCTGTGATTTTTTATGCAGGCAATATTTTGTTCTGTGCGCATTTTTTCAGACGCTCAGGGCGGCTTAAAAATAGATGATTTCCTGATCCATCCTCTTTTTAAGAGATGAATTATTAGCGTCTCCCCTCATACCAGACGAATTCACCATATTCGTGTCTGACAGCTATTTTTTCTGCTTTTATTGCCCATTCCCGCATTCCGTTTGCTAATTGCCTGCCTCATAACGAGCGGTTAAGGTATCCATCACTCTGCACATTATAAGATGGGTTCACCCTGTCAGAAGACGGCGCGGAAATGAATTCTGTTGACCGTCTATAACAAAAGCCTGGAGGCAAAGCATGGAGATGTTGTCTGGCGCGGAAATGGTCGTCCGATCGCTTATCGATCAGGGCGTGAAACAAGTGTTCGGCTATCCCGGAGGCGCGGTTCTCGATATTTATGACGCGCTGCACACGGTAGGCGGTATTGATCATGTTCTGGTTCGTCATGAACAGGCTGCTGTGCATATGGCTGACGGCCTGGCCCGCGCCACGGGCGAAGTGGGTGTAGTGCTGGTTACTTCGGGGCCGGGAGCGACCAATGCCATCACCGGCATTGCGACTGCGTATATGGACTCTATTCCACTGGTCATTCTCTCCGGACAGGTGGCGACGTCACTGATTGGCTATGATGCGTTTCAGGAATGCGACATGGTGGGGATCTCACGCCCCGTGGTGAAGCACAGCTTTCTGGTTAAGCAAACGGAAGATATCCCGGGCGTGCTGAAAAAAGCCTTCTGGCTGGCCGCCAGCGGTCGTCCTGGGCCAGTGGTTGTCGATCTGCCAAAAGATATTCTCAATCCCGCGAATAAACTGCCTTACCTGTGGCCTGAGTCGGTGAGCATGCGTTCGTATAATCCGACGACGCAAGGGCACAAAGGCCAGATTAAGCGTGCGCTGCAAACGCTGCTGGCTGCGAAAAAGCCCGTAGTCTATGTGGGGGGCGGCGCCGTCAATGCAGCCTGTGAAACGCAACTACGCGAACTGATTGAGAAGCTGAACCTTCCTGTCGCGTCATCGCTGATGGGGCTGGGAGCATTCCCGGCTACCCACCGTCAGGCGCTGGGCATGCTGGGTATGCATGGCACCTATGAAGCCAATATGACGATGCACCATTCTGATGTGATTTTTGCCGTCGGCGTACGTTTTGACGATCGCACCACCAATAACCTGGCGAAATACTGTCCAAATGCGACGGTGCTACACATTGATATCGATCCTACTTCTATCTCTAAAACGGTGCCGGCGGATGTGCCCATCGTGGGGGACGCACGACAGGTGCTGGATCAAATGTTGGAACTGCTGGCGCAGGAGACCGCCTCTCAACCGCTGGATGAGATCCGTGACTGGTGGCAGCAAATCGAACTATGGCGCGGCCGTCAGTGCCTTAAATACGACACGCAGAGTGAGAACATCAAGCCGCAGGCGGTGATCGAGACGATCTGGCATCTGACCAAAGGCGAGGCGTATGTCACTTCTGACGTAGGCCAGCATCAGATGTTCGCTGCGTTGTATTACCCGTTTGATAAACCGCGTCGCTGGATCAACTCAGGCGGGCTTGGCACGATGGGCTTTGGTCTGCCCGCCGCGCTGGGGGTGAAGCTGGCGTTGCCGAACGAAACGGTTATCTGCGTAACGGGTGATGGCAGTATACAGATGAATATTCAGGAGCTTTCTACTGCGCTGCAATATGAGTTGCCAGTGCTGGTGCTTAACCTGAATAACGGTTACCTCGGTATGGTGAAGCAGTGGCAGGATATGATTTATTCCGGCCGTCACTCTCAGTCTTATATGAAGTCACTTCCGGACTTTGTCCGTCTGGCTGAAGCCTATGGTCATATTGGCATGCGGGTAACCGATCCGTCAGCGCTGGAAGCGAAGCTCGGCGAAGCGCTTGAGCACGTTAAAAACAATCGCCTCGTCTTCATGGACGTCATCGTCGACGGCACAGAGCACGTTTATCCGATGCATATCCGTGGCGGTGGT
This sequence comes from Enterobacter sp. BWH64, assembly GCF_001037645.1. Lineage (NCBI taxonomy): Bacteria > Pseudomonadati > Pseudomonadota > Gammaproteobacteria > Enterobacterales > Enterobacteriaceae > Enterobacter > Enterobacter sp. BWH64. Next base: position 1,271,803 of record NZ_KQ089922.1, read on the forward strand.
ATGGATGAAATGTGGTTAAGCAAAACGGAGAGAACCTGATATGCGCCGGATATTATCTGTATTACTGGAAAATGAGTCGGGCGCACTGTCACGCGTCATTGGGCTTTTTGCGCAGCGCGGATACAACATTGAAAGCCTGACCGTTGCGCCGACCGATGATCCAACGCTCTCCCGCATGACGATCCAGACTGTCGGCGATGCGAAAGTGCTTGAGCAGATCGAAAAGCAATTGCACAAGCTGGTGGACGTGTTGCGCGTCAGCGAGCTGGGGCAGGGGGCTTACGTCGAACGTGAAGTGATGCTGGTGAAAATTCAGGCCAGCGGTTATGGCCGTGAAGAGGTCAAGCGTAACACGGATATTTTCCGTGGGCAGATCATTGACGTCACGCCTTCTATATATACTGTGCAGCTTGCCGGAACGAGCGATAAGCTGGATGCGTTCCTGGCCTCCGTCAGGGATGTGGCAAAAATTGTTGAAGTTGCGCGCTCTGGCGTTGTTGGCCTCTCGCGCGGCGATAAAATCATGCGTTAGTTGCGCAAAAGGTTCGCCTCTTTCAGCCCGGTAGCCAAAGCCGGGCTTTTTTTTGCGTAATCCGCCGACAACGCGGACAAAAGCGGTTGCCGTGAAAGCTATTCTGCGTTTAGATGTTAAAATATTTAACCATAACCTTGACAGGGCCATGGACTTTTTTCTTTTTTTGAGGGGCAATTGTGAAACTGGATGAAATCGCCCGGCTCGCCGGCGTGTCGAGAACCACGGCCAGCTATGTGATTAACGGTAAAGCAAAGCAGTATCGTGTCAGCGATAAGACCGTTGAGAAAGTGATGGCAGTCGTTCGTGAGCATAATTACCATCCGAATGCTGTCGCCGCAGGTTTACGTGCCGGACGCACCCGCTCGATTGGCCTGGTGATCCCGGATCTGGAAAACACCAGCTATACCCGCATCGCCAACTATCTTGAACGTCAGGCTCGTCAGCGGGGCTATCAGCTGTTGATTGCCTGCTCCGAGGATCAGCCCGACAACGAGATGCGCTGCATTGAGCATCTGCTGCAACGTCAGGTTGACGCCATCATCGTGTCGACCTCTTTACCACCCGAGCATCCTTTCTATCAGCGCTGGGCGAACGATCCATTCCCGATTGTGGCGCTGGATCGTGCTTTGGATCGTGAACATTTCACCAGCGTCGTAGGTGCCGATCAGGACGATGCAGAAATGCTGGCTGCCGAGCTGCGTACCTTCCCGGCGGAAACGGTGCTCTATCTTGGCGCTTTGCCTGAACTATCCGTGAGCTTCCTGCGTGAACAAGGGTTCCGTACGGCGTGGAAAGACGATCCGCGTGACGTTCATTATCTGTATGCCAACAGCTATGAGCGCGAAGCGGCTGCTCAGCTGTTCGAGAAATGGCTGGAAACGCACCCGATGCCGCAGGCGTTGTTTACCACCTCGTTTGCCCTGTTGCAGGGGGTGATGGACGTGACGTTACGTCGCGATGGCAAGCTGCCATCCGATCTGGCGATTGCGACCTTCGGCGATAACGAACTGCTCGACTTCCTGCAATGTCCGGTGCTGGCCGTGGCTCAGCGTCACCGCGACGTCGCCGAGCGCGTGCTTGAGATTGTTCTGGCAAGCCTGGATGAACCTCGCAAACCGAAACCCGGGCTTACGCGTATCAAACGTAATCTCTATCGGCGCGGGATTTTGAGCCGCCATTAATATTTCCACAGGGGCGGTAAAACTGCCCCTTTTGCGGCGCATTTATTGCGGGAAATAATTCCCAGATAAAAATTAGGATTTATCTCTAAGATTCGTAGCCGGCTATTTTTCTGAATCCGTTTTGGCGTTAAAAAGCGCAATTATAATTTTTAACGGGCATTCTTTTGTATTGTTTTGTTACAAACAGCCGCCAGCCGATGAATATTCAGCCATTTTTTACTCTCCCCTTTAGCCCTCAATGTACACGAACGAATCCATATTGCCTTGCGCTTAATCTGGTGCTGTTATCCCCCGGCGATATGCCTTAAAATGCTGCCCGCGTCGCAAACTGACACTTTATATTTCCCTGCGATGATATTGAGTGAGTCTTAACGCTCGTGTGCATATTCGGTTTTTTTCTTACAAATATTCATAACGTTAATTTTGCCTCGCCAGTTGTGTAGTTATTAGCCAGGTCACTCTTGCTCTGTAAATACGGTGCTTTCGCGCCGGTATAGAGAGAGTCCTGGCTTGACAAGCTTTTCCCTCGCTCCGTAAACTCCTTCAGGTGGGAATTTGTGGGTTAAAGTGGTGAGGAGGGGTGAGGCTGGCATGTTCCGTGGAGCAACGTTAGTCAATCTCGACAGCAAAGGGCGTTTATCGGTACCAACCCGATACCGCGACCAGCTGATTGAGAACGCTTCGGGTCAACTGGTTTGCACCATTGACATCAACTCCCCCTGCCTGCTGCTTTACCCTTTGCCTGAATGGGAAATCATTGAGCAAAAGCTGTCGCGACTGTCGAGCATGAACCCGCAAGAACGCCGCGTGCAGCGGTTGTTATTGGGACATGCCAGTGAATGTCAGATGGATAGCGCCGGGCGATTATTGATTGCGCCTGTGTTGCGGCAACACGCCGGTCTGACTAAAGAAGTGATGCTGGTCGGGCAGTTCAACAAGTTTGAACTGTGGGACGAAACGACCTGGTATCAACAGGTCAAGGAAGATATCGACGCTGAGCAGTCTGATTCCGCAACATTATCGGAACGGCTGCGGGACTTGTCTCTATAAATATGATGGAAAATTATAAACATACAACGGTGCTGCTGGATGAGGCCGTTAACGGCCTGAATATTCGTCCAGACGGCATCTATATTGATGGCACTTTTGGTCGCGGTGGTCACTCGCGTTTGATCCTCTCCCAGCTTGGAGCGGAAGGACGCCTGCTGGCAATTGACCGCGATCCGCAGGCGATTGCCGTTGCGCAAACCATCGATGATCCTCGCTTTTCCATCGTGCATGGACCTTTCTCTGCGCTTGCGGATTATGTCGCTGAGCGCGGCCTGACCGGCAAGATCGACGGGATTCTCCTCGATCTTGGCGTCTCTTCACCACAGCTTGATGATGCAGAACGCGGCTTCTCCTTTATGCGTGATGGGCCGCTAGATATGCGTATGGACCCCACTCGCGGCCAGTCTGCCGCTGAATGGTTACAAACTGCTGACGAAGCGGATATTGCCTGGGTAATTAAAACCTTCGGTGAAGAACGCTTTGGCAAACGTATTGCGCGCGCCATCGTGGAGCGCAACCGCGTTGAGCCAATGACCCGTACCAAAGAGCTGGCAGAAGTCATTGCGGCGGCAACGCCGGTGAAGGACAAGCACAAACATCCTGCGACCCGTACCTTCCAGGCGGTTCGTATCTGGGTAAACAGTGAACTGGAGGAAATAGAGCTGGCGCTAAAAAGCTCGCTCGACGTGCTGGCCCCGGGTGGGCGGTTATCCATCATCAGCTTCCATTCGCTGGAAGATCGCATCGTAAAACGCTTTATGCGTGAACAGAGCCGCGGTCCGCAGGTTCCAGCTGGGTTGCCGATGACGGAAGAACAACTCAGAAAGCTGGGAGGCCGTCAGTTGCGAGCATTAGGCAAGTTGATGCCGGGCGAAGAAGAGGTGGCAGAGAATCCACGTGCCCGTAGTTCAGTGCTGCGTATTGCAGAGAGGACGAACGCATGATCAGCAGAGTGACAGAGACCCTAAGCAAAGTTAAGGGATCGTTAGGAAGCAACGAGCGCCATGCCTTGCCTGGCGTGATCGGCGACGATCTTTTGCGGTTTGGGAAGCTGCCACTCTGCTTGTTCATTTGCATCATTGTGACGGCAGTCATGGTGGTCACCACCGCTCACCATACCCGTTTATTAACTGCGCAGCGCGAACAGATGGTACTGGAACGCGATGCGCTGGATATTGAATGGCGAAATCTGATCCTTGAAGAAAACGCGCTCGGCGATCACAGCCGGGTTGAACGGATCGCAACGGAAAAACTGCAATTACAGCATGTTGATCCTTCGCAGGAAAATATCGTAGTACAAAAATAAGGGAAAACGCGACGCATGAAAGCAGCGGCAAAAACGCTAAAACCAAAACGCCAGGAAGAACAGGCCAACTTTGTCAGTTGGCGTTTTGCGTTGCTTTGCGGCTGCATTTTACTGGCGCTGGGTTTCCTGCTGGGACGCGTGGCGTGGCTACAAATCATCGCGCCTGACATGCTGGTACGTCAGGGTGATATGCGTTCTCTGCGCGTGCAGGAAGTTTCTACCTCTCGTGGGATGATCACCGATCGTTCCGGCCGTCCGCTGGCGGTGAGCGTGCCGGTGAAGGCGATCTGGGCCGATCCGAAAGAGTTACACGATGCAGGCGGGATCACCCTTGATAACCGCTGGAAGGCGCTGTCAGACGCGTTGAAAATGCCGCTGGATCAGCTGGCGTCGCGCGTTAACGCCAACCCGAAAGGGCGCTTTATCTATCTTGCCCGTCAGGTGAACCCTGACATGGCTGACTACATTAAGAAACTGAAGCTGCCGGGCATTCATCTGCGGGAAGAATCCCGCCGTTACTATCCTTCGGGCGAAGTCACCGCGCACCTGATTGGCTTTACCAACGTGGATAGCCAGGGGATTGAGGGCGTTGAAAAAAGCTTCGACAAGTGGCTTACCGGCCAGCCTGGCGAGCGAATCGTGCGTAAAGACCGCTATGGTCGCGTCATTGAAGACATTTCCTCGACAGACAGCCAGGCCGCGCACAACCTGGCCCTGAGTATTGATGAACGCTTGCAGGCGCTGGTCTATCGTGAGCTGAACAACGCCGTCGCGTTTAACAAGGCGGAATCGGGCAGCGCCGTGCTGGTGGATGTGGCGACAGGTGAAGTGCTGGCGATGGCCAGTAGCCCCTCATACAACCCGAATAATTTTGCCGGTACAGCAAAAGATGCAATGCGTAACCGCTCCATCACCGATGTGTTTGAACCCGGCTCAACCGTAAAACCTATGGTGGTGATGACGGCTCTACAGCGAGGCATCGTCAACGAAAATACCGTTCTGAATACGATCCCTTATCGAATTAACGGTCACGAAATCAAAGACGTGGCACGTTACAGCGAACTGACCCTGACCGGGGTCTTACAGAAGTCGAGTAACGTCGGTGTGTCAAAACTGGCGTTAGCGATGCCGTCCTCAGCGTTAGTAGATACTTACTCACGTTTTGGGCTGGGAAAGGCGACCAATTTGGGGTTGGTCGGAGAACGCAGTGGCTTATATCCTCAAAAACAACGGTGGTCTGACATAGAGAGGGCCACCTTCTCTTTCGGCTACGGGCTAATGGTAACTCCCTTACAGTTAGCGCGAGTCTACGCAACGATTGGCAGCTATGGCATTTATCGTCCGCTGTCGATCACCAAAGTTGATCCACCGGTTCCGGGGGAACGTGTTTTCCCGGAATCTATCGTTCGTACCGTCGTGCATATGATGGAAAGCGTCGCGTTACCTGGCGGTGGCGGCGTGAAGGCCGCAATTAAGGGCTATCGTATCGCCATTAAAACCGGTACAGCGAAAAAAGTGGGGCCGGACGGCCGCTATATCAACAAATACATTGCCTATACCGCAGGCGTAGCGCCTGCAAGCAATCCGCGTTTTGCGCTGGTGGTCGTCATCAACGATCCGCAGGCGGGTAAATACTACGGCGGCGCCGTCTCCGCGCCTGTGTTCGGGGCTATTATGGGCGGCGTGTTGCGCACCATGAACATTGAACCGGATGCGCTGGCGACGGGCGAAAAAAGTGAATTTGTAATTAATCAAGGCGAGGGAACAGGTGGCAGATCGTAATTTGCGCGACCTTCTTGCTCCGTGGGTGCCTATGCTACCTGCGCGAGCACTGCGAGAGATGGTACTGGACAGCCGCGTAGCGGCTTCTGGCGATCTTTTTGTGGCAGTAGTGGGTCATCAGGCGGACGGGCGTCGTTATATCCCGCAGGCGATTGCGCAAGGTGTTGCTGCCATTATTGCTGAGGCCAAAGATGAGGCAACAGACGGTGAGATCCGTGAAATGCACGGCGTGCCGGTCATCTATCTCAGCCAGCTGAATGAGCGTCTCTCCGCGCTGGCAGGACGTTTTTACAACGAACCTTCCGACCAGTTAAAGCTGGTTGGCGTGACAGGAACCAACGGAAAAACCACCACCACTCAGCTGATGGCGCAGTGGGCGCAGCTGCTGGGCGAAGCCGGTGCCGTCATGGGCACGGTGGGGAACGGTCTTCTGGGCAAAGTAAGCCCGACGGAAAACACTACAGGCTCGGCGGTTGACGTGCAGCGTGTGCTGGCGGGCCTCGCTGAGCAGGGGGCGACCTTCGCTGCGATGGAAGTCTCTTCCCATGGTCTGGTACAACATCGCGTGGCGGCCCTGAAATTTGCTGCCTCTGTCTTTACTAACCTGAGCCGCGATCACCTTGATTATCATGGTGATATGGAGCACTACGAAGCGGCGAAATGGCTGCTTTATTCCACTCACCACCACGGGCAGGCGATCATTAACGCCGACGACGAAGTCGGTCGCCGCTGGCTGGAAAAACTGCCGGATGCGGTGGCGGTGTCGATGGAAGATCGCATTAATCCGAACTGCCGCGGCCGCTGGCTGAAGGCGGTCGAGGTGAACTACCACGATAGTGGGGCGACGATCCGCTTCGCTTCCACCTGGGGCGAAGGTGAAATTGAAAGCCGCCTGATGGGGGCCTTTAACGTCAGTAACCTGCTGCTGGCGCTGGCGACGCTGCTGGCGCTGGGCTACCCGATGGCGGATCTGCTGAAAACGTCTGAGCGTTTGCAACCGGTCTGTGGCCGCATGGAAGTGTTCAGCGCGCCGGGCAAGCCGACGGTGGTCGTGGATTACGCACACACGCCGGATGCGCTGGAAAAAGCGCTGGAAGCGGCGCGTCTGCACTGCGCAGGCAAGCTCTGGTGCGTGTTTGGCTGCGGTGGCGATCGCGACAAGGGCAAACGTCCGCTGATGGGCGCCATAGCTGAGCAGTTCGCGGATATTCCCGTGGTAACCGATGACAACCCGCGTACCGAAGAGCCGCGGGCCATTATCAATGACATTCTGGCGGGCATGCTGGATGCGGGTCGTGCGCGCGTGGTCGAAGGCCGTGCGGAGGCCGTGACTAACGCCATTATGCAGGCGCAGGAGAACGATGTGGTTCTGCTGGCCGGTAAAGGTCATGAAGATTATCAGATCGTCGGCAATCGTCGTCTGGATTACTCCGACCGCGTGACGGCAGCGCGTCTGCTGGGAGTGGTGGCATGATTAGCATTACGTTAAGCCAGGCCGCTGCGGTATTGCAGGGGATGCTGCATGGTCAGGATCTAACCATTGAGGCTGTGACCACCGACACCCGTAAGGTGACGGCGGGCTGCCTGTTTGTGGCGCTGAAGGGCGAGCGTTTTGACGCCCACGATTTTGCGCAACAGGCTAAAGATAACGGCGCGGGCGCGCTGCTGGTCAGCCGTAAGCTCGATATCGATTTGCCGCAGATTGTGGTGAAAGATACGCGCCTGGCGTTTGGCGAGCTGGCGGCATGGGTTCGCCAGCAGGTGCCAACACGCGTCGTGGCGCTGACGGGCTCGTCGGGCAAAACCTCCGTTAAAGAGATGACGGCGGCGATCCTTAGCCAGTGCGGTAACACGCTTTATACGGCGGGCAACCTTAATAATGACATCGGTGTACCGATGACGCTGCTGCGCCTGACCCACGAGCATGAATATGCGGTGATTGAGTTAGGGGCTAACCATCAGGGCGAAATCGCCTGGACCGTGAGCCTGACGCGTCCGGAAGCGGCGCTGGTGAATAACCTGGCGGCGGCACATCTTGAAGGTTTTGGTTCGCTGGCCGGTGTGGCGAAAGCGAAAGGTGAAATTTATACCGGCCTGCCGGATGACGGCATCGCCATTATGAACGCCGATAACAACGACTGGCTGAACTGGCAGAGCATCATTGGTTCACGCAAAACCTGGCGCTTCTCACCGAATGCGGCAAACAGTGATTTTTCGGCGACCAACATTCATGTGACGTCACACGGCACCGAGTTCACCCTCACGACCCCAACGGGCGACATCGAGGTGCTGCTGCCCCTGCCCGGTCGTCATAACATCGCCAATGCGCTTGCTGCGGCAGCGCTCTCAATGGCGGTAGGTGCCTCACACGCGGCGATCAAAGCAGGTCTGGCAAATTTAAAAGCCGTGCCGGGGCGTCTTTTCCCGATCCAGCTGGCTGAAAACAAACTTCTGCTGGATGACTCCTACAACGCTAACGTCGGCTCCATGACGGCGGCCGTGCAGGTCTTGTCTGAGATGCCGGGCTATCGCGTGATGGTTGTGGGCGATATGGCCGAGCTGGGTGATGAAAGCGAAGCCTGCCATGTTCAGGTGGGTGAAGCGGCGAAAGCCGCCGGGCTTGACCGCGTATTGAGCGCAGGCACGCTGAGCAAGGCCATTTCCGATGCCAGTGAAGTTGGCGAACATTTTGCCGATAAATCTGCACTGATCGAACGCCTGAAGGCATTGATTACAGAAAAACAGATTGTGACTGTTTTAGTTAAAGGTTCACGTAGTGCCGCCATGGAAGAGGTTGTGCACGCATTACAGGAGAACGGGACATGTTAGTTTGGCTGGCCGAACATTTGGTCAAATATTACTCAGGCTTTAACGTCTTTTCCTATCTGACGTTTCGCGCCATCGTCAGCCTGCTGACTGCGCTGTTCATCTCGCTGTGGATGGGCCCGCGCATGATTGCCCGTCTGCAAAAACTCTCTTTCGGCCAGGTTGTACGCAACGATGGTCCGGAATCGCACTTCAGCAAGCGCGGTACGCCGACCATGGGCGGGATCATGATCCTGACCGCGATTGTGGTGTCCGTTCTGCTGTGGGCCTATCCGTCTAACCCCTATGTCTGGTGCGTGCTGACCGTGCTGGTTGGCTACGGGATCATCGGTTTTGTTGATGACTACCGCAAAGTCGTGCGCAAAGACACCAAAGGTTTGATCGCCCGCTGGAAGTATTTCTGGATGTCGGTGATTGCGCTGGGCGTGGCCTTCGCGCTTTATCTGGCAGGAAAAGACACCCCGGCCACCGAGCTGGTGGTGCCGTTCTTCAAAGACGTGATGCCGCAATTGGGGCTGTTCTACATTCTGCTGGCTTACTTTGTGATCGTCGGCACCGGCAATGCCGTCAACCTGACCGATGGTCTGGACGGCCTGGCCATCATGCCAACCGTGTTTGTCGCGGGCGGTTTCGCGCTGGTGGCGTGGGCGACCGGTAACATGAACTTTGCAAACTACCTGCACATCCCGTACCTGCGACATGCGGGTGAGCTGGTGATCGTCTGTACGGCGATTGTCGGGGCGGGGCTGGGCTTCCTGTGGTTTAACACCTATCCGGCGCAGGTCTTTATGGGCGACGTCGGTTCACTGGCGCTGGGCGGCGCGCTGGGCATTATCGCCGTGCTGCTGCGTCAGGAGTTCCTGCTGGTGATCATGGGCGGTGTGTTTGTGGTTGAGACGCTGTCGGTGATTTTGCAGGTCGGTTCCTTCAAGCTGCGCGGTCAGCGCATCTTCCGTATGGCACCGATTCACCACCACTATGAACTGAAAGGCTGGCCGGAGCCGCGCGTCATTGTGCGCTTCTGGATTATTTCGCTGATGCTGGTGCTGATTGGCCTGGCAACGCTGAAGGTACGTTAATCATGGCAGATTACCAGGGCAAAAAAGTCGTTATCATCGGGTTAGGCCTCACCGGCCTCTCCTGCGTGGACTTTTTCCTTGCGCGTGGCGTGACGCCGCGCGTGATGGATACGCGCGTCTCTCCGTCGGGTCTGGACAAGCTGCCGGAGCAGGTTGAACGCCACCTGGGTGGTCTGAATGATGAGTGGCTGCTGGCCGCCGATCTGATTGTTGCCAGCCCCGGTATGGCGCTGGCGCATCCTTCCCTGAGCGCCGCCGCGGATGCGGGCGTTGAGATTGTCGGCGATATCGAACTGTTCTGCCGGGAGGCGCAGGCCCCGATCGTCGCCATTACCGGTTCAAACGGTAAAAGCACCGTCACCACGCTGGTGGGGGAAATGGCGAAGGCGGCGGGCAAAAATGTCGGCGTGGGCGGTAACATTGGTCTGCCCGCTCTGATGCTGCTTGATAAAGGGTGTGAGCTGTTCGTCCTTGAGCTTTCCAGCTTCCAGCTGGAAACCACTTCAAGCCTGCATGCGGCGGCGGCGACGATCCTAAACGTCACCGAAGATCATATGGACAGATACCCGTTCGGCTTGCAGCAGTACCGTGCGGCCAAACTGCGCGTTTATGAAAATGCCAAAGTTTGCGTAGTGAATGCCGATGATGCACTCACCATGCCGGTGCGCGGCGCAGACGAACGCTGCATTAGCTTCGGTATTAACATGGGTGACTATCACCTTAATCGTCAGCAGGGCGAAACCTGGCTACGCGTGAAAGGTGAGAAAGTGCTGAACGTGAAAGAGATGATGCTCTCCGGCCAGCATAACTACACCAATGCTCTGGCGGCGCTGGCGCTGGCGGATGCCGTTGGCCTGCCGCGATCTTCAAGCCTGAAGGCGCTCACCACCTTTACCGGCCTGGCGCACCGCTTCCAGCTGGCGCTGGAGCACAACGGCGTACGCTGGATTAATGATTCCAAAGCGACCAACGTGGGTAGCACCGAGGCGGCACTGAACGGTTTGCACGTTGATGGCACGCTATACCTGCTGCTGGGCGGCGACGGTAAATCGGCTGACTTCTCCTCGCTGAAGCAGTATCTCAACGGTGATAACGTGCGCCTGTATTGCTTTGGCCGCGATGGCAGCGAGCTGGCAGCGTTGCGTCCTGAAGTCGCCGAGCAAACCGAGACCATGGAGCAGGCGATGCGCCTCATCGCCCCTCGCGTGAAGCCCGGCGATATGGTACTGCTCTCACCAGCCTGTGCCAGCCTCGATCAATTCAAGAGTTTCGAACAGCGGGGTGATGTCTTTACCCGCCTGGCGAAGGAGTTAGGCTGATGCGTTTATCTCTCCCTCGCCTGAAAATGCCGCGCCTGCCAGGATTTGGTATCCTGGTATGGCTGTTTACGGCGCTGAAAGGCTGGGTGATGGCTTCCCGGGATAAAGATTCCGACAGCCTGATCATGTACGACCGCACGCTGTTCTGGCTCACGCTGGGGCTGGCGGCGATCGGCTTTATTATGGTCACCTCGGCGTCAATGCCTGTCGGACAGCGTCTGGCAAACGACCCGTTCCTGTTTGCCAAGCGTGACGGGCTGTACATCATTCTCGCGTTCTGCCTGGCAATGATCACCTTACGCCTGCCGATGTCGTTCTGGCAGCGGCACAGTACAGCCATGCTCATCGCCTCAATCATCATGCTGTTGATCGTTCTGGTTGTCGGGAGCTCCGTTAACGGGGCATCACGCTGGATTGCCTTTGGGCCACTGCGTATTCAGCCCGCGGAGTTCACCAAACTGTCGTTGTTCTGCTACCTGGCTAACTACCTGGTGCGTAAAGTTGACGAAGTTCGTAACAACCTTCGTGGCTTCTTAAAACCGATGGGCGTGATTCTGGTCCTCGCGATCCTGCTGCTGGCGCAGCCCGACCTCGGTACGGTAGTCGTACTGTTTGTCACTACGCTGGCGATGCTGTTCCTGGCGGGCGCAAAACTGTGGCAGTTCATTGCCATCATCGGGATGGGGATTTCGGCGGTGGTGCTGCTGATCCTCGCCGAGCCCTACCGTATCCGCCGTGTGACCTCGTTCTGGAACCCATGGGAAGATCCGTTCGGCAGCGGTTACCAGCTGACGCAGTCGCTGATGGCGTTTGGCCGCGGCGAAGTCTGGGGTCAAGGCCTGGGCAACTCGGTACAAAAACTGGAGTATTTACCGGAGGCGCACACCGACTTCATCTTCTCCATTATTGGGGAAGAACTGGGTTATATCGGTGTGGTATTGGCGCTATTAATGGTATTCTTCGTCGCTTTCCGCGCCATGTCGATTGGCCGGAAAGCGCTGGAGATCGATCACCGCTTCTCCGGTTTCCTGGCCTGCTCAATTGGTATCTGGTTTAGCTTCCAGGCGCTGGTAAACGTTGGGGCGGCAGCGGGTATGCTGCCGACCAAAGGTCTGACGTTGCCGTTGATCAGTTATGGTGGTTCGAGTCTGTTGATCATGTCGACGGCCATCATGTTTTTGTTACGCATAGATTATGAAACGCGTCTGGAGAAAGCTCAGGCGTTTACACGAGGTTCACGATGAATCAACCGAAGCGGTTAATGGTGATGGCAGGCGGTACCGGTGGACACGTGTTCCCGGGACTGGCGGTTGCGCACCATTTAATGGAACAGGGCTGGCAGGTACGCTGGCTGGGAACCGCAGACCGCATGGAAGCCGATCTGGTACCTAAACACGGTATCGAGATCGACTTTATTCGTATTTCTGGCCTTCGTGGCAAAGGGATCAAGGCGCAGCTGCTGGCGCCGGTGCGCATTTTCAATGCCTGGCGTCAGGCGCGCGCCATTATGAAGCGTTTTAAGCCTGACGTCGTTCTGGGCATGGGCGGTTACGTTTCCGGTCCGGGCGGACTGGCGGCGTGGTCACTGGGCATCCCCGTTGTTCTGCATGAGCAGAACGGTATTGCCGGGTTGACCAACAAATGGCTGGCAAAAATCGCCACCAAAGTTATGCAGGCCTTCCCCGGGGCATTCCCGAAAGCGGATGTCGTAGGGAATCCGGTACGTGTGGACGTGCTGGCGCTGCCGCTGCCAGATACGCGTCTGGCGGGTCGCGAAGGGCCGGTGCGCGTGCTGGTCGTCGGCGGTTCCCAGGGCGCACGTATTTTAAACCAGACGATGCCGCAGGTTGCGGCAAAACTGGGTGATGCGGTGACCATCTGGCACCAGAGCGGGAAGGGCGCTCAGCAGACCGTTGAGCAGGCCTACGTGCAGGAAGGTCAGTCGCAGCATAAAGTGACTGAATTTATTGATGATATGGCCGCAGCCTATGCCTGGGCCGATGTTGTGGTCTGTCGCTCGGGCGCGCTGACGGTGAGCGAAATCGCCGCCGCCGGTTTACCGGCGCTGTTTGTGCCGTTCCAGCACAAAGACCGACAGCAGTACTGGAATGCGCTGCCGCTTGAGAAAGCGGGCGCAGCGAAGATTTTTGAGCAGCCACAATTTACCGCTGATGCGGTCGCCACTACCCTGGCGGGCTGGAACCGGGATGTATTACTGGAGATGGCGCAACGCGCACGCGCGACCGCTATCCCGGATGCAACGGAACGGGTGGCAAAAGAAGTGAGCCTGGCAGCCCAGGCATAATTCTCGCAGTGCGTGTTGCGCTGCACGATTTTTTTGAAGTAGTCGATGGCGTTTAGAGAATGAATACACAACAACTGGCAAAACTGCGTTCTATCGTGCCCGAGATGCGTCGCGTCCGGCACATTCACTTTGTCGGCATCGGTGGTGCTGGCATGGGCGGTATTGCCGAAGTGTTAGCTAACGAAGGCTATCAGATCAGCGGGTCTGACCTGGCGCCAAACCCTGTTACGCAGCAGTTGGCGTCGCTGGGGGCGACTATCTATTTCAATCATCGCCCGGAAAACGTGAGCGATGCGAGCGTGGTTGTGGTGTCCAGCGCTATCTCCGCGGATAACCCGGAAATCGTTGCGGCGTATGAGGCGCGCATCCCGGTGATCCGTCGCGCGGAAATGCTGGCGGAACTGATGCGTTTCCGTCACGGCATTGCGGTGGCCGGTACGCACGGTAAAACCACCACAACAGCGATGGTCTCCAGCATTTATGCGGAAGCGGGTCTCGACCCGACGTTCGTTAACGGTGGTCTGGTGAAAGCCGCTGGCGTGCATGCGCGTCTGGGCCACAGCCGTTATCTGATTGCGGAAGCGGATGAGAGCGATGCGTCGTTCCTGCATCTACAGCCGATGGTGGCGATCGTCACCAACATCGAAGCTGACCATATGGACACTTACCAGGGCGACTTCGAGAACTTAAAGCAGACCTTTATTAACTTCCTGCACAACCTGCCGTTTTATGGCCGTGCGGTGATGTGCGTGGACGATCCGGTTATTCGCGAGCTGCTGCCGCGCGTCGGGCGTCAAATTACGACCTACGGCTTCAGCGAAGACGCGGATGTACGTGTAGAAGATTACAAGCAGATCGGTGCGCAGGGGCATTTCACCCTCGCGCGTCAGGATAAAGACCTGCTGCATGTCACCCTGAACGCTCCGGGACGTCACAACGCCCTGAATGCGGCGGCGGCCGTGGCTGTTGCGACAGAAGAAGGCATTGACGATGAAGCGATCCTGCGCGCACTGGAGAGCTTCCAGGGGACGGGCCGTCGCTTCGACTTCCTCGGTGAATTCCCGCTGGAGCCGGTAAACGGTAAGCCAGGTTCTGCGATGCTGGTAGACGACTACGGTCACCATCCGACGGAAGTGGACGCAACCATCAAAGCGGCACGCGCGGGTTGGCCGGAAAAGAATCTGGTCATGATCTTCCAGCCGCACCGTTACACGCGTACTCGCGATCTGTATGACGATTTTGCCAACGTCCTTTCGCAGGTTGATACCCTGCTGATGCTGGATGTTTATGCAGCGGGTGAAACTCCGATTCCGGGCGCGGACAGTCGTTCTTTATGTCGTACCATCCGTGGACGCGGTAAAGTGGATCCTATTCTGGTTCCCGACCCGGCGCAGGTGGCTGAAATGCTTGCCCCGGTCCTGACGGGTAACGATCTGATCCTGATTCAGGGCGCGGGAAATATCGGCAAAATCGCCCGTACCTTAGCTGAAATCAAACTGAAGCCGCAAACTCAGGAGGACGAGCGTCATGGCTGATAAGATTGCTGTCCTGTTTGGCGGCACTTCCGCCGAACGCGAGGTTTCTCTGAATTCGGGCGCTGCCGTGCTGGCGGGCCTGCGTGAAGGTGGCGTGGACGCGCATCCGGTTGATCCGAAAGAGGTGGACGTTACGCAGCTGAAAGCGATGGGCTTCGATAAAGCCTTCATCGCGTTGCACGGTCGCGGCGGTGAAGACGGCACGTTGCAGGGGCTGCTGGAGCTGATCGGTATGCCGTACACCGGCAGCGGCGTGATGGCATCCGCCATCTCCATGGATAAACTGCGCAGCAAACTGCTGTGGCAGGGGGCGGACCTGCCCGTTGCGCCATGGGTTGCACTGACGCGTCGTGAATATGAAATGGGTCTGTCGGACAGCGTTAATACACGCATTGCGGCACTGGGCTTACCGGTTATTGTGAAGCCGAGCCGTGAAGGGTCGAGCGTGGGAATGTCTAAAGTCGATAAAGCTGTAGAGTTGGCTGACGCTTTAGCACTGGCATTTCAACATGATGAAGAAGTTCTGATTGAAAAATGGCTTAGCGGGCCGGAATTTACCGTCGCGATGCTTGGCGAAGAAATTTTACCGTCAATTCGCATCCAACCCGCCGGAGTCTTCTATGATTATGAGGCGAAGTATCTCTCTGATGAGACGCAATATTTCTGCCCAGCGGGTCTTGAAGCAGAGCGTGAGGCCGAATTACAGTCTCTGGTGCTTAAAGCCTGGAATGTGCTGGGATGTCGTGGCTGGGGACGCATTGACGTGATGCTTGACGGTGACGGGCAATTTTATCTGCTGGAAGCAAACACGTCTCCGGGTATGACCAGCCATAGCCTTGTGCCGATGGCGGCGCGTCAGGCGGGAATGAGCTTCTCGCAGTTAGTCGTACGTATTCTGGACCAGGCGGGCTGATATGTCTCAGGCTGCATTGAACACGCGCAACCGCGATGACGAAGAAGAATACTCCTCTTCGCGCCGGAGTAATGGAACGCGTCTTGCAGGGATCATCTTCCTGCTCGGGGTGCTGTGCACCGTGTTTATCAGCGGCTGGATGGTGCTGGGCTGGATGGAAGACGCGCAGCGGTTGCCGCTGTCGAAGCTGGTGGTGACCGGGGAGCGACACTACACGCGTAACGATGACATTCGCCAGTCGATTCTGGCGCTTGGGTCGCCTGGCACCTTTATGACGCAGGACGTCAACATTATCCAGAGTCAGATTGAACGTCTGCCGTGGATAAAACAGGCGAGTGTCAGAAAACAATGGCCTGATGAATTGAAGATTCATCTGGTTGAATATGTGCCGATTGCGCGTTGGAATGATCAGCATATGGTTGACGTAGACGGAAATTCGTTCAGCGTCCCGAGCGATCGTGTCAACAAGCAGAATTTACCGATGTTGTATGGCCCGGAAGGCAGCGAAAACGAAGTATTGCAGGGTTTTCGTGAGATGGGGCAGGTGCTGGCTAAGGATCGCTTTACGTTAAAAGATGCTGCGATGACGGCGCGCCGTTCCTGGCAGTTGACCCTAACGAATGGCATTAAGCTCAATCTTGGCCGCGGCGACACAATGAAACGTCTGGCGCGTTTTGTAGAACTTTACCCGGTTTTACAGCAGCAGGCGCAGACGGATGGCAAACGGATAAGCTACGTTGATTTGCGCTATGACTCAGGCGCAGCAGTCGGTTGGGAGCCGGCTCCGGTCGAGGAACCTAATCAGCAACAAAATCAGGCACAGGTACAGGCAGAACAACAATGATCAAGTCGACGGACAGAAAATTGGTAGTAGGACTGGAGATTGGCACCGCGAAGGTTGCCGCTTTGGTAGGGGAAGTTCTGCCCGACGGTATGGTCAATATCATTGGCGTGGGCAGCTGCCCCTCCCGTGGTATGGATAAAGGTGGGGTAAACGACCTTGAGTCGGTGGTGAAATGCGTTCAGCGCGCCATCGACCAGGCTGAATTGATGGCAGATTGCCAGATTTCCTCTGTCTATCTGGCCCTGTCTGGTAAGCACATCAGCTGCCAGAATGAAATCGGTATGGTGCCGATTTCTGAAGAAGAGGTGACGCAGGAAGACGTTGAGAACGTTGTCCACACGGCGAAATCCGTGCGTGTTCGCGACGAGCACCGTGTGCTGCATGTGATCCCGCAGGAATACGCGATCGACTACCAGGAAGGCATCAAGAATCCGGTCGGTCTGTCGGGCGTGCGTATGCAGGCAAAAGTGCACCTGATCACATGTCACAACGATATGGCGAAGAACATTGTAAAAGCCGTTGAACGTTGTGGCCTGAAAGTTGACCAACTCATTTTCGCCGGTCTTGCCGCGAGCTATTCCGTGCTGACCGAAGACGAACGTGAACTGGGCGTCTGTGTGGTCGATATTGGTGGTGGTACAATGGACATGGCCGTCTATACCGGCGGTGCGTTACGCCACACCAAAGTGATCCCGTACGCCGGGAATGTGGTGACCAGCGATATCGCTTACGCCTTTGGTACGCCACCGAGCGATGCAGAGGCGATTAAAGTGCGCCATGGTTGCGCGCTGGGCTCTATCGTCGGCAAAGACGAGAGCGTTGAAGTGCCGAGCGTAGGCGGGCGACCGCCGCGCAGCCTGCAACGCCAGACGCTGGCAGAGGTGATTGAGCCGCGTTATACCGAGCTGCTCAACCTGGTCAACGAAGAGATTTTGCAGTTACAGGAACAGCTTCGCCAGCAGGGTGTGAAACATCATCTCGCGGCGGGGATTGTATTAACCGGCGGGGCAGCGCAAATTGAAGGTCTTGCGGCCTGCGCTCAGCGCGTGTTCCATACGCAGGTGCGTATTGGTGCGCCGCTGAATATTACCGGTTTAACGGATTACGCTCAGGAGCCGTATTACTCAACGGCCGTGGGCCTGCTGCACTACGGGAAAGAATCCCATTTGAGTGGTGAAGCAGAAGTGGAAAAACGCGTCTCGGTGGGGTCTTGGGTCAAACGACTTAACACCTGGTTGCGAAAAGAGTTTTAATTTTTTTAAGAGACCGGAGAGAATTAGCGGTCTCGGGCGACAGGCACAACGGAGAGAGAGATTATGTTTGAACCTATGGAATTAACCAACGACGCGGTGATTAAAGTCATCGGCGTCGGTGGCGGCGGCGGTAACGCCGTAGAGCACATGGTGCGCGAGCGCATCGAAGGTGTTGAATTCTTCGCGGTGAACACCGATGCGCAGGCGCTGCGTAAAACGGCTGTTGGCCAGACGATTCAGATCGGTGGTGGCATCACCAAAGGTCTGGGAGCAGGGGCTAACCCGGAAGTGGGCCGCAACGCGGCAGAAGAAGATCGTGAAGCGCTGCGCGCTGCACTGGACGGTGCAGACATGGTCTTCATCGCAGCGGGTATGGGCGGCGGTACAGGTACCGGTGCAGCACCCGTTGTGGCGGAAGTCGCTAAAGATTTAGGTATTCTGACCGTTGCTGTCGTGACCAAGCCTTTCAACTTTGAAGGTAAGAAGCGTATGGCTTTCGCGGAGCAGGGTATCACCGAGCTGTCCAAGCACGTGGACTCTCTGATTACCATCCCGAACGACAAGCTGCTGAAAGTGCTGGGTCGCGGTATCTCTCTGCTGGACGCCTTTGGCGCGGCAAACGACGTGCTGAAAGGCGCGGTTCAGGGTATTGCTGAACTGATTACCCGTCCTGGTCTGATGAACGTTGACTTTGCAGACGTTCGCACCGTGATGTCCGAGATGGGCTACGCGATGATGGGCTCTGGCGTGGCGAGCGGTGAAGACCGTGCGGAAGAAGCCGCTGAAATGGCGATCTCTTCTCCACTGCTGGAAGATATCGATCTGTCTGGCGCGCGCGGCGTGCTGGTCAACATTACCGCTGGCTTTGACCTGCGTCTGGATGAGTTCGAAACCGTGGGTAACACCATCCGTGCGTTCGCCTCTGACAACGCGACCGTTGTTATCGGTACGTCCCTTGATCCGGAAATGAACGACGAACTGCGTGTGACCGTTGTGGCCACCGGTATCGGTATGGACAAGCGTCCTGAGATCACCCTGGTGACCAACAAACAGACTCAGCAGCCGGTTATGGATCGTTACCAGCAGCACGGTATGGCGCCTCTGACTCAGGAGCAAAAACCCGCTGCGAAAGTGGTGAACGACCCGACTCCACAAACGGCAAAAGAGCCAGATTATCTGGATATCCCGGCGTTCCTGCGTAAGCAAGCTGACTAAGAATTGGCTGGAATTTGGGGATTTGCGCTCTTTGTGCTAAACTGGCCCACCGTTAGTGATATACACTCTCGGTTGGATAGTTAATTTGGCGAGATTATACGATGATCAAACAAAGGACACTTAAACGTATCGTTCAGGCGACGGGTGTCGGTTTACATACCGGCAAGAAAGTCACACTGACGTTACGCCCTGCGCCGGCCAATACCGGGGTCATCTATCGTCGCACCGACTTGAATCCACCGGTAGATTTTCCGGCCGATGCCAAATCTGTGCGTGATACTATGCTCTGTACTTGTCTGGTGAACGAGCATGACGTGCGGATTTCTACCGTAGAGCACCTGAACGCCGCCCTGGCGGGTCTGGGTATCGACAACATTATGGTTGAAGTCGATGCACCAGAAATCCCGATCATGGACGGGAGTGCTGCTCCGTTCGTTTATTTGTTGCTGGATGCCGGCATCGAAGAACTGAACTGCGCGAAGAAATTTGTTCGCATTAAAGAGACCGTTCGCGTCGAAGATGGCGACAAATGGGCTGAATTCAAACCGTACAATGGTTTCTCGTTGGACTTCACCATCGATTTTAACCATCCGGCGATTGACTCCAGCACCCAGCGCTATGCGATGAACTTCTCTGCGGATGCGTTCATGCGTCAGATCAGCCGAGCACGTACCTTCGGCTTTATGCGTGATATCGAATATCTGCAATCCCGCGGCCTGTGCCTGGGCGGCAGCTTCGATTGTGCCATCGTTGTTGACGATTATCGCGTACTGAACGAAGACGGCCTGCGTTTTGAAGATGAATTTGTTCGTCACAAAATGCTGGACGCGATCGGCGACCTCTTCATGTGTGGTCACAACATCATTGGTGCATTTACCGCGTTTAAATCCGGTCATGCACTGAACAACAAACTGTTGCAGGCCGTCCTGGCAAAACAGGAAGCCTGGGAATATGTGACCTTCGAAGACGAAGCTGAACTGCCGCTGGCGTTCAAAGCCCCGACTATGGTCCTGGCGTAACGGTTAAAGCCGTTTCGTAAGAAAAGCGACTGGTTCACCTGGTACTCTCTCCGACCAGGGAAGCCAGTCGTTTTTATTTCTGCCCTTCTTTAATTTGTCCCCCTCACCCCTGGCCTGTGTCGGGTGCCGAATAACGGTGTGTTCGCTGCATTATTGACCGTTTTTACCTGCTGCAAGGTGTCATTCCTGCTGCCGTGTATTGGCTTTAGTGGTAATATCTGGGCGCTAAAAAAGAATAACTGAACTCAGCCTGCACTGGCGGGCGAACGTGGTGGAGCAAGTGAGCGGAATACTGACGCGCTGGCGACAATTTGGCAGACGTTACTTCTGGCCGCATCTCTTATTGGGGATGGTCGCGGCGAGTTTCGGCTTGCCTGTGCTCAGCAACAGCGCAGACGCGGCCACGCCAGCACGTTCCACGACGACCAAACACGATCTCACCACACGAGTTAACTTCACTAATCTCGCATGGCTTGAAGCCAGCCGCCGTCCCAATTTCTCCGTTGATTACTGGCAGCAGCACGCGATTCGCACGGTTATCCGCCATCTGTCGTTCGCGATGGCGCCGCAGACGATGCCTGTTGCTGAAGAAACGCTGCCGGTCAAGGCTCAGCATCTTGCCCTGCTCGATACGCTTAATGCGCTTCTGACGCAGGACAACCAGCCGCCAGTGACCGTAAATCAGACGGCGCAAACGGATTTTGTTTCCCCTGCATCCTTCTCTGTTTCGACATGGATTAGCCAGGTTCACGGCATCCGTGCCGGGCCTCAACGCCTCAGCTAAATTAACCTTTTTCAATACCTTAATTTATCTGCCCGACTGGGGCGTTTGAGAATTTATTATGCTAATCAAATTGTTAACCAAAGTTTTTGGTAGTCGTAACGATCGTACCCTGCGCCGCATGCGCAAAGCTGTGAACGTCATCAACGGTATGGAACCGGCGATGGAGAAGCTCACTGATGATGAGCTGAAAGCGAAAACCGCGGAGTTCCGTGCGCGTCTGGAGAAAGGTGAAACCTTAGAAAGCCTGATCCCGGAAGCCTTCGCCGTTGTACGTGAGGCCAGTAAACGCGTGTTCGGCATGCGTCACTTCGACGTGCAGCTGCTGGGCGGGATGGTGCTCAACGAGCGCTGCATCGCGGAAATGCGTACCGGTGAAGGTAAAACCCTGACGGCAACGCTGCCGGCTTACCTGAATGCGCTGACGGGTAAGGGCGTTCACGTTGTTACCGTCAACGACTATCTGGCGCAGCGCGACGCCGAAAACAACCGTCCACTGTTCGAATTCCTCGGCATGACCGTGGGCATTAACATGTCCGGCCTGCCGGCACCTGCCAAGCGTGAAGCGTATAACGCGGATATCACCTACGGCACCAACAACGAATACGGCTTCGACTACCTGCGTGACAACATGGCGTTCAGCCCGGAAGAGCGCGTCCAGCGTAAACTGCACTATGCGCTGGTGGATGAGGTTGACTCCATTCTGATCGATGAAGCGCGTACCCCGCTGATCATCTCCGGCCCGGCCGAAGACAGCTCCGAGATGTACCGTAAAGTCGACAAAATCATTCCTCACCTGCTGCGTCAGGAGAAAGAAGACTCCGATACCTTCCAGGGTGAAGGTCACTTCTCCGTGGATGAAAAAGCGCGTCAGGTCAACCTGACCGAACGCGGCCTGGTGAAAATCGAAGAGTTGCTGGTGGCTGAAGGCATTATGGAAGAGGGCGAGTCTCTGTACTCCCCGAGCAACATCATGCTGATGCACCACGTAACGGCCGCACTGCGCGCGCACGCCCTGTTCACCCGCGACGTTGACTACATCGTTAAAGACGGCGAAGTCATCATCGTCGATGAACACACCGGCCGTACCATGCAGGGACGTCGCTGGTCCGATGGCCTGCACCAGGCCGTGGAAGCGAAAGAAGGCGTGGATATTCAAAACGAAAACCAGACGCTGGCATCCATCACCTTCCAGAACTACTTCCGTCTGTACGAGAAGCTGGCGGGGATGACCGGTACCGCAGATACCGAAGCGTTTGAGTTCAGCTCCATCTATAAGCTGGATACCGTGGTAGTACCTACCAACCGTCCGATGATCCGTAAGGATATGCCGGACCTGGTATACATGACTGAAGCGGAAAAAATTCAGGCGATCATCGAAGATATTCGCGAACGTACCGCGAAGGGCCAGCCGGTACTGGTGGGGACCATCTCCATCGAGAAATCCGAAGTGGTATCTAACGAGCTGACTAAAGCGGGCATCAAACACAACGTTCTGAACGCCAAGTTCCACGCTAAAGAAGCAGATATCGTTGCGCAGGCCGGTTACCCGGCTGCCGTAACCATCGCCACCAACATGGCGGGTCGTGGTACCGATATTATGCTCGGCGGTAGCTGGCAGGCCGAAGTGGCGGAGCTGGAAAACCCAACCCCAGAGCAAATCGCGCAGATCAAAGCCGACTGGCAGGTGCGTCATGACGCGGTGCTGGCATCCGGTGGTCTGCACATCATTGGTACCGAGCGTCATGAATCTCGTCGTATCGATAACCAGCTGCGCGGTCGTGCGGGTCGTCAGGGTGATGCCGGTTCTTCCCGCTTCTATCTGTCTATGGAAGATGCGCTGATGCGTATTTTCGCCTCTGACCGTGTGTCCGGCATGATGCGTAAACTGGGCATGAAACCTGGCGAAGCGATCGAGCACCCGTGGGTTACCAAAGCGATTGCCAACGCCCAGCGTAAAGTAGAAAGCCGCAACTTCGATATTCGTAAGCAGCTGCTGGAATATGATGACGTTGCCAACGACCAGCGTCGTGCGATCTACACCCAGCGTAACGAACTGCTGGACGTGTCCGACGTGAGCGAAACCATCAATAGCATTCGCGAAGATGTGTTCAAAGCCACTATCGACGCGCACATTCCGCCGCAGTCTCTGGAAGAGATGTGGGATATCGAAGGTTTGCAGGAACGTCTGAAAAACGACTTCGATCTCGAACTGCCAATCAAAGAGTGGCTGGACAAAGAGCCTGAGCTGCACGAAGAGACCCTTCGCGAGCGTATCTACGAAACCGCGCTGGACGTCTACAAGCGTAAGGAAGAAGTGGTTGGCGCAGAGATGATGCGTCACTTCGAGAAAGGCGTAATGTTGCAGACCCTGGACTCCCTGTGGAAAGAGCACCTGGCGGCAATGGACTACCTGCGTCAGGGTATCCATCTGCGTGGTTATGCGCAGAAAGATCCGAAGCAGGAGTACAAGCGTGAATCCTTCTCCATGTTTGCTGCCATGCTGGAGTCGCTGAAGTATGAAGTCATCAGCACCCTGAGCAAAGTTCAGGTGCGTATGCCGGAAGAAGTGGAAGCGATGGAGCAGCAGCGTCGTGAAGAAGCTGAGCGTCTGGCACAGATGCAGCAGCTGAGCCATCAGACCGATGAAAGCGAAGCCGCAGCGGCAATCGCAGCGCAGACGGGCGATCGTAAAGTCGGTCGTAACGATCCGTGCCCATGCGGTTCCGGCAAAAAATACAAGGCGTGCCACGGCCGTCTGAGCTAAGAACATAACAAACTGAAAAGGCGCAGATATCTGCGCCTTTTTTATGGAAGTGACATGATGAAAACACTGCAAATTGCTGTCGGGATCATTCGCAACCCGCAAAATCAGATCTTTATAACCCAACGCGCCGCCGATGCGCATATGGCCAACAAATGGGAATTCCCCGGCGGGAAAATCGAATCAGGTGAAACGCCGGAACAGGCGCTGGTGCGTGAGCTTCAGGAAGAGGTGGGGATCACCCCGATTGGCGCAACGCTGTTCGATAAGCTGGAGTACCAGTTTCCGGATCGTCATATAACGCTGTGGTTCTGGCTGGTGGAAAGCTGGGAAGGTGAACCGTGGGGTAAAGAGGGGCAACCGGGGGGCTGGGTTACGCTTCACGCGAGTGATGCCGAAAAATTTCCTCCGGCAAATGCGCCCGTCATATCCCGGCTAACGGGCAACCTGTAGGCCTGCTAAGCGAAGCGCCAGCAGGCTTCAAAGGTTACTGCTGGTTTTCGCTCCAGTCATCGCTATCCGAGAGATCGCCTTCGCTCGGAATGCGCTTCTCTTCCGCCGCCCATTCACCCAGGTCTATAAGCTGACAGCGCTTACAGCAGAATGGGCGAAATGGACTCACTTCTCCCCAGACGACAGTTTTCCCACAGGTTGGGCAGTTTACGGTGGTTACGTCAGACATTGGCACTCCTTAACAACAGGCCAGTTCAAAATCGAGGCGTTCCGGCACGGTGCCATGTTCACTGTCCAGCGGCATAAAGCGGATCGCGAAACGGCTTTTATGTCCGGAAATTTGCGGGTAAAGCTGCTCGCCAAGAGACAGGTTCAGGCGCAGAAGATCGGCGTCATCACCGTTATCCTGATAAAAACCGTTGAGACTGGTTTGTTTGCGGAACGGGGCCGAGTTACGCACAAGATCGAGGATCAGCGATAACGTCTGATTCATCGGCTCCAGGCTGCCCAGCCAGCTGTTCACCTGGCGATCGCGCTGTTCCTGCGGCATGTGCAGCCACATATGCAGCGTCGGCAGGTCAAAGCTACAGCATCCGCCCGGTATGCTCAGGCGCTGGCGCACCAGCGCAATCAGACGATCCTCTCGTAAAAACTGGCCAACGCGCGGCGCGGCCATCAGGGTCGTGCTGCTGTTTTTCAGCTGCTGGCGTAAAGCGTCAATTCGACTTTGATCCACGCCCGGTACTTCGGCCCAGGCCTGTAATTTTCGCTGCTGGCGCTCCAGCTCTTTCAACAGCTCAGTGCGGACGTCGCCGCGTTCAATCACATCAAGCAGATCGCCCACGTTGCGGAAAAAATGCAGCGCGGTGGCGTGATCGTTGACAGGCAGATGTTGTGAAAGCTGTTGAATAAGAAATTCTATGCGTAGCCAGGTACGCATTTTTTCGTTAAGCGGGTGCTCAAAAAGGATATGAGTCGACATTATGGTTTTTCCTGTGCAACGGCCTGCGCGGCGAAGGTCAGATACTGCGCGTGCAGACGAGCAACATCCGATGCAATGGCATCTGGTGCGCCGTTATTATCAATAACATCATCCGCAACGGCGAGGCGCGCTTCGCGCGTGGCCTGTGCGGCAAGAATTTGTTCAGCATGCTCGCGTGAAACATGGTCACGCGCCATGGTTCTCTGGATTTGCGTTTCGCGGGAAACGTCAATCACCAGCGTTCTGTCTGCTTTATGCTGAAGCTGATTTTCCACCAGTAACGGGACTACCCACAACACATAGGGCGAACGGGCTGCGGCAATCTGACGCTGAGTTTCCTGGTGGATAATGGGGTGGAGCAGGGCATTAAGCCAGGCTTTTTCCGAAGAATCAGAAAATATGCACTCACGCAGTTGCCGACGATTCAGGGTGCCGTCAGCCTGTATCACACGGCGACCAAAATGCGCTTCGATGGCGTTTAAGGCGGGTGTATTGGGTTCTACCACCTGACGGGCAATGATATCGGCGTCGATAATCGTGATGCCGAGACGAGCAAACGCGTGCGCAACGGTGCTTTTACCACTACCGATGCCGCCGGTTAATGCGACGATATACCCCATTAAATCAGATCCTGGGAATTATTCAGTTTTAAAATCAGTTGCTTAAAATTCAAACTTACAACAGCCAATGTTTAGCTCTCTTTACCCGCTTTTTACCAGGTAAATTTATAGGATTGTAGCGTAAAAAAAGAGAATTTCGCAGTCTTGCGGAGCAGGTATTAGTGCGTATGATAGCGTCACTGGAGTTGTGCTTTTAATATATTTGCCTCTAACCCCAGGAATCCGCACATGCGTATCGAAGAAGATCTGAAGTTAGGTTTCAAAGACGTTCTTATCCGCCCTAAACGCTCTACACTGAAAAGTCGCTCAGACGTTGAACTCGAACGTCAATTCACCTTTAAGCATTCCGGTCAGACATGGTCTGGCGTGCCGATTATCGCGGCCAACATGGACACCGTCGGGACCTTTGAGATGGCGACCGCACTGGCGCAATTCGACATCCTTACTGCGGTACACAAACATTACAGCGCTGAAGAGTGGGATGCGTTTGTCGCCTCCGCCTCGGCTGACGTGGTGAAGCATGTGATGGTCTCGACCGGTACGTCTGATGCAGATTTCGAGAAAACCAAACAGATCCTGAACGCCAATCCAGCGCTGAATTTTGTCTGCATTGACGTGGCAAATGGTTATTCCGAGCATTTCGTTCAGTTCGTCAGCAAGGCACGTGAGGCCTGGCCAACCAAAACCATCATCGCGGGCAACGTGGTGACCGGTGAAATGTGTGAAGAGCTGATCCTCTCCGGGGCCGACATTGTAAAAGTTGGCATTGGCCCGGGGTCCGTTTGCACCACGCGCGTGAAAACCGGTGTGGGTTATCCGCAGCTGTCTGCGGTAATTGAATGCGCTGACGCTGCGCACGGTCTGGGCGGCCAGATCATCAGCGACGGTGGCTGCACCATGCCAGGCGATGTCGCGAAAGCCTTCGGCGGCGGCGCGGATTTCGTGATGCTCGGCGGCATGCTGGCTGGCCACGAAGAGAGCGGCGGTACCGTGGTGGAAGAAAACGGTGAGAAGTTCATGCTGTTCTACGGAATGAGCTCTGAATCCGCGATGACCCGTCACGTGGGCGGTGTCGCGAAATACCGTGCGGCGGAAGGCAAAACCGTTAAGCTGCCACTGCGTGGTCCGGTCGAAAACACGGCGCGCGATATCCTCGGCGGTCTGCGTTCTGCCTGCACCTACGTTGGTGCTTCCCGCCTGAAAGAGCTGACGAAACGCACGACGTTTATCCGCGTTCAGGAGCAGGAAAACCGCGTATTCAATAGCCTCTGACGGCTACGGCTGGCGCGCGTCCGTGCGCCAGCATTACCCCGCGCTCATTGCATCCCCCAGATGGAAAATCGGCAAATACATTGCCACCACCAGCGTGCCAATAATCAGACCCGTCACGACCAGTAGCAAAGGCTCAAGAAGCGCTGCCAGATTGTCTGCCTGCTGAAATGTCTGTTCCGTATGGTGGCGGGCCAGATTCATCAGCATCACATCCAGTGAACCCGACACTTCTCCGGTGCGAATGAGCTGAATACACAGTGGCGTAAAAACAGAGGCCTTCTGGAAGGAGGACCACACGGGCATCCCCTGTTCGATATCGCTGCGTATCTCACGGAGTTTCTCCTGCCAGTAGCCCCTCTCAACGGTCTCCTCCACACTCTCCAGTCCTTGTAAAAAGGCAATTCCGGCCTGCTGGGTTAATGACAGCACGGTAAAAATCTGCCCCAGTTTTTGCCCGCGCGTCAGCGTGCCCATCACCGGTACGTGTAACAAGACATACTGCCAGCGTGGATGCCGCCGCAGCTTACAGGCGATGACAACCATTGCCACGAGCAGGGCCAAAAGGGTGAGGATATGCGCCTGAACCAAGGCCGCCAGCCCCATGACTGCCTGCGTGAGCAAAGGGAGCGGGGTGTTGAACGTTTTGTAGATTGCAGCAAACTCAGGCAAAACCAGCGTGACCATCGCCAGCACCACGAAAACGGCCAGCGTCAGGATGATCAGCGGATAGCGCAGCGCTTTCTTCACCTTCGCACTGAGCTGCTGCTGGGATTTTTGTTGCTGCGCAAGCTGACGGCAGCAGGCTTCGAGCTTACCCGTCAGCTCACCCGTCTTCACCATTGAGACATAAAGAGGGCTAAACACCTCTGGCCATTTCTTCATGGTCTCTGACAGGGCGCAACCTTCGCTCAGGTCATCAGCAAGACTGTGCAGCAGCGCCTGCCAGTGCTGCAAAGGATGCTGTTCCGCCAGCATGTGCAGGCTTTGGGATAGCGTGAGTCCAGCCTGTAGCAGCGTGGCGAGCTGGCGAAAAATATCGTAGCAGTGCTGCACTTGCCATCGGTGGCGTTGCTGGCAGCGTTTCAGCGCCAGCGGGTGCAGTTGTTTAAGCACCAGAGCCGTGTAAGCTGCGCCACGGTCGATGGCCCAGAGGGTGCCGGTTTGCACCTCCCCCTCGGTGTTCAGGGCACGCCAGCGCCAGAGCGAATTAGCAGCCATCGGGCATTCCCAGGACGCGCAACAGCTCTTCGAGCGTGGTCAGCCCTTGCTCTACTGCCATGCAGCCATGCTCAAACAAAGAGGTCATTCCCGCCTGACGAGCGCTGGACCCAATCACCTCAGTGCTTGCTCCGCTGGCGATGGCCTGCCGCAGCGTGTCGTCGATGACGAGCACTTCAAAAATGGCTACGCGACCATAAAAACCGTGGTAGCAGCGATCGCAGCCGGTGGGTTGCCAGCGAGGAAGCGGCCGGGGCCACAGCGTGCGGGGTAATTCGGTGTGGCGGCTGGCTTCCTGTCGGCAGTACGGACATAAACGGCGCACCAGTCGCTGGGCAATCACCATCGAGAGCGCCGAAGAGATCATCCAGCGCGCGACGCCCATCTGTTGCAGCCGTACCAGCGTTTCAGTCGTCGAGTTAGTATGGAGGGTGGACAGCACCAGATGTCCGGTTTGCGCCGCCTTAATGGCAATTTCTGCCGTTTCGCCGTCACGAATTTCACCCACCATAATGATGTCAGGATCCTGCCTGAGCAGGGCACGCAGCACGCTCTGGAAGGTCAGCCCCGCACGCGGATTAATCTGCGTCTGGTTTAAGCCTGCAAGCGGGATTTCAACGGGATCTTCCACGCTGCAAATATTGACGTCAGGGGTATTTCGCGCCTGTAACGCGCTGTACAGCGTCACCGTTTTCCCGCTACCGGTCGGGCCGGTGACCAGAATCAACCCCTGAGGGCTGTTAAGCGCCCCGGCAAAACGGGCCTGCTGGTCTGCGCTCATCCCCAGCTGTTCAAGCTCCAGTGCCTGCTGTACCTGGTGAAGCAGACGAAGCACGATTTTTTCTCCACCACTACAGGGAAGGGTTGCGATACGAAAAGAGACGGGGACGCTTGCCAGCTCCACCGTAAACTGGCCGTCCTGCGGCAGGCGGCGCTCCGCAATATCCAGTTGGCCCAGCACCTTCAGGCGTGCGGCAAGCGTCGTCCCGAGGGCGGCAGAGATCGGCAGTTGCGGGTCGAGAACACCGTCGATTCGCAAACGGATCTGGTAGCCGTGCTCCGTCGGTTCAATATGGATGTCAGAAGCCCGCTGGTTTACTGCCTGCTGCAAGGTTGTACTGAGCACGTCAGCGGCTGAGTTTGGCGCTATGCCCGGCAGGTGTGATGATGAGACGGACTGAAGCCGTTTTTCCATCCGTTCTGCCGTCCAGCACTCAATATCAATACGCTTCTGCGTGGCGAAGCGTAACGCTTCCATCAGCTCAGAGGCAGGATTACCCACCACCGCAATGCTGATCATATCGGTGTCGCTTGCGAGTAGCAGTGCGTGATGGCGCTGACAGAGCGTCATTAGCTGTTCGGTATTCATTGTCCACTCCTGTCAGTTGTTGTCGAAGCGGAAAACATCTTCACAGGCTTGTCTGAGCGCCGTGTCGGACGCAATTTTGCAGTCACGCGTCCAGCCCGTCATACCGTTACCGTCGCTCCAGATCGGTGTCATGAGCACTTCAAGTCCGTTAAGGCTTTCCTGCCCTGTTAACGATACGGCCCCCTTTGCCACGCTCATCGCTGAAACGTAACGTGTGGTTGTCGGGGAGGGGATGCCATTGGTGCCTGCGTCGCAGCTATCCACACCACCACGATCCAGGGCGCAAAGCTCAATGGCGGTGCGGTAGGGGATGAACGTTTGCAGCATATCGGTGAGCGCCGCTTTTCGCAGGTAGTTCTGATAGGCCGGAACGCCAATGGCGCTCAGGATGGCAATAATGCCAATGACCACCATTAGCTCAATCAGGGTAAATCCTTGTTGTCTGTTCATGTCTGCTCCTTACGTTAAGTGGCGCTACTGTGGCAGTGCCAGCATGCAGAAACGAGGGACAAAAGCGTGAACGTGAAGGGGCTTTCAGGGAAATGATTCAGTGTTGCAGAGAAGGACAGCGTAATTGCGAGCGGTTTCGTATTTCCCCTCTCCGGGCGGAGAGGGGAGGATAATTTATTTGAAGCGCATCGAGAGGTCGAGGGCGCGGACGTGCTTGGTCAGGGCGCCAACGGAGATGTAATCGACGCCGGTTTCAGCAAATTCGCGGATGGTGTCGAACGTCACGTTGCCGGACACCTCAAGCTGCGCCTGGCCGTTTGTGCGTTTGACCGCTTCACGCATCTGCTCCGTGTCGAAGTTATCGAGCATGATGATGTCAGCCCCCGCTTTAATGGCCTCGTCCAGCTCCTCCAGCGTTTCCACTTCCACTTCGACCGGCACATCCGGATGTAGCCAGAAGGCTTTTTCCACGGCCTGACGCACCGAGCCAGAGGCAATAATGTGGTTCTCTTTGATCAGGAAGGCATCGGATAGCCCCAGACGATGGTTGGCACCGCCACCGCAGAGTACCGCGTATTTCAGCGCGGTGCGCAGGCCCGGCAGGGTTTTACGGGTATCCAGCAACTGCGTGCGGGTGCCTGCCAGCAGGTCAACGTAGCGGCGTACTTCACTGGCAACGCCAGAGAGCGTTTGCACAAAATTGAGCGCGGTGCGTTCACCGGTCAGCAAGACGCGGGACGGGCCGTCCAGCTCGAACAGTGGCTGATTCGCCGTGACCGCATCACCGTCTTCAACGTGCCATGTTACCTGCACCTCGTCGCCTGCCAGCTGGGTAAAGACCTCCTCAACCCAGCGTTTGCCGCAGAAAACCCCCGCTTCGCGGGTGATGATCACCGCATGCGAGCGTGTCTCTTTTGGCAACAATTGGGCGGTAATATCGTTATCGGCGCTGACGTCGCCGCCGAGATCTTCTTTCAGGGCATGGGCAACGCTTGCCGGGATATCACTATTAATACGTTCCAGAAGCGCGTCACGTCGGTGGTCGGGGTTATAGCGGCGAGGCGGCATGATAAAACTCCAAATTGGTAACGAATCATAATATTGAAACATGCTACTCTGAACCGAGTAACAGCACCATAGATAAGGAGTTCCAGCATGTTGTTAGAAAACGGATGGCTGGTGGACGCGCGGCATGTACCGTCGCCGCACCACGACTGCCGCCCGGAGGATGAAAAGCCCACACTGCTGGTGGTTCACAATATTAGTCTCCCGCCGGGTGAGTTTGGCGGTCCGTGGATCGATGCGTTATTCACTGGAACGATAGATCCCGATGCCCACCCCTTCTTTGCTGAGATTGCGCATCTGCGCGTATCGGCGCACTGTCTGATCCGTCGTGATGGCGAAGTGGTTCAGTATGTTCCTTTTGATAAGCGAGCCTGGCATGCTGGCGTGTCGATGTATCAGGGGCGCGAGCGGTGCAATGATTTCTCTATTGGAATTGAACTGGAAGGAACGGACACCACGCCTTACACCGATGCGCAATATGAGAAACTGGTTGCTGTAACGCAAACGTTAATCGGGCGCTATCCCGCCATTGCAGACAATATTACAGGGCACAGCGACATCGCCCCGGAAAGAAAAACCGACCCCGGCCCGGCGTTTGACTGGTCCCGGTTTCACGCCATGCTTACCACGTCGTCAGATAAGGAGATAACATGACGTTGTTTACCATGCTGCTGGTTATGATCGCTGAACGCCTGTTTAAGCTCGGCGAGCACTGGCATCTGGATCACCGGCTGGAGGTGTTATTCCGCCGCATCAGGCATTTTTCCATGCTGCGCACGCTGCTGATGGCGGCAGGCGTGATGGCGATTACGTTCCTGTTGCTGCGCTCGCTTTACGGCCTCTTTTTCAACGTGCCGCTGCTGGTGGTGTGGATCCTGCTCGGCGTGCTGTGTATTGGCGCGGGCAAGGTGCGTTTGCACTATCACGCGTATCTGAAAGCCGCTTCCCGGGATGATGCCCACGCGCGCGGCGCGATGGCGAGCGAGCTGACGATGATCCACGGCGTACCGCCGGACTGCGATGAACGCGAGTTTCTGCGGGAGCTGCAAAACGCGCTGCTGTGGATCAACTTCCGTTACTACCTGGCGCCGCTGTTCTGGTTCGTGGTGGGCGGACCCTGGGGGCCGGTACTGCTGATGGGTTATGCGTTCCTGCGCGCCTGGCAGACCTGGCTTGCCCGCTATCTTACGCCGCATGAACGTCTACAGTCCGGCATTGATGCCATCCTGCACGTGCTCGACTGGCTTCCGGTGCGTCTGGTAGGCGTGGTCTATGCCCTCATCGGTCACGGTGAAAAGGCGCTGCCCGCGTGGTTTGTCTCCCTTGCAGACCGCCATACCTCGCAGTATCAGGTTTTAACCCGACTGGCACAGTTCTCGCTGGCGCGTGAGCCGCACACGGATAAAGTCGCAACGCCAAAGGCTGCCGTCTCGATGGCAAAGAAAACGTCGTTTGTGGTGGTGGTGATTGTGGCGCTGCTGACGATTTACGGCACGCTGGTTTAAGCCAGCGCGCCGAAGCCGTTACAGCGTATCTGCGGGCGGGATGCCGAAATCAGGCATCCCGTTTTCGTTCCAGCGGATGAGTTTCAGGCGAGTATGGCGATTGGGATCGTAAAGCGGATCGCCTTCAATTTCAGTGTAGTTTCGCGCGTGGTAGACCAGCACATCTTCGCCTTCCGGCGTCTGCGTAAAGCTGTTATGGCCTGGCCCATACTGACGGTTTTCGTAGCTGGTGACAAACACCGGGCGCGGGGATTTATGCCAGTTAGCCGGGTTTTGCGGATCGGCATTCAGGTCTGCCCACAGTAATCCCATGCAGTAGTTCTCGTCGGTGGCGCTGGCGGAATAGCTGATAAACAGCTTATCGCCATGGAACAGCACCGCCGGGCCTTCGTTGACCCAGAACCCACGGCACTCCCAGTCATATTCCGGTTTACTGAGCATCACCGGCTCGCCTTTCAGCGTCCACGGATTTTCCATTTCACACAGGTAAAGATTGGAGTTACCGGAAATGTCCGGGGCTTTTTGCGCCCACAGATACCAGCGTTTACCCTGATGAACAAAGGTGGTGGCATCCAGCGCGAAGGTGTCAAACGGGGTTTTGATTTGCCCTTTTTCCACCCACGTACCGGTGAGCGGATCGCGATCTGCACATTCAATGGCAAACATGCGATGCTGGAACATCCCGAGCTGATCGAGCGCCTGGGTATGCGTGGCGGCAAAATAGATGTACCACCTGCCGTCGATATGATGCAGCTCCGGTGCCCAGATCAGCTGGCTCATCGGGCCGGTGTCGGGCTTGCGCCAGACAATCACCTCTTCGGCATCGCGTAAACCTTCCAGCGAGTCCGCGCGGCGGATCGCCAGCCGATCGTACTCCGGCACGGAGGCGATAAAGTAATATTGCCCATCGTGACGCAGGATATACGGGTCGGCGCGTTGTTCAATAAACGGGTTTGGCCAGGTTTGCATTCGGCTTTCCTTATTTAGTCTCAGCGGCTTTGAGTTCCTGATAATCGTTCAGCTCGCGATAGTTGGTGCGACGCTTTTCCAGATCGGACTGGATCTGCTTCATGGTCTCACGGTCCACTTTCAGCAGACGTACTACGCCCGCGGTAATTAAGTATCCAATGCCGGGAATGACGGTAAACAGCAGCACGATCCCGTTGATGGCATCCGCGCTCTGCGCTTTTGCGCCCGCGTCGTAGCCGTACCAGGAGAGCAGGAAGCCGACCATTGCCCCGGCAATCGCCAGACCCAGCTTCAGGAAGAAGATGTTGCCGGAGAAGCTGATCCCGGTGATGCGTTTCCCGGTTTTCCATTCACCGTAGTCGTCCACGTCGGCCATCAGCGACCAGTGCAGCGGTGACGGGATCTGGTGCAGAATGTTCAGCAGGAAGTAGAGCACGACAATGGTTGTCGTCGCTTTCGGGTCGAAGAAGTAAAAGGCGCAGGAGAAAATCGCCAGCACGATGTTGGTCCAGAAGAAGACCTTCAGCTTACACCAGCGGTCGGTCAGCACTTTCGCCAGCATACTGCCGAACATCATGCCGACCACGCCCAGGCTGATAAACAGCGTGGCGAAATGGGTGCTTTGCCCCATGACCCAGGTGACGTAATACATGGTGGCCGCCATGCGGATAAAGCCAGGGCAGACGTTGCACAGCGTTAACAGCAGGATCCGCACCCACTGGTCATTCTTCCACACGTCTTTCAGGTCGTTTTTCAGTTCGTCATGAGTTTGCACCGCCGGACGCACGCGCTCGCGCACGGTGGCGAAGCAGAACAGGAACATACAGGTTCCAATCAGCGCCAGCACGGTCATTGCCATCTGGTAGCCTTTGGCTTTGTTATCCCCACCGAACCAGTCGGCCATCGGCAGGAGCGTTAGCGACAGCAGCAGCGTGGCGATACCAACCATAACAAAACGGTAGGACTGGCAGGCAACGCGCTCCTTCGGGTCGTTGGTGATCACGCCGCCGAGCGAACAGTACGGAATGTTGATGGCGGTATAGGTCAGCGACAGCAGGAAGTAGGTGACAAAGGCATAGATAACTTTGCTGTTATAGCTCCAGTCAGGCGTGGTAAACATCAGGATGCTGAACAGCGCGTAGGGGAAGGCAATCCACAGCAGCCATGGACGAAACCGGCCATATTTGCTGCGGGTACGGTCGGCAATCGCGCCCATAATTGGGTCCGTGACGGCATCAATGACGCGTACGGACAGGAGTAAAACGCCAACCAGTGCAGGAGCCAGACCAAAAATATCCGTATAAAAGTAGTTAACAAATAACATGATGGCGCCAAAGATAATGTTGCATCCGGCGTCACCCATGCCATAGCCGATCTTTTCTTTTACTGACAGTTTGTTGTTATTCATCGACAGCTCTCCGGGTTTCGGTATGGAGAGAATTATTCGCTGGCAAACGAATATATGCGTTGCAATATAAAGGCGGTGATATGGAGGATTTTGCTGTGGGCGCGAATTTGTGAGGAAGGTAACAAGACGCTGTACCCGCAACCGCGAGTACAGCGAGAAAACACTTAGTGCGCTTTCACCGTTTTGGCATTTTTCTGTTTCACCATATAGCCCACGCCGAGGATCGCAATCCAGACCGGGATCAGGTAGACGGAAATCGCCATGCCTGGGGTGATGAGCATGATGACCAGCACAGCTGCCATGAACAGCAGGCAAACCCAGTTCCCCAGCGGATAGAGCAGGGCAGGGAAGCGCGTGGTTACGCCCTGCTGGTGCTTGGCGCGGCGGAACTTGATGTGCGCGAGGCTAATCATCGCCCAGTTAATCACCAGCGCGGAAACCACCAGCGCCATCAGCAGACCGAAGGCAGATTCCGGTGCCAGGTAGTTAATCAGAACGCACAGCGCCGTCACGACCGCCGACACGATGATGGTATTAACCGGTACGCCACGCTTATCAACGGTAAGCAGCGCTTTCGGTGCGTTGCCCTGTTGCGCCAGGCCGAACAGCATACGGCTGTTGCAGTAAACGCAGCTGTTATAAACGGAGAGCGCGGCGGTCAGCACCACGACGTTGAGCGCGTTCGCCACGAAGGTGTCGCCCAGCTCGTGGAAGATGAGCACAAACGGGCTGGTATCCGCCGTCACGCGCGTCCATGGCAGCAGGGAGAGCAGGACCGCCAGGGAGCCCACATAGAAGATCAGAATACGGTAGATAACCTGGTTAGTGGCTTTCGGGATGCTCTGCTCCGGGTTGTCGGCTTCCGCGGCGGTGATGCCCACCAGCTCCAGACCGCCGAAGGAGAACATGATAATTGCCATCATCATCACCAGACCGGTCATGCCGTGCGGCAGGAACCCGCCTTGCTCCCAAAGGTTGCGCACGGTGGCCTGCGGACCGCCGTTGCCGCTGAACAGCAGCCAGCCGCCGAAGATGATCATCGCTACAACGGCAATCACTTTGATGATGGCAAACCAGAACTCCATCTCACCAAACACTTTTACGTTGGTCAGGTTAATGGCATTGATAATGACGAAGAAGGCCGCCGCAGATGCCCAGGTGGGGATCTCCGGGTACCAGAACTGAATGTATTTCCCAACGGCGGTCAGCTCGGCCATGGCAACCAGAACGTACAGAACCCAGTAGTTCCACCCCGAGGCGAAACCTGCGAAGCTGCCCCAGTATTTATAGGCGAAGTGGCTGAATGAGCCTGCGACCGGCTCCTCAACAACCATTTCACCTAACTGGCGCATAATCAGAAATGCAATAAAACCCGCAATCGCGTACCCCAGAATAATGCCCGGACCGGCCGACTGGATAACCGATGCACTGCCCAGAAACAGGCCAGTACCAATAGCACCGCCCAGGGCGATGAGCTGAATATGGCGGTTTTTAAGGCCGCGCTTTAGCTGATCGCCATGCTGTTGAGCTTCCATTTGAAACCTCGTGTGTGGTTGTTATGTTCACGCTGTGCGTGTGTAATTATGAAAGTCCATATTCTGTATTTATTTCTTTACGGTTAACGATACCGAAAAAAGCGGAGATGGCTTCCGTTAGCGCAAGAATAGTGGTAAGTGCCAGCGAATGCACCTGCTTTATGAAGGGATGAAGACGACTTGAATAAAAAGAAACCAATTGTAAATCGGTACGTTAACCCCTCATACCCCAACCTATAGAATAGAAATGCGTCAGAAGAGGGCGAATTTTCATTTTTTGCCTTGTTGAATCGCTTCAGATTGCAAAAACCCTCGTTTCATTATGGTTAAAACTGCCTCTTTGGTAGTAACCATTTCATTTGTGCAAAGTTACATTCCTGAAACGTTAGTTCTGTAAGGTTGTTAAAATGTGCCGGGTTTACTGATTTCAATCAAAACCAATATGGACAGAAGGTGAATACTTTGTTACTTTAGCGATACGAACATGAAATTGGTAAGACCAATTGACTCCGGGCAAAAAGGCGTAAGACAGGGAATATGGCCTACAGCAAAATTCGCCAACCAAAACTTTCCGATGTGATTGAGCAGCAGCTGGAGTTTTTGATTCTCGAAGGGACACTGCGCCCGGGCGAGAAACTCCCGCCAGAACGCGAGCTGGCAAAACAGTTCGACGTTTCACGCCCCTCTCTGCGTGAGGCGATTCAACGTCTCGAAGCAAAGGGCCTGTTGCTCCGTCGCCAGGGTGGCGGAACCTTTGTGCAAAACAGCCTGTGGCAGAGCTTCAGCGACCCGCTGGTAGAACTTCTCTCTGACCACCCAGAATCCCAGTTTGATCTGCTTGAGACCCGTCACGCGCTGGAAGGTATCGCGGCTTATTACGCCGCCCTTCGCAGCACTGATGAAGACCGCGTACGTATTCGCGAGCTGCATCAGGCCATTGAACGGGCACAGCAGTCCGGCGATTTAGACGCCGAGTCCAATGCCGTCGTCCAGTATCAAATTGCCGTCACCGAAGCGGCGCACAACGTGGTGCTCCTCCATCTGCTACGCTGCATGGAGCCGATGCTGGCCCAGAACGTTCGTCAGAATTTTGAATTGTTGTATGCCCGTCGGGAGATGCTCCCGCTGGTAAGCAACCATCGCACCCGAGTATTCGAGGCGATAATGGCCGGGGAACCGGAGCAGGCGCGCGAAGCGTCGCACCGCCATCTGGCTTTCATTGAGGAAATCTTGCTGGACCGCAGCCGTGAACAATCGCGTCGCGAACGTTCATTACGCCGCATACAGCAACGAAAGGATTAAGCGCCAGGTACTTTTAGAGCGCGGCAACTAAACGCAGAACCTGTCTTATTGTGTTTTCTGGCGAAAATACAATGGGACAGGTTCCAGACAAATCAACGTATTAGATAGATAAGGAATACCCCCATGTCAGAACGTCTCCAAAATGACGTGGATCCGATCGAAACTCGCGACTGGCTACAGGCGATCGAATCGGTCATCCGTGAAGAAGGTGTTGAGCGCGCTCAGTATCTGATTGATCAGCTGCTTTCAGAAGCACGCAAAGGCGGCGTGAAAGTGGCTTCAGGTGCAGGGGCTAGCAACTACGTAAACACGATTGCCGTCGAAGACGAACCGGAATACCCGGGCAATCTGGATCTGGAACGCCGTATCCGTTCTGCTATCCGCTGGAACGCCATCATGACCGTTCTGCGCGCATCCAAGAAGGACCTGGAACTGGGTGGCCACATGGCGTCCTTCCAGTCTTCTGCGACCATTTACGAAGTGTGCTTCAACCACTTCTTCCGTGCAGCTAACGAGAAAGATGGCGGCGATCTGGTGTACTTCCAGGGCCACATCTCTCCGGGCATCTATGCACGTGCCTTCCTGGAAGGTCGTCTGACTGAAGAGCAGATGAACAACTTCCGTCAGGAAGTTCACGGTAAGGGTCTGTCTTCTTACCCGCACCCTAAACTGATGCCTGAGTTCTGGCAGTTCCCGACCGTATCTATGGGTCTGGGTCCAATCGGTGCGATCTATCAGGCTAAATTCCTGAAGTACCTGGAACACCGTGGTCTGAAAGACACCTCTGAGCAGACCGTTTACGCCTTCCTGGGCGACGGTGAAATGGATGAGCCAGAATCTAAAGGCGCGATCACCATCGCGACCCGTGAGAAGCTGGACAACCTGTGCTTCATCATCAACTGTAACCTGCAACGTCTGGATGGTCCGGTAACCGGTAACGGCAAGATCATCAACGAACTGGAAGGCATCTTCGCAGGTGCTGGCTGGAACGTGATCAAAGTGATGTGGGGCGGTCGTTGGGATGAGCTGCTGCGCAAAGACACCAGCGGTAAACTGATCCAGCTGATGAACGAAACCGTTGACGGCGACTACCAGACCTTCAAATCCAAAGACGGTGCCTACGTTCGTGAGCACTTCTTCGGCAAATATCCTGAAACCGCAGCCCTGGTTGCAGACTGGACTGACGAGCAGATCTGGGCGCTGAACCGCGGTGGTCACGATCCGAAGAAAGTTTACGCTGCACTGAAAAAAGCGCGTGAAACCAAAGGTAAAGCGACTGTGATCCTGGCCCACACCATTAAAGGTTACGGCATGGGTGATACCGCAGAAGGTAAAAACATCGCTCACCAGGTTAAGAAAATGAACATGGACGGCGTGCGTTATATCCGCGACCGTTTCAACGTTCCAGTGACCGATGAGCAGGTAGAAAAACTGTCTTACATCACCTTCCCGGAAGGTTCTGAAGAGCACAAGTACCTGCACGAACGTCGTCAGGCGCTGAAAGGCTACCTGCCTGCTCGTCAGCCTAACTTCACCGAGAAGCTGGAACTGCCAGCGCTGGAAGATTTCTCTCAGCTGCTGGAAGAGCAGAACAAAGAGATCTCTACCACTATCGCTTTCGTTCGTGCCCTGAACGTGATGCTGAAGAACAAGTCGATCAAAGATCGTCTGGTTCCAATCATCGCCGACGAAGCGCGTACTTTCGGTATGGAAGGTCTGTTCCGTCAGATCGGTATCTACAGCCCGAACGGTCAGCAGTACACCCCGCAGGACCGTGAGCAGGTTGCATACTACAAAGAAGACGAGAAAGGTCAGATCCTTCAGGAAGGTATCAACGAACTGGGTGCAGGCGCATCCTGGCTGGCTGCTGCGACTTCTTACAGCACCAACAACCTGCCGATGATCCCGTTCTACATCTACTACTCCATGTTCGGGTTCCAGCGTATCGGTGACCTGTGCTGGCAGGCAGGCGACCAGCAGGCTCGCGGCTTCCTGATCGGTGGTACTTCTGGTCGTACGACCCTGAACGGTGAAGGTCTACAGCACGAAGATGGTCACAGCCACATTCAGTCTCTGACTATCCCTAACTGTATCTCTTACGACCCGTCTTACGCGTACGAAGTGGCAGTCATCATGCATGACGGCTTGCAGCGCATGTACGGTGAAGCGCAAGAGAATATTTACTACTACATCACCACCCTGAACGAAAACTACCACATGCCGGCAATGCCAGCAGGTGCCGAGGAAGGTATCCGTAAAGGTATCTACAAACTCGAAACCATCGAAGGTAGCAAAGGTAAAGTTCAGCTGCTGGGCTCCGGTTCTATCCTGCGTCACGTTCGTGAAGCAGCGCAGATCCTGGCGAAAGACTACGGTGTGGGTTCCGATGTGTACTCTGTTACCTCCTTCACTGAACTGGCGCGTGATGGCCAGGATTGTGAGCGCTGGAACATGCTGCACCCAATGGAAACCCCACGCGTTCCGTACATCGCTCAGGTGATGAACGACGCGCCAGCGGTGGCGTCTACTGACTATATGAAACTGTTCGCTGAGCAGGTTCGTACTTACGTTCCAGCTGATGATTATCGCGTACTGGGTACTGACGGCTTCGGTCGTTCTGACAGCCGCGAAAACCTGCGTCACCACTTCGAAGTTGATGCTTCCTACGTGGTAGTAGCAGCACTGGGCGAACTGGCTAAACGTGGCGAAATCGATAAGAAAGTGGTTGCAGACGCAATTACCAAATTCAACATCGATGCAGATAAAGTTAACCCGCGTCTGGCGTAAGAGGTAAAAGAATAATGGCTATCGAAATCAATGTACCGGACATCGGGGCTGATGAAGTTGAAATCACCGAGATCCTGGTCAAAGTGGGCGACAAAGTTGAAGCTGAACAGTCGCTGATCACCGTAGAAGGCGACAAAGCTTCTATGGAAGTCCCGTCTCCTCAGGCTGGCATCGTTAAAGAGATCAAAGTCTCTGTTGGCGATAAAACCGAGACCGGTAAACTGATCATGATTTTCGATTCCGCCGACGGTGCAGCAGCTGCTGCACCTGCGCAGGAAGAGAAGAAAGAAGCCGCACCTGCTGCTGCTCCAGCAGCGGCCGCGGCAGCGAAAGAAGTGAACGTGCCTGACATCGGCGGTGACGAAGTTGAAGTCACTGAAATCCTGGTGAAAGTGGGCGATACTGTTGCGGCCGAGCAGTCACTGATCACCGTAGAAGGCGACAAAGCCTCTATGGAAGTGCCGGCACCGTTCGCGGGTACCGTTAAAGAGATCAAGATCAACACCGGCGACAAAGTGTCTACAGGTTCCCTGATCATGATTTTCGAAGTGGCGGGCGCTGAAGGCGCTGCGGCTCCAGCGAAAGCGGAAGCTGCTCCGGCTCCGGCTGCTGCACCAGCGGCTGCTGGCGGCGTGAAAGACGTTAACGTACCGGACATCGGCGGTGACGAAGTTGAAGTGACCGAAGTGATGGTAAAAGTGGGCGACAAAGTTGCCGCTGAACAGTCACTGATCACCGTAGAAGGCGACAAAGCTTCTATGGAAGTGCCTGCGCCGTTCGCCGGTACCGTTAAAGAGATCAAAATCAACACCGGCGACAAAGTATCTACCGGCTCTCTGATCATGGTCTTCGAAGTGGAAGGCGCAGCACCTGCCGCCGCTCCAGCTGCCGCGGCTGCTCCGGCACCGGCTGCTGCACCGGCTCAGGCTGCTAAACCGGCTGCTGCCCCTGCTGCTAAAGCAGAAAAATCTGAGTTCGCTGAAAACGACGCTTACGTCCACGCGACTCCGCTGATTCGTCGCCTGGCGCGCGAATTCGGTGTGAACCTGGCGAAAGTGAAGGGCACTGGTCGTAAAGGCCGTATCCTGCGCGAAGACGTTCAGGCTTACGTGAAAGATGCGGTGAAACGCGCCGAAGCTGCACCTGCTGCTGCCGGTGGCGGTATCCCGGGCATGCTGCCATGGCCGAAAGTGGACTTCAGCAAGTTCGGTGAAATCGAAGAAGTGGAACTGGGCCGTATCCAGAAAATCTCGGGTGCTAACCTGAGCCGTAACTGGGTAATGATCCCGCACGTTACCCACTTCGATAAGACCGATATCACAGATTTGGAAGCGTTCCGTAAACAGCAGAACGCCGAAGCTGAGAAGCGTAAGCTGGACGTGAAGTTCACTCCAGTGGTCTTCATCATGAAAGCGGTTGCCGCTGCCCTTGAGCAGATGCCTCGCTTCAACAGCTCCCTGTCCGAAGACGGCCAGAAGCTGACGCTGAAGAAGTACATCAATATCGGTGTTGCGGTTGATACGCCAAATGGTCTGGTTGTTCCGGTCTTCAAAGACGTGAACAAGAAGAGCGTCACTGAGCTGTCCCGTGAACTGACCACCATCTCCAAAAAAGCGCGTGATGGTAAGCTGACTGCCGGCGAAATGCAGGGCGGCTGCTTCACTATCTCCAGCATCGGCGGCCTGGGTACCACCCACTTCGCGCCGATTGTGAACGCGCCGGAAGTGGCTATCCTCGGTGTGTCCAAGTCCGCGATGGAGCCGGTGTGGAATGGCAAAGAGTTCGTGCCGCGTCTGATGATGCCAATCTCTCTGTCCTTCGACCACCGCGTGATCGACGGGGCTGATGGTGCGCGTTTCATCACCATCATCAACAACATGCTGAGCGACATTCGCCGCCTGGTGATGTAATCGAAAAGCCGGCCAGTCGGCCGGCTTTTTTCTGATAATCTCATGGGGTTTTTGAGGTTATTGGTGAAAGCGATAATTCGTGAGCCGTTTGTTGTTTCAAAATTGTTAACAATTTTGTAAAATACGGGCGGATAGAACGACCCGGTGGACGACGGGTATACATTAAGAGGTCATGATGAGCACAGAAATCAAAACTCAGGTCGTAGTACTTGGGGCAGGCCCGGCAGGTTACTCCGCAGCATTTCGCGCCGCGGATTTAGGTCTGGAAACCGTCATCGTAGAACGTTACAGCACCCTCGGCGGTGTTTGTCTGAACGTCGGCTGTATCCCTTCTAAAGCGCTGCTGCACGTAGCGAAAGTTATCGAAGAAGCCAAAGCGCTGGCTGAACACGGTATCGTCTTCGGCGAGCCGAAAACCGACATCGACAAAATTCGTACCTGGAAAGAGAAAGTTATCACTCAGCTGACCGGCGGTCTGGCGGGTATGGCCAAAGGCCGTAAAGTGAAAGTGGTAAACGGTCTGGGTAAATTCACCGGTGCGAACACCCTGGAAGTGGAAGGCGAAAACGGCAAGACCGTGATTAACTTCGACAACGCGATCATCGCGGCAGGCTCTCGCCCAATCGAACTGCCATTCATTCCACATGAAGATCCACGCGTGTGGGATTCCACCGATGCGCTGGAGCTGAAAACCGTTCCTAAGCGCCTGCTGGTTATGGGCGGCGGTATCATCGGTCTGGAAATGGGTACCGTGTACCATGCGCTGGGTTCAGAGATCGACGTGGTTGAAATGTTCGACCAGGTTATCCCGGCTGCCGACAAAGACATCGTTAAAGTCTTCACCAAACGCATCAGCAAGAAATTCAACCTGATGCTGGAAACCAAAGTGACTGCCGTTGAAGCGAAAGAAGACGGTATTTACGTTTCCATGGAAGGCAAAAAAGCCCCTTCCGAACCACAGCGTTACGACGCCGTGCTGGTGGCTATCGGTCGTGTGCCGAACGGTAAAAACCTCGACGCGGGCAAAGCTGGCGTGGAAGTGGACGACCGTGGCTTCATCCGCGTTGACAAACAGCTGCGCACCAACGTGCCGCACATCTTTGCTATCGGCGATATCGTCGGTCAGCCAATGCTGGCGCACAAAGGTGTTCACGAAGGTCACGTTGCCGCTGAAGTTATCGCCGGCATGAAGCACTACTTCGATCCGAAAGTGATCCCATCTATCGCGTACACCGAGCCAGAAGTTGCATGGGTCGGTCTGACTGAGAAAGAAGCGAAAGAGAAAGGCATTAGCTATGAAACCGCCACCTTCCCGTGGGCTGCTTCTGGCCGTGCTATCGCGTCCGACTGCGCAGACGGTATGACCAAACTGATCTTCGACAAAGAGACTCACCGCGTGATCGGTGGTGCGATTGTCGGTACCAACGGCGGCGAGCTGCTGGGTGAAATCGGTCTGGCTATCGAAATGGGCTGTGACGCGGA
Source organism: Enterobacter sp. BWH64 (assembly GCF_001037645.1). Lineage (NCBI taxonomy): Bacteria > Pseudomonadati > Pseudomonadota > Gammaproteobacteria > Enterobacterales > Enterobacteriaceae > Enterobacter > Enterobacter sp. BWH64. Next base: position 1,315,837 of record NZ_KQ089922.1, read on the forward strand.
AGACATCGCGCTGACCATCCACGCTCACCCGACTCTGCACGAGTCCGTGGGCCTGGCGGCAGAAGTGTTTGAAGGTAGCATCACCGACCTGCCAAACGCGAAAGCGAAGAAGAAATAAGTTTCTTCAGATGAAAAAAGCGGCCTGAGGCCGCTTTTTTTATGCGCCGCGTTCAGGGGGTGACAGGCTGCCAGGTTTTATCCGGGTGGTATGCAGCGATCGCCTGCGCTTTTTGCGCCGAATCGTTGCCGAGATTTGCCTGATACACCTTGTCATCCTGGTTAACGACAAAGCTCATTACCCCCGTCTGACCATAGCTCACGGGCCAGGCAACCATCGCAAAGCCATTTTTATCCGGCAGAATGCGGAACCGATAGCCGTGATAGCCCATACCCGACTCCGGCGGGCTGAAGGCGGGACCCAGCGGGCTTGGCGCTTCGCCCGGCGAGATGGGCCAGTACAGGCCGTCTTTTAGCCCTGGCGTGCTGACAATCTTCTGCGCATAGCGGTGGTTCATGGCGTAGTAGCTCTGCTGTGCGTCGACGTAGGCGTGCAGCGCTTCGATAGCCGCGAGTTCGTTGCGGCCGATTTCGCGGGTCAGGATCTCATCAGCCGCTTTCTGCATATCAAATTGCCAGCCCACTTTTTTCTTCACTACCGGTATGGGGAGTTGCCAGCCGTTATCGCCAACTGACAGATGGGCAATATCGCCGCTGATTTCGGTACGATGGTTAATCTTCCAGTCACGCAGGAATCGAGCTACCGCCTCCGGATCAACCCCTTCAGGTGGCAGATAGTCGCGCCAGTTATCCCCCAGCAGGTCGGCCATCGCGCGCTCATTCTGCTCGCTGATGGCCTTCGTCAGGGCATTGGCCGCCTGCTCAGGCGTGGAGAAAGATTGCTGGGCGCAGGCGAAGGTGGATACCATCAACAACAGCATTCCACCGATCGGTTTCATGTTCATAGCGGCTTCCTTAACGACGATGGAATTCACGGTGTTCGGTATGATGTTCGGACAGCTGCTGGCGGCTTTCCAGCCCGCGCTGGTGCTGGACCTGCCAGTTGGCCGAGCGGCTGTCGTTGCCGCTCAGGGCGTTTGCCCGCAGCGGCTGATGCTGAACCTGCGTCGGGCGTCTGGTTTGCGCAAGAGTATTATTCATCCGTTGTGCGTGGGGCCGCGCGCTGTCGTAGCCGCGATAGTTGCTGCGCTGAGAGAGCTGCTTCAGCTGCTGCGCGGACGCTGAATGTTGCGGGAAATGCGCGTCGCCATGCTGTAGCTGTGTGAGGGTTTTGCCCGTCGACTGCTGTATCTGCGCCATCGCAGCCTGCCGCTGGCTATCGCGGTTGACCGTCTGCTGCCGGGTAGCGCTCAGCCCTCCCGGCACTGAAGTCTGATGATAGCGGCTGGCAAGCTGGCTATTGGCGTAGGGCACGCCGTTGCGGTAGGCCGGATTATGCTGCCAGACCTGATGATTATCGGTACGGTGCTCGCCGGTGATCTTATTGAAGTTATTAACATTAATATTAATGTTATCGCCGTTATGCGAATAACCGCCGTGGTGATCGTCATCATGATCGTGATGATGATCGTCGTCATCGTCCCAGTCGATGTTACTGAACAGCGCATAGGTAGTGGCTACGCCGAGGCTATAGCCAAAGCCTCTGACAAAACTATTGGTAAACTGCTGGCCGGGAGACGGGGGCAGATACACTGGCGGATAGCTGGCGTTTGGCCACGTGCCGTAAACGGTGGAAGGGGTGTAGGTAGGGACATAAACCACCTGTGGATCGGCTGGCTCAATTTTAATCACCGTCGGACTAGCCGACGTTGACGTCGCGGCTGTACTGGCGGAGGCTGGCGCAGATTTTTTCACGGTGGTGACGGTCTGCTGCGGGGTGGATTGCAACGTGCCTGTCTGCTGCGCGAGCAGGCGCAGACGCTGCACGGAATCCATCACATCCTTTGGCTGGGCCAGAAAGGCGTCGCCGAGGCTCTGTACCCACGACGGGTTTTCTCCCATCAACGACATTAACTGCGGAAAGGCGACCAGCGATTTCACGCTGGCATCCCATGGCTGCCCGCTGACCGCCTGAATGGCGGTATCGCCCTGCATTTTAGGGTTGTCCTTTGACCACTGGGCGGCCTGAATCACGCTCGCCGGATAGGTTGAGGCCATCAGAATTTGCGACAGCAGCGCGTCGGGATAGAGCGCAATGGGCGCGGTCCACTGATCGATCTGCGCGGCGCTATAGGCCGGAGTCGCCATCGGGGCAGGTTGTGCTGTCGGGGCGGGGAGCTGCGGGGCTACCGGCGCAGGTGCGGGAGCGGGTTCCGTTGCGCGGCTTTTAACGAACATGACGCCCGAGGCGGCAAACAGCCCCGCACTGCAAAGCAGAACAAGAAGATGTGGTTTAAAAGGCAACTTCATAGATTGACTCCAACGAGACGAGTGCAGTGCCGTGAGGCGTTGCTGTTGCCGCGAGTATCATTCACCCGTGTTTTACAGTTTTGACTTTTGTTGGGAAAACCTCCGAAGCATCCGGATAAAGAGTGTGAGTATTTATTACACAATTATATCGGATGGCTGAGCAGGCGACGGACATTCAGAAGGCCGCTCTTGCGAGCGGCCAGCAGCTAGTTGCCGGGGTGGCGACAAACTTACGGAACTGCTTTCGGGCCCGGTGACGGGGTGCTATACCATGCTTAACGATTCAGCAAATTTTTTAATGTTGCTTTTTTGTAAACAGATTAACACTGTGCAGAAATCCTGCTATGCTGCCCGACGCGGTATCGGGCATTTACCCTACAAACTGCTGTCTCACAGGAGCGTGAAGAGAACGCCCGCCGCATATGACAATGAGAGCGAGGAGAACCGTCGTGCTAGAAGAATACCGTAAGCACGTAGCAGAACGTGCCGCCGAGGGAATTGTACCCAAACCGTTAGATGCAACCCAAATGGCCGCGCTCGTCGAGCTGCTGAAGAACCCGCCTGAGGGCGAAGAAGAATTCCTGTTAGATCTGCTGATCAACCGTGTACCGCCTGGCGTAGATGAAGCTGCCTACGTAAAAGCCGGATTCCTTGCCGCCGTTGCCAAAGGCGAAGCCACCTCCCCACTGGTTACTCCTGAAAAAGCGATTGAACTGCTCGGCACCATGCAGGGCGGCTATAACATTCATCCGCTGATTGACGCGCTGGATAACGACAAGCTGGCGCCAATTGCTGCCAAAGCGCTCTCTTCAACGCTGCTGATGTTCGATAACTTCTACGATGTGGAAGAAAAAGCCAAAGCAGGCAACGTTTACGCGAAGCAGGTGATGCAGTCCTGGGCCGATGCCGAATGGTTCCTGAACCGCCCTCAGCTTGCTGAAAAAATTACCGTTACCGTCTTTAAAGTGACCGGTGAAACCAACACCGATGACCTTTCTCCGGCGCCGGATGCATGGTCTCGCCCGGATATCCCACTGCACGCCCTGGCGATGCTGAAAAACGCCCGTGAAGGCATTGAGCCGGATCAGCCAGGCGTGGTTGGCCCGATCAAACAGATCGAAGCCCTGCAACAAAAAGGTTTCCCGCTGGCTTACGTCGGTGACGTGGTTGGTACCGGTTCTTCCCGTAAATCCGCCACCAACTCCGTGCTGTGGTTCATGGGCGACGACATTCCGCACGTGCCGAACAAGCGCGGCGGCGGCCTGTGCCTCGGCGGCAAAATTGCGCCAATCTTCTTCAACACCATGGAAGATGCGGGCGCGCTGCCAATTGAAGTGGACGTGAGCAACCTGAACATGGGCGACGTGATTGACGTTTACCCGTATAAAGGCGAAGTGCGCAACCACGAAACCAACGAACTGCTGGCCAGCTTCGAACTGAAAACCGACGTGCTGATCGACGAAGTGCGTGCCGGTGGCCGTATTCCGCTGATCATCGGCCGTGGCCTGACCACCAAAGCGCGTGAAGCGCTGGGTCTGCCGCACAGTGACGTATTCCGTCAGGCGAAAGACGTGGCCGAGAGCAACCGCGGTTACTCTCTGGCGCAGAAAATGGTGGGTCGCGCCTGCGGCGTCACTGGTATCCGTCCTGGCGCGTACTGCGAACCGAAAATGACCTCCGTGGGGTCTCAGGACACCACTGGCCCAATGACCCGTGATGAACTGAAAGACCTGGCGTGCCTGGGCTTCTCTTCCGATCTGGTGATGCAATCCTTCTGCCACACCGCGGCGTATCCGAAGCCGGTTGACGTAACCACGCACCACACGCTGCCAGACTTCATTATGAACCGTGGCGGTGTCTCCCTGCGTCCGGGCGACGGCGTTATCCACTCCTGGCTGAACCGCATGCTGCTGCCGGATACCGTCGGTACCGGCGGTGACTCCCATACCCGATTCCCAATCGGGATCTCCTTCCCGGCGGGTTCCGGTCTGGTGGCGTTTGCCGCAGCGACCGGCGTGATGCCGCTGGACATGCCGGAATCGGTGCTGGTGCGCTTCAAAGGCAAAATGCAACCGGGCATTACCCTGCGCGATCTGGTGCACGCGATCCCGCTGTATGCCATCAAACAGGGTCTGCTGACCGTTGAGAAGAAAGGCAAGAAAAACATCTTCTCTGGCCGCATTCTGGAAATTGAAGGTCTGCCGGATCTGAAAGTTGAGCAGGCGTTCGAACTGACCGATGCCTCTGCCGAGCGTTCTGCGGCGGGCTGTACCATCAAGCTGAACAAAGAGCCGATCATTGAGTATCTGACCTCCAACATCGTGCTGCTGAAGTGGATGATTGCGGAAGGCTACGGCGACCGTCGTACGCTGGAGCGTCGTATTCAGGGCATGGAAAAATGGCTGGCGGATCCGCAGCTGCTGGAAGCCGATGCAGACGCAGAGTACGCGGCGGTGATTGAGATCGATCTGGCGGATATCAAAGAGCCAATCCTGTGTGCGCCTAACGATCCGGACGATGCGCGTCTGCTCTCTGACGTGCAGGGCGATAAGATCGACGAAGTGTTCATCGGCTCCTGTATGACCAACATCGGCCACTTCCGTGCGGCCGGTAAGCTGCTGGATACCCACAAAGGCCAGCTGCCGACCCGTCTGTGGGTGGCGCCGCCAACCCGTATGGACGCGGCACAGCTGACCGAAGAGGGTTACTACAGCGTGTTTGGTAAGAGCGGGGCGCGTATCGAAATCCCTGGCTGTTCCCTGTGTATGGGCAACCAGGCGCGCGTGGCCGACGGTGCGACGGTGGTTTCCACCTCAACCCGTAACTTCCCGAACCGTTTAGGTACCGGGGCGAACGTTTACCTGGCCTCTGCGGAGCTGGCGGCGGTTGCGGCGCTGATTGGCAAACTGCCAACGCCGGAAGAGTACCAGACCTTTGTGGCTCAGGTAGATAAGACGGCGGTGGATACTTATCGTTATCTGAACTTCGACCAGCTCTCTCAGTACACCGAGAAGGCTGACGGGGTGATCTTCCAGACCGCAGTATAAATGCTACCCTCCCCCGTGGGAGAGGGGCTGGGGGTGAGGGCACCAGACCGCTCCGCACCTGACCCATTGCCCGGTGGCGCTACGCTTACCGGGCCTACAAAACCCATCGCAACGTCGGTGGGTTTTTTATTTTCATTCCTCCCACCTCTCCCGCTTTTTTTCTTCCTCTCTGCTGCGATAATTACCCTAATGGCTTTGCAGAGGAAAACGCTATGGATTACGAATTTTTGCGCGACATCACCGGCGTGGTGAAAGTGCGAATGTCGATGGGGCACGAAGCCGTTGGACACTGGTTTAACGAAGAGGTGAAAGAGAACCTCGCGCTGCTGGATGAAGTCGAACAGGCGGCGGAAACGGTGAAAGGCAGTGAACGCTCCTGGCAACGCGCCGGGCACGAATACACGCTGTGGATGGATGGCGAAGAGGTGATGGTGCGCGCCAACCAACTTGAGTTCTCGGGTGATGAGATGGAAGAGGGGATGAGCTACTACGACGAAGAGAGCCTGTCGCTTTGCGGCGTGGAAGACTTCCTGAGCGTGTTGAACGCCTACCGCGATTTTATGCAACAGAAGTAATTCCCCGAAGCGTCCCTGCTCCGGATCACGTTTACACGGTCGGAATGTTACGGCCGTAGTAAATTTCGCGCATCTCTTTCCAGAGCAGGTCGGTAATGACCTTACGCTCTTCGTCACTTAAATCTTCCGGCCTGGTATGGAACATATAGTGCTTAAGATCGAACTCTTTAAGCATCATCTTGGTATGGAAGATATTCTCCTGATAGACGTTCACATCCATCATGTCGTACAGCGACTTCATGTCCTCGGACATGAAGTTCTGAATGGAGTTGATCTCATGATCAATGAAGTGCTTCATGCCGTTGATATCACGGGTAAAACCACGCACGCGATAATCAATAGTGACGATATCGGATTCCAGCTGGTGGATTAAATAATTCAACGCATTCAGCGGTGAAATCACGCCGCAGGTCGACACTTCAATATCCGCGCGGAAGGTACACAGCCCGCCTTCCGGGTGGCTTTCCGGGTAGGTGTGCACGCAGATGTGGCTTTTATCCAGGTGGGCGACTACCACTTCCGGCAGCGGGCCGGGGTGCTCGGTTTTGTCGATAAGCTTCGGGTCAACCGGCTCTTCACTCACCAGAATGGTGACGCTCGCACCCTGAGGCTCATAATCCTGGCGCGCGATATTCAGGATGTTCGCGCCGATAATCGAGCAGGTCTCTGTCAGGATCTCGGTCAGACGGTTGGCGTTGTAGAGTTCATCGATATAGGCGATGTAACCATCGCGCTCTTCTGCTGTTTTGGCGTAGCAGATATCGTAAATACAAAAACTCAGGCTTTTGGTCAGATTGTTAAAGCCATGCAGTTTAAGCTTTTTCAATTAGTTCACCTCCTTTGAGGACAGCGCGTCTTGCAGATATTGAGGCAACGCAAAGGCTGCGGTGTGGATCGCCGGGTTGTAGTACCGGCACTGGAGTCCGGCCTGGTGGAAGCGGGCCTGCACGATCTCGGTAGAAAGATGGCGCAGTACGTCGTTATCCGTCGCCCAGGCAAAGGTCATGATCCCACCGTAGTAAGTGGGGATCGCCGCCTGGTAGAAGCTGACGTCAGCAAAATAGGTGCTCAGCTTACGGTGGCTATCAAGTGCTTCATCCTGTTGCAGGAAGCAAACGCCGTTTTGCGCCACAAAAATTCCGCCAGGCTTCAGGCAGCGCTTGCAGCCTTCGTAAAACGACGAGGTAAACAGCGACGCGCCCGGACCGATAGGGTCGGTACAGTCAGAGATAATGACATCAAACGTTTGCGTGGTCTGGTTAACAAAATTGACGCCATCGTCGATAACCAGATTAAACCGCGGATCGTCATAGCTGCCGGCATTATGGTTGGGCAGATACTGGCGGCAGAACGACACCACACCGGCGTCGATTTCCACCATGGTGATGGTTTCGACATTCTGATGGCGAGAGACTTCACGCAGCATCGCGCCGTCGCCGCCGCCGATAATCAGCACGTCCTTCGCGTGGCCGTGGGCCAGCAGCGGGACGTGGGTCATCATTTCGTGATAGATAAACTCGTCGCGCTCGGTGGTTTGCACCACGCCGTCCAGCGCCATCACGCGGCCAAAGGCGGCGTTTTCGAAGATTATCAAATCCTGATGATCGGTTTTCTCATGATAGAGCACGTTATCCACGGCAAAATACTGACCAAACTGGTCATGCAGCGTTTCTTGCCATACCGTTTTTTCGGTCATGGGGAGCACCTCCTTCGTTAACATCCATTACATCCGGCAGATGGGCGCAACACAACACCGCCGTGAGGCGGTAAGCGGGTCAACAAGGGGCGTCGGGAAGGTTACTTCACGTAGGCGAGCAGGCTGAGTGAATCGCGAGCCAGCGCTTTGCATTTTTTAGCAGTGGGAATGCCAATACCGCTTAAATCACGGTAGCTGTCTTCACCGAGCGCCTTCATGTCGAAGCTGTCGTAGTTGCTGAGGTCCCATTGGTTCTGCTGGGCAAAAAAGACCAGTGCGCGACGAATTTGCCCATTGGGTAAATTCTGGTAACCACAATCGTTTTTCAGAAAAACAAAAACTGCCGTCAGATCGGCCATATCTTCCGCTTCGTTTTCACTTAGCGCGTAACTGTTCGCACACATCGCCATCAGGCTGGCGAACAAAATTGTTCTGAAAAACGTCTTCATTGCCTTTACCACTGCATCACGGAAAATTAACGTTAGCATACTTGATGCCAGGCCGACGATCTTTATTATTGCCGCCGTGCTTGACCTTCCGGTAAGGGGAGGGTTTATGCTCAAAAGATCGCCTGCTGGAAATAAGGAAATGCACATGCAACGTCGTGATTTTTTAAAATTTTCTGCCGCGCTGGGGGTTGCCAGCGCGTTACCTCTCTGGAGCCGCGCCGTTTTTGCCGCCGACAGACCGGCTTTACCCATTCCTGAATTACTCGCCGCAGATGCCCGGAGCCGCATTCAGCTTGTGGTGCAGGCCGGTAAAACCACGTTCGGTCAGCACGCCGCCACGACGTGGGGCTATAACGGCAATCTGCTCGGCCCGGCGTTGCAGTTACGCAAAGGGAAGGCGGTGACCGTAGACATTCATAACACGCTTGCGGAAGAGACCACGCTGCACTGGCACGGGCTGGAAGTCCCGGGCGAAGTGGATGGAGGGCCTCAGGGCATTATCAGGCCTGGTGGTAAACGCAGCGTAACCTTTACTCCGGAACAACGCGCGGCGACCTGCTGGTTCCACCCGCATCAGCATGGCAAAACGGGCCATCAGGTGGCGATGGGGCTGGCCGGCCTGGTGCTGATTGAAGACGATGAAAGCCGCCTGCTGCGCCTGCCAAAACAGTGGGGAATCGACGATGTCCCGGTGATTGTGCAGGACAAAAAATTCAACGCTGACGGGCAAATTGACTATCAGCTGGACGTAATGAGCGCGGCGGTAGGCTGGTTTGGCGATACACTCCTGACCAACGGCGCGATCTACCCGCAGCATGCCGCGCCAAAAGGCTGGCTGCGCTTACGTCTGCTTAACGGCTGTAACGCCCGCTCGCTGAACTTCGCCACCAGCGATAAACGCCCGCTTTACGTGGTGGCAAGCGACGGCGGCCTGCTGCCGGAGCCGGTGAAGGTGAGCGAGCTGCCGATGCTGATGGGGGAGCGCTTCGAGGTGCTGGTGGACATCAGCGATGGCAAAGCGTTTGACCTGGTGACCCTGCCGGTCAGCCAGATGGGGATGGCCGTTGCGCCGTTTGATAAGCCGCATCCGGTCCTGCGCATTCAGCCGCTACAGATCACCGCCTCCGGTACGCTGCCGGAGACCCTCACCACGCTGCCAGCACTCCCGTCGCTGGACGGGCTTACGCAGCGTAAACTTCAGCTTTCTATGGACCCGATGCTAGACATGATGGGCATGCAGGCGCTGATGAAGAAGTACGGCAATCAGGCCATGGCGGGAATGCATCACGGCCAGATGATGGGCCATATGAATATGGACCACGGTAAAATGGGCGGCATGGATCACGGCGGCCATGGTTTCGATTTCCACAACGCCAACCGCATCAACGGCAAAGCGTTCGATATGAACACGCCCATGTTCGCCGCCATGAAAGGGCAGTTTGAACGCTGGGTGATTTCAGGCGAAGGCGACATGATGCTGCACCCGTTCCATATCCACGGCACGCAGTTCCGTATTCTGTCTGAAAATGGTAAAGCACCGGAGGCGCATCGTGCGGGCTGGAAAGATACGGTGAGAGTGGAAGGCGGCGTCAGCGAGGTGCTGGTGAAGTTTGACCACGAGGCGCCGAAAGAGTTTGCCTATATGGCCCACTGTCATCTGCTGGAGCATGAAGATACGGGGATGATGCTCGGTTTTACCGTATAAAAAAAGCCGGGTGGCGGCTTCGCCTTACCCGGCCTACATAGGGCACCCGTAGGCCCGGTAAGCGTTAGCGCCACCGGGCTTTTTCGTTACTTAGCGTCGTCAGGCAGTGCATACGCGACAATATAGTCGCCCATCTTCGTGCCAAACGAACCGTGACCACCCGCAGAGATGACAACGTACTGCTTGCCATTCACTTCATAGGTCATCGGCGTTGCCTGTCCACCGGCTGGCAGACGGCCTTGCCACAGTTTCTCACCGTTGGTCATGTTGTACGCGCGCAGGTAGTTATCTGCGGTTGCCGCGATGAACAGCACGTTACCGGCGGTGGAGATTGGGCCACCCAGCATTGGCATACCCATAATGAAAGGCACTGGAACAGGCATCGGGAACGGCATGCTGTCCTGTGGCGTACCAATACGTTTCTTCCAGACGATCTTGTTGGTCTTCAGATCCAGACCGGAGATGTAACCCCAGGCAGGCTGTTTACACGGCAGACCAAACGGAGACAGGAACGGATTCAGGGTCACACCATAAGGAACGCCATACTGTGGCTGGATACCGGCTTCGGTACCGCTGCCTTTCGCATCTTTCGGCTGCTCCATTGGGTTACCCGGACCACGAGGGATCAGGCGGGAAACGAACGGCAGCGCCATTGGGTTAGCGATGGCGACCTGACGGTTAGGGTCAACGGAGATCCCACCCCATTCGAACATCCCCAGGTTACCCGGGAAGACCAGCGTACCCTGCTCTGACGGCGGGGTGAAAATCCCTTCGTAGCGCAGCTGGTGGAACATCACGCGGCATACCAGCTGGTCAAACATGGTGGCACCCCACATGTCTGCACCGCTGAGATCTTTCTTCGGACGGAAGCTCAGGTCAGAGAACGGCTGCGTTTTGGTGACGTAGTCGCCTTTGGCCGCACCCTGCGGAACCGGTTTTTCCGGCGCAGGAACAACCAGCTTACCGTTGCTACGATCAAGCACGAAGATGTTACCGGTTTTCGCCGGGGCGTAAATCACCGGTACGGTTTTACCGTTAACGGTAATGTCCGCCAGCGTCGGCTGGGACGGCATATCCATATCCCACAGATCGTGGTGAACGGTCTGGTAGCTCCATGCCAGTTTACCGGTCGTTGCGTTCAGCGCCACGATGGAGCTGGCGTAACGTTCCTGCTCCGGCGTACGGTTACCGCCCCAGATATCCGGCGTGGTCACGCCCATCGGCAGATAGACCAGGTCCAGCTTCGCGTCATACGCTGCCGGTGCCCAGGAGTTCGGTGAGTTAAAGGTAAAGGTGTGTTCATCCGATGGGATCGCGTTAGGATCTTTCGCGCCCGGGTCGAAGGCCCACAGCAGTTTACCGGTGTTCACGTCGAAACCACGGATAACGCCGGAGGTTTCACGGGTAGAGAAGTTATCCGTTACCGAACCGGCAATCACGATGGTTTTATCGGTGATGATTGGCGGGGAGGTCGGCTCATACAGGCCCGGCGTGGTGTCCGGCATGTTGGTCTGAAGATTCAGAATGCCTTTATTGGCGAAGGTTTCGCACAGCTTGCCGGTCTCAGCGTTAATGGCAAACAGGCGGCCATCGTTCACCGGCAGCATAATGCGGCGAGGACAGTCGGCAATGACTTCCGGGCTGGCATTATCGGCGCGCGCTTCGTGGTAAGAGACGCCGCGGCAGGTAATGTGCTGGAACGACGGGTTGGAGTTCAGCTGTGGATCAAAGTGCCATTTCTCTTTACCGGTAGCCGCGTCGAGCGCGAACAGACGCTGGTGCGCCGTACACAGGTAGAGCATGTTGCCCACTTTAATCGGGGTCACTTCGTTGGTCAGCTCACCCGGATCGTTTGGCATCTTCAGGTCGCCGGTACGGAATACCCAGGCTTCCTTCAGGTTTTTCACGTTGTCCGCGTTGATCTGCTTCAGCGGGGAGTAGCGTTGACCTTCCTGGTTACGACCATAAGCAGGCCAGTCACCGTCCGCCACCTGCGAAATAGCCGCAGCCGGCGTGGATTCCGCGTTCAGCGTACCGTTGATCTCCTGCGGGTCGTTAAAACCGGCCCAGGTCAGGATGCCGCCACTAATCAGCAGGGCAACGACCAGACCGGCCACGGCGCCACTGGAAGGGACGATCAGACGACGCCAGACAAACGGCAGGATCAGCCAGATACCGAAGAAGACCAGAATGTCGCTGCGCGGCGTCAACGCCCAGAAGTCGAACCCGACTTCCCAGACGCCCCAGATCATGGTTGCGAGCAGTAACGCTGCGTACAGCCACAGAGCAGATTGTTTTCTGCGTAAAAGCAGGACGGTTACGCCAACCATAACCAGACCCGCAATCGGGTAGTACCAGGAGCCGCCAATCGCGACCAGCCATACGCCACCGATTAACAAATACAGCGCGCAGAATGCGGCAAACGCGGCTGTTAATGTCACCAGTAGACGCGGCTGTTTAGTTTTTGTTTCAGCCATAGAAAAGTACTCGTCAGTTTTGTTAATTATTTGCTAGCAATTAATTATAGGTATTAACAACTGTGATCGGAATCACAAATATTGCTTTTTATAACTCATACGCCAGGCTTATCCATTTACTGGTATAATGGCTGGCTTGCGTATCGATGCCGGAGCGAGAGTCATCCGCATTGAGAGATTTTCACTAAAATCATTTGGTTAGTAATATGAAACATACTGTTGAAGTGATGATCCCGGAAGCCGAGATCAAAGCGCGTATCGCCGAACTGGGTCGTCAAATCACCGAACATTACAAGGACAGCGGCAGCGAAATGGTGCTGGTCGGTCTGTTGCGTGGCTCTTTCATGTTCATGGCAGACCTGTGCCGTGAAGTGCAGGTGCCGCACGAGGTCGATTTTATGACCGCCTCCAGCTACGGCAGCGGCATGTCCACAACCCGTGATGTGAAAATCCTGAAAGATCTGGATGAAGATATTCGTGGCAAAGATGTGTTGATTGTTGAGGACATCATCGACTCCGGCAACACGCTCTCTAAAGTGCGTGAGATCCTGAGCCTGCGTGAACCAAAATCACTGGCGATTTGTACTCTGCTGGATAAGCCTGAGCGCCGTGAAGTGCAGGTGCCGGTGGAGTTCGTTGGTTTCTCCATCCCGGACGAATTCGTGGTGGGTTACGGCATTGATTACGCGCAGCGTTATCGCCATCTGCCGTATGTTGGGAAAGTAGTGATTCTGGACGAATAATTGCGGGCTGATGCCCTCACCCCAGCCCTCTCCCACAGGGAGAGGGTGAAAACCCCCGGCTTTGTTATTTATGGTTAACGTGCTTAAGCTTGAGGTTGGCAATTCCCGAGCGGTAACGCTGTTCCAGCGTTTCGCGGTTGGTGGCGGTCACTTCCAGATTGCGTAGCAGGCCGTCGTGAATACCGTACGCCCAGCCGTGGATGGAGACCTTCTGTCCGCGTTTCCAGGCAGACTGCATAATCGTCGAGTGGCCTAGGTTATAGACCTGCTCCATCACGTTCAGCTCACACAGCGTGTCGAGACGGCGCTCCTGCGGCATTTCGCCCAGCAGTGAGCTATGTTTGAACCAGATATCACGGATGTGCAGCAGCCAGTTATCGATTAACCCCAGCTCTGTATTTTCGACCGCCGCCTGTACGCCGCCGCAGCCGTAGTGGCCACAAATAATGATGTGCTCAACCTCCAGAACGTCAACGGCATACTGAACAACCGAAAGGCAGTTGAGATCGGTATGAATAACGAGGTTAGCAACATTGCGGTGAACAAACAGTTCGCCCGGTTCAAGACCGGTCAGACGTTCGGCGGGGACGCGGCTGTCGGAACATCCAATCCAGAGAAAGCGCGGGTTCTGCGCCTGTGCCAGTTTTCCAAAAAATCCGGGGTCTTCCTCCACCAGCATTTTTGACCATAGTGCATTGTTGCTGATGAGTGTATCTATGTCGTTCATGGAGGTTAGCGACCTGTAACCAAGTGATTGCGTTGCGCTACTATAGGGTAACCCGACTTTTAATGAAACCACACAACGAGTGTCAGAACTTAAGGTAAGTTGAATTCATGGCGATTGCACTGGAGCTTGAACAGCTCAAAAAAACCTACCCGGGGGGCGTCCAGGCGCTGCGCGGGATAGATCTTAAAGTCGAAGCGGGAGATTTCTACGCGCTTCTGGGGCCGAACGGGGCGGGAAAATCGACCACCATCGGGATTATCAGCTCGCTGGTCAATAAAACGTCTGGTCGCGTTAGCGTGTTTGGCTACGACCTGCAAAAAGACGTGGTCAACGCCAAGCGCCAGCTGGGGCTGGTGCCGCAGGAGTTCAACTTCAACCCGTTTGAGACGGTACAGCAGATTGTTGTTAACCAGGCGGGTTACTATGGCGTTGAGCGCAAAGAAGCGCTGGAGCGCAGCGAAAAGTACCTGAAACAGCTTGATCTGTGGGAGAAGCGTAACGAGCGCGCGCGGATGTTGTCCGGGGGGATGAAGCGCCGCCTGATGATTGCTCGCGCGCTGATGCACGAGCCAAAGCTGCTCATTCTTGATGAACCGACCGCTGGCGTGGATATTGAACTGCGTCGTTCCATGTGGGGCTTCCTGAAGGATCTGAACGACAAAGGCACCACCATCATCCTGACCACACACTACCTGGAAGAGGCAGAGATGCTGTGCCGCAACATCGGCATCATTCAGCACGGCGAGCTGGTGGAAAACACCTCGATGAAGAACCTGCTCTCCAAGCTGAAATCAGAAACCTTTATTCTCGACCTGGCGGCGAAAAGCGCCCTGCCGAAGCTGGAGGGGTATAACTATCGCCTGGTCGATACCTCGACGCTGGAGGTAGAAGTGCTGCGCGAGCAGGGAATCAACAGCGTGTTCTCCCAGCTGAGCGCGCAGGGCGTTCAGGTATTAAGCATGCGTAACAAAGCGAACCGACTGGAAGAGCTGTTTGTCTCTCTGGTGCACGATAAACAAGGAGACAAGGCATGACGCATCTTTACTGGGTCGCGCTGAAAAGCATCTGGGCGAAAGAGATTAACCGCTTTATGCGCATCTGGGTGCAAACCCTGGTGCCGCCGGTGATCACCATGACGCTCTACTTCATCATTTTCGGCAACCTGATTGGCTCCCGCATTGGTGAGATGCACGGCTTTACCTATATGCAGTTTATCGTGCCGGGCCTGATCATGATGGCAGTGATCACCAACGCTTACGCGAACGTGGCGTCCTCATTCTTCAGCGCCAAGTTCCAGCGCAACATTGAAGAGCTGCTGGTGGCGCCAGTGCCGACGCACGTCATTATCGCCGGTTACGTGGGCGGCGGCGTGGCGCGCGGGCTGTGCGTGGGTATTCTGGTGACGGCGATTTCGCTGTTCTTCGTGCCGTTCCAGGTGCACTCGTGGCTGTTCGTGGCGCTCACGCTATTGCTGACGGCGATCCTGTTCTCACTGGCTGGCTTGCTGAACGCCGTGTTCGCCAAAACGTTCGATGACATCAGCCTGATCCCGACCTTCGTGCTGACGCCGCTAACCTATCTGGGCGGGGTGTTCTACTCCCTGACGCTGCTGCCGCCGTTCTGGCAGGCGCTGTCGCACCTGAACCCGATTGTCTATATGATCAGCGGCTTCCGCTTTGGTTTCCTCGGCATTACCGATGTCCCGCTGTTCACCACCGTTGTGGTGCTGGCGGTATTTATCGTGGCGTTCTATCTGCTGTGCTGGTATCTGATCCAGCGTGGACGTGGGCTGCGTAGCTAATCTTCTGCCCGGCGACGTTCTGTTTGCCGGGCACTTTCTTTGACAGTTATCACCGTAAACTAACCTTCACCTGGATAAACTACTCGCCTGCTAAGGAGAGACGTTATGCTGGGATGGGTTATCACCTGCCACGATGAAGAGGCACAGGAAATGCTCCTGAAGCTGGAGGCCCGATTTGGCCCTCTGGCGCAATGTCGTGCGGTAAATTACTGGCGAGGGCTGAGCACCAATATGCTAAGCCGGATGATGTGCGACGCGCTGCATGAAACCGACACCGGTGATGGCGTGATTTTTCTCACCGACAGATCGGGCGCGGCGCCTTACCGTTTAGCGGCGTTAATGAGCCATAAGCATGATAACTGTGAAGTAATCTCCGGTATCAGCCTGCCTTTACTCGAAGCGATGTATCCGCTGCGCGCAACGTTGAGCAGCGCTGAGTTTCGTCACGCCATTGTGGCGCAGGGCTCGCCGGGCGTGAGCAGCCTGTGGCACCAGCAGCAGAAGAATCCGCCTTTCGTTCTGCTTCACGATCTGTATAAGCATTAAACATTGGTATTGATGTCGCTTTTGGTACAATGGCGACTGATTATCCGTATCGATTTATATCCCATGTTCATGCGCGTTATCTTTATCCTTCTGCTACTGGTCTCCGGTGGTGCGTCTGCCAGCCTGACCAGTCAGCAAGGCCTTCCTGCCCAATATATGCAAACCACCGAAGATGCGGCCATCTGGGCGCAGGTGGGAAATGCCGTCGTGAACGTGGGCAATGTCCGCGCCGGGCAGATCCTCGCCGTCTTTCCGGCCGCGGCGGATTACTATGAATTTCGTTTCGGATTCGGTACGGGGTTTATTGATAAAGAGCACCTGGAAAAAGTGCAGGGTAAGCAACGCGTTGAGGACAGTCTGGGCGATCTGAACAAGCCGCTCAGCAATCAAAACCTCATCACCTGGAAAGACACGCCGGTGTATAACGCCCCCAGCAGCGGAAGCGCGCCCTTTGGCACCTTAAGCGCCAATCTTCGCTATCCGATTCTGAATAAGCTGAAAGATCGCCTGAACCAGACCTGGTTTCAAATTCGCATCGGCAATCGTCTGGCGTGGATCAGCAGCCTGGATGCACAGGAAGATAACGGACTGCCGGTTCTGACCTACCACCATATCCTGCGTGATGAAGAGAACACCCGTTTTCGACATACCTCCACGACAACCAGCGTACGTGCGTTTAATAATCAGATGGCCTGGTTACGCGATCAAGGCTATACCACGCTGACAATGTACCAGCTTGAAGGGTACGTGCGTAACAAGATGAACCTCCCCGCGAAAGCGGTGGTGATCACTTTTGATGATGGCCTGAAATCGGTGAGCCGCTACGCGTATCCGGTGCTGAAAGAGTATGGCTTCAACGCGACGGCGTTTATTATTTCATCCCGAATCAAAGGTCACCCTCAGAAGTGGGATCCCCGATCGCTACAGTTTATGAGCGTTCAGGAAATTAAGGCTATTCAGGATGTGTTCGACATTCAGTCTCACACCCACTTCCTGCATCGCGTAGATGGGTATAAACACCCCATCTTATTGAGCCGCAGCTATCACGTGATCCTGTTCGATTTTGAACGCTCACGGCGTGCACTGGCGCAGTTCAACCCGCGCGTGCTGTATGTTTCGTACCCGTTTGGCGGGTATGACAATAAAGCGATTAAAGCCGCGAATGATGCCGGTTTTCATCTGGCAGTGACAACGGTGAAGGGGAAGGTGAAGCCGGGGGATAATCCGTTCTTACTGAAGCGACTGTATATTCTGAGAACGGATTCGCTGGAGACAATGTCGCGGCTGATCAGCAATCAGCCGCAGGGGTAGGTTATTCGTACGTGGTCTGAATGGTCACGGTGGTACCGAAAACACCGACGGTTACCGGATCGCTACCGGTTTTGACCAACCTGGCCCAAAGTGATCTGTCAATAATACTAACAGGATCCCCAACAACCTCTCCTATAGCAATGACACGTTGGTAACTGTCTGCCGGCACGGGGTAATGATCATTTTCAGAATCCGTAATCATGACGCCGACGCCTCCTGCCGCAGTAACACCACCAGTATTCTCGACGGTATTGGTAAAATATTTTTTATCTGCGGTGGTATGTGTGGAGGATAACGTATAGTAAACAGCGGTTGTATTTACACATGTACCCGTAACATGGAACTCGACTTTGCTGGTATTCCCGTTTTCGACTTCTGCGGGATACCAGTCACCAAGATTTACCGTTGTGGGCGCACGTAAGACACAGGTCGGGCGATTTAAAGGCATGCTAAATGACATCTCGCTCATGTTCACATGGGGACGAGGGTGATCGGATGTCTTCGGATCGCTTGGATCGCCCAGAATGATCTGACCAATCGGGCCTGCACCGGCCGTTAAAAAATTAACATCCGAAGGAACACCCTGAAATCCATTGGTTTGATAGATTTCCATGCGCACATGCCAGGTTTTTTCGTCAAGCAACTCTTCGTGATCGTCATTAGGTGCGGTCATATACCAGGACCCTGCGTTGGGCGGGAACCACGCGGTGACGCCGTTACCATCGGGATACATCGCCAGGGTATAGACAATACCCGGAATATTCGTCCGGAAGGTGGCTTTGTTATCTATGTAGCCTGCCAGCATTGAGTTGTCGGTAATCTGATAGGTGTTTTCACCGTCATTTCCCCCAGCACAGTGAGATTTTAACGCAGGCGTTGTTTCCATAATGATCGTATTACTGATCTGTATGGGAGTTGTTACTGTGCCCACAGGCAGAGGAGTGATAACTGGTTGTGCACCTGGAGACATAATCTGCAAGTCATCATTACCGTAAAATTTGCACTCCTCGAAATTAGCCCGTGCTGCGCCAGACAGCCCGAACGCTGCGAACGCTAATATAGTGAGGTATTTTTTCATCCTAAATCCCTTTATTCGTAGCTGACATTAACCAGAACATTACTTATCACAGCGCCGCTGGTGATCGTTCCAATATTCTGATAACGTGCGTAAAAGCCATAATCCTTTATATAGTTCTCACTACTTCCACTGACATCGTAAATAACGTTTGATGTCCCGTCGCTGTTCAGGACGTTAGTTTTGAACGTATCTGAAAAAATAACGATACCCACATTTTCAGCCGCACCGGCTGTGGCATCGTTTTTAAACACCTGGTTGTGATTACTCCAGAAACCATTTTGCGGAGCAAAACTAAATTTTAGTTTGTTAATCGTTGCGCCTTCTGTACTGCTCGCATAGCAGTCATCTACGTGGATGGTAAAAGGCGTTCCAGCTTCATCATCGTTTGGCGATAAACGATCGCTCTTGTCGCTGTTATAAAACCAGTCTCGTGACACGGTCGGCAAAGTGATCTCTCCGCCGTTTTCGACGCTTAGCCGACAGGTATTATTAACGATGTTTGCTGTCAGGTTTACATCCATACCTGAACCTGCCTGGCTTACGCCAGGCAGAGTGCTACCAGCCAGACCGATAAGCAACACAAGACCGGGCTGGTGTAAATTAAACGGTGATTGTTGCATAATGGTTCCTGGAATTATTGATAGGTGACTGTGAAGGTTACTGGCGCAGTAACGGCACCTGTGCCAACATCGGCAATATTTCTGTCTTTCGCAATCACAATGCGTGAGTTCATCGGGAATTCCCCTACACCGTCAGCAATGGTGACCTCCTGTGCCGCCGGAGGCCTTTTGCAACTCAACATTACGCCAGTATCTACAACTCCTGACCAGATTTCGAAGCCTGTTGCTAACCCAGCAGAATAAGAATCTCCGTCCGTTTTCGGACCCGAGCATCCCCCACCTGCACCACTCGCTGCGGCTACCGTTGCCTTAGTTACACCAGAGCAGTTTGTAAAGGCAATTTTTAACGGCTCGACACGAGTCTTATTTACCAGATCGGTTTTATATACGTCGCCAAACGCAATTTCAGTGGACGCAGTTCCTGCACCGTTAAGCACTTTTGCTGTACACGTGCCCGAGACTATTTTTGATTTTATCGTTAATTTAACACTGTCAGTACCTGTAATTGCTGCGTTTGCCATTCCCGAATACAGAAGTGCAGAAACGGACAGGGCGATAAAAGTAGATTTAAATTTCATAATGTTGCTCCGTTTTCCTGCACCAATTACTCGTAGCTAAATTCAAAAGTCGCAGTAGCCTCAAAATCACCAACTGTCATGCTATTAACTTTGGTTTCACGTATTGTGGCTACTAAAGGAACTTCTTTATTCTGGATTTCTGTTGCACTCCAGACCAGTCGCTTAGCATCATCGTAAGAGTTGATGATAAACGGGGCCTCCGGTGCGCTGGCTCTGGCTATTTCAACAGCAGAGTAGTCTGCGCCTCCATCGGCTTTTGGTTTTTGGTTAACAAGGCCGCTAAGCAAATAACCCGATTGGTTTCCTTTTACCGTGGCTTTCAGTGAGGTCAGAGAGGCCGGGCACTCAACAATCACAATTTTGAAATTGGCATTTGCGGTGCCAGCTTTGACATCGTCGAGACGCACCTGGCCGCCGTTACCAATGAGCAGTGTTTGATCCGTATCGGAACCCGTACCGCCCATCAGTTTCATATCACAAGTGGTTTCACGGATATTGGCCGTAAAGTTAACATCGAGATTCGTGCCCTCGGCGAGCGCCGAACCTGATAACGCCAGCATCGTTACGGCAACGACTGACAGGCTATAAAGATTTTTTTTCATACAAACTCTCGTCTATTTTCCCGAATAATTACATCTGGCACACTTGATTGCTGAGCACCGTTGTAAGTCCTACTTTTTGAGCATGTGATGAGACGTTATAATGCACGTCACATTTACTGTCTTTATCGCTTCCCCAGACAACATGAAGCGTGCCTTCATCCTCAACGCCGCGGACATAGGCTTGCCCCGCCTGTCCCACGGTGCCAATAGATTCATTTTTTTCATTTAAAACATCAGCGCCTAAAGGAATAAATCCGTTATCGGTGCGCTTAAGTTCTAAAATTAATGAACGACCTTCATCGGTTGCAAAATCAACCAGCACAACGGAACCACTGCGGGGAACCGTAATTTCACTGGTGTTTTTAATTTCAACGTCGTTTTCCAGCGTGCTGATATCAAGGTATACGCGGTTTTCACGGTAGGCAGACATATAAGGCAGAATGCCATAGCCGGAACTGCCTATTTCGCTGTTACCAAAGCCGATACCGGCGCCTTTCGCACCACTCGCTTTGACCAGTGCCAGCGCATCGTTGTCACCAATACTCCCTGGCGCAAATGCAATACCTCCTGAATGGATGACCATGCCACCGTTATAGGAGGCAGAATATTGTTTACTGTTGTCATCACCAAAAGAGGCAGATAAACCCAGCGGGCCATATTCACTGTTATAGGACCCGTAGCCGCTTATCTGATTCAGGTCACCATAATTACCACTGTTTGACGAGGCGCTAACGGAATAACTCACCTTATTATCTTGCGTATTTCCACCCGCGGACGTGTTAAAGCTTGTGCCGCCTTTAAGGTCGGAACGTAATCCCATATTGATGTTCGAGAATCCACCGGCATTCCCTCTATCTTTTGAGAATACACTTAATGGAATGCTTAGGCTTAAATAAACGCTGTCGTCTTTCTTGCCGTTCTGATCATAGGTTCGCTGTAATGACAAGCTGTAGCTGCCGTAGGTGAAGCTATTGTTATACCCAATATTGTAATTGGAAGTAGAGCCCGTCGCGTTCCAGTAATCCTGCCAGGTGCCGCTTACATACAGGGAGCCAAAATTGTCTTCTCCGGAGGTCAGCGGTTGGTTAAGACTAATTTGCACCTGGTTTTTGGTGCGCTGATAGTCTGCATATAGCGCTTCGTTTGAGTCATAGCTACGGTTTGAGTACTTCTGGTGCCTAATACTGTCCTGAAGTTGCGCCGCATCGTTAAGCGTCAGGTAGTCTTCCGTCGAGAAACGATAAGCCGCAACGTTAAAGGAAGTATTCGTCGACTCAATCATTTTGCTGTAGGTTAAACGATAACTTTGCCCGCTTAATTTATCCAGCCCCTCAATATCTGCATAAGATTGCGTAACGTCGAATGCAAACGCACCAACAGGGGTGTTCATTGCCACGCCGAGAATACCGGCATAAAAATCCATGTCGGTATATTGCGCGCCAATATAACCCGTGAACGTATTATTCAGGCCATAGTAAAGTGTACCGTAACCCACTTTAGGCGCATCAATCAGTGAATCGTCATTTAACTCACCTAAACCGACGTCCCAGCGAGAGGCTCCCGGACGGAGCATCTGCGTGACGGATGAAAAGGGTACGGTAAAGGAGCGTTTGCTGCCATCAGCTTCTTCAATCGTTACCAGTAAATCATTTCCGTAACCTGTGGTACTCAGGTCGTTTATTTCAAACGCGCCTGGTGGCACCGAGGTTTCATAAATCTTATTGCCGCTCTGCGTGACGCTGACCTTCGCGTTACTGTTCGCGACACCCCGAATGACAGGCGCGTAGCCTGTGGACCCCATTGGCAACATGCGATCGTCACTGTACATGCGTGCGCCGCGAAGGCTCATAGAGTTAAATGCCTCGCCACGCGTGTAAGAGTCGCCGATGACAAACTGAGCACTCAATGGTGTAATATCGCGCTGCAAATAGACATCCTGACTGGAGTATTTTGTGCCGCTATCTTTGTCCCAGTTAAAATTGCCACGCGAGCGCAGGCGCCATGGCCCCATATTCAGACCATAGCGTAACCCTACATATGCACTTTCTGATGTACTGCCGTTGTTCTCGCTACGCCAGCCGTTCATGTCATAAGAGAGCAGAGCGGAAGGAATCCCGTTATCCCACAACGATGGATCGACATAGCCCGCCGGGCGTTTCAGCACATAAATCTGGGGAAAATTAAAATCCATAGCCTGCTTGCCACTGTCATAGCTAACCGTAGCGCCAGCGAAAGATTTTTTAATATCGACGCAGGTTTCATCGTCTTCCGGTCCGTCAGGCAATGTGCTGGTGTCGACACCCGATTGTGACAGCAGCAGTTTTGTTATGCACGGGGTCGCACGAGGTGTTCCGTTATCTTTAAACGTGACCTCCACGGTGGACTTCAGTTTACCGTTCAGGTTGATCTTAGTGCGATAGGTCCCCGGTAAAACCGGGTTGCCATGTGAAAAACGATTAATATCAATATTAGCGCTGCCATTTAAAAGAAATTGATCGTTAAACTCGACCTCTTCTTCATTATCAGGCAGATCTTTTGCTGGCGTGATATTTTCTGCACAGGCATAAAAAGGCAATGCTGCACTTATCGTAAGACATAAAAGAGAACGTTTAAATAACATGGCACATCCACTTAATCAGTGCAGAGAGGGTCCTCTCCACAGAGTTAATGCTATTAATTATTATATGTATTAAAGGGTGCTCTATTTTAGTCCCGCTTCGTGATGGTCTGTGCCGCCATAGTCATTAATAGAATCAAACTCTACTTTACCATTTACGGCAGAAGCTAAACCTTTAACCGTCATTGTGGTATCACTGAACGGTGGAACGGCCTTATGATCAACGTCGTATGTTTTTTGACTGGCTTTAATGGTTACCGCCGAAACGGAGACGTTATACGGTGAATTATTATGGGCAACAAGCTTAACCGCGTTTCCTTCTTTTTTCTGCGTCCATGTCAAATGCTCAGCTGCTTCACCTGCCGAGCCTTTTAACCCGTCAGGACGGTAAAAGAATTTAATACGTGTTCTGAATGCCAGCTGAAGCTGGTTAAGATTCTCTTTATCCGCAGCTTTTGATTTTGGTGGAATCTCCAGGACATTGAACCAGAAAAGCGATTCACGATCCTGTGGTAAAGGTGTACCTGTGTAGGTAATACGTACGGATTGGCCTTTTTTCGGGTCAATACGGGATACTGGAGGGGTAATGATAAAAGGAAGCTTTAACTCTTCCGGATTTACGCCATCACGCCCATCATCAAGCCAGGTTTGAACCAAAAGCGGTTTGGTTCCATGGTTATCGAGATTAACAACAACATCCTTCGATGACTGTGGATAGATAATACGGGTGCCGGAAATAACAATATCCGCACTTGCATTCGATGTGGCCAAAACGGCAGTTGCGAGCAATACGGCTTGAAAACTTTTAATGAAGACTGAATGAGACATTTTTTCCACTTCCTTTTGGAATTACACAAGCAATCCCTCATTCATCATGAAGGATTGCTTAATTTAAAGTTTACGAATCTCTTATTCGTAAATCATGGTGAAGGCAACCTGTGCCTGCACGGTACCAGCAGAAACTGGATTACTTGTTGCATCCCAACCCTGACCCTGGGTGTACGCTACGCGGTAGTACAGGTTTCCTGCGCCAGAAGTTTCATCGATGGTTGCTTTCTGGGAGTTGTTAGTCTGGTCAATTTTGATCTGATCGACAGCTGAGTTACCGTCGTTTGACAGCACCAGGTTAACGTTCTTAGCTGAACCCTGAGCATTGCTTGGTGGAACCAGCAGACCGCCTTCGGTAGAAGAGGAGCCAGCCCAGGAAGAGAACTGTGCAGATGCTTTCTTCACAGTTGCGGTATCACAACCGGTCAGTGAAAGGCTGAATTTCTTTTCACCCAGGGTGCTGGTGCTACCCAGTGCGTTTGCGAAATCACGCACAAATACAGTGTCCAGAGTCACATCAAAATCGTTACCGTTCTGATCGATTTTCTGGTCAAGGGAGACCTGGCAAGTATTGTTAGAAACCATGCCGTGGAAAGTAATAGTGCCGGTGTCAGGATCTGCCGCTACCGCTGAACCCGCAGCCAATACGCTTGCCATAGCAATTGCCAAACCATATTTTTTAGAAATCATTTAAATATCCATATTCGTTGAGTGAATAATAAGTGCCCGTAAATCTTTTATTTGAAATTAAATTTCGTGGCGAATTATATTGTTAATCTCAATGAAATATAGATGTTGTGCGTGATTTAAACTAAATGAATAGTTTAGTAAATTTAAAATTATTTATTATCAATGTGATGGGATTGTCTGGTTGTGCGGGGAGAGTTTGAATATTAATTCTATAAATGCTTTTTAAAGACCCATTCATTTAATAAATGCGCAGGAATGGGTCGTGGGATAAATATTATCAGGCAACCTGTACCGGAATCGCCTTCGCGGTACGTTTCATCTCATTGTCGCCTTCAAAGTAGGCTACTTTTGGCTGCCAGCGACGCGCTTCTTCGTCAGACATCATGACAAAGCTGGCGATAATCACGATATCGCCTACGTCCGCGCAGTGCGCCGCCGCCCCGTTGACGGAGATGATTTTGGACCCGCGCTCAGCGGCAATGGCGTAGGTAGAGAAGCGTTTGCCGTTATTTACGTTCCAGATATCAATGGCTTCGTTTTCGAGAATACCCGCCGCGTCGAGAAAATCCTGGTCGATCGCGCAGGAGCCTTCATAATGCAGGTCGGCCTGAGTGACTTTCACACGGTGAAGCTTACCTTGCAGCATTTTGCGAATCATTACGTTTACCTTTCATCTTCCGGGTAGAAAAACTACGCCAGCTCAACCACTTTGTTATCGATAAGGCGGGCCTGGCCGAGCCATGCCGCCACCAGAATTACCGCACGTTTGCTGGTCTCTGTAAGTGCCAGAAGCGTATCGGCATCCCGAATTTGAACGTCGTCAGCACGAAGACCTTTCTCGTTCAGCGCCTGTTCAGCCAGGGCGATAATCTCTTCTGCTGTTAACTCTTTTGCCAGCAGTTGCTCTGCCATCGTATTCATGACTTTGCTTAAGCCCGGCGCAATTTTACGCTGTTCGGCGGTCAGATAGCCGTTACGGGAACTGAGCGCCAGGCCATCTTTCGCACGCACAATCGGTACGCCGACGATCTCGATGTCGTAGCCCATGTCGGCAACCATTTTGCGGATCAGCGCCAACTGCTGGAAATCTTTCTCGCCAAAGCAGGCGATGTCCGGCTGCACAAGGTTAAACAGCTTGCTGACGATGGTGGAGACGCCACGGAAATGGCCCGGGCGGCTGGCGCCCTCCAGCATGGTCGAAATACCCGGCACGTCGACGTAGGTCGATTCAGTGGTACCCTGGGGATACACATCTGCGGGTGCCGGTGCGAAGACGATATCCGCATGACGTTTTTTGAGCTTCTCGCAATCTTCCTGCAAGGTACGTGGGTAGCGCGCCAGATCGTCTTCGCGATCGAACTGCATCGGGTTAACGAAGATACTGACCACCACGATATCTGCCCGGGCTCTCGCTTCATCGACCAGCTTCATATGGCCGTCGTGCAGGTTGCCCATGGTTGGAACAAGGGCGATACGTTTACCTTCCTGACGCGCCCGACGAATATGCTGACGCAGCAGCGGCAGGGTTTCTATGATTAGCACACCTGGACTCCTTAATGGAAACTGTGTTCTTCGCCCGGATAAACGCCGGACTCAACCTCGGCAATATACTGCCGCACAGCAGCACGCATGTCGCCTGCTTCTGACAGGAAATTTTTAGCAAATTTTGGAATGTGGCCGCCGGTGATCCCGAAGGCGTCGTGCATGACCAGAATCTGGCCATCGGTGACGTTACCCGCGCCGATACCGATCACCGGAATCGACAGCGCCTCAGTGATACGCTTAGCCAGCTCAACCGGCACACACTCCAGCACCAGCAGCTGCGCGCCCGCGGCTTCCAGCGCCACGGCATCATCAAACAGCGTCTGCGCCGCATCGCCTCGGCCCTGCACCTTATATCCGCCAAAGATGTTGACCGACTGCGGCGTCAGCCCCAAATGACCACAAACCGGCACGGCGCGGTCGGTGAGCATTTTCACCGTATCGACCAGCCAGGCGCCGCCTTCGATTTTGACCATATTGGCGCCGGCGCGCATCACTGTCGCCGCATTTTCGAAGGCCTGCTCCGGGGTGGCATACGCCATAAACGGCAGATCGGAAAGCAGCAGGCAGGCGGGGGCACCCCGGCGCACGGCGCGGGTATGGTAAGCAATATCCTCGACCGTGACCGGCAGAGTGGAATCATGTCCTTGTACCGTCATCCCTAACGAGTCTCCGACCAGCATGACGTTGATCCCTTCTTCGGCAAACAGTTTTGCGAAGCTGTAGTCATACGCGGTGATAGTGGCGAAGCGTTTTTTTTCCTGTTTGCATTTCTGCAATAAGGAGATGGTGGTTGGTTTCATACTGTTTCCTGATGGCCCAAAAGCGAATCTTTGCGCATTCTAACAGTAACATTTGAGGGAACAATGATTTTAGGCAATCGATTAACCGCAAATAAGGAATGGTTAATCGATGCGGAGGCGGGATTACCAGCGGGCCGGTTTATCCGCGTTGAGATTTTGCAGAACGGCTTGCAGCGAGGCGCCGTCAGGGAAGGTGAGATCGGGCGCGACTTCAAACAGTGGCCAGAGCATAAACCCACGGTTTTTCATGTCGTAATGCGGAACGGTGAGGCGTTCGGTGTTAATCACCTCGTGACCGAAAAGCATAATATCGAGATCGAGCGTGCGCGGTCCCCAGCGTTCGGCTTTGCGGACACGACCCTGCTGTAGCTCAATACACTGGGTATTATCCAGCAGCGTTTCTGCGTCAAGGGTCGTTTCCAGCACCACGGCGGCGTTCAGATAATCAGGTTGATCCTGCGGGCCGAGCGGCGGCGTACGGTAAAATGAGGACAGCGCGACAATGCGGCTTTGGGGGATCTCTCCCAGGGCCTGCACGGCAGCGTTAACCTGCTCCAGCGGAGAGGCCAGATTGCTGCCGATGGCGATATATGCAAGGGTCATGCCGTACCTTCACGACGCGGTGCGCGCTTGCGCGGGCGACGGTGACGACGGCGCGGTGCCGGTTCATCATCCAGATCCGTAAGCATATCTTTCTGCTCCGGTGGCGCAGAAACCTGAAACTCGCCCCACCACTGCGCCAGGCGCTGTAGTTCCGGGTTCCTTTCCACTTCAGCACGCAGAGAGAGCAGATCGAACGCGGCGCGGAACTTAGGATGCTCCATCAGCTTCCAGGCGCGTTTACCCTGACGGCGGGACATACGCAGCTGAAGCTGCCAGATATCACGCACCAGCGTGGTAATACGTTTCGGGATCGCCAGCGTGCGACAGCCTTCGTCCAGCACGTCGTTTGCCGCCAGCGCGAACGCATCATAATAGGCGAGACCGCTCTCCTGGGTAATGCGCTGCGCCGTTTCCAGCAGCGGATACCAGAACATGGCCGCGAACAGGAACGCCGGATTCACGCGCATATCGTTATGAATACGGGTATCGGTGTTCTTCAGCACCTGCGCAATTATCCGCTCCATTGCGCTGTCACCGTTTTCGGTGAAGTAGCGGGTAATGGTCGGGAACAGCGGCTGGAACAGGTTGTACTCACGCAGCAGGTTGTAGGTTTCAAACCCGTAGCCTGCCTGGAGCAGCTTTAACGACTCCTCAAACAGACGGGCAGGGGGCACGTCGTTGATCAGCGTCGCCAGGCGCGGGATCGGCTCTGCGGTTTCCGGGCTGATACGCATGTTCAGCTTGGCGGCGAAACGCACAGCGCGCAGCATTCGGACCGGATCTTCGCGATAGCGTGTTTCCGGCGTGCCGATCAGGCGAATCAGACCGTCTTTCAGATCCTGCATACCGCCGACGTAATCGCGCACGGTAAAATCCGCCACGCTGTAGTAAAGACTGTTGATGGTGAAATCGCGACGCTGAGCATCTTCTTCAATAGAGCCGAAGATGTTGTCACGCAGCAGCATGCCGTTTTGGCCGCGCTGGGAAGTCGTGCGATCGTTAACGCCCGCTTCGTGGTGACCGCGGAAGGTCGCCACTTCAATAATTTCCGGTCCAAACATCACGTGCGCCAGACGGAAACGGCGGCCAACCAGACGGCAGTTGCGGAATAATTTACGCACCTGCTCAGGCGTGGCGCTGGTCGTCACGTCGAAATCTTTTGGTTTTTTGCCCAGCAGTAAATCGCGCACCCCGCCGCCGACGAGATAGGCCTCGTAGCCTGCTTTATTCAGACGATAGAGCACCTTGAGGGCATTTTCACTGATATCTTTGCGGGAAATATTGTGCTGCTCACGCGGAATGACCGACATGTGTGGCTGTGCAATAGCGTCGTTCGCCATGCTCTCTTCGCGGCTCAGCACTTTACGGCAAAAATTAGCGACTCGGGTAAAAATAGTACACCTCGTAGTGTGTTTTGTTATCAAAAAAGCGGCTAATCATAGCTCAGCGCAACGCATTTGAGAATGCTGGATTTTTGGCACGGCCATAAGCGTCCAGTCAGCAATGGCCGTTTTCAGCAATTCATCCAGACTCAGATCCTGCCATTCCTGCGTTACATTCTGGTTGAGAAATCGCAGCGCGTCGATCAAAACCGGGCGCGGATCGCCGTCAGGCAGCGCCGGGGCATGATTCTGTTTCGATAGCTTATTTCCCTGTTCATTGACTGCCAGCGGCAGATGGATGTAATCCGGCACCGCCCAGCCAAACTGCTGGTAAAGCGATATTTGCCGCACGGTAGGCTCAACCAGATCCGCCCCGCGCACGATTTCCGTAACGCCCTGGAAATGGTCATCGATAACCACCGCCAGGTTATAGGCAAACAAACCATCACGACGGTGAATAATAAAATCTTCACGCGCCAGGCGTTCATCCGCCTGAATTGTTCCTGAGAGTACGTCGGTAAACTGCGTCACCGGAGAACGCTGTATCAGCCGTACGGCGGCATTCTCAGGACCGTTGTGCCGCGTACGGCAGTGGCCGTCATAAACGCCACCTACGCTCTGAATACGCGCCCGCGTGCAGGTGCAGTTATAGGAAAGGCCCTGTTCAGCAAGCCACGCCAGACGTTCACGGTAGGCATCATGGCGTTGAGACTGCCAGAGTACGTCGCCGTCCCAGTGAAGACCGTAATGTTCCAGCTGACGCAGAATAGTGTCTGCTGCACCGGGAACTTCACGTGGAGGATCGATATCTTCAATGCGGACCAGCCATTGACCCTGGCGGGCGCGAGCCTGTAGGTAGCTGCCGAGCGCGGCAATTAATGAGCCGAAGTGTAATTCACCGGAGGGAGATGGCGCAAAGCGCCCGATATAGTGAGATTCAGACATATCAACGGTAACAAGGCGGGAGAGACTCCCGCCTTAGCTGAGTAGTGAGAGGGCAGGCGTTAGCCGGCCATCTGTTTTTCGCGGATTTCTGCCAGCGTTTTACAGTCGATGCACAGATCGGCTGTTGGACGCGCTTCCAGGCGACGAATACCGATTTCAACACCGCAGGATTCGCAGTAGCCAAAATCTTCGTCCTCGACCTTCTTCAGCGTTTTTTCGATCTTTTTGATCAGTTTGCGCTCGCGGTCACGGTTACGCAGTTCGAGGCTGAACTCTTCTTCCTGAGCGGCACGGTCGACCGGGTCCGGGAAGTTAGCAGCTTCATCCTGCATATGTGTAACGGTGCGATCGACTTCATCCCTGAGTTGATTACGCCATGCTTCAAGAATACGCTTGAAGTGCGACAGCTGGGCTTCGTTCATATACTCTTCGCCCGGCTTCTCTTGATACGGCTCCACCCCAGCGATGGCGAGAATACTCAGGGACGATGTTTTACGGTTTTGCCCTTCTTGCATGTTGCTTCTCCTTAACACGCACTATCGATCCCCGTGTTGGGGGAAAAATCAGGTCGCTATAAATAGCAGATGCTTTTCCGTATGGCAATTATCTAAACGTAACACTTGACAACCCTGTGAGGAAAAGCGTATTTGCGCACGCGGCCAGAACACTTATTAGTCAATCGTCTAATCCCTTATAAGACAATGGGAAGAGAGGATCTCAGAGTCATATTATCGGCAGAAAGTTCCGCTTTATAGGCGAAAATCTCTACCCCCTGCTTTTGTGCCTCATTCAACAATTGCGCGTATTTAGGATCAATATGACGGGCCGGGGAAAACCGTTCAATGGCTGAATGCAGAACCGCAAACAGCAACACGGCGCGCTTGCCCGCCGCCGCTACACTCATTAGCTCTCGCAGATGCTTCTGGCCACGTAGCGTTACCGCATCCGGAAAGAAGCCGTTTTCCTGTTCCGCTAACGTCACTGATTTCACTTCAATATAGCACTCAGGGCGGTCTTCCGCCTGTAACATAAAATCAATTCTGCTGCCTTCATCGCCATATTTCACTTCGCTTTTTTGCGTGCCGTAACCCACCAGTTCAGGAAGCATTCCATTTGTCAGGGCTTCCTTAACCAGCTGATTTGCGCGCAGGGTATTCACGCAAATAAATGCCCCGCTTTGCGTCTCGGTCATTTCCCAGGTATGAGGATATTTGCGTTTAGTATTTTCTGATGTGGAATACCAGACCGTGTCACCCGGCGTGGCGCAACCGGTCATGGCGCCGGTGTTAGGGCAGTGCAGCGTGAGCGTTTCGCCCTCAGGGGTGATCACGTCAGCGAGAAAGCGTTTGTAACGCTGGATCAGCGTGGCGGGCTGGAGTGCAGGGCTAAACTTCATCAGGATTCCTTAACGTGTCGCCCAGCGTCCAGCGCTGAAGCGGAGTATAGCGGGTGCGTCCTTGTACAAAGGCAGATTCGTACAGCGCAAATTCATTCACCTGAAAGGACCAGTGAAAGCCCGGTGGCGGGATGGCAACGGCCTGACCCGCATCGCGCAGCAGGGTAATGTGGGGATGAAACGGCTGCGGGCTCTGATAACAGCCGCTGCGCGCGGCCTGCGCCCGCAGCATGTTGGCGAGCTGTAGCAGTCCGCGAGGGGGCTGCCGCGTCCCCAGCCAGACCACCCGAGAGCGCAGCCATTGCCCGGCATCGTCAAGATGCAGCGTAAACCCCGGCTGCGAAATGCGTCCGGCCATTGCGCTTAACGCGCGCTGCTTTTCAGCGCTTACTTCACCAAGAAAGGCTAACGTCAGGTGCATATTGGCGGCGACGACGGGGCGGCCCGCTTCTGCGGGGAAGTGGCTGGCGCGCCAGCGAACAATCTGCCGTTGAAGCGTGGTGGGTAATTCAATGGCGAAGAATAGCCGTTTTGACTCAGACATGCGCAAGACTCGGTAATGATATGCGCCGATGCTACAATGTACGCCGATTAATGTTAACCCTCTGGAGCCGTAAGTGTCCTCTTTGCCCGTCGCCGTCGTCCTTCCTGAGCTACTCGCAGCCTTAGAACATGCGCCACAGGTTTTGCTCAGCGCGCCCACCGGAGCGGGTAAATCCACCTGGCTGCCCCTGCAAATTCTGCGCGAGGGGAGCATCAGCGGGAAAATTATCCTGCTGGAGCCGCGCAGGCTGGCGGCGCGCAATGTGGCGCAGCGCCTGGCTGAACTGCTGAATGAAAAACCGGGCGAGACGGTAGGGTACCGGATGCGCGCCGAAACCTGCGTTGGACCGTCCACGCGGCTGGAGGTGGTCACCGAAGGTATTCTCACCCGTATGCTGCAAAACGATCCGGAGCTGACCGGCGTCGGGCTGGTGATCCTTGATGAATTTCACGAGCGCAGCCTCCAGGCCGATCTGGCCCTTGCGCTGCTGCTCGACGTTCAGCAGGGGCTGCGCGACGACCTTCGGTTGCTGATTATGTCGGCGACGCTGGATAACGAGCGGCTCCGGCAGACGCTCCCTGACGCGCCGATGATCTCCTCTGAAGGGCGTGCGTTCCCGGTCGAGCGCCGCTATCAGCCGCTGCCTGCCCATCAGCGTTTTGACGAAGCGGTTGCCATCGCCACCGCCGAATTGCTCCGTCAGGAACCCGGCTCGCTGCTGCTGTTTTTACCCGGCGTAGGCGAAATCCAGCGCGTACAGGAGCAGCTGGCATCCCGGGTGAACAGTGACGTTATGCTGTGCCCGCTCTACGGCGCGCTGCCGTTGGCTGACCAGCGCAAGGCGATCCTTCCCGCACCGGCGGGGCAGCGCAAAGTGGTGCTGGCAACCAATATCGCGGAAACCAGTTTGACCATCGAAGGCATTCGCCTGGTGGTGGACAGTACGCAGGAGAGGGTGGCCAGTTTTGATCCGCGTACCGGGCTGACCAGGCTACTGACGCAGCGCATCAGCCAGGCCTCAATGGTGCAGCGCGCAGGGCGAGCAGGGCGTCTTGAGCCGGGTATTTGCCTGCATTTAACCAGCGCCGAGCAGGCGGAGCGTGCGGCATTGCAGAGCACGCCTGAGATTTTACAAAGCGATCTCTCCGGGCTGGTGATGGATCTGATGCAGTGGGGCTGCCCGGACCCTGACCAGCTCACCTGGCTTAATCCTCCGCCTGTCGTGAACCTTTCCGCCGCGCGCAGCCTGCTGACCCAGCTTGGCGCGCTGGAAGACGAGCGACTGACGGCGCGCGGTCAGAAAATGGCGGCGCTGGGCAACGATCCGCGTCTGGCGGCAATGCTGGTGGCAGCACAGGGCGACGATGAAATTGCCACGGCGGCAAAACTGGCGGCTATTCTTGAGGAGCCGCCGCGCGGTGGCAGCAGCGATCTGGGACAGGCCTTTTCTCGCCATCAGGGAAACTGGCAACAACGCGCGCAGCAGCTGTGTAAACGCCTGAATTGCCGGGGCGGTTCGCCTGACAGCGATAAAGTTATCCCTCTGCTGGCCCAGGCCTTCCCGGACAGGATCGCGCGCCGTCGCGGGCTGGATGGTCGCTATCAGCTGGCAAATGGGATGGGCGCGATGCTGGACAGCGATGACGCCCTGACGCGTCACGAATGGCTGATCGCGCCGCTCTTGCTCCAGGGCAGCCACTCCCCGGACGCGCGTATTTTACAGGCGGTTGCCGTGGATATTGACGCCCTGACGCGTGCCTGCCCGCAGCTGCTTCAGCAATCTGACATCGTGGAATGGGATGATGCCCAGGGCACGCTGAAGGCGTTACGTCGTAGCCAGATTGGCAAACTGACGCTCGGGACGAAACCGCTGGCGAAGCCGTCGGAGGAAGAGTTACACCAGGCGATGCTGAACGGCATTCGGGAAAAAGGGCTGAGCGTACTGAACTGGACGCCGGAGGCCGAACAGTATCGCATTCGCCTGCATTGCGCCGCGAAGTGGCTGCCGGAACAGGGGTGGCCAGCGGTGAATGATGAGACGCTGCTCGCGACGCTTGAACAATGGCTGTTGCCGCAGATGAACGGCGTACACTCGCTGCGCGCCCTGAAGGCGCTTGATGTTAAGGCAGCGTTACAGAATTTACTGGACTGGTCGTTACGTCAACGTCTGGATAGTGAACTGCCTGGGCATTACACTGTGCCAACCGGGAGCCGGATTGCCATTCGTTATCATGAGGATAATCCGCCGGCGCTGGCGGTTCGGATGCAGGAGATGTTTGGTGAGGCCACCACGCCATCCATCGCTGAAGGGCGCGTGCCGTTAGTGCTTGAGCTGCTTTCGCCTGCGCATCGTCCCTTGCAGATCACCCGCGATCTGGGGGCGTTCTGGGCGGGGAGCTATCGTGAAGTGCAGAAAGAGATGAAAGGGCGATATCCCAAACACGTCTGGCCGGACGATCCGGCGAATACCGCGCCGACACGGCGCACGAAGAAATATTCGTAATGGATCGAAAAGGGGAGTGCGGCCTGATGCCCTCACCCCGGCCCTCTCCCACAGGGAGAGGGAGAAACAAACTTTGAGAGATTTCTTCTTTCACTGACCTGTGCAAGATAAGAAAATCTGGCCTTTGCGCCTGAATGTTGCGGAGAAAAAGCATGGCGGGGAATGACCGCGAGCCAATAGGACGTAAGGGAAAGCCGACGCGTCCGGCGAAAGAAAAGGTAAGCCGTCGTCGCCTCAGAGATGAGGAGTATGACGATGACTATGAAGACGATTATGAGGATGAAGAACCGATGCCACGTAAAGGGAAAGGCAAAGGGCGTAAGCCTCGTGGTAAGCGCGGCTGGTTCTGGTTGCTGCTGAAGCTGTTCATTGTTTTTGTTGTCCTGATCGCGATTTACGGCGTTTATCTGGATCAGAAGATCCGCAGCCGTATCGACGGGAAAGTCTGGCAATTGCCTGCGGCAGTGTACGGTCGCATGGTGAACCTTGAGCCGGACATGTCCATCAGCAAGAACGAGATGGTGAAGCTGCTGCAAGCCACGCAGTATCGTCAGGTCACGAAAATGACCCGTCCGGGTGAATTTACCGTCCAGGCGAAAAGCATTGAGATGATCCGCCGTCCGTTCGACTTCCCGGACAGTAAAGAAGGGCAGGTGCGCGCGCGTCTGACCTTTGACGGCGATCGTCTGGAAACCATTGAGAACATGGATAACGATCGCCAGTTCGGTTTCTTCCGTCTCGATCCGCGCCTCATCACCATGCTGTCGTCCGCAAACGGCGAACAGCGCCTGTTCGTGGCGCGTAATGGCTTCCCGGATCTGCTGGTAGATACCCTGCTGGCAACCGAAGACCGCCACTTCTACGAGCACGACGGTATTAGCCTTTACTCCATTGGTCGTGCGGTACTGGCGAACCTGACCGCCGGGCGTACGGTGCAGGGGGCGAGTACCCTGACCCAGCAGCTGGTGAAAAACCTGTTCCTCTCCAGCGAACGCTCTTACTGGCGTAAAGCCAATGAAGCGTACATGGCCGTGCTGATGGATGCACGCTACAGCAAGGATCGTATTCTTGAGCTGTACATGAACGAGGTGTACCTCGGTCAGAGCGGTGACAACGAGATCCGCGGCTTCCCGCTGGCGAGCCTGTACTACTTTGGTCGTCCGGTAGAAGAGCTGAGCCTTGACCAGCAGGCACTGCTGGTGGGCATGGTGAAAGGCGCGTCGATCTACAACCCGTGGCGTAACCCGAAACTGGCGCTGGAGCGTCGTAACCTGGTGCTGCGTCTGCTGCAACAACAGCAGGTGATTGACCAGGAGCTGTACGACATGCTGAGCGCGCGTCCGCTGGGCGTTCAGCCGCGTGGTGGGGTGATTTCTCCGCAGCCAGCCTTTATGCAGATGGTGCGTCAGGAGTTGCAGTCTAAGCTCGGGGATAAAGTGAAAGATCTCTCCGGCGTGAAGATCTTTACCACCTTTGACTCCGTGGCACAGGACGCCGCAGAAAAAGCGGCGGTAGAAGGTATTCCGGCGCTGAAAAAGCAGCGTAAGCTGAGCGATCTGGAAACCGCGATGGTAGTGGTTGACCGTAACACCGGCGAAGTTCGTGCCATGGTGGGTGGCGCTGAGCCGCAGTTTGCGGGCTATAACCGTGCCATGCAGGCGCGTCGTTCAATTGGTTCACTGGCAAAACCGGCGACCTATCTGACCGCGCTGAGCCAGCCGAATCTTTATCGCCTGAATACCTGGATTGCCGATGCGCCAATTTCCCTGCGCCAGCCTAACGGCCAGGTTTGGTCACCGCAGAACGATGACAGACAGTTCAGCGGCCAGGTCATGCTGGTGGATGCGTTAACCCGCTCGATGAACGTGCCAACGGTTAACCTCGGAATGGCGCTGGGCCTGCCGGCCATTACCGACACCTGGCAGAAGCTGGGGGTACCGAAAGATCAGCTGCACCCGGTGCCAGCGATGATTCTGGGGGCGCTTAACCTGACGCCAATCGAAGTGGCGCAGGCGTTCCAGACCATCGCCAGCGGCGGTAACCGTGCTCCGCTTTCCGCTCTGCGTTCGGTGATTGCCGAAGATGGCTCCGTGCTGTATCAGAGCTTCCCGCAGGCAGAACGTGCAGTTCCGGCGCAGGCGGCCTATATGACGCTGTGGACCATGCAGCAGGTTGTCCAGCGCGGTACAGGCCGTCAGCTGGGAGCGAAGTATCCGGGCCTGCATCTGGCGGGTAAAACCGGGACCACCAACAACAACGTCGATACCTGGTTCGCCGGTATTGATGGTCGTGAAGTGGTCATCACCTGGGTGGGGCGCGATAACAACCAGCCGACCAAACTGTATGGCGCGAGCGGTGCGATGTCGATTTACCAGCGCTACCTGGCCAACCAGTCTCCGGTGCCGCTGAACCTGGTTGCCCCGGAAGATATCGTTGATATGGGCGTGGACGCATCGGGCAACTTTATTTGCGGTGGCGGGATGCGTACGCTGCCGGTCTGGACGACTAACCCGGATGCGCTGTGTCAGCAAAGTCAGCCAGAAGAACCGACAGGTAACCCGTTCGATCAGTCTTCTCAACCTCAGCAGCCGCAGCAGCAACAGCCGCAGCAGCAGAATGAGAAGAAAGACAGCGACGGTGTCGCCGGCTGGATCAAGGACATGTTTGGCGGAAACTAATTAGTTTCCTGAATAAAAGGCCGCTTAATGATTAAGCGGCCTTTTTTTATGTTTACATTCATTTATATTTAAAATTATTAAATTTAAAATGTAGAATTATTAATTTTTGCTTTTTTTCATCTAAAACAGAAAGTTGTGTCCGATTATTCGGGTGTTATCATTTTGCGATCTAGACGTGATGAAGAATAATCTGATTAAATCCTCTCCAGAAATTTACTGACCTCACAGGATATTCCTTAGAGGACTTCCCAACATTTTTGTATATATCAAGAATGGATATCTTCATCATCACATATAAGGATATTGTTATGAGTAAATATGTTGTTTCAACGGTGTTGGCCAGCACGCTTATGGCTGCACTCTCTCTGCCGGTATTTGCAGCGAATGATTCTGGTACGGTAAATTTCGCCGGAAAAATTGTGGCGGATACCTGTGAAATTGATGTTGATGGCTCGGGGTCCAATACTTCCACCGTCACATTTGCAGATACTTATCCTTCTGATTTTGGCACTGACGGTCAGGTCGGGACGTCGAAGGCCTTTAAGATTGAAGTGAAAAAATGCGATCCGCTGGTTGCCAAACTGAACCTCAAGTTCAGCGGCACCACAACGGATGCGGAATACAAGCGCCTGAAGAACGATCTTTCCGGCGCTGGCAATGCGACCAACGTTGGCATCATTGTCAGTAATGAAAATGGGACTAAGGGGGACGTGGTTTTCAACGGATCAGAACCGGAAGCCGGTACCGATGTTGCGAACGATGCCACTGGCGCCACAGCATCTGTCTTTAATTACACCGCGAAAGTTATTCAGGTTGGTGATAACAAACCAACAGCAGGTCACTACTCCTCATCTGCAACGTTCGAGGTTGTTTATCGCTAAATCTATTTTGGCAGCCTGAAAGGGCTGCCTTCTGGAACGTAGTATGAATTATTTATTAAAATTGTTAGGTGGATGTTTGATTATCTCTTGCTGTTCAGTACAGGCAAGTGTGGTTCTCGGTGGCACGCGAATTATTTATCCATCGAATAAATCCGAAGTACAAATAGCACTAAAAAATAAAGACCCTCATACTCGATATCTGGTGCAAAGCTGGGTGAGTTACCCCAATGATGCAAAAGCACCTTTCATCATTACGCCGCCTGTCTATAAATTACAGGAAAATCGTCAGACCCTTTTGCACATCATTTTTACCGGCGATAAAAAAAATCTGCCCGCAGATCGCGAATCTTTATTTCTGGCGAATGTGAAATCCGTCTCGGCGTTATCACCTGACTTAAAAGACAAGAATACGCTGCAATTCGCGATGAAAACGCGTCTGAAGCTGTTCTGGCGCCCTGCTGATTTGAAAGAAGCCGATGCCCTTCAGGCCTATGAAAAAATCACCTTCCGCCGCCAGGGTAACAGGCTCATTGCGAAAAACCCAACGCCGTTTTACGTCTCCTTTGGCGAGCTGGCCGTGGGCGGGAAAAGTGTCCCTGTGACTGACACAAAAACCACGCCGGGGGCAATTTCAATGATGGTCGCACCTTTCAGCGAGCAATATTTTTCTGTGCCTCAATCTGCAAACGGGCCCGTGACGTGGACTGCTATTAGCGATTTCGGCGCGCAAACCTCCCAGCGCAAGCAGGCTCTTTAAACACACAATGCTGGTACCCTATGTCGTCATCTCCACTCTACAAACAGGTTCTGAAGGGAATCGCGTTAGCGCTGCTCGCGATGATCCAGCCTGTGAGTGCAGATGACGAATTTAACCTGCGGATCCTTGAGATGGACACTCCGCTGGAAAACACCTCAACGCTAAAAAATTTCATCAATGATAATGGCTTACTGCCGGGAAACTTTCTGACGACCATTATGTGGGATCGGGATGTTCTGGATAAACGCACGGTGAGTTGGATCTTGTCTGACGATAAGCAGCGCCTGTTACCGGAGCTGACCAAAGCGGATCTGCGTGCATTAGGGGTAAAAGTCGACACGATCCCGGACATGAAAGATCTGGATGATGCGGCGATAATCGATGACATCTCCCATTTTATTGATAATGCCCGCTACGATTACGACCAGGATAATCAGACCCTCAAGCTGGTGATCCCGCAAAAATACCGCGATCAGGCTGCGGCCGGGGCTATCGAGCCGAAATTCTGGGATGACGGTGCTCCCGCCGCCTGGACAAGCTACCAGTTTAGCGGCTCTCAGCAGCACTACCGTTCTGGTGAAACGTCATCTGTATGGCTTGGTCTGGAGTCGGGGATCAACCTCGGGGCGTGGCGGTTGCGTAACAACAGCACCTGGAGTGACAACGCCGGTTGGGATGCAATCGCCAGTACGCTGCAACGTGATATCAAAACCCTGCAAAGCCAGCTTGAGATAGGCCAGACGTACACTAACGGCGAGCTTTTCGACAGCGTCCAAATGACCGGCGTGAAGCTGGAAACGGATACTTCCATGCTGCCCACCAGCCAGCAGGGGTTTGCCCCCGTGGTGCGTGGTATCGCAAATAGCGATGCAAAAGTCACCATCAGGCAAAACGGCTACACCATTTATCAAAGCAACGTCTCCCCGGGGCCATTTGAGATCCGCGATTTAAGCCAGGTCACATCCGGCGCGGATCTGGAGGTGACGGTGGAAGAGGCCGACGGCAGCGAACACAGCTTCATCCAGGCCAGTGCATCGGTTCCGGTGCTACAGCGGGAAGGAGCATTTAAATATTCGCTGGCGGCAGGGCGTTATCGCGGTAATGAAGGTGAGGACGAGCCCCCTTTTCTGCAAGGGACGGTCATTTACGGCCTGCCTTATGGCGTAACAACATACGCCGGCGCGCTCCTTGCATCGTCGTATCAGGCTATGCTGGCGGGAACAGGGGCCGATCTTGGCCGTTTCGGATCGGCATCCGTGGATGTGACCGCCGCCCGTACGGCTTTTGATGATGGACGAGATGATGCCCGCGGGATGTCATGGCGTGCGCAGTATTCCAGGGATATTCCGGATACAGACACCACCGTGACGCTTGCCAGCTACCGTTATTCCACCTCAGGGTTTTATACCTTTCAGGAAGCTGTCGACCAGCGTGACAGCGAGATTGACGATGGGATTTATACCTATCGGCGAACCAATAATCGGCGCAGCCGCATGCAGGTTAATCTTTCCCAACGCGTTTCGGACTGGGGATCGGCTTACCTTAATGGCTATCAGCAGGATTACTGGAACATGGCGGGACACGAGCGCAGCGTCAGTGCGGGGCTAAGCTCCGGCTGGCGCGGTATAACCTGGTCGGTAAGCTACAGCCTGACGCGTACGCCGGACGCCAATACCGATCGGCAAATGGCGTTGATGGTCAACGTACCTCTTTCACGCTGGCTAGCGAACGCATGGTCAACTTACAGCGCCAACACTGCCAGCGGTGGATTCGTTTCGCATCAGGTAGGGATCGGCGGCACGGCACTTGAGAACAATAACCTCAGCTATAACCTCCAGCAGACCTATGCCAGTCACGATACTGGCTATGGTGGCAGTGTATCCGGGCGCTACCGGGGATCTGCCGGTGATGTCGGGCTGGGGTATAACTACGGGGGCGATAACCGACAGTGGAACTACAGCGCGCAGGGTTCAATTGTTGCGCATGAACATGGAGTAACCCTGGGGCAATCCGTCCGCGACGCCTTTGCCATTGTCCATATCAAAGATGGCGATAACGTCAAAGTACAGAACGGGCGAGGGATCTACACCGATCGCTTTGGTAACGCGATTGTCCCTTCCCTGACGGCCTACCGGAAAAACGGTATTACGGTCAACACCCAGGATCGTGAAGATATTGAAATTGCCGCCGCTACCCAGGATGTTGTCCCAACAAAAGGTGCGGCCATCTCAGCGAATTTTGATGCACGAGTGGGGAAGCGTGCGCTTATCACGCTGCTTTTCCACGGCAAGCCGGTACCTTTCGGCGCCATTGTCACGCAGGAAAGTGCAACGGCTATCGTCGGTGATGAAGGAGAAGTCTGGCTTACCGGTCTGCATGAAGCGGTTTCCCTGAATGTGCAGTGGGGTGACGGGCGCGATCAACGGTGTGCGTGGGCGGGGGATCTCCCTCCCGGGCGCTCAGCAACTATTTTGAAAATGACGGTAAATTGCCAATGAGGCGTAGCAAAGAACTATTCATCAGCGCAATGGCTGGCCTAATCATGCTGTTTTCAGCTCCGGCATTCGCAACTTGTACATTTACGGGAGGCGGAAGTAGCGGGGGAATTGTTACCTTCAACATTCCCGCTGTCATCCAGCTTGAGCCAGACGTTCAGGTCGGTACCATTATTTATGACGCCAGTGTGGAATCAGGTGAAATTGCGCAAAGATGTGATGGTGATTCCGTTCGGGTACGTAGAGGCTATCTCTCATTGAGTGATGCTGATGCACGTGAAGATGTTTTACCCGGAGTGTATAAAACCAACGTGGCCGGGATTGGCATTCGCGTTGCAGCGTCTACAACCCAGTTCCCCAGCTATACCGAAGAAGACATTATCAGGCCGGAAACTTATCTTGGCACGATCAGAAGCTTTTCAACGAATTACAATTTCCGGGCTACCGCTCAGTTGATCGTTATTGGTGAAGTCGAAGAGGGCGATCTTAATACGTCCCTGTTAACCTCACATGAAACTTACGATAACGACGTGATAGGCGAAATTCGCTTTTCACCAACCAGTGTGCACATTACGACAAACACCTGTAACCTGGCGGATAAAAACATCTACGTGCCGCTGGAAACGGTCAATGCGCACGATTTTAACGGTCAGTATTCTGACATCCTGACCGACAGTCGTTTCAGGATTGATATTACGGACTGCGCCGCCGGGACAAAAATTGATTATCAGTTCACCAGTGCAGGGTCGACTGGCGTAACGGATGGCAATATCCTCAATATTGCTACCGGAGACAACGCTGCAAGCGGCGTAGGCATTCAAATCCTCGACAAGAACGATGCGGTGTTACAGTTCGACCAGAGCTACACGGCAATAACCCGTAGCCAGGACAACGTCCCGGTTGAGATCCCACTCAAAGCCCGTTACATCAAAACGGGAGAGGTTAAAGCCGGGAAAGTCGACGCCGTCGCGACTTTCGAACTCTTCTATCGTTAAGCCCACCGGCCCGTTTCGGCGGGCTTTAGCGATCATTTCGCTAACTTCATTAACCCTCTATTTTCATCTGGTTAATTCTTAAACCCTTAAATCTTGTAGGGCCGCATACTGCTTGCTATGCAGCCAACGTTTCGCATATTATTCTGCGGTCATAATAATAATTCTCGTTTACGTTATCATTCACTTTTCCATCAGAGATCCATCATGGCGCTTTCCAATACTGCTCAGCCAATTAACACGTCGCTGCGTAAAATCGCGGTCGTCGTAGCCACAGCGGTTGCCGGCATGTCTGCTTATGCTCATGCCGCCGAAACCCCGAAAAAAGAAGAAACCATTACTGTTACTGCCGCACCGGCTGCGCAGGAGAGTGCCTGGGGGCCTGCACCGACGATTGCAGCAAAGCGCACTGCAACGGCGACGAAAACCGATACACCGATCGAGAAAACCCCGCAGTCCATTTCCGTGGTCACACGTGAAGAGATGGACATGAAACAGCCGGGGACGGTTAAACAGGCGCTGGCCTACACGCCGAGCGTTTTCGCAACGCGCGGCGCCTCCACGACCTATGACGTGGTTTCTATTCGTGGTTTTACGACCTCCAGTACAGTGAACACCAACCAGTATCTGGACGGTATGAAGCTGCAAGGGGATAACTACTCTGAAGCGTCGATGGACCCATACTTCCTGGAGCGCGTAGAGCTGCTGCGAGGCCCGACGTCCGTACTGTATGGAAAAAGCCACCCTGGCGGCGTAGTGAGTATGGTCAGCAAGCGTCCAACCACGGAACCGTTAAAAGAAATTCAGTTCAAAATGGGGACGGATAACCTGTGGCAGACTGGGTTTGACTTCAGCGACGCGATTGATGATAACGGCGTGTGGTCCTACCGTCTGACCGGCCTGGGACGCAGTGAAAATGCGCAGCAGGAGATGGTGAAGTCTACTCGTTACGCGATTGCGCCGTCTTTCAGCTGGCGTCCTGATGATAAAACCGATTTCACTTTCCTGAGCAACTTCCAGAGCGATCCGGATGCGGGTTACTACGGCTGGCTGCCGCGTGAAGGTACCGTTGTGCCTTACTATGATGCTAACGGAAAGGCGCACAAACTGCCGACCGATTTCAACGAAGGCGATGAAGACAATAAGATCTCCCGTCGTCAGAAAATGGTGGGTTACAGCTTCGCGCATGAATTCAAC
The DNA here is from genome assembly GCF_001037645.1 of Enterobacter sp. BWH64. Taxonomy (NCBI): domain Bacteria; kingdom Pseudomonadati; phylum Pseudomonadota; class Gammaproteobacteria; order Enterobacterales; family Enterobacteriaceae; genus Enterobacter; species Enterobacter sp. BWH64. The sequence goes on from NZ_KQ089922.1 coordinate 1,359,072, forward strand.
GACACCTTCACCGTGCGTCAGAACCTGCGTTATACCAAAATCAATACGCTTTACCGTTCAGTTTACGGTAATGGCTATATCGCTCCGGCCCAGATCAGCCGTGCGTACGTGCGCTCAGATGAAGACCTCAACTCGTTCACGGTTGATACACAGCTCCAGTCGAAATTCGCGACCGGTGCCGTTGACCATACGCTGCTGACGGGGGTGGATTACCTTCGTATGCGCAATGATATTGATGCTGACTACGGTACCGCCGATCCGATCAGCATGAACAATCCGCAGCACGGCAATGCGAACGTCAATGTGAACTTCCCGTATGCCATGCTCAATCGTCAGGAGCAGACCGGGCTCTATGCGCAGGATCAGGCGGAATGGGATAAGTGGGTACTCACCATGGGTGGCCGCTATGACTTTGCAAAAACGTCTGCCTTTAACCGTAATAACGGGACCACCGCGGAAATTAACGATCAGGCATTTACCTGGCGCGGGGGGATTAACTACCTGTTCGACAACGGGATTACCCCATACTTCAGCTACAGTGAATCCTTTGAACCGCTCTCTGGCACCACCCAGGGCGGCAAACCGTTCGATCCGGCGCGCGGCAAGCAGTATGAAGCGGGCGTGAAGTATGTTCCGAAAGATCTGCCTGTTGTGGTGACGGCCGCGGTATATCAGCTGACCAAGAACAACAACCTGACCGCCGATCCGGCGAACCCGACCAGCGGCTTTAGCGTGCAGGGCGGTGAAATTCGCTCCCGTGGCTTTGAGCTGGAAGCGAAAGCGGCGGTGTCGGCTAACGTGAACGTAACGGCGGCCTACAGCTACACCGATGCGGAATATACCCATGATACCTGGTATGAAGGTCGTCGTCCGGCAGAAGTACCGCGCAACATGGCATCCCTGTGGGCGGATTACACCTTCCACGAGACGGCGCTGAGTGGCCTGACCGTCGGTGCGGGCGCGCGTTACATCGGTAACACGGTGACGTACTACTCCTCAGCGTCGCCTAAAGCCTATGAGTCCTTTAACGTCGCGGGTTATGCCCTGGCGGATGCGACCGTGAAATACGATCTGGCGCGCTTCGGTCTGCCGGGATCTTCCGTCGGCGTCAACGTGAACAACATCTTTGACCGTGAATACGTCTCCAGCTGCTACAGCGAGTATGCATGCTACTGGGGAGCAGGACGCCAGGTTGTTGCCACCGCGACCTTCCGCTTCTAACCTCTTTATGGGCACGGTTCGCCGTGCCCTTTTTATTTAAGTTGGCTGACATGCAGGATAATAAAACGCAATCCGACTCCACCTTCACGCTTAACAATCTCTCCTTTCGCGTACCCGGGCGCACCTTGCTGCATCCGCTCTCTTTGACGTTTCCCGCAGGTAAAGTGACCGGTTTAATCGGGCACAATGGTTCCGGTAAATCGACGCTGCTGAAGATGCTGGGTCGTCATCAGCCGCCGTCCGAGGGCGACATATTGCTGGATGACCAGCCGCTGGCGAGCTGGAGCAGTAAGGCCTTTGCCCGCAAGGTGGCCTATCTGCCGCAGCAGTTGCCGCAGGCGGAGGGGATGACGGTGCGCGAGCTGGTGGCGATTGGACGTTATCCGTGGCACGGTGCGCTCGGGCGTTTTGGCGTCGCTGACAGAGAGAAAGTGGAAGAGGCGATCGCGCTGGTTGGGTTAAAACCGCTGGCGCACCGTCTGGTGGATAGCCTGTCCGGTGGCGAGCGTCAGCGCGCATGGATCGCGATGCTGGTGGCGCAGGACAGCCGCTGCCTGCTGCTCGACGAACCCACGTCGGCGCTGGACATTGCGCATCAGGTTGACGTCCTGGCGCTGGTGCATCGCTTAAGTCAGCAGCGCGGCCTGACGGTGATTGCCGTTCTGCATGATATCAACATGGCGGCACGCTATTGCGACTACCTGGTAGCGCTGCGCGGCGGTGAAATGATCGCTCAGGGTACGCCTGCCGAACTGATGCGCAGCGAAACGCTGGAACATATCTACGGTATTCCTATGGGCATCCTGCCTCACCCGGCCGGTGCTGCACCCGTGAGCTTTGTCTACTGATGCTGGATCCAACATTCATTAGCCGCCGTCGCCTGCTGACGGCCATGGCGCTCTCACCGCTGCTGTTAAAGATGGGTCCGGCCCGCGCTGCCTCTATCGATCCGCACCGCATCGTGGCGCTGGAGTGGTTGCCCGTCGAACTGATGATGGCGCTTGGCGTGACGCCTTACGGCGTGGCCGATATTCCCAACTACACCCTGTGGGTGAATGAGCCAAAACTGCCGGACTCCGTCATCGACATTGGCCTGCGTACGGAGCCGAACCTTGAGCTTCTCACCCAGATGAAACCGTCTTATTTATTCTGGTCTGCGGGGTATGGCCCGTCGGAAGAGACCATGGCGAAGATTGCGCCCGGACGGGGCTTTTCCTTTAGCGACGGCAAAAAGCCGCTGACCATGGCAAAAAATTCCATCCACGAGATGGCGCAGTTTCTCAACCGTGAGGCTCAGGCGAAAAAACATCTCGATGAATTTGATGCGCTGATTGATTCCCTCAAGCCGCGCTTTGCCCATCGTGGCGATCGGCCTTTGCTGATGGTAACCCTGCTGGATGCCCGCCATATGCTGGTCTTTGGAAATAACTGTCTGTTCCAGGAAGTGCTCGACAGCTTTGGCATTCGCAATGCCTGGGAAGGCGAGATGACGTTCTGGGGCAGTACCGCCGTGGGTATTGACCGTCTGGCGGCGTTTCGTGATGTGGACGTGCTGTGCTTCGATCACGGGAACGAGCGCGAGATGCAAACCCTGATGGCGACCCCGCTCTGGCAGGCAATGCCGTTCGTCCGCGAGCAGCGCTTCCTGCGCGCGCCAGCGGTATGGTTCTACGGCGCGACGCTGTCGGCAATGCATTTTGCCCGCGTGCTGGACAATGCACTGGGAGGCAAGGCATGAGCACGCGTATGGCCCGTTTCCCGATGTTACTGTTAGCGCTCATGTTTCTGGCTGCCCTGGTGTTAACCGGCTTTAACCTGACCACGGCGTTACCGCGCGATCAGTGGGCAGCCGCGTTTGCCGCACCGGATATCGATAATATTCAGCAAATGCTGTTCCACTACAGCCTGCTGCCGCGTCTGGCTATCTCCCTGCTGGTCGGGGCGGGACTGGGACTGGTGGGCGTACTGTTTCAGCAGGTGCTGCGTAACCCGCTGGCAGAGCCGACCACGCTGGGCGTGGCGACGGGGGCTCAGCTGGGGATCACCATCACCACTCTCTGGACCCTGCCGGGAGCGTTAACCTCGCAGTTTGCCGCGCTGGCAGGCGCATGTGTGGTCGGTGCGCTTGTCTTTGGCGTGGCCTGGGGAAAACGTCTCTCGCCGGTCACGCTGATCCTCGCGGGGCTGGTCGTCAGCCTCTACTGTGGGGCGATCAACCAGCTGCTGGTGCTGTTTCACCACGACCAGCTGCAAAGCATGTTTATGTGGAGTACCGGCACGCTCACCCAGACCGACTGGAGTATCGTCCAGCGCCTGTGGCCGCAGCTGTTCGGCGGCGTGGTGCTGACGCTGCTGCTGCTGCGTCCGCTGACGTTGATGGGCCTCGATGACGGCGTGGCGCGCAATCTGGGGCTGGCGCTGTCGCTGGCGCGTCTGGCGGCCCTGACCCTGGCGATTGTGCTGAGTGCGTTACTGGTTAACGCCGTCGGCATCATCGGTTTTATCGGCCTGTTTGCGCCGTTGCTGGCAAAAATGCTCGGCGCACGCCGTCTGCTGGCGCGGCTGATGCTGGCTCCGCTGATTGGCGCGCTGATCCTCTGGCTTTCCGATCAACTCATTCTCTGGCTGGCGCGCGTCTGGATGGAAGTTTCCACGGGCTCGGTGACGGCCCTGATCGGCGCGCCGCTGCTGCTGTGGCTGTTGCCGCGCCTGCGCAGCATTAGCGCCCCGGCAATGGATGCCGGCGATAAAGTACATGCCGAACGTCAGTCGGTGGTGTGGTTCAGCCTTGCCGGACTGGCGGTGCTGGTTATCGTCTCGTTTGCCGCACTCTCGCTGGGACGCGACGCCACAGGCTGGCACTGGGCGACGGGGGATTTGCTGCATGAACTCATGCAGTGGCGCTGGCCGCGGATCTTCTCCGCGCTGATTGCGGGCGTCATGCTGGCGGTGGCGGGCTGTATTATCCAGCGTCTCACCGGCAACCCGATGGCAAGCCCGGAAGTATTAGGGATCAGCTCCGGAGCCGCGTTTGGCGTAGTGTTGATGTTGTTCCTCGTGCCGGGAAATGCGTTCGGCTGGCTGATGCCTGCCGGGAGTATCGGCGCGGCAGTCACGCTGATGATTATCCTGATCGCCTCCGGGCGAGGGGGGTTCTCACCTCACCGCATGCTGCTGGCCGGGATGGCGCTCAGCACCGCGTTTACTATGCTGCTGATGATGTTGCAGGCGAGCGGCGATCCGCGCATGGCGCAGATCCTGACCTGGATTTCCGGTTCAACGTACAACGCCACCGGCAGTCAGGTGGTGCATACCGGGATTGTGATGATCGTGCTGCTGGCGATTGTGCCGCTGTGCCGTCGCTGGATGACCATTCTGCCGCTGGGTGGGGATACCGCCCGCGCGGTCGGGGTGGCGCTGACGCCAACGCGTATCGCCCTGTTGCTGCTGGCCGCGTGCCTGACGGCGACGGCCACCATGACTATCGGCCCGCTCAGTTTTGTCGGATTAATGGCGCCGCACATCGCCCGTATGATGGGCTTCCGCAGGACTTTGCCGCATATCGTGATCTCTGCGCTGACGGGCGGAGCGATCCTGGTCTTTGCTGACTGGTGCGGAAGGATGGTGCTGTTTCCGTATCAGATCCCGGCGGGCCTGCTGTCGACCTTTATCGGCGCGCCGTACTTTATATATCTGTTGAGAAAGCAGAGTCGGTAATAAAAGTAAACGGCAATCCTTAGATTGCCGTTTTCGTGTTTGCTCCCTCTCCCAAGGGAAGATGGAGAACATCGTAGGCCGGGTAAGCGTTAGCGCCACCCGGCAATGCCCTTAGAGCTTCGCAAACACCTTACGCGCTGCGTCGATGGTGTTATTGATATCTTCTTCGCTGTGCGCCACGGACATAAAGCCCGCTTCAAACGCTGACGGGGCCAGATACACGCCTTCTTCCAGCATCAGGTGGAAGAAGCGTTTGAAGCGTTCCACGTCGCATTTCACCACGTCCTGATAGCAGGTCACGGTTTTCGCATCGGTGAAGAAAATCCCGAACATCCCGCCGACGTGGTTTACCACCAGCGGAATACCCGCGTCTTCTGCGGCTTCCAGCAGGCCGTTTGCCAGCTGCGTCGTCCGGTCCGTCAGGGTTTCGTGGATACCCGGCTGCGCCACTTCGGTCAGACAGGCAAAGCCCGCCGCCATCGCAATCGGGTTACCGGAGAGCGTACCCGCCTGGTAAACCGGACCGGTTGGCGCCAGCGCGTCCATCACGTCCTTACGGCCGCCAAACGCGCCGACAGGCATGCCGCCGCCAATGATTTTACCGAGGCAGGTCAGATCCGGCTCTACGCCGTAGTATGACTGCGCTCCCGCCAGCGCGACGCGGAAACCGGTCATCACTTCGTCGATGATCAGCAGCGCGCCGAACTCATCGCACAGTGCGCGCAGGCCCGGCAGGAAATCCGGCTGCGGTGGAATACAGTTCATGTTGCCCGCCACCGGTTCAACGATGATGCAGGCGATCTCCTGCGGATACTGCTCGAACGCGGCGCGAACGGTGTTCAGATCGTTATAGGTGCAGGTCAGCGTGTGTTTCGCGAAATCAGCCGGCACCCCCGGGGAGTTCGGTTGACCGAGCGTCAGCGCGCCGGAACCGGCTTTTACCAGCAGGCAGTCGGCGTGGCCGTGATAACAACCTTCGAACTTGATGATCTTGTCACGACCGGTAAAACCGCGCGCCAGACGGATAGCGCTCATGGTCGCTTCGGTACCGGAGTTCACCATACGCACCATGTCCATCGTTGGCACCAGCTCGGTGACCAGCTCCGCCATTTTGACTTCCATCTCGGTTGGCGCGCCGAAGCTCAGGCCGCGCTGAGCGGCTTCAATCACCGCGTTGCGGATCGCCGGGTGGTTGTGCCCCAGTACCATCGGGCCCCAGGAGCCGACGTAATCGACATAGGCTTTACCATCCACATCATACAGATATGCCCCATCCGCACGTTCGATAAACAGCGGGGTGCCACCCACGCCGGTAAAGGCGCGCACGGGTGAATTCACGCCGCCTGGGATAAGCTCGCGGGCTGCGCTGTAGAGGTTTTCAGACTTGCTCATGGCGTCGTTCCTGGTTCGTAGAAATAAGTTAAGGCAACTATTCTAAGTGATTCGGAAGAGGTTATAAAATTTTTGCCCCTCAGAAGGCTTAACAATTGTTAAGTATTTTTCAGGGGACGAGGGGATTGTCTCTGGTAGAATCCCTGCGGCCTTTTGTATGACGAAACAGAACAGGTAATGAACGAGAACACACCTTCTTTTGAACAACAACAGTTTACGCGCGCGAAGCACCGGGTCAGTATCCGGCGGCTGCTCAACCGTGACAAAACCCCGTTAGCCATTCTGCTGGCAGCCGCCGTGGTCGGTACGCTGGCCGGGCTGGTGGGGGTCGCATTCGAGAAAGCGGTCAACGCGGTGCTCAACTGGCGCATAGGTACCGTCGCCAGCTTTGCCGATCGGGAATGGCTGGTCTGGGTGTGGGCCTTTGGCCTTTCGGCGCTGTTTGCCATGGTGGGGTATTTTCTGGTGCGTAAATTCGCACCTGAAGCAGGTGGCTCGGGGATCCCTGAAATTGAGGGGGCGCTGGAGGAGCTACGCCCGGTTCGCTGGTGGCGGGTGCTTCCTGTGAAATTTATCGGCGGGATGGGAACCCTCGGGGCGGGCATGGTGCTCGGTCGGGAAGGGCCAACGGTACAGCTGGGCGGTAACGTCGGGCGCATGGTCGGCGATCTGCTCCGTATGCGCAGCGCCGAAGCACGGCATACGCTGCTGGCGACGGGGGCCGCAGCGGGGCTGTCTGCGGCGTTTAACGCGCCGCTGGCGGGTATCCTGTTTATCATTGAAGAGATGCGTGCCCAGTTCCGCTACAACCTGATCTCCATTAAAGCGGTGTTTACCGGCGTGATTATGTCGAGCATTGTCTTTCGCGTCTTTAACGGCGAAGGAGCGGTGATTGAAGTTGGCAAGCTGACCAATGCGCCGGTCAATACTTTATGGCTGTATCTGGTTCTTGGGATGATTTTTGGCGTCGTCGGCCCGCTTTTTAACACCCTGATTTTACGGGCGCAGGATATGTTTCAGCGCATCCATGGCGGAAATACCACGAAATGGGTGCTGGTGGGAGGCCTGCTTGGCGGCGTGTGCGGGATCCTCGGCTTCATCGAACCGAATGCGGCGGGCGGCGGTTTCGGCCTGATTCCCATTGCCGCGGCGGGGAATTTCAGCGTAGGCCTGCTGCTGTTTATGTTTATTTCACGCGTCATCACCACGGTATTGTGCTTCTCCTCTGGCGCCCCGGGCGGCATTTTTGCTCCGATGCTGGCACTGGGGACGCTGCTGGGTACGGCGTTCGGGATGGCGGCGGCGGCAGGTTTCCCGGCCTACCATCTGGAGGCGGGGACGTTTGCGGTTGCGGGAATGGGGGCGCTGCTGGCGGCCTCCCTGCGCGCGCCGCTGACCGGGATCGTACTGGTGCTGGAAATGACCGACAATTACCAGCTCATTTTGCCAATGATCATTACCTGTCTCGGCGCGACACTATTAGCCCAATTCCTGGGTGGAAAACCGCTATACTCCACCATTCTTGCCCGTACCCTGGCGAAACAGGAAGCTGAACAGGCCCTGAAGCAGAATACTTGAATGAATTACCAGGGTATTAGATAATGACAAAAAGAATTGGGTGATTTTTGCCCAATAGCAGTCGCAGTATTCATGGGAGCATAAGATGAGTGATGACGTAGCGTTGCCGCTGGAATTTACCGAAGCAGCAGCGAAAAAAGTGAAAACCCTGATCGCCGACGAGGACAATCCGGATCTGAAACTGCGTGTTTATATTACCGGCGGCGGCTGTAGTGGCTTCCAGTATGGTTTTACCTTTGACGATCAGGTTAACGATGGTGATATGACTATCGAGAAACAGGGCGTCGCGCTGGTGGTTGACCCGATGAGCCTGCAATATCTGGTGGGCGGTTCAGTGGACTACACTGAAGGTCTGGAAGGTTCGCGCTTTGTGGTGACTAACCCGAATGCGACCAGCACCTGCGGGTGTGGTTCTTCGTTCAGTATTTAAGCCTGAATGCAGATTGTAGGCCCGGTAAGCGAAGCGCTACCGGGCTTATAAACGACGCCTATCTTGAATTTTCATCCAGCGCAAACGTCGGCAGCTTCAGGTGCCAGCGTATCGCCGCTAAACGGATCACCAGCGTGACCACCATCCCCAGCATCGCCGCATTCTCCAGCGGGACAGCAAAGGTGTAATACGCCGTGGCGTGAACAATCCCCCCGATGATACAGGCCGTCGCGTAGATTTCCGTTCGCAGGATCATCGGGACTTCTCGCGCCAGTATGTCGCGAATAATCCCTCCGCCCACGCCGGTTAACACGCCCATACAGATCGCCACCAGCGGGCCAGTCCCGGCAATAAAGGCTTTATTCACCCCTATCCCCACAAAGACTGCCAGACCGACGGCATCCAGCACCGGTAATATCCATTTTGGCAGTCTGCGAGGCTGACGAACCAGCACGATGGTTAACAGGCAGGTGACCATCGCCACCACCAGATCCGTGGGATCTTTTACCCAAAATACCGGGCCATTTGCCAGCGCCATATCGCGGATCGTTCCGCCTCCCACTGCCGTAACGACGCCGAGTACCAGTACGCCAAAAGGGTCCATGCGCAGTTTTCCGGCAAGCAAAACGCCGGAGATAGCAAAAACGGCTGTGCCAAGAATATCCAGCCAATACACGAGCATCGTTAAATCCTCGAAGGGGGTATTTATCTGTTTGAGTGACTCTCTGCCAGTTCGGCGCAGAGTTGTTTTGCGGCGAGGATAATACGCGGGCTGGCGCGTTCAAACCAGTCGCTGTTGAGTGCGATGACCGGAATTTTAAGCTGCCGATGCCAGAATTGTTCTATTTTAGGAATCTCGCTCGCATTTCCGACCACCACAATGGCCTGCGGTTGTCGCGCAAGAACCTGCTCACGACTGACCTGGGGCCAGGGAACCCGGCTTTCTGCAAAGATATTTTCACCTCCACAGGTTTCAAGCACCTGGTTCTGGATCGAGCCTTTCCCGGTAGTGAACAGCGGCTGACTGCCAAATTGCAGAAAAACGCGTTGTTTCGGTTGCGTGCCGTATCGGGCTTTTAGCGCGGCATAGTCGTTGAGCATCTGCTGTGCAGCCTGCCCGGCGCGTTGGGGGGTAGGGCTGAAAGGCGCGAGGTCACGGAGGGTTTGCGCCACCTGTTCGATGCTCACCGCGTCCACCCATTTCACCGTTATTCCCAGCGAAGAGAGCTGGTTCACCTGCCGTTCGGCATTACCGCCGCGCCAGGCGAGGACCAGATCGGGCTTTAGCGCCACGATGCGTTCCAGGTTCATTCCCTGCCAGGTGGCAACCTGTTCGATATGGGCGGCCTGCGGTGGATAATCGGAAAAGCTGCTCACCGCAACGGGCGTGATCCCGGCGGCAAACGCCAGTTCCGTATTGGCAGGGGAGAGAGTGATCACCCGCGGCGCGGCGATGAGCCAGGCCGGAGCGAGCAGAAGCAGGGCGACCAGCGCCCTGAATGACACCTTACCCACGCGCCAGTTTCTGCACCAGGGTTTCCACCATCACGGTGGACTGTTTGGCCGCAACGGCCAGGAATTCGTCGAAGCTGATGTGGGACTGCTGGTCCGCCACGTCAGAGATCGCGCGAACGACCACGAACGGCACGCTGAAGTTATGGCATACGTGCGCGATGGCTGTGGCTTCCATCTCCACGGCCACAGCCTGCGGGAAGTTATGACGGATTTTCGCCAGACCGACAGAGCCGTTGATAAAGGCATCGCCGCTGACGATCAGGCCACGCACCGCATTGAGGTTCAGCTCGTTAATGCAGCTTTCAGCGGCGGCAATCAGCTTATCATCCGCTTTAAACCCGGCCGGGCAGCCCGGAAGCTGACCATATTCGTAGCCGAATGCGGTGACATCTGCATCGTGATAACGCGCTTCGTCGGAAACCACGATATCGCCCACTTTCAGCGTCGGCGCCAGACCGCCCGCAGAACCCGTATTAATGATAACGTCAGGCTTGCAGCGCTCAAGCAGCAGGGTCGCGCCCAGTGCCGCTGCAACTTTACCGATGCCTGATTTCAGCAGAGCCACGTCAACACCGTTCAACTGGCCGGTGTAGATCTCACAGCCACCGAGGGAGAGGGTCTGACGGTTCTCAATTTTGTCACGCAGCAGCGTAACTTCTTCTTCCATTGCACCAATAATGCCGATTTTCATAGATTTACTCGCGATGTGCCTTGTTAAGATGCATAGTCTATCATGCGGTTAAGGGGAAACGCATTCTCACGCGGGGGAGCACATGGCACCAATCGATTTTCGCACCAAAATTAACTGGCACCGACGTTTCCGTTCGCCACAGGGCGATAAGAGCGAACATGAGATCCTGCGCATTTTCGAAAGCGATCGCGGACGCATCATCAACTCGCCCGCTATCCGTCGGTTACAGCAAAAAACCCAGGTGTTCCCGCTGGAGCGTAACGCCGCGGTGCGTACGCGGTTAACGCACTCCATGGAAGTGCAGCAGGTGGGGCGCTACATTGCGAAAGAGATCCTCAGTCGCCTTAAAGAGCAACGTCTGCTGGAAACCTACGGACTGGATGAACTGACCGGGCCGTTCGAAAGCATCGTTGAGATGGCCTGCCTGATGCACGATATCGGCAATCCTCCCTTTGGTCATTTCGGCGAGGCCGCCATCAATGACTGGTTTAAACAGCGGCTTTTTCCCTCTGACGCCATAAGCCAGCCGCTCAGCGATGACCGCTGTGTGGTACGCGATTTATGCCTGCGTGAAGGCGAAGATAGCCTGAACGATCTGCGCCGTAAGGTGCGCCAGGATCTGTGTCATTTCGAAGGTAACGCGCAGGGGATCCGTCTGGTGCACTCCCTGATGCGGATGAATCTGACCTGGGCCCAGGTGGGCTGTATTCTTAAATACACGCGTCCCGCATGGTGGACCGGAGAAACGCCCGCCACGCATAGCTACCTGATGAAAAAACCGGGCTATTACTTATCGGAAGAAGCATACATCGCGCGGTTGCGTAAAGAACTGTCTCTGACCCCTAATGGCCGTTTTCCATTGACATGGATTATGGAAGCGGCTGATGACATTTCTTATTGCGTGGCCGATCTGGAAGACGCGGTGGAAAAAAGAATATTCAGCGTCGAGGAGCTGTATCAGCATCTTCATGATGCCTGGGGAGAGCATGAAAAAGGTTCTCTGTTTGCGCAGGTCGTCGAGAATGCCTGGGATAAATCGCGTTCAAATTCGCTGAGCCGCAGTACCGAAGATCAGTTCTTTATGTATTTGCGGGTGAACACGCTGAATAAACTGGTGCCGTATGCGGCCGCCCGTTTCATTGATAATTTGCCGATGATATTTAGCGGGGAATTTAATCACGCCCTGCTGGAAGATGAGAGCAGTTTTAGTCAGCTTCTTGAATTATATAAAAACGTGGCTGTTCGCCATGTTTTCAGCCACCCGGATGTCGAACAGCTGGAGCTGCAAGGATACCGGGTTATCAGCGGGTTGCTGGAGATTTATGGCCCGCTGCTCCAGCTGACGGTCGATGAGTTCAGTGAGCTGGTCGAAAATGAACGTGTTCGCCGCCTGCCGATTGAATCTCGTCTCTATCAGAAGCTTTCAACCCGCCACCGGCTGGCATACATTGAAGCCGTCAGTAAAATAGAACGCCATTCTTCCCAATGGCCAGTCATGGAATATTATTATCGCTGTCGTCTTATCCAGGACTATATCAGCGGGATGACAGATTTGTATGCCTGGGATGAATACCGCAAGCTTATGGCCGTTGAATAAGCCATGAGTTTTGTAAAGACGACCAATAAATTTTTACTTTTTCCATAAACTTAATCCCGGAACTAAGCGGTATAAAACGAATCTGAGTTACACAGCAATTTTGCGTTATCTGGTAAATCGAGATTGAGAAACATGAAAAAAACCACATTAGCAATGAGTGCACTGGCTCTGAGTTTAGGTTTAGCGCTGTCCCCTCTGGCGATGGCGGCCGAGACAGCTTCCTCGGCAGCGACTGCGCAGCAGATGCCAAGCCTGGCCCCGATGCTCGAAAAAGTGATGCCATCGGTGGTGAGTATTAACGTTGAGGGCAGCACGACCGTCAATACGCCGCGTATGCCGCGTAATTTCCAGCAGTTCTTCGGCGATAATTCGCCATTCTGCCAGGACGGTTCGCCATTCCAGAGCTCCCCGTTCTGTCAGGGCGGCGGCGCAGGGGATGACGGCATGGGCGGCGGCCAGCAGCAGAAATTCATGGCACTCGGCTCGGGCGTGATTATTGATGCAGCGAAAGGCTACGTGGTGACCAATAACCACGTGGTAGATAATGCTAACACCATTAAGGTGCAGATGAGCGATGGCCGTAAATTCGATGCCAAAGTGGTTGGTAAAGACCCGCGCTCCGACATCGCGCTGATTCAAATCCAGGATCCGAAGAACCTGACGGCGATTAAGCTTGCCGACTCTGACGCGCTGCGCGTGGGTGACTACACCGTCGCCATCGGTAACCCATTTGGTCTGGGCGAAACCGTGACCTCGGGTATCGTCTCTGCGCTGGGACGTAGCGGCCTGAATGCGGAAAACTATGAAAACTTCATTCAGACGGATGCGGCCATTAACCGTGGTAACTCCGGCGGTGCGCTGGTTAACCTGAACGGTGAGCTGATCGGTATCAACACCGCTATCCTGGCACCGGACGGTGGCAACATCGGTATCGGCTTTGCTATCCCGAGCAACATGGTGAAAAACCTGACTGCGCAGATGGTGCAATATGGACAGGTGAAACGCGGTGAGCTGGGGATCATGGGTACCGAACTGAACTCCGAGCTGGCGAAAGCGATGAAAGTGGACGCTCAGCGCGGCGCATTCGTAAGCCAGGTCATGCCGAACTCTTCGGCGGCGAAAGCCGGCATTAAAGCGGGTGACGTGATCACCTCTCTGAACGGTAAGCCGATCAGCAGCTTTGCCGCCCTGCGTGCGGAAGTGGGTTCTATGCCAATCGGCAGTAAAGTGACCCTCGGCCTGCTGCGTGAAGGTAAGCCGGTTAACGTGAGCCTGGAACTGCAACAAAGCAGTCAGAATCAGGTCGATTCCAGCACCATCTTCAGCGGTATTGAAGGTGCCGTGATGAGCAACAAAGGGGCAGATAAAGGCGTGGTGGTGAACAACGTGAAAGCGAACTCACCTGCTGCCCGTATCGGCCTGAAAAAAGGTGATGTGATCATGGGCGCTAACCAGCAGCCGGTGAAAAACATCGCTGAACTGCGCAAAATTCTCGACAGCAAGCCTTCTGTGCTGGCACTGAATATTCAGCGTGGTGATACCTCTATTTATCTCCTGATGCAGTAATCTTCTTAAGCCCCTGTTCGCAGGGGCTTTCTCTTTTCTGTGACCTTTCCCACAACTCCATACATCTCTCTCTGCCTTTGGGCATCTGCACAATGCAGCCTTAGCTGAACTTCCCTATGCTTGAGCTCTGCTCACGGGAGGGTTATATGGCTGGCTGGCATCTTGATACCAAAATGGCGCAGGATATCGTGGCGCGAACCATGCGCATCATTGATACCAATATCAACGTAATGGATGCCCGCGGGCGCATTATCGGCAGCGGCGATCGTGAGCGTATTGGGGAATTGCACGAAGGGGCGTTGCTGGTGCTCTCTCAGGGGCGCGTGGTCGACATCGATGACGCCGTGGCGAAACATCTGCACGGGGTCCGTCAGGGGATCAACCTGCCGCTGCGTCTGGAAGGAGAGATTGTTGGCGTTATCGGTCTGACCGGCGACCCTGAATCGCTGCGTAAATACGGTGAGCTGGTCTGCATGACGGCGGAGATGATGCTGGAGCAGTCGCGTCTGATGCATCTGCTCGCCCAGGACAGCCGCCTGCGTGAAGAGCTGGTGATGAATTTGATTCAGGCGGAGGAGCACACGCCTGCTCTGAGCGAATGGGCGCAGCGTCTGGGTATCGACCTGAATCAGCCTCGCGTAGTCGCCGTTATTGAGGTGGATAGCGGCCAGCTTGGTGTGGACAGCGCCATGGTGGAGCTACAGCAGCTGCAAAACATGCTGGCGACGCCGGAGCGTAACAACCTGGTGGCGATTGTCTCTTTGACGGAAATGGTGGTGCTCAAGCCTGCGCTTAATCAGTTTGGTCGCTGGGACGCGGAAGATCATCGTCGCCGCGTTGAGCTGCTCATCGAGCGCATGAAGGAGAACGGACAGCTCCGTTTTCGCGTCGCGCTGGGAAATTACTTTACCGGGCCGGGAAGTATTGCCCGTTCATGGCGAACGGCGCGCACCACCATGATGGTGGGTAAACAGCGCATGCCGGAGAGCCGCAGTTATTTCTATCAGGATCTGATGCTGCCGGTCCTGCTCGACAGCCTGCGCGGTGGCTGGCAGGCCAACGAGCTGGCGCGTCCGCTGGTGCGTCTGAAAGCGATGGACAACAACGGGCTGCTGCGCCGCACGTTGCAGGCGTGGTTCCGGCATAACGTGCAGCCGCTGGCAACGTCAAAAGCGCTGTTTATTCACCGTAATACGCTGGAGTATAGGCTAAACCGGATCTCGGAACTGACGGGGCTGGATTTAGGGAATTTTGACGACCGGCTACTGCTGTATGTGGCGTTGCAGCTGGATGAACAGAGATGATGCTGTTTGCCGGGTGGCGGCTTCGCCTTACCCGGCCTACATGTGTTCGTAGGCCCGGTAAGCGAAGCGCCACCGGGCAATAAAACGGCTCATTTGTTACGCGTCAATTTCTCAAGATCCGCTTCAATCTCGCTGATCTTATTGGTGACTACGCTTTCCAGGTGACGCAGGTCGTCAAGGATCTTACGTTTCAGATCGACTTCGCTGCGATCGCGCTGGCAGATTTGATCGAGTTCGTCGATCACGTAGCGCAGGTTAGGGCTGATTTCCTGTACTTCTTTATATCCCTGACCGATACCGTCAGCGACAACGGTCTTACGCTGGCGAGGGTATTTAAACTTCACGCTTTTGGCGAAGAACTCTCCTTTGTCCTTGTGAAAATAGATTTTCAAAATATCGTTATTGGCTTCCTGGCGGAGACTATAACGATCAATTTCATCAGGATTGGTAATGCCCAGACTTTTCAGATTATCGTACATAGCGGTACCCTTGATCTCAACATAACCTATGAATAATTAACGAAAAAATCTATTTTCGCCACCTTCGGATATAAAAAAAGCGGGGTTGCCCCCGCTTTTTGTTATACCCGATTAATCGATGGTGCGCAGCAGTTCATTGATGCCCACTTTACCGCGCGTTTTCGCGTCCACTTTTTTCACGATGACCGCGCAATACAGGCTGTATTTGCCATCTTTAGACGGCAGGTTGCCGGAAACCACAACGGAACCAGCTGGAACGCGGCCGTAGTGAATTTCACCGGTTTCGCGATCGTAAATACGGGTGCTCTGGCCAATATAAACGCCCATGGAGATCACAGAACCTTCTTCGACGATCACGCCTTCAACCACTTCGGAACGTGCGCCGATGAAGCAGTTGTCTTCGATGATGGTTGGGTTAGCCTGAAGTGGCTCAAGAACGCCACCGATGCCCACACCGCCGGACAGGTGAACGTTTTTACCGATCTGCGCGCAGGAGCCGACGGTAGCCCAGGTGTCCACCATGGTGCCTTCGTCAACGTAGGCGCCGATGTTCACGTAGGATGGCATCAGCACGGTGTTGCGTGCGATGAAGGCACCCTGACGAACGGCCGCCGGTGGTACTACGCGGAAGCCCTCTTTCTGGAAGCGCGCTTCGTCGTAATCCGCAAATTTCATTGGCACTTTATCGAAGTAGCGGCTTTCTGCTCCGTCGATAACCTGGTTATCGTTGATGCGGAAAGAGAGCAGCACAGCTTTCTTCAGCCATTGATGAGTAACCCACTGACCGTCGATTTTTTCTGCCACGCGCAGCGCGCCGGAATCCAGCAGGGAAATAACCTGGTTTACCGCTTCACGGGTCACGGTATCCACATTTGCCGGAGTGATGTCGGCGCGACGCTCAAAAGCGGACTCAATAACGTTCTGTAACTGCTGCATTGTTTACTCTTTCCATTTCACTAAAAAACACGTCACCCTTTATCGTTTGGATTGAGGGCTGCTGTCAACCGTTGTTGCACTTCAAGTTGCAGGTCATTATTAAGGGCACGCCGGTCGGCCGTCGCGATTATAAATAAATCTTCTACTCGTTCGCCAATGGTTGTAATTCGGGCGCCGTGAAGCGAAATTCCCAGATCGGCAAAAACCTGACCGACGCGGGCTAGCAGCCCTGGCTGGTCGAGCGCAATCAGCTCAAGGAACGATTTACGGTCGGTATGGGTCGGCAGGAAATTGACCTCGGTATCGACGGTAAAGTGGCGCAGTTTTGCCGCCTGACGACGCGGCTGCGGAGGTTGCCAGCTGCGCTGCGTAATCGCCTGCTCGAGGCCAAAGCGTATCCCCTCATGCCTGTCCGACGACAGCGGGCTGCCGTCCGGCTCCAGCACAATAAAGGTGTCCATCGCCATGCCGTCGCGGGTGGTAAAAATCTGCGCGTCGTGCACGCTCAGGTTACGCCTGTCCAGCTCGGCACAGACCGCTGCAAACAAATAAGGCCGGTCCGGACTCCAGATGAAAATTTCCGTCCCGCCGCGCGTGGCCTGCGGGCTGAGCAGAATCATCGGTTTTGTCAGGTCGTGCTTCAGCAGATGCCGGGCGTGCCAGGCAAGCTGGTTTGGGCTGTGGCGCACAAAGTAGTTGGCGCGACAGCGCGCCCAAATCTGATGCAGCGCCTCTTCGTTGATGTTATCCATGCGCAGCAGAGCCAGCGCCTGCAACTGATGGTGGCGCACACGCTCACGCATGTCGGGGGTGTTCTGCATCCCGCGACGCAGCTGTTTTTCGGTGGCGAAGTAGAGTTCGCGCAGCAGGCTCTGCTTCCAGCTGTTCCACAGGGTTTCGTTGGTGGCGCAGATATCGGCTACCGTCAGGCAGACCAGGTAGCGCAGGCGGTTCTCCGTTTGCACTTCCTCGGCGAACTGCTTGATCACTTCCGGATCCTGAATATCACGACGCTGAGCGGTAACTGACATCAGCAGATGATGGCGAACCAGCCAGGCGATAAGCTGCGTTTCACGCGAGTTCAGGCCGTGCAGCTCGGCAAATTTCAGCACGTCCTGCGCACCGAGTACGGAGTGGTCGCCGCCGCGACCTTTGGCGATATCATGGAACAGGGCGGCGATCAGGATCAGCTCCGGGTGCGCCAGACGTGGCCACAGATCAACGCACAGCGGATGGCGGGATCGCGTCTCTTCTTTAGCGAAGCTTTCCAGCTTCAGCATGACGCGGATTGTGTGCTCATCTACCGTATAGGCGTGAAACAGGTCGAACTGCATCTGCCCGACAATATGCGACCACTGGGGCATATAGGCCCACAATACGCTGTGACGGTGCATCGGCAGCAGACCGCGGCTGACGGCGCCCGGATGACGAAGCATGCTCAGGAACAACGAGCGCGCCTCCGGGATGTAACACAGCGGCTGCTTCAGATGACGTCGTGCATGGCGCAGATGACGCAGGGTAGTGGAGTAGATCCCGGTGATCGTGCTGTTGCGCACCATGGTGTAGAACATTCGCAGGATCGCTTCCGGTTCGCGGATGAACAGCGTTTCGTCGCGCAGATCGATCAGCGTGCCGCGCAGCTGAAATTCGTCATCAATCGGACGCGGTTTTTCGTCTGCCGTCAGCGCGAGGATCGCCTCATCGAACAGCTGTAACAGCATCTGGTTCAGTTCAGAGACGCGGCGGGTGACGCGGAAGAAATCCTTCATCATTTGCTCGACCGGCTCGTTGCCCTCGCCCTGGTAATTCAGGCGCTGCGCCACGCTGAGCTGTCGGTCAAACAGCAGGCGATTATCGTAGCGGGTGACTTCCAGGTGCAGGGCAAAACGGATGCGCCACAGCAGATGCAGACACTCATTGAGTTCGTTACGTTCGGCTTCGGTCAGAAAACCAAACCCGACCATTTCGTCCAGCGATGTTGCCCCAAAATGGCGACGGGCGACCCATTGCAGCGTGTGGATATCGCGCAGGCCACCGGGGCTGCTTTTAATATCCGGTTCGAGATTATAGCTGGTACCGTGATAGCGCTGGTGGCGCTGGTTTTGTTCTTCGACTTTCGCGGCGAAGAATTTTTCCGAAGGCCAGAAGCCGTCGCTAAAGATGTGCTTTTGCAGTTCGAGGAACAGCGCAACGTCGCCAATCAGCAGGCGGGTTTCAATCAGGTTGGTGGCGACGGTCAGGTCAGATAACCCTTCCAGCAGACACTCTTCCAGCGTGCGTACGCTGTGGCCCACTTCCAGCTTTACGTCCCAGAGCAGGGTCAACAGTTCACCGATTTTCTGCGCCCGATCGTCCGGCAGTTTTTTACGGCTTAAGATCAGCAGGTCGATATCAGAGAGTGGATGCAGTTCACCCCGGCCATAGCCGCCGACCGCAACCAGCGCGACGTCGCTCACCTGTCCGAAACCGTAGTCGATCCACAGACGTTGCAGGAGCTGGTCGATAAATTCGGTGCGCGCTTCAATGAGCTGTTCGGCCGAAATGCCTACGTCAAATGCGTTACCCAGCCAGCGATGGAAAACCTCCATGTGGGCTTTGATATGCGCGCAGGTCAGCTCATGCGGTGGCCAGACGCCCGGGTTATCAGGCTGGTCGGGGAGGGTGGGAAGTGCTGTATTAGCATACTGTTCGGGTAAGAGATTACTCATCGTGCGCCACCCATAAGAAAAAGCTATCGCCATTAAAAAAGCCGGCATTCGCCGGCTTCTTATCACTCAATGTTCGTCAGTATCGCCGGGATGGTGTCATCCTTGCGCAACGTCATAATTTCGCAGCCGTTGTCTGTAACCACAATAGTATGCTCGTACTGGGCAGACAAGCTTCTGTCTTTGGTTTTTACCGTCCAGCCATCTTTCATGGTACGGATGCGGTAATCACCCGCGTTGACCATTGGTTCGATAGTGAAGGTCATGCCCTTTTGCAGCACTACGCCGCCGTCGTCTGCATCGTAGTGCAGAACCTGCGGTTCTTCATGGAACACACGACCAATACCGTGACCGCAATATTCGCGCACCACGGAGAAACCTTCCGCTTCCACAAATTTCTGAATTGCGGCGCCGATGGTGCGCAGGCGGATGCCCGGCTTCACCATTTTCAGCGCCAGGTAGAGGCTCTCTTGCGTCACTTTGCACAGACGCTCGCCCAGAATCGTTGGCTTGCCAACGATGAACATCTTAGAAGTGTCGCCGTGGTACTCGTCTTTAATCACGGTCACGTCGATGTTGACGATGTCGCCATCTTTCAGCAGCTTCTCGTCATCCGGAATGCCGTGGCAAACCACTTCATTAATAGAGATGCAGACGGATTTCGGGAAACCGTGATAGCCAAGGCAGGCGGAGACCGCGTGCTGCTCGTTGACGATATAGTCGTTACAGATGCGATCCAGTTCGCCAGTGCTGACGCCCGGTTTCACAAACGGCTCGATCATTTCCAGCACGTCCGCGGCCAGACGACCGGCGACGCGCATCTTTTCAATTTCTTCAGGTGTCTTAATAGAGATAGCCATGTAATCTGTCCATCGGTGTCGATTTTTTCGACAATACTAGTGTAAGTGTTGTCAATGGTATCAGTCAGGCGCACCCCGTGCCAAATTGAGAATCATTAACAGCACACTCCGCCAACAATTATTGGTTTCTGGCCGTGTTTTGTGATATAAAGCGCGCCGGACTTCCGATCCATCTCAGATACACAGGCTGGACGGGAGCGACAAATCTCACTTTGTGTAACAACACACACGTATCGGCACATATTCCGGGGTGCCCTTCGGGGTCGGTAATATGGGATACGTGGAGGCATAACCCCAACTTTCAATATAGAGGTTTTAAACATGGCAACTGTTTCCATGCGCGACATGCTCAAGGCTGGTGTTCACTTCGGTCACCAGACCCGTTACTGGAACCCGAAAATGAAGCCTTTCATCTTCGGCGCACGTAACAAAGTTCACATCATCAACCTTGAGAAGACTGTACCAATGTTCAACGAAGCCCTGGCTGAGCTGAACAAGATCTCTTCCCGTAAAGGTAAGATTCTGTTCGTTGGTACTAAGCGCGCTGCAAGCGAAGCTGTGAAAGATGCTGCTAACAGCTGCGACCAGTTCTTCGTGAACCATCGCTGGTTGGGCGGCATGCTGACCAACTGGAAAACTGTTCGTCAGTCCATCAAGCGCCTGAAAGATCTGGAAACCCAGTCTCAGGACGGTACTTTCGATAAGCTGACTAAGAAAGAAGCGCTGATGCGCACTCGTGAACTGGACAAGCTGGAAAACAGCCTGGGCGGTATCAAAGATATGGGCGGCCTGCCAGACGCGCTGTTCGTAATCGATGCAGACCACGAGCACATCGCAATCAAAGAAGCTAACAACCTGGGTATCCCGGTATTCGCTATCGTTGATACCAACTCCGATCCGGACGGTGTTGACTTCGTTATCCCGGGTAACGACGACGCAATCCGTGCTGTTAGCCTGTACCTGAGCGCTGTAGCTGCTACCGTTCGTGAAGGCCGTTCCCAGGATCTGGCTTCTCAGGCGGAAGAAAGCTTCGTAGAAGCTGAATAATAAGGTTTTACCCCTTATTAGTACCGTGTATGAATAGGGGCCCATTATCGGCCCCTTTTTTCAATTTATACTGTTTGGCTCCCGGCCGGGCAGTTCACATCTCCCGAGGATTTAAGAATGGCTGAAATTACCGCATCCCTGGTAAAAGAGCTGCGTGAGCGTACTGGCGCAGGCATGATGGATTGCAAAAAAGCGCTGACCGAAGCGAACGGCGACATCGAGCTGGCAATCGAAAACATGCGTAAATCCGGTGCGATCAAAGCAGCTAAGAAAGCAGGCAACGTTGCTGCTGACGGCGTGATCATCACCAAAATCGACGGCAACTACGGCATCATTCTGGAAGTTAACTGCCAGACTGACTTCGTTGCTAAAGATGCTGGTTTCCAGGCATTTGCTAACAAAGTTCTGGACGCAGCGGTTGCAGGCAAAATCACTGACGTTGAAGTTCTGAAAGCACAGTTCGAAGAAGAGCGTGTAGCGCTGGTTGCTAAAATCGGTGAGAACATCAACATCCGTCGCGTTTCTTCCCTGGAAGGCGATGTTCTGGGCTCTTACCAGCACGGCGCGCGTATCGGTGTTCTGGTTGCGGCTAAAGGCGCTGACGAAGAGCTGGTTAAACAGCTGGCAATGCACATCGCTGCAAGCAAACCAGAATTCGTTAAGCCAGAAGACGTGTCTGCTGAAGTGGTAGAGAAAGAGTACCAGGTTCAGCTGGACATCGCGATGCAGTCTGGTAAGCCAAAAGAAATCGCAGAGAAAATGGTTGAAGGCCGCATGAAGAAATTCACCGGCGAAGTTTCTCTGACTGGCCAGCCTTTCGTAATGGATCCAAGCAAGTCTGTTGCTCAGCTGCTGAAAGAGCACAACGCTGATGTAACTGGCTTCATCCGCTTCGAAGTGGGCGAAGGCATCGAGAAAGTTGAGACTGACTTCGCAGCAGAAGTTGCTGCAATGTCCAAGCAGTCTTAATGATTGAAAAGGAGCCGCCTGAGGGCGGCTTCTTTTTGTCACCCGTCTCACGAAATCAGACAGGCTCCAGTATCGCTGTGCTGATTTGCGACATATCATGTCGCCAGAATTAACCCCATCTTAATCGTTGACAGTCTCAGGAAAGAAACATGGCTACCAATGCAAAACCCGTGTACAAACGCATTCTGCTTAAGCTGAGTGGCGAAGCGCTGCAAGGATCGGAAGGCTTCGGTATTGACGCAAGCATCCTTGATCGCATGGCACAGGAAATCAAAGAACTGGTCGAACTGGGTATTCAGGTTGGCGTGGTCATTGGCGGTGGCAACCTTTTCCGTGGTGCTGGTCTGGCGAAAGCGGGGATGAACCGCGTAGTGGGCGACCACATGGGTATGCTGGCAACCGTGATGAATGGCCTGGCGATGCGTGATGCGCTTCATCGCGCCTATGTGAACGCTCGCCTGATGTCCGCTATTCCTTTGAATGGCGTATGCGATAACTACAGCTGGGCAGAGGCCATCAGCCTGCTGCGCAACAACCGCGTGGTGATCCTCTCCGCCGGTACGGGTAACCCGTTCTTTACCACCGATTCCGCAGCCTGTCTGCGCGGTATCGAAATCGAAGCCGATGTGGTGCTGAAAGCGACCAAAGTAGATGGCGTGTTTACTGCCGACCCGGCAAAAGATCCTTCAGCGACCATGTACGATCAGCTGACCTACAGCGAAGTGCTGGAAAAAGAGCTGAAAGTGATGGATCTTGCCGCCTTTACGCTGGCTCGTGACCACAAACTACCGATCCGTGTCTTCAACATGAACAAGCCTGGCGCGCTGCGTCGCGTTGTTATGGGCGAAAAAGAAGGCACTTTGATCACGGAATAATTTCCGTCGGCGATAAATACAGGTAAGATTCCGCTTTATTTCGACGTGGTATCTTACCCGGGCGCGCCTTTGGCGTTGTCATGAATTAAACGCGACTATACTTAGCACACCTGTAGCGCTGTGCTGGCGGATAGTCTGCCTGAGACAAGTTTTCAAGGATCCGTAACGTGATTAACGACATCAGAAAAGATGCTGAAGTACGCATGGAAAAATGCGTAGAAGCGTTCAAAAACCAAATCAGCAAAATCCGTACTGGCCGTGCTTCCCCAAGCCTGCTGGATGGCATTATCGTAGAATATTACGGTACGCCAACGCCTCTGCGTCAGCTGGCGAGCGTGACGGTAGAAGATACCCGTACCCTGAAAATCAACGTGTTCGACCGCTCAATGAGCCCGGCCGTTGAAAAAGCGATCATGGCATCCGACCTGGGTCTGAACCCAAGCTCAGCCGGCGCGGATATTCGCGTTCCACTGCCTCCGCTGACGGAAGAGCGTCGTAAAGACCTGATCAAAGTAGTTCGTGGTGAAGCTGAGCAGGGTCGTGTTTCCGTACGTAACGTGCGTCGCGATGCGAACGATAAAGTGAAAGCCCTGCTGAAAGAAAAAGAGATCAGCGAAGACGACGATCGTCGTTCTCAGGACGACATTCAGAAAATGACCGACGCGGCCATCAAGAAAATTGATGCGGCGCTGGCAGAAAAAGAAGCGGAACTGATGCAGTTCTGATTTTCGCTGTACACTGATAAACGCCGTTCAGAAGGACATTGAGTCTTGCTGGCGGCGTTTTGCTTTTATCTGGTCTAACTTTTGGGCATCTCATGAAGCATCTCACTCTCCTCGGCTCGACCGGCTCTATCGGTTGCAGCACTCTCGACGTTGTACGTCATAATCCTGACAGCTACACCGTGGCCGCGCTTGTGGCCGGAAAAAACGTGCAGCGAATGGTCGAACAGTGCCTGGAGTTTACCCCCCGTTTTGCGGTGATGGATGACGAAGAGAGCGCCCGCCAGGTGAAAGCGCTGTTGCAGGAGAAGGGCTGCCGTACCGAGGTACTCAGCGGGCAACAGGCGGCGTGCGATATGGCCGCGCTTGATGAAGTTGATCAGGTCATGGCGGCAATCGTCGGGGCGGCGGGTCTTCTGCCGACGCTTGCCGCTATTGATGCGGGTAAAGATGTCCTGCTTGCGAACAAAGAGTCGCTGGTCACCTGCGGACGCCTCTTTATGGAAGCGGTAAAACAGCGTGGGGCGCGTCTTTTGCCGGTCGATAGCGAACACAACGCGATTTTTCAGAGTTTACCTCAACCTTTTCAACAAAACCTGGGGTACGCTGACCTGGAGCAGAATGGCGTTGTGTCGATTCTGCTTACCGGGTCTGGTGGCCCGTTCCGTGAAACGCCACTGTCTGAATTGAGCGCAATGACGCCGGATCAGGCGTGTCGTCATCCGAACTGGTCAATGGGGCGTAAGATCTCCGTCGATTCGGCCACCATGATGAACAAAGGTCTGGAATACATTGAAGCTCGCTGGCTGTTCAATGCGTCGGCGAAACAGATGGAAGTGCTGATCCACCCGCAGTCGGTGATTCACTCGATGGTGCGCTATCAGGACGGCAGCGTGCTGGCCCAGCTGGGCGAACCGGATATGCGTACGCCTATTGCTCATACGATGGCGTGGCCAAACCGCGTAAAATCGGGCGTTAAGCCTCTCGATTTTTGTAAGCTGAGTTCACTGACGTTTAGCGAGCCTGATTACGACCGTTATCCCTGTCTGAAACTGGCGATGACGGCCTTCGATCAGGGGCAGGCGGCGACAACGGCGCTTAATGCAGCCAATGAAGTGACCGTTGAAGCATTCCTGAATCAGCAGATCCGCTTTACTGACATCGCCGCGTTGAATTTATCCGTGCTGGAGATAATGGATTTGCGTGAGCCGCAGAGCGTGGAAGAGGTGCTGGCCGTGGATGAACAGGCACGCATTGTTGCGCGTAAACAGGTGACACGTCTCGCAAGCTGGTGATAAAGCAAGCACTAGTCGTCGTGCTATTTGTTAGCGTTGGGCTTCAGTGATATAGTCTGCGCCACCTGATCGCAGGTATTTGGCTTTAAGTGGTCAGGTAAGCCGTGGTTTGACACGGCTTTTTTATGTATAGGCTTCAGTATTCCTGTGTACCGTTAAATCCTTTCAGGGACTAAAAACGCGTTATGTTGTCTGCGAATCAACCAATAAGCGAAAACTTGCCAGCACATGGCTGTCGCCATGTTGCAATCATCATGGATGGCAATGGCCGCTGGGCGAAAAGACAAGGGAAGATACGAGCCTTTGGGCATAAAGCTGGGGCGAAATCTGTTCGCCGCGCCGTCTCTTTTGCCGCCAATAACGGCATTGATGCGTTAACGCTCTATGCTTTTAGCAGTGAGAACTGGAATCGACCTGCGCAGGAAGTGACTGCGTTGATGGAACTGTTCGTGTGGGCGCTCGATAGTGAAGTAAAAAGCCTGCACCGCCACAACGTCCGCTTGCGTATTATTGGCGAAACCAGTCGCTTTAACTCACGTTTGCAGGAACGGATTCGCAAAGCAGAAGCGCTGACGGAAAATAATACCGGCCTGACGCTCAATATCGCGGCGAATTACGGCGGACGCTGGGATATTATCCAGGGGGTTCGGCATTTGGCTGAGCAGGTTCAGGAAGGGCTGTTAAGACCCGACCAGATTGATGAAGAGGCGCTGAGTCAGCAAATCTGCATGAATGAACTGGCACCCGTGGATTTGGTTATAAGGACAGGGGGGGAACATCGCATAAGTAACTTTTTGCTGTGGCAAATTGCCTACGCCGAACTTTACTTTACGGATGTTCTTTGGCCAGATTTTGATGAACAAGACTTTGAAGGTGCGCTGCATGCCTTTGCCAATCGAGAGCGTCGTTTCGGCGGCACCGAGCCTGGTGGCGATAACGCCTGATGGGGGTAGCTTTTGCTGAAGTATCGCCTGATTTCCGCTTTTGTATTAATACCCGTCGTCATCGCAGCGCTGTTTTTACTGCCTCCGGTGGGATTCGCTATTGTTACGCTGGTGGTGTGTATGCTCGCCGCGTGGGAATGGGGGCAGCTTAGCGGCTTTACCTCGCGCACTCAGCGGGTATGGCTGGCGGTACTCTGTGGTTTTTTACTGGCCCTGATGCTGTATACCTTGCCTGAATATCATCATGATGTTCACCAGCCGCTGGTTGCCGGATCCTTATGGATATCGCTGGCCTGGTGGATTGCTGCGCTTGTTTTAGTGCTTTTCTATCCGGGCTCTGCGGCGATCTGGCGCAACTCTAAAGTGTTGCGCCTTATTTTTGGTCTGCTCACGATTGTTCCGTTTTTCTGGGGGATGGTTGCGTTGCGCGCCTGGCACTATGACGAAAACCACTACAGCGGCGCGATATGGCTGCTTTATGTGATGATTCTCGTCTGGGGGGCTGACTCCGGGGCCTATATGTTTGGTAAACTGTTCGGCAAACATAAACTGGCGCCAAAGGTTTCTCCGGGCAAAACCTGGCAAGGCTTCATCGGCGGCCTGTTTACGGCAGCGATTATCTCCTGGGGCTATGGCGTCTGGGCGAATCTTGAGGTTGCCCCCTCCACGCTGCTGGTATGTTCGATTTTCGCGGCGCTGGCATCGGTGCTGGGTGATTTAACCGAGAGTATGTTTAAGCGTGAAGCAGGGATTAAGGACAGTGGTCACCTGATTCCAGGACATGGCGGAATACTGGATCGCATTGACAGCCTTACCGCGGCTGTTCCCGTATTTGCTTGCCTGCTTTTACTGGTGTTTGGGACGATATAACGGAAGGTTTTATGCTGAGCATTCTCTGGAATCTGGCGGCGTTCATTGTTGCACTGGGTGTACTGATTACCGTGCATGAATTTGGCCATTTCTGGGTTGCCCGGCGCTGTGGTGTGCGGGTGGAGCGATTCTCGATTGGCTTTGGCAAATCGCTCTGGAAGCGCACCGATAAGCATGGCACCGAGTTTGTCATTGCTCTGATTCCCCTGGGCGGCTATGTCAAAATGCTCGACGAACGCGTTGAGCCTGTCGCCCCGGAACTTCGCCATAGCGCGTTTAACAATAAAACTGTTGGACAACGTGCTGCCATCATCGCTGCCGGCCCGGTAGCCAATTTCATCTTCGCTATCTTCGCTTACTGGCTGGTGTTTATCATCGGCGTGCCTGGCGTGCGCCCGGTCGTGGGCGAAATCACTACGGGTTCTATTGCGGCAACGGCGCAAATTACACCGGGAATGGAACTTAAAGCGATTGATGGTATCGAAACCCCTGATTGGGATGCCGTGAGGTTACAACTGGTTGCCAAAATTGGTGATGAGCAGACAACCGTCAGCGTATCGCCATTTGGTTCCGACCAGCGGCAGGAAAAAGTGCTGGATTTACGCCACTGGCGCTTTGAGCCAGACAAAGAGGACCCTGTCGCCGCACTCGGGATTCGACCGCGCGGCGCGCAGATCGAGCCGGTATTAGCCGAAGTACAGGCCAAATCGGCAGCGAGTAAAGCAGGTTTACAAGCGGGTGACAGGATCGTTAAAGTCGATGGTCAGCCATTAACACAATGGATGACCTTTGTTACTCTGGTGCGCGATAATCCAGGCAAGCCGCTCGCGCTGGAAGTGGAAAGGCAGGGGAGTTCGCTCTCACTGACTCTCACCCCGGATACCAAATCGGGCGGCGGTAAGGCGGAAGGGTTTGCAGGCGTTGTGCCGAAAGTGATCCCACTGCCAGATGAGTACAAGACAATACGCCAGTATGGGCCGTTTAGCGCCATCGTTGAGGCCACGGATAAAACATGGCAGCTGATGAAGCTTACGGTCAACATGTTGGGGAAATTGATAACCGGTGATGTGAAACTGAACAACCTCAGTGGGCCAATTTCGATTGCTCAGGGGGCTGGGATGTCAGCGGAGTTCGGGGTGATTTACTATCTCATGTTCCTTGCGCTGATTAGCGTGAACCTGGGGATAATCAACCTGTTCCCGCTTCCCGTATTAGATGGGGGCCATCTGCTGTTTTTAGCGATTGAAAAGCTAAAAGGCGGACCGGTATCCGAGCGAGTTCAAGACTTTAGTTATCGCATTGGCTCGATTTTGCTGGTGCTGTTAATGGGGCTTGCACTTTTCAATGATTTCTCTCGGTTGTAAGAGAGTTAGTTAGGAAGAACGCATAATAACGATGGCGATGAAAAAGTTGCTCATAGCGTCGCTGCTGTTTAGCAGCGCGACCGTATACGGTGCTGACGGGTTCGTAGTGAAAGATATTCATTTCGAAGGCCTTCAGCGTGTCGCCGTTGGTGCGGCCCTCCTCAGTATGCCTGTGCGCCCCGGCGATACGGTTAATGATGAAGATATCAGTAACACCATCCGTGCTCTGTTTGCCACTGGCAACTTTGAGGACGTCCGCGTCCTGCGCGATGGTGATACGCTGGTGGTTCAGGTAAAAGAACGTCCAACGATTGCCAGCATCACTTTCTCCGGTAACAAATCGGTGAAAGACGACATGCTCAAGCAGAACCTTGAGGCATCGGGTGTTCGTGTGGGGGAATCTCTGGACCGCACAACCCTTGCAGACATTGAAAAAGGTCTGGAAGATTTCTACTACAGCGTCGGTAAATACAGCGCGAGCGTTAAAGCGGTTGTTACACCGCTGCCACGTAACCGTGTTGACCTGAAACTGGTCTTCCAGGAAGGTGTTTCTGCGAAGATCCAGCAGATCAACATCGTGGGTAACCACGCGTTCAGCACCGACGAACTGATCTCCAACTTCCAGCTGCGTGACGAAGTGCCGTGGTGGAACGTGGTAGGCGATCGTAAATACCAGAAACAGAAACTGGCGGGTGACCTTGAAACCCTGCGCAGCTACTATCTGGATCGCGGTTACGCCCGTTTCAACATCGATTCAACTCAGGTGAGTCTGACTCCGGACAAGAAAGGTATCTACATTACCGTTAACATCACAGAAGGCGATAAGTACACGCTTTCGGGTGTTGAAGTCAGCGGCAATCTGGCAGGACATTCAGCTGAAATTGAATCTCTGACCAAAATTCAGCCGGGCGATCTGTACAGCGGATCTAAAGTCACCAAAATGGAAGACAGCATTAAGAAGCTGCTCGGCCGTTATGGTTATGCGTATCCGCGTGTGCAAACGCAGCCGGAAATTAACGACACGGATAAAACCGTTAAGCTGCACGTTAACGTTGATGCGGGCAACCGCTTCTACGTGCGTAAGATCCGCTTCGAAGGTAACGATACCTCTAAAGACTCCGTTCTGCGCCGTGAAATGCGCCAGATGGAAGGGGCATGGCTGGGAAGCGATCTGGTAGATCAGGGTAAAGAGCGTCTGAACCGTCTGGGCTACTTCGAAACGGTCGATACCGATACTCAGCGTGTACCAGGTCGTCCGGATCAGGTTGATGTTGTTTATAAAGTTAAAGAACGTAATACCGGTAGCTTCAACTTCGGTATTGGTTACGGTACTGAAAGTGGCGTGAGCTTCCAGGTCGGTGTTCAGCAGGATAACTGGCTGGGTACGGGCTACTCTGTCGGTATCAACGGGACGAAAAACGACTACCAGACCTACTCTGAGTTTTCCATTACCAACCCATACTTCACCGTTGACGGTGTAAGCCTGGGCGGTCGTATCTTCTATAACGACTTTAAAGCGGACGACGCGGACCTCTCCTCGTATACCAACAAGAGTTACGGTCTGGATGGTACGCTTGGCTTCCCGGTTAACGAATACAACACCTTGCGCGCAGGTTTAGGGTACGTGCATAACGACCTGTCCAACATGCAACCGCAGGTGGCGATGTGGCGTTACCTGGACTCCATCGGTCAGTCGGCGAGTACGTCCAGCGATGACAACGGTTTCGCCGCGGATGACTTCACCTTCAACTACGGTTGGACCTACAACCGTCTTGACCGTGGCTACTTCCCGACGGAAGGTTCACGCGTCAACCTGAACGGTAAAGTGACTATCCCGGGCTCGGATAACGAGTTCTACAAGGTCACGCTGGATACGGCGTCCTACTTCCCAATTGATGAAGATCACAAGTGGGTTGTTCTGGGTCGTACCCGTTGGGGTTATGGTGACGGTATTGGAAGCAAAGAACTGCCGTTCTATGAAAACTTCTACGCCGGTGGTTCAAGCACCGTGCGTGGCTTCCAGTCCAATAACATTGGTCCGAAAGCGGTTTATTACGGCGGTAATGACGAAGATAACTGCGCAAGCCGTGATCCTAAGCAAGTATGTAGCTCTGATGACGCAGTAGGTGGTAACGCTATGGCCGTGGCGAGCCTCGAGTTCATCACGCCTACGCCGTTTATCAGTGATAAGTATGCGAACTCCGTGCGTACCTCCTTCTTTATGGATGCAGGTACGGTGTGGGACACCAACTGGGAGAACACCGCCCAGATGCGTGCGGCGGGGGTTCCGGACTACAGCGATCCGAGCAACATTCGCATGTCCGCAGGTATCGCATTACAATGGATGTCACCGCTGGGGCCGTTGGTCTTCTCTTACGCCCAGCCGTTTAAGAAATACGATGGAGACAAAGCGGAGCAGTTCCAGTTTAACATTGGTAAAACCTGGTAATAATCCGCTGCAATGGAATGCGTTGGCAGTGTAGCGCTGACAACCGGCGATCGGTAACACGGTCGCCTTGCCACGCAAAGAACGGTACCCCTCGGGTGCCAATGGGATGGTAAGGAGTTAATTGTGAAAAAGTGGTTATTAGCTGCAGGTCTCGGTTTAGCGATGGCAACTTCTGCTCAGGCAGCGGATAAAATTGCAATCGTCAACATGGGTAATTTGTTCCAGCAGGTTGCACAGAAAACCGGTGTTTCTGCAACGCTGGAAAACGAATTCAAAGGCCGTGCGAGCGAACTGCAACGTATGGAAGGTGATCTTCAGTCCAAGATGCAGCGTCTTCAGCGTGATGGTTCTACCATGAAAGCGAGCGAGCGCAGCAAACTGGAAAAAGACGTCATGTCTCAGCGCCAGACCTTCTCTCAGAAAGCACAGGCTTTCGAGCAGGATCGTCAGCGTCGTTCTAACGAAGAGCGTGGCAAACTGGTGACGCGTATTCAGTCTGCCGTTAAAGCAGTAGCAGCCGATCAGAGCATCGATCTGGTTGTTGATGCGAACGCCGTTGCATTCAACAGCAGCGATGTTAAAGACATCACCGCTGATGTTCTGAAACAGGTTAAATAAGTAATGCCTTCAATTCGACTGGCTGATTTAGCTCAGCAGTTGGATGCAGAATTACACGGTGATGGCGATATCGTCATCACCGCTGTTGCGTCCATGCAATCTGCTAAAGCAGGCACTATTACCTTCATGGTAAGCCCTAAGTACCGTGAACACCTGGCCCAGTGCCAGGCGTCTGCCGTTGTGCTGACGCAGGACGATCTTCCGTTTGCCACTAGCGCTGCACTGGTAGTGAAAAATCCCTACCTGACCTATGCGCGCATGGCCCAAATTCTTGATACCACGCCGCAGCCGGCACAGAACATTGCAGCCAGTGCTGCGATTGATCCGACGGCTCAGCTGGGTAACAACGTATCAGTCGGCGCAAACGCCGTTATCGAATCCGGCGTTGTTTTGGCTGATAACGTGGTGATTGGCCCTGGCTGCTTTGTTGGAAAAAATACGAAAATTGGCGCAGGGACTCGTCTGTGGGCCAATGTCTCTGTCTACCATGAGGTTGAGATTGGCGAGAATTGTCTCGTTCAGTCCAGCACGGTGATTGGTTCTGACGGATTTGGTTACGCCAACGATCGGGGTAACTGGGTTAAGATCCCTCAGCTGGGTCGCGTGATTATCGGCGATCGTGTGGAGATCGGCGCTTGCACAACTATCGACCGCGGTGCGCTTGACGACACCATTATTGGTAACGGTGTTATCATAGACAACCAGTGCCAGATTGCACATAACGTTGTGATTGGCGACAATACCGCAGTTGCGGGTGGTGTTATCATGGCAGGCAGCCTGAAAATTGGCCGTTACTGCATGATTGGCGGTGCCAGCGTGATCAATGGCCATATGGAAATATGCGACAAAGTCACGGTGACGGGGATGGGTATGGTGATGCGTCCAATCACTGAGCCTGGCGTTTATTCCTCAGGTATTCCGCTGCAACCGAACAAGGTCTGGCGTAAAACAGCTGCACTGGTGATGAATATTGATGATATGAGCAAGCGACTCAAAGCGATTGAGCGCAAAATCGATCAACAAGACTAAGCGTTCATCCGTTTAACGCTAAATTTCCCGGCCTGTCGGCTTTGTTTATAAACCGGCAGGCCGTGTTATTATTGCTACTTAGTACATTTGACAGGAAGAGTATTTTGACTACTGACACTCATACTCTGCATATTGAAGAGATTTTAGAACTTCTGCCGCACCGCTATCCGTTTTTACTGGTAGACCGTGTGCTGGATTTTGAAGAAGGTCGTTTTCTGCGCGCAGTGAAAAATGTCTCCGTTAACGAGCCGTTCTTCCAGGGGCACTTCCCTGGTAAGCCTATCTTCCCGGGTGTATTGATCCTGGAAGCGATGGCACAGGCTACCGGTATTCTGGCGTTTAAAAGCGTAGGTAAACTGGAACCGGGTGAACTCTATTACTTCG
The DNA here is from genome assembly GCF_001037645.1 of Enterobacter sp. BWH64. NCBI lineage: Bacteria > Pseudomonadati > Pseudomonadota > Gammaproteobacteria > Enterobacterales > Enterobacteriaceae > Enterobacter > Enterobacter sp. BWH64. Next base: position 1,391,629 of record NZ_KQ089922.1, read on the forward strand.
CGGGTATCGATGAAGCGCGCTTCAAGCGTCCGGTCGTGCCTGGTGATCAAATGATCATGGAAGTCACTTTTGAAAAAACGCGTCGCGGCCTGACTCGCTTCAAAGGCGTAGCTATGGTTGACGGCAAAGTTGTTTGCGAAGCGACAATGATGTGTGCGCGTAGCCGGGAGGCCTGATACGTGATTGATAAATCCGCCTTTATTCATCCTACCGCCATTGTGGAAACGGGTGCCATCATTGGTGCCAACGTCCACATTGGCCCGTTTTGTATTGTTGGACCCCATGTCGAAATTGGTGAGGGTACAGTACTGAAATCTCACGTTGTCGTGAATGGTCATACCACCATTGGCTGCAACAATGAGATCTATCAGTTCGCCTCCATCGGCGAAGTTAACCAGGATCTCAAGTATGCTGGCGAACCGACCCGCGTGGAAATCGGCGATCGTAACCGCATTCGCGAAAGCGTCACCATTCATCGTGGTACAACGCAAGGCGGTGGATTGACGAAGGTGGGCAGCGACAACCTGTTTATGGTTAATGCGCATATTGCGCACGACTGTACCGTGGGTAGCCGCTGTATTCTCGCCAACAACGCAACGCTGGCGGGACACGTATCGGTTGATGATTTCGCCATTATTGGCGGCATGACCGCAGTCCATCAGTTCTGCATCATTGGTGCACACGTGATGGTCGGCGGATGCTCCGGTGTGGCGCAGGACGTCCCACCGTTTGTGATTGCGCAGGGCAACCATGCCACGCCGTTTGGCGTGAACATCGAAGGTCTCAAGCGTCGTGGTTTTAGTCGCGAAGCGATTACTGCCATCCGCAACGCGTACAAACTGCTGTACCGTAGCGGTAAAACGCTGGAAGAGGCTAAGCCGGAAATTGCCGAGCTGGCGAATAAGCACCCTGAAGTGAAAACGTTCATGGAATTCTTTGAACGTTCAACCCGTGGTCTGATTCGTTAATGGTCGACAGTCGTCCGCTTACCATCGCCCTGGTCGCCGGAGAAACCTCCGGCGATATTCTTGGTGCAGGTCTTATCCGCGCGCTTAAAGCCCGTGTACCCAATGCTCGCTTTGTGGGCGTGGCTGGGCCGCTGATGCAGGCCGAAGGCTGTGAAGCCTGGTATGAAATGGAAGAGCTGGCTGTGATGGGCATCGTCGAGGTGCTGGGGCGCTTGCGTCGCCTGCTGCATATTCGCGCCGACCTTACCCGCCGCTTTACCGACCTCAAGCCCGATGTTTTTGTCGGCATTGATGCGCCTGATTTCAATATTACCCTTGAAGGGAACCTGAAAAAGCAGGGGATCAAAACTATCCATTACGTCAGTCCGTCCGTGTGGGCGTGGCGACAGAAACGCGTTTTCAAAATCGGACGATCCACTAATCTGGTGCTGGCTTTTCTGCCTTTCGAAAAAGCGTTTTACGACAGATTTAATGTCCCGTGCCGTTTTATCGGTCATACCATGGCGGATGCCATGCCGCTGGATCCGGATAAAAACGCGGCGCGTGACGAACTGGGCATCCCGCATGATGTGCACTGTCTGGCGCTGCTGCCAGGGAGCCGGGGTGCGGAAGTTGAAATGCTCAGTGCCGATTTCCTGAAAACGGCGCAAATTCTTCGCAAGACTTACCCCGATCTTGAAGTGGTCGTGCCGCTGGTGAATGCCAAACGCCGCGAGCAGTTTGAGCGTATCAAAGCTGACGTCGCCCCGGATCTTCACGTCCGCCTGCTGGACGGGAAAGGGCGGCAAGCCATGTTTGCGAGCGATGCCGCACTACTGGCTTCCGGCACGGCTGCGCTGGAGTGTATGCTGGCAAAATGCCCAATGGTGGTCGGTTATCGCATGAAGCCGTTTACCTTCTGGCTGGCAAAACGTCTGGTAAAAACAGATTACGTATCCCTGCCAAACCTGCTTGCGGGTCGCGAGCTGGTGAAAGAGCTCTTGCAGGATGAATGCCAGCCGCAGGCGCTGGCTGATGCATTACTGCCGCTGCTGGCCAACGGTAAAACCAGCCACCAGATGCATGATACCTTCCGTGAACTGCATCAACTGATCCGCTGTAATGCTGATGAGCAGGCGGCCGATGCGGTGCTGGAGTTAGCACAATGATGGAATTTATTTATCCCCATACCCACCTCGTTGCCGGTGTGGATGAAGTCGGTCGTGGCCCGTTAGTGGGTGCCGTTGTGACCGCGGCGGTGATCCTCGATCCAGCCCGCCCGATCGTTGGCCTGAACGACTCGAAAAAACTGAGTGAAAAGCGTCGCCTGGCGCTGTTCGATGAAATTAAAGAAAAGGCGCTGGCCTGGAGTCTCGGGCGCGCAGAGCCGGATGAGATCGACGATCTGAACATTCTGCACGCCACCATGCTGGCGATGCAGCGTGCCGTCGCTGGCCTGAAGATTGTGCCTGAGTATGTGCTGATCGACGGTAACCGTTGCCCGGCGCTGCCGATGCCTTCCATGGCTGTTGTTAAAGGCGATAGCCGCGTCGCAGAAATCAGTGCGGCGTCAATCATTGCCAAAGTGACGCGCGATGCCGAAATGGCCGCGCTGGACCTCACTTATCCCGCGTATGGTTTCGCCCAGCACAAGGGATATCCAACGGCTTTCCATCTGGAAAAGCTGGCTGAACATGGCGCAACTGAACATCATCGGCGCAGCTTTGGCCCGGTGAAACGCGCGCTGGGACTGGTGTCCTGAATCAAGACGCAAGCAATTAAGTAACGCGGGATCTGAAGATGGCTGAACCACGTTTCGTACACCTGCGGGTGCATAGCGACTACTCCATGATCGATGGGCTGGCAAAGACCGGGCCGCTGGTAAAAAAGGCGGCCTCGCTTGGCATGCCTGCGCTGGCGATCACCGATTTTACCAACCTGTGTGGCCTGGTGAAGTTCTACGGAACGGCGCATGGCGCAGGATTAAAGCCCATCGTCGGCGCGGATTTTCATGTGCAGAGCGACCTGCTCGGCGATGAGATGACGCAAATTTCCGTGTTAGCCATGAATAACACGGGTTATCAGAACCTCACTCTGCTGATCTCAAAAGCCTACCAACGCGGTTACGGCGCACTGGGTCCATGGATTGACCGCGACTGGCTGGCGGAGCTGAACGAAGGTTTGCTGCTGATCTCCGGTGGCCGTATGGGGGATGTCGGCAAATGTCTGCTACGCGGTAATAACGCGCTGGTGGATCAGTGCGTCTCGTTCTACGAAGAGTATTTCCCGGATCGTTATTACCTGGAGCTGATCCGTACCGGGCGTGCGGATGAAGAGAGCTACCTGCATGCGGCCGTCGCCCTGGCGGAAGCGCGTGGCCTGCCTGTGGTGGCCACCAACGATGTGCGCTTCCTTGAGGCGGGTGATTTTGACGCGCATGAAATTCGCGTCGCTATCCACGACGGTTTCACCCTCGACGATCCAAAACGCCCGCGCAACTACTCATCGCAGCAGTACATGCGCAGCGAAGAGGAGATGTGTGAGCTCTTCTCGGACATCCCGGAAGCGCTGGAAAACAGCGTAGAGATTGCCAAGCGCTGTAACGTCACCGTGCGTCTCGGCGAATACTTCCTGCCGCAGTTCCCGACGGGAGACATGACCACCGAAGATTTCCTGGTCATGAAATCGAAAGAGGGTCTGGAAGAGCGTCTGGAATTCCTCTTCCCGGATGAAGCGGTCCGTAAAGAGAAACGTCCTGAATATGACGAGCGCCTGGATATTGAACTCCAGGTGATCAACCAGATGGGGTTCCCAGGCTACTTCCTGATCGTGATGGAGTTCATCCAGTGGTCGAAAGATAACGGCGTGCCGGTAGGTCCGGGCCGTGGTTCTGGTGCCGGCTCGCTGGTGGCGTATGCTCTGAAAATCACCGATCTCGATCCGCTGGAATTTGACCTGCTGTTCGAACGTTTCCTCAACCCGGAACGTGTCTCCATGCCCGACTTTGACGTCGACTTCTGCATGGAAAAACGCGACCAGGTGATTGAGCACGTGGCCGATATGTACGGTCGTGATGCGGTTTCGCAGATCATTACCTTTGGTACGATGGCCGCGAAAGCGGTTATCCGCGACGTGGGCCGCGTTCTGGGCCACCCGTACGGTTTTGTCGATCGTATCTCTAAGCTGGTGCCGCCCGATCCGGGCATGACTCTGGCGAAAGCCTTTGAAGCTGAACCTCAGCTGCCGGAAATCTACGAAGCCGACGAAGAGGTCAAAGCGCTGATCGACATGGCGCGCAAGCTGGAAGGCGTCACGCGTAACGCCGGTAAGCATGCGGGGGGGGTGGTTATCGCCCCGACCAAAATCACCGACTTTGCGCCGCTGTACTGCGACGAAGCGGGCCAGCATCCGGTCACCCAGTTCGACAAGAACGACGTAGAATACGCCGGGCTGGTGAAGTTCGACTTCCTCGGCCTGCGTACGCTGACCATCATCAACTGGGCGCTGGAGATGATCAACGCCCGTCGCGAGAAGAACGGCGAACCGCCGCTGGATATCGCGGCTATCCCGCTTGATGACAAGAAAAGTTTCGACATGCTGCAACGCTCGGAGACGACAGCCGTCTTCCAGCTTGAATCCCGCGGCATGAAAGATTTGATTAAGCGTCTGCAACCAGACTGCTTCGAAGATATGATCGCGCTGGTGGCCCTGTTCCGTCCGGGGCCGTTGCAGTCGGGGATGGTAGATAACTTTATCGACCGTAAACACGGGCGCGAAGAGATTTCCTACCCGGACGTGCAGTGGCAGCATGAAAGCCTGAAACCGGTACTGGAGCCAACCTATGGCATCATCCTGTATCAGGAACAGGTCATGCAGATCGCCCAGGTGCTTTCTGGTTATACCCTTGGCGGCGCAGACATGCTGCGTCGTGCGATGGGTAAGAAAAAGCCGGAAGAGATGGCCAAGCAGCGTTCCATCTTTGAGGATGGGGCGAAGAAAAACGGCGTCGATGGCGAACTGGCGATGAAAATCTTCGACCTGGTGGAGAAATTCGCCGGGTACGGATTTAACAAATCCCACTCCGCCGCCTATGCTTTGGTTTCGTATCAAACGCTGTGGCTGAAGGCTCACTATCCCGCTGAGTTTATGGCGGCGGTAATGACCGCCGATATGGACAACACCGAGAAGGTGGTTGGCCTGGTGGACGAGTGCTGGCGCATGGGGCTGAAGATCCTGCCGCCGGATATTAACTCTGGCCTGTACCATTTCCACGTTAACGATGACGGGGAAATCGTCTATGGGATCGGCGCGATCAAGGGCGTAGGTGAGGGGCCGATCGAGGCGATCATCGAAGCGCGTAACAACGGCGGCTATTTCCGCGAGCTGTTCGATCTGTGCGCCCGCACCGATACCAAAAAACTGAACCGCCGGGTGCTGGAAAAACTGATCATGTCCGGCGCGTTTGACCGGCTGGGGCCACACCGCGCCGCGCTGATGAACTCGCTCGGCGATGCGCTGAAAGCAGCCGATCAGCACGCGAAAGCGGAAGCCATTGGCCAGGCAGATATGTTCGGCGTGCTGGCGGAAGAGCCAGAGCAGATTGAGCAGTCTTATTCCAACTGCCAGCCCTGGCCAGAACAGGTGGTGCTGGATGGGGAGCGGGAAACGTTAGGCCTGTACCTGACGGGGCACCCGATCAACCAGTATCTGAAAGAAATTGAGCGCTATGTCGGCGGCCACAGGCTTAAAGACATGCATCCGACAGAACGTGGTAAAATCACCACGGCTGCGGGGCTCGTGATTGCTGCAAGGGTAATGGTCACCAAGCGCGGCAATCGTATCGGCATCTGTACCCTGGATGACCGTTCCGGGCGTCTGGAGGTGATGTTGTTCACCGACGCGCTGGATAAATACCAGCAATTGCTGGAAAAAGACCGCATACTTATCGTCAGCGGACAGGTCAGCTTTGATGACTTCAGCGGGGGGCTTAAAATGACCGCCCGCGAAGTGATGGACATTGACGAAGCCCGGGAAAAATATGCTCGCGGGCTTGCTATCTCGCTGACGGACAGGCAAATTGATGACCAGCTTTTAAACCGACTCCGTCAGTCTCTGGAACCCCACCGCTCGGGGACCATTCCAGTACATCTCTACTATCAGAGGGCGGATGCACGTGCGCGGTTGCGCTTTGGTGCAACGTGGCGTGTCTCTCCGAGCGATCGTTTACTGAACGATCTCCGTGGCCTCATTGGTTCGGAGCAGGTGGAACTGGAGTTTGACTAATACAGGAATACTATGAGTCTGAATTTCCTTGATTTCGAACAGCCGATTGCAGAGCTGGAAGCGAAAATCGATTCTCTGACAGCCGTGAGCCGTCAGGATGAAAAACTGGATATTAACATCGACGAAGAAGTGCATCGTCTGCGCGAAAAAAGCGTAGAACTGACGCGCAAAATCTTTGCCGATCTCGGCGCATGGCAGATCGCCCAGCTGGCGCGTCATCCACAGCGTCCGTACACCCTGGATTATGTCCGCCTGGCGTTTGACGAATTTGACGAACTGGCAGGCGACCGCGCATACGCTGACGATAAAGCTATCGTCGGCGGTATCGCGCGTCTGGATGGACGTCCGGTGATGATTATTGGTCATCAGAAAGGCCGTGAAACCAAAGAGAAAATCCGTCGTAACTTCGGTATGCCAGCGCCAGAAGGCTACCGTAAGGCCCTGCGTCTGATGGAGATGGCTGAGCGTTTCAATATGCCTATCATCACCTTCATCGACACGCCGGGTGCTTACCCGGGTGTTGGCGCTGAAGAGCGCGGTCAGTCTGAAGCCATCGCACGCAACCTGCGTGAGATGTCTCGCCTGAAAGTGCCGGTCATCTGTACCGTTATCGGTGAAGGTGGGTCCGGCGGTGCGCTGGCAATTGGCGTGGGCGATAAAGTGAATATGCTACAGTACAGTACCTATTCCGTTATCTCTCCGGAAGGCTGTGCCTCCATTCTGTGGAAAAGTGCCGATAAAGCGCCGCTGGCTGCTGAAGCGATGGGCATCATTGCCCCACGTCTGAAAGAGCTGAAGCTGATCGACACCGTTATCCCTGAACCGCTGGGTGGCGCGCATCGTAAGCCGGAAGTGATGGCTGCTTCCCTGAAAGCGCAGCTGCTGGCAGATCTGGCGGACCTGGACGTGCTGAGCACAGAAGATCTGCTCAACCGTCGTTATCAGCGTCTGATGACCTACGGTTACGCGTAAGCCTCACAATTATCCTAAAAGCCGCACATTGTTGCGGCTTTTTTTATACCTGCCGTTTACCTTAACTATACTTATCTGATGTTTTTCAAGGAGGTAAACCATGAACATCATTGCCATCATGGGGCCACACGGCGTCTTTTATAAAGACGAACCCATCAAGGAGCTGGAGCAAGCCCTCAAAGCACGCGGATACCAGCTGATCTGGCCGCAAAACAGCGCCGACCTGCTGAAATTTATCGAACACAATCCGCGCATCTGTAGCGTGATATTCGACTGGGACGAATACGACATGGAGTTGTGCAGCGATATCAATAAGCTCAACGAATATCTTCCGCTGTACGCGTTTATCAACACTCACTCGACCATGGACGTGAGCGCGCATGATATGCGTATGGCACTATGGTTCTTCGAATACTCACTCGGCGTTGCCGAGGACATTGCGACCCGCATTCAGCAGTACACCGGTGAATACCTCGATAACATCACACCGCCGTTCACGCGCGCGCTGTTCACCTATGTGAATGAAGGGAAGTACACCTTCTGTACGCCAGGCCACATGGCGGGAACAGCCTATCAAAAAAGCCCGGTGGGATGTCTGTTCTACGATTTCTTCGGCGGTAACACGCTGAAGGCGGATGTGTCGATTTCGGTCACCGAGTTAGGCTCTCTGCTGGATCATACCGGCCCGCATCTGGAAGCCGAAGAGTACATCGCCCGGACCTTTGGCGCCGAGCAAAGCTACATGGTGACCAACGGTACCTCAACCTCGAACAAAATCGTCGGGATGTACGCCGCGCCTGCCGGCAGTACGCTGCTGATTGACCGCAACTGCCATAAATCACTGGCGCATTTGCTGATGATGAGCGACGTGGTGCCGCTCTGGCTGTCGCCTACGCGTAATGCGCTGGGTATTCTCGGCGGCATTCCTCGCCGTGAATTCGCGCATGAAGCCATTGAAAATAAGATCGCAGCGATCCCCGAGGCAAGCTGGCCTGTGCACGCGGTGATCACCAACTCCACCTATGACGGGCTGCTTTACAACACGAACTGGATCAAGCAGACGCTCGACGTACCGTCGATCCACTTTGACTCCGCGTGGGTGCCTTACACCAATTTCCACCCGATTTACTCGGGTAAAAGTGGGATGAGCGGCGAGCGGGTGCCGGGGAAGGTGTTCTTCGAAACGCAGTCGACGCACAAAATGCTGGCCGCGTTTTCCCAGGCGTCTCTCATTCACATCAAGGGCGAGTACGACGAGGACACCTTCAACGAAGCCTTTATGATGCACACGACCACGTCGCCGAGCTACCCGCTGGTGGCGTCCATCGAAACGGCGGCGGCGATGCTGCGCGGTAATCCGGGTAAACGCCTGATCAATCGTTCGGTGGAACGGGCGCTGCATTTCCGAAAAGAGGTTCAGCGGCTTAAAGATGAAGCGGACGGCTGGTTCTTTGATATCTGGCAGCCGGAAGAGATTGATGAGGCAGAATGCTGGCCCGTCGCGCCGGGGGGGAGCTGGCACGGTTTTCGGGATGCCGATGCGGACCACATGTTCCTCGATCCGGTTAAGGTGACGATCCTGACGCCGGGCATGGATGAGCAGGGCGTGATGGGTGAGGAAGGGATCCCGGCTGCGCTGGTGGCGAAGTTCCTTGATGAGCGCGGCGTGGTGGTGGAGAAAACCGGCCCCTATAATTTGCTGTTCCTGTTCAGCATCGGGATCGATAAAACCCGCGCGATGGGGCTGTTGCGCGGACTGATGGAGTTTAAGCGTGCATATGATCTGAACCTGCGGGTGAAGAATATGCTGCCGGATCTCTACGCGGAAGATCCTGACTTCTATCGCAATATGCGTATTCAGGATCTGGCCCAGGGGATCCACAGGCTGATCCGCCAGCACGATCTGCCGCGCCTGATGTTGCAGGCATTTGATGTTCTGCCTGAAATGAAGCTGACGCCGCACAGGGCGTGGCAGCGCCAGGTGAAAGGGGAGGTTGAAACCGTTGAGCTGGAGAACCTGGTCGGGCGGGTATCGGCCAACATGATCCTGCCTTATCCGCCGGGCGTGCCGCTGCTGATGCCGGGTGAAATGATCACCGAGGAGAGCCGGGCGGTGCTCGATTTCCTGCTGATGCTCTGTTCGGTAGGGCGCCACTATCCGGGCTTTGAAACGGACATTCATGGCGCGAAACGCGATGATAACGGCGTGTACTGGGTGAGAGTCCTAAAATAAAAGGGTCTGCTTGCCAGGGGCGGGTTGTCGGTTGTAACGTTCAGAGCATCATAAAAAGGAGAAACTATGCTGGGTTTAAAAGCGGTTCATCATATTGCGATCATTGCCACCGATTACGCGAAAAGTAAGGCATTCTACTGCGACGTTCTCGGCTTTACGCTGTTGAGCGAGGCTTACCGTGAGGAGCGCGACTCCTGGAAAGGCGATCTGGCGTTAAACGGACAATATGTGATTGAACTGTTCTCTTTTCCTTTCCCGCCAGCGCGTCCTTCACGCCCGGAAGCCTGCGGCCTGCGCCACCTGGCCTTCAGCGTCGATGACCTGGACAGCGCGGTAAAACATCTGGAAGCCCACGGCGTGGCCTGCGAAGCGATTCGTGTCGATCCCTTTACCGATAAACGTTTCACTTTTTTCAACGATCCGGACGGGCTGCCGCTGGAGCTTTACCAGCAGTAATCGCCGTCATGTGTGATAATGCCCGTTCAGTTCGGGCATTTTTTATGTGTAATTTCCTATGACCTTACCCGCTATCGCGCACGCCGTTTCACCCTATCGCCAGCTGCTGGTGGGGTTCAGCGGTGGCCTGGATTCCACCGTTTTGCTGCACCGCCTTAAGCTCTGGCGCGACCGTGAGCCTGACGTCCAGCTGCGGGCGATGCATATCCATCACGGCTTAAGCCCCCATGCCGACGACTGGGTGGCGCACTGCGAAGCGGTGTGCTCAGGGTGGGCAATCCCGCTGATCGTTGAACGCGTCACGCTTGAGGATGAGGGGCTGGGTATTGAGGCGCAGGCGCGGAAAGCCCGCTACGCCGCGTTTTCCGGCGCATTACAGCAAGGGGAAGCGTTGGTCACCGCGCAGCATCTGGACGACCAGTGCGAGACGTTTTTACTGGCGCTCAAGAGGGGCAGCGGGCCTGCGGGGTTATCTGCCATGCCTGAGCGCGCTGATTTTGCTGAAACAGAGCTCATCCGCCCACTACTGGGTGAGACGCGCGCATCACTGGAAGCCTGGGCGCAGCAGCATCATCTGTGCTGGATTGAAGACGAGAGCAATCAGGACGACAGCTACGACCGTAACTTCCTGCGCCTGCGCGTCTTACCGCTGCTGAGTGAGCGCTGGGCCCATTTTTCCGAAGCGGTGGCCAGAAGCGCCATGCTGTGTGCTGAACAGGAAAGCTTGCTGGATGAGTTGCTGAGCGAGGAGCTGGATACGCTGATTACCGCTGACGGTGCCCTGAACATTGCGCCATTGAAAGTGATGAGCCCTCTGCGTCGGGCTGCTCTGATTCGTCGCTGGCTGGCTTACCACCGTGCGGTTATGCCGTCCCGGGCGATGCTCAACCGTATCTGGGAGGAAGTTGCACAGGCGAGGGAAGATGCCGCCCCGTGTATACACCTGAATGGTTATGACGTCAGGCGCTATAAAGGGCAACTCTGGTGGGTGAAATCTGTGCCGTCGCTGGCTGACGTTGTGCTCGACTGGCCGTCGCCGGAAAAAGCATTAACGCTACCGATGAATGCCGGTGTCGTTGCGTTAAGCCATTCGGGCAATGTGCGTCTACCTGAGCCGGACGAGAACGTTACCATACGCTTCAGGACCAGCGGCATGCTGCATATCGTCGGTCGTAACGGCGGGCGTAAGCTGAAGAAAATCTGGCAGGAACAGAACGTTCCGCCCTGGCGACGTGATACCACGCCGCTTCTGTTTTACGGCGACACGCTCATCGCGGCGGCAGAGGTGTTCATCACTGAAGAGGGGTGGGCTGAAGCGGGTGTTAATTTTGAATGGAAAGCGTAACGGGCAGCCTGGCTGCCCGTTGGTTATCAGGATTCGCTCACCACAACGGTGCCGATTTCCGGATGGCTGAAACTGGCAATTTTGTCGAGGCGTAGCTCACGCGTTGCACCTGCATCTTCCACAACCAGGTATTCCACATTTTTACGGGAAACCAGATCGCTGGCCTTTGCCTTTAGCACTTCGCCATCTTTTAACTCCAGCGTCAGTATTAAATGATGCTGGCAGGCGAGTTCGAGGTTGTCATAGTCATCACAATTGATGGGTTGATAGGTATCATTCATCGACATAATCGCTCACCAGTAAATTCGCCGCAGCATACGCTGCTTTTTCCCTAACCGATTCAGAAAGGCTCTCATCAGAGGCCACTTCATTTAGCACGTTCAATACACAGCCCAACGCATCCGGAATGTACCCCAGATCTCCGCTGGCGATCTCCGCATACCGTCTGCGAATCAACTCACAATAATTATTCACATCACCTCCTGCCAGCGTACTGACTTACTGTGAGATATCATTAAGCCTACGAAGTTAAACTCGGTTTAGCAAGGTGACTATACCATACTCATTTAAGCATTATCAGCGCCTTGATAAGAGGGAGACACCACCTCGTAACAGCCTTTTGCCGCGGTTTTCGCTACAATGTACGCCTGATTCGAAAGGAGTTCTCTCATGGCGCTGAAAGCGACAATTTATAAAGCTGTGGTCAATGTGGCGGATCTTGACCGTAACCAGTTTCTGGATGCGTCATTGACGCTGGCGCGTCACCCTTCTGAAACCCAGGAGCGCATGATGCTGCGCCTGCTGGCGTGGATTAAGTATGCCGACGAGCGTCTGCAATTTACCCGTGGTTTAAGCGCGGAAGATGAACCGGAAGCCTGGCTGCGCAACGATCATCTGGGTATCGATTTATGGATTGAGCTTGGCCTGCCGGATGAACGCCGGATCAAAAAGGCCTGCACCCAGTCTGCTGAAGTGGCGTTGTTTGCCTACAACCAGCGAGCGGCGGAGATCTGGTGGCAACAAAATAAAAATAAATGTGCGCAGTTCAAAAATCTTACCGTCTGGTATCTGGATGATGAACAGCTGGCGCAGCTGAGTGCGTTCGCCAGCCGGACGATGGCGCTACAGGCGACGATTCAGGACGGCGCCATCTGGCTTTCCGATTCTCAGAATAATCTGGAAATTCATCTCACAGCCTGGCAGCCCGCATCATGATTGTATTGTCCCGAAACGTCAGCATCCCTGATAACGAGCTGGAGATCACCGCCATCCGGGCCCAGGGAGCAGGGGGACAGCACGTTAACAAGGCCTCAACGGCTATCCATTTGCGCTTTGACATTCGGGCCTCCAGCCTGCCAGAGTATTATAAAGAAAGCCTGCTTGCCGCCAGCCATCACCTGATCACCAGCGAGGGTGTGATGGTGATTAAAGCGCAGGAGTATCGCAGCCAGGAGCTTAACCGGGAAGCGGCAATAGCCCGGCTGGTCGCGGTCATTAAAGAGCGGACGGCTGTACAGAAAAGTCGCCGGGCAACACGTCCAACGCGGGCATCGAAAGAACGTCGGTTGTCATCGAAGGCGCAGAAATCCACCGTAAAATCACTGCGTGGCAAAGTCAGTCACCCATAATGTGACGAAAGGGATACCCTTTTTCATAAGGAAAGTATTGTGAAAAAAGCATTATTATCAGCGCTGGCCGTGACAAGCCTGTTCGCGCTTTTTGGCTGTAATAACCGTTCAGAAACGCAGGTACTACAGCCAACGCAAAATGAAGAATTAAAGCCGATGCAGCAAAGCTGGCGCGGCGTATTACCGTGTGCAGATTGCGAGGGCATCGAAACCTCTCTGTTCCTGCAAAAAGATGGCACCTGGGTCATGAACCAGCGTTACCAGGGGGCGAAAGAACCGTCTTCTTTTGCATCTTACGGAACATGGGCGCGTACGGCTGAGAAGCTGGTATTGACGGATACCACGGGCGATAAAACCTTCTTCCGCGCCAAAGGCGAGGGGATGGAGATGCTCGATCGCGAAGGCAATCCGATTGAATCCCAGTTCAACTACACGTTGGCCCCGGTGAAAGCGACCCTGCCAGCCACCCCAATGGCGATGCGAGGGATGTATTTCTACATGGCGGATGCGGCGATCTTCACTGACTGTGCAACCGGGAAGAAAGTCAGCGTGGCGAACAATGCCCAGCTGGAGCGAGACTATGCCGTCGCGCGCGGCAACGACAGTAAGCCAGTGTTGCTGACGGTTGAAGGGCATTTTACGCTGGAGCCAAACCCGGATAGCGGCGAGCTGGTGAAAACGCTGGTGGCAGATAAAGATGCGAAGTTTGCTGCGGGGAAAGACTGCGAAAGCAAATAAGATATAGCCATTAAAAAACCCCGCACTGGCGGGGTTTTTTGTTTCTTAACCTTTGATGGCTTTCACCAGGTAATCAAGAATATCTCCCGTCTTGATCATCTGTTTTTCGCCGTTGCGACGGTATTTGTATTCAATCTCGTCGCTGTCGAGGTTACGGTCGCCAATGACGATGGTGTGTGGAATACCGATCAGTTCCATGTCAGCAAACATCACGCCAGGACGCTCTTTACGGTCATCCATCAGCACGTCGATACCTTTCGCGCTCAGCTCAGCGTAGAGTTTCTCAGCCAGCTCCTGCACGCGGTAAGACTTGTGCATGTTCATTGGCAGGATCGCCACCTGGAACGGCGCGATGTTATCCGGCCAGACGATTCCGCGTTCGTCATAGTTCTGCTCGATAGCGGCAGCAACAACGCGCGTTACGCCAATGCCGTAGCAGCCCATGGTCAGAACCTGGTTACGGCCATCTTCGCCCTGAACGGCAGCGTTCATTGCGCGCGAGTACTTATCGCCCAGCTGGAAGATGTGGCCTACTTCGATACCGCGTTTGATCATCAGGGTACCCTTGCCGTCCGGGCTTGGATCGCCTGCGACCACGTTACGGATGTCAGCCACTTCCGGCGTCGCCACGTCACGATCCCAGTTGATGCCGAAGTAGTGTTTACCGTCGATGTTTGCGCCCGCAGCGAAGTCGCTCATCGCCGCAACGGTGCGGTCAATGACCACCGGAACAGGCATGTTCACCGGACCCAGAGAACCAGGACCTGCATTCACCACGGCGCGGATCTCCGCTTCCGTTGCGAAGGTCAGCGGGCTGGCAACCTGCGGCAGCTTCTCGGCTTTCACTTCGTTCAGCTCGTGATCGCCTCGTACCAGCAGGGCAACCAGTGGATAAGCGCTACCTTCAGCCGATTTCACCAGCAGGGTTTTCACGGTTTTTTCGATCGGCAGAGTAAACTGCTCAACCAGCTCGGCGATAGTTTTCGCGTTTGGCGTATCAACCAGCGTCATCTCTTGCGTTGCCGCGCCGCGTGGTTCTTTCGGTGCCAGCGCTTCTGCAAATTCGATGTTCGCGGCGTAATCAGAGGAGTCAGAGAAGATCACATCGTCTTCGCCGCTCTGCGCCAGAACCTGGAATTCATGGGAGGCGCTACCGCCGATTGAACCGGTATCAGCCTGTACAGCACGGAAATCCAGCCCCATGCGGGAGAAGATTTTGCTGTAGGCCGCGTACATTTTGTCGTAGGTCTCTTGCAGCGATTCCTGAGAAGTATGGAAAGAGTAAGCATCTTTCATCAGGAACTCGCGAGAACGCATGACGCCAAAGCGTGGACGCACTTCGTCACGGAACTTAGTCTGGATCTGGAAGAAGTTCAGCGGCAGCTGTTTGTAAGAGCTCAGCTCGTTACGGATCAGGTCGGTGATCACTTCTTCATGCGTTGGGCCGAGAACGAATGGACGATCGCCACGATCGGCAATACGCAGCAGTTCAGGACCGTACTGCTCCCAGCGACCGCTCTCCTGCCACAGTTCAGAGGGCTGAACGACCGGCATTAACACCTCGATAGCACCGGCGTTGTTCATCTCTTCACGCACGATGTTTTCGACTTTTTTCAGGACGCGCACGCCGGTCGGCAGCCAGGTGTATAACCCGGAGGCCAGCTTGCGGATCATCCCGGCGCGCAGCATCAGCTGGTGGCTGATCACCTCGGCGTCGGCAGGTGTCTCCTTCAGAGTGGAGAGCAGATATTGGCTAGTACGCATGTTGTTACGGTTCCATTTCGACGATTGGAACAGGCTGAAACACCAGCCTGACACAAAAAAAGTGGTTTAGTTTACCAGTGTGGCAAAGATGCCAAAAGAGAGGAGAACAAAATTACCTGGGTTCCAGGGCAAACACTTCAAAACCCGCCGCAGTCACGCGCCAGCGCACGTTAAAGTCCAGCAGCCAGACGGCGTACGTATTCCCGGCTTCCTCTTCTTTGCGGTAGGCGGGACGGGGGTCCTGGGCCAGCACTTCAACGATAAAGTCACGCAGGCGAGGATAACGCTTTTCCAGCTCGCTGATTTGCGTTGTAATTTCAGACGTGAAGTGAACCGCCATATCTGCCTGCGGTGCGTCCTGAGCATAGCTTGCCCGGGCATCCGGCAGCGCTTCGGCGAAGGGCAGGTAAGGCTTAATATCTATGACCGGCGTGCCATCAACCAGGTCAAGGCTACCTAACTCCAGGATCACCTGATCTTTCTGACAACGTATGCCTTTCAGCTCGACCAGCGACATCCCGATGGGGTTGGGACGAAAGGTTGAGCGGGTGGCAAAGACACCCATTCTGGCATTTCCGCCCAGACGAGGCGGACGCACGGTGGGACGCCAGCCGCCTTCCATGGTCTGGTGAAATACAAAGACCACCCATAAATGGCTGAACGCCTCAAGCCCGCGCACTGCATCGGCCTGATTATACGGCGCGACAAGATGAAGCTCGCCGCCGCCGTTAATGACCAGACCCGGCTGACGCGGCACGGCGAACTTTTCTTTATAAGGGGAGCGAATAACGCCTATCTGCTCGAACTGAAATGAACTCATTTCGCCGTAATATTAAGCGCAGAACCGATACATACCGCCTGGCGATAGCAACCTGGTGTGCCGCTGGTGACTTCGCAGCTGTGCAGCAGCACCGCGTTGGCTTTCATTTTCGACGCGTTGATTTGCATACGCTTGCGGGCTGTCGGAATATTAGGTGGGGAGTCCTGATTCGTTGCCTGGCAGGATTCGCCGCTCACTTCGCCCAGTTCACGGAATGGCTTACCGACCAGCTCGTCGGCTTTGGTAATAATACGTACCGGCGCAGCGCGAGGCGCTTTCGGTTTTGCTGGCTCCGCTTTTGGCGGGGTTGCAGTGCTTTGAACAGGTTCAACAGGAGATCTGCTTAGCATAGAACAGCCGCTCAGCATCAGTGCTAAAAGACAGATCGGTAAAGCACGCATAATAATTCCTCAGTGGATAATCAAAACGTCAGATATTGAAGCAGTTGACCGCACAAATGACAAGACGGGCAAACGCCCGTCTTGATGATATTACACTGCCGGGAGATTACCAGCCTTTAACCGCGCCGCCGTTAAACACCTTATTGGCTTCCTGGTACACTTCTTCAGACTGATATGCCTGTATGAATTTCTTCACATTCTCCGCGTCTTTGTTGTCTTCGCGAGTCACGATCAGGTTGACGTACGGGGAATCTTTATCTTCAACGAAGATACCATCTTTCGCTGGGGTCAGGCCGATCTGGCTGGCGTAAGTGGTGTTGATCACGGCCAGGGCGATCTGCGCATCGTCCAGAGAACGTGGCAGCTGTGGTGCTTCCAGCTCAACAATTTTCAGATTTTTCGGGTTTTCGGTTACGTCCAGAACGGTCGGTAACAAGCCAACGCCTTCTTTCAGTTTAATCAGGCCCACTTTCTGTAGCAGAAGCAGGGAACGGCCAAGGTTGGTTGGGTCGTTAGGGACGGCAACCTGTGAACCCGGCTGGAGTTCATCCAGAGATTTAATTTTCTTGGAGTAACCGGCAATCGGGTAAACGAAGGTGTTACCGACAGCAACCAGTTTGTAGCCGCGATCTTTGATCTGCTGATCCAGGTACGGTTTATGCTGGAAGGCGTTAGCGTCAATGTCGCCTTTGCTCAGCGCTTCGTTCGGCAGAACGTAATCGTTGAAAGTCACCAGTTCAACGTCCAGGCCATATTTCTCTTTAGCGATTTTCTGCGCGGCCTCAGCAACCTGCTGTTCTGCACCGACGATAACGCCTACTTTGATGTGGTTTGGATCTTTTTCGTCCTGACCGCAACCCACCAGTGCCAGCGAGCCAATCAGTGCGCCTACTGCTGCGAAGGTCTTAAATTTAAACGCCATGTTATATCCTTAACTCGTCGAGTTTGTGTTGTTTGTAACGTTATTTATGCGTAACAGCCCGGACGATACGATCGCCAGAGAATTGAATTAAGTAAACCAGCACAACCAGCAATACCAGAACGGTATTCATTACGGTAGCGTTATAGCCAATATAGCCGTACTGATATCCAATCTGGCCTAAACCGCCAGCACCTACGGCGCCGCCCATTGCGGAATAACCGACCAGGGTGATAAGCGTGATGGTTGCTGCGTTCACCAGCCCAGGCAGCGCCTCTGGCAGCAGAACTTTGCGAACGATCTGCATTGGCGTCGCACCCATAGCGCGGGAAGCTTCGATCAGGCCGGTTGGGATTTCCAGCAGGGCGTTTTCCACCATACGGGCGATAAACGGTGCCGCGCCTACGGTCAGCGGGACAATAGCTGCCTGCAAACCAATCGACGTCCCGACGATCACGCGCGTAAACGGAATCATCCACACCAGCAGAATAATGAACGGAATAGACCGGAAAATGTTCACCAGCGCAGAGAGCGTACGATACAGCTTCGCGTTTTCAATAATTTGACCCGGGCGCGTAACGTACAGCAGCACGCCGACCGGCAGCCCAATCACAAAACCAAAGAAGCCCGATACGAAGGTCATTGCCAGCGTTTCCCAAACGCCGCGAACCAGTAGCCACATCATCGGCTCAGACATAACCCAGTACCTCTACTTTTACGTGATGTTCTTGCAGCCAGGCAATTGCCGCCTGGGTTTCTTCCTGTGTGCCGTGCATTTCCGTCAGCATAATGCCGAACTTCACGCCACCGGCGTAGTCCATCTGCGCGCTAATAATGTTGTTATTCACGTTAAAGCGACGCGCGGTTTCGGACAGCAGCGGTGCGTCAACGGACTGGCCCGTGAACTCCATGCGCAGCATCGGGACGCTGTCAGGCGTTGCGTCTGTTTTTAAACGTTCCAGATAATCTTCCGGAATATCCAGATGCAGTGTGGACTGAATGAACTGCTGAGCCAGCGGCGTTTTCGGGTGCGAGAAGACTTCACTCACCGTGTCCTGCTCAATCAGCTCACCGTTGCTGATGACCGCCACGCAGTCGCAGATGCGTTTCACTACATCCATTTCATGCGTAATAAGGAGAATCGTCAGGCCCAGGCGACGGTTAATGTCTTTTAACAGTTCCAGAATAGAGCGCGTGGTGGCCGGGTCTAACGCGCTGGTGGCTTCATCGCACAGCAGCACCTTAGGATTGCTTGCCAGCGCGCGGGCAATGGCCACACGCTGTTTTTGCCCACCGGACAGATTTGCCGGGTAGCTATCATGCTTGTCGCCCAGACCAACAAGGTCGAGCAGTTCGGTGACGCGACGCGTAACTTCTTCTTTCGGCGTGTTATCCAGCTCAAGCGGCAGGGCAACGTTGCCGAACACGGTGCGGGATGCCAGCAGGTTAAAGTGCTGGAAAATCATGCCAATCTGGCGACGCGCTTTGGTGAGTTCTTTTTCTGAGAGAGCGGTAAGCTCCTGGCCGCCAACTTCTACGCTGCCCTGGGTTGGGCGCTCAAGCAGGTTAACACAACGGATCAGCGTACTTTTACCCGCACCCGATGCGCCAATGACGCCATAAATCTGACCAGCAGGCACATGCAGGCTGACGTTGTTCAGTGCCTGAATGGTTCGGTTCCCCTGCTGGAACACTTTGGTGATATTGGAAAGTTTAATCATTAGATTATTTTTATCGTAAGTAAGTTAGCCGTGGCATTTTCTTCTGCCAGATACGGGGAATGACCGTAAACAAAATGGATGTTAAGGCATCCAGACGTCTAAATCAATCCACCTCTGTGCGATGAGCACTTTATTGCGCTGCGATTCATGAGATACTAGCTGAACAAGACTTTTTCAGGAGCAAACCGGTGGCAAAATCTGTACCCGCAATTTTTCTCGATCGTGACGGCACTATTAATGTGGATCACGGTTACGTCCATGAGATTGATGAGTTCGAGTTTATCGAGGGCGTAATAGATGCCATGCGCCAGTTGAAAGAGATGGGCTATGCGCTGGTGGTGGTGACTAACCAGTCCGGTATCGCCCGGGGTAAATTCACCGAAGCGCAATTCGAGACGCTGACGGAATGGATGGACTGGTCTCTGGCCGATCGTGGCGTCGATCTTGATGGCATCTATTATTGTCCGCATCACCCGCAGGGAAGTGTAGAGGCGTATCGTCAGACCTGTGATTGCCGTAAGCCACACCCGGGCATGTTTATCTCTGCACAGGAATTCCTGCACATTGATATGGCCGCATCTTATATGGTGGGCGATAAACTGGAAGATATGCAGGCAGCAGCGGCGGCAGGTGTAGGTACCAAGGTATTAGTGCGTACCGGTAAACCGGTCACCACAGAAGCAGAAAATGCAGCCGACTGGGTGATAACTAGTCTGGCAGAACTGCCAAAAGAGATTAAAAAGCACCAAAAATAAGGCGTTTTGGCGAAAAGGTGAGCGGTTGAAATAAAAATGCATTTTTCCGCTTGTCATTCCTCGGCGGCTCCCTATAATGCGCCTCCATCGACACGGCGGATGTGAATCACTTCACAGATAACCCGGTCGGTTGAAGAGAAAAAATCCTGAAAATCAGGGTTGACTCTGAAAGAGGAAAGCGTAATATACGCCACCTCGCGACAGAGCGCTGAAGCGCGTCGCAACTGCTCTTTAACAATTTATCAGACAATCTGTGTGGGCACTCAAAGTGACATGGATTCTTAATGTCCTCGGACACTAAATGAATACCAAGTCTCAACGAGTGAACACGTAATTCATTACGAAGTTTAATTCATTGAGCATCAAACTTTTAAATTGAAGAGTTTGATCATGGCTCAGATTGAACGCTGGCGGCAGGCCTAACACATGCAAGTCGAACGGTAACAGGAAGCAGCTTGCTGCTTCGCTGACGAGTGGCGGACGGGTGAGTAATGTCTGGGAAACTGCCTGATGGAGGGGGATAACTACTGGAAACGGTAGCTAATACCGCATAACGTCGCAAGACCAAAGAGGGGGACCTTCGGGCCTCTTGCCATCGGATGTGCCCAGATGGGATTAGCTAGTAGGTGGGGTAACGGCTCACCTAGGCGACGATCCCTAGCTGGTCTGAGAGGATGACCAGCCACACTGGAACTGAGACACGGTCCAGACTCCTACGGGAGGCAGCAGTGGGGAATATTGCACAATGGGCGCAAGCCTGATGCAGCCATGCCGCGTGTATGAAGAAGGCCTTCGGGTTGTAAAGTACTTTCAGCGGGGAGGAAGGCGATAAGGTTAATAACCTTGTCGATTGACGTTACCCGCAGAAGAAGCACCGGCTAACTCCGTGCCAGCAGCCGCGGTAATACGGAGGGTGCAAGCGTTAATCGGAATTACTGGGCGTAAAGCGCACGCAGGCGGTCTGTCAAGTCGGATGTGAAATCCCCGGGCTCAACCTGGGAACTGCATTCGAAACTGGCAGGCTAGAGTCTTGTAGAGGGGGGTAGAATTCCAGGTGTAGCGGTGAAATGCGTAGAGATCTGGAGGAATACCGGTGGCGAAGGCGGCCCCCTGGACAAAGACTGACGCTCAGGTGCGAAAGCGTGGGGAGCAAACAGGATTAGATACCCTGGTAGTCCACGCCGTAAACGATGTCGACTTGGAGGTTGTGCCCTTGAGGCGTGGCTTCCGGAGCTAACGCGTTAAGTCGACCGCCTGGGGAGTACGGCCGCAAGGTTAAAACTCAAATGAATTGACGGGGGCCCGCACAAGCGGTGGAGCATGTGGTTTAATTCGATGCAACGCGAAGAACCTTACCTACTCTTGACATCCAGAGAACTTTCCAGAGATGGATTGGTGCCTTCGGGAACTCTGAGACAGGTGCTGCATGGCTGTCGTCAGCTCGTGTTGTGAAATGTTGGGTTAAGTCCCGCAACGAGCGCAACCCTTATCCTTTGTTGCCAGCGGTTAGGCCGGGAACTCAAAGGAGACTGCCAGTGATAAACTGGAGGAAGGTGGGGATGACGTCAAGTCATCATGGCCCTTACGAGTAGGGCTACACACGTGCTACAATGGCGCATACAAAGAGAAGCGACCTCGCGAGAGCAAGCGGACCTCATAAAGTGCGTCGTAGTCCGGATTGGAGTCTGCAACTCGACTCCATGAAGTCGGAATCGCTAGTAATCGTGGATCAGAATGCCACGGTGAATACGTTCCCGGGCCTTGTACACACCGCCCGTCACACCATGGGAGTGGGTTGCAAAAGAAGTAGGTAGCTTAACCTTCGGGAGGGCGCTTACCACTTTGTGATTCATGACTGGGGTGAAGTCGTAACAAGGTAACCGTAGGGGAACCTGCGGTTGGATCACCTCCTTACCTTAAAGAACCTGCCTTTGTAGTGTCCACACAGATTGTCTGATGAAAAACAGCAGTAAAAAACCTCTACAGGCTTGTAGCTCAGGTGGTTAGAGCGCACCCCTGATAAGGGTGAGGTCGGTGGTTCAAGTCCACTCAGGCCTACCAAATTTTTGCTGATGCTGCGTTGCGGCGACACTCACATACATAAGTATGCTTCGTGTCACCACGCCTTGCCTCAACAAAAATTACCGGTACAGAGGTGACTACGATGGGGCTATAGCTCAGCTGGGAGAGCGCCTGCCTTGCACGCAGGAGGTCTGCGGTTCGATCCCGCATAGCTCCACCATCTTTTACTGCGAACACAAGAAAACTTCAGAGTGAACCTGAAAAGGTGCACTGCGAAGTTTTGCTCTTTAAAAATCTGGATCAAGCTGAAAATTGAAACGACACACAGCTCATGTGTGTTCGAGTCTCTCAAATTTTCGCAATCAGAAGTGAAACATCTTCGGGTTGTGAGGTTAAGCGACTAAGCGTACACGGTGGATGCCCTGGCAGTCAGAGGCGATGAAGGACGTGCTAATCTGCGAAAAGCGCCGGCGAGGTGATATGAACCTTTGACCCGGCGATGTCCGAATGGGGAAACCCAGTGCAATTCGTTGCACTATCGTTAACTGAATACATAGGTTAACGAGGCGAACCGGGGGAACTGAAACATCTAAGTACCCCGAGGAAAAGAAATCAACCGAGATTC
Source organism: Enterobacter sp. BWH64 (assembly GCF_001037645.1). Classification (NCBI taxonomy): domain Bacteria; kingdom Pseudomonadati; phylum Pseudomonadota; class Gammaproteobacteria; order Enterobacterales; family Enterobacteriaceae; genus Enterobacter; species Enterobacter sp. BWH64. Next base: position 1,414,258 of record NZ_KQ089922.1, read on the forward strand.
CCCCAGTAGCGGCGAGCGAACGGGGAGCAGCCCGGAGTCTGAATCAGCTTGTGTGTTAGTGGAACGGTCTGGAAAGTCCGACGGTACAGGGTGATAGTCCCGTACACGAAAGCACACATGCTGTGAACTCGAAGAGTAGGGCGGGACACGTGGTATCCTGTCTGAATATGGGGGGACCATCCTCCAAGGCTAAATACTCCTGACTGACCGATAGTGAACCAGTACCGTGAGGGAAAGGCGAAAAGAACCCCGGCGAGGGGAGTGAAAAAGAACCTGAAACCGTGTACGTACAAGCAGTGGGAGCCTCTTTATGGGGTGACTGCGTACCTTTTGTATAATGGGTCAGCGACTTATATTCTGTAGCAAGGTTAACCGTATAGGGGAGCCGAAGGGAAACCGAGTCTTAACTGGGCGTTAAGTTGCAGGGTATAGACCCGAAACCCGGTGATCTAGCCATGGGCAGGTTGAAGGTTGGGTAACACTAACTGGAGGACCGAACCGACTAATGTTGAAAAATTAGCGGATGACCTGTGGCTGGGGGTGAAAGGCCAATCAAACCGGGAGATAGCTGGTTCTCCCCGAAAGCTATTTAGGTAGCGCCTCGTGAACTCATCTTCGGGGGTAGAGCACTGTTTCGGCTAGGGGGCCATCCCGGCTTACCAACCCGATGCAAACTACGAATACCGAAGAATGTTATCACGGGAGACACACGGCGGGTGCTAACGTCCGTCGTGAAGAGGGAAACAACCCAGACCGCCAGCTAAGGTCCCAAAGTCATGGTTAAGTGGGAAACGATGTGGGAAGGCACAGACAGCCAGGATGTTGGCTTAGAAGCAGCCATCATTTAAAGAAAGCGTAATAGCTCACTGGTCGAGTCGGCCTGCGCGGAAGATGTAACGGGGCTAAACCATGCACCGAAGCTGCGGCAGCGACACTATGTGTTGTTGGGTAGGGGAGCGTTCTGTAAGCCGTTGAAGGTGTGCTGTGAGGCATGCTGGAGGTATCAGAAGTGCGAATGCTGACATAAGTAACGATAAAGCGGGTGAAAAGCCCGCTCGCCGGAAGACCAAGGGTTCCTGTCCAACGTTAATCGGGGCAGGGTGAGTCGACCCCTAAGGCGAGGCCGAAAGGCGTAGTCGATGGGAAACAGGTTAATATTCCTGTACTTGGTGTTACTGCGAAGGGGGGACGGAGAAGGCTATGTCAGCCGGGCGACGGTTGTCCCGGTTTAAGCATGTAGGCGGAGGTTCCAGGTAAATCCGGTACCTTTTAACGCTGAGGTGTGATGACGAGGCACTACGGTGCTGAAGTGATAAATGCCCTGCTTCCAGGAAAAGCCTCTAAGCATCAGGTAACACGAAATCGTACCCCAAACCGACACAGGTGGTCAGGTAGAGAATACCAAGGCGCTTGAGAGAACTCGGGTGAAGGAACTAGGCAAAATGGTGCCGTAACTTCGGGAGAAGGCACGCTGATGTGTAGGTGAAGCCCCTGCGGGCGGAGCTGAAATCAGTCGAAGATACCAGCTGGCTGCAACTGTTTATTAAAAACACAGCACTGTGCAAACACGAAAGTGGACGTATACGGTGTGACGCCTGCCCGGTGCCGGAAGGTTAATTGATGGGGTTAGCGGCAACGCGAAGCTCTTGATCGAAGCCCCGGTAAACGGCGGCCGTAACTATAACGGTCCTAAGGTAGCGAAATTCCTTGTCGGGTAAGTTCCGACCTGCACGAATGGCGTAATGATGGCCAGGCTGTCTCCACCCGAGACTCAGTGAAATTGAACTCGCTGTGAAGATGCAGTGTACCCGCGGCAAGACGGAAAGACCCCGTGAACCTTTACTATAGCTTGACACTGAACACTGGTCCTTGATGTGTAGGATAGGTGGGAGGCTTTGAAGCGTGGACGCCAGTCTGCGTGGAGCCAACCTTGAAATACCACCCTTTAATGGCTGGTGTTCTAACGTAGACCCGTAATCCGGGTTGCGGACAGTGTCTGGTGGGTAGTTTGACTGGGGCGGTCTCCTCCCAAAGAGTAACGGAGGAGCACGAAGGTTGGCTAATCCTGGTCGGACATCAGGAGGTTAGTGCAATGGCATAAGCCAGCTTGACTGCGAGCGTGACGGCGCGAGCAGGTGCGAAAGCAGGTCATAGTGATCCGGTGGTTCTGAATGGAAGGGCCATCGCTCAACGGATAAAAGGTACTCCGGGGATAACAGGCTGATACCGCCCAAGAGTTCATATCGACGGCGGTGTTTGGCACCTCGATGTCGGCTCATCACATCCTGGGGCTGAAGTAGGTCCCAAGGGTATGGCTGTTCGCCATTTAAAGTGGTACGCGAGCTGGGTTTAGAACGTCGTGAGACAGTTCGGTCCCTATCTGCCGTGGGCGCTGGAGAATTGAGGGGGGCTGCTCCTAGTACGAGAGGACCGGAGTGGACGCATCACTGGTGTTCGGGTTGTCATGCCAATGGCACTGCCCGGTAGCTAAATGCGGAAGAGATAAGTGCTGAAAGCATCTAAGCACGAAACTTGCCCCGAGATGAGTTCTCCCTGAGACTTTAAGTCTCCTGAAGGAACGTTGAAGACGACGACGTTGATAGGTCGGGTGTGTAAGCGCAGCGATGCGTTGAGCTAACCGATACTAATGAACCGTGAGGCTTAACCTTACAACGCCGAAGCTGTTTTGGCGAAGAGACAGACACGATTTTCAGCCTGATACAGATTAACAGAATTTGCCTGGCGGCTTTAGCGCGGTGGTCCCACCTGACCCCATGCCGAACTCAGAAGTGAAACGCCGTAGCGCCGATGGTAGTGTGGGGTCTCCCCATGTGAGAGTAGGGAACTGCCAGGCATCAAATTAAGTAGTAAGCCGGTGCATTAATCCGGTGGTTACAGAAGTATTCGGTGGAGCGGTAGTTCAGTCGGTTAGAATACCTGCCTGTCACGCAGGGGGTCGCGGGTTCGAGTCCCGTCCGTTCCGCCACTTATTAAAAGCCCTGAGCTAACGCTCAGGGCTTTTTTCTTATCTGTCGTTTGATTGTTGCGAAATTAACAAAAATCCTCTGCGTTTCACGATCTTTTTCGTCATAACAACTACAGCGATAATTCTCCTCAGTTTATGAACATAACGATTGAGGAATCATATGACTATCCCTGCACTGGGTCTGGGCACTTTCCGCCTGAAAGACGATGTTGTTATTGCATCTGTTAAAACCGCACTCGAGTTGGGCTATCGTGCTATTGATACGGCGCAGATTTATGATAACGAAGCTGCCGTAGGCCAGGCCATCGAAGAGAGTGGCGTACCGCGCGACGAACTTTTCATCACCACTAAAATCTGGATTGAGAATCTCGGCCAAGACAAGCTGATCCCAAGCCTGAAGGAAAGTCTGAAAAAGCTGCGTACTGACTATGTTGATCTTACGCTGATCCACTGGCCATCACCTGACGATGCCGTCTCTGTGGAGGAGTTCATGCAGGTGCTGCTGGAAGCGAAAGAGCAGGGCTTAACGCGTGAAATTGGCATCTCTAACTTCACCATCCCGTTGATGGAAAGGGCGATTGCGGCAGTGGGTAAAGAGAATATTGCCACCAACCAGGTTGAACTCTCTCCTTACCTGCAAAACCGCAAAGTCGTGGACTGGGCGAAACAGCATGGTATTCACATCACCTCGTACATGACGCTGGCATATGGTAAGGCGCTGAAAGATGAAGTGATTGCACGCATCGCTGAAAAACACAATGCGACAGCCGCACAGGTGATCCTGGCATGGGCGATGGGTGAGGGCTATGCCGTGATCCCGTCTTCAACCAAACGTGAAAACCTGGCAAGTAACCTGTTAGCGCGGGATCTCCAGCTTGATGATGAAGATAAAAACGCGATCGCTGCACTGGAATGCAACGATCGTCTGGTCAGCCCGGAAGGGTTAGCACCAGACTGGGATTAATAAAAGCCCTTCCTCTGTACCCTTAAACCCTCACACAGCTCCTCCGGGAGCTGTTTTTATATGTTCGCTAAGGAAGTCGATAAAAGCGCGTATGCGCGTACTTACCGCTCTGTCACTGTAATACACTGCGCTAAAAGGCATCTCTACAGGTAAGCGTTTGTCAGCCATCAGTTCTACAAGCTGACCCGCAGCTATTTCCTTATCGATCATATAGTCTGATAAACAGGCGATCCCATTTCCTTCAAGACAAAGCTGTTTCAGCGTTTCTCCGCTATTAGACGAAAGTCCGCAAGTGATCTCATGAAGTTGTCCGTCATGACAGGCCACGGGCCAGGTGTTCAGCGAGACAGGTTCCGTAAAGCCCAGGCACAGGTGCTGCTTCAGCTCCTCAACAGTCTCCGGTTTGCCATGCTCTGCAATATATTGCGGTGACGCGATAATTTTGCGGTAGCTGGTGAACAGAGGGCGAGCGCGTAAACTTGAATCCGTCAGGGTTCCCGCGCGGATCGCCACATCAACTTTACGCTCAATCAGGTTAATAAACGTCTCTGAAGAGACCAGGGACAGAGTCATCTCCGGATAACGTTCCCGGAATGGCTTGATTAACGGCATCAGAAAATGAAGCACGACCGGCGTCGCCGCATCAATGCGTAGCAATCCACGCGGAGTGCTACGCGACTCCATTATTTCCGTCTCAGCTGCCGCCATCTCCTGCAAAACGGATTGTACGCGGCGAAAATAACGTTCACCTTCTTCCGTCAGGCTGAGCTGCCGCGTTGTTCTGTTGAGCAGACTTACCCCGAGCTTCATCTCCAGCTTTTTCACCGAGCGGCTGATGGCGGAGTTCGCCTGCCCGAGCTGTTCGGCCGCACGGCTGAAGCTGCCGCTTTCAACAACGGCAACAAAGATAGTCAGTTCTTCCGATGTGGCTTTCATTATTGCATCATCCGCAAAATTCTATTGAGATTCTAACCATTTTTGTTATTTAAACACTGGCGCATACTGCCTGTCATCTTAATCCTTAAGAGACGGAGTATTTATGCCACTGGCGCTTCTTGCCCTGACGATCAGTGCCTTCGCAATTGGCACGACCGAATTTGTTATTGTAGGACTTGTTCCCACTATTGCTGAACAACTCGCCATTTCGCTGCCTTCTGCCGGGCTGCTGGTATCTATTTACGCGTTAGGCGTCGCTGTTGGGGCGCCTGTGCTGACCGCACTGACTGGACGCTTTCCACGTAAACAACTGTTAGTTGCCCTGATGGTGCTCTTCACCGCCGGCAATATTCTGGCGTGGCAGGCTCCGGACTACACCACTCTGGTCATTGCCCGTTTGCTGACTGGCCTCGCACACGGTGTCTTCTTCTCCATCGGCTCCACGATTGCAACCAGCCTGGTGCCAAAAGAGAAAGCGGCGTCAGCCATTGCGATTATGTTTGGCGGCTTAACCGTCGCGCTGGTCACCGGCGTGCCGTTAGGAACGTTTATTGGGCAACATTTTGGCTGGCGAGAAACCTTCCTCGCGGTATCGCTGTTGGGCGTAATTGCTCTGGTAGCCAGCCTGCTACTGGTGCCCTCCAGTATTCCGGGGCGCGCGAGCGCCAGCCTGAGCGATCAGGTTAAGGTTCTGACACACCCGCGCCTGCTGCTGATCTATGCCGTTACGGCTCTGGGTTATGGAGGTGTGTTCACTGCGTTCACTTTCCTTGCACCGATGATGCAGGAACTGGCTGGTTTTTCTCCGGGCGCAGTGAGCTGGATTTTACTGGGCTACGGTATCTCCGTCGCAATCGGCAATATCTGGGGCGGCAAGCTTGCAGATAAGCATGGTGCGGTACCGGCGCTAAAATTTATCTTCGCCGCGCTGGTTGTCCTGCTGATGATTTTCCAGTTCACCGCGTCGATACAATACGCAGCGCTGGTAACTGTGTTGGTTATGGGAATATTCGCGTTTGGTAACGTACCGGGATTGCAGGTCTATGTTGTACAGAAAGCCGAACGCTATACGCCCAATGCGGTGGATGTCGCATCCGGCCTGAATATCGCCGCATTCAATATCGGTATCGCACTCGGATCGGTTATCGGCGGGCAGACGGTTGAACACGTTGGATTAACCCAAACGCCATGGATTGGTGCGGTAATTGTGCTTGTCGCTTTCCTGCTTATTGGTCTGAGTGGACGGCTTGATAAACCCGCTCGTATCGCGCTTGGATAAGTATCAGTAAGTGCTTGCTTACAAAACTGGAAAGCGGTTTCTCAGTAATTGCGTTGAAAGTGTGACCTAAAATCCCTATAACATTAGAACCAGTCCGTTTTCCGGGCTGGTTCATGTTACAGAGGTCGTTTCCAAAAGTGCGAAAAAATACCTATGCCATGCGTTATGTTGCCGGAATGCCCGCGGAGAGGATCTTGCCTCCGGGGTCGTTTGCGAGCCTGGGTCAGGCATTACCAGCGGGCACGCCATTAAGCAGTGACGAAAAAATTCGCGTACTGGTGTGGAACATCTTTAAACAACAGCGTGCGGAGTGGTTATCCGTACTTAAAAATTTTGGTAAAGATGCGCATCTGGTTCTGTTACAGGAGGCGCAAACCACGCCTGAGCTGGTCAGGTTTGCAACGACAAACTATCTTGCAGCCGATCAGGTGCCTGCCTTTGTTCTGCCACAGCATCCTTCTGGGGTGATGACCCTTTCAGCCGCACATCCGGTCTATTGCTGCCCGCTGCGTGAACGTGAGCCAATCCTGCGTCTGGCAAAATCGGCGCTGGTCACGGTCTATCCGTTGCCCGACACCCGTCTGCTGATGGTGGTAAACATTCATGCGGTGAACTTCAGCCTGGGTGTTGATGTGTACAGTAAGCAGTTACTACCCATTGGCGATCAGATTGCTCATCACAGTGGGCCGATCATTATGGCCGGGGACTTCAATGCCTGGAGCCGTCCACGTATGAACGCGTTGTACCGCTTCGCGCGTGAAATGTCGCTGCGTGAAGTTCGTTTTAACGATGACCAGCGCAAGAAAGCGTTTGGTCGTCCTCTCGATTTTGTCTTCTATCGGGGTTTAAGCGTGCACGACGCCTCCGTTCTGGTGACGCGCGCCTCCGATCATAATCCTCTACTAGTTGAATTCAGTCCCGGCAAACCTGATAAATAATGGTGCGTCAGGTCTGCCGTGGGGCAGGCCTGTGCGGGTGCTGCCCTTTATTTTTTAACCCATAAAAGGACAGCAACATGACAACAACACACTCCCATCATGACAACGTCGAAAAACAGTTTGGTTCTCAGGCAAGTGCCTACCTGAGCAGCGCCGTGCACGCCTCTGGCCGCGACCTGGTGCGTCTCGGCGAACGGCTCGCCGCGTTTCCTGACGCGCACGTGCTGGACTTAGGCTGCGGGGCGGGGCACGCCAGTTTTACCGCCGCACAGCAGGTTGCTCAGGTGACGGCATATGACTTATCGAGCCAGATGCTGGATGTGGTTGCTGAAGCGGCGAAAGCGAAAGGGCTGAATAACGTCACGACGCGCCAGGGCTACGCTGAATCTTTACCCTTTGAGGATGCGTCGTTTGAGGTTGTGATTAGCCGTTACTCTGCACACCACTGGCATGATGTGGGGCAGGCATTACGGGAAGTGAAACGCGTGCTCAAACCGGGCGGAATCTTCATCATCATGGACGTGATGTCTCCCGGACATCCGGTACGAAATATCTGGCTCCAGACGGTTGAAGCGCTGCGTGATACCTCGCATGTGCAAAACTACTCCAGTGGAGAGTGGCTTACGTTTATCACCGAAGCCGGCTTGATTTCACGCTCATTGATAACCGACCGTTTGCCGCTGGAGTTCACATCATGGATTGCACGGATGCGCACACCCGAGGCATTGACTCAGGCGATCCGATTGTATCAGGAGAGCGCCTCTGCTGACGTGAAGGCGTACTTTGAACTGCATGATGATGGTTCGTTTACCAGCGACACCATTATGGCTGAAGCGCAAAAAGCGGGATAAATAAAAAAGGCACCGAGGGGAATCGGTGCCTTTTTAACAAGCGATCGTACTATCAGGAATCTGGCGTAGCGCTGTTTTTCACAAACAACGTCAGCTGGTCGCCAGGTTGCAGGTTGTCAGTATCGTTGTTCCAGCGCATCACATCTTTGATGTTTACGCCGTGACGCTTAGCAATACTGGACAGCGAGTCGCCTTTACGTACGCGATAGGTAATGCTATCGCTGTTCTTAGCGAGACGCTGTGCGCTGCTACCTGCACCTACGGTCAGCGTTTGACCCACTTTCAGACCAGATCCGCGCAGATTATTCCACTGCTGGAGATCTTTCGCATTCACGCCAAGACGTGATGCAATACCTGAAAGCGTATCACCTGAACGCACCTTATAGCTGCGGCTGCTTACAGGCGACGTATCAGCGATCAGCGTGGACTGAACGGCTGCAATTTCACCCGAAGCTAAAGACTCTCGTAACTGTTCCGCATGTTTCTGCGGAACCATCACATAGCCAGGGCCACTAGCGCCCAGCGTGGAGCCTTTAACACCTGCATTAAAGGTTTTAAGCTTACTTACCGACATACCCGTCATATCGGCAACCTGTTGAATATCAACCGGGCTGCTGAGGCGGACACGCGCCAGTGCACGACTTTCGTCTGGTGTTGGCAGTTGTACACCGTAACGTTTGCTGTTCTTGAGAATATCGCCCAGTGCCAGCATTTTCGGTACGTAAATCTTTGTTTCCTGTGGCAGTGAGAGCGACCAGAAGTCTGTGGGTTTTCCACGCGCTTTATTCGCTTTCATTGCCTTCAGTACACGACCTTCACCACTGTTATACGCCGCGACGGTCAATAACCAGTCGCCGTCAAACATCTTGTTCAGACGTTGCATCATGTCGAGAGCGGCTGTCGTTGAAGCGACAACATCACGACGCGCATCGTAGTTGCGGGTCTGCTTTAAACCATAATTTCGCCCTGTGCTCGGAATGATCTGCCAGATGCCTGCTGCATTGGCGCCAGACGTCGCGTGCGGGTCAAAAGCGCTCTCCACTATGGGTAGTAGTACCAGTTCCATAGGCATGTTACGTTTCTTAACTTGCCCGGCTATCCAGTACATATACGGCTCTGCCCGTAATGTTACATCGTGGAGATAGCTCTTATTTCTCAAATACTTCTGTTTCTGTTCGCGAATCCGGCTGTTTTCCGGAATTCCCATCTTTAGCTCGTCGCCAATAGAGGCCCACAAGTCTTGTTCCTGCGCGAAGGATGTCCCATCGTCCAACCATCGCGCCTGACTCGTAAACTTCCCTGCTTCCCCTTGACCAGCCGCAGAAAGGCTCTGTGCGTGCTGTTGTACGTTGCTGCCGTTTTGTGACTGGCAACCTACAAGCAGGACAGAGGCGAGTAATATCGCTTTTGCCTTCATGTGTGTGTCAATAGTTGCTTAAAAGACGAGCGATGATAACGGCGAAATTTTGAAAAGGCAACCCGCAATTATCTGAAGTTATCTTTCTTTGACCTTAACCATGCAAATCGCGCTTCAGGTTGTAACAAATTTGTTTCTTGATTAATTTTATTAATTAAATCAACATCATCAGTTCTTAAAAATAAATTTATTTGTCGCTCATTTTTCAGAATTACGGGGAGTGTTTTTTGGTTTTTTGCACGTAACTCCTTCACTTTCTGGTAATAATCCTGAATCGCCCGATCCTCAGGCAGCACGCTTGCAGCAAACTTCATATTCCCTAATGTATACTCATGTGCGCAACAAATTACGGTGTCGGCTGGCAGCGCATTAATTTTTTGTAAAGATTGATACATCTGTTCTGGCGTGCCTTCAAACAGCCTTCCACAGCCGCCAGAAAACAGCGTGTCGCCACAAAACAGATAAGGTTTGCTGTAGAAACAGAGATGACCGGAAGTGTGACCTGGCGTAGCAAATACGGAAAACTCCCACCCGAGGATGAGGATACTTTCGCCTTCTTCGACAACTTGCGTTGTACCCTTATCCTGTGTCTCTGCTGGTCCGTAGACGGGTAGATGGGGATAGCGCGCAAGGAGATCGGGAACACCGCCGACATGATCGTGATGGTGATGGGTAAGGAGGATCGCCTCCGGCTGCCAGCCGTTTTCTTTAATCGCGTGCAGGATCGGTGCGGATTCGCCTGGATCAACAATGATGCATCTGCGATCGTCGTCGACTAAAACCCAGATGTAATTGTCCTGAAAGGCGGAAATACTGATAAGATTCATGCATTACCTCTTATAGCGTGGCGGGTGTTTTGATGAAACCGGCAAGGATACCTCAGACTGTCGCACCACCGGAACGTTGGGCAGAGTTGCCCTGGGGTGAATATTATCGCGAGGCCTTAGAACTTCAGCTTAAACCCTGGCTCGCGAAAATGTATGGTTTTCACCTGCTTAAGATTGGCAATCTGAGCGCAGAAATCAATACCGAAAGCTGCGCTATCTCGCATCAGGTTAGCGTATCGCTTAATGGCTCCCCGGTTCAGGTGAAAGCGGATCCGCTGCATTTGCCGTTTGCGGAAAAATCCATTGATGCCTGTCTGCTCGCCCACACGCTGCCCTGGTGCAGCGATCCCCATCGTCTGCTGCGGGAAGCCGACCGCGTTTTGATTGATGACGGCTGGCTGATCCTGAGCGGTTTTAATCCGCTGAGTCTGATGGGGCTACGTAAACTGACGCCCGTTCTGCGTCGCACGCCGCCTTATAACAGCAGGATGTTTACCATGATGCGCCAGCTGGACTGGCTTTCACTGTTAAATTTCGAAGTGCTAAGCTACGGGGGTTTTCAGGTCATCCCCTGGACGCGTAAAGGCGGGGTCTTATTAAGTACCCATTTACCCGCGCTGGGCTGCATGCAATTTATTGTCGCGCGTAAGAGGACGATCCCCCTTACGCTCAACCCGATGAAGCAAAGCAAATCAAAAACGCGGATCCGCCAGACCGTGGGGGCCACGCGGCAGTACAAAAAACCGTGATCAGGATTCAGGTTGATAACCTGCATCCTCATGGGTCGGGTTGGATGCCGCCGCGCGAGCCAGCTCGTCACAGCGTTCGTTTTCAGGATGACCGGCGTGCCCCTTTACCCACTCCCATTTGATTTCGTGCTGACCGAGGGCGGCATCAAGACGCTTCCAGAGATCGACATTCTTGACGGTTTTTTTCTCTGCCGTTTTCCAGCCCCGCTTTTTCCAGTTGTGGATCCATTGGGTAATGCCCTGGCGGACATACTGGCTGTCGGTACTCAGCACCACGTCACAATGTTCTTTTAACGCTTCCAGCGCCACGATGGCCGCCATCAACTCCATGCGGTTGTTGGTGGTCAGGAAATAGCCTTCACTAAATGTTTTTTCATGCTGGCGATAGCGCATAATGGCGCCATAGCCGCCGGGCCCTGGGTTACCGAGACAAGATCCATCGGTGAAAATTTCTACCTGTTTACGCATCTCTGGTAGACTTCCTGTATTTGAAACGTTCAGTAAAACGATAAGTCTGACATAAATGACCGCTATGAGCACTGCAATTACTCGCCAGATTGTTCTTGATACCGAAACCACCGGTATGAACCAGATTGGCGCCCACTACGAAGGGCACAAAATCATTGAGATTGGTGCCGTTGAAGTGGTGAACCGTCGCCTTACGGGCAACAACTTCCACGTTTACCTTAAACCCGATCGGCTGGTGGACCCGGAAGCGTTCGGCGTTCACGGAATTGCCGATGAGTTTTTGCTGGATAAGCCCACCTTTGCCGACGTCGCAGATGAATTTCTCGACTACATCAGAGGTGCGGAACTTGTCATTCATAACGCGTCGTTCGATATCGGCTTTATGGACTATGAGTTCAGCAAGCTCAACCGTGATATTCCGAAGACGAATACGTTCTGTAAAGTCACGGATAGCCTGGCGCTGGCAAGGAAGATGTTCCCCGGCAAGCGTAACAGCCTTGATGCCCTGTGCTCTCGCTATGAGATAGACAACACCAAGCGAACGCTGCACGGCGCGTTGCTCGATGCCCAGATCCTGGCCGATGTCTACCTGACCATGACCGGCGGGCAAACGTCGATGAAATTCAGTATGGAAAATGAATCCCAGCAGACGCGGGATGAAGGGGGAATTCAGCGTATTGTGCGTCAGGCGAATCGCCTGCGGGTTGTTTTAGCCAGTGATGAAGAACTGATGAACCATGAATCTCGTCTCGATTTAGTGCAGAAGAAGGGCGGAAGCTGTCTGTGGCGCACGTGAAAATGTGCTGAAACGTTTGTTAAATCACCGTTTGGGTGAATTTTGCAGCAAACGATTCAAAACCTGAGAAAAAGCGTTGACGAGTTCAGAGGCAAACCGTAATATTCGCCTCGTTCCCCAAACGGGAACAGTGGAGCGGTAGTTCAGTCGGTTAGAATACCTGCCTGTCACGCAGGGGGTCGCGGGTTCGAGTCCCGTCCGTTCCGCCACTATTCAGAAAGCCTGAGTCAGAAATGATTCAGGCTTTCGTCGTTTTATAGTCCCTCGAATATTGTTTATTCCTCTTTTTATTTCCATTAACAAAAAGTTAATAAATACGGTGCATTTTATTAACAAGTGCACGATTTTAGTGCATTATTTGCACTGTTTTTGTGCGTTTTTTGCTCATCCTTACCTTCGCGCCCATCTTCTTATGTAATAATTATGTAAAATAATTGGTAGGAAATCATTCGGTTACCGATCATTTTTCAGAAAATTAACGAACCAATACGCTATTGGTTCGTTAATTGCTTAATTACTAGCACGTTAAGTTCTGCGTCATATCAATAACTTATTATTAATAAAAATAAAGCAATGATGAAAGCGAGCGAACCAATATGGAAAAGCCTTCACGGTTTTTAGCTAATTCCAGTACCGCGCTTGAGCAGCTGCGCGGGCTTATCAACCAGCACGAGTCAACACCAGGCATTCCGCTGCCCACTGAACGTGAGCTGTCGGACACTCTCGGCGTAGGCCGACGTGAAGTGCGTCGCGCGCTGGACGTGCTGGAAGAGGAAGGGCGTATCTGGCGCAAGCAGGGCAAGGGTACCTTCATTGGTCCATCTGCCCCGGTTGAGCCGTTGGCGCTTCAGGGATTGGTTCAGCAAACCAACCTGCTGGAAGTCATGGAAGCTCGACTACAGCTCGAACCCGGCTTAGCCCGACTTGCGGCACTGCGTGCCACCAGGGAAAACCTCGCGCTCATGCAGCGTATGCTGGAACGCATTAATAAGGTCAGCCCGGATGACCGCGATCTCAACGAACTGTGGGATAGCGCCTTCCACCGCGCCATTGCGGAGGCAGCAGGTAACCGCCTGATGCTTGGGCTTTTTGATGCGATAGATGCCGTCCGCCGGGAGCCTGGCTGGCAGCATTTACGCGAACTTGCCCGCACCCCTGAACGTGTCGATAGCTACAACGACCACCATCACAAAATCATGTCAGCGATTATTCATCGCCAGCCTAACGAAGCAGCTGCCGCCATGCGCGAACACCTGCTCAGCCTGCAAACCGCCCTGATTCAGGCTATTCACCTTGAGGACGATTCCACGCTATGACGACGATACCCTTTAAGGACTCCACGCCCGTACTGCGGCTGCAAAACCTCAACGTTAAATTCGCGGGCTCGCCGGTGAGCGTGCTCGACGATATCTCGCTGACGGTCAGGGCGGGAGAAACGCTGGCGCTGGTAGGCGAGTCCGGCTGCGGTAAAAGCATCACTTCCCTGGCGCTGATGGGGTTATTACCTGCCAGCGCCCGGATCGTCAGCGGGGAGATGAATTTCCGCCGCCAGGATCTGCGCAAGCTCTCGCCGCGGGAGTATGCCGATCTGCGCGGCAGCGAGCTGGCGATGATATTCCAGGAGCCCATGACCTCGCTCAACCCGGCCTTCACGCTTGGCGATCAGCTCAGTGAAGCGGTGATGCGCCATCAAACGATCTCCCGGGCTGAGGCGATGACGGTTGCGCTACAGATCCTGGAGAAGGTGCAGATCCCGGCAGCAGAGATGCGCCTTAAGGCTTACCCGCATCAGCTTTCCGGCGGTATGCGCCAGCGCGTGATGATTGCGATGGCGCTGATAAACCATCCCAAACTACTCATTGCTGACGAACCCACTACCGCTCTGGACGTGACCATTCAGGCGCAAATTCTCTCCCTGCTCAATACTTTAAAAGAAGAAACGGGCACGGCGGTGCTGATGATCACCCACGATTTAGGCGTGGTGGCTGAAGTCGCGCAGCAGGTGGCGGTGATGTATGCCGGACAGGTAGTGGAGCAGGGGAGTGTTGAAGCCCTGTTTGCCGATCCGCAGCACCCCTATACCATTGGCCTTATGGGTTCCCTTCCTTCTATGGGTGCGCGTAAAGGCCAGCTATCAACTATTCCCGAATCGGTCCCGCTGCCGGAATCCATGCCTCAAGGCTGCCGCTTTGCCACCCGATGTCCCTTCGCGCAGACGCGCTGTCATGCTGAAAAACCACCGCTCACTACGCTTGGTACGGGCCATCAGGTTGCCTGCTTCCGCGTGCCGCTCGAACACCACATTGCCCTGGGAGAGACCGCATGACCATGCCCATTCTTGAAGCCCGCGATCTGAGCAAGCTTTTCCCCGGCCCGAAAAAACTGTTTACGCCGGCCCGCTTTGTCACCGCTGTCGACCGAGTTTCGATGTCGGTGATGCCTGGCGAAACGCTGGCAATTGTCGGCGAGTCGGGTTCCGGGAAATCTACCCTTGGTCGTCTGCTGCTGCGCCTGCTGGGCGCCAGCGAAGGGCGGGTATTTTATCAGGGTGAGGAGATCACCCACGCCTCGGGCGCCCGTCTGAACCAGCTCCGGCGTGAGCTACAGATCATCTTTCAGGATCCCTTCGCTTCGCTGAACCCGCGCATGACGGTGGAGCAAATTGTCGGTGAGCCGCTGTGGCTGCACCAGAACATGAAAAAAACGGATCGCCAGTACCGCGTCTCCGAGCTACTCAGGACGGTCGGCTTGCCCTCAGCCTGGGCCGGGCGTTATCCACACGAATTTTCCGGCGGGCAGCGTCAGCGTATCGGCATTGCGCGCGCGCTGGCGTCAGGCCCAAAGCTGCTGCTGGGTGATGAGCCGGTTTCTGCGCTGGACGTTTCCGTTCAGGCACAGGTGGTTAATTTACTGGAAAGCCTGAAGCACCAGTTGGGGCTAACGATGGTGATCGTCGCCCACGGGCTGGCGGTTATCCGTCATATGAGCGACCGCGTGGCGGTAATGTATCTTGGGCAAATCGTCGAGCTGGCCACCGTCGACGACATCTTCGACGCACCGTTGCATCCTTATACCCAGGCGTTGATTGCCTCAGCGCCGCAAATGCAGCCAGGCGTAGCGCGGGATACGCCGCTGTTGCAGGGTGATTTACCGAACCCGGCTAACCCGCCGTCCGGCTGCCGTTTCCACACCCGTTGCCCCTACGTTACAGATGAATGCCGCCAGATCGAGCCGATTAATCAGGTGCTCGACGGCGGACGTCAGGTTGCTTGCCATCGCTGGCAGGAGATCAATCGCGATCGCAGCGTTATCCAGATCGCACCGCCATCCGCCGCTTTTCTGCGCCGCCGCGCGCTGTTTGAACACGCGGCCACTCACTCCTCCCTTCCTTCAAGGAACTCATGATAATGACAATGCGTAATTCTCTTTTGACCGTACTGGGAAGTGTTATGTTGCTTGGCGCGGCGCTGCCCGCCCATTCTGAAAGCGTGCTGCGGATCGGCCTGGGGGCCGACCCGGATATGCTCGACCCGCATCTGGCGCGCACCTACTATGGCCGTTTCGTGTTTGCCTCCCTGTGCGACAGGCTGGTGGACGTCGACGAGCACCTGAAAGTGGTGCCGGGTCTGGCAAAATCCTGGGCCTGGAGCGAAGATGGCAAAACGCTGACTATGGATCTACGCGAAGGTGTGACCTTCCACGACGGTGAAAAATTTGATGCCGCTGCGGCAAAATACAACCTCGACCGCGCCCTGACCCTCAAAGGCTCCTTGCGTAAAAGCGAGATCTCATCCGTTGAATCGGTCGAGGTCACCGGCCCGATGCAGATTGCGCTGCACCTGAAAACACCGGATGCCGCGCTGCTAATGCAGCTCACCGACCGCGCGGGCGCGATGATGGCACCCGATGCGGCGAAAAAGCCTGACTTTGCCGCCCATCCCGTCTGCTCCGGTCCATACAAATTCGACAGCCGCGTGTCGCAGGACCGCATCGTTCTGACCCGCTTCGACAACTACTGGAACAAAGACGCCTATCACTTCGACAAAATCATCTATCTGCCGATCCCGGATGCCTCCGTGCGTCTCGCGAACCTGCGCGCGGGCGATCTCGACCTGACCGAAGGCATTGCCGCCAGCGACGTCAAAACCGTCGAAGCCGACAGCAAGCTGGCGCTGGCGAAGGTCACCGGTCTGGGCTATCAGGGGATCACCTTCAATATTAACAACGGCAAGGTGCCGGCCAACGATCCGTTCAAAGATGCCCGCGTGCGCGAGGCATTTTCTCAGGCAATCGATCGCGATGCCTTAAACCAGGTGGTCTTTGAAGGGCTCTACACCCCGGCAAATCAGGCGTTTTCACCGGTCAGCCCGTACCACGTTAACCTGCCGGTCCCGCCGCGCGACGTCGATAAAGCCAAAGCGCTGCTGAAAGCCGCCGGTGTAACCACGCCGCTGAGCGTCAATCTGCTGGTGCCGAACAACCCAACCTCGCAGCAGGTGGGACAGGTATTGCAGGCGATGGTGGCAGAGGCGGGCTTTAACCTGAACCTGCAAATGACCGAGTTCGCCACGCTGCTGGATCGCCAGCAGAGCGGTGACTACCAGTTGAGCTTCTCCGGCTGGTCGGGGCGCCCGGATCCGGATGGCAGCATTTACGGCTTTATCAACAGTAAAGGCACCCTGAACGACGGCCGATACAGCAACGCGCAAATCGATGAATGGCTGACTCAGGCGCGTCAGAGCACCGACCAGGCCGCACGCCAGCCGCTGTACGACAAGGTGGTGAAGCAGCTCCAGACCGACATGCCGATTGCCTACCTCTACTTCGAGCCGCGCATTTTTGGACTGAACAAGAACGTGCAGGGCTTTAAGCCGTACCCGGACGGCATCGTGCGTCTGGCCGGTTTGACGCTGGCAAAATAAACGTCCTGAGGAGAACCCATGCTGGAACTGATTTGCAAACGTCTGCTGCTGGCCGTCCCGACGCTATTGCTGGTGAGCATGATGGTGTTCGGGCTGCAAAAGCTGCTGCCCGGCGACCCGCTGATCGCCATGGCCGGGGAGGAGCGCGATCCGGCGGTCATTGCCCAGCTGCGTGCTGAGCTTAATCTGGATGCGCCGATCCCCGTGCAGTATTTCCATTGGCTAACGCGCGCGCTGCAGGGCGATCTGGGCGTCTCCTTGCGCACGCATGAACCGGTCACGCAGCTGATTGCCAGCAAGCTGCCGGTCACGCTGGAGCTCTCTCTGCTGGCGATGATCATCGCGCTGGTGTTTGGCATCAGCATGGGGATCCTTGCGGCGGTGAATAAAAACAGCTGGGTCGATCACGGGGCGAACTTTGTGGCGATCTCGGGGATATCAATTCCGCACTTCTGGCTGGGGATCCTGCTGATTCTGGTCTTTTCGGTGAACTTGCAATGGTTACCTGCGTCCGGTTATGTGCCATTCAGTGAAGATCCGATCCAGAACCTGCGCACGCTGCTGCTACCCGCGTCCGTGCTCGGAACCGGACTGGCGGCGACGCTGATGCGCCATACCCGTGCGTCGATGATTGCGGTACTGAAGGCGGATTACATCCGCACCGCGCGCGCTAAGGGGCTGCTGCCGAAAGCAGTGATCCTGAAGCACGCCTTTCGCAACGCGCTGGTGCCTGTAATCACCCTCACCACGCTTCTGTTCGGCGAGCTACTGGGCGGCGCGGTGCTGACCGAGCAGGTCTTCACCATTCCGGGCTTTGGCAAAATGATCGTCGACTCGGTGTTCAATCGTGACTATGCGGTGGTGCAGGGCGTGGTGCTGATCGTGGCGATCGGCTTCCTGATGCTCAATCTGCTGGCCGACGTGCTCTACGTCCTTATCAACCCGAAAATGCGAGGTTAACCATGGCGGAACTGACGACGCAAACCGTTGCCCCCACGCTGCCGCGCGCGCAGAACCGGGTGCTGAAGAAATTTCTCGGCAATAAAAGCGCGGTGATTGGCGCGCTTGTGGTGGGCTTTTTTGTCCTGGTGGCGCTGCTGGCGCCGTGGATCGCCCCCTTCGACCCGGTCAAAGCCAACTTCCTGGCGGTGCGCAAAGCGCCGTCGGCGATGTACTGGTTCGGCACCGACGAGCTGGGGCGTGACATCTTATCCCGCATTATTTGGGGGGCGCGCACCTCGCTGATGGCGGGCTGTATGTCGGTCATTATTGCCGTGGTCATCGGCGTGCCGCTGGGGCTGGTGGCGGGCTACTTCCAGAAGATGTGGGACGGCGTGATCTCGCGCTTTATTGAGGCCTTGCTGGCCTGTCCGTTCCTGATCATGGCGATCGCGCTGGGGGCATTTTTGGGCCCAAGCCTGACGAATGCGATGATCGCCATTGGTCTCTCGGCAATGCCGATTTTCGCCCGGCTGACGCGCGGCCAGGTGATCGCCATTCGCAACGAAGAGTATATCGACGGCGCGCGGGCGATTGGCCTGCCGGATCGCTGGATCATCATTAAATACGTCCTGCCAAACGTGATGTCGCCGATCCTCGTGCAGGCCACGCTGGCGATCGCCTCGGCGATTATCGCCGAAGCCAGCCTGTCGTTTTTGGGGCTGGGACAGCAGCCGCCAAATCCGTCCTGGGGCTCCATGCTCAACACCGCGAAAGGGTTTCTGGAGCAGGCTCCGTGGATGTCCGTTTTCCCCGGCGTGGCGATTTTCCTTGCCGTGCAGGGCTTTAATCTACTCGGCGACGGGCTGCGCGATGCGCTCGATCCGCGCCACGACTAAGGAGTCATGATGACCAAAGCGCTTGATTTTACGTCCGGTTACGATTCACGCCGCCCGCCGATGCTGGGCCATAACGCGGTTGCCACGTCGCAGCCGCTGGCGGCGCAGGCGGGGATGAAGATGCTGCAACTGGGCGGCAATGCCGTCGATGCAGCCATTGCCACCGCGATGGCGCTGACGGTGGTTGAGCCGACCGGCAACGGGATCGGCAGCGACGCCTTTGCCATCGTCTGGGACGGTGAAAAGCTTCACGGCCTCAACGCATCAGGCCGCTCGCCGGCCAGCTGGCATGCGGATCTGTTTGCCGGAAAAAGCGCAGTGCCGGAAATTGGCTGGGACGCGGTGACCGTGCCGGGAGCGGTATCCGGCTGGGTCGCGCTGGCGGAGCGCTTCGGCACGCTGCCGCTGACCACGCTGGCGCAGCCTGCCATTGACTACGCGCGCAACGGCTTTCCCGTCTCGCCGCTGATTGGTCATCTCTGGCAGCGAGGCTATAGCAAGCTGAAAGATCAGCCGGGCTTCAGCGCCTGCTTCGCGCCGGAAGGCCGCGCCCCGCGCGTGGGGGAAATCTTCCGTAACCCGGCGCAGGCGAACTCGCTGGAGCTGATTGCCAAAACTAACGGTGACGCGTTTTACCGCGGCGAGCTGGCGCAGAAAATCGCTGCTTTTGCCAAAGAACACGGTGCGCATCTGACGGCAGAGGATCTGGCAAACCACCGCGTGGACTGGGTTGACCTGCTGTCGCGCGACTTCGCGGGCGGTTCGGTGCAGGAGCTGCCGCCTAACGGTCAGGGGATCGCCACGCTGATTGCGCTCGGCATTCTTGAGCAGTGCGGCATTGAGAAGCATCACCCGGATTCCGTGCAGTCTCTGCACCTGTCCATTGAGGCGATGAAGCTGGCGCTGGCGGATCTCGACCGCTACGTTGCGGATGAAGAACACATGGCCTTCGCGGCGAAAGAGCTGCTGAGTGACCATTACCTGAAGTCGCGCGCGGCGCTTATTAACCACGATAGCGCCTCTGATTTTGTCTACGGTTCCCCGACGCAGAGCGGTACGGTTTACATCAGTACCGCGGACGCCAGCGGGATGATGGTCTCGTTTATTCAGTCCAACTATATGGGCTTCGGTTCAGGCATTGTGGTGCCGGATACCGGGATCAGCCTGCAAAACCGGGGCTGCGGCTTTGTGCTGGATCCTGCGCACCCGAACGCGCTGGCGGGCAGCAAGCGCCCGTTCCACACCATCATTCCGGGATTTGCGATGGACGGCAACGGCAAGCCGCTGATGTCCTTCGGCGTGATGGGCGGGCCGATGCAGGCGCAGGGGCACATGCAGATGGCGCTGCGCATTATGCTGCACGGGCAAAACCCGCAGGCGGCAATCGATGCCCCGCGCTGGCGCGTGGTGCAGGGCAGGGAGGTGATCGTCGAATCAACGTTCGATCGCAATACTATCGCGGCGCTGCGCGAGCGCGGGCATCAGATCGTGGTGGAAGATCCGCTTCAGGATTATAACTTCGGCGGTGCGCAGGTGATTTACCGTATGCCGGAAGGGCACTACGTGGCCGCGACGGAAAGCCGCAAAGACGGGCAGGCGCTGGTGAGTTAATTAACGCCCGGTGGCGCTGCGCTTACCGTGCCTACGCTGTGCTTTTTGTAGGCCGGGTAAGGCGCAGCCGTCACCCGGCTTTTTTTCAACCAATGCTAAACGGATCTGCATCCTGCCAGGCCGGAAACTTCTCCCGATACTCCTTTAACGCCGTTAACGAGATCTCAGCGTCAATTCGTGTTGCCTGATGCGGCTCGGCGGTGGCAATAATCTCACCCTGCGGACTTATCACCCGGCTGTCACCGCGATAGTGATGCCCGTTGCCGTCCGTTCCCACGCGGTTACAGCCAACGACATAAGCCTGATTTTCAATCGCGCGCGCGGTCAGTAAAGCCTGCCAGTGCAGGGAGCGTGGGGCGGGCCAGTTGGCGACGTACAACGCCAGGTCATAATCGTTGCGGTTGCGCGACCACACCGGGAAGCGCAGGTCATAGCAGACCAGCGGCAGAATACGCCAGCCGCGCCATTCAAATACCACGCGTTCGCTTCCGGCTTCATAATGTTGATGTTCGTCCGCCATGCGGAACAGGTGGCGCTTATCGTAGAAATGGACTTTTCCTTCCGGCTCAACCAGCAGGAAGCGGTTGACCGGTCCGCGCCCGGTCTGGAGTGCGACGCTACCGGCAATCAACGCATTTGTTTCCTGCGCCCTGGCGTGCATCCAGGCCACCACCTCGTCCTGCGGCATGGACTGTTTTGCTGCCTCCATCGCGAAACCTGTGGTAAACATCTCCGGCAGGACAATCACATCGCGTCCGGTAATCTCTTCCAGCTGGCGATCAAAATGGCGAAGGTTGGCGGGGCCGTCCATCCACACTAAAGGTTGCTGCAAAACAGAAATCTTTAAACCAGGCACGATACAGGCTCCTTAATAAACACTTTTTGACACTGTAGCACGTCATTACCAGAAAATGTGGCAATAAAAAACCCCGCGCGGGGCGGGGTTTGTGGGAGCAAAAGGCCTTATGCCGCTTCAGGTTTGCGGTGTTTCTCTGGCAGCTTTACCGGCTGTGTCGCCAGCTCTTCAGGTTCGAAATCATCCACATTAATACTGCGCAGACGGCTCTCTTCGGCTTTCACCAGAATCGCAGCTTCGCTGTTGTCGATGATGCCACCTGCCAGCGCCTGTTTTGCCAGCTCATCCAGTCGTGTAAACGGCAGGTTTTTGCCCAGCTGTTTGCAGATCTTCTGATGAATCGGGTCGGCGGCCATCACGTCAAGCAGCGCCTCTTCCAGCAAACCTACCGGGTTATGCGGGGTAGGTGCCAGATATTGACCCCGACCAATACGAGAGCGGGTTGCGCTCGGTACCTGGAGGATCTTCGCTACCTTGTGATCCAGCTTGTCGGACGGCGCCAGGTGATGACGACCGGTCGGGAAGATCACCACGCGCAGGGCACCCGCTACGAAGCGGTTCGGGAAGTTCGCCAGCAGATCGTCAATCGCCTGTTCGGCCTGATACATCGCATCCTGCACGCCCCAGTGCACCAGCGGCAGATCCGCTTCCTGACGGCCTTCATCGTCGTAGCGTTTCAGCACCGCAGAGGCCAGGAAGATCTGGCTCAGCACATCACCCAGACGGGCGGAGATGCGTTCGCGACGCTTCAAGCTACCGCCCAGCACCGCCATGGAAACGTCAGACAGCAGGGCCAGGTTGGCGCTCAGACGGTTCAGATGCTGGTAGTAACGTTTGGTCGCATCGCCGGTTGGCGTCGCGCTGGTCAGCCCGCGCGTCAGGCCCAGCCAGAAGCTGCGCACCTTGTTGCTACCGACGTGACCGATATGTTTGAACAGCAGTTTGTCGAAGGCATCCACATCATTATTCTGCGCGGCAGCCATCTCTTCCAGCACGTACGGATGGCAACGAATCGCACCCTGGCCGAAGATCATCATGCTGCGGGTCAGGATGTTTGCCCCTTCCACGGTGATGGCAATCGGCGCACCCTGATAGCCGCGCGCCAGGAAGTTGCCTTCGCCGAGCATGATACCTTTACCGCCTGCGATATCCATTGCATCAATAATTGACTGCTGTGCGCGGTGGGTACAGTGATACTTCACAATCGCCGACAGCACGGCGGGTTTTTCGCCCAGCATAATGCCGTAGGTAATCAGCGAGGCTGCGGCGTCCATCACGTAGGCATTGCCCGCAATACGCGCCAGCGGCTCTTCGATACCTTCCATCTTGCCGATGGAGATTTTGAACTGACGGCGGATATGCGCGTAAGCCCCAATCCCCATCGCCACCGATTTCAGACCGCCGGTTGAGTTCGACGGCAGGGTAATGCCGCGGCCCACAGACAGACATTCCACCAGCATACGCCAGCCCTGCCCGGCCATTTTCGGGCCACCGATGATGTAGTCAATCGGAACAAAGATATCCTGACCGCGGGTTGGACCGTTCTGGAAGGGTACGTTCAGCGGGAAGTGACGGCGACCAATTTCAACGCCCGGAGTCGAGGTTGGGATCAGCGCACAGGTAATACCCAGCTCTTCTTCACCGCCCAGCAGTTTTTCCGGGTCAGAGAGTTTGAACGCCAGGCCCAGCACCGTGGCGATAGGTGCGAGGGTGATATAACGTTTGTTCCAGGTCAGGCGCATGCCCAGCACCTGCTGGCCCTGCCATTCGCCCATGCAAACCACGCCGGTATCAGGAATTGCGCCGGCATCGGAGCCTGCCTCCGGGCTGGTCAGCGCGAAGCACGGAATTTCCTGACCACGCGCCAGACGCGGCAGGTAGTGATCTTTCTGCTCTTCTGTACCGTAATGCTGTAACAGCTCGCCCGGGCCTAAGGAGTTTGGCACGCCAACGGTGATCGCCAGGATCCCGGAGACACCCGCCAGTTTTTGCAGCACGCGAGCCTGAGCGTAAGCGGAGAATTCCAGACCGCCATACTCTTTCTTAATGATCATCGCGAAGAAGCGATGCTCTTTCAGGTATGCCCACAGCTCAGGCGGCAGGTCGGCCATTTCGTGAGTGATGGCAAAGTCGTTTGCCATGCGGCACGCTTCTTCTACCGGACCATCAATAAAGGCTTGTTCTTCGGCGGTCAGACGCGGCTGCGGATAGTTGTGAAGCTTTTTCCAGTCGGGGTTGCCCTGGAACAGATCGCCTTCCCACCAGGTTGTACCGGCGTCAATCGCTTCTTTCTCTGTACGCGACATCGGCGGCATCACTTTACGGAATCCCCTGAACACCGGCGCAGAGATCATTGACTTACGCATCGGCGTCAGGTTGAACGGCAGCAAAATGATGGCCAGGGGAACAAGGACCCAGATATTCCACAGGCCAGCGACGCCAAGTGCAGCCGTCCAGGCCAGAAGAATCAGGCTACTCAGGAATAAACTGACACGGTGATAGAACAACACACCGAGCAGCACAACGGTTGCGAAAATGCTCAAAATCATCATAAAGAAAAGCTCCCTTGCTTGTAGGAGGTCTGACCACTTGTGATGATATGGTTGTAGTTGATGTCATTTCCTTTAGCAATGTGCTTACAAAATAATTACAACCTGGTTCACATTGTTCGCGTTTTAGCCGGCACAAAAAATCAAAACGCCGGACGATTCGCATGGCTTTAGCTTCTCGCTTTTACTGCTATCCGGTACACTCCACTGTGTTATTTCATCAATACTGAAGGATTATCCTCATGTACCAGGATCTTATTCGTAACGAACTGAACGAAGCGGCGGAAACGCTGGCGAATTTTCTGAAAGATGATGCCAATATTCACGCTATTCAGCGCGCGGCGGTCCTGCTTGCCGACAGCTTCAAAGCCGGCGGTAAAGTGCTCTCCTGCGGTAACGGCGGTTCCCACTGTGACGCCATGCACTTCGCCGAAGAGCTGACCGGACGCTATCGCGAAAACCGTCCGGGCTACCCGGCGATTGCGATTTCCGACGTGAGCCACATCTCCTGTGTAGGCAACGACTTCGGTTACGACCATATCTTTTCCCGCTACGTTGAAGCCGTAGGCCGTGAAGGCGACGTGCTGCTGGGTATCTCCACGTCCGGTAACTCTGCTAACGTGATCAAAGCGATCGCCGCCGCGCGTGAGAAGGGCATGAAAGTGATCACCCTGACCGGGAAAGATGGCGGTAAGATGGACGGTACAGCGGACATTGAAATCCGTGTACCACACTTCGGTTATGCGGATCGCGTTCAGGAAATTCACATCAAAGTGATCCACATCCTGATCCAACTGATCGAAAAAGAGATGGTTAAGTAAGACTTCGCTGGGGGGCGCCGGTGCCCCCCGCTGTTGTGGAGGTGATCTATGTGCGAACTGCTCGGGATGAGCGCCAATGTGCCAACCGATATCTGCTTTAGTTTTACCGGGCTGGTTCAGCGCGGTGGAGGAACCGGGCCGCATAAAGACGGCTGGGGTATTACCTTCTACGAAGGCAAAGGATGTCGCACGTTTAAAGATCCACAACCCAGCTTTAACTCACCCATTGCCAGACTGGTGCAGGACTATCCTATTAAATCCTGTTCGGTGATCGCCCATATCCGCCAGGCAAATCGCGGCGAAGTGGCGCTGGAAAATACCCATCCGTTTACCCGTGAACTGTGGGGCCGTAACTGGACCTATGCGCACAACGGGCAGCTTTCGGGCTATAAGTCGCTGGAAACCGGCAATTTCCGTCCTGTCGGTGAAACGGACAGCGAAAAAGCATTTTGCTGGCTGCTGCACAAGCTGACCGAGCGCTACCCCCGTACGCCCGGCAACATGACCGCCGTTTTTAAGTACATAGCGTCACTGGCGTCTGAGTTACGCGAGAAGGGCGTCTTTAATATGCTGCTGTCTGACGGGCGCTACGTGATGGCGTTCTGCTCGACGAATCTGTTCTGGATCACCCGACGTGCGCCGTTTGGCGTCGCCACGCTGCTCGATCAGGATGTGGAAATTGATTTTCAGAAGGAGACCACACCGAACGATGTGGTCACTGTCATTGCAACGCAGCCGCTGACCGGCAACGAAACCTGGCAAAAGATTATGCCAGGCGAGTGGGCGCTATTTTGTCTCGGGGACCGCGTAATTTGACGCCAGCTGCGGCTGAACCACTTCATGGCTGAGCGGTTTACTCACCACGTAACGGCCATTGACGATGGACACCACCGGCGGCTTATGGGTCTGCTCGAAGTAGTCATAGCCCGGTTTTAGCTGTTTCCAGAAATCTGTGTAAACAGAGTATTTATGGCGCGCCATGTTCGCATCCGTCATACGGAACGGATAGATGCTGACCTGAACATTCGGCTGGCCGAAGACCAGTGCGCCCGTGACAAACTGGAAGATTTCATCAATGCCGGAATCCGTCATCGCATAACAACCGACAGACACGCAGGCACCGTGAATCATCAGGTATTTCCCTTCGTAACCGTGCGCACGGTCGAAGGCATTGGGGAAACCGATGTTAATCGCTTTATAGAAGCGGCTGTCCGGTTTTAGCTGGTTACGCTGAACGTTGTAAAACCCTTCCGGACTTTTGAAGTCACCCTGGCGCTGTTTCGGCCCCAGCCCGCCAGAATAGTTACAGATTTTGTAGCTATCGAGCAGCTGATACGTCTCGCCCATTTTGACAAACAGATCGAGTGTGCGCTCTTCCTTGAAGATTTGAATATAAACCGGGGATCCCATCAACTGCTGTTTATACTCTTTGCTGACCGGCGTCGTTGAACTATTACTGCCAAGCAGCCCGGCAAACGACATGCACGGTATCAGAAGCATCGCAATGAACAATGCGATTTTACGCATACTACTGGTTCCTTGATAAAACAATGACCAACTTGCCAGAACGGCAAAAGACACCCGAAATCAGACTAATCTGGACAGGAGCGCTCACATTAGCACCGATGGAGATTTTCGCAAGAGCCAACCTTTGCGTTTACAAATTAGTTTTACTTTATAACCCATTCATAATGTCCTGACTCCAGGAACTTTGCGCAATAGCTCGCATTTCGGCGCGCCAGACGGCGGATTTGCTGCCCCTGGCAGGGCCGAAAATGGTACACTCCGGCCTCTCTGGATTGTTGTTCATGGATACCTGCTAACCACATGTTTAGAATCAGAAAAGGACTCGATCTGCCAATCTCTGGCGTGCCTGAACAGCACGTCACCACCGGCGCCAGTATTCATCATGTCGCTATTGTAGGTGATGATTACGTGGGCATGCGTCCCGCGATGCTGGTACAGGAAGGCGATCGCGTAATAAAAGGTCAGGCGCTCTTCGAGGATAAAAAAAATCCTGGCGTTATGTTTACAGCCCCAGCCAGCGGCACCGTTGTCGCCATCCATCGTGGTGAGCGTCGCGTCCTGCAATCGGTTGTTATTCAAATTGAAGGCGATGAGAAACGCGAATTTGCGCGTTTTGACGCCGCCGATCTTGCCACCCTCAGCCACGACGCGGTGCAGACGCAACTGCTGGAGTCGGGACTGTGGACGGCGCTTCGCACGCGCCCCTATAGCAAAACGCCCGTGCCTGGCACTGTGCCGGCCGCTATCTTCGTCACGGCCATCGACACCAACCCGCTCAGCGCAGATCCGCAGCCTCTTATCCTGGCGGAACGAAACGCTTTCGATGCCGGCCTCACCGTGTTAACGCGCCTGACGCCGGGCAAAGTGCATGTCTGTCAGGCCAGCGGCGGTAAGCTGGGCGGGCATCCGCAAGGGCAGGTAGCCTTTAATGAATTTGCCGGCCCGCATCCGGCCGGGCTGGTGGGAACGCATATTCATTTCCTGGAGCCGGTAAGCCTGACGAAACAGGTCTGGCATCTTAATTATCAGGACGTGATCGCTATCGGTAAGCTGTTCACCACGGGTGAGCTGTGCGCAGAACGCATTATTGCCATCGGCGGCCCTCAGGCAACCCAACCGCGTCTGGTTCGCACGCTGCTTGGGGCAGACCTGACGGCGCTGTTGGCTGGCGAAACGAAAGAGGGTGAAAACCGTATTATTTCCGGTTCGGTGCTGAGCGGCAGGCACGCGACAGGCCCGATGGCCTGGCTGGGTCGTTTCCATCTTCAGGTGAGCGTTGTGCTTGAAGGACGCGAGAAAGAGCTGTTCGGCTGGGTGCTGCCTGGTGCAGAAAAATACTCGGTAACGCGCACCACGCTCGGCCACTTCCTGCGTCGTAAGCTGTTTAACTTCTCCACCAGCACCAACGGCGGTGAGCGCGCCATGGTTCCGATTGGCAACTACGAACGCGTGATGCCGCTGGATATTCTGCCCACCGTGCTGCTGCGCGATCTCCTGGCCGGCGATACCGACGGTGCCCAGGCGTTGGGCTGTCTGGAGCTGGACGAAGAAGATCTGGCGCTGTGTACCTATGTGTGTCCAGGTAAATACGAATATGGACCCGTATTGCGCGAGGTGTTAACCCGCATTGAGCAGGAAGGATAACCATGGGCTTGAAACACCTCTTTGAAAAAATTGAGCCGCACTTTACCGAAGGGAAGCTCAAAAAGTACT
This sequence comes from Enterobacter sp. BWH64, assembly GCF_001037645.1. Taxonomy (NCBI): domain Bacteria; kingdom Pseudomonadati; phylum Pseudomonadota; class Gammaproteobacteria; order Enterobacterales; family Enterobacteriaceae; genus Enterobacter; species Enterobacter sp. BWH64. The sequence goes on from NZ_KQ089922.1 coordinate 1,442,306, forward strand.
ACCCGCTGTATGAAGCGACCACGACCATTTTCTACACGCCGGGTCTGGTGACGAAAGGCGCGGCGCACGTTCGCGACGCCATCGACCTCAAGCGAATGATGATTCTGGTCTGGTTTGCGGTCTTCCCGGCCATGTTCTGGGGGATGTATAACGTTGGGTTGCAAACTATTCCGGCGCTGCACCATATGCACGATGCAGAGCAGCTGGCGCAGGTGATTCAGTCTGACTGGCACTATCGTCTGGCGCAGTCGCTGGGGGTGAGCTTTGCGGCAGATGCCGGCTGGGTCAGCATGATGACGCTGGGCGCTGTCTTCTTCCTCCCTATCTATATGACTGTCTTTATCGTGGGCGGTTTCTGGGAGGTGCTGTTCGCTATTATTCGCAAACATGAGATCAACGAGGGCTTCTTTGTTACCTCTATTCTGTTTGCGCTGATTGTTCCGCCAACGCTGCCGCTCTGGCAGGCGGCGATGGGGATCAGCTTTGGCGTGGTGATTGCCAAGGAGATCTTCGGCGGGACCGGACGCAACTTCCTCAATCCGGCGCTGGCAGGGCGCGCGTTCCTGTTCTTTGCTTATCCGGCGCAAATCTCGGGCGACCTGGTGTGGACGGCAGCAGACGGATTCTCCGGCGCGACGCCACTTTCACAGTGGGCGGCTGGCGGCGGCGAAACGCTGGTCAATAATGCAACCGGACAGCCTGTCACCTGGTTTGATGCGTTTATCGGCAATATTCCGGGCTCCATCGGTGAAGTGTCTACCCTGATGATTTTGATCGGCGGGGCCATCATCCTCTTTGGCCGCGTGGCGTCCTGGCGCATTGTCGCAGGCGTCATGCTCGGGATGGTACTCACCGCCACGCTTTTCAACTTCATTGGTTCAGACACAAACCCGATGTTCTCCATGCCGTGGTACTGGCACCTTGTGCTGGGAGGCTTTGCGTTTGGCATGATGTTCATGGCCACCGATCCGGTCTCGGCTTCGTTTACCGACAGAGGTAAATGGTGTTACGGCGCGCTCATTGGGGTGATGTGTGTACTGATTCGCGTTGTCAACCCGGCTTATCCGGAAGGGATGATGTTGGCCATTCTGTTTGCCAATCTGTTTGCGCCGCTGTTCGACTACCTGGTCGTGCGCGCCAACATTAAGCGGAGGAAGGCGCGTGGCTGAGATCAAAAATAACGACAGCATCAGCAAAACGCTGCTGGTGGTGCTGGTACTGTGTCTGGTCTGTTCCATTGTCGTGGCCGGTTCTGCCGTAGGGTTAAAGCCGCTACAGCAGGAGCAACGAGCGCTGGATAAACAGCGTAACATCCTGGCCGTGGCCGGGCTGATGCAGGAAGGCATGACGAAGGATGACGTCGCAGCGGTGTTTGCCGAACGTATTACCGCACGGCTGGTGGATTTAAAAACCGGGGAGTTAATGGATAAAGACCCGGCGAAATACAACCAGGCGCTGGCGCTAAAAGATCCGCAGATGAGCACCACGCTTGACGCCTCGCAGGATCCGGCAGGCATTAAGCGCCGCAGCAATGTCGCGGAGATTTACCTCGTCCGTGACGAGCAAAAGCGCATCCAGGAAATCGTGTTGCCCATCTATGGCAACGGTTTATGGTCAATGATGTACGCCTTTGTGGCGTTGGAAACCGATGGTCGTACGGTCAAAGGCATTACTTATTACGATCAGGGCGAAACACCAGGGCTGGGAGGCGAAGTTGAGAACCCTAACTGGCGGGCACAGTTTGTTGGTAAAAAAGTGCTCGACGACAACGGCCAGCCTGCGCTGAAGGTGGTGAAAGGGGGCGCGCGTCCCGGCGATGAATTTGCCGTTGATGGCCTTTCCGGTGCCACGCTCACCTCTAACGGTGTGCAGCACAGCTTTGATTTCTGGATGGGTGAACTGGGCTTTGGTCCCTTCCTGAAGAATGTACGTGAAGGAGCGCTGAATAATGGCTGATACGGGTGAACTGAAAGAAGTTAAAAAGGTGCTGATTGGCCCGCTGTTAGCCAATAACCCGATAACGTTACAGGTGCTGGGGGTGTGCTCGGCGCTGGCGGTGACCACCAAGCTGGAAACGGCGGTGGTCATGACGCTGGCGGTAACGCTGGTGACAGCGTTTTCCAGCATGTTTATCTCAATGATCCGCCACCACATACCCAACAGCGTGAGGATCATCGTGCAGATGGCGATTATCGCCTCGCTGGTGATCGTGGTCGATCAGCTCCTGCGCGCCTTCGCCTATGAAACCTCGAAGCAGCTTTCGGTGTTTGTCGGTCTGATAATCACCAACTGCATCGTGATGGGGCGTGCTGAAGCCTATGCGATGAAAATGCCACCGCTGGCGAGCTTTATGGACGGTATTGGCAACGGCCTGGGTTACGGCGTGATCCTGTTGACGGTTGGTTTCCTGCGCGAACTTATTGGCAGCGGCAAGCTGTTTGGCATTCCGGTGCTGGATACGGTACAGAACGGCGGCTGGTATCTGCCGAACGGCCTGTTCCTGCTGGCCCCAAGCGCATTTTTCATTATCGGTTTGCTGATCTGGCTGATTCGTACGTTGAAGCCTGAACAGCAGGAAAAGGAGTAACCGACAATGGCTCATTACCTGAGTTTATTTGTGCGCGCGGTGTTTGTTGAAAACATGGCGCTCGCTTTCTTCCTGGGCATGTGTACGTTCCTTGCCGTTTCTAAAAAGGTATCGACGGCATTTGGTCTGGGCGTGGCAGTTACCGTTGTGCTGGGGCTTTCCGTTCCGATTAACAACCTGGTATTCAACTTCGTGCTGCGCGATGGCGCGCTGGTGGAGGGGGTTGATCTTAGCTTCCTGAACTTCATCACCTTTATCGGAGTGATTGCGGCGCTTGTTCAGATCCTGGAGATGATCCTCGATAAATACTTCCCGTCGCTGTACAACGCGCTGGGGATCTTCCTGCCGCTGATCGCCGTGAACTGCGCCATCTTCGGTGGCGTCTCGTTTATGGTTCAGCGCGATTACAACTTCAGTGAATCGGTTGTGTATGGCTTCGGTTCCGGTATCGGCTGGATGCTGGCGATTGTCACCATGGCGGGGATCCGTGAAAAAATGAAATATGCCAACGTACCTGCGGGGCTTCGTGGCTTAGGGATCACCTTTATCACCACCGGCCTGATGGCGTTGGGCTTTATGTCCTTCTCCGGTGTGCAGCTATAAGGGCTAACAGATGGAAATTATTCTTGGCGTGGTGATGTTCACGCTGATAGTACTGGTGCTGTCAGGGCTGATCCTGGCGGCGCGTGCGAAGCTGGTCAATTCCGGGGATGTGATCATTGATATCAATGACGATCCGCAGAATCAGATCCGTACCCCGGCAGGGGATAAGCTGCTTAACACGCTCTCCGGCAACGGGATTTTTGTCTCGTCTGCCTGTGGCGGCGGTGGCTCCTGTGGCCAGTGCCGTGTGACGGTCAAAGAGGGCGGCGGTGATATTCTGCCAACGGAACTGTCGCATATCACGAAGCGTGAAGCGAAAGAGGGATGCCGTCTGGCGTGCCAGGTCGCTGTGCGCCAGAACATGAAGATTGAGCTGCCGGAGGAGATCTTCGGCGTGAAAAAATGGGAGTGCGAAGTTATCTCTAACGATAACAAAGCCACGTTCATCAAAGAGCTCAAGCTGCGTGTCCCTGAAGGGGAGAGCGTCCCGTTCCGTGCGGGTGGGTATATCCAGATTGATTGTCCGGCACACACCGTCGCGTATGCTGACTTCGATGTGCCTGAGGAGTACCGGGCAGACTGGGATAAATTTAACCTCTTCCGCTTTGTTTCCGAGGTAAAAGAGCCCGCGCTTCGCGCCTATTCCATGGCTAACTATCCGGAAGAGAAGGGCATTATTATGCTCAACGTGCGTATCGCCACGCCGCCACCGAATGTGCCTGATGCCCCTCCTGGCGTCATGTCGTCGTATATCTGGTCCCTCAAGCCTGGCGACAAAGTAACGATTTCCGGCCCGTTCGGCGAATTCTTTGCCAAAGATACTGACGCGGAGATGGTCTTTATCGGCGGCGGTGCGGGTATGGCGCCGATGCGTTCGCATATTTTTGACCAGCTCAAACGACTTGGCAGCAAGCGTAAGATCAGCTTCTGGTACGGGGCGCGTTCACTGCGCGAAATGTTCTATGACGATGAGTTTGAACAACTGGCGCGTGATAACCCTAACTTTACCTTCCATGTGGCGCTATCCGATCCGCAGCCGGAAGATAACTGGACAGGCTATACGGGCTTCATCCACAACGTGCTGTATGAAAATTACCTCAAACAGCACCCGGCACCGGAAGACTGCGAGTTCTATATGTGTGGTCCACCAATGATGAACGCCGCCGTGATTAAGATGCTAAAAGATCTTGGCGTGGAAGATGAGAACATCATGCTTGATGATTTCGGAGGCTGATTATGCTGACTTTTCTGGCGACCTTTGCGGTGTTTGTGCTGGTGATCTTCGGCATGTCCTTAGGCTGGATCATCAAGCGTAAAAGCATTCAGGGCAGTTGCGGAGGCATCTCTTCCATCGGAATGGAAAAAGTGTGCGATTGTCCGGAACCGTGCGATGCGCGGAAAAAGCGGATGGCTCGCGAGCAGCAACGCATTATTTAGTCTTCCAGGTCGGGTAAGGCAACGCCGCCACCCGACAATTCCTGCGCGCACTTCTCAACCCTCATTTGTTTACTGTATACTTATCCAGTAATAAGTGAGGGCTTACTATGCGCAAAATAATCCATGTCGATATGGACTGCTTTTTTGCCGCAGTGGAGATGCGTGACAACCCGGCGCTGCGGGATATTCCGATCGCCATTGGCGGCAGCCGGGTTCAGCGCGGTGTCATCAGCACCGCCAACTATCCTGCTCGCAAATACGGTGTACGCAGCGCCATGCCGACAGCGATGGCGCTGAAACTGTGCCCGCATCTCACTCTTTTGCCCGGACGTTTTGATGCCTATAAAGAAGCATCGAGCCACATTCGGGAGATCTTCTCCCGCTACACCTCACTGATTGAACCGTTATCGCTGGATGAAGCCTATCTGGATGTCACCCACAGCGTGCACTGCCACGGCTCCGCCACCCTGATGGCGCAGGAGATCCGCCAGACTATTTTTAACGAGCTGAACCTGACGGCATCGGCAGGCGTCGCGCCGGTCAAATTTCTCGCCAAAATCGCCTCCGATTTAAATAAGCCCAACGGCCAGTACGTCATCACTCCGGAAGAGGTTCCGGCGTTTTTAAAGACGCTGCCGCTCAGCAAAATCCCCGGCGTGGGCAAAGTCTCCGCCGCGAAGCTGGAAAATATGGGGCTACGCACCTGCGAAGACGTTCAGCGCAGCGATCTGGCGCTGCTGCTTAAGCGTTTTGGCAAGTTTGGCCGCGTACTGTGGGAACGCAGTCAGGGCATTGATGACCGGGATGTGAACAACGAACGGCTGCGTAAATCGGTCGGCGTTGAACGCACGCTGAGCGAAGATATCCATGACTGGACCGAGTGTGAAACCATTATTACGGAACAGCTTTATCCTGAGCTTGAACGACGCTTACTGAAGGTCAAACCGGATCTGCTTATTGCCCGACAGGGCATCAAACTGAAATTTAACGATTTTCAGCAGACGACGCAGGAGCACGTCTGGCCACGCCTCAACAAAGAGGATCTTATCGCGACGGCGAAAAAGGCGTGGGAAGAACGGCGGGGCGGACGAGGGGTGAGGCTGGTGGGGCTGCACGTCACCTTGCTGGATCCGCAGCTGGAGCGTCAACTGGTGTTGGGACTGTAGATTACGCTAATCGTAGGCCCGGCAAGCGTAGCGCCACCGGGCATCAAACGGCTAATTACTTAACAGGAATTGCTTTCAGCAGCTCAGTCAGCAGCGTCCAGTAGTGACCGACGCTTTCAATGTGAACCTGCTCATCCGGGGAGTGTGGCCCGGTGATGGTTGGCCCGATGGAGACCATGTCCATATCCGGATACGGTTTCTTGAACAGACCACACTCCAGACCCGCATGAATAACCTGAATATTCGGGGTGCTGTTGAACAGACGCTGATAAGTTTCAAGCACCAGTGCCATGACCGGAGAACTTGCATCCGGCTGCCAGCCCGGGTAGCTGCCTTTTGCAGACGTTTTCGCGCCCGCCAGGGTACCCAGAGATTCCAGCATGCTCACAACGTACTCTTTACCGCTGTCGATCAGGGAACGGATCAGGCAGATGATCTCTGCGCTGTCGTCACCCATGGTCACCACGCCCACGTTCAGGGAGGTTTCCACCACGCCTTTCGCCACGTCAGAGTTGCGAATAACGCCGTTTGGCGTTGCGTTCAGCAGCTGGACGAACGTGTCACGAGACTGTGCGGTCAGCGCGGCTTTATCCGTCGTAACGGACTCCAGCACCACCGTCAGGTTTTTCTCTTTTGCAGACAGTTCGTTTTTCAGGATCTCCAGATACACGCTGGAGAGGTTTTTCAGCTCGTCCGCTTTCGACGCAGGCACCGCCACGGTAGCGAAGGCTTCGCGAGGGATCGCGTTACGCAGAGTACCGCCGTTGAAGTCCACCAGACGCAGATCCAGTTCAGCGGCATGGCCCGCCAGGAAACGCGCCAGCAGTTTGTTGGCGTTGCCCAGGCCCAGGTGAATATCACCGCCGGAGTGACCGCCTTTCAGCCCTTTCAGCGTCAGCTTAAAGGTCTCGAATCCGGCAGGGATCGCTTCGCGGGACAGCGGCAGGGTAGAGATAAAATCGATCCCGCCTGCGCAGCCCATGTAGATCTCACCCTCTTCTTCGGAGTCGGTGTTGATCAGAATGTCCGCTTGCAGCCAGTTTGCCTGGAGACCGAACGCGCCATCCATGCCCGCTTCTTCAGTCATGGTCAGCAGCACTTCCAGCGGACCGTGTTCAACGCTGTCGTCAGCCAGCACGGCCAGCGCGGAAGCCATACCAATGCCGTTATCTGCGCCCAGAGTCGTGCCGCGCGCCTTCACCCACTCACCGTCGATGTACGGCTGGATCGGGTCTTTTGTGAAGTCGTGAACGGTGTCGTTGTTTTTCTGCGGAACCATATCCAGGTGCGCCTGCAATACCACTGGCTTACGGTTTTCCATACCTGCGGTGGCAGGTTTGCGGATAAGAATATTGCCAACCTGGTCGCGCTCAGCGTGCAGACCTTTTTCCTTCGCCCAACCCATAATATGTTCGGCAAGCTGTTCTTCGTGATAGGAAGGGTGCGGAATGGAGCAGATTTTGGCAAAAATATCCCACAGCGGCTGTGGAGATAATTGAGACAGTTCAGACACGATAGGTCTCCTTGTCGTTGCGCTGCAAAACAATGTTGCAGGTCACAGGGTTAGCAGGTTAATCGTTACCACAAGTCAGGCTTGCGAGATGCAACTGAGAATACCACTTTCTCCCGTGGCTGGTAGCATTAAGCATGTAAAAACTCAGGCTCATGGCGCGTAACACTGGTTTTTAGTGCGTCAGATCTCTATAATCTCGCGCAACCTGGTTCACCCTCATTTTTTTAAGCCGTATATAAACAGGCTGGGACACTTCACATGAGCGAAAAATACGTCGTCACCTGGGACATGTTGCAGATTCACGCACGCAAACTGGCTGCGCGTCTGATGCCTTCCGAACAGTGGAAAGGCATTATTGCCGTCAGCCGTGGCGGTCTGGTACCGGGGGCGCTGCTGGCTCGTGAGCTGGGTATTCGTCATGTCGATACCGTATGTATCTCCAGCTACGATCACGACAACCAGCGCGAACTGAAAGTGCTGAAACGCGCGGAAGGCGACGGTGAAGGCTTTATCGTTATCGACGATCTGGTGGACACCGGCGGTACCGCGGTGGCTATCCGCGAAATGTATCCAAAAGCGCACTTCGTCACGATCTTCGCGAAACCAGCGGGTCGCCCACTGGTTGATGATTACGTCATTGATATCCCGCAGGATACCTGGATTGAACAGCCATGGGATATGGGCGTGGTCTTCGTACCGCCTATCTCTGGCCGTTAATTTCAGTACGTAACTTTACACGCCCGGTTATGCCGGGCGTTGTTCTTTTTACCCTGCCACGCGTTACAATGGTCTTCATATGACGTATCCATGGAGGCAACGCAATGACGCAGGCGAATCTTACCGAAACTCTCTTCAAACCCCGTTTCAAGCACCCTGAAACGTCGACGCTGGTGCGTCGGTTTAATCCGGGGACAATGCCTGCCGTTCAGTCAGCGTTAGACGGTAAGAACGTGCCCCACTGGTATCGAATGATTAACCGCCTGATGTGGATCTGGCGCGGCATCGATCCGCGTGAAATCCTCGACGTGCAGGCGCGTATCGTGATGAGTGAGTCCGAGCGTACCGACGGCGATCTCTACGATACGGTGGTGGGCTACCGTGGTGGAAACTGGATCTACGAATGGTCAAAGCAGGCCATGCTCTGGCAGCAAAAAGCGAGCCAGGAAGAAGACGCCACTCTCAGCGGAAAGCACTGGCTGCATGCGGCAAATCTGTACAGCATCGCTGCATATCCGCATCTTAAAGGCGACGAACTGGCAGAGCAGGCCCAGGCGCTGGCAAACCGGGCTTATGAAGAGGCCGCGCAGCGGTTGCCTGGCCGGATGCGTGAAATTGAGTTCGCCATTCCCGGTGGCAGCCCGGTGACCGGATTCCTGCATATGCCGGAGGGGGAAGGGCCGTTCCCGACGGTTCTGATGTGCGGTGGACTGGACTCGTTACAAATTGACTATTACAGCCTGTATGAGCGCTACTTTGCCCCAAACGGAATCGCCATGCTGACGCTTGATATGCCTTCCATTGGTTTTTCATCCAAATGGAAACTTACGCAAGACTCCAGCCTGCTGCACCAGCATGCTTTAAAAGCGCTGGAGAATATCCCTTGGGTTGACCACACCCGGGTTGGCGCGTTTGGCTTCCGCTTTGGCGCTAACGTCGCGGTACGGCTTGCCTACCTTGAATCTTCACGCCTGAAGGCCGTCGCCTGTCTTGGCCCGGTGGTGCATGCTCTGTTAAGCGATCCTGCGCGTCAGGGTAGCGTTCCTGAGATGTATCTGGACGTGCTGGCGAGCCGACTTGGCATGCATGATGCTTCAGACGAAGCGTTGCGCATTGAACTTAATCGTTATTCATTAAAAACGCAGGGCTTACTCGGCCGCCGCTGCCCAACCCCGATGATGTCCGGTTTCTGGAAGAACGATCCGTTTAGCCCGGAAGAGGAGTCACGCTTAATCACGTCGTCATCTTCTGATGGTAAATTGCTGGAGGTACCCTTCAGCCCGGTGTACCAGAATTTTGACAAAGCGCTGAAAGAGATCACACGCTGGATCACGCAGAGATTGTGTTAATAGTTTGCTAAATTTCGTTGGTTTGGTAAAACAGTGCTTCACAAAAGGAGATCGCAATGACGTTACCGAGTGGACACCCGAAAAGTAGACTGATTAAGAAGTTCATGGCTCTTGGCCCGTATATTCGAGAAGAGCAGTGTGAAGAGAATCGCTTTTTTTTCGACTGCCTGGCTGTTTGCGTCAACGTGAAGCCTGCACCCGAAAAACGTGAGTTCTGGGGCTGGTGGATGGAAATGGAAGCACAGGAAAACCGTTTTACCTATAGCTATCAGTTTGGCCTGTTTAATAAAGACGGGCACTGGCAGGCGACGAGCATCAAAGATCAGGAAGTGATCGATCGTCTGGAGCATACGCTAAAAGAATTTCACGGCAAAGCTCGTGACCTGCTGGCAACGCTGGATCTGAAGCTGGAGCCTGCGGACGATTTTTCCAGCGAAGCGGTGAAACTGAGAGCCTGATGATGTCACAGCGCCGGGTGGCGGCTACGCCTTACCCGGCATGAAAAATGTACTATCCCGTACGCCCGGTAAGCACAGCGTCACCGGGCACAAAAAAACCGGCACAGCGCCGGTTTTTTATTACCACAACATCAGAACTGGTAGGTCATGCCCAGCGCAACGATATCATCGCTGCTTACGCCCAGTTTATTATCGTCATCGATCTGGTTGATCTTATAATCAACAAACGCAGACATATTTTTGTTGAAATAATATGTCGCACCTACGTCGATGTATTTCACGATATCTTCATCGCCGATACCTTCGATATCTTTGCCTTTAGACTGCACGTAACCCAGAGATGGACGCAGACCAAAGTCAAATTGATATTGTGCGACCACTTCGAAGTTTTGCGCTTTATTTGCAAAGCCACCGGAAATAGGGGCCATATTGCGGGTTTCGGAATAGATAGTGGCCAGATAAATATCGTTGGCATCATATTTCAAACCGGTTGCCCAGCCTTCTGCTTTTTTACCTTCGCCGCGTGCCTGAAGGTTTTGATCGTTAGTGCGATCGGAGCTGGCATACGCACCAATCACAGAAAAATCGCTGCCGCCGAAGTCATAGCTCAGGGAGGTACCGAAGCCGTCACCGTTTTGCTTCTTCACGTCGCGGTTTTCATTTTTGCCCTGGTATTGCAGGGTCATGTTCAGGCCGTCAACCAGGCCAAAGAAATCGGTATTACGGTATGTGGCCAAACCGGAGGCGCGTTTCGTCATGAAGTTATCGGTCTGTGCCAGGCCGTCACCGCCGAACTCCGGGAACATATCGGTGTATGCGGCGACGTCATACAGCGCGCCCAGGTTACGGCCGTAATCCAGTGAGCCGAAGTCTTTCAGTTTCAGCCCGGCAAATGCCAGACGTGTTTTTTGAGAAGAGTCGCTCTCAGCTTTGTTACCTGCGAACTCAGCTTCCCAACGTCCGTAGCCCGTCAGCTGATCGTTAATCTGCGTTTCACCCTTAAAGCCGAAACGAACGTAAGTCTGGTCACCATCCTTAGCGTCATCATCACTGATGTAGTGCATTGCTTTTACTTTGCCGTACACGTCCAGTTTATTCCCGTTTTTATTATAAACTTCTGCTGCCTGAACAGATGCGGAAGCAACTACGCCCATTACCACTAATGCCAGAGTGCTCTTTTTCATTTTCAATCCTGATTTTATAAAAACGCGCTAATATTCGCTGAGTAATAAGATTCGACTTATTACCCCGTGAAAAACAGGAAGGGTTTTATCGTTCGTGGGTGAAAGTTTTATGACAAAGTAAGAATATGTCTAAAAAAGTATGTTTTAATTTTTCGGTAATAAAATTGTCAAAATCTGCCGCTACGCTTCCTGATCCCGCGCAACAAAGTGACGGGTCATGCGCTAAGGCAGTTGGCAACGGAGCTGACACCTGTTAAAACGTCTGACTGACATCATTTTCCCTTATTGTTGAACGGCAGAGAATCATGAGTGACAGCCAGACGCTGGTGGTAAAACTCGGTACCAGTGTGTTAACAGGCGGATCGCGCCGCCTGAATCGTGCCCATATCGTTGAGCTTGTACGTCAGTGCGCTCAGTTGCATGCCGCAGGGCATCGTATTGTTATTGTGACTTCCGGGGCGATTGCCGCCGGGCGTGAACACCTGGGGTACCCCGAACTCCCCGCGACGATCGCCTCCAAACAGCTGCTGGCCGCCGTGGGACAAAGCCGACTCATACAGCTCTGGGAACAACTGTTCTCCATCTACGGCATTCACGTCGGGCAGATGCTGCTGACGCGTGCGGATATGGAAGACAGAGAACGTTTCCTGAACGCCCGCGATACGCTGCGTGCGCTGCTGGATAACCATATCGTTCCGGTCATTAACGAAAACGACGCTGTTGCCACCGCTGAAATCAAAGTAGGCGACAACGATAACCTCTCTGCGCTGGCGGCGATCCTGGCAGGGGCCGATAAGCTGCTGCTTCTGACCGATCAGCAGGGGCTGTTTACCGCTGACCCGCGCTCTAATCCACAGGCTGAACTGATCAAAGACGTTCACGGCATTGACGATGCGCTGCGTGCCATTGCGGGTGACAGCGTTTCTGGTCTGGGGACCGGCGGCATGGGCACCAAGTTACAGGCCGCGGACGTGGCGTGCCGGGCCGGTATCGACACCATCATCGCCGCGGGCAGCCGTCCGGGTGTGATCGGTGATGTGATGGAAGGCATCTCTGTGGGCACACGCTTCCACGCCCAGGCGTCCCCGCTGGAAAACCGAAAACGCTGGATCTTTGGTGCGCCCCCGGCTGGCGAATTGACCGTGGATGAAGGCGCGACCGCCGCTATTCTGGAAAGAGGAAGCTCGTTACTTCCAAAAGGAATTAAAAGCGTGACAGGCAACTTCTCGCGTGGTGAAGTGATCCGAATCCGTAACCTTGAAGGTCGCGACATCGCTCATGGTGTAAGTCGTTATAACAGCGACGCGCTGCGTCGGATTGCTGGTCACCATTCCCAGCAGATCGACGCCATCCTGGGCTATGAATATGGCCCGGTTGCCGTGCATCGTGACGACATGATTATTCGTTAAGGAGCCAGAACATGCTGGAACAAATGGGCGCAGCCGCGAAAGCCGCCTCTTATAAACTGGCGCTCCTTTCCAGCCGCGAGAAAAATCGCGTGCTGGAAAAAATCGCTGATTATCTGGAATCTCAGTCGCAGGAAATTTTGCTCGCCAACGAGCAGGATCTGCTGGAAGCGCGTCGCAACGGCTTGAGTGAAGCGATGCTCGATCGTCTGGCGCTGACCCCGGCGCGTCTGAAAGGTATTGCCGACGACGTCCGTCAGGTGTGCAACCTCGCCGACCCGGTAGGGCAGGTGATTGACGGTGGGGTGCTCGACAGCGGATTACGCCTTGAGCGTCGCCGCGTGCCGCTTGGCGTCATTGGGGTGATTTACGAAGCGCGTCCAAACGTGACGGTGGATGTCGCCTCCCTGTGCCTGAAGACCGGTAATGCCGCGATCCTGCGTGGCGGGAAGGAGACCTGGCGCACCAACGCCGCGACGGTAAACGTCATTCAGCAGGCGCTGGAGGAGTGTGGTTTACCGGCGGGTGCCGTGCAGGCGATTGAAAGCCCCGACCGTGCGCTGGTCAACGAGATGCTGCGCATGGACAAATACATCGACATGCTGATTCCACGCGGCGGCGCGGGCTTGCACAAGCTGTGCCGTGAGCAATCTACCATTCCGGTGATCACCGGTGGTATTGGCGTATGCCATATCGTAGTGGATGACACCGCGGAGGTAGAACCTGCGCTGAAGATTATCGTCAACGCTAAAACACAGCGTCCAAGCACCTGTAATACGGTGGAAACGCTGCTGGTGCATCAGGGCATCGCCAGTACCTTCCTGCCAGCGCTGAGCAAGCAGATGGCGGAAAGTGGCGTCACGCTGCATGCGGATGAGAAGTCTCTCGCCCTGCTGAAAGACGGTCCGGCGAAGGTCGTTCCGGTTAACGCGGAGCAGTACGACGATGAGTATTTGTCGCTGGATCTGAACGTGAAGGTAGTTGCGGATCTTGATGACGCTATTGCACACATTCGTGAACACGGAACCCAGCATTCTGACGCGATCCTGACGCGCACCCTGCGCAATGCCGATCGGTTTGTGAATGAAGTGGATTCGTCTGCGGTTTATGTGAATGCCTCGACGCGCTTCACCGATGGCGGCCAGTTTGGTCTGGGCGCGGAGGTGGCTGTGAGCACTCAGAAGCTGCACGCCCGCGGTCCGATGGGGCTGGAAGCACTGACCACCTACAAGTGGATCGGCTACGGTGATGATACGATTCGTGGGTAAATAATCGCGGGTGATGCAAAAATAGCCGTTTGATTCAAAAGGGCATTGACGCATCACCCGGTTAGATCTACTCTTTTGCCCCGTGGTTACGCTCGTAACCGGCCTTTCAGGGCCGATATAGCTCAGTTGGTAGAGCAGCGCATTCGTAATGCGAAGGTCGTAGGTTCGACTCCTATTATCGGCACCATCTTAACTTCCTTAAGCGTCCGTATTCATCCATAAACGCCCTGATTTATAACGATTTTACTGCTTTTTAGTCCATCATCGTCCGTAACCATCCAGTAGAATCCGATACGGAATGTGTATAGGATTGTGTATATATTCCTGTTCGGTCTTGGATTTCTATACACATGCCTTTAAACGATATGCAGATTCGCCGCGCTAAGCCTGAAGATAAACCCTATACGCTTGCGGATGGGCAAGGCTTGTCATTGCTTATAGAACCTAATGGAAGCAAGAGCTGGCGTTTCCGCTATCGCTATGCCGGGAAACCCAAAATGATTTCGCTTGGGGTTTACCCAACGATCACCCTTGCCGATGCTCGCTTCCGTCGTGATGAAGCTCGAAAACTTGTGGCAGAAGGAAAGAACCCTAGTGAGGTTCGAAAAGACCAAAAGCTGGCTCTGCAAACAGAGTCAGAGAACGCCTTCGAAAAGATAGCCAGAGAGTGGCATCAACTGAAATCTGCCAAATGGTCTGCGGGATATGCATCAGACATCATGGAAGCGTTTAAGAACGACATTTTTCCTTATGTGGGAACAAGGCCAGTGGGAGAGATTAAACCGCTAGAGCTGCTGAACGTTCTGCGTAAAATTGAGAAACGTGGTGCGTTGGAGAAAATGCGCAAAGTGCGGCAGCGTTGCTCCGAAGTGTTTCGCTACGCAATTGCAACGGGCCGGGCGGAGTACAATCCTGCGTCTGATCTCTCCAGCGCTCTCGAAGTGCATCAATCAAATCATTTCCCGTTCCTAAAAGCTGATGAAATACCTGATTTTCTACGCGCTTTAAACGGTTACACCGGAAGTCGGCTTGTCTTGATTGCTACAAAATTACTTATGATTACGGGTGTTAGAACCATTGAATTACGTGCGGCCTTATGGTCGGAATTTGATCTGGATAACGCTATTTGGGAAATCCCAGCAGAAAGGATGAAAATGCGTAAGGCACATCTTGTGCCATTGTCTACTCAAGCGTTAGATTTACTCAATGAAATAAAGGTCATGACAGGGAGCTATCGTTATGTTTTTCCGGGGCGGAACGATCCGAACAAACCTATGAGTGAAGCCAGCATAAATCAACTAATCAAACGGATTGGGTATGCAGGGAGAGTGACGGGACATGGTTTTAGGCATACTTTATCTACAATATTGCATGAAAAAGGGTATGCGTCCGCATGGATTGAAACTCAGTTGGCACATACTGATAAGAACAAAATCCGTGGTACTTACAACCATGCCCAGTATGTTGATGATAGAAGGGATATGATGGATTGGTATTCGAGCTTCATTTTAAAATATTAACTGGATGGAATTTAAAAAATATGATAACCATAAGTGATAATTTTAATAATATTTATATACTTTTGAAAGGTACTTAACCAAAATAAAATGTTTTTGTTAGCTGTATTGATATAAATGTACACAATAGAAAGGAGTCTCACAATGATTGTTGAGTTAAAGAAATTTCAAATTAATAAACTGTATGGTTACAAAGATATCCAGTTGATTTTTAACGAAAAAAGCACCGTTATTATTGCTGAGAATGGGGCAGGAAAAACAACATTAATTAATGCCCTAAAATCAACCTTGAAAGGTGAACTTGATGAGCTTAGAAAAATAAAATGCGAAAGCATTGAAATTGAATTCACGGATAAAAAGTTTTCTCTGAATATTGCAGAGTTAAGTTATTCTGATTTTTTGAATAATGCCTTATTGCCATCACGCTTTCATGAGTTAACAAGAAAGTTGAAATCTAATCAAATTGAGGACTCATTAGCTTATCTTATCCATAAAAATATTAGGGATGCTCGGCAAACAGAATGGTACAAAAAAATGTATCATTCAAGTCCTTATAACTTTAGTGATATAGATTCTGTTTTATCTGAAGTTAAGGTATTATTGAAAAATTATTATTCCTCGTTTGATAAACCTGAGTTATTTTCAACCAGTAAACCTGAGAGATCAAAAACAATTCAAGCTATTGAAGAAATAAAGCAAAAAACTAAGGATATCGAGATTATTTATCTTCCAACCTATAGGCGTATTGAAAAGTCAACTTTGCGAGACAAATTTACAAGGGATGAGAATGAAAAGCTTGTGGTTCAAGATGGTGAGCTAATAAGGGTGAGGGAAGAGTCAGAGTTAGGTTCTAATATAGAGTTTGGATTATTTGATGTTGAGTCAAAATTAAAAGATTTGAGCTCGTCTATTGAACGACGATCTAGCTTAGGTTATAGAACCTTAAGTGCTACAATCATAGAAGATATGATGACTGGAAAAGCAAATGCGCCAACAAAGCCTAAGCTTCCATCTGTCTCAGAATTGTCACGATTTTTAGGTAGAGTCGTTAATAAAGATAAAGAAAGTAATAAAAGAATAATTCAAGAAGTCACAAATATAATGGAGAATAAAGAAGTATTAGCCTCAAATGATATGTTGAGTTATTTTTTATCCAAATTAAAGGCGGTTATAGACTCTACTAAAGAACTTGAGTTGAAAATAGAAAGTTTTGTTGTTATCTGTAATAAATATTTGCAATTATCCGATGATTCTAAATCACTAAATTTTGATATTGAAACTTTACAGGTTATCGTTAAAGATTTGCATACAAATAATACTATTGAATTAGAAGACCTATCTTCAGGTGAAAAGCAAATAATTTCGCTCATGGCTCATATGTATTTAGATCATACAAAGAAAAAAATTGTATTGATTGATGAACCGGAACTATCTCTGTCGCTTGAATGGCAAGAGCATGTATTAGTTGATATTGTTAATAGCCCATCAGTTACTCAAATGCTTGCAATAACTCATTCTCCGTTCGTTTTTAATAACGAACTGAAATCCCAGGTTAAATCATTGAAAGTTGTTAAGCATTGAGGGTGAAATGGACGATTCTCGTTTTAACATGATGATGGATGCAATCAAGAAGCCATGCGTCCTGAGGTTGAGATTAATAAAAAATAAAGAAGCTGAAAAGCCTCTTTTTGTCTTTGAAGGTGATGATGATTATGACTTTTATCATCATGCTTTGGTTATCTCTGGATATGATAAAGCTTATGCTCATATAAATGGAGCAGGAAAGGATCAATCTATTTCTTTATATAAAGAGCTTGATGAGGAAGGCGGTGAGTATTTAATGAATACTTATTTTTTTGTTGATCAAGATTATTCAAATTACTGTCATTGCAACAAAAATGTTTTCACTCTTCCATTTTATGCGATTGAAAATCCTTTATCCAATGAGAGAGTAATCAAACATTTCATTGTGTCAAACTTTAAATTTGATGAACGCCATAAAAAAATTATTGATAGTGTTATGAGCAATTATGAAAAAGCCAAGGCTAGTTTTTATCAAGAGATTAAAGAGATTTCAGTGCAATTGTACATGTCAAGAATACTTAAGTTGGGTGTAGAATTTCCAAAGAGTAGCGATATTTTTGATAAGATTGAAAAAGACAAGGTGATTCTAAAAGTTAAGGAGGTTAGTGTTATTTCTGAAAGGTTGCGTAATCTTTCAGATGACGAGAGGAAATACTATGAAGTTATAAAGACCTTAGATGATGATAAACTTATTCGAGGAAAATATGTCTATTATTTTGTTAGTGAGTGGTTGATGAGAATTAAAAAATACATTAACTCAAGAATCGATAGTTTAAATGCCGAGCAAAACTCTAATGATGATATTGCTCCAGCTAATGATAAGAAATTGTCTAAGCAGCAATATGACTATACTGATTTATCAATAGCAAGGCTCGTTCCAGCTTGTATGAAAATAAATCGTCTCGATGATTTCCTCAAGAATATTTGAATATCCTTACTACCAATTTAACTCTATCCCCACTTAGTATTCTGACTTCGTGGGGTGTTTTTAATTATTGAGTAAGGATAAACTCGGCTCACTACAAAAAATAAATACCATAGTTCAACTCCTTTGCAGAACAGTTTTATTGAGGGGGCCTCTTATTGCTAGTCCGGGCACCTTAGGAACTTTTATATTATTGAAAGCTACAACACTATGCAATATTTTGCATTTGAGTCCACGCAATATAGCAATCTGAACAGACGGTGAATGTAATAAACTCCTTTGCGCTTGCGCGCAATGCTCTCCCCGCCACGCCTGCCCGCTTAAGGGGCCTCTTTCAATGCAGGTGCAAGAGCAGCCTCAGACCGCACCAGAGCTGGCGCTGGCGGGGGAGGCCGGGACGTGAAAACGCATGCAAAACCATGCACCTTACGCATGCATGGCTTAATTCGGGAAAAATGGCGGGATTTACGGGGATTTTTTGACGGGCTACTGCGAGGCCAGTTCTGCGCGTTTATTCACGTAATTCTGGTTTTGTGCAGGTGTGAATTTCTCACGATTATCATCCCGCGAAGCCGCATCAGGCCTGAATCCGATGTCCGTTAAAATGTCATTATCCTGTGCGCAATAATTAATTTTTTCACCGGCGGCCAGCCACACCGACAGCGCCTCGCGCAGGTAATCGACGGAGTGCTGCATCGCGCAGTGTCTGACGGCGGGATTCTGGCTGTTATAGTCCATTAATTCAGGCGCAAGCGCGGCGGCCAGCTCTGCGCCGTGCGCCTGCATAAAATCATTCAGCCGGTCACGGATACTGATGCGCTGCACGCTCTCATGTGCGCGAATATAACGACCGGCCGCCTGATTAATTTCCCATTTTTTCACGTCGATAATATCGCGCAGGGTTTGCAGACTCCGGGTGCGGCTGTCATCACCGGTGGCGATGAGTTCCCGGTATTCCTGTTCGGTGTCGGCCAGCTCCTGTTTGCGGGTCAGCCAGGCGGTTTTAGTGTTCTGACAGACTTCAAAGGCCTGCTCCAGCGTTAAGGGTGTCATCAGGTGTCTCCGTATGGGTTACAGGCGTTGTTTTCGGGTTTTACCGGCCTGAGTGCAGATTAAATGGTCGTCTGTTTCTGTCGTGGCCGAGGGCGGCTGAATCACTTTGTCGACTGACTCCACCGTTCTGAACGTGGCGGAGCACAGGACGTTGGTGCACTGGTAATAAATCTGCTTGATCGTCCCGGACAGATAGCGGCTGGTACGGGTGTGCGCCGGGCACTGACAGAACGGGCAGTGCATCACTCCAGCAGTCCCCGCGCTTTCAGGTCAGCTTCACGCTCACGCAGTTTGTTAAAGAAGGCCTGACGCTGACCGTTGGTCACTGCCACGCCGTAATCCATATGGGGCAGCGTCTCAGCCGACAGCCCGGTTTTAAACAGCACCGGCTCATCCGCCAGACGGATATGACAGTCATTCACTGCACGCTTGAGCCACGCCTGCACCTCCTGCATGACGGCTTTATCCGGTTCGACATAACCCTGAATCCCGACGGTGTTTGCGAGCGGGTTCCCCAGCGTCAGCATTTTCAGTTTCATCGCCCGGACAAGGGCCCCGCACGTATCACGCAGCGCGTTATCCAGCTCTTTCCCGGCGTACTGGCTGAGCACGCTATGATGCGCCTGACGATAATCTCTGGCCGTGCCGTCACAGAGGGCTTTCAGCCGGTCGCTGTCATAGGCCAGAACCTCAGCCAGCCTGTCGCATTCCTGCACCAGCTCGCGGGAGGCCACGCGTGCCAGATGCTGTTGTTTCAGCTCATCCGTCAGCACTGCTCCACCGGCACGGAATGCCCTGCGCCATACGCTGGCATCGCTGCCGTTTTCCTTTTCAATCTCAGCTTTCTGTTCGGCGGTTCGGGCAATGGCCGTGGTGGTGTCATCCATCTGACGGGCGCTCTCGAGGTGGGCGGCTCTGGCCGCGTCCAGTTGTTGAAATGCGGGTGTCAGGTATTCAGGGATAGCGGTGGTGGTCATGGTGTGTCTCCTCAGTCATGTCAAGTTGAGGAGATTCTGCCGTGCGCCACACAACAACTCGACTCATTGCCGTTGTGGCAGGAATGGCACAGACGGGACTTTCAAAAGCAGGCTTGCCAGAGAAAGGTCGCAGGAAAATCACCCTCTCTGTTTGTTTTTTTACTGTTTACTATTCACCACTGTTCACCTTAAATAAAAATATAAGTAATACAGTATCTTAAATGGTGAACAGTTGATGGTCTGACTGTTCACCGTCTGTTCACCACTGTTCACCCTGAGCATTTATTGACCACTGACTGAGTTTCAGCTGGTTAGATTCATTCGGAATAAAAGTGTGTATATATATTTCATTTTTAACTTATCGACTTTGCCAACAATGGCCAATAAAGGCCAATAACGGCCAATATAGGCCAGCAGTGTTTACGGTATAAAATTCAGTCAGTTGTGTGGTGGGCTGATATGAAAAGACTTGTTGCCCTGAGAGAAAATATTCACAAAATAGAGAGCTACCCGAGGCCGGACGGACACGACCGGCACTGTATGGACTTTATGAGGTAGCCCGATGCACACCGCTTTTTCTTCCCCGTCTTCTGCGCCTGTCGCCCCGCCAATGCCGTTTTCTGACGCCGTTCAGGAGCGCTTTATTCGCCTGCCCGAAGTGATGCACCTGTGTGGCCTGTCCCGTTCGACGATTTATGACCTCATCAGCCGGGAGGCTTTCCCGAAACAGATCTCACTTGGCGGTAAAAACGTGGCGTGGGCGCAGTCAGAAATCGCCGCATGGATGGCCGAACGGATCGCCGATCGTAACCGGAGCTGTGACGCATGATGATGGCCGTTCTTCTGAAAGCCCCTTTTTCTGGCTTGCTTCCGTTCGCCGTTTCCAGGTATAGTTTTCCCGCTGTCGCAAAATCGACAGCCGGGCGTGGAAACCCGTGTTTAACTATGGCGACATTAGACGCGCCTTGCGTCTTTTTTTATGTCTGTGCCTTGATGCACCCGTTATCTGCGCAACGGTTTAGAAACCTGTGCGCTGTTATAATAATGGTGGCTCAGGCGGGGCCGACTTCGGTCGGGCCGGTTCCCATAGTTACCGGTATTTCCACCCCCGTCTGGGCTACCACCCATAAGTGTGGAAACTTCGGTGGTAGCTGTAACCAGCTAACTATGGAGGTTGCCCTTATGGCTACGATCCTCACCCCGTCACACCCGCAATTTGTCTTCCTGTTTGCCGCCGTTCGTCGCGCAGACCGTAAACCCCGTATCTGTATGCTTCGCACCGTGGCCGGTGACGAGCACGCCGCACGTCTTTCCCTTGTTCGCGATTACATCCTCTCGTTTGCTGGCCGTCTGCCGGTTGCAGAGGTGCGCGCATGAAACACACCACCCTCAGCATTAAAGAACTCGAATGCCTTGAGCACCTGCGCAACGTCGGCCACTTTGTCAGCGCGATGATGCAGGAGCAGGACTGCACCACCCTCCACCGCGACCCCGCGCAGCAGTCGCAGCTTAACTCCGTGATTTACCTGATGACCGCCCAGCTCGACGGCGTGGTCGAACGCTGCAATCAGCGCTGGCTGGCCGGGGAGGGTAGCGTATGAAAAAGCCGTTACCGCCGGTATTACGCGCCGCCCTGTATCGTCGTGCCGTGGCCTGTGCCTGGCTGACCCTGTGCGAACGTCAGCACCGCTACCCGCAACTCACCCTTGATGCGCTGGAAAGTGCTATTGCCGCCGAGCTGGAAGGGTTTTATCTGCGCCAGCATGGCGAGGAAAAAGGCCGTCAGATTGCCTGTGCGCTGCTGGAGGATTTGATGGAAGCCGGACCACTGAAAGCCGCGCCGTCGCTGTCCTTTCTGGGGCTTGCCGTAATGGATGAACTCTGCGCCCGTCATATCGACACGCCGGTTGTGCACTGAGGGAGAAAATAACGATGAAAATGAACGTAACGGAAACCGTAAAACAGGCATGCGGCCACTGGCCGCGCATTCTCCCGGCGCTGGGTGTGAAAGTGAGTAAAAACCAGCATCAGGCCTGCCCGGTGTGCGGCGGCTCTGACCGCTTCCGCTTCGATGATAAAGAGGGGCGCGGGACGTGGTTCTGCAACCAGTGCGGCGCGGGTGACGGACTTAAGCTGGTCGAAAAGGTGTTCGGCGTGTCGGCTTCCGAAGCCGCCGGGAAGGTGAGCGCCCTGACCGGCAGTCTGCCGCCGGTTGCTGAGGACATTATTACCGCCGCCGAGGCCGAAAGCGATGCCAGCCGGAGAGCCGCTGCCACGCTTGCCGCAAAGCTTCTGGAGAAAACCCGCCCGGGCACCGGCAACGCCTACCTGACCCGGAAGGGCTTTCCTGCGCTCGAATGCCTGACGCTGACCACCACACACAAGACCGGCGGCGTGACCTACCGCGCCGGTGATGTCATCGTGCCGCTGCAGGACGATACCGGCTCGGTGGTTAACGTTCAGCTTATTAATTCTGACGGCCTCAAACGCACCCTGAAAGGCGGAGCGGTAAAAGGGGCGTATCACCTTATCAAGGGGAAAAAAGAGGCGGGAAAACGCCTGTGGATAGCGGAGGGCTACGCGACCGCGCTCACCGTGCATCACCTGACCGGTGAAACCGTCATGGTGGCGCTCTCGTCCGTGAACCTCCTTTCTCTGGCGAGCCTTGCCCGTCAGAGGCACCCGGCCTGTCAGATTATCCTCGCCGCTGACCGTGACCTCAGCGGGAACGGCCAGATCAAAGCCGCAGAGGCCGCACAGGCCTGTGAGGGCACGGTTGCCCTCCCGCCGGTGTTCGGTGACTGGAATGATGCGTTTATGCAGCAGGGCGAGGACACCACACGCAAAGCGATTTACGATGCCATCCGGCCAGCGGCGCAAAGCCCGTTCGACACCATGAGCGAGGCGGAATTTACCGCCATGAGCACCAGTGAAAAGGCGATGCGGGTGCATGAGCATTACGGCGAAGCGCTGGCTGTGGATGCGAACGGCCAGCTCCTGTCCCGGTATGAAGCCGGGACATGGAAAATCATCCCGCCCTCAGACTTTGCGCGCGACGTGGCCGGGCTGTTCCAGCGCCTGCGTGCCCCGTTCTCATCGGGGAGAATTGCCTCGGTGGTCGATACCCTGAAACTCATTATTCCGCAGCAGGCCGCCCCGGCGCGTCGTCTGATTGGCTTTCGCAACGGTGTGCTCGATACCCTCACCGGCGTATTCAGTCCGCACAGCAAATCACACTGGCTGCGCACCCTGTGCGACGTGGACTTTACCCCTCCGGTGGAGGGTGAAACGCTGGAAACCCATGCGCCGAATTTCTGGCGCTGGCTCGACCGTGCGGCCAGTGGTAATTCGGCTAAACGTGACGTGATACTCGCCGCGCTGTTTATGGTGCTGGCGAACCGCTACGACTGGCAGCTTTTTCTCGAAGTCACCGGACCCGGCGGAAGCGGGAAAAGTATTCTGGCCGAAATTGCGACCCTGCTCGCCGGGGAGGACAACGCTACGTCAGCGACCATCGAGACGCTGGAATCACCACGTGAGCGTGCCGCGCTGATTGGCTTCTCGCTGATACGCCTGCCTGACCAGGAGAAATGGAGCGGGGACGGCGCAGGACTTAAGGCCATAACCGGCGGCGATGCCGTGTCAGTTGACCCAAAATACCGCGACGCCTATTCGGCCTATATCCCGGCGGTGATTCTGGCCGTGAACAATAACCCGATGCGCTTCACCGACCGCAGCGGCGGCGTGTCCCGTCGGCGGGTGATAATCCACTTCCCGGAGCAAATTGCCCCGGAGGAGCGTGACCCGCAGCTTAAGGACAAAATCGCGCAAGAGCTGGCCGTCATCGTGCGCCAGCTTATGCAGCAGTTCAGCGACCCGATGACGGCGCGTGCATTGCTCCAGTCACAGCAGAACTCTGACGAGGCACTCAGCATCAAACGCGACGCTGACCCGACGTTTGATTTTTGCGGCTATCTGGAAGCGCTGCCGCAGACGAACGGAATGTTTATGGGGAACGCCAATATCATCCCGCGACAGCCCCGTAACTATCTCTATCATGCCTATCTGGTTTATATGGAGGCCAACGGTTACAAGCATGTGCTGAGCCTGAAAATGTTCGGGCTGGGGCTGCCGATGATGCTGAAAGAGTACGGGATGAACTACGAGAAGCGGCACACCAAACAGGGGACGCAAACCAACCTGACGCTCAGGGAAGACAGCAACGGCGACTGGCTGCCGAAGTGCGATGAAACCGCAGCGACATAACCCACTCAGACCGGCAATCGCCGGTCTTTTTATCTAGAGCAATGGCACATGGTTCAGAATTAAGCCACCGTCTTTCGTAATATCCTTGGCTCCGAAATAATTTTATTCTCTCTTTTACCGTGGAAAGTAGCCATGCCAACCATTGTCGTACCATCGTTGTAGACAGTGAAAACATAGGTTCCTGTGTCAAAACCAACACCCCGTGCATCTTCGAAAACCAACGTTACCTGATTACCATTGATTAAACCGTGGTAATTGAATTTCCTATCTGAATTTTTACCATCACGAGTTTTGGTTCTTGAGCTTATGCCGGTTAGGCGGCATCCACGCTGTTTTAGCTCTAGCCTCCCAACTTTTAAAGATCTGCCACTACGCTCTTCCATCACATCCCACACACCTTCAACACGAACGCCTTTGTAGAGACATTTGTCAGTAAGATTTGGCCAAATAATTTTTAGGATGAAAACAACCACACCTGCGACAAGGCTCGCAAGAACCCCCAGAAGAAACTCACTCATATCTGATTAATATTCCGGTTAAGTTATGAATAATGTTACGTGGCCATTCACGGAGATAGATACATGATGCCAACTATTTGGACATTATCTCATTAAGTTCTGGGTCTTAACAAAATAATGAATTTTTTCCTCAGTGGCCGTAGGCGCGCGGTGAGCCTGCTGCAACTTCACTTTCCTCAGACCGGCAACGGCCGCTCTTTTTATACATAAATATCTTGTCGGAAGAACGATCGACTCTTCACTGTCTAATTGCCCAGTAACCAATTGAAATTATTATAAAATTAAACTTGAACAGAGTGAGCAGTAAAACCTAAATAAACTTTTTACCCCCGCGTAGCCTGACCCGGTGCATCCTGAGCGTACAAAATCATAAAGGTGAAGAGTCGACTGTTCACTCTTCACCAACTCATCACCACTTAACGTCATGATTTAAAATGGGAAATAATCGAGGTGAACAGTGTGAACAGTTAAATGCAAAAAAAGATTTTTTCTGACAGTTTTTCAGTATAAAAAATGAACGCTACCGCCAATGTGTATAGTGATGTGTATAGTTTTATTCTTCGATATTAAATTTTGTTTTAAAATCAGTGTCATGTATTCGTTTGTTGGTTCCTATTATCGCACCATCTAAATCAAATAGTTACCCTACATTCCAGTAAATCTCATTCTCAGATCATGGCAGCAAATGTTGCTAATGGCTGCACATTTTCGCGTCATCGTTTTGTACCTCAAAGAAGTTGATCGGCGGCATAACCCTAAAGGCTATACCGCCAGCGCCATGTTATCGCGCCATTAACGCAAACACTCCCCAGCCAAAGTACTCCCGCGTGTACGTCACATGACGTTCAGGCGCTATCGTCAGCTCCGCCCGAACTTCCTGCGCGAAGTCATCGTCTGGGTTTTCCTCCAGCCAGCGCCGCATGGTCATCCATTTTGCGGCTTCGTACCTGTCCCAGCCTTCCTGATCAGCCAGCACCATTTCAACCAGGTCATAGCCCTGTTGATCGAAAGACGCAACCAGACTGGGCAGAGTGAGAAAGTCTGCGATCGACGAGACGCCGCAGGCCTGGGCTGTCTCCTCCGTCGCAGGTACCTGACGCCAGTACGGTTCGCCGATGAGCATTATTCCCCCGGGCTTGAGGCTTTTTGCCAGCAGATCCATTGTCCCGGCTACGCCCCCCGCAATCCAGGTTGCGCCAACGCAGGCCGCCACGTCACATTTTTCATTCGCGACGTAGCCGGCCGCGTCGTTATGAATGAAATGGACGCGTTCGCTGACGCCGAGTTCCTCTGCGCGCCGCGTGGCCTGCGCGGTGAAGAGCGGGCTCATGTCGATGCCGGTACCGGTAATACCGTAATCACGTGCCCAGGTACAAAGCATCTCTCCCGAGCCGCTGCCGAGATCGAGAATGCGTGTGCCTGGCTTCATGCGTAACACGCGGCCCAGCGTCGCGTACTTCTCTGGTGTAAAGGGGTTATGAATGCGGTGTTTGCTTTCGCTAACAGTAAAAATACGTGGGATATCCATCATCCTCTCCTTAACGATTATCAGGCTGAGCGCGAACATTGTTCAGCCCCGTAGTGTTAATGCGGTAGGGCTGACCGTTAACGGATTTGATCAGCTTTTTGGTTTTGAGCTTTTTGAAAACGGCGAGCGTGCAGTCAGCCAGCAGTAGCCCTTCGCGGCTATAGCATTCAACGGCGGTGACGCGGCCAGAGTTATCGCGGACGTGCACAATACGGCCACCTTTGGCGAGAACGTGTAAGGTACGTTGTTCCTGACGGGATAAATTCATACTGGAAAACCTGTTTAATCATCATGTGCAAAACGTGCAAACACACAGTGGTGTCCGCATACGATTTCGGCGCATTGATAATCAGTCCGGCCTGGAAAGGTCGGGAAGCTGATTATCGGATGATTACATTCTCCAGCATCAAAGCCTCGGTTTGAGTTGATAGGTATTTACGGGGTGAATGATAACACCTGGTTATTGTCAGTGAATACCCAGGGGTGAAAAATGTGATCCCGGTTGGTATCGGGCTGAGGAGAGGGGATCATTCCTGGCCGCTCTTAATTTTGCTGTCGACCTGAGGCTGTGGTTTGCTGAAAAGATATCCCTGCACAAGCTCGCAACCCAGAGCCTGAAGCCGCTCAAGCTGCTCTTCGGTCTCAACGCCCTCGGCAATAACGCCCATATTAAGGCTTTTAGCCATACCGGTAATCAGCTTCACAATATTAAGCGCATCTTCCTGCGTAGATATCGGATTGACGAAAGATTTATCGATCTTGATTTTATCAAAATTCAGTTCGCTGAGTCTGGAGAGCGACGAATAACCCGTGCCAAAATCATCAATAGAAATTCTTACGCCCAGTGAGCGTAGTTTTTTGAGGATCGCAATGGGGTTATTTCTGTCACTGAAGAGGGAAGACTCTGTGACCTCTAACTCAAGACGGTTAGCCGGGAGCCCGGTCTCAGCCAGAACGGACTGCACCGTATTAATAAATGATTTGCTGCCTAACTGAACAGGCGAGACGTTGACGGAGATCCTGGCCGGAACAGCCCATGAGACCGCTTCCCTACAGGCCAGTTTAAGTACAGTTTTACCTATCTCGTTGATCATGCCTGTTTTTTCAGCGGCGAAAATAAAGCTATCAGGGGAGAGCATCCCCTTGACGGGGTGCATCCAGCGAATAAGCGCTTCATAGCCGTAAATTTCCTTGCTGACGGAATTCACAATAGGCTGGTAATAAACAATAAACTCATCATTCTCTATTGCTCTTGCCATATCATTTTCAAGGGTTCTGCTTTCCTGCAACTTCTGTAGCATTCGCTGGCGGAAGACTTTGATTTGCTGAGAACCTTCTTTCTTGGCTTCATAGAGCGCCAGATCGGCAAATTTATAAAGGTAATCTGAACGTCGTTCGTTATCCGATAAAACAATACCCACACAGGTGGCTATTTTGATGAGTTGATTATTAATTGTATAGGGCTTGCTGATGCTATCACTGATTTCTCGCGCGCGTGAAACGGCTGCGGCTTCGGTTAAGCCACTGGAGAGAAACGCAAATTCGTCGCCGCCCAAACGATAAAATGTCTCTGAAAAGCGGCTCAAAGCGTTAAGGCGCGTGGATACCTCACGTAACAGTAAATCGCCAGCATCATGACCGTAGGTATCATTCACCTCTTTGAACCGGTCTAAATCGAATAACATCACCGTGACCGAAATATGTTTTTCCTCAGCCTGTAGATTAAGTTTATTGAGATCATCCCAGAAGAAAAGACGGTTTTTCATGCCGGTAAGGGAGTCATGATAAACATCGTATTCCAGTTTTGTATTCTGGATTTGCAGGGTTTCTTTGGACAGCTGAAGTTCTTCAGCCAGCGTTTTAACCTGTGTATGTGCTTTGAGAATGTTTTTATTTTGATAGATAATCAAAAAGCCCAGTATGAAGCTTAAAATAACCAGTAACAGCGAAAGTGCTGAATAAATATAATACAGAACCTGTATTTTTAGGTTAGTTTCATTGATTGTATTAACATCTTTTGTTAAAGCCGTTGATGAAAGCTGGCTTAGCGGGGCATCCAGTGAATGCATATTTTTCAGATAGAGCTTTAACTCTGAACGGCTCATTTTCTCAAGATGACCATCCAGATAGTTCAGTATATTTTCCAGGCGTAAGGCGAGCACCTGATGCGCTTTCGCGCTGTTTATATAACGACCCAGGCCGCCCTCTTTCAATAAATCATTCTGGCTCAGCATGATTTCCAGGCGCATGCGAACCTGGTCTACCGTAACGTCATCAGTCTCGGTTGCGTACAGTCCAATCCATGATTCAAATCGGTAATATTCAGATACCAGTTGGGCTACAGACCAGGACTCAGTGTAGTGAGTCAATTTTTGCAACTCCTGCTGACGGTCGTAGACAAGAAAGGCTATATATCCCGTAGTGATAAAAAGAGAAAAAATGATACCAACCAGTATCCTGTTCATTATGTTCTCCTGAACTACTATTCAATCTTCATTTTGCTGACCTGCCAGGCCGATCGCGAGTAATAAATCTGATTATTGAGTTCAGGAAGACTGTCATAAGGGTAGACGATGAATGACGGACCTTTATCGCGGATGCGCATATATTCGCCATTGACCTTTAAAGCCAGGATGGCGTTGTATTTCTGGAAGTCGCTGAGAGGGATGACGGTCGTGTAATCATTGAGTGCAACCACATTCAGGACCGAACCCTTTGCACCCACATACTCCATGAGTTTGCGCATCGGGATACCCTCAAACTTCGTGCGGCCATTATACCAGGGAGAGGTCGTCTGGAAACTCACCATCCCCAGTTTTTCAAGGCTGGCAATATCAAAAACGGCTTTTCCATTTTCGTTCGTATTTTCTATATTACCGGTAATGGTTAAAATGGGTTTGCCCACAGGCTTTGGCAGTTCGCCAGCCCAGCTTAAACTTTGTACCAAAAAGCAGCACAGCATTAGGATTATTCGCATATTGGCCTCCTCTTTTTATCAGAAGTATAAGAATTATAAGTTAATTATCCTATAAGTTTGTCTATTTTGTTGAACGCCACGGCTTTTTGCAAACGATACTTCATTAAATGTATTAAAATCAAATGGATAATCGTTGTTTGCCCCGTGATTGCAGACCTCTGGCTGGAGCTTACGTTTTTTAAAACATATAAACTCAGTGTAATTAGCCACCCGGGTTTAAAAAATGATCGCTTTGATTTATTGATATATTTACGCACCCCCATTTTTTATCAATGGTGGCATCGTTAAGATTGATTTATTTGTACAAAGAATGATAACGCACCCTCAATGTGAGGGAATAAGAGAGTGCGCATACCTCTGACGTCGTTGGCAGGGATTTTCGGTTAACCCGTCTCCAGCATACTGAAACTGACGATCCGCGAGCGCCCCAGCTCTTTCGCCCGGTAAAGCGCCACATCTGCTGCGCGCAGCAGGTCGTCGCTTTGGGCGTGCTGCGGGTAACTGGCGATCCCGATCGACACATCCACTGGGCCAATCTCAGCAAGCCCATAGCGCAGCGACAGCGTATGGACGCCGTTATAAATCTCCGTTGCGCAGGCGTGAGCCGCTTCCTCATCCGCACCCGTTAGCAGCACCAGAAACTCTTCGCCACCAAAGCGGAAGGCCAGGCCGGCATCGTGCACGGCACGCTGAACAATTGTCGCCACGCTCTTAATCACATGATCGCCAGCCTCATGGCCGAAGCGATCGTTAATGCTTTTAAAGTGATCGATGTCGATCATCATGCAGCTCACCGGCTCATCATTGCGCATTGCCTGAGCTATCTGAGTGCGCAGGGTATCTTCCAGGTGGTGACGGTTACGCAAGCCGGTGAGCGGGTCGAATAGCGCTTTTTCCAGCAGGGCATCGCGCAGACGCTGGTTGGCCAGCGCCAGACCCAGGGCTTCCGCCATTAATTCGAGATATGCGCGGGACGGTGCCGTTTCAGGCGTGATGTTCTGAAACGACAGCAAACCAATGGCTTCCCCCTGCGCAATGAGCGGCACGCACAGTGAGCTGTCTTTTTGTGATTCAGGCAGATGCTGGCAACCGATATCCGGCTCGCCGTTGACCGGTGGGTGGCTCTGACCACGGCGTATGGCCCAGCATTGATCGGGGTGGAAAGCATTTTTTTCTCCCTGTGGAGATAACCATTCCGCCGCACAGCGCATCTTCCACGGGTTTCGATCCAGAATATACAGACGTCCGGCGATACCCGGCGCAATGTTGGGAGCAAACAGCTCTGCCACCTCAATCACGTCGCTGACGTTCTCGCACCCCTGCAAGCGCTGGGTCATTCGCGCGAGCAGCTCGCGGATGGCCCAGTCTGCGTCGCGTTCTTTTTCAAGCCGCTGCCTTGCCAGCCCGTTCTCGCGGAAAATGCGAATGGCCTGCGCCATATCGCCTATCTCATCGACCTGGTTGAAATTGGGCGTTTCGACGCCGTAATCCTGTGAGGCCAGGCGGTGAACCACATCGCTGAGGCGCACTACCGGCCGCAGCACGCGGTGCTTGAGAATAAAGCCCATCACGAATAAGAAGAGCAGGGCGGTCAGGCCGACCATCACCTCTGAGGCGGTACGCAGCGTTTTCGACGTGTTGGTCGCTGCCTGGACATCGGCAATAATGCGCTTATCCAGCAGCATACGAAAATGGTCAATCTTGCTCTGGGCGCGTTCCGTTTCAAGTTCGTAGCTTTTGCCGAAGAGTAACGCAATGGCCTGTTGTTCCTCACCCCGGGCGACGCTGGCAATTGCTGCCTGCTGTTCATCCTGTAGGCCATCAACAATCTTCAGCCCTTCATACAGCAGCGCCAGCTCTTCGCCCGTTGCGCCCGTATCTTTTAACTGTCCCACTTTGTGTTCAATATTCTTCAGTTCACCTTCTTTCGCCTGGTACGCTTTCAGCACATCGGGCTCTTTTTTGATGGCGTAAAGGCGCGCTAAATCGGAGAGCATCCAGGTTTCTGCTTCAATCTCTTCCGTAAGCTGGTCAAAAATTTGTCGTTGCTTAACAGCCTGACGCTCTACGTTGTCGGCATGGGAAGCCATCAGCATGACGATACCGGAGGCAATGGTCAGGCACACCGTGACACCATAGGCCCAGTTTGTGATCGTGGCGATTCGCACCTGTTGGATCCTTCTACGACAAATGTGGAAGAGCGTTCATTTCAGATTATAGAAAACCCCTGATTTATCGCGAAAAAAAAGGCGGCACAGGGCCGCCTGACAAAACGCGTTTCGTTAGAGATCCGGAGGGTTTTTTCCCTCTTCGATAAAGTCTGCGTCCAGCTCCTCGGCGTTGCCTGCGTGGTCGCGGCCGGAGAAGAGGTTCCAGCAGGCGATAAACAGGGCGGCAATCAGCGGCCCAATAACAAAACCATTAATGCCGTACAGCTCCATACCGCCGAGCGTGGTGATCAGTATCAGGTAGTCCGGCATTTTGGTGTCTTTGCCCACCAGCAGCGGACGTAAAAGGTTGTCCACCAGCCCGACGATAATGACAAAAAAGCCCACAATGAACAGACCCTGCCACAGCTGGTGAGTGGCAAACAGGAAGATCGCGGCGGGAACCCAGACGATAGCCGAGCCGACGGCGGGCACCAGGGAGAGGAACGCCATCAGCGCTCCCCACAGTACGCTACCGTCAATACCGACGATGGCAAAGGCGATACCGCCAAGCGTACCCTGAACCACTGCCACGACCGCCGTACCTTTTACCGTGGCTCGTGAGACGCCGACAAACTTAGCGAACAGGTGCTGTTTGGCGAAGTCAGACAGCGGCAGCGAGTCGAGGATCTGGCGCACCAGATAGGGCCCGTCTTTGAGCAGGAAAAACAGCAGGTACAGCATAATGCCGAAGCTAATAGCAAAGCCGAACGTCCCTTTACCAATCAGGAACGCGCTTCCCGCCAGATACTGTCCACCCTGTAACGCGACATCGGAAAGCTTTTTCTGAATCTGCGCGGCGTTGGTCAGGTTGTGATCCGCCAGGAAGCCGCTGGCCCAGTCCGGCAGTCGGTTGAAAATACCGGCGATGACTTCCGGGAACTGCGTGTTGTTCTGTTGCAGCTTGGTGTAAACCATGTTCAGTTCCACCGCGAGCGAGGAAAGGATCACCATCAACGGAATAAACACGATCAGGCAGATAATGCCGAGTGTAAGGAGGGAAGCCAGCCCGTTGCGATCGCCCAGCGCGGTACGCAATTTGTTTTTCACCGGGTTGAAAATGATGGTCAGGATCGCGGCCCACAGAATCGCCGAGAAATAGGGTGACAGCACGTCAAAGAAAGCCCAGGTAACAAGGGCCAGGATGAGAATAAAGAAACCTTTGGTCAGTCCGTTAAATCGCATAGTGAGTCCTGGTGAAGAAGAAACTGTGTCGACTATAGAACTGATTTAAAGATTTACCAATAATTGCGCCGAAGTCGTGCCGGGTGGCTTTTTGTTAACAATCGCGGTATAACACCCTTCTTTGGATGTTTAGATGTCCATACGTTTAGAAGGTAATATGCAAACAGAACAACAAAACGGGCAGCTTAAGCGCACCATGAAAACCCGTCACCTGATTATGCTCTCGCTGGGGGGCGTTATCGGCACAGGGTTATTCTTCAATACCGGATACATCATTTCGACAACCGGCGCGGCGGGCACGCTGCTGGCGTATCTTATTGGTGCGCTGGTGGTCTGGCTGGTTATGCAGTGTCTGGGCGAGCTTTCCGTAGCAATGCCGGAAACCGGCGCGTTCCACGTCTACGCCGCTCGTTATCTTGGCCCGGCGACAGGGTATACCGTGGCGTGGCTCTACTGGCTTACGTGGACAGTGGCGCTGGGATCGAGCTTTACCGCAGCCGGGTTCTGTATGCAGTACTGGTTCCCGCAGGTTCCCGTCTGGACGTGGTGCGTCGTCTTTTGCGTGGTGATTTTTGCTCTTAACGTCATTTCCACGCGCTTCTTCGCCGAAGGGGAATTCTGGTTCTCGCTGGTGAAAGTCATCACCATCATCGCCTTCATTATTCTCGGCGGGGCGGCGATCTTCGGTTTTATCCCGATGCAGGACGGTTCACCGGCGCCGGGCTTAAGCAACATTACTGCCGAAGGCTGGTTCCCGCACGGCGGTCTGCCGATCCTGATGACCATGGTGGCGGTCAACTTTGCCTTCTCCGGAACGGAGCTTATCGGCATCGCGGCAGGAGAAACGGAAAACCCACACAAGGTTATTCCGGTTGCTATTCGCACCACCATCGCCCGGCTCATCATCTTCTTTATTGGCACCGTGTTTGTGCTGGCGGCGCTGATCCCGATGCAGCAGGCTGGCGTGGAGAAAAGCCCGTTCGTGGTGGTGTTTGAAAAGGTCGGCATTCCGTATGCGGCGGATATCTTTAACTTCGTGATCCTGACGGCGATCCTCTCGGCGGCGAACTCGGGTCTGTACGCCTCTGGCCGTATGCTGTGGTCTCTGTCTAACGAGAAAACGCTGCCGCGCTGCTTTGCCCGCGTCAACAAAAACGGCGTGCCACTGACGGCGCTCTCCGTTTCCATGCTGGGTGGCGTGCTGGCGCTGTTCTCCAGCGTGGTCGCGCCGGATACGGTGTTTGTGGCCCTGTCAGCTATTTCCGGTTTTGCGGTGGTGGCGGTGTGGATCAGCATCTGCGCGTCACACTTCGTGTTTCGTCGCCGTCACGTGCAGTCCGGGCAGCCGCTTTCGGCGTTGCAGTATCGCGCGCCATGGTATCCGCTGGTGCCCGTGCTTGGCTTTATCCTCTGTCTGGTGGCCTGCGTCGGCCTGTGGTTTGACCCCAGCCAGCGTATTGCCCTTTATTGCGGGCTTCCGTTTGTCGCCCTGTGTTATGGTGCGTACTACCTGACCCGAAACCTGACCACGCAGGAGCCTGAACATGTCGCAGAATAATCCGCTTACCGGCCTCCTTGAAAACCAGCCGTTTGTCGTGCTGGATGGGGCGATGGCAACGGAGCTGGAAGCGCGCGGTTGTAACCTTGCCGACAGCCTCTGGTCGGCCAAAGTGCTGATGGAAAACCCGGAGCTGATCCGGGATGTGCACCTCGACTATTACCGCGCGGGGGCACAGGTGGCGATCACCGCCAGCTATCAGGCCACGCCTGCGGGCTTTGTCGCACGCGGGCTGGACGAGGCGCAATCCCGGGCGTTGATTGGCAAAAGCGTAGAGCTGGCACGCAAAGCGCGGGAAGCGTACCTGGCAGAGAATGCGCAGGCGGGCACGCTGCTGGTGGCGGGGTCGGTAGGGCCGTACGGCGCGTATCTTGCCGATGGATCTGAATATCGCGGAGATTATGTGCGTCGCGCTGAAGAGTTCACCGCGTTCCACCTTCCCCGCGTGGAGGCGCTGCTGGATGCGGGCGCGGATCTGCTGGCCTGTGAAACGCTGCCTTCTTTCCCGGAGATTAAGGCGCTGGCGGCGTTGCTGACGGCGTATCCTCGCGCCCGGGCATGGTTCTCATTTACCCTGCGTGACAGCGAGCATCTGAGTGACGGGACGCCGCTGCGGGATGTCGTTTCTGCGCTCGAAAGCTATCCACAGGTTGTCGCGCTGGGGATCAACTGTATCGCGCTGGAAAACACCACCGCGGCGCTGACGCATCTGCACAGCCTGACGTCGCTGCCGCTGGTGGTCTATCCGAATTCCGGCGAGCATTATGATGCGGTGAGCAAAACCTGGCATCACCATGGTGACGCCTGCGAGACGCTGGCGGGGTATTTACCGCAGTGGCTGGATGCCGGTGCGAAGCTGATTGGCGGCTGCTGTCGCACCACGCCGCAGGATATTGCTGCGCTGACGGTTCAGCGCTGAGGTCTTTGCCGGGTGGCGGCTGCGCCTTACCCGGCCTACAAATTGCACGAACCGTAGGCCGGGTAAGCGCAGCGCCACCCGGAGAAACAACCGCACAAAATTCACTATCCTTTCCCGCTTTTTTTCTAAAAACGAATCGTCATTAGCGATTCTTTTTTATTCCTTTATCAAAATTCTCGCGCCGGAAATACTGCCCTCATAACAACAAGAGGAGCAGACATTATGGCAATTTCATCGCGGATCACACTTCTCGGCGCACTGGCGCTGTGGGCATTTCAGGCGCAGGCGGTGGACGTCACCGTCGCGTATCAGACTTCCGCTGAGCCGGCGAAAGTTGCGCAGGCGGACAACACCTTTGCCAAAGCGAGCGGGGCGAACGTCGACTGGCGCAAGTTCGACAGCGGCGCGGCGATTGTGCGGGCGTTAGCCTCGGGCGACGTGCAGATTGGCAACCTGGGCTCCAGCCCGCTGGCGGTGGCCGCCAGCCAGCAGGTGCCGATTGAAGTCTTCCTGCTGGCGTCGCAGCTCGGAAATTCCGAAGCGCTGGTGGTGAAGAAAAGCATCACGAAACCCGAAGATTTGATCGGCAAACGCATCGCGGTGCCGTTTATCTCCACCACGCATTACAGCCTGCTGGCAGCGCTGAAACACTGGGGCATTAAGCCGGGCCAGGTGCAGATCATTAACCTGCAACCTCCGGCGATTATTGCCGCCTGGCAGCGTGGCGACATCGACGGAGCATACGTCTGGGCGCCCGCCGTCAACGAGCTGGAAAAAGAGGGCACCGTGCTGACCGACTCCGAAAAAGTGGGGCAGTGGGGCGCGCCAACCCTTGACGTCTGGGTCGTACGGAAGGACTTTGCCGAGAAACACCCTGAAGTGGTGAAAGCCTTCGCCAAAAGCGCCATCGACGCACAGCAGCCATACATCAGCAACCCGGATGAATGGCTGAAACATCCCGCCAACCTGGAGAAGCTCTCACGTCTGAGCGGCGTGCCGGAAGCTGACGTGCCGGGGCTGGTAAAAGGCAACACCTATCTGACGCCTGCGCAGCAGGTCCAGCAGTTGAACGGGCCGGTGAGCAAAGCGATTGTCGACACTGCCACGTTCCTGAAAGAGCAGGGCAAAGTGCCTGCGGTGGCGGCGGATTACAGCCAGTTCGTGACCGATCGCTTTGTGAAATAAGGGGGCTGCAATGCTGAACATTACAAACCTGTCTGCCGATTACGGCGGCAAATCCGCCCTGGAAGAGATCAACCTGACGCTGGACAGCGGTGAACTGCTGGTGGTGCTGGGACCGTCCGGCTGCGGGAAAACGACGCTGCTGAACCTGATCGCCGGGTTTGTACCGTATCAGCACGGCACGATCCAACTGGAAGGGAAACGGGTAACGGGGCCGGGCGCAGAGCGCGGCGTGGTCTTTCAGAATGAAGGACTACTCCCGTGGCGAAACGTGCAGGAAAACGTTGCATTTGGTCTGCAACTGGCCGGTGTAGCGCGTGAACAGCGCCTGAAAACGGCGCGCGATATGCTGAAAAAGGTCGGGCTGGAGGGGGCTGAAAAACGCTTTATCTGGCAGCTTTCAGGCGGGCAGCGTCAGCGCGTCGGGATCGCCCGTGCGCTGGCGGCTAACCCACAGCTGCTGTTGCTGGACGAACCTTTCGGGGCGCTGGATGCCTTCACCCGCGAGCAGATGCAAACCCTGCTGCTGCGCCTGTGGCACGAAACCGGCAAGCAGGTGCTGTTAATCACCCATGATATCGAAGAGGCCGTGTTTATGGCGACGGAGCTGGTGCTGCTCTCACCGGGGCCGGGACGCGTGCTGGAGCGCCTGCCGCTTGACTTTGCCCGCCGCTATGTGGCGGGAGAGCCGGTACGCAGCATCAAATCCGATCCGCTGTTTATTGAACAGCGTGAATACGTCTTAAGCCGCGTGTTTGAGCAACGGGAGGCGTTCTCATGAGCATTGTTTTCAGTGAAAAAACGCGGCGGACGCGCCTTGCATTACGCTGGCCGTTCTCTCGCCAGCTCTCCTTAAGCGTCGGCACGCTGGTGGTGTTGTTGGCGGTATGGTGGGCGGTTGCCGCGCAGCAGTGGATCAGCCCGCTGTTTCTGCCCCCGCCAGGTCAGGTTCTGGAAAAACTGATTACTATCGCCGGGCCGCAGGGCTTTATGGATGCCACGCTCTGGCAGCATTTAGGCGCCAGTCTGACGCGTATTCTGGTGGCGCTGCTGGCGGCGGTCATTATTGGCGTTCCGGTGGGGATCGCGATGGGACTGAGCCCGACGGTACGCGGCATTCTCGACCCGCTGATAGAGCTTTACCGTCCCGTCCCGCCGCTGGCTTACCTGCCCCTGATGGTGATCTGGTTTGGCATCGGCGAGACGTCAAAGATCTTACTGATATACCTGGCGATATTTGCGCCGGTAGCCATGTCGGCCCTGGCTGGCGTAAAGAGTGCGCAGCAGGTACGCATACGTGCGGCGCAGTCGCTCGGCGCCAGCCGCGTGCAGGTACTGCTGTTCGTCATTTTACCGGGCGCGCTGCCGGAGATATTGACCGGGCTGCGCATCGGCCTTGGGGTGGGCTGGTCTACGCTGGTGGCGGCAGAGCTGATAGCCGCCACGCGCGGCCTTGGGTTTATGGTGCAGTCGGCGGGAGAGTTCCTGGCGACTGACGTGGTACTGGCAGGGATCGCGGTGATCGCCGCGATTGCCTTTGGATTAGAACTGGGACTGCGCGCGCTACAGCGTCGCCTGACGCCCTGGCATGGAGAAATACAATGAGTGAACGACTGACCATTACCCCGCTGGGGCCGTATATTGGCGCGCAGGTGTCGGGCCTGGACGTAACCCGTCCGCTGAGCGATAACCAGTTTGAGCAGCTGTACCACGCGGTGCTGCGTCATCAGGTGGTGTTCCTGCGTGAACAGGCCATTACCCCGCAGCAGCAGCGCGCGCTGGCCCTGCGTTTTGGCGACCTGCATATCCACCCGGTCTACCCGCATGCGGAAGGGGTGGAGGAAATTATCGTGCTGGACACCCATAACGATAACCCGCCCGATAATGACAACTGGCACACGGACGTTACCTTTATCGACACACCGCCAGCCGGGGCGATTCTGGCAGCAAAACAGCTGCCGGAGACGGGGGGGGATACGCTGTGGGCCAGCGGGATCGCAGCGTTTGAGGCGCTCTCCGCGCCGCTCCAGACCCTGCTGAGCGGCCTGCGGGCGGAGCATGACTTCAAAAAATCGTTCCCGGAGTACAAGTACCGCAAAAGCGAAGAGGAGCACCAGCGCTGGCTGGATGCGGTCGCAAAACATCCCCCGCTGCTGCACCCGGTGGTGCGTACCCATCCGGTGACCGGAAAGCAGGCGCTGTTTGTGAATGAAGGGTTCACCACGCGCATCGTGGACGTAGCGGAAAAAGAGAGTGAGGCGCTGCTTGGCTTCCTGTTCGCGCACATCACCAAACCGGAGTTCCAGGTGCGCTGGCGCTGGCAGGAGAACGATCTGGCGATCTGGGATAACCGCGTCACGCAGCATTACGCCAATGCGGATTACCTGCCGCAGCGAAGGATTATGCAGCGGGCGACGATCCTGGGGGATAAGCCGTTTTACCGTGCGCCTTGATTGCCGGGTGGCGGCGTTGCCTTACCCGGCCTACGTTTAATTGTAGGGCCGGTAAGCGCAGCGCCACCGGGCAACGGAGCTAAAGGTGTGCCTCTATATACCGCTGATAGCGGTTTGCCTTCAGATAACACAGATCCACCAGCACCAGCCCGTCGATACAGTTATTGAACGCCGGATCGCTGCCGAAATCGATAAACTGCACGCCGCCGGGCTCGCATAGCTCGGAATACTGTTTGTAGAGCGGCGGGATGCCGCAACCCAGGTTGCCGAGCAGGGATTTCAGCTTTGTCAGGTCATCCACGTAATCCACCCCGCCAAATTGCGCCAGCACGTCCGGAAGTGAGGCCGGGTAGGGCTGACGCGAGGCGGCTAAAGGATGGCTGGCCGGAAACCAGAGACGATAAAACGCCACCAGCAGATCCCGTGCGGCAGGCGGTAAGCCGCCGGAGATGGAGACCGGGCCAAAGAGGTAGCGGTAATGGGGATAGCGTGCCAGATAGGCGCCAATACCTGACCACAGATAGTCCAGACCGCGACGCCCCCAGTAGCGCGGCTGTATAAAGCTGCGCCCCAGCTCAATACCGTGCTCCAGTATGTCCTGCATTTTTTCGTCGTAGTGGAACAGGCTGTAGCTGTACAACCCCTCGACGCCGCGCTTTTCCACCTGCATGGCCGTTGGCATAAAGCGGTACGCGCCGACAATCTCCAGGTCATCGTCATCCCACAGAATAAGGTGCAGATAGTCATCATCGTAGCTGTCGGTATCCCGGCGCTTCCCGCTGCCTTCCTCCACGGCACGAAAGGCAATCTCGCGCAGCCGCCCCAGCTCGCGCAGCAGAGGCGCCTCTTCCTGCCCGTTGCGCTGCCAAAGATAGATGGCCTTACCATCGCTGGTTTTGCCCAGACACTCGGCCTGCGCCAGTTCGCGCTTCAGCGTGGCCCTGTCTTCCGGGCGGGCAATGGCGCACTGGGTTTTAAAGACGCCAGGCAATCCCTTGCCAAGACGTATCACGTGCTGACGACACTGCTCGGCCATCTCACGCGATGAAAGGGTAGAACTAAACCGGTCATTCCAGGAAATCTGCTGGCCGATTTTGATCGGCAGCTGACTGTGACGGCGGCGAAACATCTGTTGCATCAGCAGCAGCATGGATATCGTTGGCGAGACCAGGGTACTGGCATAAAACAGCAGGCTGTTGTGCGCCTGGATATGTACCGGGAGTAGCGGCACCCGTAGTTTGCCGGCCAGCTTGATAAAGCCCGGATGCCATTTTTTATCGCGGATGCCTTTGCGCGTTGGGCGGGAAACTTCGCCCGCCGGAAAGAAGATCAGCACGCCGGCGTTTTGCAGGTGCTGCTCCATCTGTATCAGCGAGGATTTTGCGGTTCTGCCGCCCATATTATCTACGGGAATAAATAATGAACTGAGGGGCTCAAGGTGGGACAGCATCCTGTTGGTAACAACCCTGACGTCGCGGCGCACGCGGGAAACGGCATACAGCAGCGCCAGCCCATCCAGGGTGCCGGTCGGGTGGTTCGCTATCACAATGAGTGGGCCGTGTTCGGGGATTTGTTCGAGGTCGCGGGCGGAAACGGAGCAGTGAATATCAAGGTGTTCCAGAACCTGCTCCACCATATCCAGCCCTTTCAGGTGACGGTGGCTGGCGGCAAACTGCTGAAATTCGTCTTCGTGAAGCAGTCTTTTTAACAGACTTTTTTGCCAGGGTGCGGGCCTCGCCTGAGGCCAAAGGTCATCAAGAACGCTGTCGAGACTAAACATTGATCACTCCTCCTGCCGTCTTGCCCAGACAGTAGAAGGAGGAGATGTCGTTTGTATTGCAGTTTGGTGAAGATTAGCGCAGAGAGCAGGCCGGGTAAGGCGAAGTCGTTACCCGGCGCTAAAGCGGATTAACGCAGAATTTTCTTCTCAGCCAGATCCAGCGCGAAATAGCTGAAGATCAGATCCGCGCCCGCGCGTTTGATCGCCCCCAGGCTTTCGAGGATCACTTTCTCTTCGTCGATGGCACCCGCCTGCGCGGCGAATTTGATCATCGCGTACTCGCCGCTCACCTGGTAGGCGCCCAG
Source organism: Enterobacter sp. BWH64 (assembly GCF_001037645.1). Classification (NCBI taxonomy): domain Bacteria; kingdom Pseudomonadati; phylum Pseudomonadota; class Gammaproteobacteria; order Enterobacterales; family Enterobacteriaceae; genus Enterobacter; species Enterobacter sp. BWH64. The sequence goes on from NZ_KQ089922.1 coordinate 1,482,928, forward strand.
CGGCAGTTCGGTGCGTTCGCGAATGTCGCGCAGGATATCCAGGTATGCGCCAGCTGGTTTCACCATCAGGCAGTCAGCGCCCTGGGCTTCATCCAGCAGAGACTCACGAATCGCTTCGCGGCGGTTCAGCGGGTTCATCTGATAGGTTTTACGATCGCCTTTCAGCGCCGTGCCGGCTGCTTCACGGAACGGACCGTAGAAAGAGGAGGCGAATTTGGTGGAATAGGACATGATGGCGGTGTCGGTGAAGCCCGCAGCGTCCAGCGCCTGACGGATCGCCTGTACCTGCCCATCCATTGCCGCAGAAGGCGCAATGAAATCCGCACCCGCAGCGGCGGCAACTACCGCCTGCTTGCCCAGATTCAGCAGGGTCGCATCGTTGTCCACGCCGTGATCGCACAGCACACCACAGTGGCCATGAGAGGTGTATTCGCAGAAGCAGGTATCGGACATGACGATCATCTCCGGCACACTCTCTTTGCAGATGCGCGACATGCGGGCGACGAGGCCGTCTTCTTTCCAGGCATCGCTGCCGGTCGCGTCAGTGTGGTGGGAGATACCGAACGTCATTACCGAGCGGATGCCCGCATTCGCAATGCGTTCGATCTCGCGGGCCAGATGCTTTTCAGGAATGCGCATCACGCCCGGCATCGCGTCGATGGCTTTGTAGTCATCGATCTCTTCTTCAACAAAAATCGGCAACACCAGATCGTTTAAGGTCAGTGTTGTCTCTTCAAACATGGCGCGCAGTGCGGGAGACTTGCGCAGGCGACGGGGACGTGCAATTAAATCGGTCATGGTATGCCTGATGTTTGTGGAACAAAGAGGTATAGTGTACCTGAAAGCAGGGAGCGGTGTTTTACTAAAGTTGTCTTTTAGATTTTCGAAATCGACTAATATTCGCTGTATGTATTTTGTCTATATTATAAAACTTATTCTGGTGTTTAATATTGGTGAGGTTTCTATATTGGTTCGGGATTATAAATATAAATGATTTATTGCTTTTTATTATATGTGCCGAAGCAACTAAAGTAGTTTGCAATCAGTTGAATTTATAATATTTATTCATAATGATTGATATTGTCCTGGGTTTACAAGCTTATTTGTCTGAATACGGACTTAATGGAATCATTCATTGAACCTTTTCGAACTGAAACTGCATAATTCCTTCCGCAATTTAATGTTGCTAAATGATTTGATGGACAAACTTGCTTACGTCCCTGAGGAGGGATGACCCAATGCAAACATGGAAAAAGAAACTGGTTGTATCACAACTTGCATTAGCCTGCACACTGGCTATCGCTTCTCAGGCCAATGCGAAAGATATATCCGGCACAACATATAATACTTTTGGCTATGACAATACCGCGTCCACGCCCTGGTATTATGGTTATGCTGACTGGGATTATTCAGATGCCACACATGATGGTGACATTTATCCAGTCATCAATAAATCAACCGTAAACGGAGTTATTTCGACATACTATCTGGATGATGGTGTCAATGGCCGTGCGAACGCGTTAAGTATTTCTAACAGCACCATTAACGGCATGATCACGTCAGAGTGTATGACCACGACGTGTGCAGATGGCGTGGATACTGACGGTACCACTCATACCCAGTATGATCGTTTTAGCCTGACTGTTGATAACTCCACCATCAACGATACCTACGAGCATTACGCCTACGATGTCGTCAATGGTGAAACCACTGAAACGCATTATCTGGACACCTATGGTCTGGGTAACGCGATCACGCTGGACGTTGAATCTGACATCGTTATTCAGAACAACTCCCATATCGCGGGCATCACGCTGACGCAGGGTTATCAGGAGCTGGATAACACGCCATACGACGGTGTTGAAGGCGTTGCTAACAGCAGCAATATCTTTACCGATACGCTGGTGGTGAAAGATTCTGTGCTGACCTCTGGTGCGTACAGCGATCTGGGTACCAGTGGCTTCTACGGTCAAACGGCGAAGCCGAGCGACTACGGTGAAACCAACGCCACGGCTGCGGATGATGCGGCGCTGATCGTTGTTGCTGGCGCGTCTGATAACGCTATGCAGACCACCGCTACCTTCGATCACTCTACCATTACCGGCGACATCCTTTTCGCCAGCACCTTTGATAACAACTTCTACGAGAATGGCGATCCGGCAACGGATACCACCGATGACGGCGTCTATAACCCAACTACCAACGGCTGGGATGATACCGACAAGCTGGATGTCACGCTGACCAACGGCAGTAAATGGGTGGGTGCCGCGCAGTCCAGCGTTGAAGCCATCGGCACGGCGCAGATGTATGGTGAAGGCTACAGCGATGTAGACTGGCACACGCTTTCTCCAAACAGCATCTGGCCTGATTCTACCTTTGACAGCAACGGTCATGTTGCAGGTGAAGAAGTTTATCAGAGCGGCCTGTTCAACGTGGCGCTGGATAACGGTTCCGAGTGGGATACCCGTAAGATCTCCAACATCGACGCGCTGACGGTGAACAACCAGTCTCAGGTCAATGTTGAAAACTCCGGCCTGCTGGCAGATTCCATCACCCTGACCAATGCGTCTAGCCTGAATATTGGCGACAGCGGTGGTGTGGCTACCGACAGCCTGTATCTGGATAGCTACAGCCGTGCTGCACTCACTGAAGAGACAGCTGAGCTGTATGCCAACACCATTACCGTGGACAACGGTGCAGAGCTGGCTCTGGGTCTGGGTCAGGTTGATACGCACAATATGGTGCTGACCGATGGCGGTGTGCTTAACGTTGCCAGCCGTGATTATGTGCTGAACAGCGACCTGAACAACGCACGCTATATCACCAACGATCGCTCTAAAGCGGACTACGACTATGGTGTTGTCGCGCTGAACTCTGACGGCCATCTGGCGGTGAACGGTGACGTTGCCGGTAACTATAAAGTGCGCATCGACGATGCGACCGGCGCAGGCTCCGTAGCTGACTACGAAAACAAAGAGATCGTTCGCGTCTATGACAATAACGCGGATACCGCAGCCAGCTTTACTGCCGCAAACAAAGCCGATTTAGGTGCTTATACCTATCAGGCGCAGCAGAAGGGCGACACCGTTGTTCTCCAGCAGGAAGAGCTGACTGACTACGCCAACATGGCGCTGAGCATTCCTTCTGCTAATACCAACATCTGGAATCTGCAACAGGATACCGTGGGTACCCGTCTGACCAACAGCCGTCATGGCCTGGCAGATAACGGCGGCGCATGGGTGAGCTATTTCGGCGGCAACTTTGACGCGGATAATGGCACCGTTAGCTACGATCAGGACGTAAGCGGCATTATGGTAGGTCTGGATACTCAGATCGACGGTAATAACGCGAAGTGGATTGTCGGTGGTGCGGCTGGTTTCGCGAAGGGTGATATCAGCGATCGTACTGGTCAGGTCGATCAGGACAGCCAGACTGCGATGATCTACGCGTCGGCGAAGTTCATGAACGACATCTTCCTCGACAGCTCCCTGAGCTACACCCGCTTCAACAACGACCTCTCTGCTACCATGAGCAACGGTCAGTATGTTGACGGTAATACCACGACTGACGCCGTTGGTTTCGGGATGAAACTGGGCTATGACTGGAAACCAAACCTGTCTGGCTACGTCACGCCTTACGCGGCGATCTCTGGCCTGTTCCAGTCCGGTGATGACTACCAGCTAAGCAACGACATGCGTATCGATGGTCAGTCTTACGACAGTATGCGTTATGAGCTCGGCGTGGATGCAGGTTATACCTTCAACTACGGCGGCGAGCAGGCATTAACGCCTTACTTCAAACTGGCTTACGTGTATGACGATGCCGACAACAATGCTGATATCAACAATGACAGCATTGATAACGGCGTGGAAGGCTCTGCGGTTCGCGTGGGACTGGGCACTCAGTTCAGCTTCACGAAAAACTTCAGTGCTTACACTGATGCGACTTATCTGGGCGGCGGCGACGTTGACCAGAACTGGGGAGCAAACCTGGGTGTGAAATATACCTGGTAATATAGAAAGCGCGGGGGATTTTTCCCCCGCTTTTTTATGTGTTTTAAAAATTATAAAGAACCGACAGATACAGATGACTTGAGGTATGCATGAACGTTAATGCGAAGCCACTTTCTGAATTAAGCCGGCTCATAAAGTGTATGGAAGTCGCCGGTACCCCATTTAAGATCGAACCACAACAATTAATAACTACCGGCAATAATGATGATGAACCATTGACCGTTGTCATACAATCCGGCCTGACGGCCGTCCACCGTAAATCAGACGAATTACTTATGGGTATTGCGCGGGCACCGTATATCCACGGTTTAAGCGCATGGATAAATGAAAACTATCTTGAATATTCTTTGATGGCACAGACGCCTTGTCCCGGATTTTATTTACCGGCATCTGACGCGTACCAGCTTATTCAGGACGCGCAACTTTGGCAAGAGGCTTTCTGCTGGCTGTCATGGCTTAACCATTTATTGGGAAAACGTGACATGCAATTGGTCGGAAATAATTCCTATAGCCAAATCCGGGCGATGCTGATCAATATGGCCGAGTGGGATGACACGCTACGTTCAAAAATTGGTGTTATGAATCATATTCAGCGTAGCACGCGTATTTCTCGTTCGGTCGTTGCTGAGGTTCTGGCGGCGCTGCGGCAGGGGAACTACATCAATATGAGCCGGGGCAAACTGATCAGTATCAACCGTTTGCCCACGGACTATTGAGATCAGTTAGAGGCCGTAAGCACCTGCGCTTTATTGGCGCTCAGCTCGGCCACCAGATTATTTACGCCATCACTCATATTCACGAAGCGTGTATTTGGCGACCGGGTGACCACCACAAAAGCGCCTACGTTTGATTGCGGAATCATCGCCATGTAGGTGATGAATCCGCCACCTCCACCGGTTTTTTGAATAATCCCAGGTCGGCCATCTTTTGGCGCCATATACACCCAGCCCATGCCGAGGGCATCGGCTTTACCTGGAACATCCATGCCAATGACGCGTCGTAGCTGAGCACGCTGGTAGATGAGCGTCTGCATTCGGTCGGCCTGATTGCTGCGCGCGTAAAAATCCGATGAGAGGAACTGCTGCATCCAGCGCATCATGTCGCCAGGCGTAGAGTAAACGCCACCGCTGCCAATGGCGGCCAGCGTGTTATTGCACGGGCTGGCCCCTTTTTCCGCCACCATCAGACGCTTGCACTGGTCCGGGGAAGGGGTGTACGTGGTATCTTTCATCCCGAGCGGACGCGTGATCTGCTCTTCAAACAGTTGAGGGTAAGGTTTACCCGACGCCGTCGCTAAAGCGTCGGCCAGCAGATCAAACGCCAGGTTAGAATAGCCGGCCTGCGAGCCCGGGGCCGATTTCAGGGTTGCTGTGCTCAGGTAGTTCCAGCGTTGCTCGCGGGTTGGCCAGACAAAGACAGGGCGATGCGCAGCGCCACCGGGCTGTTCTCGCGGCAGGGCGCTGGTATGGGTCGCCAGATTCACCAGTCTGATCGGCGTTCCCTGATATGTCGGAACGCGAGCGCCGGGCGGTGCATATTTGCTGAGCGGATCGTCGAGTTTCACCACGCCCTGATCGAGCAGTTTGACCAGCATTTCGCTGGTCATCAGCTTGGTTATCGATGCGACACGGATAACGGAATCCAGCTGCGGACGAACGTTATTTCCCGGTCGTGTTTCACCGAAGCTGCGAAACACCCGCTGGTTACCGTCGATCACGACCAGCGCCATTCCCGTCGCACCGCTGCCGTAATAAATAAGGTTCGCGTAGCGATCGGCAATGTCAGAGGCCAGAACCGGGGCCGTCAGAGGCTGTGCTGCCTGGGCGGTGGACAGGCTCACCGCACACAGCGCGGCGATAGAGAGCAGACAACGTTTCAACGAAAAGCATCCATCAAGTGAATAAGGAAAGTTACGGGTAGTTATACTACTAATCGGCGTCGGGCAATGGCCCGATTTGCATAACGATAGCGAGAAAAACGTAACCGTGGGTAAATTTGAACAATTTACTTGCGGCGTGGCTCCCATTTTGTGACATCGACCGTATGATAGACGCTACGATCGCTGTTGCGAATGAAACGCACCGAAACAATTCCTGAAAACTGTGAAGCGAACTAATAATTCACCCGCAGGTCTCACTTTTTTGCCTGAGCCGGGAGGCTGGCACAGGCAAGGTTTCGTGTGGCGATATGTTGAACACAGCAACAGCCATAACAACAAGAAGGAAGCACAATGTTTAAGTCTTTTTTCCCAAAGCCGGGGCCCTTTTTCCTGTCGGCATTTATTTGGGCACTGCTGGCTGTCATTTTCTGGCAGGCCGGTGGCGGCGCGTGGCTGACCCGTCTTACGGGGGCAACGGGCGATATTCCCATTAGCGCAGCGCGCTTCTGGTCCATGAGCTATCTGCTTTTCTACGCTTATTACGTGCTCTGCGTAGGGCTTTTTGCCATGTTCTGGTTTGTCTATTCTCCTCACCGCTGGCAATACTGGTCGATTCTCGGCACGTCGTTAATCATCTTTGTCACCTGGTTCCTGGTGGAAGTGGGCGTAGCGGTCAACGCCTGGTATGCGCCATTTTACGATCTGATCCAGACGGCGCTGAGTTCGCCGCATAAAGTGACCATTAACCAGTTCTACCATGAGGTGGGGATCTTCCTCGGCATCGCCCTTATCGCCGTGGTGATTGGCGTGATGAATAACTTTTTCGTCAGCCACTATGTGTTCCGCTGGCGTACCGCGATGAACGAACACTATATGGCACACTGGCAGCACCTGCGGCATATCGAAGGTGCCGCACAGCGTGTGCAGGAAGACACCATGCGTTTTGCCTCTACTCTGGAAGATATGGGCGTGAGCTTTATCAACGCCATCATGACGCTGATCGCCTTCCTGCCGGTGCTGGTGACGCTCTCGTCGCACGTTCCGGAGCTGCCGATTGTCGGCCATCTGCCATACGGCCTGGTGATTGCTGCGATTGTCTGGTCGCTGATGGGAACGGGGCTGCTGGCGGTGGTGGGGATCAAGCTGCCGGGGCTGGAGTTTAAAAACCAGCGCGTGGAAGCGGCCTACCGTAAAGAACTGGTGTATGGCGAAGACGATGCCAACCGTGCGTCACCGCCTACCGTGCGTGAGCTGTTTGGCGCCGTACGTCGTAACTATTTCCGCCTCTATTTCCATTACATGTATTTCAATATCGCGCGCATTCTTTATCTTCAGGTTGATAACGTTTTCGGGTTGTTCCTGCTGTTCCCGTCCATCGTTGCGGGTACGATTACGCTCGGTCTGATGACCCAAATCACCAACGTCTTTGGTCAGGTTCGCGGTTCGTTCCAGTATCTGATCAGCTCCTGGACTACGCTGGTGGAGCTGATGTCCATCTACAAACGTTTACGCAGTTTCGAGCGTGAGCTGGACGATAAGGACGTGCAGGAAGTCACCCATACATTAGGTTAAAAAGGAATTGCTATGCCATTTGCCGTACCACGTGCATTACCGCTGACGTTACTCGCCGCTTTTGTGCTGGCGGGCTGTGCCGAAAAAGGGGCTGCCCCGCTCAAAGAAGGGGAGAAGCCCGTTGATGTGGCGAGCGTGGTGCGGCAAAAGATGCCCGCCAGCGTGAAGGATCGCAGTGAGTGGGCTGACGCGCTGGCAGCGACCTTCAAAAGCCAGAAGATCGCGCCTACCGAGGAGAATATCTGCTCGGTGCTCGCGGTGGCGCAGCAGGAATCGATGTATCAGTCAGATCCTGTAGTGCCTGGCCTGAACAAAATCGCCTGGAAGGAGATCGACCGCCGGGCCGAATCGATGCATATCCCGGTTTTCCTGGTGCATACCGCCCTTAAAATCACCTCGCCAAACGGTAAAAGCTACAGTGAACGGCTGGATACGGTGAAAACCGAGAAACAGCTTAGCGCCATTTTCGATGATTTCATCAATATGGTGCCGATGGGGCAGAAGCTGTTTGGCTCGCTAAATCCGGTGCATACCGGCGGTCCGATGCAGGTCAGTATCGCATTTGCGGAAAAGCATACCGACGGCTATCCGTGGGATATCGACGGTACGGTACGTCAGGAGGTCTTCTCCCTGCGCGGTGGGCTGTGGTTTGGGACGTATCACCTGCTGAATTATCCGGCCAACTACGATAAACCGCTGTATCGCTTTGCCGACTTTAACGCGGGCTGGTATGCCAGCCGAAATGCAGCCTTCCAGAATGCGGTAAGCCGCGCCAGCGGTGTGAAGCTCGCTTTGGACGGCGATCTCATTGCTTACGGCAGCAGTGAGGCCGGGACCACCGAACGTGCGGTGCGAAAACTCTCGACGAAGCTGGAGATGAGCAACAGCGACATTCGCCGACAGCTGGAGAAGGGCGACAGCCTGGCGTTTGAGAAAACGGATCTGTATAAGCAGGTCTTTGCGCTGGCCGAGAAGAAAAGTGGAAAGGCATTACCCAGAGCCATTCTGCCAGGCATTCAGCTGGAAAGCCCGAAGATCACGCGTAACCTGACGACCGCCTGGTTCGCGAAACGCGTTGACGATCGTCGGGCACGCTGTATGGGACTGTAATCAGTGGCGGTTGCGCCAGCGCAGGACAAGGGCAATCACGCCCAGAACCATGCTGCCCGCGAGGAAGGGAATGAGTCCAAATACGGTGCTCACGCCTAAACCGATTTCAACGCGCGGGCGGCCTGTATCCTGCACCTGCATCAGATGCTCATACACGCCAGGGGCATGCACCAGCATATTCAGCAGTTGGGTTCCTGCCCAGAAACAAAACAGAACAAACAGGGCATAGGCAATATTCCCCGCCGTGGAGGTTTTTGGTTGTTTTCCGCCAAAAATCGGTTTCGACAATGTAAAGTCTGCCATAAGACCTCCCGAAAATATCACTCTGTTTAATACGCGTCGTACAGGGTGAGTGTGACAGGTCATAGCATTTGTCAATATCAGAATCGTGGGAAATTCGGCTCAGGATTTCTCCTGGATTGTCGATTTCTGCATCACGTCACAAATTGATAACATAAGTGAAACTGCGCTGCATTTCAGAATTTACGTATCCGCCACAGACGCCTTTATCGAACTGTGAGAGGATAGTTTTTTTTCTGCCGGAGTTGTCATGAAGCTCACTTCCAAATTACGCCGTGACTGGCATTACTACGCCTTTGCGATCGGGCTGATCTTTATTCTCAACGGTGTTGTCGGGCTGCTGGGATTTGAAGCGAAAGGCTGGCAAACCTATGCGGTTGGGCTGGTAACCTGGGTAATCAGTTTCTGGCTGGCGGGATTTATTATCCGCCGTCGTCCCGATGAGACGACGACGGCAGAGAAAGCTGACTAACCGTTAGTTAACGGAACTTTTCAGGGCGCTGTCAGCGGCGTGGCGCTCCAGTGCCAGTTCAATCAGGCGGGTGATCAGTTCCGGATAGCTTATCCCGCTGGCCTGCCACAGCTTCGGGTACATGCTGATATTGGTAAAGCCCGGCAGGGTGTTGATTTCGTTAATCACCACCTCGTTATCCGGCGTCAGAAACACGTCGACGCGCGCCATCCCACAGCATCCCAGCGCCTGATAGGCTTCAACGGCGATCGCCCGGATCTTGTCGTTAACGTCAGGATCGAGCGCGGCGGGAACCACAACCTGGGCACCTTTGTCGTCAATATATTTGGTGTCGTAGGAATAGAAGTCACTGTTCAGTACCACTTCACCACAGGTACTCGCCTGCGGGAAGTCGTTGCCCAGTACGGCGCACTCAATTTCACGACCGTTAATTCCCTGCTCAACCACCACCTTATGGTCAAACTCAAAGGCCAGACGAACGGCATCGTTAAACTGCGCTTCGCTGGTGACTTTGCTGACGCCGACGGACGAGCCCTGATTCGCCGGTTTCACAAACAGCGGCAGGCCGAGTTGCGCCTGGATCTGCGCGAAGCTGTGTTTATCGCGGTTGGCGCGAGTGAGCGTCACGAACGGCGCAATATTCAGACCGGCGTCGCGCAGGAGACGTTTTGTGACGTCTTTATCCATGCAGGCGGCAGAGCCCAGCACATCGGAACCGACAAACGGCAGGTTTGCCATCCGCAACATGCCTTGCAGGGAGCCGTCTTCGCCCAGCGTGCCGTGAACGATAGGGAACACTACGTCAATCTGTGCCAGCGCCTGCGCGTTCCCGGCATCGATAAGCTGTCCCTGTTCCACGCCTGGAACCGTTGCGACGCTGACATCAGAAGGATTAAGGGCAATGTGCGCCGGATCGTCAGCGTGTAACAGATACTGGCTGGCATCGTTAACATGCCACTGGCCCTGTTTATCAATGCCCAGCAGCACCACGTCAAAACGGCTTTTATCAATCGCATCAACGATATTTTTAGCCGATTGCAATGACACCTCGTGCTCTGCCGATTTTCCCCCAAAGACAATACCTACGCGCTGCTTTGCCATCTCACTCTCTTCCAGTCTGACGAAAAGCCCATAACATACCACGATGCCCGGCGGGTTTCGCGGCCTTCTGCCATAATGTTTTGGGGATGCTGAAGGGGGGCGCGTGAAAGGAAAAGGTCTGCTTATTCTTATTGTTATTGCCGGGATCGCCACGGTGGGCTACCGCTGGTTGCCGCCGTATTACAATCCTTTCGTGCCGCTTACGCTTGACGATCCGCCCGGAAAAATAACCCAGTTTAAACTTCGACGTTTAACACCGCAGGCATGCGAAAGCCTGTTAGCGCAGGCGAATCAACGCCAGCTTATCCGTACCCAGGCTGTCGCTGACAGCGCCGGTGAGTGTCCGCTGAGTAACGTGGTGCGCGTGCGCGATTTTGGCCCGGTGAGCCTGAACAGCAGCTTTCTGGCCAGTTGTCCGCTGGCGTTAAGTTCGGCGCTGTTTGTCAGCCAGCAGGCCCGACCGCTCACCAAAACCTGGACCGGAAGCGAGCTTACGCGTATTGAACATCTGGGCAGCTTCGCCTGCCGCAATATCTACAGCCGCCCGGATGCGCGGCGCAGCGAACATGCCACGGCGGATGCGCTGGATATCAGCGCTTTCAGGCTGGCAAATGGACAGCGCGTTACCGTCCTGAACGGCTGGAAAGCGGAAAAGACGCAGCCCTGGCTACAGGCCCTGCTCTCGGCAAGTTGTGGCTATTACGGTAACGGTCTGGGGCCGGACTATAATGCCGCCCATGCCAACCATTTCCATCTGGGGATGCGCGGCTATGGATTATGTCGATGAAGCATAATCTTCCGCCAAAAATTGGATAAATTGTGACTTATTTCACAAATATGATGACTGGGAAGATAAAACACCAAAGTCTGCAAGGCCGCATCTCTGGCGCTATGTCATTGCGCGTAACTTGCTAATCTGTCGGCGAATTCGCCTAAAAATGAAGACTATTTCTGTTATGGAATCCTGGAAAGTTAATCTCATTTCAGTCTGGTTCGGCTGCTTCTTCACCGGACTGGCTATCAGCCAGATATTGCCCTTCCTGCCGCTGTATGTGTCGCAGCTGGGAGTGACTTCCCATGAAGCGCTCTCGATGTGGTCCGGCCTGACGTTCAGCGTGACGTTTCTGGTCTCCGCCATTGTGTCGCCGATGTGGGGCAGCCTGGCGGATCGCAAGGGGCGCAAGTTGATGCTGCTCCGCGCCTCGCTGGGGATGGCGATAGCCATTTTGCTCCAGGCCTTCGCCACCAACGTCTGGCAGCTGTTTATTCTGCGGGCGATAATGGGGCTGACCTCCGGTTACATTCCGAATGCCATGGCGCTGGTGGCCTCACAGGTACCGCGTGAGCGAAGCGGCTGGGCGCTCAGCACGCTTTCCACCGCCCAGATCAGCGGGGTCATTGGCGGCCCGCTGCTCGGCGGCTTCCTGGCTGACCATGTCGGGCTGCGTGCGGTCTTTATCATTACCGCGATCCTGCTGACGATCAGCTTTCTGGTCACCCTTTTTCTGATTAAAGAGGGCGGGCGGCCTGTTGTCAGTAAATCCGAACGCCTGAGCGGAAAAGCGGTTTTCGCCTCGCTGCCTTATCCTGGCCTGATGATTAGCCTCTTTGTGACGACGATGGTGATCCAGCTCTGTAACGGCTCGGTGGGGCCGATTCTGGCGCTGTTTATCAAGTCGATGGCGCCGGACAGCAGCAACATTGCGTTTCTGAGCGGGATGATTGCCGCGGTGCCGGGCGTGTCGGCGCTGATGTCTGCTCCGCGTCTGGGGAAACTGGGCGACAGGATCGGTACGGCACGTATTCTGATGGCAACGCTCATCATTGCGGTGATCCTTTTCTTTGCCATGTCATTCGTCACCACACCTCTTCAGCTCGGCATCCTGCGCTTCCTGCTTGGCTTCGCAGATGGCGCCATGCTGCCCGCTGTTCAGACGCTGCTGGTGAAATATTCCAGTGACCAGGTAACCGGCCGCATTTTTGGCTACAACCAGTCGTTCATGTATTTAGGCAACGTAGCGGGCCCGCTTATCGGCGCCTCGGTCTCGGCGATGGCGGGTTTCCGCTGGGTATTTGCCGCGACGGCGGTGGTGGTCCTGCTGAATATTATTCAACTGGCCTTTGCCTTGCGACGCCGCAGGCGAATCGCTGAGGCAAAGTCGGCCCGGTAAACACGATAATATATTATTTATTCTTATGAACGCCGCATTTTTATATAACGAAATGCGGCGCCTTTCTTTCAGGAAAACGTTTCGCTTTCGCGCTGAAATATCTTTTTTGGCAGCGATGTCACTTTTGCATAAGATAAAGCCAATCCATGCTTTTCATTATTCAGAGAGGGTGTTAATTTCAGGGGAAATCACATAAGGAAATAGCACCATGAAAAATCTCATTGCTGAGTTGTTGGTTAAGCTTGCCCAAAAGGAAGAAGAGTCGAAAGAGCTGGTTGCCCAGGTCGAGGCGCTGGAAATCGTTGTGACGGCGCTGCTGCGACAGATGGCAAAACCGGAGCAGGAGGCGTTGATCGACAACGTTGAAGGCGCGCTGGAAAAAGCGCGTCCTGATTCCCAGGTGCCTGCGGAAGATGCGGAGCTGCTTCAGCAATACGTAAAGAAGCTTTTAAGGCATCCTCGCAGCTAACCTGCCTGAGGTGAAATGACGTGTCACAGAATTGTCATGCAGGATGCCTGGCGTCGCTCTGTTTTTATTTTTACACATTTATGCAGGGAAAATTAAATTGAGACAGAGCACACCTTTCACCGCATAATTTCTGTTATTAATTACCGCCTCCCCCCCCGGCGAAACCGGTTAATGAATATTGTGCCGATACAGGGCTGAAATAACCGCAGAGCCCGGCGAAAATCAGAGTCGCAGGGTGGTTTTTTTCCCGTAACGAGCCAGACTTAACGTGGAACTTCACATAAAGGATGGTGCAATGAAAACAACAATACTGGTTACCCTGCTCTCTGGCCTGTGTCTGATCGCCTCAGCACACGCGGAAGAGAAAACGTTAACGCCCCAGCAGCAGCGCATGACGACCTGTAACCAACAGGCGACATCGCAAAGCCTGAAAGGGGATGCCCGTAAAACGTACATGAGCGACTGCCTTAAAAATGGTGCGGCTAAACCCGGTGAAAAAAGCCTGACCCCACAGCAGCAAAAAATGCGTGAGTGCAACGCCCAGGCGACACAGCAGATGCTGAAAGGCGACGATCGCAGCAAGTTTATGAGCGCGTGCCTCAAAAAACAGGCGTAGTGCTAACGGGTGAGTCACGGCTGTGGCTCACCCAAAATTTCATACTTTCCCCGCTATCACCCTCTCTATAATTTGGGAAAATGTTTCAGAATATTCCCAAAAATGATGAATGATGAGTTTTATGACAATCACGAGAACATTCGGGAAGCGTGGCACCAGCAGCTTTCTCAGGATGATTCATACCGTTCCGGTCTGCGATTTGCCCGGCGAATACGGCTGGCACGCATCGTTGGTCTGGCGGCGCTATTTGTTCCGCTTGCCAGCGTTCTGGTGAGCCAGTTTCTTTCCGGCGTCTGGTGGTTATTGCTGGTGGGCTGGGTCTTTGTCTGGCCCCATCTGGCCTGGCAGCTGGCTTTTCGTTCGGCTGAACCCCACAGCAGTGAAATTGTTAATCTGAAAATCGATGCCATTATTGCCGGTGTCTGGATGGGGCTAACAGGGTTCAATGCGCTACCAACGGCGGCGCTGATCGTGATGATTGGCATGAATATGATGGGATCGGGGGGATGTCGGTTATTTCTGACAGGACTGGCGCTGCTTGCTCTGTCTGCTCTGCTCACCGTGCAATCCACGGGTACTCCTGTGGTATTGACCTCTGAACCGCTGGCGTTGTGGCTGACGCTCCCCGTGCTGGTGGTCTACCCCATACTGTTTGCCTGGCTCAGCCACCGCACGGCGATCCGTCTGGCAGAGCATAAGCGTCGGCTTGAGCTGATGAGTACCCGCGACGGAATGACCGGCGTATTCAATCGCCGTCACTGGGAAACGCTGCTGCGTAACGAATTTGAGGCCTGCCGTCGAAGCCATCGACAGGCGACGATACTGCTCATCGATATCGATCACTTCAAGACGATCAACGACACCTGGGGGCATGACGTGGGGGATGAAGCGATTGTCGCCATCACGCGCCAGCTTCAGCTGACCCTGCGCTCAGGCGATTATATTGGCCGTTTTGGCGGGGATGAGTTCGCGGTGATCATGTCCGGCACGCCTGCCGACAGCGCGATTGCTGCGATGTCGCGCGTCCACGAACGGCTGGTCAACATGCCGCTGCACGGAGCACCTATGGCGAGGTTGTGTATCAGCGTTGGGGTTGCCCCCTGGGGGGCGCAGTTCACCCACTATCGTGAATGGCTAAAGGCGGCGGACGTGGCCCTCTATAAAGCCAAAAATGCCGGACGGGGCCGCACCGAAGTGGCCGCCTGACGCCCGGCGTAGCGCATCAGGACTTACTGAGCTTCTCTGATTTTTCCATGCATTTTTCCATCGCCTCGATCACGGCGGAGCGGAACCCGCGATCTTCCAGCACGCGCACGGCTTCAATGGTTGTGCCCCCCGGTGAGCACACCATATCTTTCAGTTCGCCCGGATGTTTACCCGTTTCCAGCACCATTTTGGCCGAACCCATCACCGCCTGCGCTGCAAATTTGTAGGCCTGCGCGCGCGGCATTCCACCCAGTACGGCGGCATCGGCCATGGCTTCGATAAACATAAAGACATACGCCGGGGCAGAGCCGCTCACGCCGACTACCGGGTGGATCATCGGTTCGGCAATCACTTCCGCTTCGCCGAAGCAGCGGAAAATATTCAGTACATCCGCCACGTCTTCAGATGTGACCAGCGCGTTCGGGGTAACGGATGTCATACCGGCATTCACCAGCGACGGGGTGTTTGGCATGGCGCGAACAATCTTACGGTCGTGGCCCAGCGCGCGGGCGAGCTGATCGAGGGTCACGCCTGCGGCAATCGATACCACCAGGGTCTCTTTGTTAAGGCTGGAGGTGATCTCGCTCAGGACTTTAATCATGATATTCGGCTTAACGGCGCCAAAGACAATATCCGCCACCTGAGCCACGTCCTGTGCGCTTTCGGCAGCGTTGACACCATACTCATCACGCAGCGCCGCGACTTTATCCAGGGATGGGGTATAGACCCAAATCTGCCCCGGCAGCACCTGCCCGCTGGCAATCAGTCCGCCGAGGATAGCTTTGCCCATATTTCCGCAGCCGATAAACCCGATTTTCTTATCCATCACGTCTCTCCGTTATTATGCGTTGTTATCTCTCATTGATAGCTTAACAACGAAATGCAGGCGACAATAGTCACCAGAATCATAATGGGGAGAGACTATGGCGATTTGGGTTGATGCGGACGCGTGTCCGAATGTCATCAAAGAGATTTTATTTCGTGCTGCCGAGCGCGTGCAGATGCCGCTGACGCTGGTGGCGAACCAGAATATCCGCGTGCCGCCCTCCAGATACATCCGTTCTCTGCGCGTTCCGGCCGGGTTTGACGTGGCGGATAACGAGATAGTACGCCTGTGTGACGCAGGAGATCTGGTGATCACCGCGGATATCCCGCTGGCTGCCGATGTACTGGCGAAAGGGGCGGCGGCGCTGAACCCGCGCGGAGAACGCTATTCGCCGGCAACGATCCGGGAGAAGCTCACCATGCGTGATTTTATGGATACGCTTCGTTCCAGCGGCGTGCAAACCGGTGGGCCGGACAGCCTGTCGCAGCGCGATCGCCAGCAGTTTGCCGCCGAGCTGGATAAATGGCTGCTGGAAGTGAAGCGCCGCCCGGCGTAGCCCACCTCCGGGCGGTTTTGTGGTACAGTGTGGCTTCCACAGGCTTGTCATTCCGTACCGCTTTGCAGTAAAGTTAGCGCAACATCTACTGCAATCATTTCTTTACAGCCTTCAGTTATCCGGCAGCAAGGGGAACACCTGGTTATGAACCCACCCATCTTTTTAGTTGGCCCTCGCGGCTGTGGGAAAACCACCGTTGGTCTGGAGCTGGCGCGTCTGTGCCAGAGTCAGTTTGTCGATACTGACCATTGGCTCCAGGAGAATGCCGGTAAGACCATTGCCGATATCGTTGAGGATGAGGGTTGGGAGAGCTTTCGTGCGCGTGAAACAGCCACGCTGGAAGCGGTGACCGCGCCGTCAACCGTGATCGCGACCGGTGGGGGCATTATTCTGGCACCGTATAACCGCCAGTTTATGCGCGAAAAGGGTGTCGTGATCTACCTCTGTGCCCCGGTCTCTACGCTGGTGGGGCGGCTGGAGGCGTTTCCGGAAGAGGGACAGCGCCCGGCTCTGACCGCGAAACCGCTGAGTGAAGAGGTCAGCGACGTCCTCGCCGAACGCGATGCACTGTACCGCGAGGCGGCACACCACGTTGTGGATGCGTCAGCGTCACCCGAGAAAGTTGCGATTCAGATTATTACCGCCCTGCGTTTGGCTTGCGCCAGCTAACAGCCGTCTATACTCATAGCTCAGACATAAAAAAAGGATGAGCTATGCCAACCAGACCTCCCTATCCACGTGAAGCCCGCATCGTTACCGTTGAAAAAGGTAACGGCGATCAGACCGTAACCTGGTACCAGCTGCGTGCCGATCACCCTAAACCTGATTCGCTGATCAGCGAACATGAAACCGAACAGGAAGCGCTGGATGCGAAACGGCGCTATGAGGATCCTGAGAAGTCCTGACAGGAATCCGAATTCGTTACAACCGTGCCTGAATCACACTTTTAACATATCGCTGATGTTAAGCAGCAGTTAATATTTAGTTATTACAGGTGGATTCGGAAAGGCCAGTCGATCTTTACATTACGGTGTAGAGATCCCCTGCTACCCTTGGTGCTGTTTTGTTGAAAAAATGAACAGTGCAGCGTAGTGAGCCTGTACCTGTGTGGCAGTTGTGGTAGTAACGGAAGGCGATCAAAATGAAGGCGACGTTGGCGATCCTCACGATTGGTGTGGTGCCTGTAAGCGAAGTATTACCGCTCTTAACCGAGCATGTCTCTGAAAAACAAATTACGCATCTCAGTCTGTTAGGGAAGCTGAGTCGGGAAGAGGTCATGGAAGACTACGCGGTCGGAGAGGGGGAAGATCCCCTGGCAACGTTACTCAGTGACGGTAAACTGGCGCATGTGTCGCGCCAGAAAATCGAGCGCGCGCTACAGGGCGTGATCGAAGTGCTCGACAATCAGGACTATGACGTTATTTTGCTGATGAGCACGGCACCCGTTAAAGGACTCAGCGCGCGTAATGCCATTCTGCTCGAACCGATGCGGATTATCCCCCCGCTGGTGGCCTCAATTGTTGATGGTCATCAGGTTGGGGTCATCGTTCCCGTTGAGGAACTGCTGGATAACCAGACGGTGAAGTGGGCCGCGCTGGAGCACACCCCGCTTTACGCGCTGGCAAACCCGTTCTGGGACAGCGAAGCGAAGCTGATTGCGGCCGGGCAGGAGTTGATCGACAGAGGGGCGGATGTCCTGATGCTCGACTGCCTGGGCTTCCATCAGCGGCATCGTGATTTACTGCAAAAGGCGCTGGATGTTCCGGTGCTGCTCTCTAACGTCCTGATGGCGCGCCTGGCGTCAGAATTACTGGTGTAATGATTTTGCGTGACAGGTCATGAGCATGGCCCCTATAGTGGATTTTTCTCTATAAATATAAGGGCCAGTTCATGCTTCAAAGTAACGAATACTTTTCCGGTAAAGTGAAATCCATTGGTTTTACCAGCAGCAGCACTGGCCGCGCCAGTGTCGGCGTCATGGCGGAAGGGGAATACACCTTTGGCACCGCAGAAGCGGAAGAGATGACGGTGGTCAGCGGCGCGCTGAACGTCCTGCTGCCAGGTGAAACGGAGTGGAAAGTCTATAGTGCCGGGCAGGTCTTCAACGTGCCGGGCCACAGCGAGTTCCATTTACAGGTTGCAGAGCCAACCTCTTATCTGTGCCGCTATCTGAAATAAAAGCATGCCGGGTGGCGCATTCGCTTACCCGGCCTGCGTTTTGCCTGTTAGCGCTGCGCTTCGCCGCCGAGACCTTCCACCAGGTTCTGAATCAGCGCCGCCAGCTCGCCGGTCATCAGGATAAAGTCTGCGTCAAAGCGCTGAGCATAATCTTCGCGGTCGATATCTTCGTTCTGATCGCGCAGTTCATCGCAGAATTTCAGGCGCTTCACGGAGCCGTCATCACACATCACAAACTGAATGCGCTGCTGCCAGTCGAGTGCCAGTTTGGTCACCACTTTGCCCGCTTCAATGTGCACGGCGATTTCGTCGCTCACCAGATCCTGTTTCTTCGCGCGGATCACGCCGCCATCTTCCAGCAGCGCTTTCAGCTCTGCTTCATCAAGGATCTGGAAGCCCTGCGCGGCAGTCCCGCTGCGCACCCACTCGGTCAGGGTCAGCTCAATCGGCGTTTCCAGCGCCAGCGGTACCACCGGTAATGAGCCAAGGCTCTTACGCAGCAGCGCCAGCGTATCTTCCGCTTTTTTGGCGCTGGCGCAGTCCACCATGATCAGCCCGTTCACGGTGTCGATCCACATCATGGTCTGGCTAAAGCGGCTAAAGGCGCGCGGCAGCAGCGAGTGCAGCACTTCATCCTTCAGCGAATCTTTTTCGGTTTTTTTAAGCTTACGGCCCTGTTCAGCTTCCAGCTTGAAGATCTTCGCTTCGAGCGCTTGCTTAACCACGGGCGTCGGCAGGATCTTCTCTTCTTTACGGGCGCAAACGATGATTTGCCCCGTGCTGCTGGCGTGGGTCAGCGCATCGCTTTGAGAACCCATTGGCGGAACCCAGCCGGTTTTTGCCATATCCTGGCTACCGCAAGGGGTAAAGGAGTAAGCGGCTAACTGTTTTTCCATCTCTTCTGCACGCAGCGAAACGTCGCGGCTGAGACGGTAAACCATCAAATTTTTGAACCACAGCATGATAATTTCCACGGCCTTGTCGTTAAATCAGCGGGCATGATAACGAATTGTCGCATCGCTTGCATTGCTAATCGGGAAGCGGGCTTCTACTCTGTTGATAATCAAAATAATGAGGAGTGTCTTGTGCGTATTGGGATTGATTTGGGCGGCACCAAAACAGAAGTTATTGCGCTGAGCGAGCAGGGGGAGCAACTGTTTCGCCACCGTCTGCCTACGCCGCGCGATGATTATCACCAGACCATAGAGACGATTGCCCGTCTGGTCGATATGGCAGAGCAGGCAACGGGCGAGACGGGCACGGTCGGGATGGGGATCCCCGGCTCCATTTCGCCGTATACCGGCGTGGTGAAAAATGCCAACTCCACCTGGCTCAACGGTCAGCCGTTTGATAAAGACTTAAGCCAACGCCTGAACCGGGAGGTGCGTCTGGCGAATGATGCCAACTGCCTGGCGGTGTCTGAGGCCGTGGATGGCGCAGCGGCTGGCGCGCAGACCGTATTTGCGGTCATTATCGGCACCGGCTGCGGGGCGGGCGTGGCCTTCGGTGGGCGCTCGCATATTGGCAGCAACGGCACCGCGGGCGAGTGGGGACACAATCCGTTGCCGTGGATGGACGAAGATGAACTCAAATACCGCGCCGAAGTACCGTGCTACTGTGGCAAGCAGGGCTGTATTGAGACCTTTATTTCCGGCACGGGGTTTGCCACCGATTATCATCGTCTGAGCGGTCAGCCGCTGAAAGGTAACGAGATTATGCGTCTGGTTGAGGAGCAGGATCCGGTGGCTGAACTGGCGCTCAGCCG
Organism: Enterobacter sp. BWH64; assembly: GCF_001037645.1. Classification (NCBI taxonomy): domain Bacteria; kingdom Pseudomonadati; phylum Pseudomonadota; class Gammaproteobacteria; order Enterobacterales; family Enterobacteriaceae; genus Enterobacter; species Enterobacter sp. BWH64. The sequence continues at coordinate 1,503,162 of NZ_KQ089922.1, forward strand.
CTACGAAATGCGGCTGGCTAAGTCACTGGCGCATGTGATCAATATTCTTGATCCCGACGTGATTGTACTGGGCGGCGGCATGAGCAACGTCGACCGGCTGTACGCCACGGTGCCAACGCTGGTGAAACAGTGGGTATTTGGCGGCGAGTGCGAAACGCCGATCCGCAAAGCCGTCCACGGAGATTCCAGCGGAGTGCGCGGCGCGGCGTGGCTCTGGCCGGAATAAACGCAAAACCGTTTTTGATGTTTGTGCCCTCTCCCCGTGGGAGAGGGCCAGGGTGAGGGCACCAGAGCGCATCATCCCCCCATTTACTGCACCGCAAACTCCCTGTCCAGCCTGCTATATCCCAGCCCGTTGATCTTCTTCACTTTGATCTGCACCGGAATGCGCTCTTTCATTGCCTCTACGTGGCTGATCACGCCAATGGTTTTCCCGGTGGCGTTCAGCGCGTCGAGCGCGTCCAGCGCGGTGTCCAGCGTTTCGCTGTCGAGCGTGCCGAATCCTTCATCCAGGAACAGCGAGTCAATGCGCGTTTTGTGACTGACCAGATCGGAAAGCGCTAAAGCCAGCGCCAGACTGACCAGGAAACTCTCCCCGCCGGAAAGGGTACGGGTATCGCGTACCGCATCGGCCTGCCAGGTATCGACCACTTCCAGCTCCAGCGCGTCGCTGGCTTTACGCTGAAGCAGATAGCGGCCATGCAGACGGTTGAGCTGCTGGTTGGCAAGCCACACCAGATTATCCAGCGTCAGCCCCTGGGCGAATTTACGGAATTTATCGCCGGTGCTGGAGCCTATCAGCGCGTTGAGATAGCCCCAGTCGTCGGCCTGACGCGCCGCCTCCTCAATCTGCTGCATAAGCGCCTGCTGGTGCAGACGGTTATCGGCGTCCTGTTTGAGCTGCTGGCGGATCTCCCCCTGATGCGTGGTGTTGTCCCGAAGCTGTTGCGCCAGCTGGTGTAACTGCGCCTGAAGCGTTGCGGCATCGGTTTCCAGCCCCTCGGGGCGCTGTGCCTGATGCGCCTGAAGCTGCTGGCTTGCCTGCATCGAAAGCGCCGTGGCCTGCTGGAGCTGGTTTTCCAGCGTCTGCTTTTGTTGTTCAAGCTGGTGGATCGACGTTTCATCCAGCAGGGCGGAGAGAAATGCGTCCCGATCGGCAAAGCAGCTCGCGGTCAGCGCGGCGTTGAACTGAGCCTGTGATTGCTGGAGCCGTTCACGCTCAAGCGTCTCCTGTTGCTGTAGGGTGGTGAGCTGACTTTGCAGCGACACGCATTCGTCGTGGATGCCGCGCCAGTTCTCAGGGATAACCGCGTCGGCTTCTGCATCATTGGTAACCGGCAGCGTTTCCAGAATGGGCATCAGGGCGTTAATACCTTCCTGAATCGTACCGTGCTGGGCCTGTTTTTCCTGCCACAGGGTATATTCGCTTTCGCGCGCGCTCAGCCAGGCGCTTTCAGCCCCTTCATCGGGCACGCTAAGCGACAGCGATTGTAACGAGGCCGCCAGCGCCTGACGCGTCGCCGTCAGCTGCTGCTGGTACTGGCGCGCCTGACCTTCCTGTTCATTGAGCTGGTTTTGCAGCGTCAGACGCTGGCTGAGCTGATACAGCTGGCGTTCATACTGTTCCTGTTCGCTCATCCAGGGGGCTATATCATCCTGAATATTCAGCGCTATGTTCAGGGAGGCGCAGACCTCCAGCCACTCCTTAGTAAGTGCTTGCTCTTCCTCAGAGAGAGCCTGTGCTTCCTCTGTCTCGCGCTGGATCTGTTGGGTCAGCGCATTCACCTGCCCGAGCACCAGCAATCCTTCCTCTTTTAGCGCGGCAACCTCTTTCTCCAGCGCGTCGCGGCGGCGCTGATTGTCAGTCAGTTCAAGCGCCTGATACTGCACAACTGCCGGGTGTTCGCGTGAACCGCAGAGCGGGCAAGGCTTACCCGCTTCGAGCTGTGCACGATAGTTCTCAAGATCCTTGATTGTCGCCTCACGCTCACAGAGCGCTTTCAGGTCGGCATAGTGCTGATTTTTCTCTTTGAACTGCTGACGCCGCAGGATCAGCGTTTCATTGAACTTAGCCTGCTCAGCCTGCGCTTTCTGCACGCTTTCCGCATTCTGGCGCAGTCGTTTTTGCAGCGGCTGATAGCGAGCGTGAAGCGCTGTCAGACGCTGGCGGAGCGCCCGCGACTGTGCCTGTTGCTCCATTGCCGTCGCGAGATCCTCAGCCGTCAGCGTCAACCTACTTTCAGGCATCTCAGCCAGCTTCTGACGAAGCTCAGCCATGCGCGCTGACTGGGCAACAAGCTGATTTTTATCGCGACCCAGTTGCGTAAAATGCGCCCGCCAGCCGGCAATTTCCTGCCCCCACTGACGGAAACGATCGTGTTCGGTCAGCCACTGCGTCAGTACCTTGTGCTCTGTCTGCAACTGTTCACGGTTGCGCAGCGCACCGTTGCGAATACGCGAGCGCTGCACCGCTCTGTCGAGTAAGCGAGTATTTACTTCAACAATTCGCTCTGTTGTCTGCGCCAGGCGGGTGGTCTGCTCCTGCTGATACTCCCATAGCGGACGTAGCTGGGCGGCGGGCTGCGCCAGCTTGAGCTTCGCCAGTTGGGGCGCGGCGTCCGTCAGAGCCTGTTGCGCCTGCTGCTGCGAAGCGGCTGCACGCTGCTGCTCACGTATCAGTTCGTCGTTACGCGTAAGCCACTGAAAATCTTTCTGTTGGCTTTGCTGCTGTGCCAGCAGGACTTTTTCTTCGTCAGTAAGTGCCTGCAAACTTTGCTGCAAGTGCTGCTGCTGTTCCTCGCTCAGCAGCACAACCCCTGCGGCCTGCGCTTCGCACATCTCCAGCGCGTTACGTGCCGCTTTGTGTTTTTCAAAAACCATGGCGGAAATCTGGCCGTAAATTTCCGTGCCGGTCAGTTCTTCCAACAGCTCTGCGCGATCGCTCGGTTTAGCATTCAGGAAGGCGGCAAACTGCCCCTGAGAGAGCAACATCGAGCGGGTAAAGCGACCATAGTCCAGCCCGGTAAGCGCGGCGGTTTGTTCCAGCTTATCCGTGACTTTGTCGGCCAGAATTTTGCCGTCTTCGCAGCGGGCCAGCTCAACGCGCGGTGCCTGTAAGTTCCCGTCCGGCTGGTTGCGGGCGCGGTTCTGGCTCCAGAAAGCGCGATAAGCAACGCCTTTGACCTCAAATTCTACTTCCGCCAGGCATTCGGCGGTATCGCGCGTCATCAGGTCGTTTTGCGCCTGAGAGACCTTATTAAGACGCGGCGTTTCGTGGTAAAGCGCCAGGCAGATGGCATCCAGCAGCGTGGTTTTACCCGCGCCGGTTGCGCCGGTGATGGCAAACAGCCCGTTGCTGGCGAACGGCTCCGCGGTGAAATCAATTTTCCACTCACCCTTTAGCGAATTCAGATTTTTCAGACGCAGGCTCAGAATTTTCATGCGTTTTCGTCCTCGTCATGGAGGGAATGCAGGGTCTGGGCAAACAGCTCGTTAAGCCTGGTGCGTCTGGCCTCGTCCACCTCTTCATGCGCAAGCCGCCGCGCGAACACCTCTTCAACCCGAAGTTCGCTAAGCGTTTCACGCTGGGCGTTGAGCAGTATTTTCTCGCGCTGCTCGCGGCTGCGGCGTACCAGCAGCACCTCCACGGGAAGGTCTTCCGTCAGCGTCTGTATTTTACGCTGCATATCGTACAGGTAGTCGTCGGTGGTGATTTCGATATCGAGCCAGACGGGGGGATTAAGCGCTGCGCCGCGCCACTGCTCAAGCTGAGCGGTAATGGCGGCCAGATCGCCTTTCAGCACCGCCAGCGGCTGGGTGACCGGCACCTCAAGCGTCTCAACGGCGCTGAGTTTGCCTCCGGTGAAGCTCACCAGATGCACGGATTTGGCCTTGCCCGTTTCGTCAAAACTGAGCGAAATGGGCGAGCCGCAGTAGCGGATATGCTCGCAGCCGCCGATGATCTGCGCCCGGTGAATATGCCCGAGGGCAATGTAGTCGGCGGGGGGGAAGTTTTGCGCCGGAAACGCGTCCAGCGTACCGATATAGATCTCGCGCACCGCATCACTCTTACTGGCTCCGACGGTGGTGAGGTGCCCGGTGGCAATGATCGGAATGGCCTGATCGCCGCGCAGGGCGCAGGCTTCCGTATGTTGCTGGTGATAATAGCGGGTGATGGCCTGCAACAGATGCTGCTGTTTTTCGCTGCCGGACAGACCTGCCTGGCTTTGCACGATATCGCGCGGGCGTAAAAACGGAATTGGGCACAGCACTGCGCCCGGCGTGCCGTCGCGTTTTTTCAGGATCTGCGGCGCGTGTCCGGCGCTGGCCACCACGGTGGTATTGAGGAACGCCAGAATATCGCGGGATTCATTCAGCGTCGCCACCGAGTCATGGTTTCCGGCGACAATCACCAGGTGACAACCGGTTTGCTGGAGGTTGACCACAAAACGGTTGTACAGCTCACGCGCATAGCTCGGCGGCGATCCGGTATCAAAAATGTCGCCCGCCACAATAATCGCGTCCACCTCGTGAGCCTGAGCCGTCTCCAGCAGCCAGTTCAGGAACGCTTCATGTTCCGCGGCGCGGCTTTTGCTGTAAAAATTTTGACCCAGGTGCCAGTCTGAGGTGTGAAGTATGCGCATAAAAGATCCGTGGCAATAATAAGAAAGCAGGATTATAAACGTTCGGGGAACGGAAAATAACCGCTGTAATAAAACAACAGTTTGCTATTTATAGTGGTAATGTTTTTCATAAATCTGTCATAAATCTGACGCATAATGACGCCGCATTACAGACTTGTAACTTAAATACGATAAGACAGGGCAAAGTATGGCGAGACGTATTCTGGTCGTAGAAGATGAAGCTCCGATCCGTGAAATGGTGTGCTTCGTGCTTGAACAAAATGGCTTCCAGCCGGTTGAAGCGGAAGATTATGACAGCGCGGTGAACCAGCTGAATGAACCCTGGCCCGATCTGATCCTGCTGGACTGGATGCTGCCTGGCGGTTCCGGATTGCAGTTTATCAAGCATATCAAACGCGAGGCGATGACCCGCGATATCCCGGTGGTAATGCTGACGGCGCGCGGCGAGGAAGAGGATCGCGTGCGCGGTCTGGAAACCGGCGCGGACGATTACATCACTAAACCGTTCTCCCCGAAAGAGCTGGTGGCGCGTATCAAAGCCGTGATGCGCCGTATTTCACCGATGGCGGTGGAAGAGGTGATTGTGATGCAGGGGCTGAGCCTGGATCCTACCTCACACCGGGTCATGACCGGTGAAAATCCCCTCGATATGGGACCGACCGAATTTAAACTCCTGCACTTCTTTATGACCCACCCGGAGCGCGTTTACAGCCGCGAACAGTTGCTGAATAACGTCTGGGGAACTAACGTCTATGTCGAAGACCGAACGGTTGACGTCCATATTCGCCGCCTGCGTAAAGCACTGGAACTGAGCGGCCACGATCGCATGGTACAGACGGTCCGCGGCACGGGTTATCGCTTCTCGACCCGTTTCTGAACAATGACAGGAGTGTGACGCGTGCTGGAACGTCTGTCATGGAAAAGGCTCGTCTTTGAACTGATCTTATGCTGCATTCCGGCCCTCATTCTGGGGGCTATCTTTGGCTATCTGCCGTGGTTTTTACTGGTGGCCGTGACGGGATTGCTCGTCTGGCATTTCTGGAATTTACTGCGTCTCTCCTGGTGGCTGTGGGTCGACAGAAGTATGACACCCCCGCCGGGAAGCGGGAGCTGGGAACCGCTACTCTACGGCCTGCACCAGATGCAGATGCGTAACAAAAAGCGCCGTCGTGAGCTGGGAAGCCTGATCAAACGCTTTCGCAGCGGTGCGGAGTCGCTGCCGGACGCGGTGATCCTGACGACAGAAGAAGGGACAATCTTCTGGTGTAATGGCCTCGCGCAACAGCTACTGGGCCTGCGCTGGCCGGATGATAATGGTCAGAACATCCTGAACCTTCTGCGTTATCCCGAGTTCACGCTGTATCTGAAAAAGCGGGATTTTTCGCGCCCGCACAATCTGAAGCTCAATAACGGTCGCCATCTGGAAATCCGCGTGATGCCCTACAGCGATCGGCAGTGGCTGATGGTGGCGCGGGACGTTACCCAGATGCACCAGCTTGAGGGCGCGAGACGTAACTTCTTTGCCAACGTCAGCCACGAGCTGCGTACGCCGTTGACGGTGCTTCAGGGCTACCTGGAGATGATGCAGGAGCAAACGCTTGAGGGGCCGCCGCGTGAGAAAGCGCTGCATACCATGCGGGAGCAGACGTTCCGCATGGAAGGGCTGGTCAAACAGCTGCTGACGCTTTCAAAAATTGAGGCTGCCCCGTCGCTGGCGCTAAACGACATCATTGATGTGCCGATGATGTTGCGGGTGGTGGAGCGCGAAGCCCAAACGCTGAGTCATAATCAGCACACCCTGAGTTTTGACGTTGATAACACGCTGAAAGTGCTCGGCAGTGAAGATGAGCTGCGAAGCGCTATCTCAAACCTGGTCTATAACGCCGTGAATCATACTCCGAAAGGAACGCATATCGCGGTGCGCTGGCAGCATACCCCGGCGGGCGCTGAGTTTAGCGTCGAGGATAACGGACCGGGGATTGGGCCTGAACACCTCCCGCGTCTCACCGAACGGTTCTACCGGGTGGATAAGGCGCGCTCGCGGCAGACCGGCGGGAGCGGACTGGGGCTGGCAATTGTGAAGCATGCCGTCAGCCACCACGAAAGCCGGCTCAATATCGAAAGCACCCTCGGGAAGGGCACGCGCTTTAGCTTCGTGATTCCGGAACGATTAATTGCCAAAAAGAGCGCCTGACGGCAGATGTGTCAGGCTACCTTTCCACGGGCCAGCGAATGCTGGCCCGTTTGCTTTGCAGTCAAGCGAAACGCGGATGAATATTATACGGTTGGTGCTTTTTTGTTCGCATGATTAGCCATGAGTTTTTCTTATACATGGCATATTATGTTGGTCTGCATTTTCATGCTGGCATATTGTTCTGGTTTTACGATCCCTTCTTGCCTTTAAACGTTATAAGCGTTTAAATTGCCCCCCATATACTGTCAGACCGACTGTATTTGCGTGGTAAATCGAAAAACTATTCTTCGCCACGCCAGGACGGGAGCATATCCCGCTGAAATTGAGCAAATTTTCCGCTGTATCGTCCCGTGAGGGATGGCGAAAATCTCAACGTATTCAACACCACATCCACAGGCAGTAAGGTTTTATGACCCATCACTTGAAATCGCGTGACATTATCGCGCTGGGCTTTATGACATTTGCGCTGTTCGTTGGCGCAGGTAACATCATTTTTCCTCCAATGGTTGGCTTACAGGCGGGTGAACACGTCTGGACGGCTGCGTTTGGCTTCCTGCTTACTGCCGTGGGCCTGCCGGTACTGACCGTTATCGCGCTGGCGAAAGTCGGTGGCGGTGTGGACAGCCTCAGCACCCCGATTGGCAAAGTGGCTGGCGTTCTGCTGGCAACCGTCTGCTATCTGGCCGTTGGCCCGCTGTTCGCGACCCCGCGTACGGCGACCGTCTCCTTTGAAGTGGGTATCGCCCCGCTGACCGGTGACGGCGCGATGCCGCTGTTTATTTACAGCCTCATTTACTTCGCCATCGTGATACTGGTTTCTCTCTATCCCGGCAAACTGCTGGATACCGTGGGTAACTTCCTGGCACCGCTGAAAATTGTGGCGCTGATCGTGCTGGCGGTTGCGGCCATCGTCTGGCCTGCGGGGCCCATCAGCTCCGCGATGGACGCTTATCAGAACGCGGCGTTCTCAAACGGTTTTGTGAACGGCTATCTGACAATGGATACGCTGGGTGCGATGGTGTTTGGTATCGTTATCGTTAACGCCGCGCGTTCCCGCGGGGTGACCGAAGCGCGTCTGCTGACTCGCTACACCATCTGGGCTGGCCTGATGGCCGGTGTCGGCCTGACGCTGCTGTATCTGGCGCTGTTCCGTCTGGGTTCAGATAGCGCAACGCTGGTCGATCAGAGCGCAAACGGCGCGGCGATCCTGCATGCTTACGTGCAGCACACCTTTGGTGGTGCAGGCAGCATGCTGCTGGCGGCGCTGATTTTCCTGGCCTGTCTGGTGACGGCGGTGGGTCTGACCTGCGCCTGCGCGGAGTTCTTCGCCCAGTATCTGCCGCTCTCTTACCGCACGCTGGTGTTTATCCTCGGCATCTTCTCCATGGCGGTGTCAAACCTCGGTCTGAGCCACCTGATTCAGGTGTCAATTCCGGTGCTGACGGCGATCTATCCGCCATGTATCGTGCTGGTGGTGCTGAGCTTCACCCGCCCGTGGTGGCATAACTCGACGCGAATTATTGCGCCGGCCATGTTTATCAGCCTGATTTTTGGTATCCTTGACGGGATCAAAGCATCAGCATTTGCAGAAATCCTGCCAGCCTGGACACAGCGTCTGCCGCTGTCCGAGCAGGGCCTGGCCTGGCTGATGCCTTCCGTTGTAGCGCTGGTTCTGGCGATTATCTGGGACCGTGCGGCAGGGCGTCAGGTGACATCCAACGCCCATTAATCAACGGCAACAAATTGTTTAACCACGGGGCTTAAGGCCCCGTGGTTTTTTGTTTTTTTCGTGTTGAATGGCAAGATTTTAATGGAAAGCACTAACAAACTTAAACGTGGATTGAGCACCCGCCACATCCGCTTTATGGCGCTGGGCTCGGCTATCGGCACCGGTCTTTTTTATGGCTCGGCAGATGCCATCAAAATGGCCGGTCCAAGCGTTCTGCTGGCCTACATCATCGGCGGCGTGGCGGCCTATATCATCATGCGTGCGCTGGGGGAGATGTCGGTTCACAACCCGTCTGCCAGCTCGTTTTCACGCTATGCACAAGAAAACTTAGGCCCGCTGGCCGGGTTTATCACCGGCTGGACTTACTGCTTCGAAATTCTGATTGTCGCCATTGCCGATGTGACGGCGTTTGGCATCTATATGGGGGTCTGGTTCCCCGCCGTGCCGCACTGGATCTGGGTACTGAGCGTGGTGCTGATCATCTGCGCCGTCAACCTGATGAGCGTGAAGGTGTTTGGCGAGCTGGAGTTCTGGTTCTCCTTCTTCAAGGTCGCGACCATTATTATCATGATCCTCGCCGGTTTCGGCATCATCATCTGGGGTATCGGCAACGGTGGGCAGCCAACCGGCATCCATAACCTGTGGAGCAACGGCGGCTTCTTCAGCAACGGCTGGCTCGGGATGGTCATGTCGCTCCAGATGGTCATGTTCGCCTATGGCGGTATTGAGATTATCGGCATCACCGCCGGGGAAGCGAAAGATCCGGAGAAGTCCATTCCGCGCGCCATCAACTCGGTGCCGATGCGTATCCTGGTGTTCTACGTGGGCACGTTGTTTGTGATTATGTCCATCTACCCGTGGAACCAGGTGGGCACCAACGGCAGCCCGTTTGTCCTGACTTTCCAGCATATGGGCATTGCGTTTGCCGCCAGTATTCTCAACTTTGTGGTACTGACCGCCTCGCTGTCGGCCATCAACAGTGACGTGTTCGGCGTGGGTCGTATGCTGCACGGCATGGCGGAGCAGGGCAGTGCGCCGAAGGTGTTTGCCAAAACGTCGCGTCGCGGCACCCCGTGGGTAACGGTGCTGGTCATGACCGTGGCGCTGCTGTTCTCGGTTTACCTGAATTACATCATGCCGGAGAACGTCTTCCTGGTGATTGCGTCACTGGCGACCTTTGCGACGGTGTGGGTGTGGATCATGATCCTGCTGTCGCAGATTGCGTTCCGTCGCCGCCTGTCGCCAGAAGAGGCCAAAGCGCTGAAGTTTAAAGTGCCGGGCGGCGTGCCAACGACCATTGTCGGTCTCATCTTCCTGGTCTTCATCATTGGCCTGATTGGTTATCACCCGGATACCCGTATTTCCCTGTACGTGGGCTTCGCGTGGATCGTCCTGCTGCTGGTGGGCTGGATGTTTAAATGTCGCCGCGATCGTCAGCTGGCGGAAGCACAGTAAGGTAAAAATGCCGGGTGGCGCTGCGCTTACCCGGCCTACACTCCCTTTTGCCCTGGAAAAAATCTCCTCCTCCGTTCTCCTCCCCCAATAATCCCGAACACGATGAGCTATCTTTAATCACCCTGTGGCAAGGTGACGTCAATTTCATCAAAGGGGATTCGTGATGTTAAACGCCTGGCACCTTCCGGTTGCCCCATTTGTTAAGCAAAACAAAGACAACCTTGTGATTACGCTCTGGCTGGCAGGGGACAATCAGCCTGAACGTGTGACCCTGCGCGCCGAAGTGGATAACGAAGAAACGTCGCTGAAAATGCACAAAGTGCGCAGCCAGCCGCAGCCGGGCGTCACGGCGTGGCGGGCAAATATCGATTTGCGCAGCGGGCAGCCGCGTCGCCGCTACGGCTTCAAGCTGCTGTGGAACAACCGGCAGCTGTGGTTTACCCCGCAGGGCTTCAGCCGTTTTCCTCCGGCCCGGCTGGAGCAGTTTACCGTGGATCACCCGGATAACGGCCCGCAGTGGGTTAACGATCAGGTCTTTTACCAGATTTTCCCGGACCGCTTTGCGCGCAGCGAAAAGCGCAACGCCGATCAGGACAAGGTTTATTACCATCATGCGGTCGGTCACGACATTATTCTGAACAAATGGGACGAGCCGCTGACCGCCCAGGCGGGGGGATCGACCTTTTACGGCGGCGATCTCGACGGTATCAGCGAAAAACTGCCGTACCTGAAAACGCTCGGCGTCACGGCGCTGTACCTGAACCCGGTGTTTAAAGCGCCAAGCGTGCACAAATACGATACGCAGGATTATCGCCACGTTGACGAGCAGTTTGGCGGTGACGAGGCGCTGCTGCGGCTGCGGCACAACACGCAAAAAGAGGGTATGCGCCTGATCCTTGATGGCGTGTTCAATCACAGCAGTGATTCGCACGCGTGGTTTGACCGTCATAATCAGTCGATGAGCGGCGCATGCCATAATCCGGACTCACCGCAGCGTGACTGGTACAGTTTTGATGAGAATGGCCGCGCCCTGGACTGGCTGGGCTACCCGAGCCTGCCGAAGCTCGATTTCCAGTCGCCATCGCTGGTGAATGAGATCTACGGCGACGACGACAGCATCGTGCGCCACTGGCTGAAAGCGCCGTGGAACATGGACGGCTGGCGGCTGGACGTGGTGCATATGCTGGGTGAATCAGGCGGGGCGCGGAATAACCTTCAACATGTCGCCGCCATTACCCGGTCGGCAAAAGCGGCCCGGTCGGAAGCGTTCGTCTTCGGGGAGCACTTTGGCGACGCGCGTCAGTGGTTGCAGGCTGATGCAGAAGACGCGGCGATGAACTATCGCGGCTTCACCTTCCCGCTGTGGGGTTTCCTCGCTAACACCGATATCTCTTACGATCCGCAGCATATCGACGCCGAAACCTGCATGGCGTGGATGGAAAACTATCGCGCTGGCCTGTCGCATCAGCAGCAGCTGCGGATGTTTAACCAGCTCGACAGCCATGATACCGCGCGCTTTAAATCATTGCTGGGTAAAGATGTGGCGCGTCTGCCGCTGGCGGTGACCTGGCTCTTTACCTGGCCGGGCGTACCCTGCATCTACTATGGCGATGAAGTGGGGCTGGAGGGGAATAACGATCCGTTCTGCCGTAAAACCTTCCCGTGGGAGAGTGAAAAACAGGATCAGGATCTGCTCAGCCTGTACCAGCGTATGGCGACGCTGCGCAGGCAGAGTCAGGCCCTGCGCTACGGGGGCTGTCAGGTGATGTACGCCCACGATAACGTGGTGGTGTTTGTCCGCGTCTATAACCAGCAGCGTGTGCTGGTGGCGATCAACCGGGGCGAGGCGTGTGAAGTGGTGCTGGAAGATTCACCGCTGCTGGCCGGTAAAACGTGGAAGATCAAAGAGGGTAAAGCGACGTTCCAGGAGAGCGTGCTCACGCTGCCCGCGATTTCCGCTGCGGTCTGGTTCGGCAGCTAAGCGCAGGCAGAATGGTTTTCACCTTTTAAGATGGCGCAAATGCAACGATTTGTGTCAATCTTAGCGGATCGTTTACGGTGAAGGTGGAAACATGGACGAGCTTTACATCCTTGGCTGTTTGTTCCTGGTTTTTGCGCTGGTCGTGGCACCCGTGCTCGCGGTGATAGGTTTTAACCGAAGCACGGCGGCGCGGCAGGAGATCGCCCGGCTTCGCCAGCGCATTGAGGCGCTTGAGCAGCGCGGTGTCACTGAGAAAGCGCCGGAGCCGGTGCAGACCGCCGCGCCGGTGGAGACGCCAGCGTCGGTGGCAGAAGCCGTTACCCCACCTGTCGATCCCTGGCGTCCCGAACCGCCCGTCACTGAAGCAGAACCAGCGCTTGTACCGGCGGCAAAACGGCCTTCCGCCTTTGGCGGCATCCTGTCCTCGCTGACGCGCTGGTTTATGCAGGGCAATCCGCTGGCAAAACTGGGGATTGTACTGCTCTTCCTCGGCCTCTCTTTCCTGCTGCGCTATACCGTTGAACATTCACTGTTTCCGATTGAGCTGCGTCTTGCCGCCACGGCGCTGTTTGCCATGGTTCTGCTGGCCGTTGGATGGCGGCTGCGGCACAGGCAGCGGATCTACGCGCTGATCCTCCAGGGCGGGGCGACCGGCGTGCTTTATCTGACCGTCTTTGGCGCATTCCGGCTGTGGCAAATGCTGCCGATGACGCTGGCGTTTGCGCTGCTGGTGGTGATTTGCGCGGCGAGCGTCGGGCTGGCCGTGCTGCAAAAGGCGCTGAGCCTTGCCATGCTGGCGAGCCTCGGCGGATACCTTGCGCCGCTGCTGTTGTCTACCGGAGGCGGCAGCGTTGTGGCGCTGTTCTCCTTCTATCTCATGCTTTCCATCGGCATTCTCGCCATCAGCATCTGGCAGCACTGGCGCGAGCTCAACCTGCTCGGGCTGCTCTTCACGTTTGGCGTTGGCGGGGTATGGGGGCTGAGCGACTACCAGCCTGAAGACTATGCTATCTGTCAGCTGTTCCTGATTGCCAATACGCTTATTTTTGGCGTGTTTAGCGTGGCGCTGTCGCTGCGGGCGCAGGAAAAAGGCAAACAGATTATTGACGGCGCACTGCTGTTTGCTCCGCCGCTGATTGGTTTTGGGATGCAGTATGGCATGACGTCTCACTGGACGTACGGCCCGGCGCTCAGCGCGCTGGGCTATGGTGCGTTTTATCTCTCACTGGCGTTTCTCGCACTGCGACGCTATCCGTCTGTCGGGCGGCCACTGGTTATGGCGGCGCTGGCGATCGGCGGCGGGTTTGCCACGCTTGCCATACCGCTGGCGCTTTCAGCGCGCTGGACGGCGATGGCCTGGGCGCTGGAAGGGTTGGGTATTCTCTGGCTGGGCGTGCAACAGCAGCAGCGGCGCATGAGCTATAGCGGGACGGCGCTGCTGGTGCTGGCGCTCGGCAGCGCGATATGGGCGCAAATGGACGGCGTCACCTCGTTGAGCCTGCTGCTTATTTTCGCAGTGCTCAGTCTTTGCTGGCTGGCTGCGGCCTGGCTGTGGCAGAAAATCGCACAGCCGGGCAGTTGGGCATTGCTGGCCGGTGGGCTGCTGTTCTGGTTAGTGGCGCAGCTGGGCGCGTCGCAGCTGTTCCTGAAGCAGGAGTTATCGGTTCTGGAAGGCGTAATGGCGCTGACGGCGGCGTCGGCCTGGGGATGGCGGCAGGCTGCCGCTCGTCTGGCGTGGCGGGAGCTGGATGCCAGCAAATGGCTGCTGTGGCCGGTGATGCTGCTGATGGTGCTGTATCAGATCTGGCAACAGCAAATCCTGGCGGCCGGCTGGGCAAATCTGGCCTGGGCTATTGCGCTGCCTGCCGCCCTGATGCTGCTGCGGCGCGACGAAGATAAACTTCTGCCGCGCATCTCAATGGGACTGCATCTGTCGCTGGTGTGGATGATTTTACTCGCCATAGCCGCCGAGCTTTACTGGTTTGCCCGCTCCCTGCCGTGGGGCATGGCGGCCTGGGGAAGCGGCATTGCGATGGCTGTTGGCGGTGGGGTGATTATGGCGCTCTCCGCGGCCGTACGGCGTCGCGGGTGGCCGTTCCGGGTATGGCCTGCGCTCTACGCCTGCCTTGCCGCGATCCCTGTGGTTGTGGCGCTGGTGGTATTGCTGGTCGTGACCAATTTGCAGGACGGTGTGGTCTATCAACAGACATGGCTGCCGCTGGTGAACCCGCTTGAGGAAGGGGCGGCGTTCGCGCTGCTGGGGTTGGTGGTGTTTTATCGGGAAGTGGATCGCTACTATCCGGCATCGCTTGCGCAGTCCCGTCCGTGGCCCGCCGTTGTGCTGATGGCCCTGGGTTTCTGGTGGCTTAACGGCGCATTGCTGCGCGCGCTGGCGTGGTACGGCGAGGTGGCCTGGAATTGGGAGTCGTTGTGGCATTCGCGGCTTATTCAGACCACCTTTGCCCTGTTCTGGATGTTGTGCGCGCTGGTGGTCATGATCCGCGCCACCCGTCACGCCTCCCGTCAGCAGTGGCTTGGCGGTGCGGCGCTACTGGGGGTGGTCATGCTCAAACTGATGCTGGTGGACAGCGCGGGCGGTGGCGGCCTGGCGCGCGCCGTCGCGTTTATTGGCGTGGCGATCCTGGTCCTGATTGTGGGCTATTTCTCGCCGCTACCGCCTAAAGCAGGAGAAGAAAAATGAAATGGATGAACGCGGTTGTTTGTGCGGCACTGCTGGCCGTGGCCGGTCCGGCATTCTGCGAGGGCGCGCCAGCGGAATCCCCGCGGGATTATGCCTATGGCCTGTCCCTTGATACCTCTGCCTCTTCGCCGTGGTATCGGGTCATGCTGCCGCTGGCGGTTTATCAGCAGAGCACATCGCCCGATCTGCGCGACGTGCGCGTGTTTAATCAGTCGGGCGAGCCGGTACCGTTCAGCCTGGTTACCACGACGCGTCCGCAGCCGGCACCGACCACCACGGCGCTGCGCCTCTTTGCGCTTAACGCCTCGCCGGGCGGAGAAGAGGACAGCGGCGATAAAATTATGCTACGGGCCAGAAACGGCGTGGAAATTGTGCTGGAAGGGCAACACGCAGCGGCTGCCGGACAGCACTATCTGCTGACCCTGCCGGAAAACGCGACGGAGGTTCCGCTCTCTCAGCTCCAGCTTTTCTGGGACACGCCGCAGGGCTCGTGGCAGGGGACGGCATCGGTCTATTACAGCGAGGATCTGAAAAACTGGTATACCCTGCGCGAAGAGATGCCCCTGCTGGACGTGATGAGTGGACAGGATCGCCTGAAGCTCGACCGCATCGATACCGATCTGGTGTTATCGCCTGAGGCGAATCGTTATCTGCTGCTGGTGCTGAACACGGGGCGTTCTGCCCTGACGTTAACCGGCGTCAACGCGATTAACGCGACTGAACAGCCGGAATCTGAGCACATTAGCCTGGCGGGAGAGGGGGAGCGGTTATCCGAAAGCGAAGCCGTGTGGCGCTGGAAACATCCGCAGCCTCTGAGTGCGATCGGCTTCATGCTGAATGGCGACGGTGTTCTCCCGGCAGAAATAGCCTGGCGGGAGGCGGATAAGGATCGGTGGCATACGCTGAAAAAAGAGGTGATCTACCAGCTCGGCGGCAAAACGTCTGAACCTGTTCCGCTCCCTGGCGGACTGGTCGAGGCGGTAAAAATCAAGACCCTCAATGCGCGTTTGCCTGAGAACCTGCCTGGCGTGACCGGGCAACGCGTGCGCTACGATCTGGTGTTTAACGCGCAGGGGAAGGGGCCGTACCTGCTCGCGTGGGGGAACGGGGCTGCGAAACCGGCGAGCGTGGAGACGGATATGCTGATCCCGACCGAACTGCGTAAAACCTACGATCTGGCAGCCCTGCCGATGGCGGATACGCTGGAACCTGTCCCGCTGGGTGGCGAGGCGCGTTTAACCGCGACGTCTGCGGCTGAGCAGGAAAGCAGAATGAAAACGCTGATGGTCTGGGGCGTACTGATTGCGGGGGTGATGGTGCTTGCGGGTATGGCATGGCGCATCTGGCGCGAGGTAAAAAAAGACGGCGCAGCATAAGCCATAAAAAAACCCGCGTATTCGCGGGTTTTTTGGTAAACCGTGCCGATTAAAGGCTGGATACGTTCTCAGACAGGTATTTAGCTACGCCGTCTGGAGAAGCCGCCATACCTTCTTTACCTTTTTCCCACTGAGCCGGGCACACTTCACCGTGCTCTTCGTGGAACTGGAGCGCGTCAACCATGCGCAGCATTTCGTCGATGTTACGACCCAGCGGCAGATCGTTCACAACCTGGTGACGAACGATGCCGTTCGCGTCGATCAGGAAAGAACCACGCAGTGCAACGCCAGCGTCCGGATGTTCGATACCGTAAGCCTGCTGGATTTCGCGTTTGATGTCCGCAACCATCGCGTATTTCACTGCACCGATGCCGCCGTTTTCGACAGGGGTGTTACGCCATGCGTTGTGTACAAATTCAGAGTCGAAGGAGACGCCAACCACTTCCACGCCACGCTTCTGGAATTCTTCGTAACGTTTGTCGAACGCGATCAGCTCAGACGGGCAAACGAAAGTGAAGTCCATTGGCCAGAAGAACAGAACGGTCGCTTTACCGTTGGTGTGCTGTTTGAAGTTGAAGTTTTCAACGATTTCACCATTGCCCAGAACGGCGGCAGCTGTAAAATCCGGAGCCGGACGAGTTACCAGAACCATATGATTCTCCTGTAGATACTAAGGTTATTTGGAACGCAACGCGGGCCAGTATAGAGGCAGTACGGGAATAAGACAAAGAGGTGGTAACAATCGTTCCACCAGCTTTTACCTATCAATCGAACCGACTTCACAGTTCTTTATTTTTCGCCTGCGTCATCATACGCGGGTAGAACTGCCAGAAGCGGGTTTCCAGCGCATCATAATGTTCATCCAGGTCATGCCATGAGTCGCGCAGCGCGTCCAGACGCGGTCGACGGCTCGCCATGCCGTTCAGGACGTTCTGAATGAAATCCATCTCGCGGTATCGCTCCAGCCAGCGTTCAGACCAGAGATAGTTATTCAGATTCACAAAGCGCGGCGGGGAGTCCGGCAAAATGATCGACACCTGCGCGTGGGCGTAGCGCACAAACTCAGGCAGCGACATATCAGGCGACAGCCGGGACCAGTGGCGCGACAGGAAATGATCCCACATGACGTCGAGCGTGATCGGCGCCACGCGTCGGGTTTCGGGGCGGAACCAGGCTTTGGCTTCCGTCACTTCCGGCAGGTTATCGGTCAGCACGTCGATGCGGCGGTGCATAAAAATCCCGTCGACAACCTCAGGGGAGTACGCTTCCGCGGGGTTGCCACGTACAAAATCGGCCAGCAAATTGCCGGAGAGGGAGCTGTCCGCGAGATGAGCGAGATGCAGATGAGCGAGAAAATTCATGCGTTTTCGTTGTCCGGTGGCGGCTAGTTGTTGCAGCAAAAGGGTGTGAGCACTAGACTATGCCGCCTGTTTTTAAGTCACGAGTATACGTCATGCGCGTCGCCGATTTCTCCTTTGAACTACCTGAATCCCTGATTGCTCACTATCCCATGCCTGAGCGTAGCAGCTGTCGCTTGCTGTCACTGGACGGGCCAACGGGCGCGCTGACGCACGGTACTTTCACCGATCTTCTCGACAAGCTCAACCCTGGCGATCTGCTGGTCTTTAACAATACCCGCGTGATCCCGGCGCGTCTGTTTGGCCGTAAAGCCAGCGGCGGCAAGATCGAGGTGCTGGTCGAACGTATGCTCGATGATAAACGTATTCTGGCACATATTCGCGCCTCTAAAGCGCCGAAGCCGGGCGCTGAACTGCTGCTGGGGGATGACGAGAGCATCAAAGCGACCATGACCGCGCGTCACGACGCGCTATTTGAAGTGGAATTCAACGACGAGCGCACGGTGCTCGATATCCTCAACGCCATCGGCCACATGCCGCTGCCGCCGTATATTGAGCGCCCGGACGAAGAGGCCGACCGCGAGCTGTATCAGACCGTCTACAGCCAGAAGCCTGGCGCGGTGGCGGCGCCAACGGCGGGCCTGCACTTTGATGAACCGCTGCTGGAAAAGCTGCGCGCGAAAGGCATTGAGATGGCGTTCGTGACGCTGCACGTCGGCGCGGGGACCTTCCAGCCGGTGCGCGTGGACAGCATCGAAGACCACATCATGCACTCTGAGTATGCCGAAGTGCCGCAGGAGGTGGTGGATGCGGTGCTGGCGGCGAAAGCGCGCGGTAGTCGCGTCGTGGCCGTCGGTACAACGTCGGTACGTTCCCTTGAGAGCGCTGCGCAGGCCGCGAAAAGCGAGCTGATTGAGCCGTTCTTTGGCGATACGCAGATCTTTATCTACCCGGGCTATCAGTACAAAGTCATTGATGCGCTGGTGACCAACTTCCATCTGCCTGAATCGACGCTGATTATGCTGGTTTCCGCGTTTGCGGGGTATCAGCATACGATGAACGCCTACAAGTCTGCGGTAGAACAAAAATATCGCTTTTTTAGCTACGGTGACGCGATGTTTATCACGTACAATCCGCAGGCTTTGAATGAGCGTGTCGGGGAATAAGTCCGCGGCACCGTATTACAACGTTGGACTGTTTTTCTGACGTCGGAGAAAAAATGAAATTTGAACTCGATACCACCGATGGCCGCGCGCGTCGCGGTCGTCTGGTGTTTGATCGCGGCGTGGTAGAAACCCCCGCGTTTATGCCTGTGGGCACGTACGGCACCGTAAAAGGAATGACGCCGGAAGAAGTTGAAGCCACTGGCGCACAGATTATCCTCGGCAACACCTTCCACCTGTGGCTGCGTCCGGGCCAGGAGATTATGAAGCTCCACGGCGACCTGCACGATTTCATGCAGTGGAAAGGCCCGATCCTCACCGACTCCGGCGGTTTCCAGGTCTTCAGCCTGGGCGATATCCGTAAGATCACTGAGCAGGGCGTACACTTCCGTAACCCGATCAACGGCGATCCAATCTTCCTCGATCCGGAAAAGTCTATGGAGATTCAGTACGATCTCGGCTCCGATATCGTAATGATCTTCGACGAATGTACGCCATACCCGGCGGACTGGGACTACGCCAAGCGTTCCATGGAGATGTCCCTGCGTTGGGCGAAGCGTAGCCGCGACCGTTTTGACGCCCTGCAAAACAAAAATGCGCTGTTCGGCATTATTCAGGGCAGCGTTTACGAAGATTTACGCGATATCTCGGTTAAAGGTCTGGTAGAGATAGGCTTTGATGGCTACGCTGTCGGCGGTTTGGCTGTGGGTGAGCCGAAGGAAGACATGCACCGCATTCTGGAGCATGTCTGCCCGCAAATCCCGGCGGATAAACCACGATACCTGATGGGTGTGGGTAAACCAGAAGATCTGGTGGAAGGCGTACGTCGCGGCATTGATATGTTCGACTGCGTTATGCCAACCCGAAACGCGCGTAACGGTCATCTGTTCGTTACCGATGGCGTGGTGAAAATCCGTAACGCGAAGCATAAGAGTGACACCAGCCCGCTCGATTCCGAGTGCGATTGCTATACCTGTCGCAATTATTCTCGCGCGTATCTGCATCATCTCGATCGTTGCAACGAGATTTTGGGGGCGCGTCTCAATACCATTCATAATCTTCGTTATTATCAGCGCTTAATGGCTGGTTTACGTAAGGCTATCGAAGAGGGTAAATTAGAGAGCTTCGTGACCGATTTCTACCAACGTCAGGGGCGGGATGTTCCACCGTTGAACGTTGATTAATTTTAATAATGAGGGAATTTGAATGAGCTTTTTTATTTCTGATGCGGTAGCAGCAACGGGTGCACCAGCGCAGGGCAGCCCGATGTCTCTGATTCTGATGCTGGTTGTGTTCGGTCTGATCTTCTACTTCATGATCCTGCGTCCACAGCAGAAGCGTACTAAAGAGCACAAAAACCTGATGAACTCCATCGCGAAGGGCGATGAAGTCCTGACCAATGGTGGCCTGGTGGGTCGCGTAACCAAAGTAGCGGAAAACGGCTACATTGCTATCGCCCTCAACGACACCACTGAAGTGGTTATCAAACGTGACTTCGTAGCTGCCGTTCTGCCGAAAGGCACCATGAAGGCGCTGTAATCCCAACTTTTCCCAAAGGGAACTGCCGTGTTAAACCGTTATCCTTTGTGGAAGTACATCATGCTGGTCGTCGTGATTATCGTCGGCCTGCTGTACGCGCTTCCCAACCTGTATGGTGAGGATCCGGCCGTTCAAATCACTGGCGCGCGCGGTGTCGCCGCCAGTGAGCAAACG
Organism: Enterobacter sp. BWH64; assembly: GCF_001037645.1. Taxonomy (NCBI): domain Bacteria; kingdom Pseudomonadati; phylum Pseudomonadota; class Gammaproteobacteria; order Enterobacterales; family Enterobacteriaceae; genus Enterobacter; species Enterobacter sp. BWH64. The sequence goes on from NZ_KQ089922.1 coordinate 1,523,475, forward strand.
CTGATCCAGGTCCAGAAAACGTTACAAGAAGAAAAAATTACCGCTAAGTCTGTGGCACTGGAAGAGGGCGCAATTCTTGCTCGCTTCGACACCACCGACACGCAGCTCCGCGCACGTGAAGCGCTGATGGGCGTGCTGGGTGATAAATATGTCGTGGCGCTTAACCTTGCTCCTGCAACCCCACGCTGGCTGGCTGCGCTGAACGCAGAGCCAATGAAACTGGGTCTTGACCTGCGTGGCGGCGTTCACTTCCTGATGGAAGTGGATATGGATACCGCGCTCGGCAAGCTACAGGAACAGAATATCGACAGCCTGCGCAGCGATCTGCGCGATAAGGGCATTCCGTACACCACCGTACGTAAAGAAGATAACTACGGCCTGAGCATCACGTTCCGCGACAGCGCGGCACGCGATCAGGCTGTGACGTATCTGTCTCAGCGTCACCGCGATCTGGTGATCACCTCTCAGGGCAGCAACCAGCTGCGTGCGGTAATGACCGACGCGCGTCTGAGTGAAGCACGTGAATACGCCGTTCAGCAGAACATTAACATTCTGCGTAACCGTGTAAACCAGCTGGGCGTGGCTGAGCCACTGGTACAGCGTCAGGGTGCTGACCGTATCGTGGTCGAACTGCCGGGTATCCAGGATACCGCCCGTGCGAAAGAGATTCTGGGCGCGACGGCGACCCTGGAGTTCCGTCTGGTTAACTCCAATGTCGACCAGGCTGCTGCGGCTTCAGGCCGTGTGCCGGGCGATTCTGAAGTGAAACAGACCCGCGAAGGCCAGCCTGTTGTGCTGTACAAACGCGTGATCCTGACCGGTGACCATATCACCGACTCCACTTCAAGCCAGGATGAGTACAACCAGCCGCAGGTTAACATCTCGCTGGATAGCGCAGGCGGCAACATCATGTCTAACTTCACCAAGGACAACATCGGCAAGCCGATGGCGACCCTGTTCGTGGAGTACAAAGACAGCGGTAAGAAAGACGCCAATGGCCGTGCCGTGCTGGTGAAAGAGGAAGAGGTGATTAACATCGCCAACATCCAGTCTCGTCTGGGTAACAGCTTCCGTATTACCGGTATCAGCAACCCGAACGAAGCGCGTCAGCTCTCTCTGCTGCTGCGTGCCGGTGCGCTGATTGCGCCAATTCAGATTGTTGAAGAACGTACCATCGGTCCAACCCTGGGTATGCAGAACATCAAACAGGGTCTGGAAGCGTGTCTGGCCGGTCTGGCGGTGTCCATCATCTTCATGATCTTCTTCTATAAGAAGTTCGGCCTGATTGCGACCTCCGCGCTGATTGCCAACCTGGTGCTAATCATCGGTATCATGTCCCTGCTGCCGGGGGCGACGCTGACCATGCCGGGGATTGCGGGTATCGTTCTAACCCTTGCGGTGGCGGTCGACGCCAACGTATTGATAAACGAACGTATCAAAGAAGAGCTGAGCAACGGTCGTTCTGTACAGCAGGCGATTGAAGAAGGCTACAAAGGGGCGTTCAGCTCCATCTTCGATGCGAACGTAACAACACTGATTAAGGTTCTTATCCTGTATGCAGTGGGTACTGGCGCGATCAAAGGCTTTGCGATTACTACCGGTATCGGTGTCGCAACGTCGATGTTTACCGCTATTGTCGGCACCCGTGCCATCGTGAACCTGCTGTACGGCGGCAAGCGCGTCAAAAAGCTGTCTATCTGAGGAGTGCGTTGTGGCACAGGAATATACTGTTGAACAATTGAACCACGGCCGTAAAGTCTGGGACTTTATGCGCTGGGACTACTGGGCCTTCGGCATTTCAGGTTTTCTGCTGATCTTGTCCATCGTCATTATGGGCGTGAAAGGCTTTAACTGGGGTCTGGATTTCACCGGTGGTACGGTGATTGAAATTACCCTGGAAAAACCGGTCGATATGGACCAGATGCGTGAGTCTCTGCAAAAAGCGGGCTTTGAAGAGCCGCTGCTACAGAACTTCGGCAGCAGCCGCGACATCATGGTGCGTATGCCGCCGGTACACGATGCCAACGGCAGCCAGGAGCTGGGCAGCAAGGTCGTCCAGGTTATTAACGAAACGACCAGCCAGGATGCAACGGTTAAGCGTATTGAGTTTGTCGGCCCGAGCGTTGGTGCTGACCTGGCGCAGACCGGTGCGATGGCGCTGCTGGTGGCGCTGATCTCGATCCTGATTTACGTTGGTTTCCGCTTTGAGTGGCGACTGGCGGCAGGCGTGGTTATCGCCCTGGCGCACGACGTGGTGATCACCATGGGCATACTATCTCTGTTCCACATTGAGATTGACCTGACGATTGTGGCATCCCTGATGTCCGTTATCGGTTACTCACTGAACGACAGTATCGTGGTATCTGACCGTATTCGTGAAAACTTCCGTAAGATCCGTCGCGGCACGCCGTACGAAATCTTTAACGTGTCGTTGACCCAGACGCTGCACCGTACGTTGATCACCTCCGGCACCACCCTGATGGTGATCCTGATGCTGTTCCTGTTCGGTGGCCCGGTGCTGGAAGGCTTCTCGCTGACCATGCTGATCGGTGTGTCTATCGGTACGGCCTCGTCTATCTACGTCGCGTCCGCACTGGCGCTGAAGCTGGGCATGAAGCGCGAGCATCTGATCCAGCAGAAAGTCGAGAAAGAAGGGGCGGATCAGCCGTCCATTCTGCCGTAAGAGTCTTATGTAGTATCGAAATCCCGGCCTGTTGGCCGGGATTTTTTTTGTCTGCATCTCACAAACACTCCTGACAGTATGCTGTCAGGAGCCCTGTCGTAGACTCCTTCTGAACCCTAACAACAGGCAGGAGGACGTATGAAAAGTGTTATTAACTGGTTTGAAATTCCGGTCGCCGATATGGATCGCGCCATCAAATTTTATGAGTCGGTGATGCAGGTCGCGCTGCGGCGCGAGAAGATGGACGTGGCTGATCTGGCGATTTTCCCGCACGAGGATCCGGCCACCGGCGGCGCGCTGGCGAAATTTGACGGCGTTACACCGTCTTCGCAGGGCGCTATTATTTACCTGCATACTGACAATCTGGCGGCCACGCTCGATCGTATTGCTTCTGCGGGCGGTGAGTGCGTGTTTGGCCCGCTGGAACTGCCGCAAGGCATTGGCACTATAGCCCTGTTTACCGACAGCGAAGGTAATCGCGTCGGCCTCCATCAACCGGTATGAGAGTAAACCTATGACCCGACGCGCTGACCGTTTGTTCCAGATTGTGCAGATCCTTCGGGGCAGGCGTCTGACAACGGCAGCGCATCTGGCGGAAAGGCTTGGCGTGTCCGAGCGCACGGTGTACCGCGATATCCGCGACCTGTCGCTCTCCGGCGTGCCGGTGGAAGGCGAGGCGGGAAGCGGATATCGGCTGATGTCGGGTTTTGATTTACCCCCGCTGATGCTGACCAACAAAGAGTCCGAGGCGCTGATGGTGGCGATTCGCCTGCTCAAAACCTGGGGCGGGGAATCGCTGTCGCGCGAGCTGGAGTCGGCCCAGGAAAAAGTGCTGGCGATCCTGCCAGAAGTGAGCCGCCGCAAAGCTGAGCAGACGCGGATTTACGCGCCGGATATTGCCCTTCAGCCCCATTCCCGTAGTGGTTTCGACGTGATCCATCAGGCGATTTCCGCCCAGCGCGTGCTGGCGCTGCATTATCGTGATGAGGCCGGGCAGTTAACCTGGCGTGAGGTGCAGCCGCTTGGGCTGTTCTTCTGGGGGGAGCACTGGCTGTTGGCTGCGTGGTGCGAGCGACGCGATGACTACCGCTGTTTCCGGCTCGACCGATGCCTCAATATTGTGCAGACGGAGAGGCGGTTTAGCGAGAGTGCGGACAGGTCATTGGCAGATTTTTTGCGCAAGGTGAGGCAGTAAAAAGCCGGGGGGCGGCTACGCCTTACCCGGCCTACATTCGGATCGTAGGCCCGGTAAGCGTAGCGCCACCGGGCGGAATCCGCACTGATTAGAAGTTGTAACCCACGACCAGGTAACCACCCCAACCGGTAGAGCGAACGCTGAAGTCGCCGTTGCCAAAGTTCAGGCTGGCGTCGTCGTTCCACTGGCCACCGTTGTGCCAGTAACGCGCAACAACAGAGTAGTGCCAGTGATCGTAGTTCAGCGCCAGGATGTGGCTGGACGCGATGGAGTCGTTAGTGCGCGCTTTTCTGCCGTTCAGGTCGCGGAAATCGTTATCGCCCAGGTCTGAACCCCAGTCAAAGTTGGTGAAGCCGATATAGCTCAGGTTACCGCCCCACAGTTGGGTAATTGGCACGAAGTATTTCACTTTGAAACGGTAGCCGTCCCACTCGTTCTCGTTCGCGGCGCCGTAGTTCTGCCACTGGTATTTTGCGTAGACGTTCATGGACAGGCTCATCGGCAGGCCAGTCTCAATGTCTGTACCCAGACCCATGTACCAGGTGCTCTGGCGACCGGACTTGTTGCGACCCATGTCGTAGATGTAGTTGTTTGCGAAATACCACTCTTTGAACGGACCAAACGCCAGACTGGTACCGGTCAGTTTATCAATGGAGAAGCGGGGTTCGATCTCCATGAACAGTGGGGAACCGTGGTTCCAGATACCTTTCGCGTCGGTGTTACCGCCGAAGAATACCGGTGCGTCCATGTAGCCATAGAAATCAAACCAGTCTTTTTTAGCGAATGCTTCGTACTCGAGGTAGGTATCGTTACGGATCTGCGGTCCGAAACGGGTATGGTAGCTGCCTACAACGTTAACGCTCTGATGCCACCAGTCGGAAAGGTATTGTGGTTTGTCGTTTTCCGCTGCGTTAACAGTGAAAGAGGTGGAGAGTGCCAGAACTGCACCGGCTGCGAGTAATGTTTTTTTCATAATCATGCCACTGATTGAAATTCCCTTCCGGGAGTGAAAAATGCGCGAATTGCGTTTCTAAATATTTCGTATTTCTGCGGAGCCTATTATAGGAATCCTTGCTCACAAAAATATGTGTTGTTTCACATATCTCTCACATACGTAATCGATTGCGTTCACGTTTGCGTACTTTAGACGGGCGGGATTGTAGCGGCAATCATTTATGTTGCCAATCCATACGAAATGTAAATGTTAGCGGAGTGACATTTCACTCCGCTAGAAGGGCGGGTTATTGCGCGGCGGGTTGAATGTCGTGAATACGGATAAAGCCCAGCTGTTCTGGGGTCAGTCCGCTCAGCTGGAGCGGGATATCAACATCGCTCGGCGCCAGCGTGCTGGCGGGGGCGGTGAAGAGCTGATTCTTCACGTTCACTTCCTGATAGCTCTCCGTGGTGCCCTGAATCTGGCCCCACTCTACGGTGCCGCTGAACGCGGGAAGCGGATCGTTGGACTCACCCTGAATGCGTAATGTTGCGCGAGTACCATCGGCATTCGCTGCAACATTCACCAGAGACATCTTTAGGGTGCCAATCTGGCTGTTCAGACGCGCGGGCGTGTTTGCACCTGGCAATAAATAAACGCCATTGCTGGATTTGGCATTCAGCGCGTTCTGCTGGGTGATCTTCACGGTTTCTTTATTAAGTTTGTCCATCGCCACGTTAAGCGTATTCACGCTTTGTTTCATCTCGCGGACTTCGCTTTGCTGTGCGCAGGCGCTGAGCGTGAACAGGCTCCCCACCAGCACTATTTTCAGGTAACGTCTTGTCATTGCGTTTAATTCCTTGAAATCACAGATTGCTACAATGGTAGACAGGATAGTGCCGTCAGGCATAGATCCTTTGTCTCAAAAAGCTCTTCCTTTGTTGTCGGGCCAGTTCAGGGTAAAATAGAAATCAGTTAACCAGATAACAGGGACATCGTATGCATTGCCCATTTTGCTCCGCTGTGGATACCAAAGTCATCGACTCACGTCTTGTAGGCGAAGGGTCTTCCGTGCGTCGTCGTCGGCAGTGTCTGGTGTGCAACGAGCGTTTTACCACCTTCGAGGTGGCAGAGCTGGTAATGCCGCGCGTGGTAAAAAGTAACGATGTGCGCGAACCGTTCAATGAAGAGAAACTGCGTAGCGGGATGCTCAAGGCGCTGGAGAAACGGCCCGTCAGCTCCGATGACGTCGAAATGGCGTTAAACCATATTAAATCTTATCTGCGGGGGTTAGGTGAGCGCGAAGTGCCGAGCAAAATGATCGGCAATCTGGTGATGGAACAGCTGAAAAAGCTCGATAAAGTCGCCTATATCCGCTTTGCCTCCGTTTACCGCAGCTTCGAAGACATCAAAGAATTTGGCGAAGAGATCGCCCGCTTACAGGATTAAGCCCATGCACGACGAGATGTACATGGCGCGAGCCATGAAGCTGGCGCAGCGTGGTCGGTTTACCACTCACCCTAACCCCAATGTCGGGTGCGTCATTGTTAAAGATGGCGAGATCGTGGGGGAAGGTTTTCACTACTGCGCAGGCGAGCCGCATGCTGAAGTGCATGCCCTGCGCATGGCGGGTGAGAAAGCGCGTGGCGCGACGGCCTATGTGACGCTGGAGCCATGCAGTCATCACGGACGTACGCCGCCGTGCTGTGAAGCGCTGATTGCGGCGGGCGTCTCGCGCGTTGTCGCCGCCATGCAGGATCCTAATCCGCAGGTGGCGGGCCGCGGGCTGTATCGTCTGCAACAGGAAGGCATCGACGTCAGCCACGGCCTGATGATGCAGGATGCCGAAAACATCAACAAAGGCTTCCTGAAGCGTATGCGCACCGGCTTCCCGTTTATCCAGCTTAAGCTTGGCGCGTCACTGGATGGCCGCACGGCGATGGCGAACGGCGAGAGCCAGTGGATCACCTCGCCGCAGGCAAGGCGCGATGTGCAACGTCTGCGCGCGCAAAGCCATGCTATTCTCACCAGCAGTGAAACGGTACTGGCTGACGATCCGGCCATGACCGTGCGCTGGGAAGAGCTGAATGCGGATACGCAGGCGCTCTATCCGCAGGAGAACCTGCGTCAGCCGCTGCGCATTATTGTTGATAGCCAGAACCGCGTGACGCCGGAGCACCGCATCGTGCAGCAGCCGGGTGAAACCTGGATTGCCCGCACCAAAGAAGATACGCGCGAGTGGCCGGCAGGCGTGCGCAGCATTATGGTGCCGGAACATAACGGGCATCTCGATCTCGTGGTGCTGATGATGTTGCTCGGCAAACAGCAGGTCAACAGCATCTGGGTTGAAGCCGGTCCGACGCTCGCCGGCGCACTGCTTCAGGCGGGGCTGGTGGATGAGCTTCTCGTCTACGTTGCGCCTAAACTGTTAGGTAATGACGCGCGCGGCCTGTTTGTGCTGCCCGGCCTTGAAAAACTGGCCGATGCGCCGCAACTCTCATTCAGCGAGATTCGTCCGGTAGGCCCGGATGTCTGCCTCCATTTAACGACAGCGTAATTGCTCCTGAAATAGGGAAGCAGTGCGCAAAGTATTATGATAAAATCCGCCCCCCTGCGGGGCCAAATGAACCCGTAAAGGAAGAGTATGAACATTATTGAAGCTGCTGTAGCTACCCCGGACGCTCGCGTCGCCATCACCATTGCGCGTTTCAACAACTTCATCAACGATAGCCTGCTGGAAGGTGCGGTTGACGCCCTGAAACGTATCGGCCAGGTTAAAGATGACAACATTACCGTCGTTTGGGTACCAGGTGCTTACGAACTGCCACTGGCAGCGGGCGCGCTGGCGAAAACCGGTAAATACGACGCGGTGATTGCGCTGGGTACCGTTATTCGTGGCGGCACTGCGCACTTCGAATACGTTGCGGGCGGTGCAAGCAACGGTCTGGCACACGTTGCACAGGATGCTGAAATCCCTGTCGCGTTCGGCGTGCTGACCACCGAAAGTATTGAACAAGCCATCGAACGTGCTGGCACTAAAGCCGGTAACAAAGGTGCAGAAGCTGCACTGACCGCGCTTGAAATGATCAATGTATTGAAAGCCATCAAGGCCTGATTTTTTTGTAAGGGGAATTCCGTGAAACCTGCTGCTCGTCGCCGCGCCCGTGAATGTGCCGTCCAGGCACTTTACTCCTGGCAGTTGTCCCAGAACGACATCGCTGATGTTGAATACCAGTTCCTGTCAGAACAGGACGTGAAAGACGTTGACGTTCTGTACTTCCGTGAACTGCTGTCGGGAGTGGCGACTAATAGCGCGTATCTCGATGGTCTGATGAAGCCATACCTGTCCCGTCTGCTCGAAGAGCTGGGCCAGGTCGAAAAAGCAGTGTTGCGTATCGCGCTGTTTGAGCTGTCTAAACGTGATGATGTGCCGTACAAAGTGGCCATCAACGAAGCGATCGAACTGGCGAAAACCTTCGGCGCTGAAGACAGCCACAAGTTTGTTAACGGCGTGCTGGATAAAGCCGCACCTGCGATCCGTCCCCACAAAAAGTGATCCGCAAACCGGAGTCTTGCATTGCCTTTTTGGCAGTGCGGCTCCGGTTTTTTTATTTAATTTGCTGAGGCATAACGTATGGCATGCGGCGAATTCTCCCTGATTGCCCGTTATTTCGACCGTGTCAGAACCTCTCGTCTTGATGTTGAAACCGGCATTGGCGATGACTGCGCACTTCTCAATATTCCCGAAAAACAGACGCTGGCAATCAGCACCGACACCTTAGTGTGTGGGCGTCATTTCCTGCCGGATATCGATCCTGCCGATCTGGCGTATAAAGCGCTGGCGGTGAACGTCAGCGATCTGGCGGCAATGGGCGCCGACCCGGCCTGGCTGACGCTGGCTCTGACCCTGCCGGAGGTGGATGAAGCCTGGCTTGAAGCCTTCAGCGATGCCCTGTTTGAACAGCTGAATTATTACGATATGCAGCTGATTGGCGGTGATACCACCGCCGGTCCGCTGTCCATGACCCTGGCAATCCACGGCTATGTGCCTGCCGGGCGCGCGCTGAAGCGCTCGGGTGCAAAACCAGGCGACTGGCTCTACGTGACCGGTACGCCGGGCGACAGCGCCGCGGGGTTAGCTATCCTTCAGAATCGCTTAACGGTTGAAGAGGCTGACGATGCGGCGTATCTGGTGAAGCGCCATCTGCGGCCAACGCCGCGTATTCTGCACGGTCAGGCGCTGCGCGAGCGGGCCAGTTCGGCTATCGATTTGTCTGACGGGCTGATCTCCGATCTCGGCCATATCCTGAAGGCCAGCGGCGTGGGCGCACGCGTTGACCTGGATCTGTTCCCGCTGTCGGAGCAACTGCTTCGCCATGTCGAACCTGAACAGGCGCTGCGCTGGGCGTTATCCGGTGGAGAAGATTATGAGCTGTGCTTCACCGTGCCTGAGCTGAATCGCGGGACGCTGGATGTGGCGCTAGCGCATCTCGGCGCGAAATTTACCTGCATCGGGCAGGTGATGCCGGAAAGTGAAGGGTTGCTGTTTGTCCGCGACGGCGCCCCGGTTACGCTTGACTGGAAAGGGTACGATCACTTTGGGTGAGTGTTTTGCCGGGTGGCGGCTTCGCCTTACCCGGCCTACGATCGCACTTTATTTGTAGGCCGGGTAAGCGTAGCGCCACCCGGCAAGTGTTTACTTAAACCCTACCACCGGATGCTGCTGATACGGCGTCTCCAGCTCGGCAATCTGCTCCGGCGTCAACGATAAGTCCACCGCACTCAACAACTCATCCAGCTGTTCTTCCCGCGACGTGCCCACAATCGGCGCGGCGACACCGCGCTTGCTCAGCAGCCACGCCAGCGCCACCTGCGCGCTCGTTGCACCGATATCGTCGGCGATCCCGGCTAAGCGTTCGGCAATTAACGCATCGCTGGCTTCTGTATCGTCATACAGGTTTTTACCCACTTCATCCGATACCAGCCGGGCGGTAGTTTCCCCCCACGGACGGGTTAACCTTCCGCGTGCCAGCGGGCTCCACGGGATCACCGCCACGCCTTCCTGGTAGCAGAGCGGCAGCATCTCGCGCTCTTCTTCCCGGTAAATCAGGTTGTAGTGATCCTGCATGGTGACAAAGCGCGCCCAGCCGTGCTGCGCCTGGAGATCGAGCGCCTGGGCAAACTGTGAGGCATGCATGGACGATGCGCCGATGTAGCGCGCTTTACCGGCTTTCACAACGTCGTTTAACGCTTCAAGCGTCTCTTCGATCGGGGTGTTGTAATCCCAGCGGTGGATTTGCAGCAGGTCGACGTAATCCATGTTCAGGCGTCTGAGGCTGTCATCAATGGAACGCAGGATCTGCGCGCGAGAAAGGCCTTCCGCCAGATCGCCTGACGAGTAGTACACCTTAGTGGCGACCACAATGTCATCACGACGGGCAAAATCTCGCAGGGCGCGGCCGACAATCTCTTCGCTGCTGCCGTCTGAGTAGCTGTTGGCGGTATCGAAGAAGTTGATGCCGCTGTCAATGGCGCGCTTGATGATAGGGCGGCTGCTCTCTTCCGGCAGCGTCCAGGCATGATTTCCCCGGTCAGGCTCGCCAAACGTCATGCATCCCAGGCAAAGCCGGGACACCTTAAGGTCCGTTTTTCCTAATGTCGTGTATTGCATGGTTCCGCTCCTGCTGTTTAAACAATACGTTTAAGCATAGCAGGAGCAGAAAAGGGGAGGGATCAGGCCAGCCAGGTGCGGATTTTAGCTTCGATACCGGCGGCGTCCAGACTAATGTCGGCGCGCGCCTCATCCTGGGTGCCTTGCGGGATGAAGTGGTCAGGGAGGCCGAGATTAAGCACCGGAACGGCTTTACGGTTCGCCATCAGCACTTCGTTCACGCCGCTACCCGCGCCACCCATGATGGCGTTCTCTTCCAGCGTGACCAGCACGTCATGGCTTTCCGCCATGCTCAGAATCAGAGATTCATCGAGCGGCTTCACGAAGCGCATATCGACCAGCGTCGCATTCAGGTTTTCAGCGACTTTTGCCGCTTCCGGCATCAACGTACCAAAGTTCAGGATCGCCACTTTTTCACCACGGCGTTTCACCAGACCTTTACCGATATCCAGTTTTTCCAGCGGCTGTAATTCAACGCCAAGGGCATTACCGCGCGGGTAACGTACCGCGCAGGGGCCGTCCTGATAGTGGTAACCGGTATACAGCATCTGACGACACTCGTTTTCGTCGCTTGGCGTCATGATCACCATATCAGGGATGCAGCGCAGGAAGGAGAGATCAAACGCGCCCTGGTGCGTCTGGCCATCAGCCCCCACAATGCCCGCGCGATCGATAGCAAACAGCACCGGCAGCTTCTGAATGGCAACGTCATGGATAACCTGATCGTAGGCGCGTTGCAGGAAGGTAGAGTAGATCGCTACCACCGGCTTGTAGCCGCCAATCGCCAGGCCCGCAGCAAAAGTTACCGCGTGCTGCTCGGCGATAGCCACGTCGAAATACTGGTCCGGGTATTTTTTGGAAAACTCCACCATGCCGGAGCCTTCACGCATGGCAGGCGTCACCGCCATCAGCATGTTGTCTTTCGCCGCCGTTTCGCACAGCCAGTCGCCAAAGATTTTTGAGTAGCTTGGCATCCCGCCGCTGCTTTTCGGCAGACAACCGCTGGTATGGTCGAACTTAGGCACCGCGTGGAAGGTGATCGGATCTTTTTCCGCCGGTTCGTAACCACGCCCTTTTTTGGTCATGATATGCAGGAACTGCGGGCCTTTCAGGTCGCGCATGTTTTTAAGCGTCGTCACCAGGCCCAGCACATCGTGGCCGTCCACCGGGCCAATATAGTTAAAGCCCAGCTCTTCGAACAGCGTACCCGGCACGACCATGCCTTTGATGTGTTCTTCGGTACGCTTAAGCAGCTCTTTAATCGGCGGTACGCCGGAGAAGACTTTTTTACCGCCTTCACGCAGTGAGGAGTAAAGCTTGCCGGACAGCAGCTGCGCCAGATGGTTATTCAGCGCGCCGACGTTCTCGGAGATCGACATTTCGTTATCGTTGAGGATCACCAGCATGTCCGGTTTGATATCGCCCGCGTGGTTCATGGCCTCAAAGGCCATCCCGGCGGTGATCGCCCCGTCGCCAATCACGCAGACGGTGCGGCGTTGTTTATTCTCTTTTTCGGCGGCAACGGCAATACCAATGCCCGCAGAAATGGAGGTGGAAGAGTGGCCGACGCTTAACACATCATATTCACTCTCGCCGCGCCACGGGAACGGGTGCAGGCCCCCTTTCTGGCGAATGGTGCCAATTTTATCGCGACGTCCGGTCAGAATTTTGTGCGGATAGGCCTGGTGGCCTACATCCCAGATCAGCTGATCGAACGGCGTGTTATAGACGTAATGCAACGCCACGGTCAGCTCAACCGTGCCAAGTCCGGAGGCGAAGTGGCCGCTGGAGCGGCTAACGCTGTCGAGCAGGTAGCGACGCAGCTCGTCACACAGCTTCGGCAGACTCTCTTTCGGCAACAGACGTAACTCCTGAGTGGAGCCAACTAACGCCAGTGTCGGGTATTTGGCAATATCAAAACTCATCAAAGGCTCATCGAGATTTATAGTTTATTTATCACGCTGGATTATGTAGTCCGCTAGCGCTTCCAGTGCCGAGGTATCCAGCGATTGCGCGGCCAGCTCATTCAGCGACCGGCGGGCATCGTCTATCAGATCCCGGGCTTTACGTTGGGCATGCTCAAGGCCCAACAGGGCGGGGTAGGTACTTTTGCCAAGCTGCTGATCCGCACCCTGACGTTTTCCCAATGTTGCAGTATCGCCCACCACATCCAGAATGTCATCCTGAACCTGGAATGCCAGACCGATACTTTCTGCGTATCTGTCCAGAACCGGCAGGGCTTTACGCCCGCGTTCACCCGCGCTCAGCGCGCCCAGGCGAACGGCTGCACGAATCAGTGCGCCCGTTTTGTGACGGTGGATGCGCTCCAGCTGTTCCAGAGTAACCTGACGCCCTTCAGCCTCTAAATCCAGCGCCTGGCCGCCGCACATCCCGGCGACGCCGCTGGCCATTGCCAGTTCGGACACCATTGCCAGACGATCGCGATCGCTCACCTCAACCATCGGCGCATCGCTCAGAATGGAGAAGGCCAGGGTTTGCAGCGCATCCCCCGCCAGAATGGCATTCGCTTCGCCAAATTTGATATGGCAGGTTGGCTGACCGCGACGCAAATCGTCATCGTCCATGGCCGGCAAATCATCATGGATCAGCGAATAGGCGTGGATACACTCCACGGCGGCTGCCGGGGCGTCCAGCGTGTTATCGCTGATACCGAACATATTGCCCGTGGCATACACCAGGAACGGACGCAGGCGTTTACCCCCCAAGAGTGCGCCATAGTGCATGGCTTCAACCAGTGGAGTGTTCTGAAAAGGCTGCGGCTCAATGAATCGGCGCAGCGCATCGTTGGCGCGGATGACGCGCGCCTGAAGCGCGTTGGAAAAATCCATTTACTCGGCGTCCGGTGTGAATGGCGTGGTTTTAGCGTCTTCGCTGTCGGAAAGCAGGATCTGCACACGCTGCTCGGCCTGCTGGAGTTTTACCTGCCCCTGGCGCGCGAGCTGCACGCCGCGTTCAAATTCGTTGAGCGCGTCTTCCAGCGGGAGATCGCCGCTCTCAAGACGGATAACGATCTGCTCCAGTTCACTCAGCGCAGTTTCGAAACTGGCCGGTGCGTCGTTTTTCTTCGGCATAGTGAATTGACTCTTAAATTTTTCGCCCTGACATGGTAACGGACTCGGGGCAATTATCAAATAACGCGAGTGGCGCGATGGTGGTATACTTGCGCGCCTGGATGCAGCCACGGGTGTGGGCTGCTGTATCATTTTCCACTACAAGCCTTTATAAGCTTGCCTAAGAAACATTGCCGCCATGAAGTTTATCATTAAATTGTTCCCTGAAATCACCATCAAAAGCCAATCCGTGCGTTTGCGCTTTATTAAAATTCTCACCGGGAACATTCGTAACGTATTAAAACACTACGACGAAACGCTCGCCGTGGTGCGTCACTGGGACCACGTAGAAGTCCGCGCGAAAGACGAAAACAAACGTCTTGATATTCGCGACGCGCTGACCCGTATCCCGGGTATTCACCATATTCTGGAAGTGGAAGACGTTCCCTTCACCGATATGCACGATATCTTCGAAAAGGCGCTGGTGCAGTACCGCGACCAGATCGAAGGGAAAACGTTCTGCGTGCGCGTGAAGCGCCGGGGTAAGCATGAGTTTAGCTCTATTGAGGTTGAGCGCTACGTCGGTGGTGGTCTGAACCAGCACGTTGAAACGGCGCGCGTGCGCCTGACTAACCCGGACGTCACCGTTAATCTTGAGATCGAAAACGATCGCCTGCTGCTGGTCAAGGGCCGTTACGAAGGTATTGGCGGTTTCCCTATCGGCACTCAGGAAGATGTGCTGTCGCTGATCTCCGGCGGGTTCGACTCCGGCGTTTCCAGCTATATGCTGATGCGTCGTGGCTGCCGCGTGCACTACTGCTTCTTTAACCTGGGCGGCGCGGCGCATGAAATCGGCGTACGTCAGGTGGCGCATTACCTGTGGAACCGCTTCGGCAGCTCTCACCGCGTGCGTTTTGTGGCGATCAACTTTGAGCCGGTGGTCGGCGAAATCCTCGAAAAAGTGGACGACGGCCAGATGGGCGTGGTGCTGAAACGTATGATGGTGCGTGCGGCGTCCAAAGTGGCTGAGCGCTACGGCGTGCAGGCGCTGGTCACCGGTGAAGCGCTGGGGCAGGTCTCCAGCCAGACGCTGACTAACCTGCGTCTTATCGATAACGTGTCTGATACGCTGATCCTGCGTCCGCTGATCTCTCACGATAAAGAGCACATCATCGATCTGGCGCGTAAAATCGGTACTGAAGATTTTGCCCGCACCATGCCGGAATATTGCGGTGTGATCTCAAAAAGTCCAACCATCAAAGCGGTGAAGGCGAAGATCGAAGCGGAAGAAGAGAACTTCGATTTCAGCATCCTGGAAAAAGTGGTGGCGGAAGCGTCCAACATCGATATCCGTGAGATCGCTCAGCAGACCGAGCAGGAAGTGGTTGAGGTGGAGACGGTCAGCGGCTTCGGTGCTAACGATACGATTCTGGATATCCGTTCTGTTGATGAGCAGGATGACAAGCCGTTGCAGGTGGAAGGCGTCGAGGTGGTTTCGCTGCCGTTCTACAAGCTGAGCACCCAGTTTGGCGATCTCGACCAGAGCAAAACGTATCTGCTGTGGTGCGAACGTGGGGTCATGAGCCGTTTGCAGGCGCTGTATCTGCGTGAGCAGGGCTTCGCGAACGTGAAGGTGTATCGCCCGTAGTTTCTCGCCCGGTGGCGCGAGCGCTACCGGGCCTGCGATTCTATGCTCTTTTTGGCCGGGTAATCGACAATGGAAAAAAAACATAAGTACTGGGAAATCAAAGAGAGAATCAAAAAAGATATTCTCAATGAAGTCTACAAAAAGGGCGAAAGCATTCCGTCGGAGCGCGATCTTGCCGGTATTTATGACGTTACGCGCGTAACGGTTCAGAAAGCCATGGCGATGCTGGTACAGGAAGGGTATATCGAGCGTATCCACGGCAAGGGCATGTTTGTTTTAAAGAATACTGCCAGCAATATTTACATTCTGAATAATGAAAAGAGTGACAGTATTCTCGGGTTTTCCCGTGAATTTCAGGGGCGGGTCAACGTAACCAGCCGCTTGCTGACGTTGACGACCCTTCACGCCGACGCGGCGCTGGCACAGCACCTCGAAATTGCGCAGGGTGATGATGTCTGGTTTATTCGCCGTATCCGTTTACTGGACGGACAGCCGGTGTTAATTGAAGACAGCAATATTCCTCACAAGGTGGTTGCCACTGTTCCGCAGGCTATTCTCGAAGAGGGATCGCTGTATGGCTATATTGAAGACTTTACCGGTAAGAAAATCAGCGACGCCGATTCACTGATTGAAGCGGATCTTTTTGATGAGGAGCTGGCGGCCCATCTCAATATTCTGCCAGGCCAGCCGATGTTGAAAATTACCGAAGTCACGCGCCTCGATGACGGTAGAGCATTTAACTTCTCCATCAGCTACAACCGGGCAGATATTTTCCGCGTCAAGAATATGCATATCAAACGATAACAGGCGCATCAGCGCCTGTTTCTCTTTTACAGCTTAGCGGCTGCCGCTTTATCGACAATGATCCTTAACCGTGGGTGCGGCTTTAGCAGCGTCGCGGGAACCGCCGGGTCCGGTGCGGAATTGACGGTTGTTGCGATGATGTCGGCTTTTTTCTCGCCGCTTGCCATCAAAATAATGGCCCGTGAGGCCAGGATAGTCTTCATCCCCAGCGAAATGCCCTGACGGATATGACGCTGCTGGCCGAAGTATTTAACCGAAACGGCCTGCGTCACCGCATCCAGGTCCACGATGTGGCAACCGGTATCGAGGGCGGCGCCCGGTTCATTGAAGCCGATATGGCCGTTCATACCGATCCCCAACACAATGATGTCAGGCCCACCGTGGGCCGTAATAAAGTTATCCACACGCTGACACTCTTCCTCGGGGGATTGCGTCAGGCCATCAAAGAAACAGATCTGATCGTCGCGCAGGGCCAGGTGGCTGAAGAAATGGCCCCATACCATCTCCCGGCAGCTGCCTTTATCGGCCTGACCGAGCCCCAGCCACTCATCCAGGCCAACAAATGCCGCACGGGAAAAATCGACCCTACCCTGTTTGCTGGCGTGCACAAGCGCGGCAAAAACGCCCAGCGGCGTATCTCCACCCGCGATGCAAATCAGCGCATCGGGTTTTTGCGTAACGGTTTCAATGACCGCTTTCGCCACGGCGTCACTCAGCGCCGCATAATCGTCTGTCTGTTCTACGTTCATTGTGCGTCCTTACGTTTAGCATACTGGGGTAAATAACGGTGGTTGACCTCAAGATATTCATTAAGGATCTGTTCTGCCGCGGCGGCAGAAGGCACAAGGGGATTTACGCTCAGCGCCAGCAGCGCCGTGTCGTAATTTCCAGTGACAGCGGCCTCAACGGTGAGCTCTTCATAGGCCTTCACGCTCTGGATCAGGCCGCGAATCTTCACGGGCAGCCTGCCATAGGCGAGGGGATGCGCGCCGTTTCGGTCGATCATGGCGTTGGTTTCCAGCGTAACGTGATCCGGCAGATCGGGTGTTGTGACCCTGTTAGGAACATTTACGACGTGGATCTCTTTTTTATCGTTATAAATAGCGCTGATGATCGAGCATGCAGTATCGGAGTACCAGGCGCCTCCGCGCTGCTCCAGCTCTTTCGGCTTGTGCGCAAGATGGGGGTCCTGATAAAGCGTAAAAAGCCGTTGCTCAATTTCGCGCGTCTGCTCGCCGCGGGTTCCCTTAGTATTTGCATCGCGCAGCGCGGCGTCGGTCATCTCGCGGGTCAAAAAATAGTATTTGAGGTAGGAGATAGGGTACATGTGGAGTGCCCTGGCAAAGCGGGCACTAAACCCAATGTCCGGTATATTTTTCAGGGAGTTATTTGCGCTGCCCTCGGCCAGTTTTTCAATAAAGTCGTCGGTATAATCCTCTCCCTTGAGGAAAATTTGGTCGGCAAAAATAAGATGGTTCAGACCAATAATGCGTGCGTAAACGTCCGACTTCTGCACGCCGTAGGCTTTGGCGATGTCCATCATCATGCTGTTTGCGCCACTGCAAATGCCTATGGTCCGAATGGCCGAGTGGCGGGTGATTGCCTCGGTGACAATCCCGGCCGGGTTGGTGAAGTTAATCAGCCAGCCGTTCGGGCACCATCTTTCCATGTCCTTACAGATATCCAGCAGGACCGGGATCGTGCGTTGAGCTTTCATAAACCCGCCGGGACCTGTCGTCTCTTGCCCCAGAACGCCGTATTTTAGCGGGATTTTTTCATCGTTGATGCGGGCATCAAGAAAGCCGACACGCAGCTGCGTGGTGACAAAATCGGCATCTTTCAGCGCCTCTTCCCGATCGAGCGTCAGGTGGATATTCATTGGGAGCCCGGCTTCAGCTACCATGCGCTGGGCCAGCTTTCCGACAATCTCCAGCTTCTCTTTTCCCTCTTCAATATCCAGCAAATAATAATCGGTGACCGGCAGCTCTGCGTAGCGTTTGATAAAACCGTCGATCAATTCTGGCGTGTAGCTGGAGCCGCCGCCAATAGTGACAACCTTGAGCTTTTTCATCGTGGTTCCTTTTTACAAGATGGGGTCGGAAAGCGTGTCCGCGTTGCGGCGGGCATTTTCTTCGGCCGCTTCGGTTTCAAGTTGTTTGCGCTCGGCCAGTTTGAAAAACGGCAGCCAGACCAGGGCGGAAATAACCAGCGTGCAGATGGACCAGATCACGGCAGGGATATTGCCGCCGGTCACGAACCATGCGGCGAAAATCGGCGGCATGGTCCAGGGGATCTGTAAGACGGGGCGACCAATGATGTCGAAGTACATCAGCGACCAGGTTGAGATGCACAGGATCATCGGCGTCAGGGTAAACGGGATCATCAGCAGTGGGTTGAAGACTATCGGGCAACCGAAAATGACAGGTTCGTTAATACAAAATATCGCGGAGGGCAGGGAGAGCTTACCCACTGATTTGTACAGCCGACTGCGGGAACGCAGCATGGCAATGACCAGCCCCATGGTCGCGCCCGTTCCGCCCAGGCACATAAAGACGATATAAAACCCGTCGGCGGTAATATGGGGAATGGGCTGATGATGCAGATAGGCCTGAGTATTTTCAGCGATGTATTTCAGGAAAATGGGACTGGTGATGCCGGAAAGCACGTTGTCGCCATGTATGCCGCAGCACCACAGCAGCGAAATCAGAAAAATAAGCACCAGCATGCCCGGCAGCGAACCGAGGCCGGAGACGAGCGGGCTGAGCAGCAGGGTGAAGAAGTGGTTGATATCAAAATTCAGGATGACCCTAATCAGCCAGATCAGAGTGATTGCTACCGCGGCGGGGATCAGGCTCGCAAAAGATTGCGCCACGGCAGGAGGCACGCCCTCCGGCAGGGTGATCACGACGTTGTGCCGGATAAAAAATCGCACGATGTGCACCGTCAAAATCGCCAGGATGATGGCAGAAAACAGCCCCGCCGCACCAAGATTGTCAACGTTGAGCTGATAGCTGTCGTTGAGTTGCGCCAGTAAGAAAACCACCAGCGTGACTATGCAGCAGGTGATAGCGTTGAGGTTGTACTCCTTCGCGAGGTTGTAGCTGATACCCACCGCAGAAATCAGCCCTATTGCACCAAAGGTAACGCCCACCGGGGCGCTGAGCTTTTCGGCAAACGGGCCAAGCCATTCACTCCAGCCGGGTATCGGTAGATTGGCGAGAATGAGAAACAGGCTACCGGTGATGGTGAAGGGTAAGGTCAGCGCAATACCGTTGCGCACGGCGACCAGTATTTTATTTTCGCCTACGCGAATCAGTACAGGAATGACTCTGTGCTCAAGAAATGTAATCACATTGCTTACTCCAGAAGAGATTTCTGCTCTCCCGCCGCTGTTGATGTTATCAGGCTTTGCTGGCGGATTTTTAAACTGGTATATACCAGTTGAATGCAGTTTTTCACGGTTCTTTTAGCCTGTCAAACAGGTATGCAATGCGGTGCAGATTTGATTATTTGTCTGAAAATAAAGGGTTTTTGAAAGGGTAAAACGGTGGGGAGACGCTTCAGGGCAGGAAAATGAATCGCAGAACTGTGACGCTGGCTGCACTATTTCTGTAGGGCAGACGGGCCAGCGCGTTGCCAGCCCGGGAGGACATCAGGCTTCGTAGAAATTATAAATCCCCGCCGCCATCACCAGCGATGACGCCACTTCGTACGCTTTTTCGCGCCCAACCAGCAGGTCAATAATCTTCAGGCCAAAATCAATGGCGGTGCCCGGCCCCTGGCTGGTGAGCAGGTTAACGCGCGGATCCCAGACCACGCGTTTATCCACCCACTGGTCTTCCGGAATTGTGTCCTTCAGGCCAGGAAAGCCTGTCATATTGCCGATGGGGAAAATGTCGTGCGGAACCAGCACCGTACCCGCGGCCGCACAGATTGCCGCGACGATACGCCCGGAAAGATGAAACTGACGAACGGTTTCAACCAGCAGCGGGCTGTCGCGGAAACACTCTGCACCCTTCAGCCCACCCGGCAAAACGATCATGTCGTAATCACCGTCCGCCACCTGTACAAGCGGTGCATCCGCCAGGATCTTCACCCCACGCGAGCAGGTAATCGCCAGACTTCCGTCGCTGGCGACGCTGGCGGTAGTAACCTTAATACCACCACGCACCATCAAATCAATGGTGGTGACCGCTTCTGTCTCTTCGCTACCAGGGGCGAGGCATACCAGTGCCGATGCGCTCATACTCACTCTCCTTTCGTTTTACTAACTCAAACAGACGGCTGTTTTCCGCAACGGTAATACCGTGTGCCCGGGCGCGTTTTAACAGATAACCGGTAATGTAATCAATTTCGGTATGCCGCATAGCCCGGATATCCTGCAACATTGAGGAGATATTTTCTGCCGTACTCTCAATGACCTGGTCGACATAATAACGTAAATCGGACTCTGAGGTGTGGTAGCCTTCGCGTTCAATGACGGCGGCAACTTCCCGGCAAATCAGCGCTACCCGATCGGGATGCTTGCGCAGCTCACCGTTAGGGCAATCCAGCAGGGCGGTCAGCGGATTGATCGCGCAGTTGACTGCCAGTTTGCGCCACAGTTCCGCGCGAATGTTATTGTGCCAGGCGACGTCAGGCAGCGTGCTTTGCAGGGTATCCGCAAGATAGCTGTAATCGCCGGTCTGTTCACGCGCAGGACCGATATGGGTGATACCACTGGCAACATGGATAATGACGTTACCGTCGCGACGTGCCGCGTGGGTGGTTGTCCCCATCAGCAGCGGTTGCCGGACAGATTTAAGCTCTTCAATGGTACCCATACCGTTGTGAATCAGCAGGATTGGCGTGCGTTCAGGTAACTGGGCGGCCAGGCTTTTCACCGCATCGGAGACCTGCCAGGCCTTCAGCGTGACCAGCAGCAAATCACTGGTGGCGAGAAATTCCGGATCGTTTGCCGTCAAAGACTCGTTAAAAATTGAACCGTCTGTACCAATTACGTTCACACTGCAATAGGGCTGGGGAATTCGCAGCCAGCCCTGAACGTCGTGTCCCTGTTTGCATAGCGCTGTAAGCCAGAGTTGGCCAAGGGCTCCGCATCCAAGCACTGTTACTTTCATCGTTCCTCCTCACCTGCAACGACGCCAGGTGCTATGACGCTAAGTATAGCGCCATCAGCTAAGCTTCTCGTTATGCCTCGTTGCGGGTATTATGCAACGCAACAAAAATGAAGGGAGAAGAAAAGATGCCATCTTTCGATATTGTTTCTGAAGTTGATTTGCAGGAAGCGCGTAACGGCGTAGAAAATGCTGTCCGTGAGGTTGAGTCACGTTTCGATTTTCGTGGCGTTGAGGCGACCATTGAACTGAACGACGCGAACAAGACGATCAAAGTCCTGAGCGAGTCTGATTTCCAGGTCAACCAGTTGCTGGATATCCTGCGCGCCAAGCTGCTCAAGCGCGGCATTGAAGGGACCTCACTCGATGTACCGGAAGATTTTGTTCACAGCGGCAAAACCTGGTTTGTGGAAGCGAAGCTGAAGCAGGGGATTGAGAGCGCGGTACAGAAAAAAATCGTTAAGCTTATCAAAGACAGTAAGCTCAAAGTGCAGGCGCAGATCCAGGGTGAAGAGATCCGCGTGACCGGAAAATCCCGTGATGACCTGCAATCCGTGATGGCGCTGGTGCGTGGCGGCGATCTCGGTCAGCCATTCCAGTTTAAAAACTTCCGCGATTAAGACAATCATGCCCGGCTAAACCGGGCATTTTTTCAGGCCTTCAGCGCCTGCTCCACCTCAAAGCGGTTAGTCACTTTGCTGTCAATTTTGACATACGCACTGCGCTCTTCCGGGACAATCAGCACTTCGCTCACGCCCTCTGTCGCTTCCAGACGCTGTTTTAACGCGTCACCGATTGCCACGTCATCGGGAATTTCTACCCGCAGGCTACTTACATAGCGCGGCTCTTTCATGGAGCTGGCAACAAACAGCCAGAGCATCGCCAGCAGCGCACCGGCGAGGAAAACGGTCTGGGAGTCAAACAGACCGTCCACCCAGCCGCCGAGCGACCCGCCGATCGCCACGCCGAGAAACTGGCTGGTGGAGTAAATGCCCATCGCGGTGCCTTTGTATCCTGCCGGAGACTCTTTGCTGATAAGCGACGGCAGCAGGGCTTCCATCAGATTAAACGCCAGGAAGAACAGCTGTACGCCGGCGATCAGTTCCCAGAAATGCGGGCCAGCGCCCCACAGCACAATCTCGGCAATCAGCAATAACGCCACGCAGCCCATGAAGACGCGTTTCATTTTGCGCTTCACTTCGGCGTAAATAATGAAGGGCACAACGGAGACAAACGAGATCAGCATTGTGACCAGATAAATTTTCCAGTGCTCTGCCGCCGGGAAACCGGCTGCGGCAAGTTGACCGGGCAGGGCGACGAAGGTGGACATCAGCAGAATGTGCAGGCACATAATGCCGAAGTTCAGCTTAAGCAGGCGCGGCTCGGCGATGACTTTGCTGAAGCAGCCTTTCACCATCCCGGATTCACGGTTGAGGACGTGGTTTTTACTGTCAGGCACAACCCACAGCGTGAGTGCGATCCCAATGGTCGCCAGCACCGCAATCATCCAGAACAGGGCGTGCAGGCCGAGCGCATGAGTGATGACAGGCCCCAGCACCATGGCAATGGCAAACGTGACGCCGAAGCTGACGCCGATAAACGCCATGGCTTTGGTGCGGTTTTGCTCGCGGGTTAAGTCTGACAGCAGCGCCATCACGGCGGCGGCAATCGCCCCGGAACCTTGCAGGGCGCGCCCAAGAATAATTCCCCAGATGGAGTGGGAGAGGGCGGCGATGATGCTGCCAAGTACAAACACCAGCAGCCCGCCGACAATCAGCGGTTTGCGACCTACGCGGTCGGAGAGCAGGCCAAAGGGGATCTGGAATATCGCCTGCGCCAGGCCGTAGATACCAATCGCCAGACCAATCAGCGCTTCGCTGGCACCCTGTAACGCCATGCCATATGTGGTCAGAACGGGCAGGACCATAAACATGCCAAGCATCCGCAGCGAGAAAACAGTCCCTAAACCCCAGGTCGCACGCAGTTCGCCTGGCGTCATTTTATAATCGTTCATTACCACCTCTACCAAAAAGCAGGCCATAGTTTAGGCGGGGTGATAAGTGCGGTAAATAGGTGTTTGTTTAAGAGATATTACGAGGGTGTGATAAAAGCACCCCCGGATAAAAAATTACGCCTCGACGCGCAATCCGTAGCTTTTGAATTTCTCAAGAACAATGGCAATTTCATCGTCACTGAGTACAGGAACGGGATCTACTATCGCCAGCGTGGCCAGGTAGAGTTTTGCCAGCACCTCTACCTCCTGCGCCAGCCACAGTGCCTTTTCAAGATTTTCTTCGCAGGTTATCAGGCCGTGGTGCTGTAAGAGCGTCGCTTTGCGATCGCGTAATGCGACCGCGACATGCTCTGACAGCGCGCGCGTCCCGAAGGTCGCGTAAGGGGCGCAGGGAATGGAGTTTCCCCCGGCGGCGGCAATCATATAGTGA
This sequence comes from Enterobacter sp. BWH64, assembly GCF_001037645.1. Taxonomy (NCBI): domain Bacteria; kingdom Pseudomonadati; phylum Pseudomonadota; class Gammaproteobacteria; order Enterobacterales; family Enterobacteriaceae; genus Enterobacter; species Enterobacter sp. BWH64. The sequence continues at coordinate 1,547,042 of NZ_KQ089922.1, forward strand.
ATAGCAGGAATGGGGCGGTTGAGTATCGAGACGGCGGTACAGTTAACCGCATGGTTATGGACGACGGCGTTAGCATCCGGGCGGGTCTGATACACAACCTGATGAAAACGCCATTCGCTGGAGGGCAGTTTATCTTCTTCGTGTCGCCCCTGTGCATCTACATAGACGATACTCTCTTCGGTCAGATGCTCGTAGGGAATTCCGGTCGGCGTAATCAGCATGCCGTCGCGATAGCGAACGCTGATATTGCCGGCGGTGCCCTGATTTAACCCCATGCGGGTCATCTCAAGGCAGGTGTCGATAATGTCTCTGGCTAATCGGGCTCGTTCCATTTTTTATTCTCCGGGTACAGTTTTATTTTTACTGGCGGGAACGTTTGACCAGCTTCATATCGACTTTCGCCGTCTCGTTAACCGCTTCGCCGTCGATGGCTCGCTGCATCAGTTCAAACGCTTTTTCCGCCCAGGTATCTTCATCCTGCTGCATGGACCAGACGCTGTTAGGCAGGAACCCCAGCATGGGGTGCTCATCGAAGGTGCCGATATTTATGTGTTGGGGCACGGTGCCGGTACGGGTCCGCAGGGCTTCAATTGCCCCTTCCAGAACGGGTAACGATGAGGCGATAAACGCCTGCGGAACACCCTGGCTGTCGATAAGCGAATCCATCAGGGCATATCCGCCCTCCGGCGTATTGTCCGGCCCTTCGATGACCCACTCGCGATGGTGAATACCGGCTGTTTTCAGGGCCTGTAAGTAGCCGTTCAGACGGTCCGTAATACTGGGCAGTGCGGTATCGCCCACAAGGAACCAGAGCGGCGTTTTTCTCTCTGCCAGCATGTTGCGGGCCAGTTCATCCCCCCCGGCCTCGTTATGACTCTCAACCAGCGCGTTGTCAGTAAAGCCAAAATCCCGGTCGAGGAGCACCAGTGGTTTTTGGATCTGCCGCAAATGATGCTGCTGGTTTTCCAGCGTCGAGGGAACGATAAACAAGCCGTCCACGTTGCGCGCCATCAGGGCTTTGACCAGCTTATTTTCGTAATCCACATCGTTGTAAGTACAGCTGATCATCAGCTGGTAGCCCGAACGGCGGCAGCGCAGTTCGAGTTTCTCGGCGAGCGTTGCAAAGAACACGTTCGAGATGTTGGGCACGATGAGTCCCAGCGTCTCGGTTTTGTTTAGCTTAAGACTGCGCGCCGAATGGTTGAGGGTATAGCCGAAGCGCTCGACGTGTTCATTAATTCGGGACTGTGTTTTCACGCTGATCCGATACTGTTCGGCTTTCCCGCTCAGTACCAGCCGCACGGTGGTGACGGATAAATTCAGATCCTTCGCTATCTGTTCAACTGTTTTGGCCATCGCTACGCCTCAATCCTTAACGTACGTAAAAAACTGCTGATAAAGCATACGCATCCTGCCATTACATTTCCTGTTGCATCAGGAGATTAAGCGCCTGCTGCTGGGTCCACAGCATCAGGTACGCCTCATATTTTTGCCTGTGGAAAGCCGCGGTTTCCGGCCGACGGGTGATGATGTCGCCGGCTTTGACCATTTCCCGGGTGGCATCGGTGAGCGTTGCCCATGCACCGCTCGCCACAGCGCCGCAAATGGCCGCGCCGAGAGTGACGGCATCTTCTTCGGCTAAGAGATGAATATCGCAGCCCGTGGCATCGGCATACTCCCGCAGCCAGAGCCGGTTATGGGTGGCTCCTCCACAAATGACAATGCGCGACAAGGTGTGCCCGTGATGTTTCAGGGTATCCATAATATGTCGTGTGCCATAGGCTATGGCCTGTAGCGTGGCCAGATAGAGCCTCGCCAGCGCACGTTCACCGGTTTCTAATGTCAGACCGACCACGCTGCCCCGCGCATCCGGACGCGAACGCGGCGAGCGGTTGCCGTGGTGATCGGCCAGAATGTGCAGGTTGCGGGTGGGATATTTTTCTTCCTGTTCAAGCGCGGCTACCCAGTCGTTGAGCAGCGCCACCGGATGGCGTTGCGCCGCTTCTGCTTTTGCAAACAGGTCTGCGCTGGCTCCGTGCTCGCGCAACGTCCAGTCGACCAGCGCCCCGGCAGCACTTTGCCCGCCTTCCGTCAGCCAGTAGCCCGGCAGCATGGCGCTCCAGTAAGGCCCCCAGACGCCGGGCGTATGGATCTCCGTCTGACTGGCAAGCATATGGCAGTTCGAGGTTCCGCTGATGAGCGCCAGCGTGCCCTCCGGGTGTGAGCCCGTCAGCGCCACGCCACCCGCGTGGGCATCGATCATGCCGCTTGCCACAACCACCTCTTCGGGCAACCCCAGAGCTTGCGCTGCCTGTGGGCTGAGTTTCCCGACGCATTCAGCGACGTCCAGAATAGTATCGGGAATTTTTGTCAGTAAGGTCTCCAGCCCCACCTCCCTGAGCAGCGATTCGCTGAACTGCGCCTCATGCGCAAGGTAGTTCCATTTGCAGGTGAGGGTGCACAGGCTGGCGGCGTCCTGGCCCGTTGCTTTCCAGACCAGAAAATCGGCAAGGTCGAAAAAGCGCCAGGCCTGATTCCATGTTTCAGGATGATGTCGCTGCAACCACAGCAGTTTTGGCAGTTCCATTTCAATACTCACCTCGCCGCCCACGTAGCACAGGGCCGGATCGCGTGTGGCATTGATGCGAACAGTTTCTTCGTGAGCACGATGATCCATCCACATAATGATGTCCTGCGAAGCCGGACTGTCGGGGGACACGCTCAGGCCGTTACCCTCAGCATCCAGCGCGACCAGCGAGCAGGTGGCGTCGAAGCCAATCGAACGAATGGCGTCGGGTGAGATCCCAGAGGAGTCGACGGCTTCCCGCACCACCGCGCAAACCTGCTGCCAGATCTCCGCGGAGGACTGTTCCACGCGCGCGTTGCTGGCGTGAAACTGCGAAATCGGACGGGTCGCGAAGCTCAAACGCTCGCCTTGCGCAGAGTAAAGCCCAGCACGAACGCTGGCTGAACCCACATCGACCCCGAGGAAATAGCCGTCACTCATCATGAACTTCCTTATTTTTTACCAAACGGATGTAACAGTTTATCAATTTCAGGGGTGTTGATATTCTGCGCATTGACATATTTCACTGGAATATCAATTTCTTTAGCCACCGTCTGTCCGGAAATCACCGCGTTCAGCGCCTTTATGCCCTGATAACCAATCTGGTACGCGTCCTGCACCACGAAGCCCTGAATCACGCCGTTTTTGAGGAAGTTAATGATGGCTTCGGTGCTGTCAAAACCGATGACTTTCACTTTGCCCTTCAGATTCTGGCTGTCGATAGCGTTCGCAACGCCCAGGGTTGAGCCTTCGTTGGTGGCATAAATACCGGCGATATCTGGGTTGGCCTGAACCATATCAATGGTTTTATCCATCGCTTTTTGCGGGTCGCCATCGCTATATTGCACCGGCAGTACCTGAATATTCGGGTACTTCTCTTTCATTCGCTCGCTGAATCCTTCAGAGCGCTCAATGGCGGACGTCGTTCCGGCTACGTGGGCGATAATACCCACTTTCCCCTTCTGGCCTACCTGCTCCGCCAGCGCATCCGCAGCCTGTGCGCCCGCCTTACGGTTATTGGTGGCGACAAAGCTGGCCGGGATATCGGAGTTCACGCCCGAGTCGAAGGTCACCACTTTGATCCCCCGGCTGTTGGCGGTTTCGACCAGCGGGGCAAGGGCGTTTGCATCAAGCGCGGCCAGCAACAGGCCGTTTGGCTTTTGTGCCATGGTGTTTTCGACTAACTGGATCTGCTCGGCGATTTGCGTTTCATCGGCAGGGCCAACGTAGCTGGTTTTGTCACCCAACTCTTTTGCGGCAGCTTCCGTCCCCATTTTGACCGTCTGCCAGAATTCGTGCTGGTAACCTTTACTGACTACCGGCAGGTTCAAATCTTTTGCCAGCGCGCTGCTGGACAGGATGGCAACGAGCGACAGGGCGCTCAGGATATGGCTGGTTTTCATTATTTTGCTCCGTTGTAGGGTTGGCAGGGCTTGTTGTATCGAGAACCTAACGCATTCTTTTACGTAACGTGTCCAGGTAGACGGCGGCAACGACGACCACGCCCATCGCCACCATCTGCCAGAACTGGGACACGCCCATGAGATTGAGGCCGTTTTTCAGCACGCTCATAATGAACGCGCCTATGATGGTGCCGCCAATCGTGCCCACGCCGCCCATCAGACTGGTACCGCCGATCACTACCGCCGCAATGGCTTCCAGCTCATAACCCACGCCTACGGTTGGCTGGCCTGAATTGAGACGAGAGGCGAGGATCACCCCGGCCACGCCGGTTAACAGGCCGCATAAGGCGTAAACGAAAATTTTCACTCGCTGGACTTTGATCCCGGAAAGATGTGCCGCCGTTTCATTGCTGCCGACAGCGTAGATATAGCGGCCCATCACCGTTTTCTTCAGGATCCACATGGCGATCAGTGCCACGATGACCAGGTAGAACACCGGGTAAGGCAGGACGTCGAACAGGCGACCCTGCGCTAGCAGCTTGAACTGCGGGTAGTCAGAAAAATAAATCGCGCGGCCATCGGTCATCACCATATTGATGCCGCGTACCGACATCATTAAGCCGAGGGTGGCAATAAACGGGGGTATGGTCATTTTGGTGACCAGAAACGCGTTCACATAGCCGCAAAGCCCGCCGGCGAGCACGCCTGCCAGAATACAGACCGGCAGCGGCATACCAAACCCGGCGGCGATGCCCACCGCAACCCCTGAGAACGCCACCACCGATCCGAGCGACAGGTCGATCCCGGCGGTAATAATCACAAAGGTTACGCCAATGGCCATGATGCCAATCACCGCCGTTTGCAGGGCGATAGTCATGATATTTTCAGTATTAAAGAAGAACGGTGAGCTGAAGCTGAAAAACAGAACCAGCAATACCAGGCTAAAAAGAGGCGCCAGACGCATCAGGAGCGCTTTATTTATTTTCATCGTATGACTTCCGCTTTGCGGCGATGGAACGGTAACGGACATGATTAATCCTCCAGCGTGGCGTATTGCATGATTTTTTCCTGGGTGGCGTGCTCAGCCTCTATTTCGCCGGCAATGTGGCCGCTGCGCATCACAAGTATGCGGTCGCACATTCCTAATACTTCCGGCAGTTCGGATGAAATCATGATGATCGATTTACCTTTAGCGACAAGGCGGTTCATTAGTTCATAAATTTCCAGCTTGGCGCCAACATCAATTCCCCGGGTTGGCTCATCAAAAATTAAAATATCGGTATCTTTACAGACCCAGCGGGCAATAATGATCTTCTGTTGATTACCGCCGCTTAAATTCAGTGCCGCCTGTTCCAGATGCGGCGTTTTTATTCGCAGCGCATCCACCAGTTTCTGGCTGGACTCCCGGCAGCGTTTTTCATCGACATTACCCGCGGCGCCGGCGTAGTCCGGGTAATTGCCGAGCATAATGTTCATCTCAACGGAAAGGCCGAGGGCGAGTCCCTCTTTTTTGCGGTCTTCTGTTAAATAGCTGATGCCTTTCTCAATGGCGTCAGCCACGTCTTTAATCCGTGTGGGGGTGCCGTTCAGCGTCAGGGTACCGGCGTCGATCGCATCGGCGCCAAACAGGGCCCGGCCCAGTTCCGTTCGGCCTGCGCCCATTAAGCCAGCGAGGCCGAGGATCTCACCGCGCCAGAGGGTAAAGTTGATGTCGTGCAGTACACCATTTCGCGTCAGGCCATTCACCTCCAGCACTTTTTCTCTGCGCTGATGCGGCGGGCGTTTTGGGTAGATGTTATCGAGATTGCGGCCAACCATCATGGCGATAAGCTCGCCGATCTGAACCGTTTCATAATCTACGGTGGCGATGTATTGTCCGTCGCGCATGACGGTCGCGCGATCGGCGATCAGCGCCAATTCTTCCAGACGGTGCGAGATGTAGACTATCCCCGTGCCCTGAGCCTTGAGCATCCGCGTGACGTCAAATAAACTCTCGATTTCACTTTCGGTCAGCGCGGCGGTGGGTTCATCCATGATTAGCACTTTGGCATTGACCGAAATCGCTTTGGCAATTTCCACCATCTGCTGCTGGGCTACGGTTAATTCACTGACGCGGGCGTCCGGGGCGATTTTTAAATTCAGCGTGTGCAGTATTTTCTCAACCGCCTGTCGCTGGGCGCGTTTATCTAACTGCCAGCGACTATTTTTGCAGAATTCACGGCCAATAAAGATATTCTCTTCCACGGTTAAATCGGGAAAGAGATTAAATTCCTGATGGATAATCGTAATACCTGCGTGCTGAGCACTTAGCGGATCGCTGAATGATACGGATTGCCCTTCAAAGCGAATTTCACCGGAATCGGGTTGGTAAACACCGGATAATATTTTCATCAGCGTCGATTTGCCGGCACCGTTTTCACCTAACAGGGCATGAACTTCGCCGCGGCGTAAATCGAAATCAACCTGATTCAGCGCCAGCACGCCGGGAAAGCGTTTGGTGATGCGCGTCATCTGAATAAGAGTCTCTGACATTGCAAAATTCCTGTGTTGGAAAGGCAATGAATCACAAGCCACAGTGATTTAGTTATTAAGCTAACTCGACTTAGCTTTCGTCCTTAAAAGCTATTTTAGGGTCATAATTTAGCCAAATCATTTGTATTCAAATTGTGACGTCGTGCAAAGGTATTTTGTTATTTAATTGAATTCAAACGATATGTTTAGATTTTGCTGAATCGTAATACCTGACACTGATCGAATTTTGACTTCTCATCGTGAAACTGCTCACAGATCCTGCACATTTATCTTGTCTCATTTTTAGTGAAAACCCTAAGCTAATTCGAGTTAGCAAATTTCACCGCTTTCCGTTCACGGTGCTGCCCGGGCGCTTTTTCACGGCTATGCCCCTGAGACGGATAGGTTAACCAACGTGAGGAAGGGCTATGAAAACGATAAAAGCGTTACCCCGGATTGGCATTCGACCTGTTATTGATGGCCGCCGAATGGGCGTACGCGAGTCTCTGGAAGAGCAGACCATGAACATGGCGAAAGCCACGGCGGCGCTACTCAGTGAAAAATTACGCCACCCCTGCGGTACGCCCGTAGAGTGCGTAATTGCCGACAGCTGCATTGCCGGAATGGCGGAATCCGCCGCTTGCGAAGAGAAGTTCAGCACGTGCCACGTTGGTCTGACGATCACCATCACCCCCTGCTGGTGTTACGGGAGTGAAACCATTGATATGGATCCGCTGCGCCCGAAAGCGATCTGGGGCTTTAATGGCACCGAGCGTCCGGGGGCGGTATACCTCGCAGCGGCGCTGGCAGCGCATAACCAGAAAGGGATCCCGGCGTTTTCCATTTACGGCCACGATGTACAGGATGCGGGCGACGAGACCATCCCGGCAGACGTTGAGGAAAAATTGTTGCGCTTCGCCCGGGCGGGCCTGGCGGTCGCCAGCATGAAGGGGAAAAGTTATCTGTCGGTGGGCGGTGTCTCAATGGGGATCGCGGGCTCGATTGTCGATCACAACTTCTTTGAATCCTGGCTGGGGATGAAGGTGCAGGCGGTGGATATGACCGAACTGCGTCGCCGCATCGATCATAAGATTTACGACGAGCAAGAACTTGAGCTGGCCCTGAGCTGGGCGAAGGCACATTTCCGTTTCGGCGAGGATAAAAACGCAGAGCAGTATCGTCGCAATGAACAGGAAAATGCTGCGATCCTGCGGGAGAGCCTGCTAATGGCGATATGCATCCGCGACATGATGCAGGGCAACCCTAAACTCGCTGCGATGGGCCGCGTGGAGGAATCGCTGGGCTATAACGCCATTGCGTCCGGTTTCCAGGGGCAGCGCCACTGGACGGATCAGTATCCAAATGGCGATACCGCAGAGGCGCTGCTGAACAGCTCTTTCGACTGGAACGGTATTCGCCAGCCGTTGGTAGTGGCGACGGAAAATGACAGCCTTAACGGGGTAGCGATGCTGTTTGGGCATCTGATGACCGGCACCGCGCAGATTTTTGCTGATGTACGCACCTACTGGTCGCCGGAGTCGGTTGAGCGTGTTTCCGGCCAGAAGCTCACTGGACGGGCTGAGCACGGCATTATTCATCTGATCAACTCCGGCTCGGCGGCGCTGGACGGTACAGCGGAGCAGAAAGACGCCGAGGGGAAACCGACCCTGAAACCACACTGGGACATTACTGAGCAGGAAGCCAACGCGTGCCTGGCCGCAACCCACTGGTGTCCGGCGGTGCATGAATACTTCCGCGGGGGCGGTTTCTCATCAAACTTCCTCACCCGGGGTGGCGTGCCATTTACCATGACCCGCGTAAACCTCATCAAGGGTGTGGGTCCGGTATTACAGATAGCGGAAGGCTGGAGTGTTGAGCTGCCGGAACACGTACATGACATTCTGAATAAGCGCACCGATTCAACCTGGCCCACCACCTGGTTTGCCCCACGCCTGACCGGTAAAGGCCCGTTCAGCGACGTCTATTCAGTGATGGCGAACTGGGGCGCTAACCACGGGGTATTAACCGTCGGGCACGTCGGTGCTGATTTCATCACCCTGGCGTCCATGCTGCGCATCCCTGTATGCATGCATAACGTACCGGAGGCGCTGATTTATCGGCCGACGGCCTGGGGCGCTCACGGTATGGATCCGGAAGGGCAGGATTACCGCGCCTGTGAAAATTACGGACCGTTATACAAACATTAATCCGGCCTGCCAGCCTGCTCCGGCGGGCTGGCAGCCTGTGGGGACCGCGATGAAAAAATGTTTTCTGGTTCTCGATTGTGGCGCGACGAACGTGCGCGCCATTGCGCTGGATCCCGAAGGGAATATTGTGGCGCGCGCCGCGGTGGCGAACGAAAGCGAAAGCGCCGCTGAAAATCCGGCCTGGCACCAGTGGTCGCTCGACGCCATCATGCAACGGTTTGCCGTCTGTTGTCAGAAAATCAGCGCAGCGCTGAGCGAGCATCACCTGTGCGGAATGAGTGTGACGACCTTTGGCGTGGATGGCGCACTGGTAGATGAGCGGGGAGAACTGCTTTACCCGATCATTAGCTGGAAGTGCCCGCGAACCGTGCCGGTGATGGAAGCGGTTGCCCGTTCATGCTCCCCGGCAGAACTACAGCAGATCACCGGCGTTGGGCAGTTTAGTTTTAACACGTTGTATAAGCTAGGCTGGCTTCAGGACAACCATCCCGATCTGTTACAGCGTGCTCACGCCTGGCTTTTTATCTCCTCGCTAATCAACCATCGCCTGACCGGAAAGATGACGACCGATCTCACGATGGCCGGTACCAGTCAGATGTTCGATCTGCATCAGCAGCGCTTCAGTGAAACGATCTTAAGCAAGATCGGCGTGCCTCATTCCCTTTTCCCGACGCTGGTTTCCCCCGGAGAAAGGATTGGTGAATTGCGGCCCGACGCTGCATCCAGGCTCGGATTGCCTTGCGGTGTGCCGGTGATCTCCGCCGGGCACGACACGCAGTTTGCCCTTTTTGGCGCCGGGGCGGGAATTAATGAGCCAGTTCTCTCTTCGGGTACCTGGGAGATTTTAATGGCGCGCACCACGCAGGTTGATACCGCTTTGCTGGGGCAATACCCGGGCGCAACCTGCGAACTGGATAGCCGGACGGGGCTCTATAATCCGGGAATGCAATATCTGGCGTCTGGCGTACTGGAGTGGATCCGCGCGCTGTTCTGGTCGCCTGATACCGACTGGGACACTATTCTGGCTCAGGCGGCGGCAATTCCGAACGGCGCGGATGGCGTCACGATGAATACCCAACTGCTCGATTCTCCACTCGCCGGCTGGCAGGGCGTAACGCTCACCACCACGCCAGCCCATTTTTACCGCGCAGCCCTGGAAGGACTCACGGTGCATCTGCAAGAAAAATGCCTGGCGCTGGAGGCGATCGCGCAATTTAAGGCGCGTGAACTCCTGCTGGTGGGGGGAGGTAGCCGCAATATGCTGTGGAATCAGCTCAAGTCCAATGCGCTTGGGATCCCGGTGAAGGTTCTTGAAGAGGCTGATACGACCGTGCTGGGGGCGTCTTTGTACGGATGGTGGGGCGTCGGAGAAACGGCCAGCGCTGAGGCTGCTCGCGATCGGGTCCACTATCGTTACCGTTATTTCTATCCTGAGGAGCAACCTTGTGCTTAAAACGATATCCCCTCTGATTTCACCCGAGCTGCTGAAAACGCTGGCAGAGATGGGTCATGGTGACGAGATTATTTTTGCAGATGCTCACTTTCCCGCGCATAGCCTGGGGCCAAAGACGATCCGCGCAGATGGCCTGCTCATCAGCGATTTGCTGGCCGCGGTGATACCGCTGTTTGAACTGGACAGCTATGCGCCACCGCTGGTGATGATGGCCCCTGTCGACGGGGATACGCTCGATATACAGGTAGAAGCGCGCTATCGCAACGCACTCTTTGGTGAGGCGGAAGGGGAGGGGGTTACGCGTATTGACCGTTATGCGTTTTATGCGCGGGCACAGAAAGCGTACGCCATCGTGGTGACGGGCGAGACCGCGAAATACGGCAATATACTGTTAAAGAAAGGGGTTACGCCGTACCAATAAAAAACGCCGGGCTAAACCCGGCGTTTTTACATCAGTCTTCTTACCAGACGTAAGTCAGCAGGTGTTGTGAATCTGGCACCATGAAGTCTACGGACATCATCACGGACAGTGAGGTGATGGCGACAATCGAGAACACAAACAGCTTGCGTGCCCAGACCTTGTCATCTTCCACTTTATAACCGCGCAGGGCCATGCCGAGCCACCATACGCTCACCGCAGCTGCTACCACCAGATATTTATATCCGGCGTAACCGCCCAGAGAGAGCATCAGCGTTGCCACGGCAAAAGCGATGATGTAGAGCGTGATGTGGTTCTTGGCAACCGAAATGCCTTTCACGACCGGCAGAACCGGAATGTTCGCCGCCTGATAATCCTTAAAGCGGAAAATCGCGATGGCGTAGGAGTGCGGCATCTGCCACAGGCTAAAGATAGCCAGCAGGATGAGCGCACCGCTGTCGAACTCGTTCGTGACGGCGCAGTAGCCAATCACCGGCGGCGCCGCGCCGGAGAGAGAACCAATCAGCGTGCCGTAGACGGAGTGACGTTTCATATACAGGCTGTAGACGCCCACATACACCACGAACCCCATCACCCCCAGCCAGCAGGCCAGCGGGTTAGCACCAAACCACAGCAGCATAAAGCCAGCAATACCCAGCAAGGTGGCGTACACCAGCGAGACGGAAGGAGCAATCAGGCCTTTAACCAGCACCCGATTTTTGGTCCTTTCCATCTTCTTGTCGATATCCATGTCGATGTAGTTGTTAAATACACAACCGGACGCAACCACCAGTGACACACCGACCAGCGTGTAAATAAAGAGGGTGTAATCAATGCTGCCTTTAGAGGCCAGCAGGAACCCTCCGATTACGGAGATCAGGTTGCCAAAGATGATGCCTGGTTTCGTGACTTGCAGGTATTGCTTAAACATACTCGCCGCTCTTAGTGAACCATCATGTTGTAGTTAAGGTTCCACATAATCCAGATGGAACCGACTACCAGGATAGCGATGATAATCACGGTAAAGATAAAGGCCGTCATGTTCCAGCCTTCATCGGACTTGGTGTTCATGTGCAGGAAGCAAACCAGATGCACCAGAATCTGAATCACCGCGGTCACCAGGATTGCGCCCAGGATAACCGGCTTAGATGCAGAACCGTTCATCACCATCCAGAACGGGATCACCGTCAGAATGATCGACAGGATGAAACCTGTCATGTAGGTTTTTACGCTGCCGTGGGAAGCGCCATGATCGTTAGAATGACTCATTACATCGCCCCCATCAGATAGACAACAGAGAACACACAGATCCATACCACGTCCAGGAAGTGCCAGAACAGGCTCAGGCACATAATACGGGTACGGTTAGTACTGGTCAGGCCGCGACGGGAGATCTGGAACATCAGCACCGCCATCCAGATCAGACCCGAGGTCACGTGCAGACCGTGGGTGCCTACCAGCGCGAAGAACGCTGACAGGAAGCCGCTACGATCCGGGCCGAAACCTTCCATGATCAGGTGATGGAATTCATAGATTTCCATCCCGATAAAGCCAGCACCAAACAGCCAAGTCAACGCCAGCCAGGAGACAACCTGGCTCTTGTTGTTTTTGTACATGGCGATAGCCGCCATGCCGTAGGTGATGGAGCTGAATAACAGCAGTGCGGTTTCAACCAGAACGAACGGCAGTTCAAAGATGTCCTTACCGGTCGGGCCGCCCGCTGTGCCGTTCACCAGAACGGCATAGGTTGCGAACAGACAGCAGAACAGGATGCAGTCGCTCATCAGGTAGATCCAGAAACCGAAGACTTTCGTCGGTCCTGTATCATGGTGCGCATGTTCATGCGCGTGGGCAGTTGAGTGCGCCAGAGTATCAGTTGCCATTTTTCAGCCCCGCTTTAGAAATCTCGTCAAAATGCTGGTTTTCCAGCTTTTCAACTTCACGGACTGGTACGTAGTAGTCCACGTCCTCGTCAAAGCTCTTCACAATCCAGCTGATTACGATGCCAGCGAAGCCAACAATCGCCATCCACCAGATGTGCCAGATCATTGCGAAACCAAATACCGTTGCGAAAGCGGCAATAACCATGCCCGCGGCGCTGTTTTTCGGCATATGGATCTCTTCGTAATGCTCAGGTTGCTTGTACGCTTCACCTTTTTCTTTCATTTCCCAGAATGCATCACGCTCGTGAATGTGCGGCACTACGGCAAAGTTATAGAACGGAGGCGGAGAAGAGGTCGCCCACTCCAGCGTACGGCCACCCCACGGGTCACCGGTCAGGTCGCGGTTCAGGTTACGGTCACGGATAGACACGTAGTACTGAATCAGCTGGCACAGAATACCGCAGGCAATCAGCGCTGCGCCGCCCGCTGCAACCATCAGCATTGGGTGGAACTGCGGATCGATCTGCTGGCTCAGACGACGGGTCATCCCCATGAAGCCCAGCACGTACAGCGGCATAAACGCCACGAAGAAGCCGATGATCCAGAACCAGAACGCGCGTTTACCCCATTTTTCGTTCAGGGTGAAACCGAACGCTTTTGGCCACCAGTAGGTCACACCAGCGAAGCAGCCGAAGACCACGCCACCGATGATAACGTTATGGAAGTGCGCAATCAGGAACAGACTGTTGTGCAGAACGAAGTCAGCACCTGGTACCGCCAGCAGTACGCCGGTCATCCCACCTACGGAGAAGGTCACGATGAAGCCGATGGTCCACAGCATAGCTGAGTGGAACACGATACGACCCTGGTACATGGTGAACAGCCAGTTGAAGATCTTAACCCCGGTCGGGATCGCGATAATCATGGTGGTAATACCGAAGAAGGCGTTTACGTTGGCACCCGCACCCATGGTGAAGAAGTGGTGCAGCCAGACGATGAACGACAGGACGGTAATACATACGGTTGCCCACACCAGAGAGGTGTAACCAAACAGGCGTTTACGCGAGAAGGTTGCCGCGATTTCGGAGAACACACCGAACACCGGCAGAACCAGGATGTACACTTCCGGGTGACCCCAGGCCCAAATCAGGTTGATGTACATCATCATGTTGCCACCCATATCATTCGTGAAGAAATGGGTACCCAGATAGCGATCCAGGGTCAGCAGCGCGATGGTGACGGTCAGAATTGGGAACGACGCGATAATCAGGACGTTGGCGCACAGAGATGCCCAGGTAAATACTGGCATCTTGAACATCGTCATACCTGGTGCACGCATCTTCAGGATGGTCACGAAGAAGTTAATACCGGTCAGGGTGGTACCGACACCGGAGAGCTGAAGCGCCCAAATCCAGTAGTCAACGCCCACGCCCGGACTGTACTCAATTCCCGACAGCGGCGGGTAGGCCAGCCAGCCGGTCTGAGCAAATTCGCCCACACCCAGTGACAGGTTAACCAGGATAACGCCGACAACCGTGAACCAGAAGCTCAGGTTGTTCAGGAACGGGAACGCAACGTCGCGCGCGCCGATTTGCAGCGGAACGACCACGTTCATCAGACCGATTACCAGCGGCATCGCCACGAAGAAGATCATGATAACGCCGTGGGCGGTAAAGATCTGATCGTAGTGGTGCGGTGGCAGGAAGCCGGCTTCGCCCGCAGACGCAAGCGCCTGCTGGCTACGCATCATGATTGCATCCGCAAAGCCACGAATTAACATGACGATACCGACGATGCAGTACATGATACCGAGTTTTTTGTGGTCAACCGAAGTCAGCCACTCATTCCACAGGTAGCTCCACTTACCGAAGTAAGTGATCAGGCCAACTAAGGCCGCGCCACCAATGATAATTGCAGCCACCGTAACCATAATAATCGGTTCATGGTAGGGCACTGCATCCAGTGTCAATTTTCCGAACATTTTCTTCCTCGGCCCCTTAGTGAGCGGTTTCCGCGTGGCTCATGTCCATGCCTTCCATACCCTGGTGCGTGTTGTGCTCGCCTTCAGGCTGGGTCATGTCCATGCTCATGCCGTGATCCATAAATTTGCCAATAACGTCTTTGAACAGATTCGGTTTCACGTTAGAGAAGTACTCCACCTTGTTGTATTCGCTAGGTGCAGCCACTTTTTCGAACGCCGCCATGTCAGACATGGTGTTTGGAGACTGCTTCGCTTTTGCAACCCACTGGTCGAAAGTCGCGCGGTCTGGCGTAGCGATAGCTTTGAACTTCATACCCGAGAAGCCCGGGCCACTATAGCTGGCGGAGATACCGTCGTAGGTGCCTGCTTCATTCGCGATCAGGTGCAGGTTAGTCTGCATACCGGCCATCGCGTAAATCTGGCTGCCCAGACGTGGGATGAAGAAGGAGTTCATTACGGAGTTGGAGGTCACTTTGAACTGAACCGGAGTGTTCGCCGGGAAGGCGATTTCATTCACGGTAGCAATGCCCTGTTCTGGATAGATGAAGAACCATTTCCAGTCCATGGAGACCACTTCAATGGTAATAGGTTTTTCATCGTGAACCAGCGGTTTGCTCGGCTCAAGTGCGTGAGTGGTTTTCCAGGTCAGTACAGCAAGGAACAGGATGATCAGAATAGGTACCGTCCAGACCACAGCTTCCACTTTATTGGAGTGTGACCAGTTAGGGCTATACTTCGCATCTTTATTGCTCGCACGATACTTCCAGGCGAAACCAACAGCCATCAAGATGGCAGGAATAACCACAATCAACATCAGGCCAAAAGCCGTCAGTATCAATGAACGTTGTTCCAGTCCAATCTGTCCTTTGGGGTCTAGTAGTGCAGAATCGCAGCCACTGAGTAATACAGTGCCTGCGAATAATGACAACCATCCCAAACTTTTATTGTATTTCCTGAGTCTCATTTAACGACCTCAATTCCACGGGAGTCTGGTGGCGTTTAAAGTGTGGGGGCATTTTACGGGAAGGTTACATTACTGTAAACATCATTAGCCCTGTGTCAGGAAGGTGTTACCGGGTTCTGCCGCACATGTCACAAGTGTTGCAAATTATGTCGCGTTTTCCGGGGGAAGCCGCACGGAGCGGGCGTTATAACGAAAGGGTGCCCCAGCATACCGCAAAAGGGATAATTGGTATAACCATTGTGAAAAACACACAAATAATTAACAATTAATTATCAATAAAAAGACAACTAAAAAACGAAAATTCAATCTTTCGAATGCTGAATCGTTTAACGGAAAATAGCGTATCGAAATAAGCTCCAATAATTTCCGAATGCTATCCCGCACAAAACAACAAATATTTTTTTTGCCGATGGCGGTTATTTCGCCGTTATAATTTCGTGTCGTTATTACAACGGGAAATAACCTTTCGCTTTTTACTTCATGTCATCTGCGTTTTCCGCAATGACATGAAATCCAGCATCCCACCGGTCAGGATACCCACAATGGCGAGTAACACCCCTGCATCAAGCAGCTGGGTTTCAAACGGAAGCGACAAGGTGGTCGTCGCATTCAAGATGAGTACCGCGAGCCACACTACCAGCGCAAGACAACCAGCCATCAGCAGACGCAGGGCAAACCGATAGGCAGCCTGATATTCCGTGCGCGGCATGAAGTGTTCCGTCCGCTGGGTATATTCCAGCGTCTGGCGACAGACCAGCAGCAATAAAATCCCCGGCACCGCCGCCACCACCGAGAAGAGATAAAACGTCGGCCAGCCGTGAGCTTCAACAAACCAGCCCGCGACGGGGCCAACGTATACGCGCCCGACGGCAGAAAGGGCAGATAGTAGCGCAAATTGGGTGGCGGAAAATGACTTATTGCACAGCGTCATCAGCAGGGCGACAAATGCCGCAGTACCCATACCGCCACACAGGTTTTCAAAGAATACCGCCGTCGCCATGCTGATCATATGCTTGTCGGTGATCGACAGCAGCCAGTAACCGGCATTCGATGCGCCCTGAAGGATGCCGAAGATCAGCAGAGCGCGGAACAGCGTCAGGCGCTGCATCAATACACCGCCGTACAGCGCGCCGACGATCGTGGCAAACAGCCCCAGGGTTTTGTTCACCACGCCGACTTCGCCCGCATCAAACCCGACGCCGCGGATCAGGAAGGTGGTGGTCAGACTCATGGCGAAAGCGTCGCCAAGCTTATAAAGGACAATCAGCAGCAGGATCAGCCAGGCATTATTGCGACCAAAGAAATCGCGGAGCGGTGCGGCGACGGCCTGCTCCAGCGAGCGGGGGACCGGAATCACATCGCTCGGTTCAGGCGCGAATAGCGTGGCAATAATGCAGGGGATCAGCAGAGCGGCCATCAGCCAGTACATTCCCTGCCAGCCGAGATAGCGGTCGGCAAGCCAGAGGGCCAGCCCGCCGGAAACCAGCATACCCAGGCGGTAGCCAAGCACGCTGATTGCCGCACCGGCGCCACGCTCTTCTGCTGGCAGGACGTCCGTCTTCCAGGCGTCAAAAACAATGTCCTGCGAAGCGGAGCAGAAGGCGATGACCACCGCAAGCGCGGCCATCCAGCGCAGCTGTGTTGACGGCTCAAGGAAACCCATTGCGGCAATGGCCAGCAACAGCAGCACCTGCGTCATCACTAACCAGCCGCGACGGCGCCCGAGGAACGGTGGGGTATAGCGATCCATCACCGGCGACCACAGGAACTTAAAGACGTAAGCCTGGCCGACGAGCGAGAAGAAACCAATGGTTTTAAGATCGATGTTCTCAACCGTCATCCACGCCTGTAACGTGCCGGAGGTGAGCGCAAGGGGTAAACCGGAGGCGAAACCAAGGATCAGCAGAATAGCTGATTTCGGTTGCTGGAAAATACGTAAGTAGTGACTGGACATGTTCTTATGAACTGACCCGGTGAAGCACCGGGTCAGTCAGCAGGATTAACGGGCGTTCTGCTTGATGAAGTCGTGAATGCTGGTGTCCTGTGCCATGTCGGCAATGGTGTCAGTCAGCACACTGTTAACCGCGTCAGCGATATTTTTGTTGGAGGCCTGGAATGCGCCTTCAACGGAATAGCTTGCACGGTAGTTTTTGTTCATTTTATTGCCGTTCTTCGCGGTAGCAATGAGGGCGATATCGGCTTTGGTCGCAATGTTGTAGCGAACGTTACCCTGGGAGACATCAGCGTACAGGTTGTTCACGATGATTTGCAGATCAACCGCGCCGCTTGGGCCAATCATGTAGCCACGGGAGGTCATCTGTTTTTCCAGCACTTCCTGCAACAGGAAGCGCAGGTCGCGGGAGGCGGTCAGCGTGACCTGCTGGTTGTCGCGAGTCACTTTCGCCAGCGCCTGGTCCTGACGCTGATCGGCGCCATTAATGCTGACTGTGACGCCCATCAGGCTTGGATCCTGCTGAGGCAGGGTAATTTTTGGTGAAACGTCAATGGTCGTCGGCGGAGTCGCGCAGCCGGCGAGCATAAAGAGTGCTACCAACGGAAAGAAGAGTTTTTTTAACATTTTCGGGTTCTCAACGAATCGTAAGCAAAGAGAGAAAAATTGCCGCCATCATAACATCGCTAACGGCCAGGGGAAGTGGTCAACGCATGTAAATTCATCGCCTTGTCCGAAAACTGACCACCTTTCCGCTTTTCTCTGCCTGTAAGTGACAAAACGTATGAACCTCATAGTGAACTTCATTCGTTTGGATGAGAAAATCAGACGAAAGCTAAATATTTGTTGTCAAGGTGTAATGGAACCGGTAAAAGCGGCTAATATTTAAAGGGATGGGTGACACCTTAGCGTTGTCGGAGGAGTGATTTCATGATGATACGTGAACAGATAGAAGAAAAATTAAGGGCAGCGTTCAACCCTGTGTTTCTCGAAGTTGTCGACGAAAGCTATCGTCATAACGTGCCGGCAGGTTCTGAAAGCCACTTTAAAGTGGTTCTGGTCAGCGATCGCTTCACGGGAGAACGTTTCCTGAACCGACACCGCTTGATCTACAGCACCTTGACGGAAGAACTCTCCACAACCGTACATGCGCTGGCGCTGCATACCTACACCATTAAGGAATGGGAAGGGCTACAGGATACGGTATTCGCATCACCGCCTTGTCGGGGTGCAGGCACCATCGCCTGATAAATCGGATTTGCAACCGCCGGAGTTTTTCCAGTATGTTGCTTACAGATTTCGTCAAAACGGCCTTCAGGCCGTTTTGTTTTGTCTGAGTTTTGAGCGGATGGCGCGTTTTTAAGGCTAAAAATAGCCTTAAAGTGTGAAAAAAGCCGCAGCAACATGCTCCAACCGTTCTCGACTCACCTAAGTGATGCCGCTATAATGCCGCGTCTTATTGAATGTCTTCGGGATGATTCTGGCGACAGGGAATGTGAATCTGCACATAAGAGAGCATCCCGGTATAACAGACAGATTCAGAGTTGACCGAGCACTGTGATTTTTTTGAGGTAACAAGATGCAAGTTTCAGTTGAAACCACTCAAGGCCTTGGCCGCCGTGTAACGATTACTATCGCTGCTGACAGCATCGAAACTGCTGTGAAAAGCGAGCTGGTCAACGTAGCAAAAAAAGTACGTATTGACGGCTTCCGCAAGGGCAAAGTACCAATGAATGTTGTTGCTCAGCGTTATGGCGCTTCCGTGCGTCAAGATGTGCTGGGTGAACTGATGAGCCGCAACTTTATCGACGCGATCATCAAAGAAAAAATCAATCCAGCCGGCGCGCCGAACTACGTTCCAGGTGAATACAAGCAGGGCGAAGACTTCACCTACTCCGTAGAGTTCGAAGTGTACCCGGAAGTTGAGCTGAAAGGTCTGGAATCTATCGAAGTTGAAAAACCGATCGTTTCCGTGACTGACGAAGACGTTGACGGCATGCTGGATACCCTGCGCAAGCAGCAGGCGAACTGGAAAGAGAAAGAAGGCGCTGTTGACGCGGAAGACCGCGTAACCATCGACTTCACCGGTTCTGTAGACGGCGAAGAGTTCGAAGGCGGTAAAGCGTCTGACTTCGTACTGGCGATGGGCCAGGGTCGTATGATCCCAGGCTTCGAAGACGGTATCAAAGGCCACAAAGCGGGCGAAGAGTTCACCATTGACGTGACCTTCCCTGAAGAATACCACGCTGAAAACCTGAAAGGTAAAGCAGCGAAGTTCGTTATCAACCTGAAGAAAGTGGAAGAGCGCGAACTGCCAGAACTGACTGAAGAATTCATCAAGCGTTTCGGCGTGGAAGATGGTTCTGTTGCGGGCCTGCGTACCGAAGTGCGTAAAAACATGGAGCGCGAGCTGAACGGCGCTGTACGTAACCGCGTGAAGTCTCAGGCGATTGAAGGTCTGGTGAAAGCGAACGACATCGACGTTCCTGCTGCCCTGATCGACAGCGAAATCGACGTTCTGCGCCGTCAGGCTGCACAGCGCTTCGGTGGCAACCAGCAGCAAGCGATGGAACTGCCACGCGAGCTGTTCGAAGAGCAAGCGAAACGTCGCGTTGTTGTCGGCCTGCTGCTGGGCGAAGTGATTCGTACCCACGAACTGAAAGCAGACGAAGAGCGTGTGAAAGGCCTGATCGAAGAGATGGCTTCTGCATACGAAGATCCATCAGAAGTGATCGAGTTCTACGGTAAGAACAAAGAGCTGATGGACAACATGCGCAACGTCGCGCTGGAAGAGCAGGCTGTTGAAGCGGTACTGGCGAAAGCGAAAGTGACCGAAAAAGAGACCTCTTTCACCGAACTGATGAACCAGCAGGCGTAATTTCGCCCCGACGGTTTAAAGTTTGAACAAAAAACCCGTTGCCCTCCGGCGACGGGTTTTTTTTATCACAGCTTTAGTCCTGGAAGGGTGCTAAAACGCCCTTTCAGTGTTAGCGTTACAACAAAACGTTGTTATGCTTGAAATAGGGCATGACGACCCCCATTAGTATGTAATCACGATGATTGAGACTGGCTGATAATCCGTCCATAAGGTTACAATCAGTACAGCAGGTGTTTTCAATTTTGAACCAGGAGACGGAAATGTCATACAGTGGCGAACGAGATAACTTTGTACCCCATATGGCGCTGGTGCCAATGGTTATTGAACAGACCTCACGCGGTGAGCGTTCTTTCGATATCTATTCCCGTCTGCTCAAGGAACGCGTTATCTTTCTGACCGGCCAGGTGGAAGACCATATGGCTAACCTGATCGTGGCGCAGATGCTGTTCCTGGAAGCGGAAAACCCGGAAAAAGACATTTACCTGTACATCAACTCGCCAGGCGGTGTGATTACGGCGGGCATGTCAATTTATGACACCATGCAATTCATCAAGCCGGATGTCAGTACCATCTGTATGGGGCAGGCGGCGTCCATGGGGGCTTTCCTGTTAACCGCAGGGGCGAAAGGTAAGCGTTTCTGCCTGCCTAACTCCCGCGTGATGATTCACCAGCCGCTGGGTGGTTACCAGGGCCAGGCGACGGATATTGAAATCCACGCCCGAGAAATTCTGAAAGTAAAAGCGCGCATGAATGAACTTATGGCGCAGCATACGGGTCAACCTCTCGAGCAGATCGAGCGCGATACCGAGCGCGATCGCTTCCTCTCTGCACCAGAGGCAGTTGAGTACGGCTTAGTCGACTCCATTTTGACCCATCGTAATTGATGCCCGCGACGCGAGTGTGCCGCTATACTAAGGTAGGGCGGAACGTTGCCTGTAAGCAGCTTGCGTCTGAGAATGGCATTTGCGTCGTCATGTGCGGCACATAGAACTTAAAAAGAGGTTTGGACTCATGACAGATAAACGCAAAGATGGTTCGGGCAAACTGCTGTACTGCTCTTTTTGCGGCAAAAGCCAGCATGAAGTGCGTAAACTGATTGCCGGGCCGTCCGTGTATATCTGCGACGAATGCGTCGATTTATGTAACGACATCATTCGCGAAGAGATTAAAGAAGTCGCGCCGCACCGTGAGCGCAGCGCGTTACCAACGCCACACGAGATTCGCCACCACCTGGACGACTATGTCATTGGTCAGGAGCAGGCGAAAAAAGTGCTGGCGGTGGCGGTATACAACCACTACAAACGTCTGCGTAACGGCGATACCAGCAATGGCGTAGAGCTGGGCAAAAGTAACATTCTGCTGATCGGGCCTACGGGTTCTGGTAAAACCCTGCTGGCGGAAACGCTGGCGCGCCTGCTGGATGTTCCGTTCACCATGGCGGATGCCACCACCCTGACCGAAGCCGGTTATGTGGGTGAAGACGTTGAAAATATTATCCAGAAGCTGCTCCAGAAGTGCGATTACGACGTACAGAAAGCCCAGCGCGGGATCGTCTATATCGATGAGATCGACAAAATCTCCCGTAAATCAGACAACCCGTCGATCACCCGTGACGTCTCGGGCGAGGGCGTGCAGCAGGCGCTGCTGAAGCTGATTGAAGGTACGGTTGCGGCTGTTCCACCGCAGGGTGGACGTAAACATCCGCAGCAGGAATTCTTGCAGGTTGATACCTCCAAGATCCTGTTTATCTGTGGTGGTGCGTTTGCAGGCCTGGATAAAGTGATCTCTCACCGTGTGGAAACCGGCTCTGGCATTGGTTTTGGCGCAACGGTGAAAGCCACGTCTGAAAAACCAAACGAAGGCCAGCTGCTGGCGCAGGTTGAACCGGAAGATCTGATCAAATTCGGTTTGATTCCGGAATTTATCGGCCGTCTGCCGGTTGTGGCGACCCTGAACGAACTGAGCGAAGACGCGCTGATTCAGATCCTGAAAGAGCCGAAAAACGCGCTGACCAAGCAGTATCAGGCGCTGTTTAATCTGGAAGGCGTTGAGCTGGAATTCCGTGACGAAGCACTGGACGCGATTGCCAAGAAAGCGATGGCGCGTAAAACCGGTGCCCGTGGCCTGCGTTCTATCGTAGAAGCAGCATTGCTCGACACGATGTACGATCTTCCTTCTATGGAAGACGTTGAAAAAGTCGTGATCGACGAGTCCGTCATTGGTGGCCAGTCCAAGCCGTTACTGATTTACGGTAAACCGGAAGCGCAGCAGGCATCTGGCGAATAATTCACCATTTCATACAATCAGTTAATCAAAAAGGGGGGATTTTATCTCCCCTTTACTTTTTCCGTATTCATGGCGTTGAATGTATGGGAAACATCCCCATATACTGGATTACATGTTAATGGTTGTGTGAAGCACAGTTACATGACCAGTTTACCTGGCGGACACTAAACTAAGAGAGAGCTCTATGAATCCTGAGCGTTCTGAACGCATTGAAATCCCCGTATTGCCGTTGCGCGATGTGGTGGTTTATCCGCACATGGTCATACCCTTATTTGTAGGGCGGGAAAAATCTATCCGTTGCCTCGAAGCCGCCATGGATCATGATAAAAAAATCATGTTGGTCGCGCAGAAGGAAGCATCAACGGATGAGCCGGGTGTAAACGATCTTTTCACCGTCGGGACCGTGGCCTCTATTTTGCAGATGCTGAAGCTGCCAGACGGCACCGTGAAGGTGCTGGTGGAAGGCTTACAGCGTGCGCGTATTACCACTCTGTCAGACGATGGCGAGCACTTCTCTGCGAAGGCAGAGTACCTTGATTCACCGGAACTTGATGAGCGCGAACAGGAAGTGCTGGTACGCACCGCGATCAGCCAGTTCGAAGGCTACATCAAGCTGAATAAGAAAATCCCACCTGAAGTGCTGACGTCGCTGAACAGCATCGACGATCCTGCACGTCTGGCGGATACCATCGCTGCGCACATGCCGCTGAAGCTGGCTGACAAACAGTCCGTGCTGGAAATGTCCGACGTTAACGAACGTCTGGAATACCTGATGGCGATGATGGAGTCTGAGATCGATCTGCTCCAGGTTGAGAAGCGCATTCGCAACCGCGTCAAAAAGCAGATGGAAAAATCGCAGCGTGAGTACTATCTGAACGAGCAAATGAAAGCCATTCAGAAAGAGCTCGGCGAGATGGACGATGCGCCGGATGAAAACGAAGCGCTGAAGCGTAAGATCGACGCGGCGAAGATGCCGAAAGAGGCGAAAGAGAAAGCCGAAGCTGAGTTGCAGAAGCTGAAAATGATGTCTCCGATGTCGGCAGAGGCGACCGTCGTGCGCGGCTATATTGAGTGGATGGTGCAGGTTCCGTGGAATGCCCGCAGCAAGGTCAAAAAAGACCTGCGTCAGGCGCAGGAAATCCTCGATACCGACCACTACGGCCTGGAACGCGTGAAAGACCGCATTCTTGAGTACCTCGCGGTACAGAGCCGTGTGAACAAAATCAAAGGCCCAATTCTGTGCCTGGTAGGGCCTCCAGGCGTGGGTAAAACCTCTCTGGGCCAGTCCATCGCCAAAGCGACAGGACGTAAGTATATCCGTATGGCGCTGGGCGGCGTACGCGATGAAGCGGAAATCCGCGGCCATCGTCGCACCTATATCGGTTCCATGCCGGGCAAGCTGATCCAGAAGATGGCGAAAGTGGGGGTTAAAAACCCGCTGTTCCTGCTCGATGAGATCGACAAAATGTCTTCGGACATGCGTGGCGATCCGGCGTCGGCGCTGCTGGAAGTGCTTGATCCAGAACAGAACGTGGCGTTCAGCGATCACTACCTGGAAGTGGACTACGACCTGAGCGATGTGATGTTCGTGGCGACCTCCAACTCCATGAACATTCCGGCCCCGCTGCTGGACCGTATGGAAGTGATCCGTCTCTCCGGTTATACCGAAGATGAGAAGCTGAACATTGCTAAGCAGCACCTGCTGCCGAAACAGATTGAGCGTAACGCGCTGAAAGCCAACGAGCTGACCGTCGAGGACAGCGCGATTATTGGCATCATTCGCTATTACACCCGTGAAGCGGGCGTTCGTAGCCTCGAGCGTGAGATCTCTAAGCTGTGCCGTAAGGCGGTGAAACAGCTGCTGCTGGATAAGAGCCTGAAGCACATTGTGATTAACGGCGACAATCTGCATGCGTACCTTGGCGTTCAGCGCTTCGACTACGGTCGTGCGGACAACGAAAACCGCGTTGGTCAGGTGACCGGTCTGGCATGGACGGAAGTGGGCGGCGATCTGCTGACCATCGAAACCGCCTGTGTCCCGGGCAAAGGCAAGCTGACCTACACCGGTTCACTGGGTGAAGTGATGCAGGAGTCCATCCAGGCGGCGCTGACCGTGGTGCGCGCGCGCGCGGAAAAACTGGGTATCAACCCGGATTTCTACGAAAAACGCGACATTCACGTTCACGTTCCGGAAGGGGCGACGCCGAAAGATGGCCCAAGCGCGGGTATTGCCATGTGTACGGCGCTGGTTTCCTGCCTGACAGGGAACCCGGTTCGTGCTGATGTGGCCATGACCGGTGAAATTACGCTGCGTGGTCAGGTACTGCCTATCGGCGGGTTAAAAGAAAAACTGCTGGCGGCACACCGCGGTGGGATCAAAACCGTATTGATCCCTTACGAAAATAAACGCGATCTGGAAGAGATTCCGGACAACGTTATTGCCGATTTGCAGATCCATCCGGTGAAACGCATTGAGGAAGTTCTGACTCTCGCACTGCAAAATGAACCGTCCGGAATGCAGGTTGTAACCGCAAAATAGTGACCTCGCGCAAAGAGCGCCAATAAAAACAAGGCTGGTAAGTCATTTCGTACTTGCCAGCCTTTTTTTGTATAGCTAATTTAGATTGCTGATTGGGTTAGCCATCAACAACGGGTGTTGTAAGGTCATAGCAGGACTGATATAACTGCTGCGCGGTCGCGCTGTGAAGGATTCAGGTGCGATATAAATTATAAAGAGAGGAAGAGAACAGTGAATAAATCTCAACTGATTGACAAAATTGCTGCGGGTGCTGATATTTCTAAAGCTGCAGCGGGACGTGCTTTAGATGCTTTAATTGCTTCTGTTACTGAATCTCTGCAAGCTGGGGACGACGTTGCACTGGTAGGCTTCGGTACTTTTGCGGTTAAAGAGCGTGCAGCCCGTACTGGCCGCAACCCTCAGACCGGTAAAGAGATCACCATTGCTGCCGCTAAAGTGCCGGGTTTCCGTGCAGGTAAAGCGCTGAAAGACGCAGTAAACTGATTGCTTTCCCGCTCTAGGGAAGCTGAAAAGTACAAGGGCGCATCGTTTGATGTGCCTTTTTTGTTTGTCCAGACCTGATTTGTGCGAGTTTATGCGAGTTGTGGGCTGACAATTGCCCTGTTTTCTTGTCACAATACGCCTTTACGCGCGACGGTCAGGATTTTCCGTCAGCGTCAGGTAACCAGTCACCTACAGCGGAGTGTTGTTACACCATGATGGACAGCTTACGCACGGCTGCTAACAGTCTCGTGCTCAAGATTATTTTCGGTATCATTATCGTGTCGTTCATATTGACCGGTGTGAGTAGTTACCTCATCGGCGGTGGCGCGAACTACGCCGCAAAAGTGAATGGCCAGGAAATTAGCCGTGGGCAGTTCGAGAACGCTTTTGCTGGTGAACGTAACCGCATGCAGCAGCAACTGGGCGACCAATACTCTGAACTTGCAGCCAACGAAGGCTATATGAAAAACCTGCGTCAGCAGACGCTGAACCGCCTTATCGACGAAGCGCTGCTGGATCAGTACGCGAAAAGCCTCGGTCTGGGCATCAGCGATGAGCAGGTTAAAAAAGCCATCTTCTCGACGCAGGCTTTCCAGTCTAATGGGAAGTTCGACAACGCGCGTTACAACAGCATTGTTAACCAGATGGGTATGACGGCTGACCAGTACGCTCAGGCGCTGCGTAACCAGTTGACCACGCAACAGCTGATCAACGCGGTGGTGGGCACCGATTTCATGCTGAAAGGCGAAACTGAAGAGCTGGCGGCACTGGTGGCGCAGCAACGCGTGGTGCGTGAAGCGACGATTGATGTCAACGCACTGGCAGCGAAACAGCAGGTTAGCGACGCTGAAGTTAATGCTTACTACGAGCAAAACAAGAACAACTTCATCTCTCCGGAACAGTTCCGCGTAAGCTATATCAAGCTGGATGCAGCTGCGATGCAGGAAAACGCGACTGACGCCGAGATCCAGTCTTATTACGACCAGCATCAGGATCAGTTCACTCAGCCGCAGCGTAACCGTTACAGCGTGATCCAGACCAAAACGGAAGCAGAAGCGAAAGCCGTGCTGGACGAGCTGAACAAAGGCGCTGATTTCGCCACCTTAGCGAAAGCAAAATCCACCGACATTATTTCTGCCAAAAACGGCGGTGATATGGGCTGGCTGGAAGAGTCCACTACCCCGGACGAGCTGAAAAATGCAGGCCTGAAAGAGAAAGGCCAACTGTCTGGTGTAATCAAATCCTCCGTTGGTTTCCTGGTGGCGCGTCTGGACGATGTTGTGGCGGCGAAAACCAAGCCGCTGGCTGACGTTCGTGATGATATCGCTGCGAAAGTGAAGCAGGAGAAAGCGCTGGACGCCTTCTATGCTCTGCAACAGAAAGTGAGCGATGCCGCAAGCAACGACAATGAATCACTGGCGGGTGCTGAGCAGGCTGCTGGCGTTAAAGCGGTTGAGACGGGCTGGTTCAGCCACGAAAACCTGCCGGAAGAACTGAACTTCAAACCAGTTTCAGATGCCATTTTCAATGGTGGTCTGGTCGGTGAGAACGGTACGCCGGGCAGCAACTCAGACATCATTACCGTTGACGGTGACCGTGCGTTCGTACTGCGCGTCAGCGAGCACAAAGCCGAGGCAGTGAAGCCCCTGGCGGAAGTGAAAGATCAGGTGGTGGCGCTGGTCAAACACAACAAAGCGGCACAGCAGGCAAAACTGGATGCAGAGAAAATTCTGGCCGATCTGAAAGCCGGTAAGAACGATGCGCTGAAAGCGGCTGGCCTGAGCTTTGGCGAAGCAAAAACGCTGAGCCGTACCGGTCAGGATCCTGTCAGCCAGGCGGCGTTTGGCCTGAGCCTGCCGGCGAAAGACAAACCTGTCTTTGGCACCACGACCGATATGCAGGGTAACGTGGTGCTTCTGGCGCTGGATGAAGTAAAAGCCGGTACGCTGCCAGACGCGCAGAAGAAGGCCATGGTTCAGGGAATTACCCAGAACAATGCCCAGATTGCTTTCGAAGCGATGATGAGCAACCTGCGTAAAGAAGCCAAAATCAAACTGGGTGATGTGGTCACTCAGGAGCAATAATTACGTATCTGCTCGCAGATTTTAGTAACGCTCTGCAAAAACTAAAGGCCGCTTTCGCGGCCTTTTCCATTTCTGCAATCTGTTGTTTGTCCCTGTTTTCCCGTGCGGTTATCGTGGCGTGGCTGTCAACAAACAAGGAGAAAACAGCATGAAATGTGGAATCAAAGCACTGTTAATTACACTGGCTATTGCCACTTCCGGGATGAGTGCGGGCGCGCTGGCGGCGTCCCCCTCGGTTAAAGCGCAGGCTGCACAAAACCAGGCCGATGCAACGTCACAAGGTCATGTTAAAGCCAACGCGACGGCCAGCACGAAAGCCATTGAGGACGAGGGTACGCGGGTCAGTATCAATACTGCCTCTGCGGACGATCTTGCTCGCGTTATGAATGGTGTGGGTCTAAAAAAAGCGCAGGCCATCGTCAGCTATCGTGAAGAGTATGGCCCTTTCAAAACCCTTGACGATCTCAAGCAGGTGCCGGGTATGGGCAGCGCGCTGGTTGAGCGCAATCTCGCACACCTGACGCTGTAATCGCGTAATCACTTGCACTGCGGCAAAAATTTGCCAGGATAAAGAGGTCATACCAGTTATGACCTCTAAACCTATAACAACGAAAGGCTATTGCGCTATGCAGACACAAATCAAAGTCCGTGGTTATCACCTCGATGTTTACCAGCACGTCAATAACGCCCGCTACCTTGAATTTCTTGAAGAGGCGCGCTGGGACGGCCTGGAGAACAGCGAAAGCTTCCAGTGGCTGACCGCACACAACATCGCGTTTGTGGTCGTCAATATCAACATTAACTACCGCCGCCCGGCAGTGCTGGGGGATGTGCTCACCGTGACCAGTGAGGTCCAACAACTGAATGGCAAAAGTGGTGTATTGAGCCAGGTCGTTACGCTGGAGCCAGAAGGGCAGGTGGTGGCCGATGCGCTGATCACTTTTGTCTGTATAGATCTCAAAACTCAGAAAGCGTTGCCGCTGGAAGGGGAGTTGCGCGAAAAGCTGGAGCTGATGATCGCGTAAGAAATGTTCAGGAATAACTGTGCTGTCGACACTTACCGTTCGACAGCACGGTCAGGTAGCCCTTATTTCAGCCCGGTCTTTTTCTGCATCGCGGCCATCACGCCCGCTTTATCCGCAAAATAATGATTCAGACCGTTCGCGCGCAGGTTACAGGCGGCACACTGCCCGCAGCCGTCCCCTTTAATGCCGTTGTAGCAGGTCAGGGTCTCGTTGCGAATAACATCCAGCTTGCCCCAGTAGTCGGCCAGGGCCCAGGTTTCAGCCTTATCCAGCCACATCAGCGGCGTTTCGAAGCGGGTCTCTTTTGCCATTCCCAGATCGACGGCGTGATTGAGTGCTTTCACGAATTCATCCCGGCAGTCCGGGTAGCCAGAGAAGTCGGTCTCACACACGCCCGTGATCACCGCTTCGGCTTTCACCTGGTAGGCATAGATCGCCGTCAGGGTCAGGAAGAGAATGTTGCGGCCCGGTACGAAGGTGTTCGGAATGCCGCTGGCATCCGGTTCGTAATCAGGCACCGGAATGCTGTCGCGGGTGAGGCTGCTGACGGCCAGTTCATTTAACAGCGTCACGTCCAGCACTTTATGAGCGCGGGCGCCCAGTTTGAGGGCCAGTTCACGAGCGACATCGATTTCAGCGCGATGACGCTGACCATAATCAAAAGTGACGCAGTGCACTTCATCATACTGGTGAAGCGCCTGAATCAGGCAGGTTGTGGAATCTTGTCCTCCGCTGAACACGACGACGGCACGTTTCATAGATCATCTCGACAGTTACAGTAAAAGCGTCATGTTAACGCCTGGCTAAAGCGGCGACCAGCTTCTTCACGCGTTTGGGGGAGGAAGCCAGGCTTCGGTGAAGTCAAACCAGCCGCGAGTGTTAAGGCGTATGCCGTTGACGCCCGGAGGCGCGCTGATTTGATACTGGTAGTTAAAGAGTGGCGTCAGGACGGCTGTCTCCATTAACCGGCTGAAGATAGCCTGAAGTCCTGCGTGTCGGTCACGTTCGTCGGCCTGCGTCTGCACCGCATCCAGCGTGGCCTGCAAATGGGCGTATGCCGGTGCGCTCAGCAGATGCGGCCAGAGCGCATCGCAGCGGAGCCACTGCTCAAGCGTGTACGCTGGCGCTTCGCCAATCAGTCTGTCTCCCATCATGATGTCTGCATCGGCAAGCTGCTGGCACCCGTCCCACGTTTTGGCGTCGTGAAAGATGACGGTCAGTTCACAACCCTGCCGCGCAAGGTATGCTTTTAACTGGCTGGCCATGGTGTGAAGCTCAACCGGCAGGTGGTAGACGAGCATCAATGCCTCTGGCAGCGCAACGTCGGTTAAATCAGGCCATTGGGGGATCGCCCAGCCGGGAAGCAGTTCCTCGGTAGGGGTGATGAGCCCTTCGTTCAGGGGAAGCGTGTGCAGCAGCGTTGAGAGGTGAATGATATTAATCAGCCGCTTTGCCTGAAGTTCGCTCAGACGCGGACTCTGTTTCAGCGTGAGGTAGCAGAAGCCCAGACTGGTGCTGTTACTCACCAGCCGCAGGCTGGCCAGCTCGTCGGCCTCGCCAATGGCGATTTGCACCGGGTGGCGACAGCTGGTGCCCAGACTGTAGTCAAAAAGCTGGGGCGTGATCCAGTACTCGATAGCCTTAAGCAACGGATGGCCAAGGTGATACTGCTCGTGGCTTTCCAGACGCACCAGTTCAGGCTCAAAAACGCTCAGCCGGAAGGGACCGCTACCCACCACGGGGTAATCGGGATGCGCCAGACGGCTACAGTAGGTTGCCAGCCTGTGCGCCAGCCAGTAGTCAGGTTGATGGAGAATAAACGTCAGGCACTGCGGATGCGTGGTTTCGATACGTAAGACGCTGCGGAAAAGCGTGCCCAAGCCGGGCTGCGATAACAGCGCCGTCAGGCTTTGCCGGAGCTGTGCCGTCTCTATTTTATCGCCGTTATGCCAGTGCAGGGTGGAGCGAATGTAGAAATGCCAGCGCAGGCCGTCAGCGGAGACTTCCCAGTGATGCGCCAGATCGCCCGTGGGTTCACTGCTGTTACCATTAAAACGCGTCAAACCAGAGAATACCTGTCCCGCCAGATGCTGCTCCGCCCGGCCAGGGAGAAACCCCGGCTGAAGCGGCTCCAGCGAGCGATAGTAGGGAATACGCAGCGTCGGCGTATCGTTCTGCCACTGCCCGCCCATAAACGGATGCAGCAGCGATCGCAAATCTTCAGGCGCGAGCTGGGCCAGCTCCAGCGCGTTGTGCTGCTGTCCACTTTTCAGGGCCTCTTCCATCATCGTATTACGCAACGAGTCCGGGGTGACGTGAAAGCGTAATTCCCCACGCTTACCTCGTCCGGAGCGGGCGTGCCAGCTTAGCCAGCCCGCCTCCTGCGCCTGGCGCAGCAGGGTGCGAACATGTCGCTCGCTGCAAAAGCAGCGGCTGGCAAGTTCACTGATGGTAACCTGCTGCGGTGCGCCGGCGGAGGGGTGCCACAGACGCTGATACTGGTTAAGACGATTAAGCTGGCGCATGAAAAACCCGGAACAATAATTATCATCTATTCACTATTACTTCCGTATATCTCACGTAATACTGATGCACAAGTTAACCGCATCACATTTCGGGAGTAATTATGGCTCGGCTCGCTGCATTTGATATGGACGGCACGCTGTTAATGCCGGATCACCGTTTAGGGGAGAAAACCCTGAACACACTTAAGCGCCTGCGCGAGCGTGAAGTCACCCTGACGTTTGCCACTGGTCGTCATGTTCTCGAGATGCGCCATCTGCTGGGAACATTTGCCCTCGATGCGTTCCTGATCACCGGCAATGGGACGCGCATTCACTCCGTCGACGGCAATATGCTGCACCGTCAGGATCTGAATCCGGAAGTGGCGGACATTGTCCTGCACAGCACCTGGGATACGCAGGCCAGCGTGCATGTTTTTAATGATGAAGGCTGGTTTACCGGGCGTGAGATCCCGGCCTTGCTGCACGCTCACGTTTACAGCGGCTTTAAATATCAGCTTATCGATTTGCGCCGCATTCCGGCACACAAGGTGACCAAGATCTGCTTCTGTGGCGATCACGACGATCTCTGCCGCCTGCGTATTCAGCTTAACGAGGCGCTGGGCGACCGGGCGCACCTGACCTTCTCGGCGGTGGACTGCCTTGAAGTGCTGCCGGTGGGCTGTAACAAAGGATCTGCGCTGGCGGTGCTGAGCGATCATCTGGGGCTGACGATGCAGGACTGTATGGCCTTTGGTGACGCCATGAACGACCACGAGATGCTGAGCAGCGTGGGTCGTGGACTGATTATGGGGAACGCGATGCCGCAACTTATCGCCGCGCTCCCGCATTTACCGGTTATCGGACACTGTCGTAACGAAGCGGTGTCCCATTTTTTGACGCATTGGCTGGACAAAAATAACCTCCCATATTCCCCCGAATAGTGAGACCCTTCCAGCAAGCCAGGCTAAAGCCTGGCTTTTTTTTATTTCACCAGCTGTGAAATCTGCGCTTTCCACGGTTCTACATCGCCAATATTGGCCTGTACCCATTCTGCGTTGTAATAGGTGTCCAGGTAGCGCTCCCCGCTGTCGCACAGCAGCGTGACGACAGAGCCGGTACGGCCTTCTTCGCGCATCCTCGCGGCCAGCTGTAGCGCGCCCCACATATTGGTGCCGGTGGAAGCCCCGACTTTACGGCCAAGCTGTGTCTCCAGCCAGTGCGCCGTCGCGACGCTGGCGGCGTCCGGCACGCGGAGCATCTCATCCACAACGTCCGGAATGAACGAGGGTTCGACGCGCGGGCGACCAATCCCTTCGATCTTGCTCCCCACGGGGCTGCGCAGGCTGGCATCGCGGGATTGCCAGTAATCGAGGAACACCGAGTTTTGCGGGTCAACTACCATCAGCTGCGTATCATAACCCTGACAGCGGATATAACGTCCGATGGTGGCGGAGGTTCCGCCCGTGCCCGCGCTCATGACAATGTAAGAGGGAACAGGATGCGGCTCGTGGGTCATCTGGCGGAAAATGCTGTCCGCAATGTTATTATTGCCGCGCCAGTCGGTGGCGCGCTCGGCGAAGGTAAACTGGTCCATATAGTGACCATTCAGTTCGCGGGCCAGCATTTCGGAGGCCGCATAGATTTCGCAGGCGCTTTCCACAAAGTGGCAGCGTCCGCCGTAAAATTCGATCTGTTCGACTTTACGTTTCGCCGTGCAGGAGGGCATCACGGCGATAAACGGGAGGCCCAGCAGGCGGGCAAAGTAGGCTTCGGAGACGGCAGTTGATCCGGACGACGATTCAATAATCGTGGTGCCTTCTTTAATCCAGCCGTTACATAAACCGTATAAAAAGAGTGAACGCGCCAGGCGATGCTTCAGGCTGCCGGTAGGATGGGTGCTTTCATCCTTCAGGTAAAGCTGAATGCCGGGAAATCCAGGCAGAGGCAGGCGGATCAAGTGGGTGTCTGCCGAGCGCTGATAGTCGGCATTTATTTCGCTGATGGCATGTTTAACCCAGGTGCTATTCATCGTAGTTATCCGTTTGTCATTTTGTGCCCAGCATAGCGAAAAGCACAGAAAAAATTGTTGCTATCTGACCTTTAAAATAGAATGTAAGGAGAATAATTTTCTCTTCGAGGTGGCTATGTTAGATAAAATTGATCGTAAGCTGCTTTCTTTGCTGCAAAGCGACTGCACCCTCTCTTTGCAGGCGCTGGCAGATGCCGTTAATCTGACCACCACACCGTGCTGGAAGCGCCTCAAGAAGCTGGAAGATGATGGCATTCTGCTGGGACGCGTGGCGTTGCTGGATCCCGAAAAACTGGGGCTTGGACTGACCGCCTTCGTCCTGATAAAAACGCAGCATCACAGTAGCGAATGGTACTGCCGCTTCGTCACCCAGGTTTCCGACATGCCCGAAGTGCTCGGCTTCTGGCGCATGGCGGGGGAATACGACTATCTGATGCGCGTTCAGGTGGCAGACATGAAGCGCTACGATGATTTCTACAAGCGGCTGGTCAATAGCGTACCAGGCTTGTCCGATGTCACCTCCAGTTTCGCCATGGAACAGATTAAATACACCACAGCGTTACCCATTGAATAACTTCTTAAAATACCTTCAGGAAAAGACCGCGTGCGATTATTTGCCCAATTAAGCTGGTACTTTCGTCGGGAGTGGCAACGCTACCTCGGCGCGGTGGCCCTGCTTATTATCATTGCCATTCTGCAACTGATCCCGCCCAAAGTGGTGGGTTACGTCGTGGATGGCGTTACGGAACAACATTACACCGCCGCACGGGTGATGATGTGGGGCGGTACGCTGGTGCTGACGGCCGT
The DNA here is from genome assembly GCF_001037645.1 of Enterobacter sp. BWH64. NCBI lineage: Bacteria > Pseudomonadati > Pseudomonadota > Gammaproteobacteria > Enterobacterales > Enterobacteriaceae > Enterobacter > Enterobacter sp. BWH64. The sequence goes on from NZ_KQ089922.1 coordinate 1,581,014, forward strand.
GGTGGTTTACCTGCTGCGTTATGTCTGGCGCGTGCTGCTGTTCGGCGCGTCCTATCAGCTTGCCGTTGAGCTGCGCGAGGACTTTTACCGCCAGCTGAGCCGCCAGCACCCTGAGTTTTATCTGCGTCACCGTACCGGGGATCTCATCGCCCGCGCCACTAACGATGTAGACCGCGTGGTGTTTGCCGCCGGTGAAGGGGTGCTAACGCTGGTGGATTCCCTGGTGATGGGCTGTGCGGTACTGATTGTGATGTCTACGCAAATTAGCTGGGAGCTCACGCTGCTGGCGCTGCTGCCGATGCCGCTGATGGCGCTGGCAATTAACCGCTACGGCGAGCAGCTCCATGAACGCTTTAAGCTGGCGCAGGCGGCGTTCTCGTCGCTGAACGATCGCACTCAGGAGAGCATGACCAGCATCCGCATGATCAAAGCGTTTGGTCTGGAAGACCGCCAGTCCGCGCTGTTTGCCGCCGACGCTGCCGATACCGGCGCGAAAAACATGCGCGTGGCGCGTATTGATGCCCGTTTCGATCCGACAATTTATATTGCGATTGGCATGGCGAACCTGCTGGCAGTGGGCGGCGGCAGCTGGATGGTGGTGCAAGGCACGATGACCCTCGGGCAGTTAACCAGCTTTGCGATGTACCTTGGGCTGATGATCTGGCCGATGCTGGCGCTGGCCTGGATGTTTAATATCGTTGAACGCGGGAGCGCCGCTTACAGCCGTATCCGCGCCATGCTGGCGGAAGTGCCGGTCGTGAACGATGGCAGCGAGCCGGTGCCGGAAGGTCCGGGTATTCTCAAGGCTGATATCCGCGCCTTTATCTACCCGCAAACGGAACATCCGGTGCTTGAGAACGTCAGTTTCACGCTGCGTCCTGGTCAGATGCTGGGCATCTGTGGCCCGACGGGTTCCGGTAAAAGCACCATTCTGTCACTGATTCAGCGCCATTTTGACGTGAGCGAAGGCGATATCCGTTTCCACGACGTCCCTCTGCCACGTCTGCTGCTGGATGACTGGCGCAGCCGCCTGGCGGTCGTCAGCCAGACGCCGTTTTTGTTTTCAGACACCATTGCCAACAATATCGCGCTCGGGTGTCCGACGGCGACACAAGACCAGATCGAGCACGTGGCGCGTCTGGCCAGCGTCCACGAGGATATTCTGCGCCTGCCGCAGGGCTACGACACGGAAGTGGGGGAGCGGGGCGTTATGCTCTCCGGCGGACAAAAACAGCGTATCTCTATTGCCCGCGCGCTGCTGCTGGACGCTGAGATCCTGATACTGGATGATGCGCTGTCCGCGGTTGACGGACGTACTGAACATCAAATTTTGCATAACCTTCGCCAGTGGGGAGAGGGGCGCACGGTCATCATCAGCGCGCACCGTCTGTCGGCCCTTACCGAAGCCAGCGAAATTCTGGTGCTTCAGCACGGGCATATTGCTCAGCGTGGTCAGCATGAGCAGCTTGCCGGGCAGACCGGATGGTATCGGGATATGTACCGCTATCAACAGCTTGAAGCCGCGCTGGATGAGGAGGTCGCCGATGCGTAAGTTTGGACAGATGTGGCCGACGTTAAAACGGCTGCTGGCCTATGGCTCACCGTGGCGCAAACCGCTTTCCATCGCCGTGCTGTTGCTGTGGATCGCCGCGATTGCGGAGGTGACCGGTCCGCTGCTTATCAGCTATTTCATCGACAATATGGTGGCGAAAAACTATCTGCCGCTGGGGCTGGTGGCGGGGCTGGGCGTGGCGTATGTCGGCCTACAGCTGACGGCGGCGGGGCTGCACTATGCGCAGTCGCTGCTGTTTAACCGGGCCGCCGTGGGCGTGGTCCAGCAGCTACGCACGGATGTGATGGATGCCGCGCTGCGCCAGCCGCTGAGCGAGTTTGATACCCAGCCGGTCGGACAGGTTATTTCGCGCGTCACCAATGACACCGAGGTGATCCGCGACCTCTATGTAACCGTTGTCGCAACGGTTCTGCGCAGTGCCGCGTTAATTGGCGCGATGCTGGTGGCGATGTTCAGCCTGGACTGGCGTATGGCGCTGGTGGCGATCGCTATTTTCCCGGCGGTGCTGATTGTGATGGTAATTTACCAGCGCTACAGCACGCCGATTGTTCGTCGCGTGCGCGCTTACCTCGCAGATATCAATGATGGCTTCAACGAAGTGATCAACGGCATGAGCGTTATCCAGCAGTTTCGCCAGCAGGCGCGTTTTGGCGAGCGAATGGGAGAAGCCAGCCGCTCGCACTATATGGCGCGGATGCAGACGTTACGGCTGGATGGCTTCCTGTTACGCCCGCTGCTGAGCCTCTTCTCTGCGCTGGTGCTGTGCGGGCTGTTGATGCTGTTTGGCCTGACGACGCGCGGAACCATCGAGGTGGGGGTACTGTACGCATTTATCAGCTACCTTGGACGCCTTAACGAACCGCTGATTGAACTCACCACGCAGCAATCGATGCTGCAACAGGCAGTGGTCGCGGGCGAACGTGTATTCGAGCTGATGGACAGGCCGCGTCAGACCTATGGCGATGACGAACGCCCGCTGGAAAGTGGATCCATAGCGTTTGATCATGTCTCGTTTGCCTACCGCGACGACCAGCTTGTCTTGCAGGATATTAACCTCGAGGTACCGTCGCGCGGTTTTGTCGCCCTGGTTGGGCATACCGGTAGCGGCAAAAGCACGCTCGCCAGTTTGCTGATGGGCTACTATCCGTTGACGCAGGGGGAGATCCGTCTGGACGGACGGCCGCTTGCCGCGCTTAGCCACAACGCGTTACGTAAGGGCGTCGCGATGGTGCAGCAGGATCCGGTGGTACTGGCGGATACCTTTTATGCCAACGTGACGCTGGGACGACCTTTCACGCCTGAGCAGGTATGGGAGGTGCTGGAAACGGTACAGCTTGCGGATCTGGCGCGCGGGTTAAGCGAGGGGATCCATACCCGGCTGGGTGAGCAGGGCAATAATCTCTCGGTCGGGCAAAAGCAACTTCTTGCGCTGGCGCGCGTGCTGATTGAGACGCCGCAGGTGTTAATTCTGGATGAAGCGACCGCAAGCATTGACTCCGGTACCGAGCAGGCGATCCAGCAGGCGCTGGCTGCCGTGCGGGATCGCACTACGCTGGTGGTAATCGCCCACCGCCTCTCAACCATCGTCGATGCCGATACCATTCTGGTGCTGCACCGTGGCCAGGCCGTTGAACGGGGGACGCACAGAGCGCTGCTTGAGGCAAAAGGACGCTACTGGCAGATGTATCAGTTGCAGCTGGCAGGCGACGAACTGGCCGCCAGCGCGCGCGAGGAAGAGTCACTCAGCGCCTGATGCACCATAACAAGGCAATGCGCTAACAGACTTAACCGTTGGTGCAAAACTGAAACGCACCCTGCACTGCCATGGTGCGTTTTTTTTCGCCTCTTCCCGGCGCATCCGCGCCGCGGCGCTTTCCTCCTCACCTTTCACTTCTGGCACACCCTTTGCAATATCCCTTTCGTGTTAGCTGCGGCCATTACCGAATTCTGACTGGAGGGGATATATGAAGCTGGTTACGGTGGTAATCAAACCATTCAAACTCGAAGACGTGCGTGAAGCGCTGTCTTCCATGGGTATTCAGGGACTGACTGTCACCGAAGTGAAAGGCTTTGGGCGTCAGAAAGGTCATGCCGAGCTTTATCGCGGGGCGGAATACAGCGTTAACTTCCTGCCAAAAGTGAAGATTGATGTGGCGATTGCCGACGATCAGCTTGATGAGGTGATTGATGTCGTCAGCAAAGCAGCCTACACCGGAAAAATTGGCGACGGCAAAATTTTCGTTGCCGAACTACAGCGCGTCATTCGCATCCGTACCGGCGAATCTGACGAAGCGGCGTTGTAAGTAACTCCTGGCACACAGTGATAGGGATCGAGAAAATGAAGAAAGCAACAATGAAAACAGGTCTGGGTTCGCTGGCACTGCTGCCGGGCCTGGCAATGGCTGCACCTGCTGTGGCAGACAAAGCCGATAACGCCTTTATGATGATTTGCACCGCGCTGGTGCTGTTCATGACGATTCCGGGGATCGCGCTGTTTTACGGCGGCCTGATCCGCGGCAAGAACGTACTCTCCATGCTGACGCAGGTTGCCGTCACGTTCGCGCTGGTGTGTGTGCTGTGGGTGGTTTACGGTTACTCGCTGGCCTTCGGGGAGGGCAACGCCTTCTTCGGCAACGTTAACTGGGCGATGCTGAAAAATATCGAACTGACCGCGGTGATGGGCAGTTTTTATCAGTATATTCATGTCGCGTTCCAGGGCTCATTCGCCTGCATCACCGTGGGGCTGATTGTGGGCGCGCTGGCTGAGCGTATCCGCTTCTCTGCGGTACTGATTTTCGTGGTGGTCTGGCTGACGCTCTCCTATATCCCGATTGCGCATATGGTCTGGGGAGGTGGTCTGTTGGCTTCCCATGGCGCGCTGGACTTTGCGGGCGGTACCGTTGTGCACATCAACGCCGCGGTAGCAGGTCTGGTAGGCGCATACCTGATTGGTAAGCGCGTGGGCTTCGGGAAGGAAGCATTTAAGCCGCACAATCTGCCGATGGTCTTTACCGGCACCGCCATCCTCTATTTTGGCTGGTTCGGCTTCAACGCAGGTTCAGCCAGCGCCGCTAACGAAATCGCCGCGCTGGCCTTCGTGAATACCGTTGTGGCAACCGCCGGCGCTATCCTCTCATGGGTATTTGGCGAGTGGGCCGTTCGCGGCAAGCCATCGCTGCTGGGTGCCTGTTCCGGGGCTATTGCCGGTCTGGTAGGTATTACACCAGCGTGCGGTTACGTGGGCGTGGGCGGTGCGCTGCTGATCGGTATCGTCGCAGGACTGGCGGGGCTGTGGGGCGTTACCGCACTGAAACGTGTTCTGCGCGTTGACGATCCGTGTGATGTATTCGGCGTACACGGTGTGTGCGGCATCGTCGGCTGTATCATGACCGGTATCTTTGCTGCCCAATCTCTGGGCGGTGTGGGTTACGCAGAAGGCGTGACCATGATGCATCAGGTGCTGGTACAGCTGGAAAGCATCGCGATCACCGTTGTCTGGTCCGGTGTTGTGGCCTTTATCGGTTACAAGCTGGCTGATATGACCGTTGGGCTGCGCGTGCCGGAAGAGCAGGAGCGCGAAGGCCTGGACGTCAACAGCCACGGCGAGAATGCCTATAACGCATAATTTGAGTGCCTTGCCGGGCGGCGGCTTCGCCTTACCCGGCCTGAAAAAGCACAATTCGCAGGCCCGGTGAGCGCAGCGCCACCGGGCTTTTTACATCACCCGCGATTACGCATCACACCTTCCTGCACGGTAGAAGCCACCAGCACGCCATCCTGAGTGTAAAACTCCCCGCGTACAAAGCCGCGCGCGCTGGACGCAGAGGTACTTTCCACGCTGTAAAGCAGCCATTCATTCATATCGAATGGACGGTGGAACCACATGGAATGGTCAATTGTGGCTACCTGCATCCCTTTTTCGAGGAAGCCCACACCGTGCGGCTGTAGCGCAACCGGCAGGAAGTTGAAATCCGACGCATACCCCAGCAGGTACTGATGCACGCGTAAATCTGCGGGTACGCTGCCGTTGGCGCGGATCCACACCTGACGGGCGGGCTCAGCGGTATGCCCCTTCATTGGGTTATGAAATTCGACCGGGCGGATCTCCAGCGGTTTATCGCACAGGAACTTCTCTTTTACCTGCGGCGGCAGCAGATGCGCGAGAGCGCGGGCAATTTCGGTTTCCGATTTCAGATCGTCCGGCGACGGGGCAGACGGCATCTTTTTTTGATGCTCATAGCCCGGCTCTGGCGCCTGGAACGAGGCGGTCATGTAGAAGATGGGTTTGCCATGCTGGATGGCCGCCACGCGACGGGCGCTGAAGCTTTGACCGTCACGCAGAACTTCCACGTCGTAAACAATCGGTTTAGCACTGTCACCGGGGCGTAAAAAGTAGCTGTGAAACGAGTGCACCAGACGGTCTGCCGGGACGGTCTCCTTGGCGGCATACAGCGCTTGCCCCACGACCTGGCCGCCAAAAACCTGGCGTAAGCCTAAATCTTCGCTCTGTCCGCGAAATAGCCCTTCTTCTATTTTTTCCAGGTTCAGTAATGTCAGCAGATTGTTCAGTGCCTGACTCATAGTGGTCCTCAATAAACGCCGTGGCGAAAGATACGCTGAGTATAACCCAGAAATGAAAGTGGTCCGATGGGTAGAATAATCTTAATATCCGGACGAAATTAGGCATAAATCCGTGATTTGTGCCACACTTGTATTCGTTATGTGAATAAAACGACATCAGATGGGATCGATCCCGCTGGTGCATTGATGATAAGGAGACTTCAATGAAACTCGTGCCTATGCTCAGTGGTGTAGCAATTGCGGTAGCGTTGTCCGCCTGTGCTGGTAAGAGTGCCGATGTACCGGTGCCAACAGCAAACGCAAACGGGATTAACACCCTTTCACAGCAAGCTATTCAGCAGCCAAATGTTTCCGGTACGATCTGGATCAAACAGAAGGTTGCGCTGCCGCCGGATGCGGTTTTAACGGTCACGCTGTCTGATGCTTCCCTGGCGGATGCGCCGTCCAAAGTGCTTGCGCAGCGCGCGGTTCGTACAGAGGGTAAACAGGCGCCGTTCAGCTTTGTGCTGCCGTACAACCCGTCTGACGTGCAACCCAATGCGCGTATCCTCCTGAGCGCGGCGGTAACGATCAACGATAAGCTGGTCTTTATCACCGATACCGTGCAGGAAGCGGTCAACAAAGGCGGCACCAAAATCGACCTGACCCTGGTACCGGTGCAGCAAACTGAAGTACCTGTTGCAACGCAGAACAATCAGCCGACTCTGCCTACACCGCCAACACAGCTGTAATTCTCTTTCGCCCTCTCCATGTTGACGGGAGAGGGCGTCAGTACTCCCAGCGATACTTCTGCATATCAATTTGTCCTGCCCCGGACACCTGCACCCCTTCTGAAAGTAAAGCCTGACGCTGGCGCTGCAAGTCTGGCCCGGTGAGGGAAATGGCGCCATGGCGATTGACGACCCGGTGCCACGGTAACGTGCTTCCTTCCGGTAGCCTCCTCAGCACGCCGCCTACCTGACGCGCCGCGCGCGGAGAACCCGCCAGCCGGGCGACTTCCCCATAGGTCGTGACACAGCCTTCCGGGATCGAGGCTACGATTTGCCACACTCGCTGTGGGAAAGTGTCATGTTCGTCCATTGTTTCTCCTGCGGGAAATCAGCGAAGGGTAATGTTATACGAAGATAAAGAAGATTGTCGGGGCAGTTTGCGCAATAATCCAGCATCCGGTTGCCAGCGGCTTGCAATTGAGGTGCTCCGCAGGGATAATGCGCCAGCGCGTTGGTTATCAACGCTCTCAATGGGGGCTCTGTTGGTTCTCCCGCAACGCTACTCTGTTCACCAGGTCAGGTCCGGAAGGAAGCAGCCAGGGCAGACGACGTGGGTGCCGGGATGTAGCTGGCAGGGCCCCCACCCATTTGAGCTCCTCTCCAGTCGTTCCCCTGAATAAACCTTCTAAATTATGTGACTATTGTATTTTTTGTAATGCAACCTTCATTTAACTGAAATAATAATGTCATAAACCTGTAATAATAGACTGTCATTTTATTTTTCGATGCCTTTATTCTGCCATAAGCTAAAAAATATATATCTGGATAACAAACTTATCTTCGTGTATTAAATTAAACACGTGTTCCGAAAGGATGTGACAATCATGGTTACTGCGGTTTTAAACGTTAAAATTGATGAAGCGCTAAAAGAAAGACTTCGCCACTATGCGGAAGACAATAATGAGAATTTAAGCGTGACCACAGAGAAACTGCTGCTGCTGGCATTTGAAGCAGTAGAAGAGGCGGGAGTATCGGAAGAGGATGTTGATAATCAGCATACGGAAGAAGAGAGCGTAACTCCATTTACTCCTAAAGAAATCAAAGCACTACGTAAACTTCTGAAGAAGAGAAAATGAAACAACAACTATCGACTGCCAGTGACTACAACGAGGCCTGCAATCTGTTACGTTCCGGCTACGTGAAACATGTTCGTCTTGGCTGGAATGTAGGAAGTGATGAGTTCTTTCGTATTGCGTCTGACTGGTGTGATACCGGTGCAAAAATAAAGAAAGAAGGGGGTAATTTCATTATTTCGCTGAAAGGCTTCCCGATTCCACCTCAACATTAAGTTGTTCTTCATGAAAACTGCTGACTGCATGCGATACAGTCAGCAGTTTTTATTGTTTCTGGCGAATAATTTACACCAGGCTCCGTTTTACTGGCGCTACACTTTTATTTAATGCACACCACAGCGGTTTGATCCGCAATAATGCCTCTTCAAGTTCTGGTGAACTGAGTGAGAAGGGCATACGCAGGTAGCGGTCAAACGCGCCTGATATTCCAAAACGCGTGCCGGTGCCCATAATGATGCCTGTCGTTTCGGCGCGTGCCGCCAGCTGTGTCGCCAGCATGCCGGGTAATTCAATCCAGTATGAAAGCCCTCCCTCCGCTTCCTGAAACCGCCATTCGGGGAAATGTTCCCGCAGCATCTGGCCGCAGCGGTCGCGCCGTTCTGCCAGCATTTGCCGCCGGGCAGGCAGGAAGGTTGCACTGTTTTCGATAAGCCACAGCGTGGCCAGCTGTTCCAGCACCGGAGAGCCCAGATCCAGCGTGTCGCGCGTTTGCGCGAGGGTGGCGATAGTGCGTGACGAGGCGCGGATCCAGCCGAGACGCAGCCCACCCCAAAAGCTTTTGCCTGCGGAACCCAGCGTCATCACCGTGGCCTCCGGGTTAAAGGCGGCCAGCGGCGGCGGCGGGGGAGCATCGAACCAGAGATCGACCATGGTTTCATCCACCACCAGCGTGGTGCGGGTCTGCGCGGCGATGTCGGTTATGGTCTGGCGCGTCACGGCATCCATGCAACGTCCGGTCGGATTATGAAAATCCGGCATCAGATAGGCCAGACGCGGGGCGGTCTGGGCAAGCGTTGCGGCAAAACCATCGGTATCCCAGCCCGTTTCAGGCAGCGAGACGCCCACGGGCCGGCATAGCGCCCCCTCAATAGCGGCTATCGCCAGCGGGTAGGTGGGATGATCCACCACCACGCGATCCCCGGGACCGGTCATCATTCTTAAGATCAGGGCGAAGCCGCTGACGGCGCCGTTCACCACCATCACTTCGTCTGCCCGGGTGGGCAGACCCCGTGCGGTGTAGCGGGCGGCGATAGCTTCACGCAACGCCGGAAGCCCAAGCTGATCGTACCCGGTCAGCGCCAGATTCGGCGTGATGGCCGTCGGCGCGTGGGCGTAGGCCTGGTGGATCTCTGGCCCCGCGTTGAGCGCGGCGGTTGAGAGATCCAGCGCCGCGCTGGCAGTAGAAAGCGTGGGCACGGCGCGGCTGTCTGGCAGGATCGCCCGCGAACCGCTGCCGTGACGGCTCTCCAGATAACCCTCTTCCCGCAGATGCGCCAGCGCGCTGCTGATGGTGGTGCGGCTTACGCTCAGAGCGGCGGCCAGTTCCCGCTCTCCGGGCAGGCGCGTGTTTAACGCCAGCCTGCCATCCAGAATTAACAGGCGTAACGCGTCAGCCAGCTGGCGCCACAGCGGGGTGCGGGAAGAGGCTTGCTGCCAGTGCCCTAACAGGCGTACCAGAGACTGGCTTCCAAAACGACGTGATGACATGTGCAGTCCACTATTTGAAAACTGGACATTAATCATAGTGCCATTTTCACCGAAGATGGAACCTGGTTCTTCGGAGAAGAGAAAATGGTACGTCGTCTGGTACAACTTTATGTCGGTTTAGGCCTGTACGGGCTTTCAACCGCGATGTTTATTCGTTCGGATCTGGGTGTCGACCCGTGGGATGTCTTTCACCTTGGCGTCGCCATCCAGACCGGGATGAGCATCGGCACGGTGATTATTTTAACCGGGGCCGCGGTGCTGCTGCTGTGGATCCCGCTGCGTCAGCTGCCGGGACTGGGTACTATCAGTAATGTGATTTGTATTGGTCTGGCGGCCGATGCGTCAATGGCGCTGATCCCTGAGCTCACCTCGCTGCCCGTGCGCATCACCCTGCTGGTTTCCGGCATTGTGGTTAACGCCCTTGCCACCGGGATGTATATCGGCGCGGGTTTTGGCGCAGGCCCGCGCGACGGTCTGATGACCGGCATACATGCCCGGCTGGGCTGGTCGATCCGCAGCGTGCGTACCGCGATCGAGGTGACCGTGTTGATCGTCGGCTACCTCCTCGGGGGAGCGTTTGGCGTTGGAACCGTACTGTATGCATTAACCATCGGCCCGCTGATCCAGCTCTGTTTGCCGTGGTTTCGTCAGGGACCGCGCATTCAGAAAGCCGCGCGGCCGGAGCGGATTGTTTAATTTTGCGAAGCGCTCACAGGCTATGATGGCGTAACTGTGTCAGAATAGAGACTTCTCTTTTTACGACGCCAGAATGTATGAAAGCGATCACTCTTTATGACGTTGCCCGCGTGGCGGGCGTTTCCTATCAGACCGTTTCCCGGGTGATTAACGACGCAGAACACGTTTCTGCCCGTACGCGGGAAAAGGTCCGGCAGGCCATGGCGGCGCTACACTATGTGCCTAACCGTGGCGCGCAGCAGCTGGCCGGGAAACGTACCCGCACGCTGGGGCTGATGACCAGCGATCTGGCGCTGCATGCGCCGTCGCAAATCGCCTCAGCTGTAAAATCCCGGGCAGTGGAGCAGGGGGCTAGCGTACTCATCTCCATGGTGGAGCAACCCGCGCAGTGTCAGGCTGCTTTGCAGGAATTACTGGCGCAGCGCGTGGAGGCGCTGCTGGTGAACGTTCCGCTGGAAGATGCACAGGCAGAAATGCTTCAGGAAATGGCCTCGCCGACCCCGGTTCTTTTTCTCGATGTTTCCCCCACAGCTCGGGTTAACAGCCTTGTTTTCAATGCCGAACAGGGCGCTGGCCTGGGGGCAGAGCATCTGCTTTCGCTGGGGCACCAGCGAATTGCGCTGCTCGCCGGGCCGGAAAGTTCTGTCTCTGCCCGGGCTCGTCTGGCGGGATGGAAAACCACGCTGGCCCGGGCCGGCGTGGAGGCGTTTGCGGTGGCGCAGGGCGACTGGAGCGCGGCCTCGGGCTATGAGAAAGGGCATCAGCTCCTGGCGGGCGCGCAGCTGCCGGAGGCGATCCTCGTCGCTAACGATCAGATGGCGCTTGGCGTTTTACGCGCCTGTGCGGAAAAAGGCGTTGCGGTACCGGGGCAGATCTCGGTTGTCGGGTTTGATGATACGGCTGACAGCGCGTGGTTTTCACCTCCGCTCACCACCGTTCGGCAGGCGTTCCGCGAGGCCGGTGAGCGCAGCGTGGAGTGGCTGATGGCACCTGACCATCACGACGAATGCTGGCAGGAACAACTTCCCGTTACGTTGATAGTACGTCATTCCACCGCGCCGCGCGCCGCACAGCAGGCCGATCGTGAAGATCTGGCGCAACAGCTCAGAACGCTGGCGCTGCTGGCGGAGAAACTGGCGCGCAGCTAGCACTTTTGTGATCGTGTTCGCCTGGTGACGATCAAAGTCTTTACCGCCACCGTTTACCAGGGCATGTTGGCTGAAATTGTGAGCGCTTCGCAAAGAGGTTGATATGTCTTCTACATTGCCGCTGACCCTCAGCGCACTTCTGGCGCGTCGTGACTGGGAAAACCCGGGCGTGACGCAGTGGAATCGTCTGGCTACACACGCGCCTTTTCATAGCTGGCGCGATGAAACCTTCGCCCGCGAGGATAAACTTTCGCTAAGCAAGCGTCTGCTTAACGGCGTCTGGCGATTCAGCTTTTTCCCGGCGCCAGAGCAGGTTCCCGAGGCATGGATAACGGACGATCTGGCTGACGCCGTTGGGATGCCCGTGCCGTCGAACTGGCAGATGGAGGGATTTGACACTCCCATCTATACCAACGTCACCTATCCGATAAATGTGAACCCGCCGTATGTTCCGGCTGAAAACCCAACTGGTTGTTACTCGCTCACATTTGAGATGAATGACGCCTGGCTGTGCAGCGGGCAAACCCGCATTATTTTTGACGGGGTGAATTCAGCTTTTCATCTGTGGTGTAACGGCCAGTGGGTGGGCTATTCGCAGGACAGCCGTCTGCCTGCGGAGTTCGATCTTAGCGCGGTGCTGCGACCGGGGCAGAACCGTCTGGCGGTGATGGTGTTACGCTGGTGCGACGGAAGCTACCTGGAAGATCAGGACATGTGGCGGATGAGCGGCATTTTCCGTGACGTCTCGCTGCTGCACAAGCCGGAAACGCGAATTGCCGATTATCAGATCGTGACCGATCTGAATGCCGAATGCGATCGGGCGATACTCCGGGCTGACGTTGCGCTGGAAGGCTCACGCTACGCCGAATGCGAGGTGGCGTTTACCCTGTGGCGTAACGACGAAGCCTGCGCGCAAACCACGCAGCAGCCCGGATCGGCCATCGTGGACGAACGCGGCAGTTGGGCAGAACGGCTCACGGTGGCGATCCCCGTGAACGCTCCCGCGCTGTGGAGCGCTGAAACACCGGAATGCTATCGGCTGACAATGTCGCTTCGGGATGCGCAGGGTAACGTGCTGGAGACTGAAGCCTGCGATGTCGGTTTCAGACGCGTCGAAATCAGCAACGGCCTGCTGAAGCTTAACGGCAAACCGCTGCTTATCCGCGGCGTGAACCGTCACGAACATCATCCTGAGAAGGGGCAGGTGATGGATGAGGCGACCATGCGCCGCGACATCGAACTGATGAAGCAGCATAACTTCAACGCCGTGCGCTGCTCGCATTATCCGAACCATCCTCTGTGGTACACGCTTTGCGATCGCTACGGCCTGTACGTGGTCGATGAGGCGAATATTGAAACCCACGGCATGGTGCCGATGAGCCGCCTGGCGGACGATCCGCGCTGGTTGCCTGCCATGAGCGAACGCGTAACGCGTATGGTGCAGCGGGACCGGAATCATCCGTCCATCATCATCTGGTCCCTGGGGAATGAGTCCGGGCATGGGGCGAATCACGATGCGCTGTACCGCTGGCTGAAAACCGCCGATCCCACGCGGCCGGTGCAGTACGAAGGCGGTGGCGCCAGTACGGCCGCTACCGATATTGTCTGCCCGATGTATGCCCGCGTCGATCAGGATCAGCCATTCCCGGCGGTGCCAAAGTGGTCGATTAAAAAGTGGATCGGCATGCCGGACGAAACCCGTCCGCTGATCCTGTGCGAGTATGCCCACGCGATGGGCAACAGCTTTGGCGGCTTTGCCAGCTACTGGCAGGCATTCCGCAGCCATCCCCGGTTGCAGGGCGGGTTTGTCTGGGACTGGGTCGATCAGGCGCTGACGAAAAAAGCGGAAGACGGCACGGCATACTGGGCCTACGGCGGCGATTTTGGCGATAAGCCCAACGACCGTCAGTTCTGCCTCAACGGGCTGGTGTTTCCCGATCGCACTCCGCACCCCGCCCTTTACGAGGCGCAGCGTGCCCAGCAGTTCTTTACCTTTACGCTGGTGAGCACCGTTCCGCTGGTCGTCGATATCCAGAGCGATTATCTGTTCCGTCATATTGACAACGAGCATCTGCGATGGTCAGTGGCGCGTGACGGTGCGGTATTGGCTTCCGGCGAAACCCCCCTTTCTGTTGCGCCTCAGGAGACGCAGCGCGTTGAGATCCCGCTGCCTGAGCTTGATGCTGAGCCGGGCGAGGTCTGGCTCAACGTGGAGATCGTTCAGCCGCATGCCACGCCGTGGTCGCCGCCCGGCCACCGTTGTGCCTGGGATCAGTGGCCGCTCCCGGCTCCGCTGTACCTTGCGCCACCGAAAGCAGGCGGAACCCCTCCGCAGCTAACGGTGCAGGACGAAGCGCTGGACATTACTCATCAGCAGCAGCGCTGGCAGTTTAGCCGTCTCACCGGAAACCTGACCCAGTGGTGGAACGAGGGCGCTGAAACGCTCCGTTCCCCGCTAACGGATAACTTCACCCGCGCGCCGCTGGACAATGACAATGGCGTCAGCGAGGCGACCCGCATCGATCCGAACGCGTGGGTGGAACGCTGGAAAGCGGCGGGGATGTATGAGATGTCCTCGCGCCTCCTCCAGTGTGAAGCGGAGCAGCATGCCCGTGAGGTGGTGGTGACCACGCAGCACGTCTGGGAACATCAGGGAAAAGCGCTTTTTATCAGCTGCAAGCTCTGGCGGATTGATGACCACGGGGTGCTGCACGGTGATGTGCAGGTGACGGTGGCGTCTGACATTCCTGAGCCCGCTCGCGTGGGCCTGAGCGTTATGCTGGCGGATATCCCGGAAACGGTGCGCTGGCTGGGGCTAGGCCCGCTGGAGAACTATCCGGACAGAAAACTGGCGGCGCAGCAGGGGCGTTGGGCGTTACCGCTGGAAGAGATGCAGACGCCGTATATCTTCCCGACGGAGAACGGTTTGCGCTGCGACACCCGCGAGCTGACGTTTGGCTCCCATCAGTTGCAGGGACAGTTCCATTTCTCCCTGAGCCGTTATAGCCAGCGGCAGCTGCATGAGACAACGCATCAGCATTTGCTGCGGGAAGAGGCTGGCTGCTGGTTGAATCTTGATGCGTTTCACATGGGCGTAGGGGGGGACGACTCATGGAGCCCGAGCGTAGCCCCGGCCTTCATTCTGCAAAACCGCCGGCTGCGCTACACGTTTAGCTGGCAGCAGAACGGCTGAGCCGACACGTGCGGCCACTGCCGTGGCCGCAATGCTTATCTCAGGATCCCGCTTGCGCCGTGAATGCTCATATAAATCCCGACTACCGCGATCAGTGCCGCTGAGATCCACGGCGCCTTGCGCGAAAAGGCGCTAAAGCCGGGCCAGCGCTTCGCCGCATGTTTCATGCTTAATGCGGCAATTGCGCCAGAGGCGACGAGAGTGAGCGCCAGTCCGATACTGAAACTGAACACCAGCGTGGCGCCGAGCGCGAAATGTTTCAGTTGCAGGCAGATCAGCAGCACCGTAATGGAGGCCGGACAGGGGATAAGCCCACCGATCAGGCCGAATAGCGCGATTTGCCCGGTGGTGACCTCTTTACCGTTGAAGCGTCGGTTAATGTCCTGGGCGTGTGCGCGCTGGTGGGCATCCTGCCACTCCTCTTCAACCAGAGGAGACATGTGGTCGTGATGATGCGCGTGGTCGTGATGATCATGATGGTGATGATGATCATCATGGTGGTGATGCGGCTGGCTCTCATGCCAGGTTCGCCACGCCATCCACAGGGCGATCAACACGATCAGAACCCCGGAAATCAACTGAAACCAGGGCTCAGAAGTATCTGCATCCCATCCCCGACCAAACCATAAACCCGCCATCGCAATGATCCAGACGACCGCCGTATGAGACAGCGTTGCGGACAACCCAAGCAACACAGCCTGTTTCAGCGTACCGCGGATCGCCACAATGAAAGCCGCCATCATTGTTTTTGAATGGCCTGGCTCAAGGCCATGGAGCGCGCCAAGCAGGATGGCGCTGGGGACAAACAGCCAGGCGTTACCCTGCTGTAGAAGAGAAGAAAAATCGTTCATTGAACATTCCGGGGTGGAAAACATGCCGAGAATACTACTCCCCCCCAGTAGTATAATACTACCCCCCAGTAGAAAAATACCCAGGGGGAGTAGAGCGTGATATGCTTTTTACGCCACCAAAGAGGAGCTAAGCGATGTCACACACAGTTCGTGATAAAAAGAAGTTATTGACCCGCCTGAAAAAAATACAGGGGCAAAGCGCTGCGCTGGAAAAAATGCTCAACAGCGATCATGAATGCGCCGAGGTGTTACAGCAGCTGGCGGCGATCAGGGGCGCGGTAAACGGCATGATGATGCAAGTAATTGAGGGACATTTAACCGATCACGTGGTGAAAGAGCCAGAGGAAGCGCAGCGCGAGGCCGATCTCGGGGTCGTGATGCAGGTGATCAAATCGTACCTTAAGTAATGTGCTTCTCCAGGTTGTGCCCGGCCCAGAGAATGAAATCCTCTTTAGGCAGTGCCTTGCTGAAATACCAGCCCTGGCCGTACTGCACGCCGTGGCGATGCAACCATTCAATCTGCCCTTCAGTTTCAATGCCTTCTGCGACCATCGCCAGTTTAAGCGATTTGGCCATTTCGATGATGTGGGGAGTCACGTTCTTGTACTCCAGCGCATCCACAAAGGATTTATCAATCTTCAGGGTATCAACATCCAGATCCTGCAAATAGCTCAGGCTGGAGTAACCCGTACCAAAATCATCAATGTAGATAGCGTGCCCGGCGCGGCGAAACGCAGCGATGGCAGGCACGCTGACGGCGGGATCGGCAAAGCCGCGCTCGGTCAATTCAAGGGCGATCTGGCGCGGGTGGACGCCCCATTTGTTGAGCAACTGACTCAGCTGGCGAGGCAGCTCGGGGGACGTTAAATCGGATGGCGCAAGGTTGACAGAAATGTGCAGTTCCGGGTGATGATGCAGCCAGGCGCCTAAATCCTCAAACACCTTATTCACCACCAGCTGCGTCAGCGTTGAAATAAGCCCCGTCTGCTCAGCCAGCGGCACAAAGAGATTGGGCGACAGGTGACTGCCATCTGGCTGCGGCCAGCGCATCAGCGCTTCAGCACCCACCAGTTTTCCACTGCACAGCGCCACGATGGGCTGATAGTAAACTTCGATCTCCCGGTTGTTGATCGCGTCGATCAGGCGGTTACGCGGGGATAACAAACGGCGGAGGATGCGCAGGACAATAAGGGCAGCAGCCAGGCTTAGCAAGATGCCAGCCGGTAGCCAGATGATCAGCTGCTGGTGCCAGGATTCCGCCAGCGGTTTTAACGACGCCCACGCGATCACCGTAAACCCCAGTTCGGGTACAGGTTTCAACACGTACATCGAGCCGTTGTATTGTACGCGCGTAACGTCCTGCTGCTCCTTAACGACAGAAAGAATATACGGGTCGACAATATTGCTTCTGGCAAATATCCGATGGGTTTCACTGCCCACCAGGGCGGCATCCATCGAAATTTCACCAAACGGGACAACATCCACAAGTGAGGCAGGATCAACCATCACCAGATAATGTCCTTTCCCCAGAACGGCCATATAGCGGTGAATGCCGAGGTCGTTTTGCGAGGTGAGCCACGCGCTATACCTGTCTGCGGTGATCCGCATCGGGGGCGGTAAGATCGCCGTATTACTGGATTGTTCAAGGGATGAGCAGAGCGGCTTCAGGTTATCGATATACATCACTTCCTGAATATAGCGCCAGGAGAACGCGACCCGGCGCATTTCGCGTAAATGCGGGGGAGTGCAGGGTGGGGCGTGGAATGTCTGTAGGTGCGTGAGCGCCTGTTTTGCCTGCGCAACGACTCTGTCGGTACGGATCAGGACGCGCGAGGCATAGCTGTCCAGAGCTTCCACAAATTTATCCTCTGCCTGACGATGCGCCAGCCAGATACTGAGGCACACAGGGACCAGCACAGAGAAGATCAGTATGCCTGTTACCAGGCTGACCAGATGTCGGGTTCGCATGCTGCTTTATCCTTTCCATATGCCCACCTTGGGCCTGGAGTTTGCGCGCCAGAAGAAAAAGTTTTTTATCGCTAAATGATATAGTTATAGCATGTGACAGTCTCAGGCAGGTATCTGAATCAACCTTTCAAAAACAGGCTGTGCGTGACAGGGGTTGTTTTTGCAGTAAAGCTCAGATAGTATTTTGTTATGTTATAACAATACATGAAGGCCAGAGATGAAACCGAATATCCATCCAACCTATCGCACCGTTGTGTTTCACGACACCACGGCGAATGAATACTTTAAAGTCGGCTCAACGATTAAGACAGACCGTGAAATTGAGCTTGAAGGGAAAACGTATCCCTACGTTACCCTTGATGTCTCCTCTAAATCACATCCGTTTTATACCGGGAAGCAGAAGACCTTCTCGACGGATGGCAGCGCGGCACGCTTCCGCAAGCGTTTTGGCGGCTTTCTTGATGCGAAGCGAGGCTAATCATGCAGGTGCTGAACTCATTGCGCAGTGCAAAACAGCGTCACCCGGATTGCCAGATAGTCAAACGCAAGGGACGCTTATACGTGATTTGCAAATCTAACCCGCGCTTTAAGGCGGTGCAGGGACGTAAAAAAAGACGCTAGACGCGCGTCTCTCGCCAGCTTTCCAGGGATCTTTTCTGTTTGCCATCGGCGGTAAAATTGTCGGTGGCAAGCCAGCTTTCAAACGCGCTCGCCAGCGCTGGCCACTCTTTGTCGAGAATTGAAAACCAGTCGGTGTCCCGGTTTCGGCCTTTAATGACCAGCGCCTGGCGAAAACGCCCTTCAAACTGAAAGCCCAGACGCAGAGCCGCTTTGCGGGATGGTTCGTTCAGGCTGTTGCACTTCCATTCATAACGCCGGTAGCCCAGGGTATCGAACACGTACCGCATCAGCAGATACTGCGCTTCTGTCGACATGGGCGTCCGGCTTAACAGTGACGAGAAGTGAACATGTCCCACTTCCACAACGCCGTTTTTAGGATCGATCCGCATCAGGGACAGCGTCCCGACAGGAGACTGGGTCTGGTTATCGATAACGGTAAAGTGGATGGGATCGGCTAATTCGCTCACGCTCGCCACCCATTCGGCAAACTCCTCTGCGGTGGCATCTGGTTCACGCAGCAGCCACGTCCAGCTTCGGGTATCTCCGGCCAGGGAATACGCAGAGAACAACGCCGGGGCATGCTCCACGCGCAGCGGCTCAAGCCGACAATAGCGACCCTGAAGTATCACCCGGGACGGGTGCGGGCGAGGCTGCCAGTCGAAAAGGCTTTCGCCTACAGGTTGTCCAAACTCATTGAATGTATTCATCTTTATTCCCGTCAAATTGAAAAGATCTCCAGATTAATGAATTGCTGGTTCCTTAAAAAGAACCACCAGGCTATGTTTTTCTGGTACCACGAGGAGGAAAGATGAATATACCGGGTGATGAGCTTTACACCTTGCTCCATGCTGCGCTGAAAAAACGTGGGGAAGAGACGCTCCAGCGTGCGCTCTATCTTGCTTTGCGGGAGGCCATACTGTGCGGAAGGCTCCGGTCCGGCAGCCATTTGCCCGGCTCGCGGACGCTGGCGCAGCAGATCTCGGTGTCCCGAAACACCGTCAATGCCGCGCTGGACCAGCTCACGCTCGAAGGTTATTTGCTGCGTAGCCGCCAGGGCACGCGGGTGGGGCAATTCGCTCCTCGTACGATTACCCGGACATTACCGGACCCGGACGTCAGGCTGACAAAACGTGTCGCCCTGCTGCCCGCGCCTGTGCCGCGCGACACTCCGGTGATGGCGTTTACGCCGGGAACGCCTGCCATCAACTATTTCCCCTTGCCGCTGTGGCGGCGGTTGTACGATCGCGTCCTGCGCGAGGAGGGAAGCGCCCTGTTAGGGTATGGCGACCCGGCCGGCGAGCCGACGCTGCGGGCCGCCATTGCCCGCCATCTTGCGCTCTCCCGCGGCATTGACTGCGATGCCAGCCAGATAGTGATAACCGAAGGGGCGCTGGAGGGCGTCAATCTGTGCACGATGCTGTTAAGCGAGCCGGGGGATGTCGCCTGGGTGGAAAATCCCGGCTATAGCGGCGCCAAAAGCGCTTTCGTCAAAACCGGCCTGGCGATGACCGGCATACCGGTGGATGACGAGGGGATGTGCTGGGAAGGGCTGTCTGCGCCTTCACCCACGCTGATTTTTACCTCGCCATCGCATCAGTTCCCTTGCGGAAGCGTGCTCAGCGCGCGGCGGCGTCTGGCGCTGCTGGAACTGGCCCGGCAGCACAGCGCGTGGATCATTGAGGATGATTACGACAGCGAATTTCGTTATACCGGTGAGCCCGTCCCGGCGATGCTCGGAATGGTCAACAATGCGCCCGTTGTGTATCTGGGGACGTTCAGCAAAACGCTGTTTCCATCGCTCCGGATGGGGTTCATGGTGTTACCGCCAGCGCTGGCGAAGGCGGCGCGTCCGGCCATCGGCTCGCTGCTGCGCGGCGGGCATCGCGCTGAACAGCGCACCCTGGCGCTGTTTATTGAGGAAGGCCACTATGCACGACATCTTGCCGCCATGCGCCGCCTTTATCGTAAGCGTTACCGCCAGCTGCGGGAGGTGCTGAGCGCAGAGCTTCATACGCCGCACCGTGTTCTTGCCGGGGAAGGGGGAATGCACCTGACGCTGGCGATTGACGGTATCGACGACCAGCGGCTGGTGGAGCAGGCGAGAGCGTTTCAGCTGGCACCCGCTGCGCTGAGCGGGTATTACCTTGAGACGAAGCAGGGGCAAACCGGTCTGGTTTTAGGTTACGGTAATACCTCTGCTTCGCAGTTTGCACCGGGTATCCGACGTCTTCAGGCGCTCATTACACAGCAGTGGGGCGGGAAAGGGTAAAGACATCATAAAAAGAGAGCTGGCCCTTAGTGATGACCATTTTCTGCAACTTCTCTTTTTGCCCGGCTTCGACGGCCGGCGAGAGCAGGATATTGTCGATCAGCTCCTTCGGCACGTAACGCGTGTTGTACCACTCCCCGTTGTAGCACACGCGGAAATCGAGTACGTCGATATCTTCATACCGGTAACGCGGATTGACGTCGAAAAAGAAAAACGCGTTAAACACCACGAACAGCACAACCAGTAGCCAGACGGAATCGACCAGTGTTTCAGACTTCAGCATGACGATAAGCGTTGCCAGCCAGGCGGCGTACATGGCGACGAACAATCCGGGGTGTTTGCGAATAAAGCTGATGCTAAAGCGCGGGCGATTGTCGCGCTTTTCGCGGGTATTGAGATCGTCGATGGTGGCGGTAAGCAGGCGCTGTATCTCTGTCATTTTTTGCCTTTATGATTGTTAAAAATACAGGTGATCTGCCTATTTTATGAGAGGGGTTTAGGCGATGAAAGTAACAGTTATGCCAGGAAAAAGCATAACAGTTACTCAGGATGCGCTTAGATCATTTTAATGATTTTCGCCGGATTCCCGCCCACTACCGCATTGGCCGGCACGTCTTTGGTCACTACCGCGCCGGAAGCGATAACCGCATTATCGCCAATGGTCACGCCTGGATTAATCACCGCGCGTCCGCCGATCCAGACATTATCACCAATGGTGACCGGTTTACCGTACTCCAGCCCGCTGTTACGTTCGGTCGCATCCAGAGGATGCGTGGCCGTATAAATGTGCACTCCCGGCGCAAGCATACAGTTATCGCCAATGCGGACAGGGCAGACGTCCAGCATGACGCAATCGAAGTTAGCGTAAAAATTGTTGCCCAGATAGATGTTATACCCGTAGTCGCAGCGGAAGCTTGGCTCTATATAGGCACCTTCGCTTTGACCCAGCAGGTCAGCTAATAAGGCGCGACGTTCGGCCTTCTCATCGGGTGCGGTATGGTTATAGCGGTGAACAAGATGACGCGCGCGTAAACGGTCAGCCCTCAGCGTGTCATCGCCAGGGCGGTAATATTCACCTGCAATCATCTTCTGTTTTTCTTCACTCATGGGAACCTCTCTGGAATCGTTTTACGCAGCGTAAAGAGGATTAACCAGAAAGGGAACGTTCCCTAAAAGTGGCTGTGACGGGAGTCACAACATTCTTGCGCATAAATACGTTTTATACGGGAACCTGGCGTTTGCATTTGAAGCGTAATTCGAAAGGTAAATTCAGCTTAACAACGGGCGTAATGCCTTTACAGTCTCTCTTCAACGATTAACGAACAAATTTCCACACCGAAGAGGGGATCTTGTCATACAGTTTATTCATGGTCAGCTCAGCAAGACGATGGTCGGCAGCTGAATAAAATACCGCCAGTTCATTATCAGACAGCTCGTATTTATTTTTCTCAATAACTCGTTCAAGGGTGTCAATTGACTGGCAGCGTCGCAGGCGCATCAAATAATCGACTTTTGTTAATGGTTTATCAGACATAAATTCACCTTAGTAATTGTAATAATTTTAACAGGAAAGACTAACCGGATTAGCTCTGCTGACATTAGTGAAGCAGCGAAATAGACGGTTTCCTGATTTACGCCATTTCTGCAAATCCTGTGCGTTAATGCCGTAGCTGCTGAACAACATAAAGGTGTCGTCCAGGTATTCATCAATTTGCTCTATCAACTTATTATCTTCATTGTACTTAATTTTATAATTAAGTGCGAAGGTGGCGATATGCTCGATCAGCTCGTTGAGCTGTAAATTGATAGCAGACGTTGGATCGTTCACCCAGCCATGGTTACTTTCTTCAAGATTGGCAAGGCAGTCATGGTACAAGGATTCGCAGAGAAATTTCAACTGCGCGATATCATGCCTTTTTGGCGAGTACTCGTCCATAGCGCATCCCCTTCTGAGTGATTTTTTACTCACCGAACATCATGTCGGGATGGATACAACTTGCTTAGCCACACGGGAGCTGTGTTCCTGATAACTCTAACTATAAGCCACTCTGATCAAGATTTCACCGCGCTATTACGAAAAATTACAATTAAATCGTTACTGTTCGAGCCTTTACGCAAATCTACCTTTTGCAGCGAACGCGTTAATCAATAAAAAAGACGATTTTTATCGGTTCCTTAGAATTCATTGAGTTAGCGCAAAGTTTCATGTGAAGTCCGAAACCAGATATCTTCAGATATTTTCCATTGCTTAGGAATAGTCCGAATAATTTACGTCACGAAATGATAATAAAAGAATGCTGAGTTCCTGGTGTAAGTTATCGGCCTATTATGATAGGCCTTATTAAAAAGGAGGAAAATAAATAGAAAGGCAATAGGTCTATTTTATGATTTTTTCTGAAAAAGAAAAAGGCCGCAAATGCGGCCTTTTTATCATGTGAAACCGGTATCAGTGATGTTCTACCGAATGATTGTGCTCAACGTCTTCATTCTTACGGCTGAAGCGGCGGCGAACCACCACGAAGAACACCGGTACGAAGAAGATCGCAAGAACGGTCGCGGTTACCATCCCACCCATTACGCCGGTACCTACTGCGTTCTGTGCGCCGGAGCCCGCGCCGGAGCTGATAACCAGCGGCATAACGCCGAGGATAAACGCCAGGGACGTCATCAGGATTGGACGCAAACGCATACGAACGGCTTCCAGCGTTGCTTCAATCAGGCCTTTTCCTTCTTTCTCCATCAGATCTTTGGCGAATTCGACGATTAGTATCGCGTTCTTCGCCGACAAGCCAATGGTTGTCAGCAGGCCCACCTGGAAGTAAACGTCGTTGGTCAGCCCACGGAACGTTGCGGCAAGCAGCGCACCGATAACCCCCAGCGGAACCACCAGCATAACGGAGAATGGAATCGACCAGCTCTCATACAATGCCGCCAGACACAGGAACACCACAATCAGTGAAATGGCGTACAGGGCAGGGGCCTGGTTACCGGACAGACGTTCCTGATAGGACATGCCGGTCCAGTCGTAGCCGACACCCGCAGGCAGTTTGCTGGCCAGTTCTTCCATCAGGTTCATGGCTTCACCGGTGCTTCGGCCCGGGGCTGCCTGACCGAGGATTTCCATCGATGGCAAGCCGTTATAACGCTCCAGACGCGGTGAACCGTATTCCCAGCGCGAGGTTGAGAAGGCGGAGAACGGCACCATCTGGCCATCGCTGCCGCGAACATACCAGTTGTTGATATCGTTCGGCAGCATACGGTATTGCGCTTCGGACATCACGTAGACTTTCTTCACGCGACCACGGTCGATGAAGTCGTTGACGTAGCTGCCACCCCAGGCTGCACCCAGCGTGGTATTAATGTCGCTGATGGAAACACCCAGCGCCTGCGCTTTTTCCTGGTCGATATCGATCTTGTACTGCGGCGTATCTTCCAGACCGTTAGGACGTACGCCCACCAGCAGGTCAGGGTGTTTTGCCACCTCGCCAAACAGCTGGTTACGCGCCTGAGTCAGTTTTTCGTGGCCCAGACCGCCCTGGTCAATCAGCTGGAAGTCGAAGCCGGTCGCCGTACCCAGTTCAACAATCGCTGGCAGGTTAAAGGCGAAGACCATCGCATCTTTAATCTGTGAGAAGGTGCCCATCGCGCGGCCGGTAATGGCTTCTACCTTGTTCTCTGCGCCCGGACGTTCAGACCAGTCTTTCAGAGAAACGAAGGCGATACCGGTGTTCTGACCACGACCCGCGAAGCCAAAGCCGTTAACCGCAAACACGGATTCGACGTTGTCTTTCTCTTTGGTCAGGAAGTAGTCGGTCATCTCATCCAGCACCTTTTGCGTACGCTCTTGCGTCGCACCGGCCGGAAGCTGCGCCATACTCAGGAACACGCCCTGGTCTTCATCTGGCAGGAACGAGCTTGGCAGACGAACGAACAGGAAAGCCATGCCCACCACGATGATGATATAGAGCAGCAGGTAACGACCGGTGCTGCGCAGGATGTTACCCACGCTGTCGGTGTAGTGGTGCGTACTCTTATCAAACATGCGGTTGAACCAGCCGAAGAAGCCTTTATGCTCGCCGTGACCGCCTTTCTGAATCGGCTTCAGCATCGTCGCGCACAGGGCTGGCGTCAGGATCAGTGCAACCAGTACCGACAGCGCCATCGCCGAAACTATGGTGATGGAGAACTGACGGTAAATCGCACCGGTAGAGCCGCCAAAGAAGGCCATCGGAATAAATACCGCAGACAGTACCATCGCGATACCGACCAGCGCGCCCTGGATCTGGCCCATTGATTTACGGGTTGCTTCCTTCGGCGGCAGGCCTTCTTCCGCCATGACACGCTCGACGTTTTCGACCACCACGATGGCGTCATCCACCAGCAAGCCGATGGCGAGCACCATCCCGAACATCGTCAGGGTGTTTATCGAGTAGCCAAATATCGCCAGCACCGCGAAGGTCCCGAGCAGTACAACCGGCACGGCGATGGTTGGGATCAGCGTTGCGCGGAAGTTTTGCAGGAACAGGTACATCACCAGGAAGACGAGAATGATCGCCTCAACCAGGGTTTTCACCACTTCGTGAATCGAAATTTTAACGAATGGCGTGGTGTCATACGGATAAACGATTTTCAGACCTGACGGGAAGAACGGTTCCATCTTCTTCAGTTCTGCACGGATAGCCGTCGCGGTGTCCAGGGCGTTCGCGCCCGTCGCCAGTTTGATACCCAGACCGGAAGCCGGTTTACCGTTGAACTTCGCAATGATGTCGTAGTTCTCACCGCCCAGCTCAACCTTCGCCACGTCACGCAGGCGAACCTGCGAACCGTCCTGATTCACCTTCAGCAGAATTTTGCTGAACTCATCGGCGGAGGTCAGACGCGTTTGCGCGATGATCGACGCGTTAAGCTGCTGGCCTTTCACCGGCGGTGTACCACCCAACTGACCGGCGGCAACCTGGGCGTTCTGCGCTTTAATTGCGCTGATCACGTCAACCGGCGTCAGCTGGAAGTTGTTCAGTTTATTCGGATCCATCCAGATACGCATCGCGTACTGGGAACCGAACAGCTGAACGTCACCCACACCAGACGTACGGCTGATGGCGTCCTTCATGTTGGCGCCCACGTAGTCGGAAATATCCTCCTGCGTCATGGTGCCGTTGGTGTTGATCACGCCGACAACCATCAGGAAGCTACTGGACGATTTCTCGACGCTCACGCCCTGCTGTTGTACTTCCTGCGGCAGCAGAGGCATCGCCAGCTGCAATTTGTTCTGCACCTGAACCTGTGCAATGTCCGCATCCGTACCGGATTCAAAGGTCAGGGTGATCTGAACCGTACCGGTTGAGTCACTGTTTGAGGACATGTACATCAGGTTATCGATACCGTTCATGTTCTGTTCGATAACCTGCGTAACGGTATCCTGCACCGTTTTGGCATCAGCGCCCGGATAGGTTGCGGAGATCGTCACTGCCGGCGGCGCAATCGTTGGATATTGCGCGACAGGCAGCTTCAGGATCGCAAGTCCCCCGGCCAGCATGATGATTATGGCGATCACCCACGCAAATATGGGGCGATCGATAAAGAAATTAGGCATGTCTTAACGGCTCCTGTTTAAGTTAAGACTTGGTTTGTTCTGACTGGCCAGCGGCCGACGCTTGTTGTTTGTCGTCAGATTTCACTTCCTGAGCTTTGACCTGCGCACCAGGACGAACTTTTTGCAAACCAGTAATAATTACGCGATCGCCATCTTTCAGACCTTCCGTTACCAGCCACTTGTCGCCAATCGCCTGCGTTGCAGTGATATTGCGTGTTTCGACTTTGTTATCGGCACCCACAACCAGTGCGCTCGCATCACCGCGTGGCGTACGGGTCACACCTTGCTGAGGAACCAGAATGGCGCTTGGGTTAGTCCCTTCCTCAAGACGGGCGCGTACGAACATACCGGGCAGCAGGGTTTTATCCGGATTGGGGAAAATGGCCCGGATGGTGATAGAGCCGGTGGTCTGATCGACGGTCACATCAGAAAATTCCAGTGTGCCAGTCTGTGAGAACTTGATACCGTCGTTGGTAACCAGTTCCACTTTGGCTTTACCGTTTTCCTGTTTCAGGGTGCCGTTAGCCAGCTCCTGTTTGAGACGCAGGAAATCGTTGCTGGACTGGGTGACGTCAACGTAGATCGGGTCGAGCTGCTGCACGGTGGCCAGCGCGTTGGTTTGACCGTTCTGCACCAGCGCACCTTCGGTGACGGCTGATTTACCAATGCGACCGCTGATAGGGGAGGTCACTTTGGTGTAGGCCAGGTTAATACGCGCGGTTTCTACCGCCGCTTTCGCCGCCACAACGGCTGCGTTGGCTTGCTGTGCATCGGCCAGGGCAGAATCGTAATCCTGTTGGCTGATGTACTGCGTGCCGAGCAGTTTCTTGTAACGATTCAACGTCAGCTGCGAGATTTTGGCTGCCGCTTCGGCTTTGGCCAGATCGCCCTTAGCGCTCTCATAAGACGCCTGATAGGTTGCTGGATCAATCTGATACAGAGACTCGCCTGCCTTGACATCACCGCCTTCGGTGAAGTTACGTTTCAGGATGATACCGCTCACCTGCGGACGCACTTCCGCAATGCGGTAGGCGCTGGTGCGGCCCGGTAGTTCTGTTGTCATCTGGAGAGGTTCGGATTTGAGCGTCACGACGCCAACTTCTGGCACCTGCTGAGCTCCTTGTTGAGCCTGTTTGTCGTCACATCCTGTAAGCGCTAAGCTGCCTGAGAGCATCAGAACGACCGCCAGAGGCGTTAACCCTCTGTTTTTGTTCATATGTAAACCTCGAGTGTCCGATTTCAAATTGATCAAGGGTCCTGAGTCTAAAAACCCATTGCTGCGTTTATATTATCGTCATGCTATGGTACATACATTCATAAATGTATGTAAATCTGACTCCTGTAAATTCATCAACGTATGGCACGAAAAACCAAACAACAAGCGCTGGAAACCCGACAACACATTCTGGATGTGGCAATGCGTTTGTTCTCACAGCAGGGTGTTTCGGCAACCTCGCTGGCACAGATTGCTCAGGCCGCGGGCGTCACGCGGGGAGCGATTTACTGGCATTTCAAAGACAAGTCCGATCTGTTTGGTGAAATCTGGGAGCTTTCAGAGTCCAGCATTAGCGATCTTGAGAGTGAGTATCGGGCAAAATTCCCTCACGATCCACTCTCAGTGTTAAGAGAAATTCTAGTATATATCCTTGAAGCGACGGTTGTTGAAGAGCGTCGTCGTCTGATGATGGAAATCATCTTCCATAAATGTGAGTTCGTTGGTGAAATGGCGGTGGTTCAACAGGCGCAGCGCGACCTGTGTCTGGAAAGCTACGATCGCATCGAACAGGTCCTCACGGAGTGCATGCAGGCCAAAATGCTTCCTGCCACATTACTCACCCGCCGGGCGGCGATCCTGATGCGCAGCTATATTTCCGGCCTGATGGAAAACTGGCTTTTTGCTCCGGAGTCGTTCGATCTCAGATCAGAGGCGCGCAGCTACGTCGAAATTTTTCTTGAGATGTGCCAGCTCTGTCCGACCCTTCAAAGTAAACTTAGCCCGCGCTCTGCCTGATCGGGCATGGGAAAAATCGTAGACCCTTTCCGTCGTACTATTCTGCTTCAGCCGGGCGTGATATCCTTCATGCCCGACTATTTCCGGTCATTTCTCACATCACATTCACAACTATGCTGCACATCAATCGCTCGCAACATCCTGTTCTGGCCCTGTTTTTGATCCTGCTGTTTTACTTTGCAGCCGCGCCGCTTTCATGGGCCCGTGCAGACAACGGCAGTGACATTCCCACGCGTGCTGATGTTCAGTCGCAACTCGACACCCTGAATAAGCAAAAAGATCTCTCCGCCCAGGAAAAACTCGTTCAGCAGGATCTGACGGAAACCCTGGAAACGCTGGACAAGATCGATCGCATCAAAGCCGAAACGGCCCAGCTACGGCAGAAGGTCGCTCAGGCGCCGGAGAACATGCGTAAGGCAACGGAGGCGCTGAGTGCGCTCAGCGACGTCGATAACGACGATGAAACCCGAAAAACGCTTGCCACGCTGTCGTTGCGCCAGCTTGAGTCGCGCGTGGCGCAGCTGCTGGACGATCTGCAAACGGCGCAATCCGATCTCTCAACCTACAACAGCCAGCTGGTTTCGCTGCAAACCCAGCCTGAGCGTGTGCAGAACGCCATGTACTCGGCGTCGCAACAGCTACAGCAGATACGTAACCGTCTGAATGGCATCACCGTGGGGGAAGGGGCGCTTCGTCCCACCCAGCAAACGCTGCTGAACATCCAGCAGACGCTGCTAAACGCGGAGATTGAACAGCAGCGTAAGAGCCTGGAAGGCAACACGGTGCTACAGGATGCGCTGCAAAAACAGCGTGACTACGTGACCGCGAATATCAACCGGCTTGAGCATCAGCTTCAGCTGTTGCAGGAAGCGGTGAACAGCAAGCGCCTGACGCTGACTGAAAAAACGGCGCAAGAAGCGGTTTCGCCAGACGAGACGGCCCGTATTCAGGCCAACCCGCTGGTGAAGCAGGAGCTGGAGATTAACCAGCAGCTGAGCGAGCGTCTGATTCAGGCGACTGAAAACGGCAGCGCGCTGGTGCAGCAGAATATTAAGGTCAAAAACTGGCTGGATCGCGCTTTGCAGGCCGAGCGCAACGTCAAGGAGCAGATTGCCGTCCTGAAGGGCAGCCTGCTGCTGTCGCGCATTCTCTACCAGCAACAGCAGACGCTGCCGTCCGCCGACGAGCTGGAAGACATGACCAACCGCATTGCGGATTTGCGTCTTGAACAGTTTGACGTTAACCAGCAGCGCGATGCGCTATTCCAGAGCGATACCTTCGTTGCCAAAGTGGAAGAGGGCCATTCAGGTGAAGTGAACGCTGAAGTTCACGACGCGCTGTTGCAGGTGGTGGACATGCGCCGCGAATTGCTCGATCAGCTTAACAAGCAGCTGGGCAACCAGCTGATGATGGCGATTAACCTGCAAATCAACCAGCAGCAGCTGGTGAGCGTTTCTAAAAGCCTCCAGGAGATCCTGACCCAGCAGATTTTCTGGGTGAACAGCAATAAACCCATGGACTGGGACTGGTTTAAATCTTTCCCGGAAACGCTGAAATCCCAGATCAAAAGCATGAAAATTACCGTGAACTGGGAGAAAGCCTGGCCTGCGGTGATGATTGCCTTCCTGACGGGGCTGCCTTTGCTGCTCATCGCTGGCGTCATACGCTGGCGTTTGAAATGGCTGAAACAGTACCAGGCGAAGCTGGCCTCGGAAGTGGGGCAACTGCGTAACGACAGCCAGCTGCACACCCCGAAAGCGATCCTGATCGATCTGATCCGTGCTCTGCCGGTCTGCCTGTTGATACTCGCCGTGGGCCTGATCCTGCTGACCATGCAGCTGAATATCAGTGATCTGCTGTGGGCGTTCAGCAAGAAGCTGGCGCTGTTCTGGCTGGTGTTTGGTCTGTGCTGGAAAGTGCTGGAAAAAGATGGCGTAGCGGTACGTCATTTCAACATGCCAGCTCAACTGACCAGCCACTGGCGTCGCCAGATTGTGCGTATCAGCCTCGCGCTGCTGCCGCTGCACTTCTGGTCCGTTGTGGCCGAGCTTTCGCCGCTGCATCTGATGGATGACGTACTGGGCCAGATCGTCATTCTGCTGAACCTGCTGCTGATTGCCGTCCTGATGTGGCCGATGTGCCGCGACAGCTGGCGGGATAAAGAGTCCCACAATCTTCGTCTGGCTACCGTAACGGTGCTGGCGATCATTCCGCTGGCGCTGATGGTGCTGACGGCAACGGGTTACTTCTATACCACGCTGCGTCTGTCAGGCCGCTGGATCGAAACGGTTTATCTGGTGATTGTATGGAACCTGCTGTTCCAGACCGTGCTGCGTGGTTTGAGCGTGGCGGCGCGCCGCATTGCTTATCGTCGTGCTGTTGCCCGTCGGCAGCATCAGGTGAAAGAGGGGGCTGAAGGGGCAGAGCCGCAGGAAGAGCCGACCATTGCTCTGGAGCAGGTTAACCAGCAAACGATGCGTATTACCATGCTGGTGATGATCGCCCTGTTTGCGGTGATGTTCTGGGCCATCTGGTCTGATTTAATTACCGTCTTCGCCTACCTCGACAGTATCACCCTCTGGCAATACAACGGTACCGAAGCGGGCGCTGCGGTCATGAAAAGCGTCACTATGGGCAGCCTGCTCTTTGCGCTGGTGTCGTCAGTGGTTGCCTGGGCGTTGATCCGCAACCTGCCGGGTCTGCTGGAAGTGCTGGTGCTCTCAAGGCTGAACCTGCGTCAGGGGGCGTCGTATGCCATTACTACCATCCTGAACTACGTCATTATTATTGTCGGGGCGATGACGGTATTCGGCTCGCTGGGCGTCTCGTGGGATAAACTTCAGTGGCTGGCGGCAGCGTTGTCGGTGGGTCTCGGCTTCGGCTTGCAGGAGATCTTCGGTAACTTTGTTTCTGGCCTGATTATCCTGTTCGAACGTCCGGTGCGTATCGGCGATACCGTCACCATCGGCACCTTCTCCGGGACCGTCAGCAAGATCCGCATTCGTGCGACCACCATTACCGACTTCGATCGTAAAGAAGTGATCATCCCGAACAAAGCCTTTGTGACCGAGCGCCTGATCAACTGGTCGCTCTCGGATACCACCACTCGCGTGGTGATCCGACTCGGGGTGGCCTATGGCTCGGATCTGGACAAGGTGAAAGAGGTACTGCTGAAGGCGGCAGCCGACCATCCAAAAGTGATGCACGATCCTGCGCCAGCGGTATTCTTCACCACCTTCGGGCCGAGCACTTTGGATCATGAGCTGCGCCTGTACGTACGCGAACTGCGCGATCGCAGCTACACCGTCGATGAGCTGAACCGCACCATTGACCGTCTGTGTCGTGAAAACGATATTAATATCGCCTTTAACCAGCTTGAGGTTCATCTGCGCAACGAGAAAGGCGATGAGCATACGGAAGTGAAGCGCGAGATTAAGGGGGACGACCCTACTCCCGCCTAATCTATTTCCCTCTCCCCTCTGGGGAGAGGGTAGGGTGAGGGGGAAGTTTCCCCTCAAAATCTCGTCGCACAATCTCCAGCGCTTTCAGCACCGTCTCCGCCGGGATCGCGTGATTCTCCAGCAGCATAATTAAATCGACGGCCAGCTTGACCTCGTCGGGGGCATTTTCCAGTGACATCAGTGGCTCCTGTTAACGGGTCAGGCGTTCAATGACGCGTTCAATCTCATCCAGCGCCTGACGGCAGCGGACGATGCGGCCTTCCAGCGCGCTGATTTCACGCATTAATAACTGCTGCTCTTCCAGCGTTTCGCTGGTGTTCAGGCGGGCTTCGCGCTCGCGCTTCATCTCAAACAGACGGCGCTCAAACTCCTGGTTCTCCAGCCGCTTGCGCTGCCATTTTCCGAGTCCCGGCGAGGCGCTGTCCCACGCCCGTAACGGCCAGGCGGCGATTTCCCGGTGCAGGGCGGTGATCTGCTCGGTAAGATGCTCCGCAAGCCACGCGACCTGTTCCTGCTGTTCACTCTCAACCGCGTGACGAAGCTCGTCGAGATTGGTCTGCGCTTCAGCAAGATAATCCTCAATGACGGTGCTGCGGGTGCGGAAGAGCTGTCGGTCAAAGCGCGGTTTCAGCGTGGCGTGGCCCATCAACGGCGTGGCCTGCGCCCGCAGCGCGATCAGCTGATTTTGCAGCCTCTCAAGAAGCAGTGCTGTTTTCAAGGCGCTCTCCAGTGGTAAAGTAGCCGTTCAGTTTGATAACGATTCGCATTATGCAGCGTACTATTTTAATCATCATTGGCTGGCTCGCGGTAGTGCTGGGCACGCTGGGTGTGGTTTTACCCTTGCTGCCGACCACCCCGTTTATCCTGTTGGCCGTCTGGTGCTTCGCCCGCTCGTCGCCGCGTTTTCACCACTGGCTTCTGTACCGCTCGTGGTTTGGCGGCTACCTGCGGCACTGGCAAAAACACCGGGCCATGCCGCCCGGGGCTAAGCCGCGCGCCATTGCCTTCATCCTGATCACCTTCGCCGTCTCGTTATGGCTGGTGAAAATGATGTGGGTGCGCATTCTGCTGCTGGCGATCCTAGTTTGCCTGCTGATCTTTATGTGGCGGATCCCCGTGGTTGATGAAAAGCAACAAAAGCACTGAAGCCTCATCATGGCGGTTGCAATTATGGCGCACAGCCAGTAAATTCGACCGTTTTCGAGCACAGGTGCGCCTGGTCAAAGGTTAAACAACTGTTACTTTGACCGACTCGTCGCGCGCCGTGAGTAACACTGTTTCATTTAGGCACAAACCGATGACCGCAACTGCACAGCAGCTTGAATATCTGAAAAATAGCATCAAAAGTATCCAGGACTATCCAAAACCTGGCATTCTTTTCCGCGATGTCACCAGCTTGCTGGAAGACCCGAAAGCGTACGCCCTCAGCATTGAACTGCTGGTTGAGCGTTATAAAAACGCCGGGATCACCAAAGTAGTAGGTACTGAAGCCCGTGGCTTCCTGTTTGGCGCACCGGTTGCGCTGGCGATGGGCGTGGGTTTTGTGCCGGTGCGTAAGCCGCGCAAACTGCCGCGTGAAACCATTGCTGAGAGCTATGAGCTGGAATACGGCACCGATCAGCTGGAAATTCACGTTGATGCCATCAAGCCAGGCGACAAAGTGCTGGTGGTGGACGATCTGCTGGCAACCGGCGGCACCATCGAAGCGACCGTGAAGCTGATCCGTCGTCTGGGCGGGGAAGTGACCGACGCGGCATTCATCATCAACCTGTTCGATCTCGGCGGCGAGCAGCGCCTGGAAAAACAGGGTATTACCAGCTACAGCCTGGTGCCATTCCCGGGACATTAATCCCGTATCTCACAACCTCGCTCAATGGGTGAGGTTGTGATAGCATTCCCCTCCATTAATTCACCTTCCAGCGTTGCAGAGCCTGCCCATGAGTTATCAGGTGTTAGCCCGTAAATGGCGACCACAAACCTTTGCTGACGTTGTCGGTCAGGAACATGTGCTGACGGCCCTGGCGAACGGCTTGTCGCTAGGTCGCATCCATCACGCCTATCTTTTTTCCGGCACCCGCGGCGTCGGTAAAACCTCTATTGCCCGTCTGCTGGCAAAAGGTCTGAACTGCGAAACCGGGATCACCGCCACCCCGTGCGGCGTGTGCGACAACTGTCGTGAGATCGAGCAGGGGCGTTTTGTCGATCTGATTGAGATCGACGCCGCCTCGCGCACCAAAGTGGAAGATACCCGCGATCTGCTCGACAACGTGCAGTACGCCCCGGCGCGCGGCCGCTTCAAGGTCTATCTGATCGATGAAGTGCACATGCTGTCGCGCCACAGCTTCAACGCCCTGCTGAAAACGCTGGAAGAGCCGCCTGCGCATGTCAAATTCCTGCTGGCGACCACCGATCCGCAAAAGCTGCCGGTCACGATCCTCTCGCGCTGCCTGCAATTCCATCTGAAGGCGCTCGACGTTGAGCAGATCCGCGCTCAGCTTGAGCATATCCTCGATGAAGAGAGCATTGTCCACGAGCCGCGTGCGCTGCAACTGCTGGCCCGTGCCGCGGACGGCAGCCTGCGCGATGCGTTGAGCCTGACCGATCAGGCGATTGCCAGCGGTGACGGTAAACTCTCCACCGACGCGGTCAGTACTATGCTCGGCACGCTGGATGACGATCAGGCGCTGTCGCTTATTGAAGCGATGATTGCCGCCAACGGTGAGCGGGTAATGACCCTCGTCAACGACGCCGCTGCCCGTGGCATTGAGTGGGAAGCGCTGCTTGTCGAGATGCTCAGCCTGCTGCACCGCGTGGCGATGCTGCAACTGTCTCCGTCGGCCATTGGCGCGGACATGGCGACCATTGAACAGCGGATGCGTGAACTTGCGCGCACCGTGCCGCCGGCTGACGTTCAGCTTTATTATCAGACGCTGCTGATTGGCCGCAAAGAGCTGCCGTTTGCACCGGATCGCCGGATGGGCGTTGAAATGACGCTGCTGCGCGCGCTGGCCTTCCATCCGCGCAAGCCATTGCCGGAGCCGGAAACGCCCCGGCAGTCCTTTGCGCCGGTTGCGCCGACCGCGGTAATGTCACCGCAGCAGGTGCCACCGCAACCGGCATCGCCGCCGCCGCAAAACGTGCCGCTGTCGGATGCCACCAGTTCGGTGCTTGCCGCACGAAGCCAGTTGCAACGTGCGCAGGGAGCAACCAAACCAAAAAAGAGTGAACCGGCAGCGCCTGCAAGAGCGCGGCCGGTGAACAACGCCGCGCTTGAACGACTGGCCTCGGTAACGGAGCGCGTGCAGTCGCGTCCGGCACCGTCCGCGCTCGAGCAAAAAGCCCCGGCGAAAGAAGAGGCATACCGCTGGAAGGCGACCACCGTTGTTGAAACGGTCAAGGAAGTAGTCGCCACGCCAAAAGCGCTGAAAAAGGCGCTGGAGCATGAAAAAACGCCGGAGCTGTCCGCGAAGCTCGCGGAAGAATCCATTGAGCGCGATGCCTGGGCCGCCGAGGTCAGCAAACTGCAACTGCCGAAGCTGGTGGAGCAGGTCGCGCTGAACGCCTGGAAAGAGCAGGACGGTAATCAGGTGCGTCTGCACCTGCGCCCTGGCCAGCGGCACCTCAACTCCCCTGGCGCGCAAAAGGCGCTGGCCGAGGCGCTTACCGCATTACAGGGTGTACCGGTTGAATTGACTATCATTGAAGATGATAATCCGGCGGTGAAAACGCCGCTCGAGTGGCGTCAGGCCATTTATGAAGAGAAGCTCGCGCAGGCGCGCGAGGCGATAATTGCGGATAACAACATCCAGACCCTGCGCCGGTTCTTCGACGCCGATTTGGATGAAGAGAGTATTCGCCCCATTTGATCGTGAGTCTGACTTACGGTTGTAATCCTTAACGTGAAAGAAGAGAGAAGCCTATGTTTGGTGGAAAAGGCGGTCTGGGTGGCCTGATGAAGCAGGCTCAGCAGATGCAGGAAAAAATGCAGAAGATGCAGGAAGAGATCGCTCAGCTGGAAGTCACGGGTGAATCCGGTGCCGGTCTGGTCAAGGTGACCATCAACGGTGCGCATAACTGCCGTCGCGTTGAAATCGACCCGAGCCTGCTCGAAGACGACAAAGAGATGCTGGAAGATCTGGTTGCAGCCGCGTTTAACGATGCCGCTCGCCGTATCGACGAAACCCAGAAAGAGAAAATGGCCTCTGTTTCCAGCGGTATGCAACTGCCGCCGGGCTTTAAGATGCCATTCTGATGCAAACCAGTCCGCTGCTCACGCAGTTAATGGAAGCACTGCGCTGCCTGCCGGGCGTTGGCCCGAAGTCGGCGCAGCGTATGGCGTTTACGCTATTGCAGCGCGACCGCAGCGGCGGGATGCGCCTGGCGCAGGCTCTGACCCGCGCCATGTCAGAAATTGGTCACTGTGCGGATTGCCGGACCTTTACCGAGCAGGACGTATGTAACATCTGCACGAACCCGCGTCGTCAGGAAAACGGTCAGATTTGCGTGGTGGAGAGTCCGGCGGATATCTACGCCATCGAACAAACCGGGCAGTTTTCCGGCCGCTATTTCGTGCTGATGGGGCATCTCTCCCCGCTGGATGGCATCGGCCCGGACGATATCGGTCTCGATCGCCTGGAGCAGCGCCTGGAGTCGGAAACCATCAAAGAGGTGATCCTCGCCACCAACCCGACGGTGGAAGGGGAGGCAACCGCCAACTACATCGCCGAGCTGTGCGCGCAGTACGGCGTTGACGCCAGCCGCATCGCCCACGGCGTGCCGGTCGGCGGTGAGCTGGAGATGGTCGACGGCACCACGCTGTCACACTCGCTGGCCGGACGTCACAAGATTATTTTCTGACCAAACGGAGGCTGCGCGCGCGGCCTCCGCTTGAAAATTCCTCCCCTTATCCCCATCTCTCACTCAACGTTTTACAACCCCATTAAATGGCATTGTTGAGGTCGACTTAGATGAAAGGACAAGAAACCCGTGGTTTCCAGTCAGAAGTAAAACAGCTTCTGCACCTGATGATCCATTCCCTGTATTCCAACAAAGAAATCTTCCTGCGTGAGCTGATTTCCAACGCCTCTGATGCGGCGGACAAGCTGCGCTTCCGCGCGCTGTCTAACCCGGATCTGTATGAAGGCGACGGCGAGCTGCGCGTGCGCGTCTCGTTTAATAAAGAGAACCGCACCCTGACCATCGCCGATAACGGCATCGGGATGAACCGCGACGAGGTGATTGACCACCTCGGAACCATCGCCAAATCCGGCACCAAAGCGTTCCTTGAGTCCATGGGCTCTGACCAGGCGAAAGACAGCCAGCTGATCGGTCAGTTCGGCGTAGGCTTCTACTCGGCGTTCATCGTGGCGGACAAAGTCACCGTGCGCACCCGCGCCGCGGGCGACAGCGCCGAGAACGGCGTGCTGTGGGAGTCTAAAGGTGAAGGTGAATACACCGTTGATGACATCACCAAAGCGGATCGCGGCACAGAAATCACCCTGCACCTGCGTGAAGGCGAAGACGATTTCCTGAACGACTGGCGCGTACGCTCCATCATCAGCAAATATTCCGACCATATCGCGCTGCCGGTTGAGATTGAAAAACAGGAAGAGAAAGACGGCGAAACCGTGGTTTCCTGGGAGAAAATCAACAAGGCGCAGGCGCTGTGGACGCGCAACAAGGCTGAAATCAAAGACGACGAGTACAACGAGTTTTACAAGCACATCGCCCACGACTTCACCGATCCGCTGACCTGGAGCCACAACCGTGTGGAAGGGAAACAGGAGTACACCAGCCTGCTGTACATTCCGGCGCAGGCGCCGTGGGACATGTGGAACCGCGATCACAAGCACGGCCTGAAGCTGTACGTGCAGCGCGTGTTCATTATGGACGACGCCGAGCAGTTCATGCCGAACTACCTGCGCTTTGTGCGTGGCCTGATAGACTCCAACGATCTGCCGCTGAACGTCTCCCGTGAAATTCTTCAGGACAGCACCGTCACCCGTAACCTGCGCAACGCCCTGACCAAACGTGCGTTGCAGATGCTGGAAAAACTGGCGAAGGACGATGCGGAAAAATACCAGACCTTCTGGAAACAGTTTGGCCTGGTGCTGAAAGAAGGTCCGGCGGAAGATACTGCGAACGTGGAAGCTATCGCTAAACTGCTGCGCTTCGCCTCTACGCACAACGACTCCTCCGCCCAGACCGTGTCGCTGGAAGAGTACGTCTCCCGCATGAAAGAAGGGCAGGAGAAGATCTACTACATCACCGCCGACAGCTATGCGGCAGCGAAGAGCAGCCCGCATCTGGAACTGCTGCGTAAGAAAGGCATCGAAGTGCTGCTGCTGTCTGACCGCATCGACGAGTGGATGATGAACTACCTGACCGAGTTCGACGGTAAATCCTTCCAGTCCGTTGCCAAAGCCGACGAGTCTATCGATAAGCTGGCGGATGAAGTGGACGACAGCGCGAAAGAAGCCGAGAAGGCGCTGGAGCCGTTCGTTGAGCGCGTTAAAACGCTGCTGGGCGACCGCGTGAAAGAGGTGCGCTTCACGCACCGTCTGACCGATACGCCAGCCATTGTCACCACCGATGCGGACGAAATGAGCACCCAGATGGCGAAACTGTTCGCTGCGGCGGGCCAGGCCGTGCCGGATGTGAAATATATCTTTGAGCTTAATCCGGATCACCCGCTGGTGAAACGCGCGGCGGATACCCAGGACGACGCCCGCTTTGCGGAGTGGGTTGAACTGCTGCTGGATCAGTCCCTGCTGGCCGAGCGCGGTACGCTGGAAGATCCTAACCTGTTCATTAAACGTGTGAATGCGCTGCTGCTGGCGTAATCTTCCCTCACCCCGGCCCTCTCCCACAGGGAGAGGGTGAAAGAGTTCCCTCTCCCTGTGGGAGAGGGTTAGGGTGAGTGCACCAGACCGCACTCTCCCAAATTATCTCCCCCCGTTAACCGTTTCAGCCTTCCCGCCTTCCTTGAGCCATACCCGTTCTGGTGGTATTGTTTAGCGCTTTTTGAAAAATTGAATCGACTTTTGAGGGGATTTTCGCAATGCGTATTATTCTGCTTGGCGCTCCGGGCGCGGGTAAAGGAACTCAGGCTCAGTTCATCATGGAGAAATACGGTATTCCGCAAATCTCCACCGGTGACATGCTGCGCGCCGCTGTTAAATCTGGCTCCGAGCTGGGTAAACAAGCGAAAGACATCATGGACGCAGGCAAACTGGTGACCGACGAACTGGTTATCGCGCTGGTTAAAGAGCGCATTGCTCAGGAAGACTGCCGTAACGGTTTCCTGCTGGACGGCTTCCCGCGCACCATTCCTCAGGCTGACGCCATGAAAGAAGCGGGCATCAACGTGGATTACGTGCTGGAGTTCGACGTACCAGACGAGCTGATCGTTGACCGTATCGTTGGCCGTCGCGTACACGCTGCTTCTGGCCGCGTTTACCACATCAAATTCAACCCACCTAAGGTTGAAGGCAAAGACGACGTGACCGGCGAAGAGCTGACCACCCGTAAAGACGATCAGGAAGAAACCGTGCGTAAACGCCTGGTGGAATACCATCAGATGACCGCACCGCTGATCGGCTACTACACCAAAGAAGCGCAGGCGGGTAACACCAAATACGCGAAAGTGGACGGCACCAAAGCCGTGGCTGACGTACGTGCAGAGCTGGAAAAAATCCTCGGCTAAGCGCACCTCTCTCACCCGGAGCCCCGGGTGAGAAAAATTCTCATCTTACCTATTACAGCAATGGGTTTCGTTTAAACGCATTTCCGCTACAATTGACAGCCTATCAAATGGTTAAGAGGCGTGAATGAGTCAGGCGAAAACCGGCATCCTGCTTGCCAATCTGGGCACCCCAGAAGCACCTACTCCAGCGGCGGTCAAACGCTACCTGCGACAATTTTTAAGCGACACGCGCGTCGTGGATACCCCAAGACTGCTGTGGTGGCCACTGCTGCGTGGCGTCATTCTGCCGATTCGTTCCCCGCGTGTGGCAAAGCTCTATCAGTCCGTGTGGATGGAAGAGGGCTCGCCGCTGATGGTGTACAGCCGTCGTCAGGAGAAGGCGCTGGCCGCCCGCCTGCCGGACATGCCCGTTGCGCTCGGCATGAGCTACGGTAAGCCGTCCCTGGAAAGCGCCGTCGACTCTTTGCTGGCGCAGGGCGTTGAACACATTGTGGTGCTGGCCCTTTATCCGCAGTATTCGTGCTCCACGGTAGCTGCCGTCTGGGACGAACTGGCGCGCATTCTGGCGACCCGCCGCCGTATACCGGGTATCACCTTTATCCGCGACTACGCCGATAACGAGCTGTACATTCAGGCGCTTGCCAGCAGCGCGCGCGCGTCGTTTGAAAAACACGGCGAGCCGGATCTGCTGCTGCTCTCCTATCACGGTATTCCGCAGCGTTTCGCGAACGAAGGGGATGATTACCCCCAGCGTTGCCGCGATACCACCCGCGAGCTGGTCTCCGCCCTCGGCCTGCCGCCTGAGAAGGTGATGATGACCTTCCAGTCGCGCTTCGGCCGTGAACCGTGGCTCACCCCGTATACTGATGAAACGCTTAAGATGCTGGGCGAGAAGGGCGTGAAGCACATTCAGGTGATGTCGCCGGGCTTCTCGGCGGACTGTCTGGAAACGCTGGAAGAGATTGCTGTCCAGAACAAAGAGTTCTTTATGGAGGCGGGCGGAACGAAATACGAATACATTCCTGCGCTTAACGACTCCCCTGAACACATCGACATGATGGTCTCACTGGTCACCACCCGCCGCTGATCGCGTTACGGGCCGGGTTTGTGCTACCATTCCCGGCCCGTATTCTTTGCACAGTTCAGACCATGAAATTTCCCGGTAAACGTAAGTCCAAACACTATTTCCCCGTCGATGCCCGCGATCCGCTGTTACAGCAAATTCAGCAGGAAAGCGAAACCAGCGCTGCCTGGGTGGTCGGTATCGATCAGACGCTGGTGGACATTGAAGCCAAAGTGGATGATGCGTTTGTCGCACGTTACGGTCTGAGCGCCGGGCACTCGCTGGTGATTGAGGATGACGTTGCTGAAGCGCTGTATCAGGAGCTGGTGCGCGAAAATCTTATCACCCACCAGTTTGCCGGCGGCACCATCGGCAACACCATGCACAACTACTCCGTACTGGCAGACGACCGCTCGGTGCTGCTTGGCGTGATGTGCAGCAATATCGAAATCGGTGGCTATGCCTACCGCTACCTGTGCAATACCTCCAGCCGCACCGATCTGAACTATTTGCAGGGCGTTGACGGGCCGATTGGCCGCTGCTTTACGCTGATAAGCGATTCCGGCGAGCGTACCTTTGCCATCAGCCCCGGCCATATGAACAAGCTGCGCGCTGAAAGTATCCCGGAAGAGGTGATCGCGGGCGCGTCTGCGCTGGTACTGACCTCCTATCTGGTGCGCTGCAAGCCGGGCGAACCAATGCCGGACGCAACCATGAAGGCAATTGAGTACGCGAAGAAATACAACGTGCCTGTGGTTCTGACGCTGGGCACCAAATTCGTCATTGCCGACAACCCGGAGTGGTGGCAGGCCTTCCTGAAAGAACACGTCTCGATTCTGGCGATGAATGAAGAAGAAGCCGAAGCGCTGACCGGCGAAAGCGATCCGCTGCTGGCGTCTGATAAGGCGCTGGACTGGGTAGATCTGGTGCTCTGCACCGCCGGGCCGGTCGGGCTGTATATGGCGGGCTTCACGGAAGAAGAGAGCAAGCGGAAAACCCAGCACCCGCTGCTGCCGGGCGCAATCGCCGAATTTAACCAGTACGAGTTCAGCCGCGCCATGCGTTATAAAGACTGCATCAACCCGCTGCGTATCTTCTCCCACATCGCACCGTATATGGGTGGCCCCGAGAAGATCATGAACACCAACGGCGCGGGCGACGGCGCGCTGGCCGCGCTGCTGCACGACATCACCGCCAACGCCTACCACAAAACCAATGTGCCGAATTCCAGCAAGCACACCTTCAACTGGCTGACCTACTCCTCGCTGGCGCAGGTGTGCAAGTACGCGAACCGCGTGAGTTATCAGGTGCTGAACCAGCATTCACCGCGCTTAACGCGGGGGCTGCCGGAACGGGAAGACAGCCTCGAAGAGGCGTATTGGGACAGGTAAAAGCAAAACGGCAACCTGTGGTTGCCGTTTTTAGTGTTTGTTCCCTCTCCCTGTGGGAGAGGGCCAGGGTGAGGGCATCAGGCCGCACAAAACTTACCCCGTCATCGCCTCTTCAACCGGCGGTTTCGTCAGCATTGTCAGCATCGTATTCGCAATCTCACGCTCACCCATCACCACCTGGTTCGCGCCGCGCTCGGTGATGTACTCCACTTCGTCATCATAATGGGCGCGGGCAATGATTTCGATATGCGGGCATTTTTCACGGGCTGTGGCGACAATCTCGCCAGCCTCGTAACCGTTCGGGATAGTGAGTAACAGCCAGCGAGCGCAGTCCAGATGCGCCAGATTCATAATCTCTTCGTTAGCCGCGTTGCCCAGCACCGCGCGGATGCCGCGCTCGCGAAGCTCGTCGACGCGAGTGCGGGAGGTTTCAATCACTACCAGGGGGATCCCCTGGGCCATCAGCTTCTCACCGAGCAGGCTGCCGACGCGGCCAAAACCGACCAGCAGCGCGTGGTTGCAGATATCTACGGGGATCTGTTTCTCCTCCTCAATCGCTTCTTCCAGGGTTTGCTCTTCGAGGGTTTCGGTCTTCTCGAGATATTTCTCCAGCAGGGCAAACAATACCGGGTTTAGCATGATGGAGAGGATCGCCCCCGCCAGCACCAGATTTTGCCCCGCCTGTGGCAGCAGGTTCAGGGCCATCCCCAGACCGGCAAGAATAAAGGCGAACTCGCCAATCTGCGCCAGGCTGGCGGCGATGGTCAGCGCCGTGCGCGGCGAGTGACCGAACATCCGTACCAGGAAGAAGGCGGCAACGGACTTACCAAAGATGATGATTGCCAGCGTACCCAGCACGGCCAGCGGCTGCTGAATGAGGATCAGCGGGTCGAACAGCATCCCGACGGAGACAAAGAACAGCACCGCGAATGCATCACGTAGCGGCAGGGTATCGTGCGCGGCACGGTGGCTCAGCTCGGACTCGTTCAGCACCATCCCGGCGAAGAACGCGCCCAGCGCAAAGGAGACGTCAAACAGCTCGACGGCGCCAAAGGCAATGCCCAGCGCCAGCGCAAGGACCGAAAGCGTGAACAGTTCACGCGAGCCCGTGGCGGCGCTGCGGGACATGATCCACGGCACCAGACGGCGGCCCACCAGCATCATGATGGCGATAAACGCTACAACCTTACCGATGGTAATGCTCATATCCAGCGCCAGCGAGGCGAAGCCGATATTCTCTTTTTCCATCATCCCGGCAACGGCAGGCAGCAGAACCAGCGTCAACACCATTACCAGATCTTCAACAATCAGCCAACCTATCGCGATTTGTCCGCGCTGGCTGTCTATCAGCTGTCTCTCTTCAAGCGCGCGCAGCAGCACCACGGTACTGGCGGTTGAAAGACACAGCCCAAATACGATACCGGTCATGATTGACCAGCCCAGCACCGCCGAAAGCGCCATGCCCAGCAGCGTCGCCACCCCTATCTGGGCGATCGCTCCCGGTATGGCGATCGACTTTACCGCCATCAGATCCTTCAGGGAAAAATGCAGTCCGACGCCAAACATCAGCAGGATCACGCCCAATTCCGCCAGCTCAGGCGCCAGTTTGGTATCAGCGACAAAACCCGGCGTAAAGGGCCCTGCCAGCACGCCCGCCAGTAAATAGCCTACCAGGGGCGAAATACGCAGTTTATTGGCAATCATGCCGAGAATAAAAGCGAGCACAAGTCCACCAACAATGGTGGTGATAAGCGGTGTGGCGTGGTGCATTCCGTCTCCTTTCGCGATGGGTGATCCATTTTTGGTGCAAATACCAAAAAGC
This sequence comes from Enterobacter sp. BWH64, assembly GCF_001037645.1. Classification (NCBI taxonomy): domain Bacteria; kingdom Pseudomonadati; phylum Pseudomonadota; class Gammaproteobacteria; order Enterobacterales; family Enterobacteriaceae; genus Enterobacter; species Enterobacter sp. BWH64. The sequence continues at coordinate 1,624,510 of NZ_KQ089922.1, forward strand.
CGATTAATAGTTTATGACAATTTTTACGCTTATGTTTATGAATAATTGTTGAAATCACAATAAAAAGGCAATAAGCATGAAAAAAGGCAGATTTTGATAAATTTGCTGAGGGGAGGGAGAGGAAAGCCTTATGGCATCAGGTTATCCGGCTGCCAAAGTTTAACTTTGGCAGCCGTGAAGTCACGCTTTATGACGATTGTCAGGCAGGAATATGGTCAACATCCCCAGAAGTGGCAGGAAAGCGCAGATTTTATAGACCAGGAAGATGCTGGTGTGGTCTGCAACCATCCCCAACACGGCTGCGCCAAGGCCGCCCATGCCAAAAGCAAAACCGAAAAAGAGACCGGAAACCATACCGATACGTCCCGGCAGCAGCTCCTGCGCGTAGACCAGGATGGCTGAAAATGCCGATGCGAGAATAAAACCAATAATCACCGTCAATATTCCGGTCCATTCCAGCGTTGCGTACGGTAAAACAAGCGTAAACGGCGCGACGCCGAGGATAGAGCCCCAAATCACATATTTACGTCCTATTTTATCCCCTACAGGGCCGCCTATCACCGTGCCTGCCGCCACCGCAAACAGGAAGGCAAAGAGGTGGAACTGGGCGTTTTGTACTGATAATCCGAATTTTTGCATCAGATAGAAGGTGTAATAGCTGCTGATGCTCGCCATATAGAAATATTTCGAGAAAATCAGCACCAGCAGCACGCTGACGGCAAGGATCACCTTATTGCGCGGAAGGGGATTGGTTATCTTCGCGGCAGGTTTTCCCTTATTTACGCGATGCTGCGCGGCATACCAGCGGCTGATTTGCGCCAGGACGACAATCGCCAGCAGCGCGGCCAGCACAAACCACGCCACGTTGCCTTTGCCGTAAGGCGCGATAATTACCGCCGCCAGCAGAGGACCGAGGGAGCTACCAAAGTTACCCCCCACCTGGAACAGAGACTGCGCCAGCCCGTGACGTCCGCCTGAGGCCATACGTGCCACGCGGGACGATTCCGGATGGAACACCGATGAACCGGTTCCCACCAGCGCCGCGGCAACCAGTACCGCCTCAAAGCTGCCCGCCATGGCCAGCAGCACCAGCCCGCTCAGGGTGAAGCACATGCCAATGGGCAGCGACCATGGCATCGGGTATTTGTCCGTCCAGTAGCCCACCACCGGCTGTAGCAGCGAAGAGGCCAGCTGGAAGGTCAGGGTGATCATCCCGATCTGCACGAAGGTTAATGAGAACTCAGATTGCAACAGCGGGTAGATCGCCAGAATCAGCGACTGGATCATGTCGTTGAGCAGATGAGAGAGACTGATTGCGCCTAATACTTTAAAGGAAGTGCGCGATTTCGGCGGCGACGCCGGAGCGCCCTGGACGGGCTGGGTTGATTCACTGATTGCCATAAATACCACGTCGATTTGTTATTAGAGATGCAGGGAGTAATTATTATCCGACTAACATACCCGTCCGTGACATTTGAAGAAAGTCGCAATTCTGAAAACTTATTTGTCTATTCTTGTGAGTCACTGTAATTTTTGCGTTTGTCTATGGGTCAGGGAGAGAGAAGATGAAGTTAATGAAGCGTGGCGTCGCGCTGGCGCTCATCGCCGCATGGGGGCTGACAAGCCTGCCCGCGCAGGCGTATGAAAAAGATAAAACCTATAAAATTACCATTCTGCATACTAACGATCATCACGGCCATTTCTGGCGCAGCGAATACGGTGAATATGGCCTGGCGGCGCAAAAAACGCTGGTGGACGGCATTCGTAAAGAGGTCGCGGCCCAGGGCGGCAGCGTCCTGCTGCTGTCGGGCGGGGATATTAATACCGGGGTACCGGAATCTGATTTGCAGGATGCCGAGCCTGATTTCCGCGGCATGAATTTAATTGGTTACGACGCGATGGCGGTCGGAAACCACGAGTTTGATAATCCGCTGAGCGTGTTGCGCCAGCAGGAGAAGTGGTCCAAATTCCCGTTCCTTTCCGCCAATATTTATCAGAAAAGCACCGGCGAGCGCCTGTTTAAACCGTGGGCGCTGTTTAAGCGTCAGGATCTGAAGATCGCGGTCATCGGCTTAACCACCGACGATACGGCCAAAATTGGCAACCCTGAATTTTTCACCGACATCGAATTTCGTAAACCGGCGGACGAAGCGAAGCTGGTGATCCAGGAGTTGCAGCAGAATGAAAAACCGGATGTGATTATCGCGACCACCCACATGGGGCATTACGATAACGGTCAGCACGGCTCTAACGCGCCGGGCGACGTGGAGATGGCGCGCAGCCTTCCTGCGGGCTCGCTGGCGATGATTGTGGGCGGTCACTCACAGGATCCGGTCTGCATGGCTTCTGAGAATAAAAAGCAGGCAGATTATGTGCCCGGCACGCCGTGCGCGCCTGATCGTCAGAACGGGATCTGGATTGTACAGGCTCACGAGTGGGGTAAATACGTTGGCCGCGCGGATTTCGAATTCCGTAACGGCGAAATGAAGCTGGTGCACTATCAGCTCATCCCGGTCAACCTGAAGAAGAAAGTGACCTACCCGGATGGCAAAAGCGAGCGGGTGCTCTACACGCCAGAGATCGCTGAAAACCAGCAGATGCTCTCTCTGCTGACGCCGTTCCAGAGCAAAGGGAAAGCGCAGCTGGACGTGAAGATTGGCACGCTTAACGGACGACTGGAAGGGGACCGCAGCAAAGTCCGCTTTGTACAGACCAACATGGGGCGTCTGGTGCTGGCCGCGCAGATGGCGCGCACGAATGCTGATTTCGGCGTGATGAGCGGCGGCGGTATTCGTGATTCCATTGAAGGCGGAGACATCACCTATAAAGACGTGCTCAAAGTGCAGCCGTTTGGCAACGTGGTGGTCTATGCGGACATGAGCGGGAAGGAGGTGATTGACTACCTGACCGCCGTGGCGCAGATGAAGCCGGATTCCGGGGCGTATCCGCAGTTTGCTAACGTCAGCTTCGTCGCGAAGGACGGCAAGCTTAACGATCTCAAAATCAAAGGCGAACCGGTTGATCCGGCGAAAACCTACCGCCTGGCAACGTTAAGCTTTAACGCCACCGGCGGCGACGGCTATCCGCATATCGATAACAAACCGGGCTATGTAAATACCGGGTTTATTGATGCGGAAGTGTTGAAGCAGTTTATCCAGCAAAATTCACCGATTGACGTGAACATGTATGAGCCGAAAGGCGAGGTGAGCTGGCAGTAGTGCGTTTTTTTGCCGGGTGGCGGCTTCGCCTTACCCGGCCTACATTTGAATCGTAGGCCCGGTAAGCGCAGCGCCACCGGGCAATTTTCTCAATCCCGGCGCGCAATATCCGCAAATTTCGCGTCCAGCATTTTCGCCAGATCGCCTGCGGCCAGTTCGATATCCAGCCCGCGTTTGCCGCCAGAAATATAGATCGTCTCAAATTCCTGCGAAGGCGCATCGATCAGCGTCGGCAGACGCTTTTTCTGGCCGAGCGGGCTGATCCCGCCGACCAGATAACCCGTTGTGCGTTGCGCAACCATCGGGTCAGCCATATCGACCTTTTTCGCTCCCAGCGCTTTGGCCACTTTCTTCAGATCAAGCTGTCCGGCGACGGGCGTCACTGCCACGGCGAGGTGCTTCATATCGCCGTTCACCGCGACCAGCAGCGTTTTGTAGACCTGGTCCGCGTTCAGCCCCAGCTTGCGCACCACTTCATCACCAAAGTTGGTTTCGTTCGGATCGTGATCGTAGGTGTGGATCCGGAAAGAAATTTTGTTTTTTTCGAGTAATTTAACGGCGGGAGTCATGGCTATCCTTCTTACGACAGACGATTCATACCAGCAGCATACGCCTGACGTTTGTCTAAAAAATAGCACCATCTTGCGCAATAGTATTGGCAGTGATGGTTACTTTGAGCGACAATCGGCGTAGCCGAAGGTCACTTCGGTATAATAAAAACGATGAAATTCCTCTTTGACGGGCCAATAGAGATATTGGCCATTTTTTTATTTCAGCAGCGACGGCAAATTCCCTTCTCCGTACAAATGCAACGCGCCAACCGCGACAACATAACGACCGGCAGGCAGGGCATATAGTGTCTCCCGCCACGCCTGGTTGCGCGCGTTCATCAGCACATCATACAACGATTCACTGAACGTCGACGGTAACGCCAGCTTACCGTCTGCGGGCGGCGCATCCAGCCACCAGCCAATCATCGTTTGCAGCAGACGCGCGTTGGTGTGCCAGTGGGTCAGGGTATCATCCAGCAGCATGAGGCCGTCATCGGGAAGCTGGCGAAGAAGCGCAATCTGGCTGTCCGTGCCTTCCAGTTCAATGACGGACAGGTTGCGCGCCCTTGCCGCATTCAGCAGTTGATAATCGATACCGTAATCGCCGCGCAGCCCCAGGCGCTGCGCCTGGGTGGCCTGTAGCACCATGGCAATTTGCCACAGGGGCAGAGTGTCGAGCATTGAGAGCGAGACGCCGGTCTCATCCGCAAGACGGGTAAGCTCAGCCAGCTGCGTCCCGTTAAGACGTTCCGCCAGGGGGCGATCGCTTTCCAGCCCTGCAAACGGCGATTCATGGCCGGAGATGTCGGCTTCGACGATCAGCGCGTCGGCGCGCTTCAGCAGTTTAATCAGGCCGGAGGGCAGGGGGGACATGTCCTGCGTGCCCATATGAATGCTTCCCACCAGGTGCAGATGCTGCCCGCCCGGAAGCGAAATATCCATACCGGGCCAGGCATAACGGCGGGGAAAAAGGGCGCGAAACGATGTTTTTAGACGATTAAACAGACCCATACGCGCTCCATGATCGGAAAGGTTCATGCTAGCGCGTACGGGTACAAGGTTCAATCCTTCGGTTTAAACCGCAGCAGACGGTTAGCGTTGCTCACCACGGTAATTGACGAGAGCGCCATCGCCGCACCCGCAACAACCGGGTTCAGCAGGGTACCGGTCAGCGGCCACAAAATCCCGGCGGCAATCGGAATGCCGAGCGAGTTATAGACGAAGGCCCCCAGCAGGTTCTGCTTCATGTTGCGCAACGTGGCTTTCGAAATCGCCAGCGCATCCGCCACCCCCATCAGGCTGTGGCGCATCAGGGTGATCGCCGCGGTTTCAATGGCGACATCGCTCCCGCCGCCCATCGCAATGCCTACGTCAGCCTGCGCCAGCGCCGGGGCGTCGTTGATGCCGTCGCCCACCATCGCCACCTGGCGACCCTGACTTTGCAGGTTCTTGATGGCGTCCGCTTTGCCGTCCGGCAGGACGCCCGCGATCACCTCATCAATACCGGCTTCTTTCGCAATGGCGTTGGCGGTGGTCGGGTTGTCCCCGGTCAGCATCACCAGACGATAGCCCGCGCGGTGCAGGCGCTGTAAGGCATCTACGCTGTCCTGGCGTAACGGATCGCGCACGGCCAGCAGCGCCGCCACCTGACCATCCCTCGCCAGCAGAACCGGCGTCGCGCCCTGAGAGGCCTGCGCGTTTAGCTCTGCGTCCAGCGCGGACGTATCAACGCCGTGTTCAGTCAGCAGTGCCTGGTTGCCCAGCAGCAGCGTATGGCCTTCGGCTTCACCGCTGACCCCTAAACCGCGCAGGGTGCGGAAGTTGCTGACCTGCGGCAGACGGCCATCACCGGCTTTCTCCAGGATGGCGCGCGCCAGCGGGTGGCTGGAACCTTGTTCCAGCGCGGCGGCAAGGCGCAGGGCGTCCGTCTCCGTACAGCCAACGGTACTGACGGCCACCACCTGCGGTTTGCCCTCGGTGAGCGTGCCGGTTTTATCAAAGACAAGGGTGTCCAGCGTGCTTGCCCGTTGCAGGGCGTCAGCATCCCGGACCAGTACACCAAATTCGGCGGCGCGTCCGACGCCAGAGATAATCGACATCGGCGTGGCCAGGCCAAGGGCACAAGGGCAGGCGATGATCAGCACCGTGGTGGCGATCACCAGGGTGTAGACAATCTGCGGCGCCGGGCCGAAGAAATACCAGATCGCCGCGCTCAGCAGGGCAATACCGACGACCACCGGCACAAAAATGGCGGAGATTTTATCGGCAAGCTGACCAATCTCCGGCTTACTGCTCTGCGCCTGGCGGACCATGCGAATGATGCGTGACAGCGTGGTATGGCTCCCGACCGCGCTGGCGCGGAACAGTACGCTGCCGTCCTGTACCACCGTACCCGCATGCACCGCATCGCCCTGAGATTTCTGCTGGGGTATCGGCTCGCCGGTCAGCATCGCTTCATCCAGCCAGGCATCGCCCTGGGTGATTTCACCGTCGACGGGCACGCGGTCGCCGGTGGTCAGGCGCAGCGTCATTCCCGGCTGTACCTCTGAGAGCGGAACGCTTTTTTCCCCGTCGTCCGTGACCACGCGGGCCGTCGGCGGGGTTAAATCGAGTAATCTTTCCAGCGCTTTCGACGAGCGCTGACGCGCGCGGGCTTCGAGCATATGGCCTAAGTTAATCAGACCGATAATCATCGCACTCGCTTCATAATAGAGATGGCGCGCCTCCATCGGGAACCACTGCGGCCAGACGTTCACGCTCATCGAATACAGCCACGCCGCGCCGGTACCGAGCGCGACCAGCGTGTCCATCGTCGCGGTGCGGTTTTTCAGGCTCTTCCAGGCGCTGGTATAGAAATGTCCGCCAGCAAACACCATCACCGCAAGGGTAATCAGACCAATCACCAGCCACAGGGTGCGGTTGTCAGCGGTGACCATCATGTTGTCACCCATCATGCCCCACACCATCACCGGAATACCGACCAGCAGGGCGACAATCGCCTGCCAGCGGAAACGCTTCATAGTGGCGACAGCCGTTTCCTGCTGGCGCTCGCGGCGCTCGGCATCATCTTCGATGGCCTCCGCCCCGTAGCCCGCTTTCTCCACGGCCTGCACTAACTCTGCGGCGGAGGCGCTGCCCATCACCAGCGCAGTACGCTCCGCCAGGTTTACCCGTGCCTGTGCGACGCCCGGTACCGCCTGTAAGGCGTTTTGTACCCGGGAGACGCAGCTGGCGCAGCTCATGCCGTTGATCAGCAGCTGTTGGCTGTCATCAATATCATCAGCTACCGGAAGCTCAGGAGTGGCCGCTGTCAGTGCTTCCGACGGGGATGATGACTCTGCCAGCGGTTTAGCCTTTGGGTGGCTTAACTCCGCCCCGTAACCGGCCTGTTTAATGGTATCAATCAGCGCGTCGGCGCTGGCGCTGCCGGTCACGGCGGCATGATCGATACTCACCTCAGCGCTTTCCACGTCAGGACGCTGCTCCAGGCTTTCTTTAACGCGTTTGACACAGTGGCCGCAGGAGAGGCCGTCCAGTGTCAGGTCAATAGTGTGAGACATAACAAAACTCCCGTATAATGTTCTGGTCAATTGTTGACCTTCACTCTGCTTTTCGCTAACTGTTATGAAGGTTAAACCTTCCATCAAGGGGAAGGTCAAGGGGGAAATGTGAATATCAGCGATGTTGCGAAAAAAACCGGCTTAACCAGCAAAGCGATTCGCTTTTATGAGGAAAAAGGGCTGGTGACGCCACCGTTGCGCAGTGAGAACGGCTACCGCAGCTATACGCAGCTGCATCTTGACGAACTGACGTTACTGCGCCAGGCAAGACAGGTAGGATTTAACCTTGAAGAGTGCGGCGAGCTGGTTAACCTGTTTAACGATCCGAAACGCCACAGTGCCGACGTGAAAAAACGTACGCTGGAAAAAGTGGCGGAGATCGAACGCCATATCATCGAATTACAGGCGATGCGTGAGCAACTGTTACAGCTGGCAGAATCCTGCCCGGGAGATGACAGCGCCGAGTGCCCGATTATCGACAATCTTTCCGGCTGCTGCCACCGTAAAACCCACGCCTAACAGGCTTTAACCCGCAGGGTAATGCCTTCCACCGCAATGACCTCAACCCGCGTGCCGGCGCTGAGGTCATCGTCGGCCACCACCGGCCACGAACTGTCCCCCACGCGCATATGACCGCGTCCGTTGATCAGCGCGTTATCAAGCGTAAAGCGTCTACCCACGATCTGCTGCCCACGCTGGTTGAGGTGCGCGTCGACCGGCTTCTGCGCCTTCACCCGTTTGTTCAGCCAGCGCCACCACAGCCAGGCGGCCAGCAGCGTCAGCACGGCAAACAGCGCGCCCTGCCACTCCCAGCCGACAGGCAGCAGCCAGACGACCAGCCCGGTAATCACCGCGGCAACCCCGCTCCACAGCAGATAACCGTTGCCGCCAAGCATCTCAGCGGCCAGCAGTAAACCGCCAAGGCTTAGCCAGAACGCATGAGGATGTGCAACGATGAGCTCAATCATTTTTTACGCTCGTTTCCGCCGTCTTTGATCAACTCGGCAATTCCGGCGATAGATCCCATCAGACTGCTGGCATCCAGCGGCATCATTACCACCTTGCTGTTGTTCGCGGAGCCGATCTCCTTCAGCGCATCGGTATATTTTTGCGCGACGAAGTAGTTCACAGCCTGGATATCCCCGGCGGCAATCGCCTCGGAGACCATTTGCGTCGCGCGGGCTTCCGCTTCTGCCGAACGTTCACGCGCTTCCGCCTGGAGGAAGGCAGACTGACGGTCGCCCTCGGCTTTCAGGATCTGCGACTGTTTTTCCCCTTCCGCTTTCAGGATTTCAGCCTGACGCACCCCTTCGGCTTCAAGAATATAGGCACGCTTGGTACGCTCGGCCTTCATCTGCGCGTTCATGGAAGCAATCAGCTCTGCCGGTGGGCGCACGTCGCGGATCTCAATGCGTGTCACTTTGATCCCCCACGGATTGGTGGCTTCATCCACAATGTGCAGCAGGCGGGTATTAATGCTGTCGCGCTGGGAGAGCATTTCGTCCAGCTCCATTGAGCCCAGCACGGTACGGATGTTGGTCATGGTCAGGTTAACGATCGCCAGCTCCAGGTTGCTCACCTCATAGGCCGCTTTCGGCGCATCAATCACCTGAATAAAGCACACCGCATCGATGGTGACGTTGGCGTTATCCTTGGAGATGACTTCCTGGGAAGGGATATCCAGCACCTGCTCCATCATATTGATCTTACGCCCAATCCTGTCCATGAACGGGACGATCAGGCTTAAACCCGGCTGAAGGGTATTGGTGTAGCGACCGAAGCGTTCGACGGTCCACTGGTAACCCTGCGGGACAATTTTGACGCCTGCGCCCACGATAACCAGCGCAACGAAAATAAGGACAGGAACAACGATGAGCATAAAAACCTCCTGTTTTGCATGCCGTAACGAGAAAAACTGCGTATTTGTTGAACGTAAGTATATCGGCTAACGAAGAGGATTTCGCCCCTGTAAAGAGGTGGGAACCGGACTGGCAGAAATAAAACGCCCCGTTCGGAATGCGGGGCGCAAAACGTTACTTTTCAGACCAGGTATAGCTGAAGTCGGTGATAAACCCATCCCCGGCGTCAGCGATGGCTTTTGATAAGCCCTGATAGTATTTTTCCAGGCCGATGGCCTCTATCTGCTGGATCTGCTCGCGAACGGGAGCGCAGAACAATACCGCATTGCCCGCCCCGACACGTTTGTTGTTCGGCGGCAGATCGCCGGTAATCGCCTTAAACCAGGTTCTGATCCCTTGCTTTAAGCTGTGCGGCGCTTTTGTAAGATCCTCCTGGCCGGTCAGCACCTGTAGGGTAGGGAATTCATTAGCATTGACGGCGGTTTTCATACGCGCAAAGAACGCGGTAAAAAGCTCAAAAGAGCCGAGATCCGTGACGCGAGGCTTGGTGGTTTTTCCGTTTTTATTGCCCATTTTTCCGGCAGGGGCTGTAGGCGCCGGAACCACATTGACCTTATGCAGATCCAGACCAAACAGCAGATTGCAGTGCGCCCGGCGCTCTTTAAGCGGATAGGACATCAGCACGTCAATAAACGCCGTCGCCTTCACATCGGCCAGATCATGGTTAATCAGCCATTGCGAGCGGGCAAATTCCGCAGGGGAAACGAACCAGTCCGGCACCTCAGTAAAGCGTCTGGATTTACCCTTGCCGTCAAACTCGAGAAAGTACGCTCCATCATCGAAAGCAAAATAGCAGTTTTTAAAGCTACCGATTGTGGTGTTAACGATGAGCGCCTTCTTAACAAAATCGACCACCTCTGCACCCATGACAAAACGCGTGAGTTCAGAAGAATTGATGACTTCCATTAATGTTTCCACATCAGGAACACCAGGCTTCAGGGAAGAGAACTCATAAAAGATATGTGTCATGTTGCTGACTTCCTGTAGTTATAGAGGTGACAATTAGCGAGCAAAAAGTTTAACACTTGCTATAGGTTAAGGCTATTCGCGCTGCGTAGCGGAAAGGATTATGCTAAAGGCTGTTCTTATTACAGCGGTTAATGGAATCGGAATGAATAATAAAAAAAATCTTCTGGATATCAGGGATGTTGGCTTTCGTGTGGGTGATAACACCATCCTTCAGCACGTTGATTTTTGTCTCTCTCCGGGCGAATTTAAACTGATAACTGGCCCCTCCGGCTGCGGCAAAAGCACCCTCCTGAAAATCGTGGCTTCGCTACTGAGCCCAACGGAGGGAACCATCCTGTTTGCAGGAAAAGATATCGCCACGCTTTCACCGGAAAGCTATCGCCAGCAGGTGTCATACTGCGTGCAAACGCCGTCCCTGTTTGGCGACACGGTGTACGACAATCTGGTTTTCCCCTGGCACATCCGCAACCAAACGCCTGATCCAAAAAAGTTTACCGACGATCTGACTCGGTTCGGGCTTTCGCCGGAGACGCTGACCAAATCGATCGCCGAACTGTCGGGAGGGGAAAAGCAGCGCGTCTCGCTGATCCGTAACCTGCAATTCTTGCCGAAGGCGCTGTTGCTGGACGAAATCACCAGCGCGCTGGATGACGCTAACAAGCGCAACGTCAATGACATTATCCATCGCTACGCCCGGGAGCAGAATATTGCCGTGCTGTGGGTGACGCATGATTCAAATGAAATTACCCATGCGGATGATGTCATCACGCTCAGGCCGCAGGGCGGGAAAATGGAGGAGGCTCATCGTGGGTGAACATAACATAACCAACGAATCGCTGGCGCTGTCGATGGTCCTGGTGCTGGTGGCGATTGTGGTCAGCTACCGGGAAAAGCTGGGGCTGGAAAAAGATATTCTTTGGAGTATCGCCCGCGCGGTCATTCAGCTCATCATCGTCGGCTATGTGCTGAAATACATCTTCAACGTCAATCATGCCGTGCTGACCCTGTTGATGGTGCTGTTTATCTGCTTTAACGCGGCATGGAACGCGCAGAAACGCAGTAAATACATCGATAAAGCGTTCATTTCGTCGTTGATCGCCATCACTACCGGGACCGCGTTAACGCTGGCGGTACTGGTACTCTCCGGCTCGATAGAATTTACGCCGATGCAGGTGATCCCCATTTCCGGGATGATTGCGGGCAATGCGATGGTGGCGGTCGGGTTGTGCTACAACAATCTGGGGCAACGGTTCAGCAGTGAACAGCAGCAGCTTCAGGAGAAGCTAAGCCTGGGCGCGACGCCGAAGGTGGCCTCGGCGCGGTTGATCCGCGACAGCATTCGCTCTTCGCTGATCCCAACGGTGGATTCCGCCAAAACGGTGGGTCTGGTGAGCCTGCCGGGCATGATGTCGGGGCTGATTTTTGCCGGTATCGATCCGGTAAAAGCGATTAAGTACCAGATTATGGTGACGTTTATGCTGCTCTCTACGGCGAGCCTGTCCACCATCATTGTCTGCTACCTGACCTATCGGAAGTTTTACAACGCGCGCCACCAGCTGGTGGTGACGCAGTTGAAAAAGACGGGGTAATATCGGCTTTTGTAGGCCCGGTAAGCGTTAGCGCCACCGGGCATTTTTTTGCTAGTAGAGCAACGCGTACAGCTGACGACGATATTTCGACGCCAGCGCGTCACCGGTACCCAGCGCGGCCAGGATCTCCTGGAACATCTTCCGCGCCTGTCCGTCTGCGGCGCCCAGGTCCTTCTGAAGATGGCTAAACAGCAGCTCCAGCGCCTCTTCGTTACGCCCCACCTGATGAAGCTGAAGCGCCAGCTGGCTTGCCAGCGCGGCATCCTGCGGGTTGTCCGCAACCTGCTGCTGAAGCTGTTGAATTTCAGGGGTATCGGCCGCCTGTTTCAGCAGGTCAATCTGCGCCACCAGACCCTGATAACGGGTATCCTGATCCTGCATCGGCACCGTTTTCAGCACGGCTTCCGCGTCTTCAGGGCGGTGCAGCGCAATCTGGGTCTCTGCCAGCAGCAGACCAATCTGGCTGTTCTGGTTCGACAGCTGCCACGCGTCTTTTAAAAGCGGCAGCGCCTCGTCGTACTTGCCTTCCTGCATCAGCGCCATGGCTTCCTGCGCTTTCAGCTCTTCTTCGCGCGGCAGAACTTTATCCAGCAGGGCGCGGATCGCCTCTTCCGGCTGCGGCCCCTGGAAGCCATCCACCGGCTGACCGTTCTGGAACAGGTAGACGGTTGGGATCGCGCGCAGGCCAAACTGGGAAGCCACCATTGGTTCGGCGTCACAATCCAGCTTCGCCAGAATAAACTGACCGTTGTACTGCGCGGCAAGGCTTTCCAGGACCGGCGTCAGTTGCAGGCAGTGTTGGCTGCGTTCAGACCAGAAGTAGAACAGCACCGGTTTAGTCATTGACTGTTCGAGCGTCTGTTGCAGGTTAGCTTCAGTTATGTTGACGATATTCTGTACGGACATGCGGCATTCTCTTTTATCGGTTTACTCTTTACATGGGGGTAAGCGTCGTCGCTTCAACTCAACCCTGCAAAATTTTGTCCATCATCCGCCCCGGCAGCAGGCGTTTCAACCAGCCGACGGCATGGGTTACCAGCGTGACCGGATAGCGCATTTTAGGGGTATCGCTCTCAAACGCGTGGCGCACTTTGGCAACGACGGCTTCTGGCCCAAGCGTAAAACGCGCCGCGATGCCGGGGTTTTCGACCGGTTTGTCCGCCTGCGTCTGGTTAACGTTTTCCGTAAAGCGGGTGCGGATCGGGCCCGGTTCAATCAGGCTGACCTTAATACCGCTGTGGCGCAGCTCCATGCGCAACGCATCGGACCAGGCTTCAAGCGCATATTTGCTGGCGGCGTAAGCCCCGCGGCCCGGCGTGGAGATCAGGCCCATGACCGAGGAGGTCATCACGATGCGCCCTTCGCCGTGCGGCAGCATGGCGGGGAGAAGGCGCATGGTAAGCTGATGCGCCCCGAAAAAGTTTGCGGAGAACTGCTGCTCCAGCTGTTCCCGTGAGAGAGTCTGTAGCGGGCCGTACACGCCGTAGCCCGCATTGTTGAACAGACCGTAAAGACGGTTGTTGGTCAGGGCGATAACCTCATCGGCGGCCTGCTCTACGCTCTCTGGCGAATCGAGATCCAGCAGAATGCCGGTAAATCCCAGCCCTCGCATGCGTTCGACATCCTCGGGTTTGCGGCAGGCTGCCAGTACCCAAAACCCCTGACGTTTCAGTTCAAGGGCGCTTTCAAGGCCAATTCCGCTGGAACATCCTGTTATTAAGACCGATTTTTGCATAACTTTACCTGTCAGGTTCTCAGCTGTTTGACGAGTCATGTTTTACTAAAGGAGCCAGCCGGGTTGCCATCCAGTCGGCAATGAACGGCTGGGCATCGCGATTGGGGTGAATGCCATCATCCTGCATCCACTGGGGTTTCAGATAGACCTCTTCCATGAAAAATGGCAGCAGCGGAATATCAAACTCTTTGGCAAGCTTAGGATAGATCGCGCTAAACGCCTCATTATACCGACGGCCGTAGTTGGCGGGCAGGCGAATTTGCATCAGCAGCGGCTGGGCATTGGCGGCCTTAATGGTCTGCAAAATGGTCCGCAGCGTTTGCTCCGTTTGCTGAGGCTGGAAGCCGCGCAAACCATCATTACCGCCCAGTTCAACCAGCACCCAACGCGGTTGATGCTGCTTAAGCAGGGCAGGCAGGCGCGATAAGCCTTGCTGCGACGTATCGCCGCTGATGCTGCCGTTCACGACAGACGCCCGGGACTGCCATTTATCATTGAGCAGGGCGGGCCAGGCCGCACTGGCGGCCATACGATAGCCCGCACTCAGGCTGTCGCCCAGAATCAATAACGTGTCCGCAGCCGCCGCGCGGAAGGTCATCAGCATCAAAAACAGGAAGGGCAAATGCCAGCGGAAAACATTGTTGAAGTTCATCGTCTTAAGAAGTCCGTCGGTCAGGGAGAACACGAGCTTTCCATCCTCACCGGAGTTGAACTCGTTGTCAAACGTGCCGAAACCATCGCCCTGATTGGTGAATCCGGTTCCGGTAAGTCCACGCTGCTGGCCATTCTCGCCGGTCTGGACGATGGCAGCAGTGGGGAAGTGAACCTGGTCGGCCAGCCCCTCCACGCGCTTGATGAAGAGGCCCGCGCCGCGCTGCGTGCCCGGCATATCGGGTTTGTCTTTCAGTCATTCATGCTGATCCCGACGCTGAACGCGCTGGAAAACGTTGAGCTGCCCGGCCTGCTGCGCGGTGACAATACTCGTGAAAGCCGCGATCACGCGAAGGCGTTGCTGGAACAGCTGGGGCTGGGCAAACGTCTCGACCACCTTCCGGCACAGCTTTCCGGCGGTGAGCAGCAGCGCGTGGCGCTGGCCCGGGCGTTTAACGGCCGCCCGGAAGTGCTGTTTGCCGATGAGCCAACGGGCAATCTCGACCGTAAAACCGGGGACAAAATTGCCGATCTGCTGTTTTCCCTCAACCGCGAGCACGGCACCACGCTGATTCTGGTTACCCACGATCCGCAGCTGGCCGCCCGCTGCGACCGCCGCCTGCGGCTGGTGAACGGTATTCTTCAGGAGGAAGCATGATTGCCCGCTGGTTCTGGCGCGAGTGGCGCTCGCCCTCGCTGCTGATTGTCTGGCTGGCGTTGAGCCTGGCGGTGGCCTGCGTGCTGGCGCTCGGTAGCGTCAGCGATCGTATGGAGAAAGGGCTTAGCCAGCAGAGTCGGGAATTTATGGCCGGGGACCGGGCTCTGCAAAGTTCTCGCCCCGTGCCGCCGGGCTGGATTGAGGAAGCGCGCAAAGAGGGGCTGAAGGTAGGGGAGCAGATCACCTTTCAGACTATGACCTTTGCGGGCGACACGCCGCAGCTTGCAAGCGTAAAAGCCGTGGATGACATCTACCCGATGTACGGTGACTTACAAACCAGCCCGCCGGGGCTAAAACCGACGGCCGGTACGGTCCTGCTGGCATCGCGACTGATGGCGCTGCTGAACCTGAAACCCGGCGACAGTATCGACGTCGGCGACGCGACACTCAAAATTGCCGGGGAAGTGGTGCAGGAGCCCGACTCTGGATTTAATCCGTTCCAGCTTGCGCCGCGCCTGCTGATGAACAGCGCTGATGTGGCGAAAACCAACGCCGTCCAGCCGGGAAGCCGTGTCACCTGGCGGTATAAGTTTGGCGGGACGCCTGCGCAGCTGGAGGCGTACGAAAAATGGCTCCTGCCGCAGCTCAAGCCGGAACACCGCTGGTACGGGCTGGAGCAGGATGACGGGGCGCTCGGCAAATCCCTCGAACGTTCCCAGCAGTTCCTGCTGCTGTCGGCGCTGTTAACTCTGCTGCTTGCCATTGCGGCGGTTGCCGTGGCGATGGGGCACTACTGCCGCAGCCGTTACGATCTGGCGGCGATCCTCAAAACCCTCGGCGCGGGCCGCGCGCAGCTGCGCAAGCTGATTGTCGGCCAGTGGCTGATGGTGCTGGCGTTGTCGGCTCTGACCGGCGGGGCGATAGGGCTGCTGTTTGAAAAGCTGCTGATGGTGCTGCTCAAACCGGTACTCCCCGCCGCATTACCGCCTGCCAGCCTCTGGCCGTGGCTGTGGGCCATCGGCGCGATGACGACGATCTCCCTGCTGGTAGGGTTACGCCCGTACCGGCTGCTGCTCGCCACCCAGCCGCTGCGCGTGCTGCGCCGCGATGTGGTGGCCAGCGTCTGGCCGCTGAAGTTCTACCTGCCGGTGATTATTGCGGTGGCGGTCGGGCTGTTGGCCTGGCTGATGGGCGGCAGTACGTTGCTGTGGGCGGTGCTGGCGGGCGCGGTGGTGCTGGCGCTGCTGTGCGGCGTAGTGGGCTGGATACTGCTTAATGTCCTGAGAAAGCTGACAGTTAAATCACTCCCCATACGGTTAGCGGTTAACCGACTGCTGCACCAGCCGTGGTCTACCCTCAGCCAGCTCTCGGCATTTTCGCTGTCGTTTATGCTGCTGGCGCTTCTGCTGGTGCTGCGCGGGGATCTGCTGGATCGCTGGCAGCAACAGCTTCCGCCGGAAAGCCCGAACTATTTCCTGATCAACATTGCTCCCGAACAGGTGACGCCGCTGAAGGGTTTCCTGTCTGAGCATCACATTATTCCGGAATCGTTCTATCCGATCGTGCGCGCCCGCCTGACGCAGATCAACGGCCAGTCGACGGAGGGAAATAAGGATGAATCGCTCAATCGCGAACTCAACCTGACCTGGCAGGCGAAACGTCCGGACCATAACCCGATCGTTGCCGGCACCTGGCCGCCGAAAGCGGGGGAAGTGTCGATGGAAGAGGGGCTGGCGACACGCCTGAACGTGAAGCTCGGAGACAGCGTGACCTTCACCGGCGATACCCAGGATTTCACCGCCAAAGTCACCAGCCTGCGCAAAGTGGACTGGGAAAGCCTGCGACCAAACTTCTTCTTCATCTTCCCGCCGGGTGCGCTGGACGGACAGCCGCAGAGCTGGCTCACCAGCTTCCGCTGGGAAAACGGCAACGGCATGCTGACGCAGCTTAACCGGGAATTTCCGACGGTGAGCCTGCTGGATATCGGCGCGATCCTCAAACAGGTCGGGCAGGTGCTGGAGCAGGTGAGCCGCGCGCTGGAGGTGATGGTAGTGCTGGTGACCGTCTGCGGCGTGCTGTTGCTGCTGGCGCAGGTGCAGGTGGGCATGCGTCAGCGTCATCAAGAGCTGGTGGTCTACCGCACGCTGGGAGCCAGTAAACGGCTGCTGCGCGCCACGCTGTGGAGCGAATTTGCTCTGCTCGGTCTGGTGGCGGGCCTGGTGGCGGCCATCGGGGCGGAAACCGCGCTGGCGGTACTCCAGAGCAAAGTCTTCGACTTCCCGTGGGAGCCCGACTGGCGGCTGTGGCTCACGCTGCCCGTCTGCGGCGCCGTGCTGCTGTCCCTGTGCGGCGGCTGGCTCGGAACCCGGCTGTTGAAAGGTAAAGCGCTATTCCGCCAGTTTGTCAGCTAGTTTACTGACGTGATGATGACGCACCGGCATTTCTGCTGGTGCGTCATTGCTTAACGGCACAAATCGTTAATGCCCCTGCATTTAGTAGCACAAAACATTAAAAAACCGCCCACACAGCCCGAATTTTTCCGGTTAATATTCACCAGCTAAATATTTAGCAGCGTGTCTATCAAGGAAAA
This sequence comes from Enterobacter sp. BWH64, assembly GCF_001037645.1. NCBI lineage: Bacteria > Pseudomonadati > Pseudomonadota > Gammaproteobacteria > Enterobacterales > Enterobacteriaceae > Enterobacter > Enterobacter sp. BWH64. The sequence goes on from NZ_KQ089922.1 coordinate 1,641,950, forward strand.
AGAATGACTATAAGAAAAACAGCGCTGGCGACAACGATCGGCGCAGCAGTGGCATTGGCTTCTTTCGCATCTCAGGCGGAAATCACCCTTCTGAAACAGGATCCGCAGGCGGGTAACCCGCTGAGCCGCCTGAACTTTACCGTTGGCGGCAGTATTCGTCCTCAGTTCCAGAATATGACCGGTGATGACGGCAAAAACAGCTACAAGCGCAACGGCTTTGACGGCGGCACCCGCTTCCGTTTCGCTGCGGATTACTACCTGTTCGATGACATCAGCTGGATCAGCTACTACGAGCTGGGTGTGAACATTCCGGCGCAGTTCAACTGGGATCATCACTACGCCGACGGCGCGCACGACACCTCTCGTCGTATGCTCTACACCGGTCTGAAGAGCGACACCTGGGGTACGCTGACCTTCGGCCAGCAGAACAGCGTGTACTATGACGTAGTGGGCGCAAAAACCGATATCTGGGACTACGACATGATTGGTCAGGCGCCAGGTAACGGGATCAACGGCGACTATGACGGCTCTTACCGTTCACGCCAGATGCTGAAGTACAAGAAAACCGTGGGCGATGCTGACATCTACGCCTCTTACCTGTTTGAAGACAGCGAATACCTGCCGGGCAACGGCCTGCGTTACAAACGTAAAGGCGGCGGTTCACTGGGTATCGATTATCACCTGACTACCGATCTGACCTGGGGCGCAGCGTGGAACTACACCCGCGCGGACATGCGTAACCCGGACAACGGCGACAGCAAATCCTACGACCAGAATATCCTTGGTACCGCCCTGAGCTGGACGCCGGATAACTGGACCTTCTCCGCAGGCGGCGGCTGGTATCAGAACTTCCTGACCACCAAAAAAGTGTCCGTTAACGACTACTTCGCCGGTGATGCATGGGGTATTGAATACTTTGCGGGTTACAAGTTCCCGGTTGGTCAGTATGCGGTGAAATCCATCCAGCCGTACTTCATGGGCGACCGTATTGAGTACGTGAATGGCCGTAACTACCAGCGCATCGACAACGGTGTGGGTATCAGCTTCCAGCTGGATTACGGTTTCCGCGTGGATTACGAACACGTGTTCACCTCCAGCACCGACAACCTGGGCGATATGAACCTGGTGCGTCTGCGTTACGACTTCTAAGTTGTCATGTAGGGTGCGGCCTGATGCCCTCACCCTGACCCTCTCCCACGGGGAGAGGGAAAAAACATTAAAAACGGCAACCCAGGTTGCCGTTTTGCTTTTACCTCGCCACCCGGCTTTATTTTTCAGCGATCGAGCCACTCAGCAATTTCTTCGTACGTCCCGCGATACACAATCTTCTCCGCCTTTTTCTCCAGCTGATAGCCGTACATCGGGTCGTAATAGTCCTTCAGCAACGGCACAAGCCAGCTGAAGTGCGCGTCAGTGCTGCCAGTACGCTGTTGCTCGACAAGCGCGGCATCCAGCAGGGCGGTAAATTCCGCAAAGCGTTGCAGCCCCAGACGGCGACGAATGGCGTACAGGCCGTGATGCAGATATTCGCTGTACGCTTTCCAGCCCGCCTCTTCACCGTAGGCGGCAGAAAAGTCGGCCCACATGTGGACGAAATACTCTTCGCGCAGGCGCTCAAGACGGATCTCAAACGGATCCTCGACCACTACGACAGGCGCTTCAGCCATGCGGTCGCGCAGGCACTCCGGCAGGTGGTTAGAGCCAATCATCCGGCCCTCGTCTTCAAGCACCCAGCGCGCGGCGTCTTTTTTCAATAGCTCAACCGCAAGGTGATTCTCGAAGCTCGCCTGAGAAAGCTGCGGGGTGAGCGTGCGACCAAACGACGAGCCGCGATGGTGCGCCAGCCCTTCCAGATCGATGCCCTGCGCATGCTGCTTCACCAGCAGCGTTTTACCGTTACCGGTACAGCCGCCGATAAGCACCATCGGCTTTTGTGACTGCTCAATGGTCACCTGAATCGCCGTCTGACGCAGGGCCTTATAGCCGCCGCGGATCAGCGGATAATCGATTCCCGCCTCTTTCAGCCAGGCCTGGGAGATGTGTGAGCGCTGGCCACCGCGCGCGCAGCAAAGGTAGCCCTCAGGATGGGCAAGGCTGGCTTCCCGCCAGGCGCTGATGCGCGCCTCGCGCGTCTCGCCGTTGACCAGGCTATGGCCGAGCGCCAGCGCGGCGTCCGGACCCTGGCGTTTATAGCAGGTGCCGACGGCGGCACGCTCATCGTCGTTCATTAATGGCCGGTTGAGTGCGGCGGGCATCGCACCCTGGGCAAATTCGATCGGCGCGCGAACGTCGATTAAAGGGGTATCGGACGCGAGGATCGCGCGATAGTCCGTTCCATCGTTCATGGTGGTTCCAGAAGAAAACTGAGCAGCAATGGGCGGGGATTGTACGCCGGGGAAGGGGAAGGTCAACTCCCCGGCGAGGGATACTTACTTCAGTTTTGACTGCGCCCAGACAATACCGCTCGCATATTCTGGCGGCAGCAGGGGAACAATCGCTTCCAGCGTGGCGCTCAGTCGGTCCGTGTCGGTATCGTTCAGGTTCAGGTGGCCGACCTTACGTCCCGGACGCACCTCTTTGTCGTACCAGTGCAGGTGCACCAGCGGTAGCTTCAGCCAGTTGTAGTTCAGATCGGTGCCGATCAGGTTGATCATCACCGAGGGGCTGGTCACCACCGGCTGCGGCAGCGGCAGATCGGTGATGGCGCGCAGGTGCAGCTCGAACTGGCTGATGGAGGCGCCGTTTTGCGTCCAGTGGCCGCTGTTGTGCACGCGCGGCGCAAGTTCGTTGATCAGCAGACCCGACGGCGTGATGAAACACTCCATCGCCATCACGCCCACATAGCCCAGCTCATGCATAATGGCAGAGAGCATCTCTTCCGCCTGCGCCTGCTGGTCAGCATTGGCCTGCGGGAAGGCGACGCTGGTGCGCAGAATCCCGTCCTGATGCAGGTTATGCGTTAGCGGGTAAAAAACGGTGTGCCCGTCATGCCCGCGCGCGCCAACCAGCGACACTTCACCGCTAAAGTTTATGCCCTGCTCAACAATGCACTCGCCGTAGCAGTCGTCCGGCAGCTCGGCGGTGTCGTTCGCGCGCAGGCGCCACTGCCCGCGGCCGTCGTAGCCGCCGACGCGACGCTTCACAATAGCCAGGTCTCCCAGCATCGCAAACACGTCATCCCACTCGCGCTTATCGGAAAGCAGCTGCCACGGCGCGGTCGCGAGGCCGAGCTTGTCGAAAAGCTGTTTTTGCGTGAGACGGTCGGCAATGATCGGGAAGACGTCGCGGTTCACAAAGGCGTTATGGCGCGCCAGCTCGCGGGTCAGGGCGGTTTCCGGCCAGCGTTCAATTTCGGCGGTGATCACGCTCTGATGGAACGGCACGGCTTCCGGCTCGGCATCCAGCCCGACGGGCCAGACGGCAATACCCAGCGGCTCACCGGCCTGACGTAGCATCCGGCCAAGCTGACCATTACCAAGAACGCAAACCTGCTTCATGCTGCACCCCGCGGATCCGGGTTATCCAGCACCTCATCGGTCTGGGCTTTACGCCACTCCGCCAGACGCTGATGTAACTCTTTATCATGCGTCGCCAGGATCTGCGCGGCCAGCAGGGCGGCATTTGCCGCACCTGCTTTACCAATCGCCAGCGTACCGACAGGAATACCGCGCGGCATCTGGACGATAGAGTAAAGGCTATCCACCCCGCTTAACGCGGCGCTTTGCACGGGAACACCCAGTACCGGCACCAGCGTTTTGGCGGCAATCATGCCCGGCAGATGTGCTGCGCCGCCCGCACCGGCAATGATCACCTCGTAACCGTTCTCTTCGGCGCTTTCGGCGAAGCTGAACAGTTTATCCGGCGTACGGTGCGCGGAAACCACTTCGACGTGGTGCGGAACATTCAGGATTTCAAAGATTTCGGCGGCGAACTGCATGGTAGCCCAGTCGCTTTTGGACCCCATCACGATGGCGACACGCGCCGGATTATTGCGGGAAGACATGCGTCTTAAAACTCCTGTGGTGCGGAACACACTGCTTTCGAGGGCACAGAGAATAGCATGTAATACCGGCAAGGAAAACGGTTGCGTGGTCGGGAAATGAGCGAAAAGACGGGGAGGCGTTAAAACGGGAAGGCGATCAGTTCGACACCTTCCGGCGTAACTTTGACCATCGATCCTTCGCTGTGCCAGGCGCCTAAAACCACGCGATGGGCGGGCTCGCCGTTGGCGATAAGGGAATGCACATCGGGACGATGGGTATGGCCGTGGATCAACCACTGAACGCGATGCTTCTCCATCACCTTCACCACCGCCTGCGGATTGACGTCCATGATGGTCATCGATTTGCTGCTGTTGGCGGCCTTGCTGCCCGCGCGCATTCTGGCGGCGATGCGGTTGCGGATAAACAGCGGCAGGGCGAGAAACACTTTCTGGATCCACGGGGTGTGAACTTTGGCGCGAAACGCCAGGTAGCCGGTATCGTCAGTGCAGAGCGTGTCGCCGTGCATGATCAGAATATTGCGGCCATAGAGGTTTAGCACCTGCTCTTCCGGCAGCAGCGTCATACCGCTCTCGCGGGCGTAGCGCTGGCCGATCAGGAAATCACGGTTGCCGTGAATGAAATAGCAGGGGACGCCGGAATCCACCAGCACTTTAATGGCCGCAGCTATCTCACGGTGCAGCGGGTTCGAATCGTCGTCGCCTATCCAGGCCTCAAACAGGTCGCCCAGAATGTACAGCGCGTCGGCGCTTTTCGCTTCACCGCGTAAAAAACGCAGAAAACCGGCGGTTATCGCCGGTTCTTCTGTTTGCAGATGCAGATCCGCAATAAAGAGTGTCGCCACGAATTACTCGCTGACGGTCACGCTTGTGATCACAACGTCTTCTTTAGGAACGTCCTGGTGCATACCGCTGCGGCCAGTAGAAACGGCTTTGATCTTGTCGACCACGTCCATTCCTTCAACCACTTCTGCGAATACGCAGTAGCCCCAGCCTTGCAGACTTTCGCCAGAGAAGTTCAGGAAGTCGTTGTCCGCTACGTTGATGAAGAACTGTGCGGTCGCAGAGTGTGGCGCCTGAGTACGGGCCATTGCCAGCGTACCACGGGTGTTTTTCAGGCCGTTGTTCGCTTCGTTTTTGATCGCTTCTTTCGTCTCTTTCTGGCGCATGCCAGGCTCGAAACCGCCGCCCTGGATCATAAAGCCGTTGATCACACGGTGGAAAATAGTGTTGTTGTAGAAACCTTCGCGGCAGTAGTCCAGGAAGTTTTTAACTGTTTCAGGCGCTTTGTCATCAAAGGTTTTGATTACGATATCGCCATGATTAGTGTGGAAAGTAACCATTTTTGCATCCTGTTCCGTTATTGTGGTGCGTCGACCCGTGCTCGGGTCACATATAGGGGCTTGTTATAGCATAACCACAGGACACGATCACCTTGCATTGTGTGCTGACCGTACTCCGAATTATGGGTATTATAAGGAACAAACAATCCACACACGTGTTTACATGGAATCTTCGATGTTAAAAATCTTTAATACAATGACGCGCCAAAAAGAGGAATTTAAACCTATCCATGCCGGGGAAGTCGGCATGTACGTGTGTGGTATTACGGTTTACGATCTCTGTCATATCGGCCATGGCCGTACCTTTGTCGCGTTCGACGTGGTGTCACGCTACCTGCGCTTCCTGGGCTATAACCTGAAGTACGTGCGCAACATCACCGACATCGACGACAAAATCATTAAACGTGCTAATGAAAATGGCGAAAGCTTTGTCGCGCTGGTGGATCGCATGATCGCCGAAATGCACAAGGATTTTGATGCCTTAAATATTCTGCGCCCGGACAGCGAGCCGCGTGCGACCCACCATATCCATGAAATCATTGATATCACCCAAAAGCTGATCGAGCGCGGTCACGCCTATGTGGCGGACAACGGCGACGTGATGTTCTCGGTGCCGACGGACCCAACCTACGGTGCGCTTTCCCGCCAGGATCTGGACCAGCTCCAGGCCGGCGCGCGCGTGGACGTGGTTGACGTGAAGCGTAATCCGATGGACTTCGTGCTGTGGAAGATGTCCAAAGCGGGCGAACCGAGCTGGCCATCCCCGTGGGGCGAAGGGCGTCCGGGCTGGCACATTGAATGTTCCGCGATGAACTGCAAGCAGCTGGGCAACCATTTCGACATCCATGGCGGCGGTTCGGATCTGATGTTCCCGCACCATGAAAACGAAATCGCGCAGTCCACCTGTGCACACGGCGGCGAGTACGTGAACTACTGGATGCACTCCGGGATGGTGATGGTTGACCGCGAGAAGATGTCGAAATCGCTGGGTAACTTCTTCACCGTGCGCGACGTGCTGAAGTATTACGACGCGGAAACCGTGCGCTACTTCCTGATGTCTGGCCACTATCGCAGCCAGCTGAACTACAGCGAAGAGAACCTGAAGCAGGCGCGCGCTGCGCTGGAGCGTCTGTATACCGCCTTGCGCGGCACCGATAAATCTGTTCCGGCCGCAGGCGGTGAGGCGTTCGAGGCCCGCTTCGTTGAGGTCATGAACGACGACTTCAACACCCCGGAAGCCTACTCCGTGCTGTTCGACATGGCGCGTGAGGTGAACCGCCTGAAGTCAGAAGATATGGCGGCGGCCAATGCGCTGGCGTCTCATCTGCGTAAGCTCTCTTCCGTGCTCGGCCTGCTGGAGCAGGAGCCGGACCTGTTCCTGCAAAGCGGCGCGCAGGCGGACGACGGTGAAGTGGCGGAAATTGAAGCACTGATCAAAGCACGTCTCGAAGCGCGTCAGGCGAAAGACTGGGCGGCGGCGGATGCGGCGCGTAACCGTCTGACCGAGATGGGCATTATTCTGGAAGACGGCCCGCAGGGAACCACCTGGCGTCGTAAGTAGGTCCGTAACGCCCGGTGGCGCTAACGCTTACCGGGCCTACAAAATCACGACCGTAGGCCGGGTAAGGCGTAGCCGCCACCCGGCTTTTCTTTTACCTCCGCCTCCACCACAGCAACCCCATCAGCACCATCCCCGGCAGCCACACCCACAGCAGTTCCGAGATAATGACCTCATGCCCGTAGGGCGTGGCGTAGCGCGACAGCGCAAACGGCACGACCTTGATCACCTGCCACGGCGCAAAGAAGCGCTCATCTGACCAGGGCCACAGCCAGCCGACGCCTTTCCCGCCTGTCGTTATTGAATCCAGCAGGCTGTGCGACAGCAATGATACGGTTAAAAACAGCCAGCACCGCGTCAGGCTGGCCCTGAACCAACATCGGCCTGCCAGCACGCAGAATATCGGCACCACCAGGGCAAACAGTAGCGAATGAGTGAAACCGCGGTGGCCGAAAATATTTCCGTAGGCGACACCGAATTTAAACGCCAGTACGTCGGCATCGGGCAGCATGGCGAGGACGATCCCGGCAAACAGCAGGCGGGGTGGGATGACTTTGGTTCCGAGCCCTAAGCCCAGACACAGAGGTACGGCAGCGTGGGTGATAATGGTAGGCATTGCATTTATCCATGGCAAATCATGGGAATATAGCAGCAGATCCGCCGCAGCAAACCTGTGCTAAATTCTGATTTTACGCCGATTCCCGCGCGATAAGCTGCCCGGAGAGGGTAATGCGCTGCGTTTGCAGATCCGGCTCTTTCAGCCTGCGGATCATCAGCCCTGCCGCCTGGCGGCCGGTCTCTTCGCTGGCAGACGAAACGTAAGTCAGTGACGGCGACGTGAGATTAACGTGGAGCATATCTTCAAAACCAATCAGCGCCACCTGCTGGGTTAAAAACACGTCTTTACCCACCGTGCGCCCCACCTGGTGAATACCTGAGATTGAACCGATCATCGCGTCCGGTGAATGGCAGAGCAGGGCGGTAATCGTGTTGTTCTTCTCCAGCAGCTGACGAGTCGCCATGGCCGCCGCCTGCGTGTCATCGGTGCAGGCGGGAGAATATTCCTCACGCCAGACCAGGCCGCTCTGCGTCATCGCGCTGCGAAAACCAAGCAGGCGCTGCTCGCGGATACGGCACCCGTCGCGCCCGCCAATGTAGGCGATGTTACGGTGCCCGCGCTCGATAAGATAACGCGCGGCCAGGTTCGCCGCCTGGCGGTTATCGCGCATCACCAGGTTGCATTTCTCTTCCAGCAACGACTGCGAAACCGCCACAAGCGGCAGCGGGCAGTGACGAATGTGTTCCGGAAGAGAGGCGGCGCGGGTGTCCGACGCCAGGTAGATGACGCCCGCCACGCCCTGCTGCTTAAATGAGAGCAGAGTACGCTCAAGATGTTCGCCGTCGTTCAGCGGCTGACCGAGAAATACCATATAACCCTGTTTCTCCAGCTCCTGAACGATGCTCGCCATCACCTTGATGGAAAAGCTGTCGCTGAAGTCGCGCAGGATCAGGCCGATTAAGTTGGAGGTGTTGGCGCGAAGATTGGCAGCGGCGACGTTATGAACATAGCCCAGCGTTGTGATGGCGGCATTGACCTTCCCGATCGTCGCCTCTGAGATCTTCCCTTTCTGGCGCAGCACCAGCGAAACGGTAGAAACCGACACGCCCGCATGCTTTGCGACATCAATAATGCTGACTTTCTTCAAAACCGCTCCCTGAAATTTCCCGATTATCAGCCAGATAAGAGACGTCCCCCAGCGTACAGGAGACGCCTCCTTCAGGCATCTTATTATTTGCCAATCATCGTGGACATGGTCTGGGCGATAAACTGTGCTCTGGCCCCGAAAATCACCTGTATTCCGTTATCGCCAACGAACACCACGCCGCGCGCGCCAAGCCCGTTCAGCCCGTCCCGGTCCACAGCTTCGCTCTTCGCCACTTCCAGACGCAGACGTGTGATGCAGGAGCCGACGGAATCAATGTTCTGCGCACCGCCCAGCAGGCCGATGATTTCGGTGGCAAGTTCGGAATCGGACTTGTCATTCGCGCTGGCGGTCACTTCGGTGCGGCCCGGCGTTTTCACGTCGAAGCGACGGATCACGAAGCGGAAGGTGAAGTAGTAGATCAATGCCATCGGAATGCCGATGATAATGGCGCTCAGGAAGTTGGTCTGATAGCCGTTAAACGACGGCAGGATCCCGAACGACAGGTAGTCGATAAAGCCCGCCGAGAACGACTTGGCGATGTGCGCATGCAGCAGGTACATGGTCATGTACGCCAGGCCCGCCATGATGGCGTTGAAGACGTAAAGGATCGGCGCCACGAAGATAAAGGTGAACTCTACCGGCTCGGTGATGCCCGTCAGGAAGCAGGTGAGGGCCGCAGAGAACAGAATACCGGCCGCGATTTTCTTATTCTTCGTGTGCGCTTCGTGGTACATCGCCAGACACGCTGCGGGCAGTGCGAACAGCATCAGCGGGAACTCGCCCTGCATGAATTTCCCGGCGTTCTGGTAGGTGTCGCTGCTGAAGGATTTCACTCCCTCTTCCAGCATCTTGAACCAGATGGTCTGGTCACCGTGGATCACCTGGCCCGCCTGGGTGGTGTAATCCCCGAACGAATACCAGAAGGAGGGATACCAGATATGGTGCAGGCCGAGCGGGATCAACGCGCGCTCCACCAGCCCGAAGATAAAGGTCGAGGCCGCCTGGTTATCGCCGTTTACCACCACGGACAGGGCGTCGATCCCGGATTGAATATGCTGCCAGACGTACGGCAGCAGCAGGCCGAGCAGGAACGACAGAAACGCCGTCGCAATCGCCACAAAGCGCTTGCCGGAGAAGAAGCCGAGGAACTCCGGCAGCTGCATGGTGTGGAAGCGGTTGTAACACCAGGCCGCAAGAATACCGCAGATCAGGCCGCCAAAGACGCCCATCTGCAACGTCGGAATGCCAACGACCATGGCGTATTTGCCGCCCTGAGAGGCCATTTCCGGCGTGATGCTCAGCACGGTGCTGATGGTGATGTTGGTGACAAACACGGAGACCGCCGCAGAGAGTGCGGCAATGCCGGATTCCGAAGCCAGTCCGACGGCAGAGCCGATGGCGAACAGCATCGGCAGGTTATCAAAGATAACCCCGCCGGCGTTCATCATCAGCGGCAGATGGAACTTATCGCCGAAGGCCAGCAGCAGGCCCGCAGCGGGAAGCAGTGAAATTGGCAGCATTAAGGCGCGACCAATCATCGATAACTTAGACAGCGATTTAACAAACCCTGATATCAGGCTCATGCTGATTTCCCCCGAGTAGCGCTTTTTTCGCGCTGTTATTGTAAGTAGAACGTTTTAGTAGAACGTTCTACTTATCGTGCGGAAAGTCTGAAAATCGCGCAACTTAATTTTCACATTTCGCCAGAGGGAATAGTGATTATTTGAAGTTGATCGATAATTAACCGTGATGGGTGTGAGGGGATTGTGAGAGAAATTGCCGGGTGGCGGCTTCGCCTTACCCGGCCTACAAACGGAGACAGTACGTAGGCCCGGTAAGCGCAGCGCCACCGGGCATCAGACAGCTCAGGCCGTCACGGTCACGCTCTGTCCTGCGAAGCTCACGGTCTGACCCGCGACAATTTTGCAGCGCTTGCGGGTTTCCACCGAGCCGTCTACTTTTACCTGCCCGTCGGCGATGACGATCTTCGCCTGCGCGCCGCTTTCGCTCCAGCCTTCCAGCTTCAGCAGATCGCACAGTTCAACGTGCGGGTGTTTACCTAAAGAAAAAGTTGCCATGATTACGCGTCCTCTACGTCGTGATACTCCTCGCACGCCTGCAAGGTATTCTGAATCAGTGTTGCTACCGTCATCGGGCCTACGCCGCCCGGGACCGGAGTGATATAGGATGCGCGCGCTGCGGCATCTTCATACACCACGTCGCCGACCACTTTGCCGTTTTCCAGACGGTTAATACCCACGTCCACGACGATTGCGCCCTCTTTGATCCACTCGCCCGGAATGAAGCCCGGCTTGCCGACCGCAACGATCAGCAGATCGGCGTTTTCGACGTGGTGACGCAGGTTTTTAGTGAAGCGGTGGGTAACGGTGGTGGTACAGCCCGCCAGCAGCAGCTCCATGCTCATCGGGCGGCCCACGATGTTGGAGGCGCCAATCACCACGGCGTTGAGGCCATAGGTATCGATGTTATAACGCTCCAGCAGCGTCACGATGCCGCGCGGGGTGCACGGACGCAGGCGCGGCGCGCGCTGGCACAGTCGGCCTACGTTATACGGATGGAAACCGTCAACGTCTTTGTCCGGCGCGATGCGCTCCAGCACCTTCACGTTGTCAATGCCCGCAGGCAGCGGCAGCTGAACCAGGATGCCGTCGATCTCTTTATCGGCATTCAGAGTGTCGATCAGTTCCAGCAGTTCCGCTTCGCTGGTGGTTTCCGGCAGATCGTAAGAGCGGGAGACGAACCCCACCTCTTCACACGCTTTGCGTTTGCTGCCGACATAAATTTGCGAAGCCGGGTTGCTGCCAACCAGCACAACGGCCAGCCCGGGGGCGCGAAATCCGGCGGCTTTACGCGCCTTCACTTTTTCCGCAACCTCAGAGCGCACCTGCTGCGCAATCGTTTTACCGTCAATAATCTTTGCTGCCATCAGAGAGAAGATTCCGTCTGTAACGTTAGAAAGGAGGGATTGCCTGTATTTTGTCAGAAGCGAGCGCCGCTGTCAGTCACCCTTTACGAGATTTCATCGATGTCCCGCAAAATCCCTTCTCAGGGCATGGTCAATTTCTTAGAGGTGATTAGGATGTGACCTGGCAAAATGGCAGCGTTTTGACATATTACAAAATAAATTCCTGAGCTACTTTGTCCTCTCCGAAATAAGCCTTCAATTTTTTAATTGATCGTATTTCTTATTCCCGAATATGCGCGGGAAGGGTTATTTACATTTTAAAGGAATAGACATGAAACTCAGCAACATTGCTTCTACTGTTATTGCAACTCTGGCCCTGGTCGCGGGTGCCGCTCACGCAGAAGATACTACCACGCCTGTATCTGTAAACGGTGGTACGGTGCATTTTAAAGGTGAATTAGTGAATGCCGCGTGTTCAGTGAATACTGACTCTTCAGAGCAGACGGTTAATCTTGGCCAGTACCGTACCGCGAAATTCACTAAAGTAGGTGACACCACCTCCAATATTCCGTTCACCATCGAACTGAACGACTGCGATCCTGCGGTAGCGAAAACCGCTGCTGTCGCGTTTACCGGCCAGATCGACGCCACCGACAAAACGCTGCTGGCGGTAAGCTCCGGTAACAACGACAACTCCGCGAAGGGCGTGGGTATTGAGATCCTCGACAGCAAATCCTCCACGCTGACCCCGGACGGCGCCACCTTCTCTGCGGCGCAGAACCTGATTGAAGGGACTAACACCCTGAACTTCACCGCGCGCTATAAAGCCACGGCGGCGACCACCGAGCCAGGCCAGGCAAACGCGGACGCAACATTCGTAATGAAATACGAGTAATGCCTGAGTACAGGGATGTGGCTGGCCTCAGGGAAGAGGTCTTTTGATCGCCTATACCGGGAGCGAAGGATGACAAGGACTGGAATACTGCTGTGTGCCCTTGCGATTGCCTCAGCGGTAAACGCACATACCGTGGTCATAGACGGCGGCAAAGTACACCTCAGGGGAGAACTGGTTAACGGCGGCTGCGCCGTGGCCCCGGACAGCCAGAATATGCGCGTGGATATGGGGCAATACCGCACAAACGCCTTTTCCGGCGTCGGCAGCTTTTCCACGGTTAATGTGCCTTTCACCGTACGTCTGCTGGATTGCAGCGTGGACGTCTCCCGCACCGTGGGGATCCAGTTCCAGGGAGTGACACCGGCAGAAGACCCGCAGGTTTTCCTGGCGACATCGCGGCCGGGGGAAAATGCGGTCAGCAGTGGTGTCGGGCTGGCGCTGTTTGACGAACAGCAACGTCAGATCATCCCGAACGCGACGGCGGTGAGCTGGTTACCCATTGACACCCGCGAGCTGGTATTTCATTTCAGCGCCCGCTACCGGGCAATTTCCGAACACCTTGTACCAGGCACTATTCAGTCGAATGTCTGGTTTACGTTGATTTATCCCTGACGCCTGCGAACTAATTATTAAAGGTACGGTTGTGATGAACACCCTGATTAAACCTGGACTGTTTTTAGCTTTTATTTTGATGATGGTTTCTGCCAGCGCGAATGCGTCCGGCGGGATTGCGCTGGGCGCGACGCGCGTTATTTATCCGGCCGATGCCAAACAAACGTCGCTGGCGATCACCAACAGCAATAAACAAGAGCGCTATTTAATTAACGCGTGGATAGAAAATGCCAACGGGCAAAAGGAAAAAACCTTTGCCGTCACGCCGCCGCTGTTTGTCAGCGAGCCGGCCAGCGAAAACACCCTGCGCATTATCTACGCAGGCCCGGCGCTGCCTGCCGATCGCGAATCGCTCTTTTACATGAACGTCAAAGCGATTCCCTCCGTCAGCAAAAAACATCAGGACGGCAACAACGTCCTGCAACTGGCTATTCTGTCACGTATCAAGCTGTTTGTTCGCCCGGCTAACCTGGCGATGCCGCCGGAAGAGGCGCTCTCACAGCTGCGCTTTGAGCGCGTCGGCAACCATCTTAAGGTGAGCAATGCCTCGCCGTATTACGTCACGCTGGTCAATCTGAAGCTCGGCGGTCAGACGCTGGATAACCTGATGGTTGCCCCTAAAAGCTCGGCGCAGCAGGTGCTGCCTGCCGCTGCGAGCGGCACGCTCTCCTGGCAGAGTGTGAATGACTATGGCGCCATTACGCCGGCGCGTAGCGTCAGCCTGTGAGCAGAGACAGGGCGATGAACACTCAATGGCGTTACTGCCCGGTTGCGCTGGCACTGATGGCAACGCTCTGGCCACTCGCTGGCTGGGGCGAAAGCTACTTTAACCCGGCGTTTCTCTCCGATGACACGGCGAACGTGGCGGATTTGTCGCGTTTTGAAAAAGGCCACCAGCAGGCACCGGGCGTCTATCGCGTCGATATCTGGCGTAACGATGAGTTTATCGGCACGCAGGACGTGCGGTTTGAGCAAGCTGACAACACGCCGCCGGTCGCGGGCGGTTTGTCGCCGTGCATTACGCGCGCGATGCTCGATCGCTTTGGCGTCAATATCGCCGCCTTCCCGGAACTGAGCAACGTGCAGGGCGATACCTGCGTTCCGCTCACCACGGCTATTCCGGGCAGCGAAACGGCGTTCAACTTCGCCTCGTTGCGCCTGAACGTCAGCCTGCCTCAGGTGGCGATGCAAAACAGCGCCCGCGGGTATATTCCACCTGAACAGTGGGATGAAGGCATCCCCGCCGCGCTGCTGAACTACAGCTTTACCGGCAACCGGGGCAGCGACGACGACAGCTACTATCTGAACCTGCAAAGCGGGTTGAACTATGGCGCCTGGCGATTACGCAATAACGGCGCGTGGCGTTATACCGAAAGCAACGGCCAGCGGCACAGCAGCTGGCAAAATATTGGTACCTGGGCGCAGCGTACGATCATCCCGCTGAAAAGCGAGCTGGTGCTTGGCGACAGCAACACCGGTAACGATGTCTTCGACAGCGTCGGTTTTCGCGGTGGTCGCCTCTATTCGTCCGACAGTATGTACCCGGACAGCCTGCAAGGTTACGCGCCTACCGTGCGCGGAATCGCCCGCACCCCTGCCAAAGTGGTGATCCGCCAGAACGGATACGTGATTTACCAGAGCTATGTGCAGCCGGGGGCTTTTGCGATAACTGATCTTAACCCGACCTCCTCAAGCGGTGACCTGGAGGTGACGGTGGAAGAGAAGGACGGCAGCCAGCAGCGCTACACCGTCCCGTATTCCACCGTTCCGCTGCTCCAGCGTGAAGGACGCTGGAAATACGATCTGGTGGCAGGGGACTATCGCAGCGGCAACAGCGAGCAGGACACGCCGTTCTTTACTCAGGGTACGATGATTGCGGGTCTTGCCGACGGCTACACGCTGTACGGCGGAACGCAGCTGGCCTCGCGCTATACCGCCATCGCCATTGGCGCGGGTAAAAACCTCGGTGACTGGGGGGCGGTTTCACTTGATCTCACCCATGCCCGCAGCCAGCTTGCCGATGACAGCCGCCATGAAGGGCAGTCCCTGCGGTTCCTGTACGCAAAATCCCTTAACGGATTCGGCACCAACTTCCAGCTGCTGGGCTATCGCTACTCGACCAAAGGCTTCTACACCCTCGACGATGTGGCCTGGCGCACAATGGAAGGCTACCAGTATGGCGACGATCAGGACGATGACGGCGTGCCGGACGTGCAGAGCTATCACAACCTGACGCTGAATAAAAAAGGGCGTTTCCAGCTCAATATCTCCCAGTCTCTCGGCGATTACGGCTCGGTGTACGTGTCGGGCAGCCAGCAGAGTTACTGGGGCACCAGCGAATCCAACGTCTGGTATCAGCTTGGCTACGCGGGCGGGGTGAAAGGGGTCAGCTACGCCTTATCCTGGTCGTGGAACAAGGCCGTCGGCATTGACGGAACCGACCGGATCGCCTCGTTCAACGTCTCCGTCCCGTTCAGCCTGTTCACCCGTCACGGCTACCGTCGCGATAACGCGATCGACCGGGCCTATGCCACAGCCTCTGCCAGCCGTAACAGCGACGGTGATACCAGCTGGCAGACCGGGATCAGCGGAACGCTGCTCCAGGATCGTAACCTGAACTACAGCGTCACGCAGGGTCACACCAGCAATAACGGTGCCAGCGGCAGCGCCAGCGCTAACTGGCAGGCGACGTACGGCACGCTGGGCGTGGGCTACAACTACGCCCGGGATCAGCACGACCTCAACTGGCAGCTCTCCGGCGGCGTGGTAGGGCATTCAGACGGCATCACATTCAGTCAGCCGCTGGGCGATACCAACGTCTTGATCAAAGCGCCGGGCGCGTCAGGCGTGAGCGTCGAAAACCAGACCGGCGTCAAAACAGACTGGCGTGGCTATGCGGTGATGCCGTACGCCACGGTGTACCGTTACAACCGCGTGGCGCTCGACACCAACACTATGAGCAACAACACCGACATTGAAAATAACGTTTCCAGCGTCGTGCCGACGAACGGTGCGCTGGTGCGCGCCAGTTTTGACACCCGCATCGGCGTGCGTGCGCTGCTCACCGTGAAGCGTGATAGCCAGCCTGTACCGTTTGGGGCGGTGGTGCGTGAGACGCAGAGCGGCGTAACCAGCATGGTGGGAGATGACGGTCAGATTTACCTGAGCGGGCTGCCGCTGAGCGGAGAATTGCTGATTCAGTGGGGAGACGGGAAACAGTCCCAGTGTCGTGCGCCCTACAGCCTGCCAGAACAAAGCCTGCAACAGGCGATCACACTTAAGGGGATCCGCTGTGAATAAAATCCATTATCTGGGGCTATCCCTGCTGGCGTTTTTTCCGCTATCTGAGGCCTTCGCCACGGTCTGCGTCAATGAAAATGGCGTGCCGACGGAGGTGTATTACGACCTGACGGATAAATTTAACAGCTCCAATAACCAGGTGGGGCAGATTGTCACGCTCAGCGAGAAGTCCCAGTGGGTGGGCGTCAACGCCGTCTGCCCTAAGGGAACGTCCGGGAACACCACCAAGCGCAGCTATGTTACCGATTTCCCTGTTACGGGCACCAGCGATGGCTACCAGTATCTGAAGCTAAACGACTATCTGGACGGGGCGATGAAAATTACCGACAGCTACGCTGGCACGTTTTATCCGCCCAAAAGCTACATCCAGATGGGGAGCCACCCGAATGTGTCTAAAAACAAACCGTTTGGCGTACAGGATTCCAGCCTCGTCTTCCGGCTTAAAGTGACCCGACGCTTTATCAATATGGTGGTGATCCCCCGGGCGACCATGTTCCGGGTTTACGTCACCACGACCTCCTCGGATCCGCTCACCACGCCGGTTTATACCATCAGCTACAGCGGGACTATTCAGGTGCCTCAGAGCTGTGAAATTAATGCCGGGAATGTGGTGGAGTTCGATTTCGGAGACATCGGCGCCTCCCTGTTCAGTAAAGCAGGCATCGGGAATAAGCCGGAGGGGATCTCAGCGCAAAGCAAAACCATCGGCATCAAATGCACCAACGTCGAGGCGAACGCCATGCTCACGATGCGTGTTGAAGCGGAGAAGGTTTCAGGCAGTGCGCTGGTTTCCGATAACGCGGATGTGGGTTTTGTGATTGCCAACAGTAATGGCGTGCCGCTGACGCCCAACAACCTGACCAGCAAAATCCCGTTCCGTCTGGACGACAGCGCTCAGGCGCAGGTGGGGATCCGCGCGTGGCCCGTCAGCGTAACCGGTAAAAAACCTGCCGAGGGGCGTTTTACCTCTCGCGGCTATTTACGCGTCGACTACGACTAAGGAGCAGGTATGCGAAACGGAATGCGGTATTTAGCCGTCGCGCTCTTTGCGCTTTGCTCCCCTGCATACGCAGAGACGGCGCTTGGGGAAATTAACATTCAGCTCTACGGCAATATCGTGGATTTTACCTGCGTGGCGGAGGGGGACGACAGCAATAAAACCGTCACGCTCGGCACCTGGCCCACGAAACAGCTTCGCACAACGGGGAGCCGGACGCAGCCTGTACCGTTCACCCTGAAGCTGACCGGATGTCCGCCGGGGGCGGCTTCGGTCACATTTACGGGGAAGATGGACGGGCATGATAATAGCCTGCTGGCGCTGAATGATGCCAGCGCGGCCAGCAACGTGGCCGTGGAGATCCTCGACCGGGATAAAACGCGCCTCGCGTTGCAGCAGACCAGCCAGACGGTGGCGGTAGATGCGCAGGGAAATGCCGAACTGTCGTTTTATGCCAATTATATCGCCACGGCGGATAACCCGCAGCCGGGACGGGCTGACGCCGATGCAACTTTCATGATTAATTATAATTAATCGTATCCACTCTCCCTGTAACGGTTATATGTTGCAGGGAGAGGGTAGGATTATAGTAATTCGTGCGCCTTCGCGTAATCAATTAATTCAACGATACTTTGCACGCCCAGCTTGGAAAAGATATTAGACTTATGGGCGCTAATTGTTTTGTTGCTAAGTAATAATTGATCCGCAATCTCCTTATTAGATAATCCGTTCGCCAGATATCGCAGAACCGTCACTTCACGATTTGATAATGGCATATCCACAGCGGCGCCCGTCCGCGAGCCCAGATGGTTTATAAAACTCAATGTTTCTGAGGGGAAGAAGGAATAGCCCGTCAGGATCATTTCCACCGCGTTATAAATTTCCCCCAGATCTTTTCGCTTACTGACAAAACCATTTGCCCCGGCGCGGATGGCGCGTCCTGCGTAGAAGGCTTCAGATTTCGAAGAGAGGAAAAGAACCTTAATGTCTTTATTTAAGTTCCTGATTCTTTTCAGTAATACGAACCCATCCGTGCCCGTCATTTCAATATCGAGAATGACCAGGTCAATGGGGTGGTTGCGTATACAGTCAAGCACCTCGTGGCTGTCGCCTGACTTCAGTTTGACCTGGATGTTTTTATTTTTCTGTAGCAGGACTTCTATCGACATTCTGACGATAGGGTGTTCGTCCATAATGATAACGGATGCCGGTTTCATTTTTTATGCCTCAGATTGTTAAAAGCGTTATGCTGAGTTTTGTTAAAACTCTCGAAAAGCCGGAAGGATAATTGCGCAGATCCTTGTACGGTAAATGTCCCTGGGAAGAGCGAAAGCATCCTTGTTTACGTAGTGGTGATATCAATGCCTCAGCGCAGTTATCTCATAAGGCTGGTTATGGCAAAATGATTTTTCTTATTCGCGTGTCAAACACGTCTTATTATACCGTTTAAGTATTGTCCGAAAAGCCTGTAAATTAATATCCATATATTGCTGATTATTATGTTCTGGATCTGAATCACTAACTTTTTAAAATTAGCAAAAATGTCCTGATATTGCATTTACCACACACTTTCATCTTTATGTAATAACAAAAAATAAACGATTTTACTGTATGTTAAATGAATGTTAACAGCGAGCAGGCTGTGACAACCAGCATCCCGCCTGCCTGCCATCCATGAAATCCGCCATTTCGTGCGTCATCTCTCCGTTTCAAACGCCTCCTGGCAAATTGCCGTTCCCAACAACAGAACAGTACTATCTGCTGTTTTCTTCACCTCTCATCGCATTCTTTTACAGGTGAATCGCTTGTTTTTACACCATTATCATCCTGTTAACTGAAGCGCCAGAACCTTAACGCATGGATAAAATCACTCTCGTTGAGCGTACCGGCAGCATTTCGCATGGTTTAAGACCTGGAATTAGGAATAGTTATAAAATCGAAAGTTTTGTTAAAAAACACAAAAATTTAACATGCATCCTAAGTAATTTCCTAAAGGTCTTTAGGAATTAAGAAGTTACTGAATACGTTAATACGTGAAATCTGAGAGGTTGTTGAGAAGATGTAGCAACTCATGACGATGATTCAGCCCAAGTTTCGCCAGGATGCAGCTGAGACGGTAAATAATGCGGCTGTAGGGGCGGTTCTGTAACTGCGCGATCTGCCGCAAGGAGCTCCCCTGCGACAGCGCCTGTAAGATCGGCCATTCATCCCGTGAAAACCACTCTTTGCGGTTGCCGGCGGGTGACGGTGCTTCCAGCAAGGTTTGTTGCATAGCCAGCGCCGTTACCTGGCGTTCAAGCACATGAAAAGGGCCAGCCGCTTTACAAAACAGGCGAGCATCATAATCATCGGCGCGGACGAGCAGGTAGGGTGTCAGGTAGGGGGCGAACAGGCTGTGGCGGCGTAATCGGTCCAGCAGGTCGATGAGCGGCGAGGCGCGGCTCTCAATGTCTATTACCAGACGCGATGAAGGCCAGTGATTTAAATCACTGAGGGCGGCTTCCAGCGTGGAATAGTCGCAGCAATTGCTCAGGGGCGACTGCCCGCTCAGTAAACCGGAACGGAAAAAATTATCCTGTGTGACCAGAATGATAAAGGGAGCATCGGTTTTGCGGGTCTGGTTGATTGACTGGCTCAAATATTCGAGACGATCAAAAAATGGGAGAGCAAAAGGCGAGTGCGTAGAACCCAGTGAATCACTTCCTGTCCGACGACGCCGGTAACGGCGCACTGTCATTCGCATAGCTTCCCTCTTGGCGATGACCGTTCAGTCCTCCTGCCATCTCCAGGATGGCCAATAATATCCCTGACCGAAGCGCGCGCCAGCATGAAGCGCGCAAGTACGGTCCCGTTCTGTTTCAATGCCTTCAATAAGCACATTCGCAGCGATTTTTGAACAAAGGGTGACCAGCTGTGTCAGCGCCGGCGTTTCACGTAAACGCCAGAAAGCGATCTTATCGATTTTTATTCCGCTTAATGGCAGGCGGCAGGATAAAAATGCTTGTCCTGACGCTTCATCAATATCATCCAGCCAGATCCGGTGTCCTCGCGCGGTCAACTGCTGAAGCGCACAACTCACCCTCAGACGCGCCGGGTCTGAGAGTGTAAAGAACGAGGCAGGCTCCACGAGTTCAATGTTCAGCGGTGGGCTGTTAAGTTGCAGTAAACGCTGAAACATTTCCGGTATGGTCAGAACGGTTATCGGCAAATTTATGAAAAGGTTGTCACAGGGGCAGGGGTTTTTTAACGCGGCGATCTGTGCTTCCAGCAGCATAAGCGCCCGGGCGGCGGACCAGTCCTGGAAAAAGCTTTCGTTTTGCTGATGCGGCGACAGCACGCTGAGCACTTCGGCCCCCACCGTGCGCGAAGATAAGAGGGCGACAATGGGTTCAAGCTTAATGCCTGTAATATCGTGTGAGATGTGCTGCACGCACGAGGGAAAACCTGTCTGGTCTGGCGCTGTCACTCCGTCGTCCTGTTCACTTCCAGCCTCCAGGCGGCCGGGTTACCGCAGGACAGTGTGAAGGTGAAGTAAACAGGAAAACAGCAGGCGTTACTTAAAAGCGGCTAAGCCTTTTCGCAGCCCGTAAAAGAGGGATAAATGTTGAAAAAACAGCCGTATTTACAATCAGCTAGTCATTATCGCCAGAGAAGGCGGAAAAGGCATTGACTCACTACGCATTGACCGTATAATTCCAGGCGTTTCACCACCGCGAAGTACACTCTTCTCCGTGCGCCCTTAGCTCAGTTGGATAGAGCAACGGCCTTCTAAGCCGTAGGTCGTAGGTTCGAATCCTACAGGGCGTGCCATTAAATTTCACAGATTGCCGCCTGCGCGACGTCCTGCTGATTTTCTCCATGAAATACCCCTCGCGAAAGTAGCGTTAACGCACATTTTTCACAGCACAATTGACTGTTATAACAGTATTTTTCTTACCCTATGGCAATTTTGCTATTCCTCTACCATGCTCATATCACCTCACTCTTACTCGTGGGGCTTTTCGTAGTTGCTGATTAATCTCAAGGAAAAAGGTTATGAAAAAAACGACTGCTATTTTGATGGGCGCTGCATTTCTGTTTACCACCAATACCTTTGCGGCTGAACTGCTGACGAAAAACGAGTTTGAGAAAGTGGAATCACAGTATGAAAAAATCGGTACGGTTAGCACTTCCAATGAAGTCTCGGTAGACGACGCGAAAAAAGAGCTGATCGAGAAAGCCGATAAAGAAGGTGCTGATGTTCTGGTGCTGACTTCCGGTAATACCAACAACAAAATTCACGGTACCGCCGATATTTTCAAGAAAAAATAATGCCTTAGCAACCACCCCTGTTTCGGGGTGGTTGCGCGCCATACCTCCCGCCAGCCTTGTTTCTTGTCTCTTCTCGCTCAGAGATGTCCGTTGACACTTGATTACGCATTCATAATGCGTATAGTTCTCATTTGCATTTCTTTTAATAACTTTTAAGGCCCGACAACGGGTCATTTTTGCGCGCACGTTAAGAGCTCATTATGAACAACACCACAATGCACAAAACGCTGCTGGCGATTGCCATCGGCGCGGTTACACACTCCGCTTTTGCGGCGGATGAGAAAAAAGAGGACACCATCGTGGTCCAGTCCACGGCGGGGAGTGATTTCAAACCCGGTGGTGACCAGCTGCTTCCAGCCTTCCTCGACGGCCAGGTGGCGAACGGCGGGCGCATGGGTATGCTCGGTCAGCAGAACGCCATGGACGTGCCGTTCAACATCATCAGCTACACCTCGAAGCTGGTGGAAGATCAGCAGGCAAAAACCATTGCTGACGTGGTTGCCAACGACGCGGGCGTACAATTTGTTCAGGGTTACGGCAACAGCGCGGAAACCTTCCGCATTCGCGGCCTGAAGTTTGACGGCGACGATATGACCTTTGGCGGATTGTCCGGGGTGCTGCCGCGTCAGGTGGTGGATGCCCAGATGGTCGACCGTATCGAGATCTTCAAAGGGGCCAACTCCCTGATGAACGGCGCCGCAAGCTCCGGCGTGGGCGGGATGATCAACCTTGAGCCTAAACACGCGGGCGACACCCCGCAGGCGAAAGTGGGCGTTGACTACACCTCGGATTCCCAGATTGGCACCACGCTGGATGCGGGTCGTCGCTTTGGCGATAACGACCAGTTTGGCGCGCGCGTGAACCTCGTGCATCGCGAAGGGGAAACCGGCGTGCCGAACGACCGCCGCCGCACCACGCTGCTCTCCACCGGCCTGGATTACAAAGGCGACCGCTTCCGCACCTCGCTGGACCTGGGCTACCAGAAAAAAACCTTCCACGGCAGCCCAACCAGCGTCAACATCTCGGCGGTGGACTTTGTGCCTGAACCGCCGAAGAACGATCGTAACTTCTCGCAGAAGTGGGCCTACAGCGATATCGAAAACGAGTTCGGGATGTGGCGCAGCGAGTATGACATCACCGATAGCTGGACGGCATATACCGGTCTCGGCGCGCAGCACGCGCACGAAGAAGGGATCTACAGCGCGCCGAAGCTCCTCGATAAGAGCGGTAATGCGACGGTCAGCCGCCTTGATACCAACCGCATCAGCGATTCCGTCAGCGGCATGGCGGGCATTCGCGGTAACTTTGACACCGGTTTTGTCTCGCACAAGGTCAACGTCGGGTATTCAGCGATGACCAAAAACGAAAAAATCGCGTGGAAAATGTCGGCGGCGGCAGATAACCCGACCACCAACATCTATCACAACACCGGCGTTGATATGCCGGACAGCACTAACTTCAACGGCTTAGGCGGGAAATACAGCGATCCGCTGACCAGCGGGCGCACCCGTACCCAGGGCTGGCTGCTGAGCGATACGCTGGGCGTACTGGACGACAAGCTGCTGTTCACCGCAGGCGCACGTCATCAGAAAGTTGTCATCCGCGGGTACAACAAAATCACCGGCGCGGAAAACGACGCGGACGGTTTCGACGGCAGCCGCTGGATGCCAACCTACGGCGTAGTCTATAAACCGTGGGAGGAAATTTCCCTCTACGCCAACCACACCGAGGCGTTACAGCCCGGTGAAACTGCGCCGAACACTGCTACTAACTACGGCCAGAGCACCGGTATCGTGCACTCTAAGCAGAACGAAGTGGGCGTAAAGGCGGACTTTGGCCGCGTGGGCGGCTCCCTGGCGCTGTTTGAGATCAAAATGCCGTCGGCGATCCTTGACGACAGCGGTCACTACGGCCTGGATGCAGAACAGCGTAACCGCGGCGTGGAGCTGAACGTCTTCGGCGAGCCAATGCTTGGGATGCGTCTGAATGCCAGCGCCACCTGGTTGCAGGCCGAGCTGACCAAAACCAAAAACGGCGTCAATCAGGGCAACGATGCGATCGGTATTCCGAGCTTCTACGCCGTGCTGGGCGCAGAGTACGATATCAAGCCGATTGAAGGCCTGACGGCGACCGCACGCGTTAACCACTCCGGCACGCAGTATGCCGATCTTGCGAACACCAAAAAGCTGGACAGCTACACCACGCTGGATCTGGGCATGCGCTATCGCTTCGCGGTGAACCACAATGAAAACCAGATGACCGTGCGGGCAGGCATCGACAACGTGACCAACGAGAACTACTGGTCAAGCGTGGACGATTCCGGTACTTACATCACTCAGGGCGAGCCGCGTACCTTTAAGGTCTCGGTTGGCTACGAGTTCTAAGCGTTCCACCTCGTTATCCGGGGCAGGGACGCCCCAATCCCTTCGTTGTCGTGTTATAAAATTGTAATAAAAGCTTCTTACACTGGTCGCCACATCCTTACCTCTTGGCCAATGACAGGAAGCCGCTATGGGCAGACCCCTCAAATCCGTATTTAAAAAAGAACATCGCGACGATATCAGTAACCGCAGCGCTAACCCGGTATTCTCCGAGGTTGCAGAGGTGTTCCTCTCCCGCCGCCGTTTTCTCCAGATGGGGGCCGTAGCGGGGGCCGCCGTATCATTCCCGTATCTGATCACACCCGAAAATGCCATTGCCGCGGTATCGAAGTCTTCCGCGCTGGCAAAAGCGGTTTCCCTGGGCTTTACCAGCATCGAGGTCTCCACGGAAGACACGGTCAGGGTGCCAGAAGGCTATATTGCCCGCCCGTTCTATCGCTGGGGTGATCCGACGGGAATCAAAGACAACATGCCGGCATTTAAGCCGGACGCCAGTAATACCACAGACGAACAGGCTGTGCAGGCGGGCATGCACCACGACGGCATGGCGTGGTTTAGCCTGCCGCAGGGGGGGCAAAATCCGGAGCATGGCCTGCTGGCGCTGAACCATGAATACATCGATAACGGGATGCTGTTTACCGACGGTACGGCGAACTGGAGCCTCGACAAAGCCCGCAAGGGGCAGAACGCGATGGGCGTGTCGGTGGTGGAAGTGAAAAAAACGGGCAGCGGCTGGGAGGTGGTGCGTCCGTCATCCTTCGCCCGGCGTATTACCGTCAATACGCCAATGCAGCTTACCGGCCCGGCGCGGCATCAGGATTTAATGAAAACCGCCGCCGATCCGCAGGGGGAACGCGTTCTGGGCACCATGCAGAACTGCGCCAACGGCCACACGCCTTGGGGCACCTATCTCACCTGCGAGGAGAACTGGTCGGACATTTTTATGAAAAAAGCCGATCTCAATCCGCTGGAAAAACGCTACGGCATCAGCGACAGCGATGAGTCCTACCGCTGGAACGAGGTGGATGAGCGGTTCAGCGTCGATAAAACCCCTAACGAACCCAACCGTTTCGGCTGGGTGGTGGAGATCGATCCCTACAACCCGACCTCCACCCCGCGCAAGCACACCGCGCTGGGCCGCTTCAAGCATGAGGGGGCCGCCGTCACGCTCGCCGCCGATAATCGCGTGGTGGTCTACATGGGCGACGACCAGAAGTTTGAGTACATCTATAAGTTTGTCTCCGACAAAAAATACGATCCCGCGAACCGGGAAGCCAATATGCAGCTGCTGACGTCCGGCACGCTGTACGTCGCCAGGTTCAACCAGGACGGAAGCGGCGACTGGCTGCCGCTGATCTTCGGGCAAAATGGCCTGGATAAAAGCAACGGGTTTGAAAGCCAGGGCGATCTGCTGATCAAAACCCGCCTGGCGGCCGACGCGGTGGGGGCAACGAAAATGGATCGTCCCGAGTGGATTGCCGTCGATCCGCACGCCAGCGGCAGCGTCTACTGTACGCTCACCAACAACAGCGATCGCGGTAAAGAGGGGAAGGCACCGGTCGATGCCGCTAACCCGCGCGCCAACAACGTGTTTGGTCACATCATGCACTGGCACGAAGAGGGTGCAGATCCTGCCGCCGCACGCTTTAAGTGGGATATTCTGGTTATGGCCGGGCGTACCGACGGCGACGATCCGAAGGCCAAAGGCTCCATGCAGGGCGCGGCATTCGGCAGCCCGGATGGGTTGTCGTTCGATCACCAGGGCGTCCTGTGGATCCAGACCGACGTCTCCTCCAGCACCATCAATAAGAAAGCGTACGAGGGGATGGGCAATAACCAGATGGTCGCCACCATTCCGGGCACCAACGAGTATCGCCGTTTTCTGACCGGGCCGCGCGGATGTGAAATCACCGGCATTGCGTTTACGCCGGACAACCGCACGCTGTTTATCAACATTCAGCATCCGGGGGAGGGCGGGGATGATATTACCGACCCGGCCAATCCGCGCGCTGTTTCCAACTGGCCAGACGCCAGCCCGAACGGGCGTCCGCGATCGTCAACGGTGGTGATTACCAAAGCGGACGGCGGGATCATCGGGTCGTGACGTTTATCCGCCGGGCGCATGCGCTGGCCCGGCGTTAAGCTTGCTACCACCAGCATGAAGTGTTAAAACGTGCCCCTTCTAAAAAAGAGACAGGGGTAGGGCGTGAAAGACGCGTCATCCGCTTCAGGCCATGGTAGCGCTGAAGCTTCGTCGGATCAGAGTCCGACGCTGCAACGTGGTTTGCAAAATCGACATATTCAGTTAATTGCCCTTGGCGGCGCGATCGGTACCGGGCTGTTTCTCGGCATCGGCCCCGCCATTCAAATGGCTGGCCCGGCGGTTCTGCTGGGTTACGCTATCGCCGGGATTATCGCCTTCCTGATCATGCGCCAGCTCGGCGAGATGGTCGTTGAAGAGCCGGTGTCCGGCTCCTTCGCACACTTTGCCTATAAATACTGGGGGCCGTTCGCAGGCTTCCTCTCCGGCTGGAACTACTGGGTGATGTTCGTGCTGGTGGGCATGGCAGAGCTGACCGCCGCCGGCATCTATATGCAGTACTGGCTCCCGGACGTGCCGACGTGGATTTGGGCCGCGGCCTTCTTCATCATCATTAACGCCGTTAACCTTGTGAACGTGCGCCTGTATGGCGAGACCGAGTTCTGGTTTGCGCTCATCAAGGTGCTGGCGATTATTGGCATGATCGGCTTTGGCCTGTGGCTGCTGTTCTCCGGTCACGGCGGCGAGCGTGCAAGCATCGACAACCTGTGGCAGCACGGCGGCTTTCTGGCGACCGGCTGGAAAGGGCTGATCCTGTCGCTGGCGGTCATTATGTTCTCCTTCGGCGGGCTGGAGCTGATTGGCATCACCGCGGCTGAAGCGCGCGATCCGCACAAAAGCATTCCGAAAGCGGTCAACCAGGTGGTGTACCGTATCCTGCTGTTCTATATCGGCTCGCTGGTGGTGCTGCTGGCGCTCTATCCGTGGGTAGAAGTGAAATCTGACAGTAGCCCGTTCGTGATGATCTTCCACGATTTGAACAGCAACGTGGTGGCTTCGGCGCTCAACTTCGTCATTCTCGTGGCGTCATTGTCGGTTTACAACAGCGGGGTTTACTCCAACAGCCGCATGCTGTTTGGCCTCTCCGTACAGGGCAACGCGCCGAAGTTCCTCACCCGCGTCAGCCGTCGCGGCGTGCCGATCAATTCGCTGTTCCTTTCTGGCGCTATCACCTCGCTGGTGGTGCTGATTAACTATCTGCTGCCGAAAGAGGCGTTTGGCCTGCTGATGGCGCTGGTTGTCGCCACGCTGCTGCTGAACTGGATCATGATCTGCCTGGCGCACCTGCGCTTCCGCGCGGCGATGCGCCGCAAGGGGCGCGAGACGCAGTTTAAAGCGCTGCTCTATCCGGCGGGGAACTACCTCTGTATCGCCTTCCTCGGGCTGATTCTGGTGCTGATGTGCACCATGGATGAGATGCGCCTGTCAGCGATGCTGCTGCCGGTGTGGGTGGTGTTCCTGTTTATCGCATTTAAGCTTTCACGCAAAAAGTAGCGCGGTTTTCTCCCTCTCCCTGTGGGAGAGGGCCGGGGTGAGGGCACCAGACCGCACCAAACCAGACCGCACCCGCCTTCACGCCCGGTGGCGCTGCGCTTACCGGGCCTACATGTTCGGGGACGTTATTTAGTAGGCCGGGTAAGGCGCAGCCGTCACCCGGCACCTCCCCTTCACCGTTATCGTGACTCCCCTCCCAATTCTGTTTTGATCCAGAGGATCTTTGTTTTGTAATCGATTACTTTTCATTTGAACGAATTTGTAATCGATTACTTTTTCCGGGTGAGGCTTATCATGGTGTCAACTGAGAGTAGTGAAAAGGCGATAACGCAGCACCGGCTGCTGGTGCCGCGTCTGTCGCTGATGATGTTTCTGCAATTTTTTATCTGGGGTAGCTGGTCGGTCACGCTTGGCCTGGTGATGACCCGGCACAACATGTCTTTGCTGATTGGCGACGCGTTCTCTGCCGGACCCATCGCTTCCATTCTTTCGCCGTTCGTGCTCGGGATGCTGGTGGACCGCTTCTTCGCCTCGCAGAAGGTGATGGCGGTGATGCACCTCGCGGGCGCGGCGATCCTCTGGTTCGTGCCGGGGGCGTTGATTGCTGAGAACGGCGCGCTGCTGATTGGCCTGCTGTTTGGCTATACGCTCTGCTATATGCCGACGCTGGCGCTGACCAACAACATTGCGTTTCACAGTCTGGCGAACGTGGATAAAACCTTCCCGGTAGTGCGCGTGTTCGGCACCATCGGCTGGATCGCGGCGGGCATTTTCATCGGCGTCACCGGCGTGGCGTCCAGCGTCACCATCTTCCAGGTGGCGGCGGTCAGCTCCGTGTTGCTGGCGATCTACAGCCTGACGCTGCCGCATACGCCCGCCCCGGCGAAAGGCCTGCCGGTAAAGGTGCGGGATCTCTTCTGCGCGGACGCCTTCGCGCTGCTCAAAACCCGCCACTTCTTCGTCTTCTCCGTCTGCGCGATGCTGATCTCCGTCCCGCTCGGCACCTATTACGCCTACACCGCCTCGTATCTGGCGGATGCCGGCATTGCCGACGTCAGCACCGCCATGTCCTTCGGGCAGATGTCTGAGATCGTCTTCATGCTGGTTATTCCTCTGCTGTTCCGCCGCCTGGGCGTGAAATATATGCTGCTGATCGGCATGCTGGCGTGGTTCGTGCGTTATGCCATGTTCGCGCTGGGCGTCAGCGAGGAGGGGCGCATTCTGCTGTATCTCGGCATTCTGCTCCACGGCGTCTGCTACGATTTCTTCTTTGTCGTTGGCTTTATCTACACCGACCGCGTGGCGGGCGAAAAGGTCAAAGGCCAGGCGCAGAGCATGATCGTGATGTTCACCTACGGCATCGGCATGCTGCTCGGCTCGCAGATTTCCGGCGCGCTCTACAACCGTCTGGTGGCAGGGCAGACCGTGCCGCAGGCGTGGGTCACATTCTGGTGGATCCCGGCGGTGGCTGCCGCGGCGATCGCGCTGATTTTCCTTCTCACGTTTAAGTATGACGATGACAAGGCGTAACGTTCAGGAGGTAGTATGAGGACAATGAAAGGACCGGGCATTTTTCTGTCGCAGTTTATTGGCGGGGAAGCGCCCTTCAACACGCTCGACGGGCTGGCTGGATGGGCGGCGGGGAAGGGTTACAAAGCGGTGCAGATCCCCTGCAACCATCCGCATATCTTTGATGTGGAGAAAGCCGCAGAGAGTCAGGCCTACTGCGACGACATCACCGCCAGGCTGGCCGCGCATGGGCTGGTCATCAGCGAGCTGTCGACCCATCTGGAAGGGCAGCTTGTTGCGGTAAACCCGGTTTACAGCGAGGCGTTTGACCACTTCGCCCCTGCTTCCGTGCGGGGTAACGAGGCGGCGCGTCAGGCGTGGGCGACGGAAAAGCTGAAGCAGGCGGCGGTCGCCTCGGCCCGATTAGGCCTGAAAGCACACGCCACCTTCTCCGGATCGCTGGCCTGGCCGTTTTTCTACCCGTGGCCGCCGCACAACGAGCAGCGTTTTCAGGATGCATTCGGGGAGCTGGCAGCCCGCTGGCGGCCGATTCTGGATACCTTCGACGAGCAGGGCGTGGACGTCTGCTTTGAGCTGCATCCGGGGGAAGATCTGCACGACGGCGTCACCTTCGAGCGTTTTCTGGCGCTGGTCGATAACCATCCGCGCTGTAATATTCTCTACGATCCAAGCCATATGCTGCTCCAGCAGATGGACTATCTGACCTTTATTGATATCTACCATGCGCGCATTAAAGCGTTCCACGTGAAGGACGCCGAGTTCCGCCCCAGCGGGCGCAGCGGCGTCTACGGCGGCTACCAGCCGTGGATCAACCGCGCCGGACGCTTCCGCTCGCCCGGCGACGGACAGATCGACTTTAAGGGCATTTTCAGCAAGCTGACCCAGTACGACTACGACGGCTGGGCGGTGCTGGAGTGGGAGTGCTGCCTGAAGGATGGCGATACCGGCGCGAGTGAGGGCAGTGAATTTATCCGCCGTCATATCATCCCGGTTTCCGGACGGGCGTTTGATGATTTCGCCGCAGGGGGCAGCCATGATTAACGTCGGGATTATCGGCAGCGGGTTTATTGGCCCGGCGCATATCGAGGCGCTCAGGCGTCTCGGGTTTGTGCAGGTGGTCGCGCTCTGTGACGGCTCGCTCGTTAAGGCGCAGGAAAAGGCGCACCAGCTCAATGTGCCGCACGCCTGTGCCAGCGTGGAGGAACTGCTCGCGCTCCCTAATCTGCACGCGGTGCACAACTGCACGCCGAACCACCTTCACGCGGAGATTAACCGCCAGATCCTGCGTGCGGGCAAGCACGTGTTTTCCGAAAAGCCGCTGTGCATGACGCCGGACGAGGCGCGTGAGCTGGTGGCGCTGGCGGAGCAGGCAGGCGTGGTGCATGGCGTGAGTTTTGTCTATCGCCAGTTTGCGATGGTGCGCCAGGCGGCGAGCATGATGCGTGCGGGCAGCCTCGGGCGGCTGTTTGCCTCGCACGGCAGCTATTTACAGGACTGGATGCTGCTGGAAACCGACTACAACTGGCGGGTGGATGCCGCGCTCGGCGGCGCGTCGCGGGCGGTGGCGGATATCGGCTCCCACTGGTGCGATACGGTACAGTATGTGACCGGCAGGCGTATTACCGGGGTGATGGCTGATTTATCCACCGTCTGGCCAACGCGCAAGGCCAGCGCGGGCGGTCATCAGACCTTCTCCCATGACGAGCAGGCGGAGTATGAAGACAAACCGGTCACCACCGAAGACTTTGGCTCGGTGCTGTTCCGCTTTGACGACGGCAGCAAGGGCAGCTTTAGCGTCTCGCAGGTGAGCGCGGGGCGAAAAAATCGCCTGACCTTTGAAATTAACGGCAGTGAGCAGTCGGTGGCGTGGGATCAGGAAATCCCGCAGCAGCTGTGGGTCGGCCATCGCGCCAGGGCAAACCAGATACTCTGCGACGATCCGGGCCTGATGAACCGTGACGTGGCCGACAGCGCCCACTTCCCCGGCGGGCACATTGAAGGCTGGCCGGATGCCTTTAAAAATATGATGGCGCAGTTTTACCGTGCCGTGCAGGCGGGCGCGATGCCGGATAATCCGCAGTTTGCCACCTTCCACGATGGCACCTGTGTGATGTATATCATTGATGCGATTATGAAAAGTCATCAGCAGCAGCGCTGGGTGCGCGTGGAATACTGACGCATTGCCCGGTTCGCCGGGCAATCAATTTATGGTAGCCTGCACAAAACGCTAACCGCAGGATGTATCGTCGCTATGTCAATTCAGAAAATCGCTCAACTGGCCGGGGTATCCGTGGCAACGGTCTCCCGCGTACTGAATAACAGCGATACCGTGAAGGCGAAAAACCGCGAGCGCGTTTTGCAGGCGATCCAGGAGAGTAACTATCAGCCCAATCTGCTGGCGCGTCAGCTGCGCACTGCCCGCAGCTATATGATCCTGGTGATGGTCTCGAACATCGCCAACCCGTTCTGCGCCGAAGTGGTGAAGGGCATTGAAGCCGAGGCAGAAAAGAACGGCTATCGCATTCTGCTGTGCAACTCCGGCTCGGATATTGAGCGCTCCCGCTCGGGCTTAAGCCTGCTCTCCGGCAAAATCGTCGACGGCATTATCACCATGGATGCATTCTCGAAACTGCCGGAGCTGGCCGCGCTGATTGGCAACGCGCCGTGGGTGCAGTGCGCTGAATACGCCGATGCGGGCGCGGTCTCCTGCGTGGGGATTAATGATGTTGATGCCTCCCAGCACGTTGTCAGCCAGCTTGCCGACGGGGGACGCAAACGCATTGCGCTCATCAACCACGACCTCAGCTACAAATATGCCCGTCTGCGCGAGCGCGGCTATAAGAGCGTCATACACCTGCGGGATCTGGACTATCAGGCGGTGGAGTACGCCAGTGAGCTCAGCTCTGGTGCGGGCATGGCGGCGATGCAAAACCTGTTAAAAGCAAACCCGCCGGATGCGGTATTTGCCGTTTCCGATACGCTGGCGGCGGGGGCGCTGCGCGCCATACAGCAGGCAGGGCTGCGGGTGCCAGAAGATATCGCGGTGGTCGGCTTTGACGGCACTGAGCTGGCGGAGATGATTTCACTCACCACCATTGAACAGCCGTCGCGGGATATCGGGCGCAAGGCGGTCGATCTGTTACTGAACAAAATCGACAACCCGGATGCGCCCACGGAAAGGGTCATGATGGACTGGCGCTTTATTTCCCGCGCCAGCGCCTGATTATCTGGCGATGACGCCAGCCAGCGAGCGAATATCGTTTCCGGTTGGCGACTGGTGAATACGCAGGCCAAATTCATCTACCACCGCGAAAATATGATCGAAGATGTCGGCCTGAATATCTTCGTATTCCGCCCAGATCACCGTGTTGGTAAAGGCATATATTTCAATCGGCAGCCCGTTGGCATCCGGCGCGAGCTGGCGCACCATCAGCGTCATATCTTTGCGAATGCGCGGGTGGTTACGCAGATATTCATTCAGGTAGGCACGGAAGGTGCCGATATTGGTCATCTTGCGCAGGTTTAATACCGATTCCCCTTCGCCGTTCTGCTGATTCCACAGGTTAATTTCCTCATGACGCGCCGCCAGATACGGCTTCAGCAGTTTCGCCTGAATCAGTTTCTGCTGCTCCTGCTCGTCGAGGAAATGAATGCTGGTGGTATCGATATTCAGGCTACGCTTGATGCGGCGACCACCGGAGGCGGACATGCCGCTCCAGTTGATGAACGCATCGGACACCAGCGCCCAGGTCGGGATGGTGGTGATGGTGTTATCGAAGTTGCGCACTTTAACGGTGGTCAGGCCGATGTCGGTCACCGTGCCGTTGGCGCCGTACTTCGGCATCTCCAGCCAGTCGCCGAGCTTGAGCATGTCGTTGGCGGAGAGCTGAATGCCCGCCACTAAGCCCAGTATCGGGTCTTTAAAGACCAGCATCAGAACGGCAGCCATCGCACCCAGGCCGCTTATCAGAATGGCGGGTGACTGACCGATCAGCAGGGAGATAATCAGTATCCCCACCAGAATGGCACTCACCAGCTTAACGCCCTGGAATATCCCCTTCAGCGGCAGCTGCGAGGCGGTAGCCATTTTCTGCGACAGATTGAAAATCACGTCCAGCAACGAGAAGAAGGAGAGCAGGGCATAAACCATCACCCACAATTTCGCGCAGGTGGTGAGTAATTCCGCCGCTTCGCTGCCTTTTTGCAGCCACAGAACCGCCTGAACGTTGACGATTATCCCCTGGAGGGTAAACGCCAGACGGTGAAATAATTTGTTCTGCGTAATGATCTGCAACCATAAATGACTGCTGGCCTGGGCGCGTTTCTCGAATGCGCGCAGCACCACTTTGTGCAGAATAAAATGAACGATAATGGCCGTAAGAAAAATAATACCAAAGATAATCACTAAAGAGGTGGTGTGATTAATTTCAATCCCTAACTCTTCAACCTGAGCAATTAATTCCTGCATAACGTCTCCTGTATTGATGCAGCCCCATAATGGCGGCTGCGGATCTATTATGCAAATTCAGGCAGTTTTATTTTGTCGCCGGACAGGCCTTGACGACCGGTAAACACAGACGATGACGCATACGCAGCGTGACCAGCGCCAGCACCACCATCATGGCCGTTTCCACCATCAGGAAGACGTTGACCGCCTGGGTATAATCTCCGTGATGATTTTGCAGCCCGTGCAGCAAAATCGCGCCGAAAATGGCCGGGCCAAGCCCCAGCGCAGCCTGTTGCAGCGTGCTTAAAATCGCGCTCGCGGCCCCCGCGTCGTCAGGCTGAATATCGCGCATCCCGATACGGTAGAAGCTGTTTACAATCAGCGCCTGCCCGTAACCCACCAGCCCGGTGGCTGGGGCCAGCGTCAGCGCGGTATTCTGCATTCCCCAGTGACGGAACGTGGCGATCAGCGCCACCAGGCCGACAAGCTGAATCGCAAGCCCGGTCAGCAGGATGGCGCTGGTGCTGTAGCGGGCAATCAGGCGTGGGGCGAACCAGGCAGAAATAAAATAGGTGACGCCAAGCGCGATAAAGCTGTTCCCGGACTGCCACGGCGCCATCCCCAGACCGCTTTGCATGGTCAGCGCCATACAGAACATGAACCCGGACCAGACGCTGAAAAAGAGTATCCCGATCAGCACGCCAAAGCGGATGCTGCGCAGCTGTAACAGGCGCGGCGCGATGAGCGGGTGGGCATTCTCACGCTCTTTTTTGCGCGCGTTCAGCACCATCAAACAGCCCAGCGGCACAATCGCCAGCAGTGCGGCCTTCAGCGGCCACGACCAGTGCCACTGCGGGCCGAGCGCCATCGGGAACAGCAGACAGCACAGTATTGCCGTCAGCAGGACAGTCCCGGTCCAGTCAATGCGCGACGGCGTGTCGCGGCGGGTTTCCGGCACGTAGCGACGGCTCAGCGCCAGCACCACCAGACAAATCGGCACGTTGATAAAGAAGGCGTTGCGCCAGCCCAGCCCGGCGATGTCCGCCGACACCAGCCAGCCGCCACCCATCTGGCCGACGATAAACGCAATTCCGCCGATACCCCCGAACAGGCTGATCGCTCTGGCGTGTGCCGTTCCTTTTAACGTCACATGCAACGTCGCGAGAATTTGCGGCATGATCAGCGCGGCGCCTGCACCCTGCATAATGCGCGCGCCAAGCAACTGTTCGATATTTCCCGCCATGCCGCACAGCAGTGAGGCCAGGCCAAAACACGCCACGCCCCACATAAACAGGCGACGGCGGCCAAGGTTATCGCCCAGCTTGCTGCCGGGGGCCAGGCAGACGGCAAAGGCCACGCCGTAGAGGGCGACGATCAGCTCCAGTTCGGTGGCGGTGGCGTGTAACGAATGGGTGATGGAATCCAGCGCCACGTTGGTGATTGAGGTATCAATCAGCGGCAGCATCTGGCCGGTTAACAGCAATATCAGGCCCGCACGACCCGGTGAAACAACTGACGTATTCATGGTGACTCCATTGCGTCAAACAGCGTAGAGTCGTAGCATCAACCATCTAATAAACGGGTACCAGTTCTTGCTTATACTGGTACTGACACTACCATGCAGGAGATGTTATGGCGCTGATGTCTGAACCTGTCACCTCTCTTCAGGATGACACCCGCAAGCAGCTGGGCGCGTTTTTGCGTGCCCGGCGCGAAAGCCTCGATCCGCAGCGGCTCGGCTTACCGCGCAGCGGCCGCCGCCGCACGCCGGGCCTGCGCCGGGAGGAGGTGGCGATGCTCGCGGATGTCGGCGTGACCTGGTACACCTGGCTGGAACAGGGCCGGGACGTCAATCCGTCCAGCGCGGTGATGGCCGCCATCGCAAAAGCGCTGCAATGCACCCCGACCGAAGCCCGGCATCTTTTTGTGCTCGCCGGTTTGCCGCCGGGCGAAGCCCCGCAGGCGGTGTGCTGCGAGGGGATCAGCGAAGGCACGCGTCGCCTGCTGGATACCCTGATGCCGAAACCTGCCAGTATTCAGAAACCGAATTTCGATATCGTGGCGTGGAACGACAGCTTCGGCCACCTGATGGGCGTCGATTTCAACGCCATCCCGCCGGAAGATCGCAACTGTATTTACCTGTTCCTCACCCATCCGGCGTGGCGCGCGCGGCTCGGCAAACGTGACGACGTGCTGCCGATTTTCGTCTCCTACTTCCGCGCGGCCATGGCTGAGCACCGTGGCGACCCGCTCTGGGAAGCGAAGCTGGCGCGTTTTTTTGCGGTGTCCGAAGAGTTTAAAACCCTGTGGCACCAGCGTAACGACGTGCGCGGCGTGGAGAACCAGCTCAAGCTGTTCACCCATCCCGAGCTGGGGGATTTTCATCTCCAGCAGATGTACTGGTACTCTGCGCCGCGAAACGGATCGCGGCTGCTGGTCTATTTACCCGTGGATGAGGCAGGGGAGAGGGCGATGGCGTGGCTGGCGGAGCAGGGGAAATAAGTTTTTTGCGAGGGGCTTTCAGGGAATCAACGCGGATCCGGTCCTGCCTGGAATAAGCTGGTAAGGTGAATCACGAAAGGCAAAATTAGCCTTTAATGCAAATTGCCTTACATGCTAATATTATCAGGGATGAAATACAGTGTTCAGACTTATCGTTCATGCGGCAGTCAGGGAGGAGATCCTCTCATTGCCTGCGGGAGTACAGGCGAAGCTGATTCGCCAGCTTGATAAATTACGCAACAACCCGACAGTATTGCGTGAACCTGACAGCAAACCCTTACCCAATGGTTTGTTCGAAATCCGAACCGTCGGGCTGATCCATACTCGTGGGATCTACGTTTATCAGCGGGAAAGAACCATTTTTCTGCTGCGGGTGTTTATCAAGAAGACGCAAAAAACGCCCTCTGCTGAACTCCGTCTGGCACTGAAACGACAACAGGAGATGTTGGATGAGCAAAAAGATTATTGACTGGGACGAACTCAGAGCTGAACTGTTAAGCGATTCAGAAGTTCAGGCTTCCTTTGATGCAGAAGAGCGCAAGGAGCGTCTGCGGGAGATGCTGGCGCAATGGCGCAATCATGCTGGTCTGACGCGCGCCCAGGTGGCGGAGCGGATGGGCGTCAGCGCCCCGACGGTATCACGAATGGAAGCAAATATTACCCGGGCGAGTCTCGATACATTAACGCGTTATGCGCTGGTGTGCGGGGTAAAGCATCCGCAGATAACGCTTTACTGAAAACGGGCACGCCGATAGCCGGCGTGCCAGAAGCGCTTAGCATTCAGTCACAATCGTGCTCAGCGGCAGGCGAGATTTCGGCAGCGTGGCGTTGAAATCTTCCACGCTGTGATGCCCGACCGGGACCACCACCAGGCTGGTGAAGCCTTTCTCTTTCAGGCCAAACTCTTCGTCGAGGATCGCGGCGTCAAACCCTTCGATGGGTACCGCATCCAGGCCCATAGCGGCCACGCCCAGCAGGAAGTTGCCGACGTTCAGGTAAACCTGCTTCGCCATCCACTGGTCGTCATCTTTCAGATCCACGCGGTGCATGTCGGCAAAATAGCAGCGGCCTTTGTGGTTCGCGGCTTTTGCTTCTGGCGTGGCGAAACGGCCGTCAGCCTCTTCCTGATCGACAACGCGCTCAAGCCAGGCATCGTCCATCGCGGTTTTCGCGCAGAACACCACCACGTGAGAGGCATCCAGCATTTTGCGTTCGTTAAACACATAGGTGCCCGCCGCGGATTTTGCCACGCGCGCTTTACCCTCTTCAGTGCTGGCAACAATAAAGTGCCACGGCTGGGAGTTGGTGCTGGACGGGCTGTATTGCAGCAGCGTTTTGATTTTTTCCGCTTCTTCTGCGGTCAGTTTTTTGGCTGGGTCGAACGCCTTGGTAGAGTGGCGTTTCAGGGCGACAGAAATAATATCCATAACAACTCCTGGTGATGAAATTCGCCCGCGGGCGGGCGTGAAAGGAAAGCAGATTACCGCGCGAAGCGGGAAAAGATAAGTGCGATTCGAGCGCTTATTCTGTTCGTCTCAGACGAACAATCAGGCTGGCCGAATCCACTTCTGATCTTTTTTCGGCAGTTTATCAACGACCAGATTCCACGAATCCGTAATCAGGTCGGTGACCAGTTCAGGCGTGATGTCGTCCGTGCCATAAAGTGAGATCCAGTGTTTTTTATTCAGATGGTAACCGGGCTCCACGCCACGGTAGATCTGCTGATTGAGCAGCGATTTTTCCGGATCGGATTTCAGGCTGACGTGGGCCCGACCGTGTGCGGTCGCCATCAGCATAAAAATTTCCCCGCCCACCTTAAACACGTCATACTCCGGGCCAAACGGCCAGCAATGTTCGGTAAAAGGCATCTCCAGCGCGACGCGTCTGGCATGTTCCTGCAAGGATCTACTGTCCATGGTTATCTTCCTCAGCAAGCCCGCGCCACATGGCTTCAAAGCCCAGCGCTTTAAAATCGACGGCACGGGACGGATCGCGCGCGGCAAACTCCATGGTGGTTTCAGCCAGCGATAAGAACATTGCATCACCGAAGGTCTTAAACTCGTCAGACATAAACACCGGGCGGATCGAACGACGACACAGTTCATGCAGTTCCGGGAACATGTCTTTCACCGCCTGCTCGGTTTCGGCGTTCAGCTTTTCACTGACGCCAATCTGGCGGATAGCCGCATGCGCCAGGGGGTTACGAATGCCCCAGTCTACATAGCTGTTCCAGATATTGCGGGTATGCTCTTTTGGCTCGGTGATGGTGCGATCGAGATTCGCCAGCATGGTCTGGCAGAGATCCTGCTTCAGATGCAGGTAGAGGGCATTCAGCAGATCGTCTTTGGTAGCAAAGTAGCGAAACAGTGTCCCTTCAGCGACGCCCGCATTACGGGCAATTAACGCCGTTGAGGCGGCAATACCTGACTGCGCAAACGCAGCCGTTGCTGCTTCCAGTAAGGCCTGTTTTTTATCTTCACTCTTCGGACGTGCCACTAAATTTTTCCTCCCGTCAATTGTAAAAGCCCTGATTGAAACACGAGCCTTGATACGCTGCAACGCGGAATGTCAAAGAACGAAAACCTTCTTGACGGCGTAATCATCCTATCTATAATGAGTGCTTACTCACTCATATTCAAGTGTCACCCGCGCAAACCATCGGATGGGGCGCGTAGGCGGGTCAGGAAATGAAAAAGCCTCTATTCATCTGCGTGGTGTTAGTCATGATTATTGCTTCAGCTGCCAGTTTACCGTTTGTACTGAATGCCGGATTTGGCCAGCCACCGCAGGGTGCGCAGCTCTCTGAAGTGGAAGCCTCTCCGCACTATCGCGACGGGCAATTCCATAACACGCTCCCTACGCCGGGCTTTACCGGGCAACAAAATATGCTGGTGGCGTGGTGGCAGTTCCTTACCCGTAAAACCGAAAACGCCCGTCCTGCGCAGCCGCTGCCGCTGGTGAAAACCGATCTGGCGAGCCTGTCGCCTGAACAGGACACGCTGGTGTGGCTCGGCCACTCCTCCTGGTATATGCAGCTGGCGGGGAAACGCATCCTGATCGATCCGGTTCTGAGTAGCTACGCCGCACCGTTCTCCTTCCTCAATAAAGCGTTTGCGGGGGAGTACCCGTGGCGTGCGGAGAGCATGCCGGAGATCGACCTGCTGATTATCTCCCACGATCACTATGACCATCTGGATTACGCCACCATCAAGGCGCTGCTGCCGAAGGTTAAGCGCGTGGTCACCCCGCTGGGCGTGGGGTCGCATCTGCGCTACTGGGGGATGAACCCTGAGATTATCGACGAGCGGGACTGGAACCAGTCGGTGCATATCAGCGATACGCTGACGGTGCACGTTCTGCCGGCGCGCCATTTTTCCGGGCGCGGCATTAAGCGTAACCAGACCCTGTGGGGCAGCTTTATGTTTGTCACCCCAGAGCGAAAGGTCTACTACAGCGGAGACTCCGGTTACGGCCCGCACTTCAAAGCGATTGGCGAGCAGTTTGGCGGAGTTGACTTAGCCATCATGGAAAACGGCCAGTACGACCAGGACTGGAAGTACATCCATATGCACCCGGCAGAAACGGCGCAGGCCTCGGCAGATCTCAATGCCAAAGCGGTCGTACCGGGACATAACGGGCGTTTTGTGCTGGCGAAACATACCTGGAACGATCCACTGATCCAGCTGGCGAAAGCCAGTAAGGATAAAAACTACCGGCTGCTGACGCCGGAGCTGGGCGAGCCCGTGCGGGTGAGTGATATCACGCAACAATTTCGCGAGTGGTGGGAATAATGTTTAAGCGAGAAGCAGAGGGGGAGAGCAGTATGACGATTTCCGCTCAGGTCATTGATACGATTGTCGAATGGATTGATGACAATCTACACCAGCCGTTACGCATCGAAGAGATTGCCCGCCATGCGGGTTACTCAAAATGGCATTTACAGCGGCTGTTTATGCAGTACAAAGGCGAAAGTCTGGGGCGCTACATCCGCGAACGCAAGCTGCTGATGGCGGCGCGCGATCTGCGTGAGTCAGACGAGCGCGTGTACGATATCTGCCTGCGCTACGGGTTTGACTCGCAGCAGACGTTTACCCGCATCTTTACCCGCACCTTCAACCAGCCGCCCGGGGCGTATCGCAAAGAAAACCACGGTCGGGCGCACTGAAAAACATCCCCTCACCCTAACCCTCTCCCCAAAGGGGAGAGGGGACGATTACACCCTCGCCCCTTTGGGGAGAGGGCCGGGGTGAGGGGATCAGACAGCACCATGCTTACCAGCTGTAATTCACCGTCGCCGTCACCGTCCGGCCAATCCCGTAGAAGCACGCCGTATCGCTTGCGCATGACGCCACATACTTCGTGTCTGCCACGTTATTGACGTTGAACTGCACGCTTGCCCCTTTCAGGCTGCGGTTCATCTCGCCCAGATCGTAGCGCAGCATCGCGTCATACAGATCCACCGATGGCACCTTGAAGGTGTTCTTCGCATCGCCGTAGCTGGTGCCGATGTAGCGCATCCCCACGCCAGCGGTCAGGCTCTTCAGCGCTCCGCCCGGAACGGTATAGCTGGCGAACGCCGATGCCATATGCGCTGGAATGCGCGCAGGCGTTTTGCCTTCAGTTCCCGCCACCGTGGTGCTTTCGGTTTTTGCATCGGTGTAAGTGTAGGAGCCAATCAGGTTGATGTTATCCATCAGCGTGGCGTGGATTTCCGCTTCAGCGCCTTTCGAACGCACCTTGCCCGCATTTTCGAACCAGCCTTCAGCGCTGTTATAGGTCGCGACGTTGTCCTGAGTCAAATCGTACAGCGCCAGGGTCATCAGCGTGGTGTCGACCGGCTGATATTTCACGCCAATCTCGGTCTGCTCCCCGGTAGTAGGCCTGAATGGCGCAACGCCCGGCGCACGGTTGGTTTGCAGGTTCGGTTCAAACGAGGTGCTGTAGCTGATGTACGGCGACAGGCCAGAATCAAACGCGTACAGCAGGCCAGTGCGCCAGGTAAATTTGCTGTCGTTCTGCTGCGTAAAGCTGTTGTCGGTGTAGTCGTTAGTACGCACTTCGCTCCAGTCGTAGCGCCCGGAAACCAGCCACTCCCAGTTGTTCCAGCTCATCTGATCCTGAAGATACAGGCCCATCTGGTCGAGATTTTGCTGCTCGTCGGTGGCCGTTTTGAAGGTACTTTCATCCACGTTCACGCCGTAAACCGGGTTTGTCCAGTCGAGGTCATACTGTGAGCCGCTCCCGCGCGCCAGCAGCTGTTTATCCTTACTGGTCTTGTAATCAAACCCGCCGAGCAGGGTGTGGTTGACGCTTCCGGTCTCCAGCAGATATTCCAGCTGGTTATCAAGGCCAAATTCGTTGGTCGTGCGCTCTTCACGCTGGGCGCGACGGGTCAACACCGTGCTGTTGGCCGCGCTGTTGGCGTAAACCAGATAACGATATTTCTGCTTGATGGTGGCGTAACGGGCGTTCTGGCGGAAGGTGAGGTTGTCGGCGAACTGGTGTTCCAGCTCGTAGCCAATCATCGTCTGCTCGCGCCAGGATTGATTGTAATTCGGATCGCTGACGTTAAAGTCGCGCGGGATGTACTTCCCGTCGGCACTTTTCACCGTGCCATACGCGGGCAGGAAGTTGCGGTATCCGGCATCCGGATCTTTCTGGTAGCTGGTCAGCAGCGTAAAGCGGGTCTGATCGTTCGGGTACCAGGTGATCGCCGGGGCGATCGCCATCCGCGTCTCTTTATAATCGTCCACCTGATTATGCTGCGTACGGGCGATACCGTTCACGCGATACAGCACGCGGCCGTCGTCGCTCAGCTTGCCGCCGAAATCAAACGCACCTTCGGCGAGATCGTTATTGCCGGTGCGGAACTGCACGTTGTGAATGGCCTCCGCCGTCGGGCGCTTGCTGGTCATACTGATTAACCCGCCCGGATTCACCTGTCCAAACAGCACCGACGCCGGGCCGCGCACCAGCTCCACGCGCTCCAGCAGCCACGGGTCAACTGTGCCCGTCTGTGAGGAAGCCGTTGCGCCAAAGCTTAAGCCGTCGAGGAATTTCGGCACGTAGCTAAAGCCGCGCACAAACACCTCGTCGTTACGGTTAGACGAGCCCCGGTACTCGGTAAACACGCCCGCCGAGTAGCGCAGCGCCTGCGAAACGGAGGTGACGTCCTGCATGTTCATCTGATCGCGGGTGATCACCGATACCGACTGCGGCGTCTTCACGATCTCCGCGCTGGTCTTGGTGGCGGAGAGCGTTTTCGTCGCCACAATGCCTTTTACGGGCGCAGTGGGCTCTTCACTCACGCCCTGCGTCACCGTAATCGTTTCTTCTTTCGTTTCTGCCTGAGCCGCGACGCTGGTCGTCGCCAGACTCAGCAGCCAGAGCTGC
Source organism: Enterobacter sp. BWH64 (assembly GCF_001037645.1). Classification (NCBI taxonomy): domain Bacteria; kingdom Pseudomonadati; phylum Pseudomonadota; class Gammaproteobacteria; order Enterobacterales; family Enterobacteriaceae; genus Enterobacter; species Enterobacter sp. BWH64. The sequence goes on from NZ_KQ089922.1 coordinate 1,684,446, forward strand.
ATTATCTTATTATTTTTAAACATTTTTATTGAACATCCTTGGTTGCTATCGCCATAAAAACACCGGTAAAACGCCGTTGATGATATTGCAAATTATTACCATTTGCATTAGCGTTGTTAACAAATTTCGTTGGGGAACAAGCGGTAATGAAGAGGGTATGGAGTGGGTTGCTGCTGGGGATCGGCGCGCTGCCCGCCGTGGCGGCAACGTGCGAGCAGTCGTCCCGGCAGGGCGATGTTCAGGGAAAGTTTGATGCCAGCGGCGAAGTCTGCTTCTCCCTGCCCGAGCTGGATGAAAATTACGTTTCCGCCACGCTGCATGGCGTGACGGATGCGCGCCTGCTGGATGGGCAAAACCGTCGCATCCGCACGCTGATCGAAAACGGTCCTGCGGACGGGGAACACACGCTGCTGTTTGCCCTGCCGGTGAAACAGAACACCTCGCTGGTGCTACACGGCGAAGCTGGCAAGCCGTGGCGTTTTCAGTGGCGGATGAAAGAGACCTCTCCGTTACCACGCGTGCAGATGCTGGCGCCAGAAAGCCCGACGCTGAAGGCGCTGGCAAACGTCATTTCTGCCGGTGGAAGTACCGAGGCGTTCTGGCAGGCGCAGCGTCGACAGGGAACGCCGATGGTGGAGCCGGTAGATGCGAGCCATAAGCGGGTGACCTTTCTGTGGCGCGGCGCGCGGGATAACGTCTTCATTCTCGGCTCTCCGGCGGGGGATCACGATCCGCTGTTCTGTCTGGGCAACAGCGACGTCTGGTTCCGCAGCTACGTGGTCCCCGCTGATACGGTGATGCAGTACAAGCTCGCCCCCGATGTGCCGATCGTTGAAGGCTCTGCCCGCGATCAACGCCGCGCCATCCTGGTAAGCGCGCAGGCCGATCCGCTTAACCCGAATAGCTTTGGGGAGCAGAAGACCGATCGCTGGAATCGCTATTCTCTGCTCGATCTCAGCCCGGCGCGCTACTGCTCCGTTCGGGCTACGGCACAGCCGCTGTTACACGGGACGTTGAGCCGCCAGAGGCTGAGCAGCAACATCCTCGGCAATGCCCGCGACGTGATGATCTACCAACCGCGCGGCGCACAGCCTGCACGCTGGACGCTCATCCTTTTCGACGGACAGGTTTATCAGGACGAATACCATTTTGCCAACGTGCTGGACGGTCTGATTGCCCGACATCACCTGCCTCCGATTAACGTGGTGTTTATCGACAGCCTCGATCACGCCCGTCGCGGCAACGAGCTGCCGCCGAACCCGGATTTTGCTGACTTTATGGCGCACGAGCTGCTGCCGTGGCTGCGGGGGAAGGGCATCGGCATGCAGCGGCAGAAAACCGTACTGGCAGGATCAAGCTACGGGGGAATTGCCTCTTCATGGGTGGCGCTGCGCTATCCGCGCCTGTTTGGCAACGTGCTGAGCCTTTCCGGTTCTTACTGGTGGGCGCCGGAAGGTGACGCTCCCGGCTGGCTGACGCGCCAGTACCAACAGTCTCCACCGTATCCGGTGCGTTTCTGGTTACAGGCCGGGAAGTTTGAAACCACGGGGCCGGGCGGCGGCATCTATCGCACCACGCAGGATTTTGAACAGGTGCTGAGGAAAAAAGGCTATCGCGTCAGCTTCCACCCCTCATCCAGCGGCCACGACTACGCGGCCTGGTGTGAAGCGCTGATCCACGGGATGCGCGATTTCACTGGCTTACGACGCCAGTGAAAACCAGCGGCGCCAGATGAAACGCAGGATAAAGAATTCGATGGCGCCGAGCACCAAAAACCACAGACAGAACAGAATGGTGTACAGCTGATTCAGATCGACCATATGAAAGGTCTGAACCAGCTTCTGCGCCAGCACCAGACCCAGCGACGGCGCGGGTAACAGCAGGCAGGAGAGCAGGGCCATCAGCAAAATGCCCCCTGCGGTGAGCAGCGATTCTAACGGGTGTTTCATCGTAATGTTAATCGTCAGTTAAAAATGTCATTGTCCGGCATCCTGAAACGTAAAGCAATATCATCCCCGCTGGCAAAATTGGGTAAAAGGCCACCGTTATTCTGCGAATTAATAACAGAAAATAGATAATATTTTCGGGGCGATTAAATTAATATCGCGTTATGTAAATAAACGTCTTTCTCACGAAAATAATTTTACAAAGCTATAGGTGCTATATCCAATTAACGTCGCAATAACAATGGCTGCGACAATGTATAACGCCAGACGCCGTCCGCGATAAATACCAAACATGCTTCCTCCTCGTTTAGTGTTGGTTTAGAAATATTTTGTAAAAATCAACGCGTCGAAATAATTTTAATCAGTTTTGAATAACCGGGTAGTCAATATATTGCGGTAGATCAATTTAACCCGCAAGACTTAAAAATGAATTATTTAAAGCCAGAAAGGAATTCCGGCTTCCGTCCACCGGATATTGAAGGAAAAATACCATGACCAAAAAAAATTTCTCGCAGAATATGCCACCCGCAGGCGGGCAGGCGTACCAGCAGACCGTAGAGCAGGTGCTTGCTCAGGCGCAGAGCCAGGCTAATGGCCTGGACCGTGCCGAGGCGCAGGCGCGTTTACAGAAGCATGGCCCGAACGCGCTGCCGGAGAAAAAAGGCAAGCCGGGCTGGCTGCGTTTTCTCGCGCATTTTAACGATGTCCTGATTTACGTCCTGCTGGCAGCCGCCGTATTAACGGCAGTAATGGGACACTGGGTTGATACGCTGGTTATTCTGGGCGTGGCGGTAATCAATGCCTTAATTGGCCACATTCAGGAAAGTAACGCGGAAAAATCCCTGAAGAGTATTCGCAATATGCTCTCCAGCGAGGCGCGCGTTATTCGTAACGGCAACCATGAAACTATCCCGACGACGGAAATCGTCCCGGGCGATATTATTGTGTTGCGCGCAGGAGATCGTATACCGGCGGATATGCGCTTAATCGAAGCGCATAATTTACGCGTGGAAGAGGCAATTCTGACCGGTGAATCCACCGTGGTGGATAAACACACGAACCCGCTGAACGGCGAATTACCGCTGGGCGACCGCACGAACCTGGTCTTTTCCGGTACGACGGTAAGCGCGGGCGGCGGCGTTGGCGTGGTCATTGCCACGGGCCAGGAGACCGAACTCGGCCACATCAACCAGATGATGGCGGGCATTGAAAAACACCGCACCCCGCTGCTGGTGCAGATGGACAAGCTGGGCAAAGCGATCTTCGCCATCATTCTGGCGATGATGGCCGCGCTGTTTGTCTTCAGCCTGGTGTTCCGCGAGATCCCGATGGGCGAGCTGCTGCTCTCCCTGATTAGCCTGGCGGTAGCCTCCGTGCCGGAAGGTCTGCCGGCGATTATCTCCATTATCCTCTCCCTGGGCGTGCAGGCGATGGCGCGCAAGCGGGCGATTATCCGCAAGCTGCCGACGGTTGAAACCCTGGGCGCGATGACCGTGGTCTGCTCGGATAAAACCGGCACCCTGACCATGAACGAGATGACGGTGAAAGCCATCATCACCGCCGACACCTGCTATCGCGTGGACGGCAACAGCTACGAGCCGGTGGGCAACATCTACCTCGAAGGCAGCGACGAGCCGGTGCAGATCCAGCCGGGCACCGTGCTGGAGCAGTACCTGCGCACCATCGACCTGTGTAACGACAGCCAGCTGATTCAGGACGAGCGTGGCCTGTGGGGCATCACCGGCGGGCCAACCGAGGGCGCGCTGAAGGTGCTGGCGGCCAAGGCCCACCTCGAGCCGGTCGTGACCACGCTGGTTAACAAGATCCCGTTCGACTCTCAGTACAAGTACATGAGCACCCACTACCAGATTGGCAGTGAGGAGCAGATTTTGATTACCGGCGCGCCGGACGTGATTTTCGCCCTGTGTGAGCAGCAGCAGACCCGCAACGGTGCGCAAGCCTTTGACCGCGCGTACTGGGAAACGGAGATGGAGCGCTATGCGCGTCAGGGGCTGCGCATGGTCGCCGCGGCGTTCAAGCCAGCGAACGGCGAGCAGGCATTAACTCACGACGACCTGAGCCACGGTCTGATCTTCCTCGGCATTGCCGGGATGATGGATCCGCCGCGTCCGGAAGCGATTGAGGCGATTAACGCCTGCCAGCAGGCGGGGATCCGCGTGAAGATGATCACCGGGGATCACCCGCAGACGGCAATGAGCATCGGCCAGATGCTGGGGATCACCAACAGCGAGCAGGCGGTTACCGGCTACCAGCTGGAGAAGATGGACGACGCCGAGCTGGCGGAAGCGGCGGTGAAGTATGACATCTTCGCCCGTACCAGCCCGGAGCATAAGCTGCGCCTGGTGAAAGCGTTGCAGGACAAAGGCGAAATCGTCGGCATGACCGGTGACGGCGTGAACGATGCCCCGGCGCTGCGCCAGGCGGACGTGGGTATCGCGATGGGCATCAAAGGCACGGAAGTGACCAAAGAGGCGGCGGACATGGTCCTGACGGACGATAACTTCGCCACCATCGCCAGCGCGGTGAAAGAGGGACGTCGCGTTTACGACAACTTGAAGAAGACCATCCTGTTCATCATGCCGACCAACCTGGCGCAGGGGCTATTGATTGTGATTGCGCTGCTGGCGGGGAACATCATTCCGCTGACGCCAGTGCTGATCCTGTGGATGAACATGGCGACCTCCGCCACGCTCTCCTTCGGCCTGGCCTTCGAGGCCGCCGAGCGCAACATTATGCGCCGCCCGCCGCGTCAGACCGGGCAGCACGTGATGGACGCCTACGCCGTCTGGCGCGTGGCCTTCGTCGGCACCATGATTGCCATCGCCGCCTTTGCGCTGGAAGCCTGGCTAGCCCCACGCGGCCACAGCGCGGAGTTCATCCGCACCGTGCTGTTGCAGATGCTGGTCTGCGCCCAGTGGGTTTACATGATTAACTGCCGCAACACCGACGGGTTCTCCCTGAACCGCGGCCTGCTGGCGAACAAAGGGATCTGGCTGGTAACGGGCGTACTGTTCCTGCTCCAGGCGGCGATTATCTACCTGCCGTTTATGCAGATGCTGTTCGGCACCGAAGCGCTGCCGCTGCGCTACTGGTTCGTGACGCTGGCGGTGGCGGGCGTGATGTTCTTCGTCGTCGAAATCGAGAAGCGACTGACCCGCAGGTTCCGTAAGGCTGCATAACCTTTTGCCCTCACCCTAACCCTCTCCCACAGGGAGAGGGAACTCTGACCTCCCTCTCCCTGTGGGAGAGGGCCGGGGTGAGGGAAAACAACGCCGAGGTACTCCCATGAAATTCCCACTCCTGTTCGCGCTCCTCGCCTGCACCCTGCCACCCGCATTCGCCGCGGCCATTCCCGTGCGTGTCGCCACCGTGGAGCAGACCGCCCACGCCGCCGAGCGTCAGATCCCGGGTCGCATTGAAGCTATCCACACCGTTGAACTGCGCGCCCGCACGGAAGGCGTCATCACCAGAATCCACTTCCGCGACGGGCAGTACGTGAAAAAAGGCGACGTGTTGTTCGAACTGGACGACGCCGAGCCGCGCGCCGCCCTGCGTCTGGCGCAGGCCGAAGTGAGAAGCGCCGAAGCCACGCTGCGTCAGGCGCAGCAGCAGCTGTCACGCTTCGAAAGCCTGGGCAGCAGCAACGCCATCAGCCGCCACGACGTGGACAACGCCCGCATGCAGCGCGACGTAGCGAGCGCCGCGCTGGAGCAGGCGAAAGCCCGGCTCGACACCCGCAGCGTCACCCTCAACTACACGCGCATTACCTCACCGATTGACGGGCGCGTGGGGCACAGCAACTTTCACGTCGGCAGCCTGGTGAATCCTGCCAGCGGTGTGCTGGTGGAGGTGGTACAGCTCGATCCCATCCGCATTGCCTTTGCGCTGGAAGAGGGCACGTTTGCCACTAAAGCCGGACAGCATGCGGATATCAGCGCCATGAAGCAGGCCTGGCAGGCGCTGATTGACAGCAACGGCCAGCGCATCAGCGGGGAACTCACCTCCGTGGACAACCGCATCGACCCGCGCACCGCCAGCGTGATGCTGCGCGCCGAGTTCGCCAACCCGCGCCATCAGCTGCTGCCCGGCGGCAACGTGAACGTCTACCTGCGTCCGTCAAGTGAGCAACCAGTGCTGACTCTGCCCGCCGCTGCCGTACAGCAGAATGGCGACGGGTTCTTCGCATGGGTGGTTAACGCCGAGGATAAAGCCGAAATGCGTCCGCTGAAGGTCGCCGTACAGATCGGCCAGCAGTTCCAGATTGCCTCCGGCCTGAAGCCCGGTGAGCGAGCGATTACTGACGGTGCGCAGCGCGTGCAGCCAGGCGTTGCCGTCCAGATACTGAATTAAGGAGCCATCATGCTGACGTTTTTCATCAAACGCCCGCGCTTTGCGATGGTGATTGCGCTGGTCATCACCCTGCTGGGGGCCATCGCGCTGAGGATTATTCCGGTGGAGCAGTACCCGCAGATCACCCCGCCGGTCGTGAATGTGTCAGCGTCATGGCCGGGCGCCAGCTCGGCTGACGTGGCGGAGGCCATCGCCACGCCGCTGGAAACCCAGCTGAACGGGGTGGATCATATGCTCTATATGGAGTCCACCAGTTCGGACGAGGGTAGCTATAGCCTGAACATTACCTTTGCGGCAGGCACCGACCCGGATCTCGCCGCCATCGACGTGCAGAACCGCGTGGCGCAGGCCGTGGCGCAGCTGCCGACCGAGGCGCAGCAAAACGGCGTGCAGGTGCGCAAGCGCGCCACCAACCTGATGATGGGGGTAAGCCTTTACTCACCGAACAACACCCACACGCCGCTGTTCGTCAGCAACTACGCCAGCACCCAGGTGCGCGAGGCGCTGTCGCGTCTGCCGGGCGTCGGGCAGGTACAGATGTTTGGCGCACGGGACTACAGCATGCGCATCTGGCTGCGCCCGGACCGCATGAACGCCCTGAACGTGACCAGCGATGACGTGGCGCAGGCGCTGCGCGAGCAGAACGTGCAGGGGGCGGCAGGCCAGGTCGGCACGCCGCCGGTGTTTAACGGCCAGCAGCAGACCCTGACCATTAACGGGCTGGGGCGCTTAAATCAGGCCGACGACTTTGCCAACATCATTATCCGCGCCGGGGAGATGGGTCAACTGGTGCGCCTGAAGGACGTCGCCACCATCGAGCTTGGCTCGCGCAGCTATAGCTCTGGCGCGCAGCTGAACGGGCACGACTCCGCCTACCTCGGCATCTACCCGACGCCGTCCGCTAACGCCCTGCGCGTGGCCGATGCGGTGCGCGCGGAGCTGGAAAGGTTATCCACGCGCTTCCCGGACGATCTGGTCTATGAAGTCAAATTCGACACCACCTCGTTTGTGGCCGCCACCATCAAAGAGATTGGCGTCTCGCTGGCGCTGACGATGCTGGCGGTGGTGGTCGTGGTGTCCCTGTTCCTGCAAAGCTGGCGCGCGACGCTGATTGTTGCCCTTGCCATTCCGGTGTCGCTGGTGGGCACCTTCGCGGTGCTCTATACGCTCGGCTACTCCGCCAATACGCTGAGCCTGTTCGCTATCATTCTGGCGCTGACCATGGTGGTGGATGACGCCATCGTGGTGGTGGAGAGCGTCGAAACGCTGATGGCGGAAGGGCAGAGCCGTACGGCGGCGACCGCGCTGGCGCTGCGCCAGATTGCCGGGCCAGTGATTGCCACCACGCTGGTGCTGCTGGCGGTGTTTGTGCCGGTGGCGCTCCTGCCGGGGATTGTCGGCGAGCTGTACCGCCAGTTCGCGGTGACGCTCTCGACTGCCGTCACGCTCTCAAGCCTGGTGGCGTTGACTCTTACGCCCGCCCTGTGCGCGCTGTTGCTGCGCCCGCGACCGGAGAAACCTGCGGCACTCTATCGCGCCTTTAACCACGGGCTGGACGCCACGCGCGGTTTCTACACCCGCATCGTGAACGTTTTAAACCTGCGCCCGTGGCTGGCGCTGCTGGCCACCGCAGGCGCGGCGGCGGTGGTGGTATTCAGCTTTATGTCGATGCCAAAGGGCTTCCTGCCGCAGGAGGATCAGGGCTACTTCTTCGCCAGCGTCCAGTTGCCGGAGGCAGCCTCGCTGGAGCGCACCGAAGCGGTGATGACCACCGAGCGCGAGCTGATCGCTAACAACCCGGCGGTAGAAGACGTGATTCAGGTCTCCGGGTTTAACATCCTCAACGGCACCAGCGCATCGAACGGCGGGTTTATCTCCATCATGCTCAAAGACTGGAGCGAGCGTCCGCCGCTGGATGAGGTGATGGGCACCCTTCAGCACCAGCTGCTGGCCCTGCCGGAAGCCACCATCATGACCTTTGCGCCGCCGACGCTGCCGGGGCTGGGCAACGCCTCCGGCTTCGACCTGCGCATTCAGGCGCAGGCGGGGCAAAGTCCGGCGGAGCTGGAGCGCGTGACGCGTGAGGTGCTGGCGAAAGCCAACCAGAACCCGCGGCTGAGCCGCGTGTTCACCACCTGGAGCAGCAACGTGCCACAGATGACGCTCACCGTTGACCGCGAGCGCGCGGCCCGCCTCGACGTGCCGGTGTCACGCATCTTCAGCAGCCTGCAAACCGCCTTTGGCGGCACGCGCGCCGGGGATTTCAGCGTCAACAACCGCGTCTACCACGTAGTGATGCAGAACGAGATGCAGTGGCGCGAGCGCGCGGAGCAAATCAGCGAGCTGTTCGTGCGCAGCAACAGCGGCGAGCGGGTGCGTCTGAGCAACCTCATCACCATCACGCCGACCGTCGGCGCGCCATTTATTCAGCAGTACAACCAGTTCCCGTCGGTATCGGTGAGCGGCTCGGCAGCGGAAGGGGTGAGCAGCAGCACCGCAATGGCGGCGATGGGCGAGATTCTGGCGGAAAACCTGCCAGCCGGGTACGACTACGCCTGGAGCGGCATGTCGTATCAGGAGCAGCAGACCGGCAATCAGGCGATATGGATCGTGCTGGCGGCGGTGGTGATGGCGTGGCTGTTCCTCGTCGCCCAGTACGAGAGCTGGACGCTGCCGGCGAGCGTGACGCTCTCGGTGCTGTTCGCCATCGGCGGGGCGCTGGTCTGGCTGTGGCTGGCGGGCTATGCCAACGACGTATACGTGCAGATAGGTCTGGTGCTACTGATAGCCCTCGCCGCCAAGAACGCAATTCTTATCGTGGAGTTTGCCCGCGCCCGGCGCATGGATGGAATGGCGATTGTCGATGCCGCACGGGAGGGGGCATCGCGCCGCTTCCGCGCGGTAATGATGACCGCCGTGTCGTTCATTATCGGCGTCCTGCCGATGATGCTGGCGACCGGGGCGGGTGCCCAGAGCCGCCGCATCATCGGCACTACGGTGTTCAGCGGCATGCTGGTGGCGACCGTGGTGGGGATAGTGTTCATCCCGGCGCTGTTCGTGCTGTTCCAGCGCCTGCGCGAGTGGGGCCACGGCCTTACGGACTCGTCGCCCACAGCTCACAGTGCTTCTGCACCAGAGAAATCAGCGAGCCGCCATCGGCGATAAAGTCCCGCATGCGCTGCGCCTCGCTCTTGCCCTGCTTTAACAGCAGGGCAATCTCATTGATTGCGCTTGTCGCGCCGAGCTTCTCGGCCGACGGCGCAACCTGCTCGAGCAGCCAGGCGATATCTTCCGCCACGGTTTTGTGCTCGCCGGTATGTACGTCCGTCAGAATGCCTTCCAGCCCGTAGCGACAGGCCTGAAAACGGTTAAAGCGATAGAGCAGAAAATCCCGTTCCTGATGCTTATACGGCCGCGCGGTCAGCAGCCAGTGCGACGTCGCCTGAATAAGCCCGGCGATGTTAATGGCGTGGCTGAGCGTCAGCGGCGTATCCATCACCCGCACCTCGACGGTGCCGAAGTGCGGGCTGGGGCGGATGTCCCAGTGCAGATCCTTAATGCTGTCGATCATGCTGGTGGAGCTCAGGCGGCGGAACAGCCCCTCGAACTCCTGCCAGCTGTTGACCCACGGCATCTGACCGTTATCCGGGAAGCCCGAGAAGATGTTGAGACGCGATGAGGCGAACTTCGTGTCCGTGCCCTGCATATACGGTGATGCGGCGGCCAGGGCGATAAAGTGTGGCACAAAGCGCGACAGGCCGTGCAGCAGGTAAATGGCGTCGTCCCCGGTCCGACAGCCGACGTGTACGTGCTGGCCGAACACCGTCGCCTGCAAAATCAGATAGCCAAAGCGCTCCAGCGTGACGTTATAGCGCTCGTCGTCGCACACTTCCTGCCGCTGCCATTTCTGGAACGGATGCGTCCCACCGCCGCAGATCTGGATATGCTGATCTTCCGCCGCGCGCAGGATGCTCTGCTGCATCACTGAAAACTGCGCCGCTGCCTGGTCGATGGTCTGGCACACGCCGGTGGCGATTTCGAGCATGCTTTCGGTGATGTCGTGTTTGACTTCCCCCCCTTTGATGTAGTCTTTGACGGCGGCGATGAGGGCAGAGGAGTCCTGGCTCAGATCGTAACCCGGCGGGTTAACCACCTGGAGTTCGAGCTCAATGCCGAGGGTATAAGGTTCAGAGGATTTGAAGTCGGGTAAAGGCATGGCGCACTCCGTTGTCTGTTATGAGTTGAGTATAGACAATGGGCGTGGCGCGCTCGTCTCAGGATGGTATAACTGATAGCAGGCTTAGCAAAAGGGGAGTGATCCATGTCTGACTATCCAACCATTGCGCTGACAGGACCCGGGGCGATAGGGACCACCATCGCCGCGGTGCTGCATGAAGCGGGCCGCACGCCGCTGCTGTGTGGGCGCACCGCGCATCCGGAACTGCGCCTGCGTCATGATGAGGGTGAAATTGTGGTGCCCGGTCCGGTACTCACCGATCCCAGCGTCATTACGCGCCCCGTTGACCTTGTTTTTTTGGCGGTCAAAACGACGCAAAATGCCGACAGCGCCGGGTGGCTGCGCGCTCTGTGCGATGAAAACACCGTGGTCTGCGCGCTGCAAAACGGCGTGGAGCAGAAAGCCCAGCTTGCGCCTTTGGTCAATGGCGCAACGGTGCTGCCCTCGGTGGTCTGGTTCCCTGCCCAGCGCGAGCCGGATGCCTCCGTCTGGCTGCGCGCCAAACCACGTCTGACGCTGCCGGACGTGCCGCAGGCGCAGCGGGTGGTGGAGGCGCTTCGCGGCACGCGCTGTGACGTTGAACTCTCGGCTGATTTCCCCACCGTCGCCTGGCGCAAGCTGCTGCAAAACGCGGTCGCCGGGCTGATGGTGCTGGCCAATCGCCGCGCCGGGATGTTCAGGCGCGAGGATATCAGCGAACTGGCGCTGGCCTACCTGCGCGAGGGGCTGGCCGTCGCCCGCGCCGAGGGGGCGAAGCTGGCCGATGACGTGGCGCAGGAGATTCTGGCGAACTTTCAGCGCGCGCCAGTGGATTTGGGCACGTCGATCCTCGCCGACCGTCAGGCGGATCGCCCGATGGAGTGGGATATCCGTAATGGCGTCATCCAGCGCTACGGCCGCAGGCACGGGATTGCGGTGCCCGTCAGCGATGTGGTGGTGCCGCTGCTGGCGGCGGGGAGCGAGGGGCCGGGGTGAGCCAGGGTCTGGCGAGAAGGAAGACCCGGCCGTTGTGCGCCGGGTAACTCTTACTTACCCTGACGGGCTTTCTCAGCGTTTAGCTCTTCCATTGTTGCTTCCAGGATCCAGAGGCACTGAGCACCCTCAACCGTATCCAGCAGCGCCCGGCGGGTGCGCTGATAGAACGCGTCGACTTCGGCGGGGGATTTCTCTAGAGGCGGCGTGCAGACGATATCGCTGCCAACCATGTGCGGCCACTTTCCCGCGTCAATGGTCTGGAGCGCTTTCAGTGTGGCGCTGGTGTTTGTTGTGAGCGCTGCGGCCAAAGCATCCTCCAGCAGTTGCGCCTGCCTGGCGTCAGCCGTGGCAGCCAGCGTTGGGGCTTGCTCAATCCAGTGTGTGTCACCTGAGGCGATTCCATGAAGTGCTGATGGCCAGTCAGTGCTGGCTGCAATGGCTGGGACAGTGAGCGCACAAAGCAGCAGGACGATTGGGTATTTCATCGCACTACCTCAAGCTCACCGCCGTCACGAAGGATTTTACGTCGCGTTGACAGTGAGAGAATGATGCACCCCTCCGAAGCAAATCCGGCTGGACCGTACTTATGGTCACCATGAATGCGGAACTCTGAACGACCAAAACTCTCTCCCGAAGTTTGCTCAAGGATAATGGTAATGGGTCCTTTAGAATTCGAATGTCCCGCAATTTTATATGTTCCGCGCGGCAATGGACCCAGACCCTTCACATGCTGACGGTCCGGATTATTTTTATTGGTAAGGGCACCGGAATATCCTGTCTCAATTAATTTGCCGTCTTTATACATCTTGCCAGTTGATTGCTCATACTTCCATCCCATAACGTTCTCCTTATGCCGTCTTACGGTCATTCCAGCTATCTGAATGCATGATGTTACCGTCCACGTAGCGCCAGGTAATTTTTTCATAGAGCAGCTCTACCAGCTCAAGATGGTTATGCTTCTCATAGTCAGGATCTTTGATATCAAGCATCATTGGACAGACGCTGGCGATCTTCACGCCTTCCAGAAGGGTGGAAAAATATTCCACTTCCTGACCAGCATCGTTGATACGGTAAAACTTTATCTCTGCGGATTTTAGCTTCTGGCCCGTGCTAACAGCCTTGTACAAATAGGGGCTGGAAGCGTCGATCTCTTTATCGAAAGAATAGGGGGAATGGATGCGAAGACTTGTCGCCTTGCCGTTATGCTTGTCCGTGGGCTGCATTATGGCGTGATTTAAGGCGATAATCTCGATGCTACCTTCACGTCCATATATATCGACAGAGCCTTTTATATCGGCGCCGCCGTCATCTTTAAGCCATAAATAAGCGGGAATAGCCATTTGTTTAAAACTCCATTTAAGGAAATCCTGAAAAGACCTTATGGTTTAGCTAGTTACGTAACTAGTGCAACGCTAGCGCGTACAAAATTGGCCGTCAATTTTGTACAGGGTGGATATAAAACGATCTGCGGTTTCGTTGATGTAAATTAAGAAAGTATGGGGGCTTATGGTTTGGATCTGGATAAATTGTTAATGATTAATACGGTGGTTTTGCTTAAATAATAATTAAGTGAATATTAATTGAAGATGTAATAAATACTTGAATGTTTATTGGGTATTCTGTCTATTTGACTCTTTATTAATTGTTTAAAAACTCATAACGGCTCGTCTGAATATCCACCTATCCGTAGCGACACACCTGAAAACGGTAAAGAGGTACCGCAGAAAATCCCGTTCCTGATGCTTATAAGGCCGCGTGGTCAGCAGCCAGTGTGACGTGGCCTGGATCAGCCAGGCGATATTAATCGCGTTGTTGAGCGTCAGCGGCTTATCCGTCGACCGCACCTGCATGGTGCTAATGTGCGGGCTGGGGCGAATGTCCCAGTGCAGATCTTTAATGCTGTCGATCCTGTCCGACCGTCAGGCGGATCGCCTGATGGAGTGGGACATACGCAACGGCGTGATCCAGCGCTATGGCCGCAGGCACGGGATTGCGGTGCCCGTCAGCGATGTGGTGGTGCCGCTGCTGGCGGCGGGGAGCGAGGGGCCGGGGTGAGAGAGATAGTGGTATTAACGTCTGGGGAATTGGTCTGGGTGAAAACCTCGCATCAGTTCCCTACAAACGCACTCACCGGCAAACCAAAACGCTTCGCCAGCGCGCATATGATCCAGCGTTAACGTGCCTGATCTATCTTGGTCTGAAATATTTGTTTAATTTGCGTAGCGTATTCAGGAATTGCTTGCTGAGAAGAAGTGCAGCGGAGATAGTTTTGCTAACCAGGTTATATAGAAACGTGTGAAAGATGCGTCCGCTATGTGCCAAAAGCGGACGTCATGATGTTTATTCAGCGAACGCCAGTTGAACGTTTCATAATGATATCTCTCTGCGGATCTGACCCAACCTGGAAGATATGCTCACCCACCTCGGTAAACCCAAGCTTATGATAAAAAGAAATTGCCCTTGGGTTATGTTCCCAGACGCCTAACCAGACAACATCCGATCCCTTTGCCTCAAATTCAGCAAAGCACATCCGCATAAGTTCTTGCGCAAATCCTCTACCATGATAGGGAGCATCAACATATAGACACAGGATTTCCCCGGCGTGAATGCTATTGACACAGGGAGGAAACTCTTCCCACCTCAGTTGGGTATACCCAATCAATTTGCTCTCGTGTTCACAGACTAATGTAACCCAGTCTTGTCTGAGGATCTCTTTCAACTGGATATGTGTTGAATAGCTTGCCTGGCAGTGAAGTTCCATATCCTCCTGAGTATTCCCATCCTGGAAAGTCTTTCTGAAGGTTCGTTCAGCTAAAATGGCAAGCTCTTCTGCATCAGAGGTATTTGCCCTGCGGATCAACATTTGTCTTTGCTTTCTGAAAGTATTCTTAGTTTTTCCCGGGTTTACGATAAATGTCTGGTCGATTGATCTGCCAGACAAAATCTGGCCGGTTCAAAGGGTTATACCCCAGTTTCTGATATAGCCAAGGCGCACTGTCGGTTACCAGCATTATTCGTCGCAGACGTGACATCAACGGATGTGCGTGACAGCATTCAATCAGCCAACGACCAAGACCACTTTTCTGATAATCGTTTAACACGTAGACATCGCACAAATAACCAAAAGTAGCATAGTCTGTGACCAGACGGGCGAAGCCGATTTGCCTTGTTCCATCCAAAAGTGCAAAGCAAAGGCTGTTCTGGACGGATAACCTTACCGTTTCGGCATCAATGTCTGGAGCCCAGGACGATTGGGAGAGGTAATCGTGAATGGCTTCCAGCTGAAAAAAAGCGGGATCGGTTGTGACAGTAAATTTGTCTTTGGTAAATCGCAGGTGCTGATTATTCACTGAACTTCTCCTTCAGGACTGACTCGCGATGAGACAGCAGGGCTGACCACTAAACCGGGGAGCACTCAGGATGCTCTTTCATGTACTGTCATGATAAATACCAATGGGTTCTCCCCCCGATTTTCATAGAAATGAGGAACGTCTGTTCTGGCCGTTGCCGAGCAGCCAGCCTTCACCAGATACAGGTGATCATGTACGCCGAGTGTGAGAGTGCCAGTTTGTACATAAAACAATTCAAGCGTTCCTTCCGGGTGACCAGGTGAAGCAAATTTTTCCCCTGGCTGCATTTCCCACATCCAGAGCTCGGTCATATCAGGGCCACCGGATCCGGCAAGCAACCTTGCTCTTCCGCCTTTTTCGCCTTCCCACAATTGAGGAATCTCATCTTCAGCAATGAGATGTACGGTCGGTTTGGCGCTGACATCCACAAAGTCAGCCACCGAAACACCCATCGCGGCAGCGAGGCGGCATAACAGGGCAATGCTGGGGTTCGCCCGGCATCCCTCAATCTCAACCAGCGCGCCCTTGCTGACGCCCGCCCGACGGGAGAGTTCATCGAGGGATATTTTCTTTTGCTTGCGATACAGCTTAATCCGCTGAGAGACGGCTTCGTTTACGGTGCTGGCTATCGCATTAGCATCGGTCATTAAATTGACTTTCTTAGTCATCGGTCATTATCATGGAATAAATTGGTCATAACAGGATTATCACGTGTTAACAGTCTCTCCGTCAATTGCCCCAGAAATCTATCGTATCGCTCCCGGCTTTCGGGCACTCAGTATCTGCGTAAAAGCCGCGCCGATTCTGAACCCTGGTATAGGGGAAACGGTACTGCTGGAAGCCTGTGAAGCGGTTCTGGCCGGCGAACCTGAATGGGCTGAATCTCATCTGGTCGCCTGGGCTGAGGTTTTCCAGACGTTTGGTGCTAAACCGAAACGCACACCATGTTCAGCGGATGCCTTACGTAAGCGCGTATTACGTGACAGTACGATGCCCGCACTCGATCCCATCGTTGATCTCTATAACGCCGTTAGCCTCCGCTATGCCGTTCCTGTGGGGGGAGAGAATATCGCTGCCTATCAGGGTTCACCGCGTCTGGTTGTGGCAAAAGGAACCGAGCCTTTTGATACCGTCAAAGACGGTGAGACCGCCATTGAATACCCGTCGCAAGGTGAGGTTATCTGGTGCGATGATGCAGGCGTGACCTGCCGTCGCTGGAACTGGCGACAGGGGGTCAGAACCCGCCTGGATGTGGAAGCTCAGCAAATGTGGTTCATTCTGGAGAGTCTGCCGCAGATGCCACTGGAGAAGCTTCATGAAGCCGGGAAGATGCTGACCGATGGCCTTGAAAAAATGATGCCCGGTCTGTGGTTTGAGGTGGCTCTTATCGAAGAGCAATACCAGTAATATCATTCAGGAGAAACACAATGTTCACCGGCTTGTCTGCTTTTCCGCTAACTCCCGTCACCGCCAGCGGCGTCGACGAACAGGGGTTCAGTAAGATTCTGGCCCGCCTGACGGCGGCCCGTGTTGATTCTCTGGGCATTCTGGGTTCAACCGGAAGCTACGCGTATCTGACCCGGGAGCAGCGCAATCGCATCGCGACTCTGGCTAAACAGCTTGCCGGAGATATCCCTGTGATGGTGTGCGTGGGGGCAGTCAGCACCGATGCCATCCTGCATCTGGTTGATGATGCGCAGGCAGCAGGCGCAGATGCCCTGTTGCTCCCGGCGGTCAGTTACCAGTCACTCCGTGATGAAGAGGTCTTCGCGCTTTTTGAGGCGGTGACCCGGCATGCGTCTGTTCCGGTCTGTGTCTACGATAATCCGGGTACCACACATTTTACCTTTACGGATGAACTGCACGGTCGTCTCTCATCACTGGCGGGGGTTCGTTCGGTTAAGATCCCTGGCGTCCCGGATAGCCCGGCAGCGGCCGCTGAGCGGGTGAATGCGCTACGCCAACATCTTTGCCCGGGAGTGACAATCGGTATCAGTGGCGATATGTATGCCGGACTGGGATTAAATGCAGGCTGCGAGGTCTGGTACTCTGTGTGTGGCGGTCTGTTCCCGCAAACCGCAAAGCAGATCACCGAGGCAGCAGCAGCAGGGGATCACGCTCGTGTTATGGCATTGACAACCCGACTGGAACCGCTGTGGGCGCTGTTCCGTAAACATGGCGGGAGTATTCGTGTGATTGCCGCTGCCGCTGGTGTGCTTGGACTGACCGATACAGATTGCCTGCCTCGTCCTCTGCAACCGCTGTCAGCGGGTGATATCGCGGATATTGCCCGAGTGATCACCGCGCTGGAGCTGAAGTAACCCACCGACAGGACCGGCACTCTGGCGGTCCTCCTGAAACCTGGCCAGGCAATAATCTTCATGACGACCCTTCAGTGTACAAACGCGCCTGTTAAGGCAGGTCTTGTCCGCTATGCCTGTGCCGCGATGCTGGCACGCATTGCGGATGGCGGCGGGGTGCTGGCAGTGATCTTACTGTGCCAGTCATCTGAACAGTATTACACAGTGACGGGGTGGATGGCTGCCTGCATTACCCTCCCACATATGCTGGGGCCGTTTATTGCCCGCAGGATCGATACCGCCAGCGACGGGCGCAGGGTCATTGCGATGGCCTGCCTGGCGTATGCCTTTATTACAGGGATTATGACAGTGACTTTCGGCCACGTCCCTTTACTTTTGACGGCATTACTTCTTATCGCCGCAGGACTCTGTGGCCCACTCCTGACAGGTGGGATCAGTGCTTTCCTGCCTGCCATGGCAGGGCCGGACCAGCGAAGTCAGCGCCGGGCTCAGGGTCTTGATGTGGCAACCTACGGTTTCGGTGGCACGCTGGGTCCCTCTGCTGTTGCCGCCATATCCGCCTGGGCTTCGCCTTCTGCGGCGTTTTACCTTCTGGCCGTTGGTACTGTTTTCGCTGCTTTCTTTATCATGCGGCTACCGGTTTCGCCGGTTACACACAGCGGCAAGCCTACAAAGGTTGCCGGTGCCATCACAACGATGAGTATGATGATCCGGTACACACCGCTGTGCAGGACACTGTACCTGACGATGGCCGTCGCTTTGCTGTCGCCGTCCTGCCGGTTGTTGCGGTGAGTATGGCTGATGTTCTTGGTGTTCCAGCAGCCACAGCCGCTTTTCTTACCGTGGCCTACGGAGCGGGCAATCTGGCGGGATCGGTATGCCTGATGGTTATCCCACTGAGAGGTGAACCCGACAGGCTGATGCTGAGCTCCGGAGGGCTGATTGTCGCAGGCCTGCTTTCCATTCTGGTGGTCAGCAGTTTTTTACCCGTGTTTTTCTGCTTCTTCATAACCGGAGTGCTTAATGCCGCTTTTTTCGCCGCCACGCTTGCCGCACGCAGTGAATACTCCCCACCATCCTGCCGGGGGCAGGTCTTTGTCTGGGTGGGTGCAATGAAAATTACTGCGGGCTCACTTGGCACCGCAGCTGCGGGTCAGTTGATGACGTTGGGAGCTTATGCGCCACTGGTGTTAAGCCTGTGCACGCTGTCGACAGTACTGGTTATTTCTCTGTTGGCCCGTATCTGGCCATCGTTCAAATCTCATTGCTGATGGTTTAAGCAGGGATTCCATTTTATTCAGGCCGTAGCGGGACGACCCGTTACATCAGAGGCTTTCTTCGGGACGACCCGGACATATATTAAGAGGAGAAATTATGGCCTGGTTAATGCTGACGGCTGCGGGTTTGCTTGAAGTCGTATGGGCTTATGCGATGAAATTGTCTGACGGGTTTACCCGCCCACTGTACTCGATAGTGACTCTCGTCGGTATGATAGCGAGTTTTGCCTTACTCTCGGCAGCAATGCGCTCATTACCACTGGGCACGGCATATACCATCTGGACCGGGATAGGGGCAGTAGGCTCATTTGTTGCAGGCCTTATTATGATGAAACTGGCATCCTGAGGTATGTCTTGTGCCAGGATGGAGCAACCTGTCCTGGCAGGAGAGTAATTATCATCATATTTTTGACGCGACATATTTATGTCCGCTTTTCGCTCACAGCGGACCTCCAGCTCAGTTAACTAGTCCGCTTCGTGCCAAAAGCGGACGTTATAAATTTCTTTTAGGGCAACCAAAAAAAGTATACGACCTATACTTGATTTGTATTTTAGATTACGCCTGTATCAGTATAAATTTAACCCAAGCTTACTAATTTCTTTTCTACGCATTCCAAAAATAACATCACCACTTCTAGAAATGAATGAAGCAATGCGTCGGTCATTGTCATCTACACCTTCCCAGAAGAAAGGGACGTTATTGTTCATCAGACTTTCTGCAAAGGTTAAATGTGTTAACGCCAAGAAAATCCTAACGAAATTAGATGGCTCATTGAAATTCTGATTCAGCAAATGTAGTGTCAAATGTCTATTGAAACTACCTTCATTAACACCTCCAGTTGGTTTATATATGACATTTTTAAAAAAAGATCTGGTTGAATTAATCACATCACACTGGGGGTTTAAATGTGTGAAAAAATCCACCTCAGTTTCAATGTCATAACCTTTGCCGGGATGCCAGTCAAAATTTGGTAGCTGCCGACTTCCCCATGTAATAATGAGTTTTCTAATTTCTTTTTCAAATCTGTCTGCACTTGTATTTGTGTTGTCACCATCACAAAATTTCACGAGTAAGTTCCTCAACCCTCCTTCAAAGACAGGGAAGAGCGACATTATAGATATATGATCATACCCCAAATAAAAAGCTTCTATAGCTTCAAAAATAATTGTTTTGTAGTTTTTTAGTGATTCACTCTTTATAAAATATTTGTTGAAATAAGCAATTGCAATTTCTAATGAGAAATTTTCGAACAACCATTTATTTGAATTCTCAAGTGGATTTTCACATCTTTTAATTTCATGGATTGCAGAAGAAAGAGTACCTTCTCCAATATATAGGGGTAATGCTATACCAAGTGAATTTGCATGCAACTGAATATTCGAACATCGTCCCCAATGTCTATTTAAGTACAATATTGGCCTTTCGGTAAGCAAGAAGTTTAAATCACCATTTTAACTGTGAAAGAAGCATGACAAAATTCACTTTTTGAGATCACTGGTTCTACGCTATGATTTCTCCTGAATTGATTTAAAATTTCATTCTCAGAGAGCTTGTCTAATTTTGATAAGCGTTTCAAAGTTGGCAGGAATTTTTCTAAATCTGACATAATAATCCTAAAAGTTAAGAATTAATCTTTACGAAAGATATCATATGATCCTTTGATTAATTATACTATTTAATGGTGTTTTTATCAGCACAGAACTAGCGCAAACGTCCGCTTTTCGCTCATAAGAGACAACCATACTCAAATCTCCCACATTGCAGGAGATTTGAGTATGAACACGTCACCGTGGAATAAAGACCGTATCATAGGCCAAAAAAGACCACTTCAGATATCTCATATCTGGGGGATCCGAATCCGGCTTGAACTGGAAGGTAAAACGCGTGATTTAGCTCTGTTCAATATGGCCTTAGACAGTAAGCTACGAGGCTGCGATCTGGTGAACCTGAAAGTATCTGATGTTGCATATGGTAGCTCGGTTTCAAGCAGAGCAACGGTGCTGCAACAGAAAACCGGTAGCCCTGTGCAATTTGAGATAACCAAAGGGACAAGAGAAGCTGTTGCTGCATTGATAAAGCTTGGCAATTTGCACAGTAAAGACTTCTTGTTTCGGTCTCGGAGCGGAACTAACCGGCACATATCAACCCGACAATACAGCCGAATTTTTCATGGGTGGGTAGAAAAGCTTGGTCTCGAAGCTTCGCTTTACAGCACACATTCCATGAGAAGAACAAAACCTTACCTGATATACAAGAAAACCAAGAATCTCCGGGTGATCCAACTTCTGTTGGGCCATAAGAAACTGGAAAGCACTGTCCGTTATCTAGGCATCGAAGTCGATGATGCGTTAGAGATCTCTGAATCGATTGAAGTCTAAGGTTGTCAGGGCTGCAACAGCAGCCCTGTGTCAATAACAGGCATTGCGGGATATGTATGAGACTGGCCGCCATTCCCGATAGCACAGCTCTGATGCTACACTGTTTTCAGTCCTCATTACCTCATCAAATAAATTTATGACTACCGCTGATTTCAAACGCCCTAAACTAGAACTCCCAAACGGGGCTGATAAACTGCTGCTGCACTCCTGTTGCGCTCCGTGTTCTGGTGAGGTAATGGAGGCGATCCAGGCCTCAGGGATCGACTACACCATCTTCTTCTACAATCCGAACATTCATCCGCAGAAAGAGTATCTGATTCGTAAGGATGAGAATATTCGCTTTGCCGAACAGCACGGCGTACCGTTTATCGATGCGGATTACGATACAGATAACTGGTTTGAGCGCGCCAAAGGCATGGAATGGGAACCCGAGCGCGGCATTCGCTGCACCATGTGTTTTGACATGCGCTTTGAGCGGACTGCGCTTTACGCCGCTGAAAATGGCTTCAACGTGATTAGCAGCTCACTGGGCATCTCTCGCTGGAAAAATATGCAGCAAATCAACGACTGCGGTCAGCGAGCCGCCGCCCACTATCCGGGTATGGTCTATTGGGACTATAACTGGCGGAAACAGGGCGGTTCGTCGCGCATGATTGAAATCAGCAAGCGCGAACAGTTCTACCAGCAGGAATACTGCGGCTGCGTTTATTCACTGCGTGACAGCAACCTGCACCGCAAATCCCAGGGCCGTCCTCTCATTCAGATCGGTAAGCTTTACTACGGTAAAGAAGACGACCAGGCCTGATTTTATGTCACGCCCTCTGTGGCGTGACCGCCTTCCTGTGCATTCCTCTAACAAACCGTCATTCATCAAACAACGTTGTCCTTTGTGTAAGGCCGACTCAGTGAGCCGTTATATAAGGCTCCTTCACAAACTCCGCTAACAACCCAGCAGTTGCTTACAGAGCGTAGAAAATGTCACCGCATCGTCCATTTCCACCAGTACGCTCACGTACGCCGCACAGGTGCCAGCCAGTTCAAAGAGATCCGCAGAATCGGGAAGTTGCAGGTGAAGAAGGTGATGAACAGCGCTTTCTTCAGCGTATACGTATGAAAATCCAGGGGTAGTCGCCATTTAGCATCCTCGTTGTCCAAAAAAAATGTCATGTCATGCTAATGGGTTCCTACGCCCGGTTACGGATGTGCCGCAACGCAGGCACTTTACGACCGCGGAGAAGGGATGAAAAGGGATGCCCCTGAATTACATAAGGTTGCTTAAAAGTTTGCGAGGCGGCTTCCAAAGGGCATTGCCGGGTGGCGGCTGCGCCTTACCCGGCCTACAAAACCGCCAACAAGCCAACCAACCCGCGACACGAACCGTAGGCCCGCGCAAGCGCAGCGCCGCCGGGCACAGCCACACCGTAGCTACCCCTCGCTCATCATCGCCAGAAACCGCTTCACCGTCCGCGAACGCTCAAAACGCCGCCAGCAGAGCGCGATATCGGTATAAAGCTCCGGTGAGCGCAGCGCATGGTAGGTGACATTCGGCGGAGAAATAGCGGCCATGGATTTCGGTACCAGCGCGAACCCGCCGCCAGCGGAGACCATGCTCAGGGAAGAGGAAAGTTGTGAAGATTGCAGCGTGTGTTGCATATCGATCCCGGCCCGCTCGCAGCTGCCGTAAACGCGGTCATACAGCCCCGGTGCTACCTCCTGGGGGAACAGCACCACCGGCGTATCCCGCAGCTCATCCAGCGCCAGATCGCCACATGCCGCCAGAGGATGATCGCGATGCAGCGCCACCACCATCGGCTCCCGATCGAGGATTTTTAATTCGAACACCTTACTGCTTTCGCACGGCAGGCGCACAAAGGCGATATCCAGCTCACCCTCCGCCAGCATCGTCGTCAGCGACGACATATTGGCTTCCACCTGGTGAACCTGCACCGCCATGTTCTGCACCTGAAACTGGCGAATCAGGGCGAAGATTTTGGGATGAAAAGCATCTGAACTGGTGATGCCAATCGACAGGCTGCCGTTCAGCCCGCGCGCGATGCCCCGGGCTTTCTCCAGCGCGGCATCGCTCAGCGCCAGGATCTTACAGGCGTCCTCATAGAAGGCCTCTCCCGCTTCGGTCAGCTCCACGCCCCGTGTCAGGCGCCTGAACAGCGGCGTGCCCACTTCCTCTTCGAGCCGTTTGATCTGCTGACTCAGAGGAGGCTGTGAAATACCCAGCGCTTTGGCCGCCCTGGTGAAGTGTCGCTCGCGTGCTACCGCGACAAAATAGCGCAGATAACGAAGTTCCATATCAAAAACGTCTCAAACCAGCATGGATTCTATATTGGAACTCTCTGCTGAATCGGGTCAACATTTATTTAACCTTTATAAATAAAGTTGAAGAGGACGGGCATGATGATGCATTCATCTGCATGCGACTGTGAGGCGAGTTTATGCGAGACCCTGCGTGGGTTCTCGGCTCAGCATCCTGACAGCGTGATCTATCAGACATCGCTAATGAGCGCCCTGCTAAGCGGCGTCTACGAAGGGGAGACGACTATCGCCGATCTGCTGGCTCACGGTGATTTTGGTCTCGGTACCTTTAACGAGCTGGACGGTGAAATGATTGCCTTTAGCAGCCAGGTGTACCAGCTGCGCGCCGACGGCAGCGCCCGCGCCGCGAAGCCGGAGCAAAAAACGCCGTTCGCGGTGATGACCTGGTTCCAGCCGCAGTACCGCAAAGCCTTCGACGGGCCGGTCAGCCGTCAGCAGATCCACGACGTGATCGACAAGCAAATCCCCTCCGATAACCTGTTCTGCGCGCTGCGCATCGACGGCAATTTCCGCCACGCGCACACCCGCACCGTACCGCGCCAGACGCCGCCGTACCGGGCGATGACCGACGTGCTGGATGACCAGCCGGTGTTCCGCTTTAACCAGCGCGAGGGCGTGCTGGTCGGGTTCCGCACCCCGCAGCATATGCAGGGCATTAACGTGGCGGGCTATCACGAACACTTTATCACCGACGACCGTCAGGGCGGGGGCCACCTGCTCGACTATCAGCTGGAGAACGGCGTGCTCACCTTCGGCGAAATCCACAAGCTGATGATTGACCTGCCCGCCGACAGCGCGTTTTTACAGGCCGACCTGCACCCCAGCAACCTTGATGCGGCTATCCGCGCCGTCGAAAACTAACAGGAGAACTACCGTGAACAGTGAGAAACAGTCACGTCAGTGGGCGCACGGCGCCGATATGGTTGTCGGCCAGCTGGAAGCGCAGGGTGTGAAGCAGGTGTTCGGCATACCGGGCGCAAAAATCGACAAGGTCTTTGACTCCCTGCTGGACTCCTCCATCGAGATTATCCCGGTGCGTCACGAGGCGAACGCGGCGTTTATGGCGGCAGCGGTAGGGCGGCTAACCGGTAAGGCCGGGGTCGCGCTGGTCACCTCCGGGCCGGGCTGCTCCAACCTGATCACCGGCATCGCCACCGCCAACAGCGAAGGTGACCCGGTGGTGGCGCTGGGCGGGGCGGTGAAGCGGGCAGATAAAGCGAAACTGGTGCACCAGAGCATGGATACCGTCGCCATGTTCAGCCCGGTCACCAAATACGCCGTCGAAGTCAATTCACCGGACGCGATTGCCGAGGTGGTGTCGAACGCGTTTCGCGCTGCCGAGCAGGGCAGGCCGGGCGGGGCGTTTGTCAGCCTGCCGCAGGATATTGTCGACCAGCCCACCACGGGGGCGATTTTACCCGCCAGCACCGCGGCGCTGATGGGCCCGGCGCCGGAGTCAGCCATCAACGACGTGGCGAAGCTTATCGCGAAGGCCAAAAACCCGGTCATCTTACTCGGCCTGATGGCCAGCCAGCCCGCCAACAGCGCCGCGCTGCATAAGCTGCTGGAGAGAAGCCGTATTCCGGTCACCAGCACCTATCAGGCCGCCGGGGCGGTGAATCAGGAACACTTCACCCGCTTCGCCGGACGCGTCGGCCTCTTTAACAACCAGGCGGGCGACCGGCTGCTGCATCTGGCGGACCTGATTATCTGCATCGGCTACAGCCCGGTGGAGTACGAGCCGTCCATGTGGAACAGCGGCGACGCCACGCTGGTGCACATTGACGTGCTGCCCGCCTATGAGGAGCGCAAGTATGTTCCCGATCTGGAACTGGTCGGGGATATTGCCGCCACGCTGAATCTGCTTGCCAGTCGAATCGAGCACAAACTTGAACTCAGCCGGCGCGCCTCGGAAATTCTTGTCGATCGCCAGCATCAGCGGGACCTCCTCGACCGTCGCGGCGCATCGCTTAACCAGTTTGCCCTGCATCCGCTGCGCATCGTGCGCGCCATGCAGGACATCGTGAACAACGACGTGACGCTCACCGTCGACATGGGCAGCTTCCACATCTGGATCGCCCGCTACCTCTACAGCTTCCGGGCGCGTCAGGTGATGATCTCCAACGGTCAGCAGACCATGGGCGTGGCGCTGCCGTGGGCGATTGGCGCGTGGCTGGTCAACCCGGGGCGCAAGGTGGTCTCGGTCTCCGGGGACGGCGGCTTTTTGCAGTCGAGCATGGAGCTGGAAACCGCCGTACGCCTCAACGCCAATGTGCTGCACATCATCTGGGTGGATAACGCCTACAACATGGTGGCCATCCAGGAAGAGAAAAAATACCAGAGGCTTTCCGGCGTCGAGTTCGGCCCGGTCGATTTCAAAGTCTATGCCGACGCGTTCGGTGCGAAAGGCTTTGCCGTCGAGAGCGCGGATGCGCTCGAACCGACGCTGCGTGCGGCAATGGATGTCGATGGCCCGGCCGTGGTGGCCATTCCCGTCGACTACAGCGATAACCCGCTGCTGATGGGCCAGCTCCATCTCAGCCAGATTTTGTGAATCAATATAAGGACAGAGAAATGCAAAAAGTGGCTCTCGTAACCGGCTCCGGCCAGGGGATTGGCAAAGCGATCGCGCTTCGCCTGGTGAAGGATGGTTTTGCCGTTGCTATTGCGGATTACAACGAAGAGACGGCGAAAGCGGTCGCGGATGAGATCACCCGTAACGGCGGGAAGGCCGTCGCCGTGAAGGTGGACGTCTCTGACCGCGAGCAGGTGTTCGCGGCGGTGGAAAAAGCCCGCACCGCGCTGGGCGGTTTTAACGTCATCGTCAATAACGCCGGGGTGGCGCCGTCCACGCCCATCGAATCCATCACGCCGGAGATTGTCGACAAGGTTTACAACATCAACGTGAAAGGGGTGATCTGGGGCATTCAGGCCGCAATTGACGCGTTTCGTAAAGAGGGGCACGGCGGCAAGATCATCAACGCCTGCTCCCAGGCGGGCCACACCGGTAACCCGGAGCTGGCGGTCTACAGTTCCAGTAAATTCGCGGTGCGCGGCTTAACCCAGACCGCCGCGCGGGATCTCGCGCCGCTGGGGATCACCGTTAACGCCTACTGCCCGGGGATCGTCAAAACGCCGATGTGGGCGGAAATCGACCGTCAGGTCTCCGAGGCGGCGGGTAAACCGCTTGGCTACGGGACGGAAACCTTTGCCAAACGCATCACGCTTGGCCGTTTGTCCGAGCCGGAAGACGTGGCCGCCTGCGTCTCTTACCTCGCCGGGCCGGATTCCGACTACATGACCGGTCAGTCGCTGCTGATTGATGGTGGGATGGTGTTCAACTAAATACACAATACTAAAAAGCTCTGACATGAACTTTCCCCTGCTCCCGTGCAGGGGCTTTTTTTTGTCTCGTCAGCCATTGTGCATTACACTGCGCGCTGCAAAACTTTAGTCTTGAGATCTGACAGGCGGTAACAGCGATGAACGGTACAATCACAACGTGGTTTAAAGATAAAGGCTTTGGATTTATCAAAGATGAAAACGGCGACAACCGCTATTTTCATGTGATTAAGGTCGCCAACCCTGATCTGATTAAAAAAGATGCGGCGGTGACCTTCGAGCCAACCACCAACAGCAAAGGCCTTTCCGCGTATGCGGTGAAGGTGATCCCGGAGAGTAAGCATCTCTATATTGCGGGCGAGCGCGTGAAGCTCACCTCAATTAAATCCTTCGTGGTGTTCAGCGAGGAAGAGCCCGTTGAGACCAAAATCGACAAAGAGAATGCGGTGCTGTCGGTGGGGCTGCTGATGAACAGCATCAAACCAAAAACCGAGAAAAAGCCGGGCGAAATGCGCACGGTGAAGAAGCTGGCGATCACCACCTTCCAGAACACGACGATGATCTTCACTGAAGATGAGATCGACATTGATGCCACGGTGAAGCTGCTGAAGTAACGTTTTGCCGGGTGGCGGCTACGCCTTACCCGGCCTACGAAATGCGTGCGGCACTCGCCGCCGCACGGTTTACCCCATCCTGTGCTCCCCCCGCAACATTGCTTCACGGTCAAATACCCGCTGGATCTCCCCGTGCGCCATAAATGCCGCCCGGTCGGACATATGCGCAATCACGTCCGCATCGTGGCTCACCAGCAGGTAGGTCATGCCGTGCTGCGCCTTCAGGCGGTTGAGCAGGTTCAGGATCTCCGCCTGTACCGACATGTCCAGCGCCGAGGTCGGTTCATCCAGCAGCAGAAGCTGCGGGCGCAGCAGCAGCGCGCGGGCGATGGCCACGCGCTGACGCTGTCCGCCGGAAAGCTGATGCGGGTAACGCCTGCCGGCGTCGGCAGCCAGACCCACCTGTTGCAGCGCATCCGCCACCTTTTCGGCAACCTGGGTTTCGCCGTGGATGTTTAACGGCTCCGACAGGGTGCGGGCAATGGTGTGGTTCGGGTGCAAAGACGCCCACGGATCCTGGAACACCATCTGCACGTTACGGCGAAGCGCGCCTTCAAAACGTCGTCCTGGCAGTAAATTTTCCCCGAGGACGGAAATGTGGCCATGCCACTCGCGCAGCAGCCCCGCCAGCACGCGCAGAAGAGTCGATTTGCCGCAGCCGGATTCACCGATCAGGCTGAAGGTTTCGCCTTTTTCGATCGCAAAACTGGCGGCGGAAACCGCCGTTTTTTCACCAAAACTCACCCGGAGCTGGTTAACCTCAACGAGTGCCATTGTCGGCCTCCTTCCACGGTTGCGAACGGTCGAGCGTCGGCAGCATCTGGCCAAACGTCCCGGCGTTCGGGCGGCAGGTCCAGAGCGTGCGCGTGTAGGGATGGGTTGCCTGC
This sequence comes from Enterobacter sp. BWH64, assembly GCF_001037645.1. Classification (NCBI taxonomy): domain Bacteria; kingdom Pseudomonadati; phylum Pseudomonadota; class Gammaproteobacteria; order Enterobacterales; family Enterobacteriaceae; genus Enterobacter; species Enterobacter sp. BWH64. The sequence goes on from NZ_KQ089922.1 coordinate 1,712,476, forward strand.
GGCAACTGGCTCGCCGCCATTTCATCAACTTTCTCACCCTGATACATCACCAGCACGCGGTCACAGTGTTCCGCGACGAGCGGCAAATCGTGGCTGATTAACAGCATCGCCATCTGCCGCGCCTCGCACTGCTGTACCAGCAGCTCCAGGATCTGGTTGCGCAGGCGTGCGTCCAGCGCGGAAGTCGGTTCGTCGGCGATCAGCACCTGCGGGTTGTTGATGAGCGCAATGGCGATCATCACGCGCTGGCCCATGCCGCCGGAGAGTTCGCCGGGATAGCGCTGGAGCACGTGCTCGTTCAGCCCCACGGCGCGGATGATATCGTGAATGCGCGCCAGGCGTTCGGCGCGGGGCAGGCGCTGATGGAGGGTCAGCGCTTCATCAAGCTGGGCGGCGACGGTTTTCACCGGGTTTAGCGCGTAGCGCGGGTCCTGTAGAACCATCGCAATGCCGTTGCCGCGCAGCGCCTGCCAGCGGCGGCTGTTCAGGGTCAGCAGGTCGTTGCCAAGCACGTTAAGCCGCTTAGCGCTCACGATGCCGGGCTTGCGCACCAGCCCCAGCAGGGCGCGGGCAGACATGGACTTGCCGGAGCCGGATTCTCCCACCAGCGCCAGCCGCTCGTTGCCTAACGTAAAGCTCAGGTTGTTGACCACGCGCGCGGCGGGGTAGTCGATATTTAGCGCATCGACGATGACGCGGTGTTCAGTCATGCTGTGGCTCCAGTACGTCGCGCAGGCCATCGCCCAGCAGGTTAAAGGCCAGGCTGGCAAACAGAATCGCCCCGCCTGGAATGGCGGCAATCCACCACTGGTCAAAAATGACCTGCATGCCGTCGGCTATCATCGCGCCCCATTCCGCCATCGGTGGACGTGCGCCCAGGCCAAGGAAGCCCAGCCCGGCGGCGGCCAGAATGATCCCGGCCAGATCCAGCGCCAGCCGTACAATCGCGGAGGGCAGGCACAGGGGCAGAATATGGCCGACCAGCAGGCGCGGGCCGCGAATGCCCATCATCTCCGCGGCGGCCAGATAATCGCTGTGGCGCAGACGCTGGATTTCACTGCGCGCCTGGCGCGCATAGGCAGGCCAGGTCGTTAAGGCCAGCGCCAGCGCGCCGTTCACCAGACCGGGGCCGAGCATCGCGACAAACGCGAAGGCGAGGATCAGGCGCGGCATCGACATCACCACGTCGGTAAAGCGCATCAGGATGCGCTCCATCCAGCCGCCGTAGTAGCCTGACAAAATCCCCACCAGCAGACCGGCGGGGAGGGTAATAACGGTGACTAAGGCCACCAGCCCCAGTGCCGGACGGGTGCCGTAGATTAATCGGGAGAGCAGATCCCGCCCATAGCTGTCGGTACCCAGCCAGTGCTGCGCGTTGGGCGGTTGCAGACGCGCGGCGGCGTCCTGCCAGTTGGGGTCATGCGGCGCAAGCCACGGCGCGAACAGGGCAATAAGCACCAGCAGCGCGATGGCGATCAGCCCGCAAAACGCGGCAGGAGAGCGGCGCAGGCGGCGTAAGAAGAGATAAAACGGCATTAGCGCACCCTGGGATCGGTCGCCCGCACAAGCAGGTCGGTAAGGTTATTGATCAGAACAAAGCAGACGCCAATCAGCAGCGTGCCGCCCATCACGGCGGTGGTGTCACCGGCGAACAGGGCCGTGGTGAGGTAGCGCCCGATGCCCGGCCACGAGAAGACGGTTTCGGTTAATACCGCGCCCTCCAGCATGCTGGTGTAGGCCAGGGCAATCACCGTCAGCAGGGTGCTGCGAATGTTCGGCAGCACGTGACGCAGCAGGATGGTCATCTCTCCAGCGCCCTTGGCGCGGGCGAGCAATATGTACTCTTTGTTCATCTCGCTCAGACAGGCGGAGCGCGTCAGTCGGGTGATACTTGCCAGCGAGTAGTAGGCCAGCAGCAGTACCGGCAGCACCAGGTGGCTGATGGCGTTGCGGAACGCCTCGCGGTCGCCGGAAAGCCAGGTATCAACCAGCGCAAATCCGGTTCGTGGCTCAACGGTGAATTGCCAGATGTCGTCCAGCCTGCCGGGGCCAGCGCTCCACTGTAGTTTCGCGTAGAACAGAGCCAGCATCAGCAGTCCGAGCCAGAATATCGGCACCGAATTGCCGAGCAGGGTGAGCGTTCTGATCGCTAAGTCCAGTGGCGAACCGGCGTAGCGGGCGCACAGTACACCCGCAATCACGCCGAGTACCGTGCCGATAATTAGCGCCAGCGTTGCCAGTTCCAGCGTGGCGGGAAAGGCGTGCAGCAGGTCCTGCAATACCGGCTGACCGGTAGCGCTGGCGGTGCCTAAATCCCCGTTAGCGAGGTTTTGCAGGTAGTGCCAGAACTGCACCGGCAGGGGCCGATCCAGCCCAAGCTGGTGGCGAACCTGATCGTAAGTGGACTGGCTGGCGTGATCGCCGACGATCTGCAATACGCGATCGACCGGGGAAAAGGCAGAGAGCGCAAACGTGACCAGCAGTAGCCCGAACAGCGTGAGCAGGAGAGTCAGCAGACCCTGAAGCACGCGGGTGGAAAGATGTGGCATGGGAAATCTCTTTATGCCGGGTGGCGGCTTCGCCTTACCCGGCCTGCAAAAACCAGGAACGTAGGCCGGGTAAGCGCAGCGCCACCCGGCAACAAGGGCTACTTCGTAACGCGATCGTACCAGACCATATCCGCGTTCAGCCCCTGCTGATACCCCTTCACGTTATCGCGCACCACGATCTGGGTTTTGCCCTGGTCAACGAACACATACGGCGAGTTATGCTGTAACTGTTCCTGCATCTTCTTATACAGATCCAGACGTTTTGCCGGATCCGGCTCGGCAACCGCCGCCAGCGTAGCGTTGTTCAGCTCCGGAATTTTCCAGCCGTTAAGCCCGGCCACGGTGCTGGATTTCCCGTCATTCCATGCGAAGGCGCTGGCGTTGGAGTGTGCATCGAAGTAGTCCGGGATCCACAGACGTATGGCCGCCTGATGCTGTTTCGCACGCACGCGGGCGTACACCTGGCTACCCGCCGCGGGCAGCAGATCCACCTTCACGCCGCCCTGAGCGAAGCTCGCCTGCATGGATTGCGCGATGGTGATGAACGGCGGTTTATTCTCTACGTCCAGCGTGAAATGCGCGTCTTTGATGCCCGCCCTGGCGAGGATCGCTTTTGCTTTTGCCGGGTCAAACGTGAACGGATTGTCCTCCAGCGCGCCCGGCAGGCCGACCGGCAGGAAGCTCTGATGAACAAAATACTGGCCTTTCAGCAGGTCCTTGGTGATGCCTTCATAATCCACCAGCCAGCGCGAGGCCTCCCAGAACGCAGGATTATTCAGCAGCGGGTTAGCGCTGTTGCCGGTGTTAAACACCAGATAGTTTTGCTCGGCAGAAGGAATGCTTAGTACCTTCACGCCCGGCTTGCCGCTGAGGGCGCTTATCTGGTCTGCACCCAGATCGCGCGCCACGTCCGCATCACCCTGCTGGATCAGCAGGCGGCGGGAAGCGGGATCGGGGACGTTTTTAATGATGATGCTTTTAAGCTTCGGCGCGCCGCCGGGCGCGGATTCGTTGGCTTCCAGCACGATGGCCTGATGCGGCTGGTAAACGCGCATTTTGAACGCGCCGCTGCCCGCAGAGTGCATTTTTAACCACGCGTTGCCGAAGTCGTTATCCTTCACGTTCGCCGCAACCTGCTTTTCATCGACGATGGAGGCAATCGGCGTGGAGAGTATATTCAGCGCTACCGACGGGCTGACGTCCGCCGTCCAGCGAAGCGTGAGGGTATGGTCGTCCACTTTCTTCAGCTGGCTGGCGATGTTGCTGGCGTCCCAGCCCAGTACGTTGAGGATAAACGCCGGGGATTTGTTCAGCGTCACGGCGCGGGTATATGAGAAGATCACATCTTCCGGGCGCAGCGGGTTCCCGGAGGCAAATTTTGCATCGGGCTTAAGTTTGATGGTCAGGGTTTTTGCTGCCGCGTCCGCTTCCCAGCTTTCGGCCAGAACCGGGGTGATTTTTTCCGGGTTATCGCGGTCCGGCTGTACCAGACGCTGATACAAACTCGGTACGGTCTGGATGCTGGAAAGTTCGTTGGCTTCGGCCGGGTCAAGGCTCACGATATCATCCAGACCCTGGGCGACAACCAGCGTGTTGGGCGGGGTAGCGGCGTGAGCAGCGCTTGAGAGCGCAGCCAGCACCAGTAACGGCAGCAGTTTTTTATTCATAGCGATCCCTGAAGAAAATATATTGTGATTGTTTTATGCACCGTTACGGTAGGCTGGCTGAGGATTTCCTCAAAGTCGAAATTCTGCTTTGCTTATGCCCTCCGGGAATAACGCATTCGGTCTGGTTATGAGTCACCTCTCTTTTCGTTCGCTTTTTAACCTGCTATAACAAACTCTTTACCTTTCAGGGAGTCACCGCCGTGCCCGAAATCAATCAACATGGTCAAACCGTTAACGATATTGTCCCGGACTGGAAATGCGCCCGCGCGTTAACCCGTACCCTGCTCACCGGGCAGTATTGCCGCCTGGAGCCGCTGGATGCCGACCGCCATTCAGCTGATTTGTTTGAAGCCTATGCGCTGGGTGACGACAGCGACTGGACGTGGCTTGCCAGCACCCAGCCTGGGAGCGTTGAGGCCACTGCGCACTGGGTGCTGGGAAAGGTGCTGGATGACGACCTGGTGCCCTTTGCCGTTATCGATCTGCGCACCGAAAAGGCGGTAGGGCTGGTCAGCTATATGGCGATAGAACGCTTTCAGGGCTCGGTTGAGATCGGCCACGTCACCTGGTCGCGCAGAATGAAGGGCACCCGCGTGGGTACCGAAGCGGTGTGGCTGCTGCTGAAAAATGCCTTTGAGCATCAATATCGCCGGCTGGAGTGGAAGTGCGATTCGATGAACATCGCCTCACGCAACGCGGCGGAGCGGCTGGGGTTTGTCTGGGAAGGGCGCCTGCGCCAGAAGCTGGTGCGTAAAGGACGCAACCGCGACAGCGATATGCTTTCGATTATTGACGGCGAATGGCCGCAGCGCGATGCAGAGCTGCGCGCCTGGCTGGCGGCGGAGAATTTTGACGGGGAAGGACGGCAGGTTAAGCGGCTTGAAGCATTTCGGCAATAATTTCCCCTCACCCTAACCCTCTCCCAGAGGGAGAGGGGACGATGACACCCTCTCCCTTTGGGAGAGGGCCGGGGTGAGGGGAGAAGTTCGCACTCAGCGGCGAACCGGCGCCCCATCCGCCACATAATACGCCGCCGTGCTCTTCGCCAGCGGCTCGCGCCCGCGAATGGCGTCGGCAATCTTTTCACCAATCATGATGGTGGTGGCGTTCAGGTTGCCGGTGATAATCTGCGGCATAATCGACGCATCCACTACGCGTAACCCTTCCAGCCCGTGAACCCGGCCTTCGCCGTCAACCACCGCCATTTCGTCGTAGCCCATTTTGCAGGTGCCGCACGGGTGGAAGGCGGTTTCGGCGTGGTTGCGCACGAACTCGTCCAGCTGTTCGTCGGTCTGGCATTCGACGCCCGGGCTGATTTCACGACCGCGATACTTGTCCAGCGCAGGCTGGTGCATGATCTCGCGGGTGATGCGGATCGCGTCGCGGAACTCCTGCCAGTCCTGCTCGTGGGACATGTAGTTGAACAGGATCGCCGGATGCTGGTGCGGATCGCGCGACTTGATGCGCACGTGGCCGCGGCTCGGCGAGCGCATGGAGCCAACGTGGCACTGGAAGCCATGTTCTTTCACCGCGTTCGAGCCGTTGTAGTTAATCGCCACCGGCAGGAAGTGATACTGAATGTTCGGCCACTCGAACTCCTCGCGGCTGCGGATAAACCCGCCCGCTTCGAAGTGGTTGCTAGCGCCCACGCCTGTGCCGCCAAACAGCCACTCCGCGCCAATCTTCGGCTGGTTCCACCATTGCAGGGCAGGGTAGAGGGAGACCGGCTCCTTACATTCATACTGAAGGTACATCTCCAGGTGATCCTGCAAGTTTTCACCCACCCCGGGTAAATCATGTACCAGCGGGATATCAAACTGCTTCAGCAGTTCAGCGTTGCCCACGCCGGAGCGCTGGAGGATCTGCGGAGACGCGATGGCGCCCGCGCACAGCAGCACCTCTTTCTTCGCCGTCGCTTTTGACGGAATGGTGCTTTCGCCTTCCAGCCACTCGACGCCCACCGCGCGCTTGCCGTCAAAGATAATGTGATCGGTCATGGCGTGGGTGCGGATGGTCAGATTCGGGCGCGGTTTGGCCTGGTCCAGATAGCCGCGCGCGGTGCTGGCGCGTCGGCCCTGCGGCGTGACCGTACGGTCCATCGGGCCAAAGCCTTCCTGCTGATAGCCGTTAAGGTCGTCGGTGCGCGGGTAGCCCGCCTGCACGCCCGCCTCTACCATCGCTTCAAACAGCGGGTTCACGCCCGGCTTAGAGGTGGTGACGCTCACCGGACCGTCGCCGCCGTGGTAGTCGTTCGGCCCCACGTCGCGGGTCTCTGCCTTGCGGTAATAGGGCAGGCAGTTGAGGTAGCTCCAGTGCTCCAGACCCGGTTCTTTCGCCCAGTTATCCAGATCCATTGCGTTGCCGCGCACGTAGCACATGCCGTTGATCAGCGACGAGCCGCCCAGCCCTTTACCTCGTCCGCATTCCATGCGGCGATTGTTCATGAAAGGCTCAGGCTCGGTTTCATACGCCCAGTTGTAGCGCTTGCCCTGCAACGGGAAGGCCAGCGCGGCAGGCATCTGGGTGCGGAAGTCAAAGCGATAGTCCGGCCCGCCCGCCTCAAGCAGCAGGACGGTGGTGTTCGGATCTTCAGTCAGTCGTGTTGCCAGTACGTTGCCGGCAGAGCCGGCTCCGATAATGATGTAGTCAAATTGCAAATAAACCTCCCGGTTAAAATATGGACTGGAATTTACCCATCTCAACCTGGATGGACTTCACCTGGGTGTAACTCTGAAGCGTCATGACGCCGTTCTCACGGCCAATGCCGGAGTGTTTGTAGCCGCCGACCGGCATCTCTGCGGCGGATTCACCCCAGGTGTTGATCCAGCAGATGCCCGCTTCGAGCTGATGAATAGCGCCGTGGGCGCGGTTCAGATCGGCAGTGACGATGCCCGCCGCCAGACCGTAGTCGGTATCATTAGCGCGGCGAATGGCCTCTTCGTCAGTGTCATAGGTAAGAATGGACATCACCGGGCCGAAGATCTCTTCGCGCACGATGGTCATTTCGTCGGTGCAGTCGGTGAACACGGTCGGGGCCACCCACGCGCCGTTGTCAAAGCCGTCACCCTTCAGCACGTCGCCGCCGCACAGCACGCGCGCGCCTTCCTCTTTGCCTTTGGCGATGTAGCGCAGCACGCTGTCGCGGTGCGGGAAGCTGACCATCGGGCCAAAGTTGGTGTTTTCATCGAACAGGTCGCCCGCGCGGATGCGGCCCACGCGCTCAACGATTTTTTGCTCAAACGCGGCTTTGACCTTCGCGGGCACGAACACGCGGGTGCCGTTGGTGCACACCTGACCGGAGCTGAAGAAGTTCGCCATCATGGCGATATCTGCCGCGAGATCCAGATCCGCGTCGTCAAACACTATCAGCGGAGATTTACCGCCCAGCTCCATCGTCACCTCTTTCAGGGACGAGGCCGCCGAGTTCGCCATCACCTTTTTGCCGCTGGCCACGCCACCGGTGAAGGAGACTTTGGCGATGCCCGGATGCTCGGTCAGGAACTGGCCGGTCTCTGCGCCCACGCCCGGCAGGACGTTAAACACGCCGTCCGGCACGCCTGCTTCGGTGTAGATCTCCGCCAGTTTCAGGGCGGTAAGCGGCGTCACTTCGCTCGGCTTGAAGATCATCGCGTTGCCCGCCGCCAGCGCCGGGGCCGATTTCCACAGGGCGATCTGGATCGGGTAGTTCCACGCGCCGATGCCCGCCACCACGCCCAGCGGCTCGCGGCGGGTGTAGACGAACGAGGTGTCGCGCAGCGGGATCTGGCTGCCTTCCAGCGCCGGGATCAGCCCCGCGTAGTACTCCAGCACATCCGCGCCGGTGACGATGTCGACGGTTGAGGTTTCAGAAAACGCTTTACCGGTGTCGAGGGTTTCCAGCGTTGCCAGCTCGTCGTTGCGCTCGCGCAGGATATCGACGGCGCGGCGCAAGATGCGCGAGCGCTCCATGGCGGTCATCGCCGCCCATATTTTTTGCCCGCGCTGTGCGCTTTCCACGGCGCGGTCGACGTCTTCGCGCCCGGCCGCCTGCACGGTCGCCAGAACTTCACCGTTCGCCGGGTTGATGGTCTCGAAGGTACGACCGCTGGTGGCCGATGTATAACCACCATTGATATAAAGCTGCTGTTCTGCCATTCGGGACATAAATTCTCCTCGGTTAATCGGTCGGTAAATGCTGGCTGATAAAGTGGCTGGTAAGCGACTGGGCCAGGGTTTTATCCAGCGGTTTGCCGCTGAGCGCAGCGCGCAGCCATAGCCCGTCAATCAGTGCGGCAAGCCCGTAGCCCGCCTCTTCAGCCTGTTCACGCGGCAGCTCGCGGCGGAACTCGTACACCAGGTTTGAGAGCAATCGGCGGCTGCTGACCTGCTGCAAACGGTAGAGCATCGGCTGATGCATGCTGCTGGCCCAGAAGGCCAGCCAGGCCTTCATCGCCGCGCCGCTAATCTGGGTTTCATCAAAATTGCCGCCGACAATCGCCTGCAATCGCTGCTCTGCGCTGCCGTCCGGCAGGGCGCGTAAACGGCTTAATACCGCGTCGCGCAGCTGACCGGTGATGTCACGCATGGTCGCTTCCAGCAGACCGTTTTTATCTTTGAAATAGTGGCTGATGATCCCCGTGGATACGCCCGCCCGACGGGCGATTTGCGCGATGGTTGCGTCATGCATTCCCACTTCATTAATTGCTTCCAGCGTGGCATCGATTAGCTGCCTGCGCCGGATCGGCTGCATCCCCACTTTGGGCATTTTTGCCACTCCATTCATCAGCGTTGGTTAACTATTAAAGCGGTTTTTGATTGGACGTTCAATATAAAATGTGTCTTAATTGTTGCGGATTTGGATTTTAATAGTTACAAAAACAGTGGGGATACTGGATGACAGACCTTTCACAGGACAGAGAAAAAGACAAAATCAACCCGGTCGTTTTTTATACGTCCGCCGGGCTGATTTTGTTGTTTTCCCTGACGACCATTTTCTTTCGTGATTTTTCTGCCGAGTGGATTGGGCGCACCCTGAACTGGGTGTCGAAGACCTTCGGCTGGTACTATCTGCTGGCGGCGACGCTCTATATTGTCTTCGTGGTCTGCATTGCCTGTTCGCGCTTTGGGTCGGTGAAGCTCGGGCCAGAGCAGTCCAAGCCCGAGTTCAGCCTGCTGAGCTGGGCCGCGATGCTGTTTGCCGCGGGCATCGGCATCGACCTGATGTTCTTCTCCGTGGCGGAACCGGTCACGCAGTATATGCAGCCGCCGGAAGGGGCAGGGCAGACGATGGAGGCCGCGCGCCAGGCGATGGTCTGGACGCTCTTCCACTACGGCCTGACGGGCTGGTCGATGTATGCCCTGATGGGCATGGCGCTCGGATACTTTAGCTATCGTTATAATTTGCCCCTTACCATCCGCTCCGCGCTGTACCCGATTTTCGGCAAAAAGATCAACGGCCCTATTGGGCACACGGTAGACATCGCGGCGGTGATCGGCACCATCTTTGGTATCGCGACAACGCTCGGAATTGGCGTAGTGCAGCTTAACTACGGGCTGAGCGTGCTGTTTGACATCCCGGATTCGATGGCGGCGAAGGCGGCGCTGATTGCGCTGTCGGTGATTATCGCCACCATCTCGGTGACCTCCGGCGTGGATAAAGGGATTCGCGTGCTCTCCGAGCTGAACGTCGCGCTGGCGCTGGGGCTGATCCTGTTCGTGCTGTTTATGGGCGACACCTCGTTCCTGCTGAATGCGTTAGTGCTGAACGTAGGTGATTACGTAAATCGCTTTATGGGCATGACGCTGAACAGCTTCGCCTTTGACCGTCCGACAGAGTGGATGAACAACTGGACGCTGTTCTTCTGGGCGTGGTGGGTGGCGTGGTCGCCGTTTGTCGGCCTGTTCCTGGCGCGTATTTCGCGTGGGCGCACCATCCGTCAGTTCGTGATGGGCACGCTGATCATCCCGTTCACCTTTACCCTGCTGTGGCTGTCGATTTTCGGCAACAGCGCGCTGCACGAGATCATCCACGGCAATGCGACTTTTGCCCAGGAAGCGATGGCGCACCCGGAGCGCGGCTTCTACAGCCTGCTGGCGCAGTATCCGGCGTTTACCTTTAGCGCGTCGGTAGCGACCATTACCGGCCTGCTGTTCTACGTCACCTCGGCGGACTCCGGCGCGCTGGTGCTGGGGAACTTCACCTCGAAGCTCAAGGACATTAACAGCGACGCGCCGAACTGGCTGCGCATCTTCTGGTCCGTCGCCATCGGCCTGCTGACGCTCGGCATGCTGATGACCAACGGCATTTCGGCGTTGCAGAACACCACGGTGATCATGGGCCTGCCGTTCAGCTTCGTGATCTTCTTCGTGATGGCCGGGCTGTATAAATCGCTTAAGGTGGAAGACTACCGCCGCGTCAGCGCCAGCCGCGACACCGCCCCGCGTCCGCTGGGCGCGCAGGACAGGCTGAGCTGGAAAAAACGTCTCTCGCGCCTGATGAACTACCCCGGCACGCGCTACACCAAACAGATGATGGAGACGGTCTGCTTCCCGGCCATGGAAGAGGTGGCCCAGGAGCTGAAGCTGCGTGGCGCCTACGTGGAGCTGAAAAACCTGCCGCCGGAGGAGGGCGAAACCCTGGGGCACCTGGATCTGCTGGTGCACATGGGCGACGAGCAGAACTTTGTCTATCAGATCTGGCCGCAGCAGTATTCGGTGCCCGGGTTCACCTACCGGGCGCGCAGCGGGAAGTCGACCTACTACCGGCTGGAGACCTTCCTGCTGGAAGGCAGCCAGGGGAATGATTTGATGGATTACAGCAAGGAGCAGGTGATCACGGACATTCTGGACCAGTATGAACGGCACCTGAACTTTATCCATCTGCACAGGGAAGCGCCGGGGAATAGCGTGATGTTTCCGGATGTTTGAGGCTTGATCTGAAGAACCTACAAAGGCAGCGCCGCTGCCCTCATGCCGGGTGGCGGCGATGCCTTACCCGGCCTACAAAACCGGTTTATCGTAGGCCTGATAAGCGAAGCGCCATCAGGCGTTTAATGAGCATTGGATCTGAAGGGCAATATTTCCTTTCTTTATATTCACCATTTTATTTTTCTTTATTTACTCGAGCCGCCTCGCATTTCCCTAATATTCGACCCCTGTACATTTATCCATGGCAGTATAATAGCGGCAGTTAAGCCAGCACTGAGATCTTGAAAGAATAGGTAAAAAGGTAAGAAAAGGAATCGCGGTACAAAGGTGTGCGACCACCTTCATACCGCTAACCACAAACAACTAAAAGGGAGTTGATTATGGCTGCGAAGAATTCTATGCCAGAGCGGGCTATTGCCCAAACAGAAAATGCAGATCTAGAGATTCAGCAAGAAAATCGCGAGAAGCTACGCAAAAAACGCATCCGGGCGTTGCATGACGAGCCGGTTCACTCTGCGTATCTTCATGAAAGAGGAGAGGCGGATTACGCCTGTGTGGAACTTTATACTCGAATGGAGCGCAACTATCTGCCGTTAACCGGCGCGTGGTTAACCCGCGCAGGGTTTAAAGCAGGAATAGCAGTGAAGATCCGCGTGATGCCGGATTGTATTGTGATTACGCCGCAAAATTCCCGTGAGCTGTGGGGCTGTCTGGAAGGCGTCAGTGCAACGTATACCAACAAACTGAAGATGATGAAGTGGCTGGAGACGTTTCCGGGAGCGTTAATTGATACGGGGGATTTGCCCGTGAACGAAAGTGGAAAAGGGTAGCGCTTAAGATTAACCAGGCGATCCAGGGAATACCAGGATCGCCGTTTCTGAGCAGCAGCATACATTGATCTTTATGAGCCAGGTAAATTATGCGTTACTCTTCTCTTTCTGAGCGGGTTTCATCCATGCATCGCCATAAAGAATATTACCTTTCACATAATTCCACTGAATGCCCCGGAATCGAAGCCCAACAACTTCATGCATATTCGGGGCTGAGCTGCCCGGGTAATAAACATGCGTGAAATCCAGAGATGAGATCACCACGCTATCAAGCGTAATGGTGTAGATCTCTCTTTCTGCTCCCGCTTCAACAATTTCATAATATTTGATAATGGCTTTTTGCAGCCGTCTGCCCTCGCAGGCGGCAACGGCAAGATAAGGGCTCACTTTATCCAATTGCTTATGCACGGTAACCGGACTATGCTGCCGTGTTCCGGTCATATTTCCGGTATGACTGTCCACTGCCTGCTTAATGCCATAACTGCTGTTCATGATTTCAATAGCACCTTCCCGGCCTGGCATCATACAGTCGCCCTGAACCTGCATTCCGTTCTCATCGAAGAGAAATAAGTAAGCGGGTAATGACATTATAATTCTCCTAAGTTGATTTGTTTTCCGTTATTATCAACATCGAATTGGTGTACATATTTTTTATTGTTTAATCCGTAATGAATAACGTAAGTACGACCATTTTCCCATTTTATATTTAAACATGTATCCGGGTAGGAGATGTCTAAATTATTATATCCCGACCCTGTTACGATAGTGATTTTATGATCTTTACTTGAATAAATAGTGTAAAAGTTCAGGACGTCATTTTTATCTATGCTAAAACATAGGCGGTTACCATTAATAAATGTAAATCTATTTTTGGGGGCGCGATTACCTCCCGGGCATCCAGTGATTAAAATGCAGAGGATAAAGATGACAAATATGTTTTTCATCCTGGAAATCCCTTTAAGACATTTTTGTATTTTTGCAGAAGGAAATACAAGCTTTCCCTAAGTTTTAAGTCTCTGCATTGTAATAATTCTTCATTCCTCTCCAAACCAAAGTATTTCAATAACCAGTAATCGCTTACAATTGACGCTTGCTGCTCTAACCCATAATGCAATAAATCTACTTTATCTAAGCTATAAGTATAGTCAGCAATACCGGAAAATAATCCTCTTGTTCTGACAAACATCCCTTTTTGAGTTTGCCAGACATGCATCATCTCATGCATGAATCGATGTTTTTTAACAATGTCATCCTCTAGCGAAAAATCCGGCGAATACGTTTCCTCTCTGTACCACATCTCCCCGTTGGGACTCATCGCCACATCAACGGGTTGCAGATTAAAAGGAAGATAGCTTTCCCTGTGTACCCACACCAGATGATAACGGATGCTGTAACCGTAAAGCGTCTTCGCAAGGGCGATTTCACCAATTGTGAGCTGTCGGATCCCGCCCGGATTAATCGGGGTTCCCGAAGTGGGGTGAATTCTTTCATTAACCGGCATGTCAATTCCCTTTTGTTAATATGGGTATTGGCCGTAAATAATACTCCTGACCGTGAGAGAAAAAAGAAAGCACATTTCCTAAAAATTCCGCCTGACAGTCCAGGTTGACATAACTTTAATGATAATTATTTTCATTTAAACATAGCCTGTGCTATACCTTATAGCACAGGCTAATTTTGCTTTGAATTTAATCACCTCAGGAGACTTCTGCGATGCATCCACGGCAAGGATTGAAGCGTTTGTTGCTCGGCGCGCTGCTCATGACCGCGACTACTACCGGCGCGCTGGCGGCTGAAAAGTTCCAGGTCATCACCACTTTTACCGTTATTGCTGATATGGTGAAAAACGTGGCGGGGGATGCCGCTGAGGTCACCTCCATCACCAAACCGGGCGCGGAAATTCACGAATACCAGCCCACCCCGGGCGATATCAAACGCGCGCAGAAGGCACAGCTGATCCTCGCGAACGGCATGAATCTGGAGCTGTGGTTCCAGCGCTTTTATCAGCATCTGAACGGCGTGCCGGAGGTGATTGTCACCAAAGGCATCACCCCGATGGGCATCAGCGAAGGGCCCTATAACGGCAAGCCCAATCCGCACGCGTGGATGTCGCAGGACAACGCCCTGATTTACGTCGATAACATCCGCGACGCGCTGGTGAAGTACGATCCGGCCAACGCACAGACCTATCAGCGCAATGCGGAAGCCTACAAGCAGAAGATCACCGCCACTCTCGAACCGCTGCGCAAGCAGGTCGCGGAGATACCGGAAGACAAACGCTGGATGGTGACCAGCGAAGGTGCCTTCTCCTATCTGGCGCGGGATCTGGGGATGAAAGAGCTTTACCTGTGGCCGATCAACGCCGATCAGCAGGGCACGCCCCAGCAGGTGCGCAAGGTTATCGATCTGGTGAAAAAACATCACATTCCGGCGGTGTTTAGCGAAAGCACGGTCTCAGATAAGCCCGCCCGTCAGGTGGCGCGTGAAACCGGCGCCCACTATGGCGGCGTGCTGTACGTCGACTCTCTGAGCGCGGAAAACGGCCCGGTGCCGACCTATATCGATCTGCTGAACGTCACCACCCGCACGCTGGTGCAGGGCATCCGTGACGGCATGAAGGAGTAACCATGCAGAAGGGGATTGTTGTAACCGACGTGACCGTGACCTACCGCAACGGCCACACGGCGCTGCGCGACGCATCGTTCAGCGTGCCGGGCGGATCGATTGCCGCCCTGGTTGGCGTGAACGGTTCCGGCAAATCCACGCTGTTCAAGGCGGTGATGGGCTTTGTGCGGGCGGCGAGCGGCACTATCTCCATTCTGGGGCTGCCGCCTCACCGGGCGCTGCGTCAGAACCTGGTCGCCTACGTGCCGCAGTCGGAAGAGGTCGACTGGTCGTTTCCGGTGCTCGTCGAGGACGTGGTGATGATGGGCCGCTACGGGCATATGGGGTTTCTGCGTCGTCCCAAAGAATGCGATAAGCAGATCGTCACCGACGCCCTGAAGCGTGTAGATATGCTCGAGCTGCGCCATCGGCAGATTGGCGAGCTGTCCGGCGGGCAGAAGAAGCGCGTGTTTCTGGCGCGGGCGATTGCCCAGCAGGGCGAGGTGATTCTGCTCGACGAGCCGTTTACCGGCGTGGACGTCAAAACCGAAGCCAGGATCATCAGCCTGCTGCGGGAGCTGCGCGACGAGGGTAAAACGATGCTGGTCTCGACCCATAACCTGGGCTCGGTCACGGAATTCTGCGATTACACGGTGATGGTCAAAGGCACCGTGCTGGCGAGCGGCCCGACGGATATCACCTTTACCGCCGAGAATCTTGAGCGCGCCTTCAGCGGCGTGCTGCGCCACGTGGTGCTCAGCGGCTCGGAAGATCGCATTATTACCGACGACGAACGCCCCTTTGTCACGCACCGTCAGGAGGCCAAATGAACGTGCTTCTCGAACCCTTCGGCTACGAGTACATGCTCAACGCGATGTGGGTCTCGGCGATGGTGGGCGGGCTGTGCGCGTTTCTCTCCTGCTATCTGATGCTTAAAGGCTGGTCGCTGATCGGCGATGCGCTGTCGCACTCCATCGTGCCCGGCGTGGCGGGAGCCTACATGCTCGGGCTGCCGTTCTCGCTGGGGGCGTTCCTGTCGGGCGGGCTGGCTGCGGGCAGCATGCTGTTTCTCAACCAGCGCAGCCGCCTGAAGGAGGATGCCATCATCGGGCTGATCTTCTCCTCCTTTTTCGGGCTGGGGCTGTTTATGGTCTCGCTCAACCCGACCTCGGTGAACATTCAGACCATCGTCCTCGGCAATATTCTGGCTATCGCCCCGGAAGATATCGTCCAGCTGGCGATTATCGGCGTGGTGTCGATAGTTATCCTGCTGTTCAAATGGAAAGATCTGATGGTGACCTTTTTTGATGAGAACCACGCCCGCGCCATCGGCCTGCGTCCTGAACGCCTGAAAATTCTCTTCTTCACGCTGCTGGCGGTTTCTACCGTGGCGGCGCTGCAAACCGTCGGCGCATTTCTGGTGATCTGTCTGGTGGTCACGCCCGGCGCGACCGCGTGGCTGCTGACCGACCGCTTCCCGCGCCTGCTGATGATTGCGGTCGCCATTGGCAGCATCACCAGCTTCCTCGGCGCGTGGGCCAGCTATTACCTGGACGGTGCCACCGGCGGCATTATCGTGGTCGCCCAGACGCTGCTGTTCCTGATGGCGTTCGTCTTTGCGCCGAAGCACGGACTGCTTGCCAGCCGCCGTCGGGCGCGGGAGGCACACCCATGTTGACGCTGCTTCTCGAACCCTTCCAGTTTGCGTTTATGAACAACGCGCTGCTGATTTCACTCCTGGTGGCCGTGCCCTGCGCGCTGCTGTCGGTTTTTCTGGTGCTGAAAGGCTGGGCGCTGATGGGCGACGCCATGAGCCACGCGGTGTTTCCCGGCGTCGTGCTGGCCTGGATGATGGGCCTGCCGCTGGCGCTGGGCGCGTTCGTGGCCGGTCTTTTCTGCGCGGTCGCCACCGGATATCTGAAGGATAACAGTCGCATCAAACAGGATACGGTCATGGGGATCGTCTTTTCCGGCATGTTCGGCGCGGGCCTGATCCTCTATATCGCCGTCAAACCCGAGGTGCATCTCGACCACATTCTGTTCGGCGATATGCTGGGCATTAACGGGATGGACATTCTGCAAAGCGGGATCGTGGCGGGGCTGATCGCGCTGGTGATTGGCCTGAAGTGGCGCGATTTTCTGCTGTTCTGCTTTGATTACCAGCAGGCGCAGGCGAGCGGGCTGCGCACCCGCTGGCTGCACTACGGCTTGCTGTGCATGGTTTCGCTGACCATCGTGGCGACGCTGAAGGCGGTGGGGATTATTCTGTCGATTTCGCTGCTGATTGCCCCCGGCGCTGTGGCGGTGCTGATCACCCGACGCTTCCACATGGCGCTGCTGGTCGCGGTAGCCGTTTCAGCCCTCGTGTCGGTAAGCGGTGTTTATGCCTCGTTTTATCTCGACAGCGCGCCTGCGCCGACCATTGTGGTCCTGTTCGCGATGGTGTTTATCGTGACGTTTGTGGTGACCAGCGTGAAGGCTCGTCGCCAGGAGCGTGTGACAGCAGGGTGATGACCTGTTCGCCGTGCTGCTGCCAGTGCAGGCGGAAGGCGGTGCCTTCTTCAAAGCCTGCCAGTTGACGGGTCAACGCCAGCGTGAGCGTCTTGTCGTCGAGCTTGGTAACGCGGGCGCTGTCAAAACCCATCCAGGCCTGTACCTGCGGAAAGAGGGCCTTGAACAGGCTCTCTTTGGCGCTGAAGACCAGCGTCAGGGCGAGGGCGAACGGGTATCCCTGGCGGGAAAGCACAGGTTCTTCCTGCGTATCAATAATGCCGTCTTTGATTTCCCTGGCTTCGTTTTCGAAGAGGATCGTTTCACAATCGATGCCGATAAGCGCCGGGTATTGCGTGACGACGGCTATCGCCTGCGTGCCGCTGTGGGTGATGCTGCCGGAAATACCTTGCGGCCAGAGCGGTTCCCCGCTGGGGCCAATGGCGGGCATGGTGTGGTCAGGTAAGGCGTGCGCGGCGGCGATGCGGCCTGCCAGGTGGTCGGCCTTGCGTTTGCGTCCGGCGTCAGCAAGCTGCGCGTGATGGGGGAGCCAGAGGAGATCGGCGTCGGTAAAGGTGGCGGGGTCGAAAGTGATGCGGTGGAGGGTGTGGCCGGCGAGAGAAAATGTGCTGTGGGTGGTGTGCATGGTTTTTCCCCTCACCCTGACCCTCTCCCCGGAGGGGAGAGGGAAGGATTGACTTCAGTGCCTTAAAAACGCGTATTCACGCTCATATACCAGGTACGGCCCGGTTCATTATACGTATACGCGCCCGCACCGTACATATACGCGCCGGTGGTGGTATTACCCGTGGTCTGGGCGTTACCTGCGCGCCACTGGCGCTTGTCGAAGACGTTGTCCACGCCGCCGGTCAGGCTGACGTTTTTGGTCACGTCCCAGGTCGCGCTCAGGCCAACGATGCTGTACGGGCTGACTTCGTCTTTTTCAGACCCGGTCACCGGCTGACCTTTGTAGTTGTACTTCTTCGGCTGCTGCTTGCCGTACCAGGTGAAGGTCGACTGGAGCGATACGTCCTGATGCACCTGCCAGCTCAGGGTAGAGTTCAGCGTATACTCCGGGATGATCGACAGACGATCGCCGGTCTCCTTGTTCTTGCTTTGCAGCATGTAGGTGATGTTATTGGTCCAGTTGATGGTATCGCTGACCGGCACGTTCAGGGAGCCTTCCAGACCTTCTACTACCGCCTTCGGCACGTTTTCCCACTGGTAGATATCGGTGGTGACTTTGCCGGTGGACGTCTGGCCAATCGGCGCGTAGCCCGCTTCAATCTTGTTGCGGTAGTCGTTGCGGAACCAGGTCACGCCCGCCAGCCAGCCGTCGCGTTTCCACTCCAGGCCAATCTCTTTGTTGATGCTGGTTTCCGCTTTCAGATCGTCGTTACCCATCATGTAGCAGCCCACGCCGTCGGAACTGGCGTAGCAGCCCTGGCCTTTACTGTACAGCAGGTAGTTAGGGTTGGTCTGGTACAGGCTTGGCGCTTTATAGGCGCGCGCGATGCCCATCTTCAGGGTGAAGTCATCCCCCAGACCCTGCGACAGGTTCAGGGACGGGCTCCAGTTATTACCCACAATGGTGTAGTGGTCGAAGCGCAGGGCAGGGGTCAGCATGGTGCTGTCGGTCAGCTCCATGTTGTTTTCGGCAAACAGGGAGAAGATCTCCGCTGAAGTGTACGGGCTACGGTCTTCGCTCATGCCCGGAATGGTGCCGCCCTGCTGGGTTTGCGTGAAGGAGGTCGAGTCCTTCATGCGCTGCTGGTTCCACTCGGTGCCGAGCGTCAGGTTTTGATTCACAATGAAATCAATCGGCAGGTTGATTTCGCTGTGCAGCATCACTTCGGCCAGGTCGGTATCGGTGAATTTATTGCTGTTGAACAGGCCTTCCAGACCGCCCGCCAGGCCTTCGCCCAGACGCGAGTTGCGGGTGTGCTCGTACTGCGCCCAGTTGCTGGTGGTGATGCCGTTATCCCAGCCGCCGTTCCAGGTCACGGCGAAGTTCTGACGATAGATACGGTTAGTCTCTTTACCGTAGTTCTTCTTCACCAGCCCGCTTGAGCTGTTGTCGTTGTTGGTATTCTGGGTATCGCCCGCGTAAAGGTTGTTCTGGCGGCTGTATCCCGCCTCAAACTCCAGGGACTGCATAGGCGCAAAGTCCCAGCGCACCACGCCGTTGATGTCTTTATTCTCGACCCCTTCACGGCCTGCCGGCAGCGTGTCGGCATATGCGCCGGTACGGTCAGACTGATGGCCCTGGTTAATGTCCCAGGCGTCGGCCTGGGTTTTATCCAGGTTACCGTACATGCGGAAGCTGAAATCCCCGCCCAGCGGGCCGCTCAGGCTGAAGTTAGTGCGTTTGGTGGAACCTTCGTCTTTATGCTCTGGCGCATTCAGGTAGGTGTTCCAGGAGCCGTGCCACTGGTCGTCAAATTTTTTGGTGATGATGTTCACCACGCCGCCCGCCGCACCGTTACCGTAGCGGGCAGCAGCCGGGCCACGGATCACTTCGATGCGCTCGATCATCTCCGGCGGGACCCAGCCGGTATCGCCGCGGGTATCACGCTCGCCGCGCCAGCCCAGACGGATGGAGTTGCGGCTGGTGACCGGCTTGCCGTCGATCAGGATCAGGGTGTTTTCCGGGCCCATGCCGCGAATGTCAATCTGACGGTTATTCCCGCGCTGGCCGCTGGTGGAGTTGCCGGTCAGGTTAACGCCCGGCATGGTGCGGATGATTTCCGCCACGTCGCGCGCGGGCGGGTTTTTGCGGATCTCGTCGGCGGTGATGGTCGACACGCCCGGCGCCTGCAAATTCTGCTCGGCGGCGGTGATCACCATGGTGTCTTCATGCTGCGCGGAGGCGGTGTTGTCGTCTGCCATGACGGGCAGCGCGACACCATAAATCCCTAAATTGACCAGCAAGGCCAGAGAGTGAATCTTCTTATTCATTGTACGTCCCGCTTTTATGGTTATTTAATGAGCGCGCTTCCCACAGCGCGGGCATTACGCTATTGCAAATGCAAATAGTTATCAATAATATTATCAATAAAATTTGCTCTGAAACAAAAAAGACTGTTAAACATGGGGTTATAAGGGTGACGGCGTTAACAACCGGAAGTGAAGCGTGGTGGCAGGCGAAAGACGGGCCGGAACGGGAACGTCATCAGGAAAACTATCGCGTGACATTCTGGTGGCGGGACCCGGCGGGAACGCAGAAAACGTCGACGGTTAAACGCGTCTGGCTCTACGTCACCGGTGTGACCGATCACCATCAAAATGCCCGTCCGCAGTCCCTTGAACGTATCCCGGATACCGACGTCTGGCATTGGCAGGGCGAGTTCAACCCCGAATGGCGCGGCAGCTACTGTTTTATCCCCTCCGACAATGAAAACGATTTTGCCAGCGCAGTGTTTGAAGGCGATCAGCCGGACCGCATGGCGCTGCGCGAAGGCTGGCGCAAACTGTTGCCGCACGCGGTGTCCGACCCGCTGAATGCCCAGAGCTGGCGCGGCGGGCGCGGGCACGCCGTCTCGGCGCTGGAGATGCCGGAGGCGCCCGTACAGCCCGGCTGGAACCATCCCTATACCCCTTACAAAAAGCCTGTCTGCATTGAGTGGCACAGCGCGCGTCTGAAGAACCGTCGCCGCGTGTGGATTTTTACCACCGGGGATGAAAGCCCCGAGCGCCCGCTGGCGGTGCTGCTCGACGGGCAGTTCTGGGCCGAAAGTATGCCCGTCTGGCCTGCGCTGGCGTCGCTCACCCATGAAGGCAAACTGCCGCCTGCGGTCTATGTCTTAATCGACGTGATTGACACCGCACACCGCAGCCGCGAGCTGCCGTGTAACCCTGATTTCTGGCTGGCGGTGCAGGACGAACTTCTCCCGCAGGTGAAAAGCATGGCCCCGTTCAGCGACCGCGCCGACCATACCGTGGTGGCGGGTCAGAGCTTCGGCGGGCTCTCTTCCCTCTATGCGGGCCTCAACTGGCCGCAGCGTTTTGGCTGCATCCTCAGCCAGTCCGGATCCTACTGGTGGCCGCACCGCGGCGCGCAGCAGGACGGGCTGCTCATCGAACAACTCAAAGCGGGTGACAAAACCGCTCGCGGGCTGCGCATCGTCCTTGAGGCCGGGCGCAACGAGCCGCTTATTTTGCGCGCAAACCAGGCGATCCTCGCCGAACTATACACTCAGCAACCGGTTTTCTGGCGTCAGGTTGACGGCGGACACGATGCGCTTTGCTGGCGCGGTGGGCTGACGCAGGGGCTGATGACCCTCTGGCAGCCGCTTATTCAATAACGGAGTCTGTATGGAATTCAGCAATCCTTTCGATAATCCGCAGGGACAGTTCGCCATTTTGCAAAATGACCAGGGGCAGTACAGCCTGTGGCCGCAGCAGTGCGAGTTGCCCGCGGGCTGGCGCGTGGTCTGCGAACCGCAATCTCAGGAGGCGTGCCAGCAGTGGCTGGCGGAACAGTGGCAGACGCTTGAGCCGTCATGTTTTGCGGGGGAGCGCGCATGAACCGTCTCCCTCTTGTCGCCGCCCAGCCGGGGATCTGGATGGCAGAGCAGCTTTCCTCCCTGCCAAACGCCTGGAGCGTCGCGCACTACACCGAGCTGAAAGGCGCTATCGATGCGCCATTGCTGGCAAAAGCCATCGCTGAAGGCATGATGCAGGCCGACACCCTGCGGATGCGTTTTGCCGAAGATAACGGTGAGGTGTGGCAGTGGATCGATGAGGCCATGCTCCTGCCGGAGCCGTCCATCGTGCGCGTTGACTCCCACGACGCCGCCGTGGCGGTGATGGAGGCCGATCTCAACCAGAACCTGCGCGTCGACAGCGGTCAGCCGCTGGCGTTTCACCAGCTGATCCAGGTGGGAGAAAGCCACTGGTACTGGTATCAGCGGTATCATCATCTGGTGGTAGATGGCTTCAGCTTCCCTGCTATTACCCGTCAGATCACCGCCATTTACGCTGCGTGGCAGAAAGGTGAATCCACGCCGGCCTCGCCGTTCACCCCGTTCGCCGAGGTGGTGGAGGAGTATCAGCGCTATCGCGACAGCGAGGCGTATCAGCGCGACGGTGCTTTCTGGGCCGAACAACGCAAACAGCTTCCTTCTCCGGTCTCGCTCTCTTCCGCGCCGCTGCCGGGACGCGCCGCCACCACCGATATCCTGCGCCTGAAAATTGCGATGGACGGCCGTGCGTTCAGCCAGCTTGCACAGAAGGCAGACCAGGCGCAGCGTACCGATCTGGCCCTTGCGCTGGTGGCGCTGTGGCTGGGCCGTCTCACCGGACGGCTGGACTACGCCGCCGGGTTTATTTTTATGCGCCGCATGGGTTCCGCGGCGCTCACTGCGACCGGGCCGGTGCTGAACGTGCTGCCGCTGGCGGTCAATATCGACGCGCAGGAGAGCCTGCCCGCGCTGGCGCTGCGACTGGCTAATCAGCTGAAAAAAATGCGCCGCCATCAGCGTTACGACGCCGAGCAGATCGTGCGCGACAGCGGACGTGCCGCAGGCGATGAAGCCCTGTTTGGTCCGGTGCTGAACGTCAAGGTGTTCGATTATCAGCTGAATATCGACGGCGTGGAGGCCATCACCCACACGCTGGCAACCGGCCCGGTGAACGATCTCGAGCTGGCGCTGTTCCCGGACGAGCAGGGCGGACTGAGCATTGAGATCCTCGCCAACGGGCAGCGTTACGACGAGGCGACGCTGAAGGGGCACGCGGCGCGCCTGAACGCAATGCTGACGCAGTTTGCCGCCAATCCGGACCTGCGCTGTGGCGACGTGGAAACCGTATCAGAGCAGGAATACGCCCGGCTGGCGCGCATCAACGATACCGGGCTGGCGCTGCCGTCTACCACGCTGGCGGATCTGGTGGCGGAGCAGGCGAGCAAAACGCCGGACGCCCCCGCACTGGCGGATGCCCATACTGAACTGAACTACCGCCAGCTGCGCGAGCAGGTGGTCGCGCTGGCAAACCTGCTGCGCGCGCGCGGCGTGAAGCCGGGCGACAGCGTGGCGGTGGCGCTCCCGCGCTCGGTGTTCCTGACCCTGGCGCTGCACGGGATTGTTGAAGCAGGCGCCGCCTGGCTGCCGCTGGATACCGGTTACCCGGATGACCGTCTGCGGATGATGCTGGAGGACGCGAAGCCGTCGCTGCTCATTACCACCGACGAGCAGCTTCCGCGCTTTAACGATCTGCCGATCGCCACCTTTAGTTACAACACACTATTACCGGCCACCGATGCTGAACCTCTGCGACTGGCGAAGCCGGAGCAGACCGCGTACATCATATTTACCTCCGGTTCGACGGGGCGTCCAAAAGGGGTGATGGTCGGCCATACCGCCATCGTTAACCGCCTGAAGTGGATGCAGGATCATTATCCACTGGCGGCGCATGACGTGGTGGCGCAGAAAACGCCGTGCAGCTTTGACGTGTCGGTGTGGGAGTTCTGGTGGCCGTTTATCGCCGGGGCGAAGCTGGTGATGGCCGAGCCGGACGCGCACCGCGATCCGCAGGCAATGCAGAGTTTCTTCGCGCAGTACGGCGTGACCACCACCCACTTCGTGCCGTCGATGCTGGCGGCGTTCGTCGCCTCGCTGACGCCGGAAAACGTCGACTGTTGCAGGACGCTGAAGCAGGTGTTCTGTAGCGGCGAGGCGTTGCCGACTGCGCTGTGTCGCGAGTGGGAACAGCTCACCCATGCGCCGCTGCACAACCTCTATGGCCCGACCGAAGCGGCGGTGGACGTCAGCTGGTATCCGGCGTTTGGCCCCGAGCTGGCGGCGGTGGAGGGCAACAGCGTGCCAATTGGCTTCCCGGTGTGGAATACGGGGCTGCGCATTCTGGACGCGATGATGCGCCCGGTGCCGTTCGGCGTGGCGGGGGATCTCTATCTCACCGGCATCCAGCTGGCGCAGGGGTATCTGGGACGCCCCGACCTTACCGCCAGCCGCTTTATCGCCGATCCGTTTGCCCCCGGCGAGCGAATGTACCGCACCGGGGACGTTGCCCGCTGGCTGGACAACGGCGCGGTGGAATATCTGGGCCGCAGCGACGATCAGCTGAAAATCCGCGGCCAGCGCATCGAGCTGGGCGAAATCGACCGGGCGATGCTCGCGCTGCCGGATGTGGCCCAGGCGGTGGCGCACGCCTGCGTGTTCAACCAGGCGGCTGCTACGGGCGGCGATGCCCGCCAGCTGGTGGGATACGTTGTCTCTGAATCCGGCTTACCGCTGGATCGCGACGCGCTGCTTGCATCACTCAAAGCCCAGCTGCCGCCGCATATGGTGCCGGTGGTGCTGCTGCAAATCAGCGCGCTGCCGTTAAGCGCCAACGGCAAGCTGGATCGCAAGGCGCTGCCGCTGCCGGAGCTGACCAGCAAAACTTCCGGTCGCGCGCCCGAGACGCAAACTGAAGTCACCGTGGCGCAGGCGTTTTCTGCCCTGCTGGGCTGCGCGGTGAACGATATCGAGGCCGATTTCTTTGCCCTCGGCGGCCACTCGCTGCTGGCGATGCGCCTTGCGGCTCAGCTCAGCCGTGCGTTCAGCCGCAAGGTCACGCCGGGGCAGATTATGGTCGCCTCGACGGTGAGCAAGCTTAGCGCCCTGCTGGACTCGCAGATGAGCGACGAGCAGGCGCAGCGTCTGGGGTATGAAACCGTTCTCCCGCTGCGTGAAAGCAACGGCCCCACGCTGTTCTGCTTCCATCCGGCGTCCGGCTTTGCATGGCAGTTTAGCGTCCTGGCGCGCTACCTCAGCCCGCGCTGGTCAATCGTCGGCATTCAGTCTCCCCGGCCTGAGGGGCCGATGCAGCAGTGTGCGGATCTTGATGCGGTGATCGAACATCATCTGAACACGTTGCGTAAGCAACAGCCGCAGGGGCCGTATTATCTGTTCGGCTATTCCCTCGGCGGCACGCTGGCGCAGGGCATTGCGGCGCGTCTGCGCGAGCAGGGTGAAGACGTAGCGTTCCTCGGCCTGCTGGATACCTGGCCGCCGGAAACCCAGAACTGGGCGGAGAAAGAGGCCAACGGCCTCGATCCGGAGGTGCTGGCGGAAATTGAGCGCGAACGCCAGGCGTTTATCGCTGCCCAGCAGGGGCAGGGCTCCAGCGAGTTGTTTAACGCCATTGAAGGCAACTATGCGGACGCGGTGCGGCTGCTCACCACGGCGCACAGCGCGCGGTTTGACGGTAAAGCGACGCTGTTTGTCGCCGAGCGAACGCGAACCCTGGATCCGCAGGCCGCGTGGGCACCGTGGGTGGGTGAGCAGGAGGTGTACAGCCAGGACTGCGCCCACGTGGATATCATTTCACCGCAGGCGTTTGAAAAGATTGGGCCGGTACTGAAGGAAATTTTGGGGTAACGTTTAAAGCCCCTCACCCTAACCCTCTCCCACGGGGAGAGGGGATGGTTTGCTCCCTCTCCCTGTGGGAGAGGGCCGGGGTGAGGGCATCAGACCGCACGCTTGCCCAACGGCACCACCAACGGCGTACCCGCCACCGGATCCTCAATAATCATGCAGCGCATGCCGTAGATCCGCGCGATCAGATCCGGCGTCACAATCTCTTTCGGCGCGCCCTGCGCCACAATCTCGCCGTCGCGCAGCGCAATCAAATGCGTAGCGTAGCGGCACGCCTGGTTTAAATCGTGCAGCACCGCTGCCAGGGTGTAGCCCTGCGTGCGGTTCAGCTCTCTCAGCAGCTCCAGCAGGTCAATCTGATGGCTGATATCCAGCCAGGTCGTCGGCTCGTCCAGCAGCATAATCGACGTTTCCTGCGCCAGCACCATCGCGATCCACGCGCGCTGACGCTGCCCGCCGGAGAGGGTGTCCACGCTCTGCTGGGCGAGCTCGGTAATACCCGTCGCCTGCATCGCTCGGTTCACCGCCTCGTCGTCCTCCTTGCGCCAGCGGGTAAACAGCGGCTGGTGCGGATAGCGCCCGCGGGAGACCAGCTCCTGCACGGTAATATCCCCCGGCGTGGTGGCGTTTTGCGCCAGCAGCCCAATTCGGCGCGCAACCTCTTTGCTGGCGAAGCGCTGGATCTGCTCCCCGTCGAGGAACACGCTGCCCTCAACCGGCGACATCAGGCGGCTCAGCGTGCGCAGCAATGTCGATTTGCCGCAGCCGTTTGGCCCGATAATGGCGGTGAAGTGGCCGTCCGGAATGGCAACGGATAAGTCCCGGGCAATGATTTTTTTACCGTAGCCGAGGGTCAAGTTTTCGCCGCGCAAGCGGGGTGTTGAATCTGTCATTTCTTGCGTGACTCCTGAACGAGCAAGACGATGAGGTAAATCCCGCCGAGGCTGACGGTCACCACGCCCACCGGCAGTTGATAAGGCGTAAACAGCCGCTGAGCGCAGAGATCGGCGGCCAGCAGTAATACTGCGCCGCACAGCGCTGCCTGGGTTAATCCCCAGCGCGCGGTGCCGCTAAGTCGCCGCGCGATATGCGGCGCGACAAGGGCAATAAACGAGATCGGCCCGGCGATGGCGGTAGACGCTGCGGTCAGCAAGACCGCCACCAGCATCAGCATCAGGCGCGAGCGCTCTACGCTCACGCCCAGCGCGCAGGCGCTGTCGTCGCCCATCTCCAGCAGCCGCATGCGCCTGACCAGCAGCAGCGCGCCAATAAACATCAGGATAATCAGCGGCGCGGCGGGCCAGGTTTTTCCCCACGTCAGACCGTTGAGGGAACCGGCGTACCACAGCCCGGCGGAGAGTGCGGTTTCCAGCGACGCCTGTAGCAGAAGCCAGGTGTTAAACGCCATCAGCATCGCGCGGATGCCGATCCCGATGATGATCAGGCGGAAGGTGTCGATGCCGTTGCGCCAGGCCAGGGCCCAGATAAGCAGGGAGGTGAGAATGCCGCCCGCCATCGCCGTAAAGGTAATGGCCGTGAGATGCTGCCCGAACAGCACCATCGCCACCAGCACGCCGCTCCACGCGCCGGTATTCAGGCCCATCACGTCCGGGCTGCCGAGGGGGTTACGCATCAGCGACTGGAATATTGCGCCGCTGACGCCAAGCGCTGCGCCAACCAGGATCGCCATCGCCACGCGCGGCAGTCGCCATTCGGTGACCACCATGGTGATGTTACGCGGCGCGCTGCCGGTGAGAGCATGAAAGACCTGCGCGAAATCAAGCGTTACGGCACCGCTTTGCAGGCTCCAGACCGCCAGCAGCAGACTGGCGACGACCAGCAGGGCGACGCTGGTGAGTAATCGACGGGACGGGGCCATCATGCGCCACCCCCGCGTCTGCGTCGTACCAGGAAGATCAGCACCGGCGCGCCGATAAAGGCGCTGACCACCGAGACGCGCAATTCACCCGGCACCAGCAGGCGGCCCAGTACGTCGGCAAACAGCAGCAGGGCAGGGGTCGCCAGCAGCGTGACCGGCAGCGACCAGCGGTGATCCGCCCCCACCAGCCAGCGCGCCATGTGCGGCATCATCAGGCCGATAAAGGCAATCGGCCCGACGACGGCGGTCGCGCTGCCGCACAGCACGGTGATGACAAGCAGGCCCGTCAGCTGCGTGCGCGCCACGCGGTTGCCGAGGGCGGTCGCGGTGTCGCTGCCGAGGCTCAGGCTGTTGAGCGCCCGGCTTAAACACAGCGCCACGGCGGCAGAGATAAACACCGGGAATGCCACCACTTTCAGGGTATCAAGGGTACGGATATCCAGCGAACCGGCCTGCCAGAAGCGCAGCTGGTCATACACGTCCGGGTTGAGCAGGGCGATGCCGTTCGATAAGCCTTCCAGCACCGCCGCGAGCGCCACGCCCGCCAGTGTCAGACGTACCGGGCTGAGCTGTCCGCCGCCCTGGCTGCCGGTAAAGGCCACCACCAGCGAGGCGGCCAGCGCGCCGCAGAAGGCCATCACCAGCTGTTCAGACGGAGAGGTGAAACCAAACAGCGCCGCGCCGAGCACAATGGCGAAACTGGCACCAGAGTTCACGCCGAGAATGCCAGGGTCCGCCAGCGGGTTGCGGGTGAGGGTTTGCATCAGGGCACCGGCAAGCCCGAGTGCGCCACCGGCCAGCAGGCCGGCAAGGGTGCGGGGCAGGCGGGCGTCGAGCACGATAATGCAGTCGGCGCTCTGGCAGGTACCGGAGAGCGCATCGACAATAACGGACGCGGGCAGCGGCTTCGCGCCAACCAGCAAACTGAGTGCAATCGCAAGGATCAACAGCAGCAATAAAACGGGCACGGCTACGGCGCGCACCGCGGAAGAGGAAAACGACATAGCAACGTCCATGATGTGATAATGATAGTAATTATCGTTATCTATCTTATTTGGCTATGTTAGCATGTGCGCCCATGGAAATGGTAGACCGATACCTCAAGGCCTTGTCATGAATCAAAAATCCTGGCTGCTCAACCTCAGCCTGCTGAAAACGCACCCGGCGTTTCGAGCGGTTTTTATCGCCCGCTTTATCTCCATTTTATCCCTCGGCCTGCTCGGGGTCGCCGTGCCGGTACAGATCCAGACCATGACCCACTCCAGCTGGCTGGTGGGGTTATCCGTCACCTTAACCGGCGGGGCGATGTTTATCGGCCTGATGGTGGGCGGCGTGCTGGCGGACCGCTACGAGCGTAAAAAACTGATCCTGCTGGCGCGCGGCACCTGCGGGGTGGGCTTTGTCGGGCTGTGTCTGAACGCAATGCTGCCGGAGCCGTCGCTGATGGCGATTTATGCCCTGGGCCTGTGGGACGGCTTTTTTGCCTCGTTAGGCGTGACGGCGCTGCTGGCGGCCACGCCCGCGCTGGTCGGGCGCGAGAACCTGATGCAGGCGGGGGCGATCACCATGCTCACCGTGCGTCTGGGATCGGTGATTTCGCCGATGGTCGGCGGCCTGCTGCTGGCGACCGGCAACGTGGCGTGGAACTACGGCCTTGCCGCGGCGGGAACCTTTATCACCACACTGACGCTGCTGCGTCTGCCGCTCCTGCCACCGCCGCCGCAGCCGCGCGAGCATCCGCTGAAGTCCCTGATGGCCGCGATTCGTTTTCTGTTCAGCAACCCGCTGATTGGCGGCATTGCGCTGCTCGGCGGCCTGCTGACGATGGCGAGCGCCGTGCGCGTGTTGTACCCGGCGCTGGCGGGCGAGTGGCAGATGAGCGCCTCAGAGATTGGCGTGCTGTACGCCGCCATTCCGCTCGGCGCCGCGTGCGGGGCGCTGACCAGCGGAAACCTGGCGCAGAGCGCGAGACCGGGGTTAATCATGCTGGTGGCGACGCTGGCCTCGTTTATCGCGATTGGTTTCTTCAGCCTGATGCCGGTGTGGGCGCTGGGGGTGATGTGTCTGGTGATTTTTGGCTGGCTGAGCGCGGTCAGCTCTCTTTTACAGTACACCCTGATCCAGACCCAGACGCCGGAAGGGATGCTCGGGCGCATTAACGGCCTGTGGACGGCGCAGAACGTCACGGGCGATGCGATTGGCGCAGCGATCCTCGGCGGGCTGGGGGCGATAATGACCCCGGTGGCGTCGGCGAGCAGCAGCGGGTTTGTGTTAGCCGTGGTTGGCGTAATTTTATTGGCGGTTTTGGTGGAGTTGCGTCGGTTCAGGCAGAACCTGTAGGTCGGGTAAGGCGTAGCCGCCACCCGACAAAACGCCCGGTGGCGCTGTGCTTACCGGGCCTACGGGAAACGTGCCACTTATTTAAAAATTGAATTCAAACGCTGCAACACCAACAACGCGCTGTAATAATCCAGGCGGAACGTCTCCGTTCCCAGCGCCCAGACGCGCTTGTTCTTGACCGACGGCAGATGCGCCAGCAGCGGATTGGCGTAAATCGCGTCCACGTCTTTCTGGTCGCCGGCAAACACGAACAGCCCTTCGCCGTTCAGCCCCGTCGCCAGGTTTTCCCCGCCCAGTTGAATAATGTCGTGACGCTTGCCCTGGCTTTTCGAGGTGTGCAATCCATCAGGTAACGCCGCCAGCGTGAAGCCCAGCTGGTGCAGCAGCTTGCCCTGAGCCGAGTCTGTCGTCCACAGGTTCGCCGTGTGCGCCGCGGCGGTGTAGACGATGGCGTTCACCGGCTGCGGCGGCAGCTTCATCTGCTGCTTCATCTGGGCGAGCTGTTTATCGAAGGCAGCGATGCGCTCTGCGGCCTGTGTTTCCTGCCCGGTGATCGTCCCCAGCTGGGTCAGCAGTTCCTGCCAGCTTTTGTCGTCGTAGTTAATGATAAGCGTCGGGGCGATGGCGGAAAGCTGATCGTAGAGTGCCAGAGCGGAATCCCCGCCGGTGGCGCTGATCAAAATCAGGTCCGGCATCTGGGCCGCGACCGCTTCGGCGCTCGGCTCGCCGATGTACAGCCGGGCAACCTTACGCTGTTTCGCGATATCGCCCCACTGACGTAAAAAGCCCTGTGCATCCGCCACGCGGTTGTTTGGCGTGGTGGCTCCGCTGGCAATAACCGGGGCGTCAATGGCCAGCAGGGAGCCGGTTAGGGTCACGCTGGTGGAGACAATGCGCGTCGGTTTGCTCTCAAGCGTATGAACGCCGCGGCTGTCTGTGACCTGACGCGGCCAGTCGGCGGCCGTCGCTGAGGTTAGTCCTAAAACAAAAAGTCCTGTTAAAAGAAAGGCATTACGGCAAACGGCAGGGAGTTTCACAGAGCGGCATCCTGTTTTTGTTGAAGTTAATGCTTCTCATTTTCATGATTGCGGGGAAGGGATGCAAGCGTTAGTCGCACAAGTTGTTTGCTCTGCGGTTGACACCAGGGCGATGTGGGATTAGGTTAGCCGACGAAAATATAAATGATAATCATTATTACTGCTTTTATCATTTTAGGAGGATGATATGGATACGTCATTGGCTGAGGACCTTCAGCACACCGCGACCACGCTGCAATCAGACAGCTTTTTCTTTATGTCGCCCTATCGCAGTTTTACCACGTCAGGCTGTTTTGCCCGTTTTTCTGAACCCGCCGTCGGCGGTGACGATCCGGCGGGCCCCTTTCAGCAGAAATTAGCTCAGGCTTTCCAGAGTGCGAAAAACAGCGGCATTGCCCATCCGGTGATGGTAGGGGCGATCCCCTTCGATACCCGCAAACCGTCATCGCTGTTTATTCCGCAACGCTGGCAAACCTTCTCTCGCCCGGCGCGTCAGCAGTCCGCACGCTACGCCTCCGGCGCGCAGACGCTGAACGTGCAACAACGCACCGAGATCCCGCCGCAGCCGGTTTTCGAGGAGATGGTCGCCCGCGCCGCGTCGCTCACCGCCACGCCGCAGGTGAATAAGGTGGTGCTGTCGCGCCTGATTGATATCGCCACCGACAAACAGATTGATAGCAGCGCGCTGATGGAGCGTCTTATCGCCCAGAACCCGGCGAGCTTTAACTTCCACGTACCGCTGGAAGACGGCGGCGTGCTGCTGGGCGCCAGCCCGGAACTGCTGCTGCGTAAAGAGGGCGCGCACTTTAGCTCGCTGCCGCTGGCGGGCTCTGCGCGCCGTCAGCCGGACGATGTGCTGGATCGCGAAGCGGGCACTAAGCTGCTGGCCTCCGAAAAAGACCGTCACGAGCACGACCTGGTAACGCAGGCGATGAAAACCATTCTGGAACCGCGCAGCCATCATCTGACCATGCCGGCTTCCCCGCAGCTCATCACCACCCCGACGCTGTGGCATCTGGCGACGCCGGTAGAAGGTGACGCGCGTGAAAACGAGAACGCCCTGACGCTGGCCTGTCTGCTGCACCCGACGCCAGCGCTAAGCGGCTTCCCGCATCAGGCGGCAAAAGAGCTGATTGCCGAGCTGGAGCCGTTCGATCGTGAGCTGTTCGGCGGCATCGTCGGCTGGTGCGACAGCGAAGGTAACGGCGAGTGGGTGGTAACTATCCGCTGCGCGCGGCTGCATCAAAATACCGTTCGCCTGTTTGCCGGCGCGGGCATTGTGCCTGCTTCCTCCCCGGTGGGCGAGTGGCGCGAGACGGGGGTGAAGCTCTCCACCATGCTCAACGTGTTTGGTTTGCACTAAGGAATACTCATGACCATCCCTTTTACCCGCTGGCCTGAGGATTTTGCCCGCCGCTACCGTGAAAAAGGCTACTGGCAGGATCTGCCGCTGACCCACATCCTGACGGACCATGCGGACAACGATGCGGTCGCGATAATTGACGGCGATCGCCGCATCACCTACCGCGCGTTTAATCAGGCGGTGACGAATCTGGCGTCTGTCCTTCAGGCGCAGGGGCTGCATCGCGGTGAGACAGCGCTGGTGCAGCTCGGCAACGTGGCCGAGTTCTACATCACCTTCTTCGCGCTGCTGCAAATCGGCGTCGCACCGGTCAACGCGCTCTTTAGCCATCAGCGCAGCGAACTCAACGCCTACGCGGAGCAGATCAAACCCGCCGTGCTGATTGCCGACCGCGACCACACGCTGTTCGCGGGTGATGATTTTCTCAATACCTTTGTGGATGCGCATCGCTCGGTACGCGTTGTGCTGCTACGCGGCGATAAGGGCGAACACGCGCTGGAGGCGGCGATTGCACGCCCGGCGGACAATTTCATCCCGAACCCGACGCCCGCCGACGAAGTGGCGTTCTTCCAGCTCTCCGGCGGCAGCACCGGCACGCCGAAGCTGATCCCGCGTACGCACAACGACTACGACTACAGCATCCGTCGCAGCAACGAAATCTGCGGTATCACTGCGCACACCCGCTATCTGAACGCGCTTCCCGCGGCGCATAACTACGCCATGAGCTCGCCGGGATCGTTAGGCGTTTTCACGGCGGGCGGCTGCGTGGTGCTGGCTAACGATCCGAGCGCCACGCTCTGCTTCCCGCTGATTGAGCAGCATCAGATAAACGTCACCTCACTGGTGCCGCCCGCGGTCAGCCTGTGGTTGCAGGCGATTGCCGACGGCGCGGGGAACGCCCAGCTGAAATCCCTCGAACTGCTCCAGGTAGGCGGCGCACGTCTCTCCGCCACGCTTGCGGCACGTATTCCGGCGGAAATTGGCTGCCAGCTTCAGCAGGTGTTTGGCATGGCGGAAGGGCTGGTGAACTACACCGCCCTCGACGATGCGCCGGAGCGCATCATCAATACCCAGGGCCGCCCGATGTGCCCGGACGATGAAGTGTGGGTGGCGGACGAGGACGGCAACCCGCTGCCGCGCGGGGAAGTCGGGCGTCTGATGACGCGCGGCCCTTACACCTTCCGCGGCTATTTCAATAGCCCGGAACACAACGCCAGCGCCTTTGATGCCAACGGTTTCTACTGCTCGGGCGATCTGATCGCCATTGATGAGCAGGGTTACATCACCGTGCAGGGGCGCGAGAAAGATCAGATCAACCGCGGTGGCGAGAAGATCGCCGCCGAAGAGATCGAAAACCTGCTGCTGCGCCACGACGCGGTGATCCACGCCGCGCTGGTGAGCATGGAGGACAGCCTGCTGGGCGAAAAAAGCTGCGCGTACCTGGTGGTGAAACAGCCCCTGCGCGCGGTGGAGGTGCGCCGCTTCCTGCGCGAGCAGGGCGTCGCCGAATTTAAGCTGCCGGACCGCGTGGAGAGCGTGGATGCGCTTCCGCTCACGCCGGTCGGCAAAGTTGATAAGAAACAGTTGCGCCTGTGGCTTGCTGAACGCGCCCGGGGCTGAGGAACAGAGAATGGCCATTCCAAAATTAACCGCATACGCGCTGCCAACCGCCGCCGAACTGCCGACCAGTAAAGTGAACTGGGCGTTTGAACCGGAGCGCGCCGCGCTGCTGATCCACGATATGCAGGAGTACTTCCTGAACTTCTGGGGCGAAAATAGCGACATGATGCAGCAGGTAGTGGCGAACATCGCTAAACTGCGCGCGTACTGCAAAGAGCACAATATTCCGGTGTACTACACCGCGCAGCCGAAAGATCAGAGCGATGAAGACCGCGCCCTGCTGAACGATATGTGGGGGCCGGGCCTGACTCGCTCGCCGGAGCAGCAGCGCATCGTCGCTGAGCTGACCCCGGACGAAGCGGACACCGTGCTGGTGAAGTGGCGCTACAGCGCGTTTCACCGCTCGCCGCTGGAGCAGATGCTTAAAGAGACCGGGCGCAACCAGCTTTTGATCACCGGCGTGTACGCCCACATCGGCTGCATGACCACCGCCACCGACGCCTTTATGCGCGACATCAAACCGTTCTTTATCGCCGACGCGCTGGCGGATTTCACCCGCGACGAGCACCTGATGTCGCTGAAATACGTGGCAGGACGTTCGGGCCGCGTGGTGATGACCGACGAGCTGCTGCCGTCCGTTCCGACAACGAAAGCCGCGCTGCGTGAGCTGATCCTGCCGCTGCTGGACGAGTCCGACGAGCCGATGGATGACGAAAACCTGATCGACTACGGTCTGGATTCAGTGAGGATGATGGCGCTGGCCGCCCGCTGGCGCAAAGTGCACGGCGACATTGATTTCGTGATGCTGGCAAAAAATCCGACCCTCGATGCCTGGTGGGCGCTGCTCTCCCGCGAGGTGAAGTGATGGCTTTTGATTTCACCGGTAAAACGGTCTGGGTGACGGGCGCGGGTAAGGGCATTGGTTATGCGACCGCGCTGGCATTTGTGGAGGCCGGGGCGCAGGTGACCGGGTTCGATCTGGCTTTCCCTCACGGCGAATATCCGTTTGCCACCGAAACGCTGGACGTGGCGGATGCGGCGCAGGCGAGTGACGTCTGCGGGCATTTGCTCAGCAGCCTTGAGCGGCTCGATGTGCTGGTTAACGCGGCGGGCATTCTGCGTATGGGCGCGACGGATCAGCTCTCGCAGGAGGACTGGCAGCAGACCTTTGCGGTCAACGTCGGCGGCGCGTTCAACCTGTTCCAGCAGACGATGGGCCAGTTCCGTCATCAGCAGGGGGGGGCGATTGTGACGGTGGCCTCTGACGCGGCGCACACGCCGCGCATCGGCATGAGCGCCTACGGCGCGTCGAAAGCGGCGCTGAAAAGCCTGGCGCTGACCGTCGGGCTGGAACTGGCGGGCAGCGGCGTACGCTGTAACCTGGTGTCGCCGGGTTCAACGGATACCGACATGCAGCGCACCCTGTGGACCAGCGATGATGCGGAACAGCGGCGCATTCGCGGCTTTGGCGAGCAGTTCAAGCTCGGCATTCCGCTCGGTAAAATTGCCCGTCCACAGGAGATTGCTGCGACCGTGCTGTTCCTGGCATCCGATGCCGCCAGCCATATCACCTTGCAGGATATCGTGGTGGACGGCGGCTCCACGCTGGGGGCGTAATGATCTGGAAACGTCATTTAACGCTCGAGGAGCTGAACGCCACTAGCCTGAATACGATGGTGGGGCACCTTGGCATCGTCTATACCCGCCTCGGGGACGATACGCTGGAAGCGGAGATGCCGGTGGATGCCCGCACCCACCAGCCGTTTGGCCTGCTGCATGGCGGCGCCTCGGCGGCGCTGGCGGAAACGCTGGGCTCAATGGCCGGTTTTCTGATGACCCGTGACGGGCAGAACGTGGTGGGCACGGAACTGAATGCCACGCACCACCGCGCGGTCTCTCACGGTAAGGTACGCGGCGTGTGTCAGCCGCTGCATCTGGGCCGTTCCAGCCAGAGCTGGGAGATCGTGGTGTTCGACGAGCAGGGGCGGCGGTGCTGTACCTGTCGGTTGAGTACGATGGTGTTGGGGTAAGTCATTCAGCTGAAAGTGATCGGCTTAACACTGTGGTGTAAATCTCTGGTTTGACCACGCATTATTGCGTTTCAAAGTTGTTAAATTTTATCCGTTGTTCTAGAAACAAAATGTAACATCTCACTGTTTCACAACAACGGACAACAACTATGAACAACTCAGGGAAATACCTTACGTGGGCGGTGCTCTCCGTGGTGGGAGCCTTTGCCCTGGGCTATATCGCCCTCAACCGGGGGGAGCAGATCAACGCGCTGTGGATCGTCGTCGCCTCCGTCTGCATTTATCTGATCGCATACCGTTTTTATGGCCGCTATATCGCGAAGACGGTACTGGGCGTAGACGGTACGCGCATGACGCCGGCCGTGCGTCATAACGACGGGCTGGACTACGTGCCGACCGATAAAAAAGTGCTGTTCGGTCACCATTTCGCGGCGATTGCCGGGGCAGGCCCGCTGGTGGGGCCGGTACTGGCCGCGCAGATGGGCTACCTGCCAGGGATGATCTGGATCCTCGCGGGGGTGGTGCTGGCGGGCGCGGTGCAGGACTTCATGGTGCTGTTCGTCTCCACCCGCCGCGACGGTCGTTCACTGGGTGAGCTGGTGAAAGAGGAGATGGGCGCAACCGCCGGGGTGATTGCGCTGGTGGCGACCTTTATGATCATGGTGATCATCCTCGCGGTGCTGGCGATGATCGTGGTGAAAGCCTTGACCCACAGCCCGTGGGGAACCTATACCGTCGCCTTCACCATTCCGCTGGCGCTGTTTATGGGGATCTATATCCGCTATCTGCGTCCGGGGCGCATTGGTGAAGTTTCAGTTATTGGCCTGGTGTTCCTGGTGTTTGCCATTATCTCCGGCGGCTGGGTAGCGGAAAGCCCGACCTGGGCGCCGTTCTTCGACTTCACCGGCGTGCAGCTGACCTGGATGCTGGTGGGCTATGGCTTTGTGGCGGCGGTGCTGCCGGTGTGGCTGCTGCTGGCCCCGCGTGACTACCTCTCCACCTTCCTGAAAATCGGCACCATCGTCGGGCTGGCGATCGGCATTCTGATTATGCGCCCGACTCTGACCATGCCTGCGCTGACCAAATTTATTGACGGCACCGGCCCGGTCTGGACCGGCAACCTGTTCCCGTTCCTGTTTATCACCATCGCCTGTGGGGCGGTGTCGGGCTTCCACGCGCTGATTGCCTCCGGGACCACGCCGAAGATGCTGGCGAATGAAAATCAGGCCTGCCTGATTGGCTACGGCGGCATGCTGATGGAATCCTTCGTGGCGATTATGGCGCTGGTTTCGGCCTGTATTATTGACCCGGGCGTTTACTTTGCGATGAACAGCCCAATGGCGGTACTGGCCCCGGCCGGCACCGTTGACGTGGTTGCCTCTGCCGCGCAGGTGGTCAGCGGCTGGGGCTTTGCGATTACCCCTGAAACGTTGACGCATATCGCTAATGAGGTCGGCGAGCAGTCGATTATCTCTCGTGCAGGCGGGGCACCAACGCTGGCGGTGGGCATGGCCTACATTCTGCACGGCGCGCTGGGCGGGCTGATGGATGTCTCGTTCTGGTATCACTTCGCCATTCTGTTCGAGGCGCTGTTTATTCTGACGGCGGTGGATGCCGGTACGCGTGCGGCGCGCTTTATGTTGCAGGATCTGCTGGGGGTGATCTCCCCGAACCTGAAGCGTACCGATTCACTCCCGGCTAACCTGCTGGCGACGGCGCTGTGCGTGCTGGCGTGGGGCTACTTCCTGCATCAGGGCGTGGTCGATCCGCTCGGCGGGATTAACACCCTGTGGCCGCTGTTCGGGATCGCCAACCAGATGCTGGCGGGCATGGCCCTGATGCTCTGTGCCGTAGTCCTGTTCAAGATGAAGCGCCAGCGTTACGCATGGGTGGCGCTGGTGCCAACGGCGTGGCTGCTGATCTGTACCCTGACCGCGGGCTGGCAGAAAGCCTTCAGCCCGGACAATAAGGTGGGCTTCCTGGCGATCGCCAACAAGTTCCAGGCGATGATCGACAGCGGTAAGATCCCGGCACAGTACACCGAATCTCAACTGTCGCAGCTGGTGTTTAACAACCGTCTGGACGCCGGGCTGACCATCTTCTTTATGGTGGTGGTTGTGGTGCTGGCGTTGTATTCTCTGAAAACCGCGCTGGCGGCTTTGAAAGTCGACAAACCGACGGCGAAAGAGACGCCGTATGAGCCAATGCCTGAGAACCTGGACGAGATTGTCACCCAGGCGAAAGGGGCGCATTAACCCGTGTGCCGGGTGGCGGCTTCGCCTTACCCGGCCTACATTTCCTGTGAGATCAGAACTATGTTCGACACCCTTTCCAAAGCAGGTAAATACCTGGGCCAGGCCGCTAAAATGATGATTGGCGTGCCGGATTACGACAACTACGTCGAGCATATGCGCGTCAACCACCCGGACCAGACGCCCATGACCTACGAAGAATTTTTCCGCGACCGTCAGGACGCCCGCTACGGCGGCAAGGGCGGGGCGAAGTGCTGTTAACCCTCTTTTGGTAAATAGAGGCTGATCTGCTCCTGTTTACAGCCGTAAATTGCCGCCAGCTTTTCGCGGGTGCGCTTTTGCGGTCGGGAGTCCAGCGCTTCCAGCTGTGACACGGCGGACTGGCTGATGCCAAGCTTCTCCGCCACCTCCTGCTGGGACATGCCGCGTAAAATGCGCCAGGCGGCCTGTAGGCTGACGTTCTCGTTATGCATGACGTCGCACACTTCCCCCGGTAAACCTACGTTATCGTAGATATCTGATTCATAAGGGATGTCTTCCCAGTCGCTTTCATCCTCATCGTCATACTCAAGCGTGGCTAAACGCATGCGAAAATATTCACTATAAGGAATGACAACATACTGTTTTTTCCCTTCTTTATCCTTTATGAACTGAACAGTCATATTCCGTATGCTCCTCATGAAGGTAGGTGGTTGTTGTCCGGCGTTTAACCGCCACTACGTAGCAGATATCACCCGGCGGATCCCCGAAGGTGTAAATTACCCTGTAATCACCTAATCGCAGCCTGTAGTGGTTTTCGGGAGATGATAATTTCTTGATATCCGCGACAGGTGATGTTTTATCATCCATCTTCTCCAGCCTGAATTTAATGCGGTTCTGATATCGCGTATCGATTTTAGAAAATTGCTTCTCAGCGGTCTTTGACCAGACAATCTTCATCCGTACCTCCACTGTACGCCCACACAAATTATAAGGAAATAATAAGACTATTAGATAAATTCCGAATTTCTTATGGGTTACTGTAGAGCGGAGAAAAACCGCGAGAAAGCGGCAAACCGCGAATCGTCGAGGCGGCTCGAACAGGCCTCTGCCGGGCGACAGAGGCATACAGTAAATTTGCGATCAGGCGTTCAGACCGCCGTCGACATCCAGACCGGTGCCGGAAATTTGCCCCGCAGCCGGGCTGGCGAGGAAGGTGACCGCCGCTGCGATATCCTCCGGCTGGCCGTAATGGCCCAGGGCAATAAGCTGACGCTGAGAGTCAGCCTGCTCGCCGTCTTCCGGGTTCATATCGCTGTTGGTCGGGCCGGGGTGGACCAGGTTGACGGTAATGCCGCGCGGGCCTAAATCGCGGGCCAGACCTCGGGTGAGGGAGTTAAGGGCAGACTTGGTCATCGAGTAGACGGCGATCCCCGGCTGTGCCACGCGGTTCGCCAGACAGCTACCGATGTTGATGATGCGTCCGCCGTCAGACATATGCACCAGCGCTTCCTGAATGGCGATCACCACGCCGCGGATGTTGACGTTGATCAGAGCGTCGATGTCCGCCAGGGTCATGGACTCCAGCGGGCCGCCGCGCGCAATCCCGGCGTTATTGACCAGAATATCCAGCCCGCCGAGGGAGCGCGCCGCCTGCGTGACCGCATCCTGAATCGCCTGCGCGCTGGCGCTGTCGGCCTGAATCGCCTCGCCGTGTCGCCCCAGCGCGTTGATCTCATCGACAACCTGCTGGGCTTTATCGACGGATTTTTCGTAGGTGATAACCACATCGGCACCGGCGCGTGCCAGCGACAGCGCAATCGCCCGACCCAGCCCACGACTGGCGCCAGTAACCAGCGCCTTTTTACCTGTTAAATCGATCTGCATGATGACCTCGTTGCAAGAGTGGAGAGAATCATCATTAGGTATAGCCCGTCGGCGCGATTAACGGCTGAAGGATTCCACCTTCGCAAACGCGGCGCGCAGAACCTCAGGCGTTAACGTCACCGGCAGATAGTGAATCGACTCCACCGGGCGCAGGGTGTGGGCAATGACCTTATCCAGCTCGTCGCGGTTGTGAATATCGACGTCCAGCTCGCGAAGCGTGGTCGGCAGATTGAAGCGCTGGTACGCCGCCACC
Source organism: Enterobacter sp. BWH64 (assembly GCF_001037645.1). Lineage (NCBI taxonomy): Bacteria > Pseudomonadati > Pseudomonadota > Gammaproteobacteria > Enterobacterales > Enterobacteriaceae > Enterobacter > Enterobacter sp. BWH64. The sequence goes on from NZ_KQ089922.1 coordinate 1,752,540, forward strand.
AGCTGCGCCAGCACGTCGTCCTGACCGAGCAGGGCGCTCTGCACCAGAATGCCGTAGGCCACCTTGGTGCCGTGCAGGTATTTTTCCGTCTGCGGCAGCACGGTTAAGCCGTTGTGCACCGCGTGCGCCGCCGCCACGCGGGTATAGCGCTCACCCAGACCGCCGACCATTCCGCCTCCGGCAATAATCGCATCCACCACGTCCCGGAACGCCAGCGTCTGTTCGCCGCGCTGCTGATCCGCAAGCGCCTCTTCGCTGCGTTCCAGCAGCACGTCACGGATCGCCAGCGCACCGTTCAGGCCAAGACGCACGGTCAGCGGCAGACTCTCAGGTTGAGGGGCGAGCACCGCCGCTTCGTACCACTTCGCCAGCGTATCGCCGATGCCCGCCAGCAGATATTCCGCCGGGGCGTTAAGGATGATCTGCGGCTCCACCAGCACCAGAAAGTTGGCGTCGTCAAAAATCTCAAACTGTAGCGCCTGACCGGCATCGTTGTACCAGACGGAGAGCGGGGTCCACGCCGCGCAGGTGGCGGCGATAGTGGGAATGCCTACGAACGGCACGCCCAGACGACGCGCCACGGCCTTGACGGTATCCATTACCGCACCGCCGCCCACGCCAATCACCACGCTGGTTTCACTACCCGACTCGTTCACCAGATGGGTGACGTCACGCTCGCTGCAATGGCCCTTAAACAGCAGATGTTTTGCCCCCGTCGCGTTAAAACTCTGCGGCAGATAAGGGCGTGCGCCCTCGATTGCCCGCTCGCCGTAGATCCACACCGCGCGGGAAAGCTGTTCCGGAGTAAAGAAATCATCCAGGTGGGCAAGGCTTCCCGGATGAGAGAAGTAGTTCGCCGGGCCGGGCACGACGCGGATATCGGTGTTGCTCATGAAGTTGTCCTTTTTTAGCAAGCGCTAACCCGATGTTATGTCTGGACATCCGGATGGCTAATAATATTTTGCTTTAACTTATGCCTTTTACGTCGTTGTCAGTCAACAAGAGCTGTGAAAAATTCGCTAAATCAGAAGAGTAATGAAGGATTTACGCGGATGGTTTCCAGTCGCCTTGAGATGCGCGGTATCAGCCTGGCCTTTTCCGGCTTTCAGGCCCTGTCGCGCGTGGATTTCACCCTGAACGGCGGGTCGGTGCATGCGCTGACCGGCGCCAACGGCGCGGGGAAATCGACGCTGATGGCGGTGCTGTGCGGGACGCACGATCGTTATGAAGGCGAAATTTGCATTAACAACCAGCCGGTAAGTATCCGCGAGCCGCTGGACGCCAAACGGCTGGGTATCCACCTTGTGCAGCAGGAGGTGGATGTTGCGCTCATTCCCGGGTTAAGCATTGCCGAAAACATCATGCTCGACCAGCTGGCGCATCCGGGGCATCGCTACAGCTGGCGCGACATCCGCCAGCAGGCGCGGCAGGCGCTGGCGCAGCTGGATGTTTCGCTCGACGTACGCCGCTCCATCGACAGTTGCACGCTGGCTGAAAAACAGCAGATTTTGCTGGCGCGGGCGCTCTCGCACCACTGCCGTTTTCTCATCCTTGATGAGCCCACCGCGCCGCTGGACGCGCACGAGAGTGAGCGTCTGTTTGCGGTAGTAAGACGTCTGCAACAGCAGGGTATCGGCGTGGTGTTTATCTCTCACCGCATTCACGAGCTGAAGGCCATCTGCGACACCCTGACTGTGCTGCGCGACGGCAGGCTGATTGAGTCCGGCCCGATGGCGGATCTGAGCGGCGAAGCGATTGTTGAGAAGATGCTCGGCCACGAGCTGAGCGATATCTATCCGCCCCCGCGCCCGCCGCACGGTGAGGAGACGCTGCTGCGGGTGGAAGGGCTGCACGACGATGCGCTGCTGAAAGATATCTCCCTGCACCTGCGCAAAGGTGAAATCCTCGGCATTGCCGGGCTGGCGGGGGCGGGGAAAACGGAACTCTGCAAGGCGCTGTTTGGCGCCAGCAAAAGCCGCGTCGCGCGCGGCGAGCTGAACCATCAGGCCTGGAAACCGCGCGATCCGGCAGACTCGGTACTGCGCGGTCTGGCGCTGGTGCCGGAGGAGCGGCGCAAAGAGGGCATTTTTATCGACGAGCCGGTGAGCATGAACCTTGCCGTGTGCGCCGATAACAGCTTCTCGCGCTGGAGCCTGTTTGGTCATCGTCAGGCGTGGCGCTGGGCAGAAGAGGTGATTGCCCGCGTCGGCGTGCGCACGCGCGGGCCGGGGCAGGTGCTGCGACGCTTATCCGGCGGTAACCAGCAGAAGGTCGCCATCGGCAAATGGCTGCGCAATGACGCCAGCGTGCTGATATTCGACGAGCCGACCAAAGGCGTGGACGTGAAGGCCAAAACCGATCTGTTTCAGCTGATCGACGGCCTGGCGCGCGAGGGCAAAGGGGTGATTTACGCCTCGGGCGAGTTTGCCGAACTGGTCGGGCTGTGCGACCGCATCTGCGTACTGTGGGACGGGCGCATCGTGGCGGAAATCGCCGGGGCCGAGGCCCGGGAAGAGACACTACTTTATTATTCAACCGGAGGAACGGCGTCGTGAGCAAGGCCCTTTCAGTGAACGCGGCGGCGTCTGGCCGTCAGCAGATTTTCGATTTTCTCTACAGGTGGGGCATGCTGTTGACCGTCGTCGCGCTGGTGGCGGTGTTTGGCCTGGCGTCGGACAGCTTCCTCGATCCGAACAACATCATCAACATTCTGCGCTCGATTGCCATCGTGAAGGTGATTGCCATCGGCGTCTCGATTTCGCTGACCGTCGGCGGGTTCGATCTCTCGGTGGGGTCAACCGCGTCGCTGGCGAACGCGCTGGTGATTTCGCTTTTCGTCTGGCACGGCTTCGGCACCACCGAGTCGATTCTGCTTACCCTTGCGCTCTGCACGCTGGTCGGCCTGTTTAACGCCTTTCTGATCGTCATCCTGCGCATTCCGGACATGCTCGCGACCCTTGCCAGCCTGTTTGTCATCCAGGGCGTGGCGATGACCTACAGCTACGGCGGGTCGATTACCGAGAACATGGTGCTGCCGAGCGGCGACATGGCGGAAGGGACCATTCCGGCGGCGTTCAGCCTGCTGGGGCAGGTGCCGACCATTGTGATCGTCATGCTGGTGGTGACGATTCTGGCGCAGCTTGGCCTGTCGCTGACCACCCACGGACGCCGGATGTACGCCATTGGCGGCAACCCGGAAGCCGCGCGCCTTTCCGGCATTCGCACCACGCGCTACAAGGTGGCGGCCTACGTGATCGCCTCGCTGCTGGCGGGACTGGGTGGAATTTTGCTGGCTTCGCGTATCGGTTCATCGCAGGTGAATGCGGGGGGCGGCTACCTGATGGATGCGGTGGCGGCGGCGTGGATCGGGTTCTCGCTGGCCGGGTCCGGCAAGCCGAACGCGCTGGGCACGCTGGTGGGGGCGGTGATCCTCGGCGTGCTGTCGAACGGGCTGGTGATGCTCTCCGTGCCGTATTACGCCATGGACATTATAAAAGGGCTGGTGCTCGCGATGGCACTGGCGATTACTTACATACAAAAACGCTGACAACACAACGGGATAATAAATGAAAAAGATTGCGCTCTCTTTGGTAGCTCTTGGATTACTCACTTCTTTGCCGGGCCTGGCGGCTACCCCCGCGCCGGTTCCGGCCGCCATTGCCAGCCATGACGGCCCCATTCGCATTGCGGTGATCCGCAACCTGGGCTCGGACGACAACACCACGCAGTTTGTTGCCGGGGCGATTCAGGAAGGGAAAAAGCTCGGCTTTAAGGTCAGCACGTTTTTAAGTAACGGGGACGACGCCAGATTCCAGGATTTCGTGAACCAGGCCATCAGCCAGAAATACGACGGGATTATTCTCTCTCAGGGGCGCGATCCGTACTCCACCGCGCTGGTAAAGAAGGCGGTGGATGCCGGGATTAAAGTTTCGGTGTTTGATACCGCCGTGAACGGCGAGATCCCGGGCGTAACCGTTACCCAGCAGGACGATGCCTCCCTGACCAACCTCTCTTTTGGTCAACTGGCGAAAGATTTCAACGGCAAGGCCAATATCGTCAAGCTGTGGGTCGCGGGCTTCCCGCCGATGGAGCGCCGTCAGGCGGCGTATAAAGAACTGCAAAAGCAGTATCCGGAGATTAAAGAGCTGGAGTCCATCGGCGCGGTCTCCTCTGACGTGCAGGGCGACACCGCCAACAAGGTGGGGGCGATCCTCGCGAAATACCCGAAAGGTAAAATCGACGCCATCTGGGGGACCTGGGATGCCTTCAGCCAGGGCGCGTATAAGGCGCTGAAAGAGAACGGCCGCACCGAGATCAAGCTCTACAGCATCGACATCTCCAACCAGGATCTCCAGCTGATGCGCGAGCCGGGTAGCCCGTGGAAGGTGAGCGTGGCGGTAGATCCGAAGCTGATTGGCGCGACCAACGTACGCCTGATCGCCAATAAGATTGCCGGAGAAGCGACGCCTGCCACCTACGATTTCAAGGCGGCGGCTATTCCGCAGGCGCTGCTGACCGCCCAGCCGGGCGCGGTGAACGTGGCGTCTCTGGGGAAAATCATTCCAGGCTGGGGCCAGACGGAAGATTTTATCGCGCCGTGGTTTGCGACGCTTGCCGCTAAAAACAAGTAAACCAAGCCGGGTGGCGGCTGCGCCTTACCCGGCCTACATTTCGCACCCGTAGGCCCGGTAAGCGTAGCGCCACCGGGCGTAAGAAGCATAAGGTGTCTCAATTACCCCCTCCCGAATACAGCCGCAATATGCGGCTGATTGGCCATAGCGACCAGGGCGGTCGTCCGGACGGTGTACAGCTGATGGTGCACCGTGGTTTCGCCTATATCGGTCATATGGTGTCGCAGGGCTTTTCCATTGTTGACGTGCGCGATCCGAAAAAACCAAAAGCCGCAGGTTACGTGCCCGCGCCGCCGGGTACCTGGAACGTACACCTCCAGGCGCACGACGATCTGCTGCTGGTGATTAACGCCCGGGATCTGTTTGCCGATGCGCGTTTTGCCGATGAGAAGGTCTACTACACCCGCCAGGTGGGGGAGACCGTCAGCGACGTGCAGGATAAAGGCTGGAGCGCCGGGCTTCGCGTCTTTGATATCTCCACGCCGGACGCGCCGCGCGAAATCGGCTTTCTGTCGCTGAGTGGCATCGGCATTCACCGCATCTGGTACGTCGGCGGCCGCTGGGCCTACGTTTCAGCGCTGATCGACGGCTTTACCGATTACATTTTCCTGACTATCGATCTGGCGGACCCGCGTAAGCCTGAAGTCGCGGGGCGCTGGTGGCTGCCCGGGATGAACCAGGCCGAAGGTGAGAAGCCGGGCTGGCCGGAAGGCAAACGCTACGCCCTGCACCATGCGATTATTGCCGGCGACACCGCGTATGGCAGCTGGCGTGACGGCGGCCTGACGCTGCTGGACGTGAAGGACCGCACCCGGCCTAAGCTCATTAGCCACCGTAACTGGAGCCCGCCGTTTGGCGGTGGGACGCACACCGCGCTGCCGCTGCCGGACCGCGACCTGCTGGTGGTGCTGGACGAAGCGGTGCTCGACAATCAGGAAGACGGCGAAAAGCTGATCTGGCTGTTTGATATCCGCGAGCCGTCGAACCCGGTCAGCATCTCGACCTTCCCGCAGCCGGATGAAACCGACTACGTGGCGAAAGGGGCGCATTTCGGCCCGCACAACCTGCACGAAAACCGGCCGGGGAGCTTCGTCAGCTCAACGCTAATTTTTGCGACGTATCAGAACGCGGGCGTGCGCGCGTATGACATTTCCAATCCGTATCGCCCGGTAGAAACGGGAGCGCTGGTGCCCGCGGCGCCGGAGAGGATGATGGATACGCGGCCCAACCGCCCGCAGGTGATCCAGTCGTGCGACGTGTTTGTGGATGCGCAGGGGATTATTTACAGCACGGATTATAACGGCGGGTTGTCGGTGATTGAGTATTTGGGGTGAGTGCGGTTTGATGCCCTCACCCCGGCCCTCTCCCACAGGGAGAGGGAGAAAATCAGCTGTACTGCCGCACCCGTGCCAGCAGCTCTTCCGCGCTGTCGATGCGGTCGGCAATGACAATCAGCGCTTTACCGAGGGATATTGCATGGCGGAGGCATTCGTGGCGCATGGCTTCATCCTGGATGGTATCGATATCCGCCACGTGTGAAAGCCCGACGCTGCGGCGAATCAGCTCGGTGCCGCAGAACCCGATGGCGTCATGCCAGACCTTTTTCAGGAACGCGGAGGCATAGCCCGGCGCGCTGAGTGCGGCGTCGCGGGCTTTCTCGTTTGCCAGCGCCTGGAAGCGCTCCGCGAAGGTGTTCCACAGTTCCTGAATATCGTTCAGGCGCTGCTCGCGCGCGGCGGCGGCATCGCGAATGCCGAGGTGCCCAGGCAGGCCGCAGAAGTTCAGCAGCAGGTTGCCGATGGCGGTGCCAACGTCAAAGCCAATCGGCCCAAAATAGCCGAACTCAGCGTCGATGGCCTTCAGGCTGCCGTCGGCCACAAAAATCGAACCGCTGTGAATGTCTCCGTGCAGCAGGGCTTCGGCGTGCGAGAAAAAGCGGTGCTTGAGGGAGGCCACGGCGATTTTAAGCTGGGCGTCGTCGCGCAGGGCGGCAACGTCGTTTTCCAGCTCGGCCGGGTAGCTGTTGCGCGCGTGGATCTGGTACGGATCGTTAAAGAACAGATCTTCGGTGATCTCGCACATCTCCGGGTTGATGAATTTCGCTACCCGCGCTTTTTTATCGTGCGGATGCAGATAAAAATCGCTGGTGTGGAACAGGGTGTGAGCCAGATATTCCCCCAGCTGACGCGCCGCCTGGGGGTAGTAAATGTTGTTAATCAGCTCGCCGCGCCAGATGCGATGGCTGGAGAGATCTTCCATCACCATCACCGCCAGTTCCGGGTCAAAGTGGTGGATTTTCACCGTGTGCTGCGGGCTGTGCTGGTAATGCTCGACCAGGGTTTGCGCTTCAAGACGGGCACGATCCAGCGTCAGCGGCCAGGATTCGCCGACGCAGCGTACATAGGGCAGCGCCTGCTTAACGACGATGCGGCTCACGCCCGCGCGGTCGAAAATTTTAAAGACCAGGTTGAGGTTGCCGTCGCCGATTTCCTGCGCCTCTACCAGCGATGAAGGATCGTCAAGTCCGCCAAACTGCCTGGCATACTCCACGGCGTCCTGAGCGGTAAAGGTACGGTATTGCGACATGGCCTGCTCCTCAGTTTTGCTAATTAAGACATGTAGACGTCTATACATCTGGATTTCATCCTGACACAATGTGCTACAACAACGCAACAGGGAATTAACGACATGCAGACATTACAGACGACCAGCCTGCGGGTGGCGGATAATCAGCTCTTTATTCTCGACCAGCAGGCGCTTCCACAGGAGAAACGCTGGCTGGATGCCTCGACGGTCGAGGCGCTGGTCGGGCACATCCACGCCCTGCGGGTGCGCGGCGCGCCGCTGATTGGACTCTCTGCAAGCCTGCTGCTGGCGCTGTTAGCGGAAAGCGGCAAAAGCCGCGACGAGCTGGCGGTGGCGCTGGAAACCCTGCGCGCCTCCCGCCCGACGGCGGTGAACCTGATGAATAACCTCGATCGCATGAAGATTGCGCTGTGGCAGGAAGATTATATTCCGGCGCTGGTGGCTGAAGCGCTGCGGCTGATTGACGAAGACAAACGGCTCTGTGACGCTATTGCCAGTGCGGGCAGCGCGCTGGTGAAGCCCGGCAGCCGTCTGCTGACCCACTGCAACACCGGCGGGCTGGCGACGGCGGGCGTCGGTACCGCGCTGGGGGTGATTGCTCGCGCGCATCAGGAAGGCAAGGTAAGCAACGTCTGGGTGGATGAAACCCGTCCGCTATTGCAGGGCGGCAGGCTGACCGCGTGGGAACTCGGCGAGCTGGGCGTACCGTATCAGCTGATTACCGACTCCATGGCCGCCAGCCTGATGGCAAAAGGGCAGGTGGACGCCGTGTGGGTGGGTGCAGACCGCATTGCCGCCAACGGCGACGTGGCGAACAAAATCGGCACCTATTCCCTGGCGGTGCTGGCGAAGTTTCACGGCATTCCGTTCTACGTCGCTGCCCCGCAAACGACCCTCGACCCGGACTGCCCGAACGGTGACGCAATCCCGATTGAGCAGCGCGCGGCCAGTGAAGTGACGGGCGTGGCGGGGAGCTTTGGCGCGGTGCAGTGGGCGCCGCAAGAGGCGCAGGTCTATAACCCGGCGTTTGACGTCACCCCCGCCTCGCTGATTAGCGGCTGGGTGCTGGATACAGGCGTGGTCACACCGGACGAGGTAGCGAAAGGGAAATTTGCCTGAGTCCGGCTATCCTTTAAGGGCGTTCCCTGAGAGGACAACATCGTGACGCTCGATCCTGACACAGACTTAAAACTGGAGCGCGTGGTGGATGCACCGCGCGACCTCGGCGATTGCGCGTCATCCGACGAAGGAGATCCGCGAGCAACATGAGCAGATGGGCTTCCACGAAGCATGGGGCATGGTGCTGGATCATCTGGTGGGGTATGTTAAGGGGCTTAACGCGTAGTGCGCGCGGGTGCCCTCACCCCAACCCTCTCCCACAGGGAGAGGGGGCTAACCGTGCCTGTTCAGACTATGCCAGGCGTGGGTATGCATCCGCAATCGCATCCCCGGTAAACTGTGCGACCCAACCCTCCGGGTTATCGAAAATACGAATCGCCGTAAAGTTCGGCTCTGAGCCCATATCAAACCAGTGCGGCGTGCCCGCGGGAACGGAAATCAGGTCGTTTTTCTCGCACAGCACCTGATACACCTCATCGCCAATATGCAGGCAGAACAGCCCGGCACCTTCCACGAAAAAGCGCACTTCGTCTTCGCCGTGGGTGTGTTCGTTCAGAAACTTCGCGCGCAGCGCCTCTTTCTGCGGATTGTCGGCGCGCAGGCTAATCACGTCCCAGCTCTGGTAACCTTTCTCTGCCACCAGCTTGTCGATCGCATGCTGATACGCTTCGATCACGGCTTCGGGCGCAGGATCGTGGCCTAAATCGCGGTCAGCTGCCCAGCGTTCAAACCGCACGCCTTTCGCGTTGAGCTGTTGGGCAATCTCGGCGGCGTCGGCGCTGTGCCACTGGTGCTGACTGGCGTCTTTATCGGAATAAATGGTCAATGCGCTCATGAAGGGATTTGCTCCGGATTAATCTCGTCAAACTGGTGGATCTGATGATGATGGCTTGCGCCGTCATCTTCACCGCGAATCAGTTGCAGGGTGCGAAAACCCGCCTGCTCAGCTGCGTCCAGCTCCTGATGAATATCCGACAGAAACAGGATCTGCGACGGGGCAATGCCCGTTTGCGCCGCAATATTTTGATAAGACTGCACCTCGCGCTTGGCGCCAATGTGGGTATCAAAATAGCCGCTGAACAGATGAGTAATATCACCTTCGTCGCTGTAGCCAAATAACAGTTTCTGCGCGGTGACGGAGCCAGAGGAATAAACATAGAGATCAATCCCTTGCGCCTTCCATTTTTCCAGCGCGGGCAGTACGTCAGGATAGAGGTGTCCGGTAAAGTCACCGTTGACGTAACCGTCCTGCCAGATGATGCCTTGCAGGGCTTTGAGCGCCGTCGATTTGCGGTCTTCATCCATAAAGGTAAACAGTACGTTGATGAGATCGCTGACGCTGGCATGCGGAGCGCTGATTTCATCGCGCAGGTTGTCCAGAATCGATTTGACCGGCTCGGCGTACTGCTGCGCGGTCACAAAGGCCGCCAGCCGCTCACGCGCGTAGGGGAACAAAACATCATGGACAAAACGGATATCGCTGGTGGTCCCTTCAATATCCGTCACAATCGCGCGAATCATACTCTCTCCCATTGTCGTAAACGCATTTCGCATTCAAATAAGAATTCTAACCCTTCCAGATGACGGCGGGCTTCGGCCACGTCGCGTCCCCAGCAGGTTAAGCCATGACCGCGCAGAAGAAAACCATAATTAAGCGGGCGTTCCTGCGCGTAATGGGCGATGCGCGAGGCGAGGGCGTCGATGTCCTGGTCGTTATCAAACACCGGGATGGCCACCGTATCCTGGTGCGTGGTCTGCCCGGTAAGGGATTTTTGCATCTCGAAACCGGTGATCTTCAGCTCGGCCTCGTTGACCAGACGCGACAGCACCGTGGCATTGACAGTGTGAACGTGCAGGACGGCGTTAGCCTCGGGAAACAGGCGATAGATGAGGGTATGCAGCCCGGTCTCTGCCGACGGTTTAAGGCCAGACGGCGCACGGTTGGTGGCGATTTCAACCTGTAGAAAATCGGCGGTGGTCAGGCTGCCTTTATCTTTTCCGGATTCGCTCAGCCAGCACAGGTGTTCATCCTGACGCACGGACATATTGCCGCCGGTAGCGGGCGCCCAGCCTTTAGCGCCAATCCAGCGGCAGGCCTCGACCAGGTGTGTGAGTTGCAGGTTGTCTGTCATTTCCTTTTACCCTCTCGGTCAGGAATATTTATATCGTTTAGACGTCTAAGCGTCTTGATTGCCAAAGACTAACATCGTGTTATAGTGTCAGCAACATAAGTATTACAGGCAGGCACACTACAATGAGCAATAACCCGTTGATCCCGCAGAGTAAACTTCCAAATCTCGGCACGACGATTTTTACCCAGATGAGCGCCCTGGCGCAGCAGCACAACGCCATTAACCTCTCACAAGGTTTCCCGGATTTTGACGGGCCGAAATATTTGCAGGAGCGTCTGGCGTACCACGTGGCGCAGGGAGCCAACCAGTACGCGCCGATGACCGGCGTGCAGGCGTTGCGTGAAGCCATTGCGGATAAAACGGCTGAGCTGTATGGCTATAAACCTGATGCGAACAGCGATATCACGGTAACCGCAGGGGCGACCGAAGCGCTGTATGCGGCGATAACCGCCCTGGTGCGTACGGGCGATGAGGTGATTTGTTTTGACCCGAGCTACGATAGCTACGCCCCGGCGATTGAACTGGCCGGCGGCGTAGTGAAACGCGTGGCGCTCCAGCCGCCGCATTTTCGTCCGGACTGGCAGGCGTTTGCCGCGCTGCTGAGCGATAAAACCCGGCTGGTGATCCTGAATACGCCGCACAACCCATCGGCGACGGTGTGGCAGAAGAGCGATTTTGTCGCCCTGTGGCAGGCCATCGCCGAACGTGAAATCTATGTTCTGAGCGACGAGGTGTATGAGCATATCTGCTTCGCCGAAGAGGGGCATGCCAGCGTGCTGGCGCATCCGCAGCTTCGTGAGCGTGCAATCGCGGTATCGTCATTTGGCAAAACCTACCATATGACCGGCTGGAAGGTCGGGTACTGCGTGGCGCCCGCCGCCATCAGCGCTGAGCTGCGTAAAGTGCATCAGTATCTGACGTTTGCGGTGAACACACCCGCTCAGCTGGCGCTGGCGGATATGCTGCGCAGCGAACCCGGACACTACCGCGAGCTACCGGATTTCTACCGTGCGCGTCGGGATCGGTTTGTGGCTGCGTTGAGCAAAAGCCGTCTGGAGATTTTACCCTGTGAAGGGACCTATTTCCTGCTGGCCGACTACAGCGCGATTTCCGATCTGGACGACGTGAGTTTCTGCCAGTGGCTGACGAAAGAGGTGGGCGTGGCGGCCATTCCGCTGTCGGTGTTCTGCGCCGATCCCTTCCCGCATAAGCTGATCCGACTTTGCTTTGCGAAGCAGGAATCGACGCTGCTGGCAGCGGCAGCGCGGTTAAACGCGCTCTGACTATTTCACCGTCCAGGCTTCAGAAAAACGACGGTCTGCGAAGAGTTCGAGCAGACCGTTGATCTGCTTCAGACGCAGTACTTCATCGCTGTCCATACCCAACTCCTGGCCAATTTTCTGCTCACTCCAGCCCATAAGCACCAGCTCGCGCACGATTTCTGACATGGCGTTGATCTGGTGGCGTCCGCGCGCGCGGTTGTGGCGAATGGTCGCCGCCATGCGGTCGAACTTTTCCTGCCGCGCTTTACGCAGGCAGGTGACAGGAAGGTAACCCTTAAGCTGGCGCTTCAGGGGCGCCCGGTTACTGCCGATATCATGGCGGTGAAAACCATCGACAATTTCGTAGTGCTGTGGCGCATTTTCCGTCACCACGATAGGCTGTGTGAATCCATCCAGCTCCAGTGACTTGCTGAGCAGCCGCTTTTCCGGTGGCGCGACGTTATTTGGGTTGTAATCGTTAGCGCTGATGTTTGTCTTTTTTATCCACAATACGCAATCGACGGGCTGATCGCGAAAAGGGCTGATTTCATGTAATGCCTGACGAAACGCATTAATAGCGGCTATTCGCTCTTCCTCAGAAAGTGCCTGAAGGTACGTTTCCATTTCGGTGATTATTCGTTGTTGCATAAAATCCCCCATTCCTTGCGTTTTGCTTTCACTCTGTCGCTGTAGCGCTGATAGTGTTTGGGCTTATTTGGGCTAAACGAAAGTGCCCGGCACCAATAGTCATTGTTGAGTAAAACCTTACAAATGCGTCGCCAGGAGGGGATATCTTTTGCACCAATGTCACCCTCCTGCGTATCGGGAATATCGTTCATGCCTCGCTTTTGATACCAGTGGAGATAAACCGCGATTTTATTGCGGTAATGTTCCGCCGTATTTTGCGGCATGCTGTCGAGTAGCAGCATGGCGTATTCGCGCCAGCCAAGATGGTCTGGTTTCAGGATCTTCCGGTGGCCATAAAAATGGTTATCGTGCCCGGCATAAATACCGCCGCTGCGCACCCCGCAGGCACGCTCACACATCGCCGCCCAGCGTTCGGGTTCAATGACATGATAGAGCCACAAGCCCTGACGCTGTTCCGGGCCAAACGGTTCGCAGATGCGCATATAACGCGGCGGCACCCCCGCCTTGTACATCAGGTCGTATAACGGGTTATAGCAACATTTTGATTTCGCGAACCACGTCCAGATGTCGGCGGTTTTCCAGTCGTACAGAGGGTAGATGTACCAGGTGTGCCCGCCCGGTGCGACGGTCGTCCAGGGTTTATCGTCAGAAAAGCGCTGCTTACGTGCCGACGCGATAGCCAGAAAGCGGTTGTAGGATTCATCGGCGCGGATCCCCACCATAACGGCGGCAGGACGTTTTTGCGCATACCATTCGGCAAACTCTCGCACGAAGACTTCAAACGTCATTCCCTGCTGATAAAAATCGAAATAGTGATAATCGGTAATGGCATCTTCCGGTGGCTGGCGAACCCAGTTTGTCCCGGGTTCCCAGCACTGCCATTCAGGTTGAAACTGTGACAGGGCGTTCTGGGTCGTGAGCGGAAGCGCTACCCACCAGAACTGATGGATAACATCCCGATACAGCGTTCTCATCGTGTCAACATGCTGAATGGTTGAGGAGAATTGCGCTTCCCAGTCCAGAAAGATGACATCTATTTTTCGCTTTAATTGCCGTGCTTGCTGGGCAACGAGATGCAGCATCACGGTAGAATCTTTTCCACCGGAAAAGGAAACGCATACCCTGGAGAAATTGTTTAGCGTCCAGTCTATGCGTTCCGCTGAAGCGTCTAAAACATTTTCCTGTAAAGGAATTTTATAGATCGACATGGTTAATCGCATCCTGCGTGTTAAATGTCTGGAAAAAATTAAGACGATATTATGAAATCATTTTTCATTATTTTCACGGGATCATTTTTTCAGTTTGCGATTTTTATATTCATCATATAAATGATTTTACGCAGACGGAGCGGAAAGACAGAGTTTATGCATTTTCTCAATGAACGTTGAAAAAACACTGCTGTTCAGCGATGAACGGCTGTAAAGCATATAGACATGTATTTCGGGCAATTCAAATGGGGCGGCGATCCGTTTTATTTTTAACGTCTCTTTATAGGCTTCATAGATTGATACGGGTATAAAGCCTAACAGATCAGATGAACTGACCATGGAGATAAGCGAAATGATGGAGTCCGTGCGAAAAGCAATATCTCTTTCCGGGAAAAGGTCATTGGCACGATTCTGGAACTCTTTAACGCCCGGGTGCGCACTCTGGTAAAAGGTGAATTTTTCCCGGTATAACGCTTCAAGACTGACCGTATCTGCGAGTCTTGGGTGGTTTTCTCGGCAGATTAACGCTATTGGCACCGTGGCAAAGTGAGAACACACCACAGAGCGATTCTTAATTGGGGCAATAGTAAAGATCAGGTCGGCTTTACGGTAGGCGAGCAGGTCCTCTGCGGATTCCGGAGAGATAAGCATATCTCGTTGTTCTATCTCGTAATTTTCCTCTGACATTAGCAGCTTCATTGGTTCGAGCATATAGCCGGGCGACATCATTTGAGAGCAATAGATAACGAACTTTTTCTTGATGTCCGAGTGATGCATCATGTTGATCGTCTGCTCAATTTGGTTGAGATTCTGTTCAAGATGATGATGCAGGTTGGTGCCCACCGTGGTCGGCGTAATTCCCTTACCTGAGCGGATGAACAGGGGGTCATTGAGCTGGCCACGCAGACGTTGCAGCGACTGGCTCACGGCGGATGGCGTGATATAAAGTGTCTCGGCAGCCTTACTGATACTGAGATGTTGGTAAATGCATTCGAAGATGACTAACAGATTGAGATCGAATTTTTTTAGGTCGTAGAGGTTGGCCATGTTTCGTCCTGAGTGTGCTGTGTTTGCTGTCGTTATCACATCATGGAGTACGACAGAGGGAAGTTACCTTTAACAATCCGTGGGGGTAACTCGCTTAATTTAAAAATTAAGTGATCTTAATATATCACGGCTTTGGATTATTGAAACACAACTTCAAGATTTATTAAGATAATTTTATCTTTAAAGTGTGATTGAATTATTTGAATGACAACTGGCATTTATATATAGCGCGAAATTTATAATGAAATTAAATTTATAACGTTTCTGAGACCTGTTCGATTCTGCCTATCACAACCATAGGCAGGACTATCCCTCTTATGCATTGCTCAATGCGCGCACGGATGCTGTAATCAAACCGCTGTTACGGCCTTGATACAAGGTATGTAGAGCGCAACGCAACGCCAGCTTCGGCTGGCACTGAATGTACCTGCGGGGAATTCAGGTATCAGGGCCGCCCGTTGAGGCGGCCTTTTTACTTTCAGGCTTTCCTGTAAAAGGTTCACCTTGCTGTCTTGTTGCTGTTGTAAGGTTTGGCTGATTGATTTGATAAAGCATACGCATTAGCCCCGATGAACAAAGTTGGTTACCTTACATCTCAACGAAAACACGGAGGAAGTACAGATGTCCTTGATTAACACCAAAATTAAACCTTTCAAAAACCAGGCGTTCAAAAACGGTGAGTTCATCGAAGTAACTGAGAAAGATACCGAAGGCCGCTGGAGCGTGTTCTTCTTCTATCCGGCTGACTTCACCTTCGTTTGCCCGACCGAACTGGGCGACGTGGCAGACCACTACGAAGAACTGCAAAAGCTGGGCGTAGACGTTTACTCTGTTTCTACCGATACCCACTTCACCCATAAAGCGTGGCACAGCAGCTCTGAAACTATCGCGAAAATCAAATACGCGATGATCGGCGACCCGACTGGCGCCCTGACCCGTAACTTCGACAACATGCGTGAAGATGAAGGCCTGGCAGACCGCGCGACCTTCGTTGTTGACCCGCAGGGCATTATCCAGGCTATCGAAGTTACCGCTGAAGGTATCGGCCGTGATGCATCTGACCTGCTGCGCAAAGTGAAAGCGGCTCAGTACGTTGCTTCTCACCCAGGCGAAGTGTGCCCGGCGAAATGGAAAGAAGGCGAAGCGACGCTGGCTCCATCTCTGGACCTGGTCGGCAAGATCTAAGTCTGTAAAGCCTGGCGGCGCTACGCTTGCACAGGCCTACAGTATCGTAGGCCGGGTAAACGAAGTGCCACCCGGCAATCAATGGGCGCTCCCCGCGCCCATTTCATTCCAGCACCATGATGCAAGTTGCATTCAGGCAGCCCGTATAAGGCGGCTTGCATGATGACGTTTTAAGAGAGGGAAGAATAATGCTCGACGCTAACATGAAAACCCAGCTCAAGGCCTACCTTGAGAAACTGACCAAACCTGTTGAGCTGATTGCCACGCTGGACGACAGCGCGAAATCGGCAGAAATCAAAGCGCTGCTGACAGAGATTGCTGAGCTGTCGCCGAAGGTGACCTTCAAAGAAGACAACACGCTGGCAGTCCGTAAGCCTTCTTTCCTGATCGCCAACCCAGGGTCTGACCAGGGGCCGCGTTTCGCGGGCTCTCCGCTGGGGCACGAATTTACGTCCCTGGTGCTGGCGCTGCTGTGGACCGGTGGTCATCCGTCAAAAGAAGCGCAGGCGCTGCTGGAGCAGATCCGCGATATCGACGGTGATTTTGAGTTTGAAACCTATTACTCACTCTCCTGCCATAACTGTCCGGACGTGGTGCAGGCGCTGAACCTGATGTCAGTCCTCAACCCACGCATTAAGCACACGGCGATTGACGGCGGTACGTTCCAGAACGAAATCACCGAGCGCAACGTGATGGGCGTTCCGGCGGTTTACCTGAATGGTCAGGAGTTCGGCCAGGGGCGTATGACCTTGACCGAAATCGTCGCCAAAGTGGATACCGGCGCAGAAAAACGTGCGGCGGAAGAGTTGAACCAACGCGATGCGTACGACGTACTGATTGTTGGCTCCGGCCCGGCGGGCGCGGCGGCAGCGGTCTACTCCGCACGTAAAGGGATCCGTACCGGTCTGATGGGCGAGCGTTTCGGTGGTCAGGTTCTGGATACCGTTGACATTGAAAACTACATTTCCGTGCCGAAAACCGAAGGCCAGAAGCTGGCCGGGGCGTTGAAAGCGCACGTCAGCGACTACGACGTGGATGTCATTGACAGCCAGAGCGCCAGCAAACTGGTTCCGGCCGCGGTCGAGGGTGGTTTGCACCAGATAGAAACGGCGTCCGGCGCGGTGCTGAAGGCGCGCAGCGTGATCATTGCCACCGGCGCGAAATGGCGCAACATGAACGTCCCGGGCGAAGATCAGTACCGCACCAAAGGCGTGACCTATTGCCCGCACTGTGACGGCCCGTTGTTCAAAGGTAAACGCGTAGCGGTGATCGGCGGCGGTAACTCCGGCGTGGAAGCGGCTATCGATCTGGCGGGAATTGTTGAACACGTTACCCTGCTGGAGTTCGCCCCGGAGATGAAAGCGGACCAGGTGTTGCAGGATAAGGTGCGTAGCCTGAATAACGTCGATATTGTGCTCAATGCCCAGACGACAGAAGTGAAAGGCGACGGCAGCAAAGTGACCGGTCTGGAATACCGTGACCGCGTGAGTGGCGATATCCACAGCGTGGCGCTGGCAGGGATCTTTGTTCAGATTGGCCTGCTGCCAAACACCACCTGGCTGGAAGGCGCGATTGAGCGCAACCGCATGGGCGAGATCATCATTGATGCGAAATGCGAAACCAGCGTGAAGGGCGTATTTGCGGCGGGCGACTGCACCACCGTGCCGTACAAACAGATCATCATCGCCACTGGCGAAGGTGCGAAAGCGTCGCTGAGCTCGTTTGATTATCTGATCCGCACCAAAACCGCATAATAAAAGAAAGCAAGACGACACCTGCAATGCCAGAGGCCACCAAAAGGTGGCCTCTTTTTTTATCTCACGACCATCACCGGAATGTGGGTGTGGCGGATCACGCTGGAGGCGTTCGACCCCAGCAGGTGAGTGGTGATGGAAGGGTTACGTGAACCAATCACTACCACGTCGGCATTTAATTCCCCCGCCAGCTCATTAACGGCGTCGCGCACGCTACCGAACCGGACGTGGGTTTTGATGCGGGAAGGATCGATGCTGAAGTGCCCGACCATGGTTTGCAGGCGTGTCTCGGCTTCATGCTGTAAATGCTCTTCAAAACGACGCACATCAGCAGCGAAACGATGCAGGCTCAGGCTGGCAGAGCCCGGTAAAACATGCAGAAGATGAATAACTCCGTCCTGCTGCGCGAGAAATTCCGCGTGACGTACAGCCTTATCACTCAGTTCCATTTCGAAAACATCAACCGGCATAATGATTGTTTGATACATAACCGTTTCTCCTTGTTTATAAACGCTGAAATCATTCAACCACAAAATATAAAAGGTTTCTGTAATCCCGACAGCACTTTTTTATCTCGCCAGGATAAATCTCAAAACAGCCGGATTCCGGGGCAGATCCCGAGAGGTAGCTACCCTTTTATAAGCTTACCCACACCCTTTCGGAGGTTGCATGAAAGCTCTCACCTATCACGGTCCACATCATGTTCGGGTCGATAATGTCCCCGATCCGGGCATCGAACAGCCTGACGATATCATCCTGCGCGTAACGGCCACGGCGATCTGTGGTTCTGATTTGCATCTTTATCGCGGAAAAATTCCCAAGGTCCAGCACGGCGATATCTTTGGTCATGAATTTATGGGCGAGGTGGTGGAGTGCGGGAGCGAAGTGAAAAACGTGCAGAAAGGTGACCGGGTGGTGATCCCGTTTGTGATTGCCTGCGGTGACTGCTTCTTTTGCCAGATGCAACAGTACGCGGCCTGCGAAAACACGAACCGCGGGCAGGGCGCGGCGCTGAACAAAAAGCAAATTCCCGCCCCTGCCGCGCTGTTTGGCTACAGCCATCTTTACGGCGGCGTGCCGGGCGGACAGGCGGAGTATGTGCGCGTCCCGAAAGGCAACGTGGGGCCGTTTAAAGTGCCCCAGCTGCTGTCTGACGACAAAGCGCTTTTCCTGTCAGATATTCTGCCTACCGCCTGGCAGGCGGCAAAAAATGCGCAGATCCAGAAAGGCTCCAGCGTCGCCGTATTCGGGGCCGGGCCGGTGGGGTTACTGACCATTGCCTGCGCGCGGCTTCTCGGCGCAGAGCAGATTTTCGTGGTTGACCATCATCCCTATCGACTGCGGTTTGCCCAGGAGCGCTACGGCGCGATCCCGATTAACTTTGATGACGATAACGACGCGGCGGAGAAAATCATTGAGCAAACGGCCGGACAGCGAGGGGTGGATGCGGTGATTGATGCCGTCGGGTTTGAGGCCAAAGGCAGCACCACGGAAACGATCCTCAGTAACCTGAAAATTGAAGGCAGCAGCGGCAAAGCCCTGCGCCAGTGCATTGCTGCGGTGCGACGCGGCGGCGTGGTCAGCGTGCCGGGCGTGTACGCCGGTTTTATTCACGGCTTCCTGTTTGGCGATGCCTTCGATAAAGGGCTGAGCTTTAAGATGGGGCAGACCCACGTCCATGCCTGGCTGGGAGAGCTGCTGCCGCTCATCGAAAAAGGGCTGCTTACCCCAGAAGATATTGTGACCCACTATCTTCCGCTGGCTGATGCGGAACGCGCCTATAAGATCTTCGAAAAACGGGAGGAGGAGTGCCGCAAGGTGATCCTGGTGCCTGGCGCAGACACCCCGGAGGCAGCGCAGCAGAAAGTGAAGGGACTGGTGAATGCCTTCCCCGGCGGCGTTGTGTGAGGTTCCTCACTCACCAGTGGCGCTCAAGGTACAGCACCGCCACGACGAGGATCGCCAGGATGATGAGAAAAACCAGTGTGATAACAAGTATCTCACCCATGACCGTCCCCACGGCACTACAACAGACTAAGCGTGGATTAAGCGGTTTTTGTCCGGTATAGCACAATAGGGTGAATTTGCGGAAAGAGGATGCGGGTGCATCCTCTGTGCAAAGCGGGGTCGCTTGTTCAGAAGGGATTAACGCAGGTAATCGCCAGCGGCTTCGGGCTGGTAGAGCAGCTCAAGCACTTCCAGGTGAGCTGAGGCGCCGCCCGGGAGTTCCCAGTGGATGGTATCGCCCGTGCGCAGTCCAAGCAGCGCCGCGCCCACGGGTGCCAGCACCGACAGTTGCGTGCTGCTGTCGGTCATCTGCGCCGGATAGACCAGCGTACGGGTGAGCTCCTCGCCGGTGGTCAGGTTGCGGAACTTCACCTGGCTGTTCATGGTGACCACATCATGCGGCATGGTCTCAGGCGTACACATCTGCGCCCGGTCTAGCTCTTCGTTCAGCGCATCGGCTACCGGCAGCGAGGCGAATTCTGGTTTCTCCAACAGTCGGTCAATACGTTCTGCGTCGAGTTCATTGATGATAATCGTAGGTCTGGACATTTTTACTCCATGTCGTTAATGCTGCGTGTAACGCAGAAACCAATCCAAAAGAAAACCCTCGCCGTCTGGCAGCGAGGGTTTAACTTATCTGATGATACTGTCTGAAACCGTAAGTTTGAAGTGATGAAGGTCACAATCATGCGCCATATGAATTTTTGGCAATAAACCCGGCGTCCCGATTCACGCTGAACGGAAATTTCGTTACGCTGGAAAGACTGAACCCGGGCAATGCGCGTTGCAGCCCCAGCGTAGAGAGAGCGATATGTACTTTTACCAACCGTCTCAGGGGCACGGCCTGCCGCACGACCCGCTGAACGCCATTATCGGTCCGCGTCCGATTGGCTGGATCTCATCCTGTGACAAGGCCGGTCAACTGAACCTTGCCCCGTACAGCTTCTTTAACTGCTTTAACTATCGCCCACCGATCATTGGTTTTTCCAGCAACGGCTGGAAGGATAGCGTGCGGAATATTACCGAAACGGGGGAGTTTGTCTGGAACCTCGCAACGCGCGATCTGGCCGAGGCGATGAATGAAACCTCCGCCACGCTCCCTCATGGCGAGGATGAATTTACCTTTGCCGGCCTGACGCCCGTAGCCAGCCAGCTTGTGAGCTCGCCGCGCGTGGCGGAAAGCCCGGTGAATTTCGAGTGTCGATTGTCACAGTGCATTCAGCTTACCGGCGCGGATGGGACACCGATTGATACCTGGCTGGTGCTCGGCGAAGTCGTGGGCGTCCATATCGCCGAGAGTTTGCTGGAAGAGGGGATTTACCAGACCGCGAAAGCGCAGCCCATTCTGCGTGCGGGTGGACCTACAGCCTACTACGCCATCAGTGACAGCCATCGCTTCGACCTGGTACGCCCGGATGCGCGCAGGGGGTGATATGCGCGCAACCCTGTTGCCCGCCGATCAGCAGTTTTTTGCCGATCTGTTGAGCGGCCTGGTGCTCAACCCACAGCAGCTGGGGCGAGTCTGGTTTGCTCAACGTGGCGCGTCTGACGCTGTCGGAAGCGTGAGCCGCGACTGGCCACGGCTTGATGTCGTTCTTCGCGGGGAATATGGCAACAGACTGGTTACCGGGCAGCAGACCCTCTGCCAGGGGGAAATGCTGTTTCTTCCCGCCCAGGCCGCCAGCGTCCCGGTGTTTGAACGACCGGTCATGCTGCTGAGCATTCTTTTTGCTCCGTCGTGGCTGGGGCTGGTGTTTCATGATACCCGTCACGGGCGATCCGTGCCTGCGCAGCGACACGTTGAGCTTCCTCATCCTGAACGAGGCGAATGTGCTGCGATGCTGATGGCCCTGACGCACCTGAGCGCTTCCCCGCAGGATCAGGCCATTATTCAACCGCTGGTGCTGAGCCTGCTGCACTGGTGCCGGAAAGTGGTGTCGTCGCTGCCTGAACCGGGACTGTCGCGCGGGGATTTTCTCTATCAGAGCATTTGTAACTGGGTGCAGGAAAACTATGCTGAATCCCTGTCGCGGGACAGCGTCGCCGCGCTTTTTAATATTTCGGCTAACCATCTGTCACGCCTGTTCTCCCAACAGGGGACGATGAGTTTTGTGGATTACGTTCGTTGGGTGCGTATGGCGAAGGCGAGAACCATCCTGCAAAAATACCACCTGCCGGTGGGGGAAGTGGCGAAGCGCTGCGGCTATGCCGATAGCGACTATTTTAGCCGTCTGTTCCGGCGCCAGTTTGGCCTGACGCCGGGGGAGTATCGCGCACGCTTTCAGTGACAGTCAGAACGTGATTTCAGCGTTCAACAGATCCAGGATACTTTGCGGCGTCGTTGCTGCAAACAGCGACTCGCGAAACGTTTTATTGACCAGCTTCCGCGCCAGCTGGGAAAAGACCTTCACGTGATTAATCCCTTCCTGAGCGCCGAGCGTCAGCATGATCACCAGCTCGACGTCGCCCAAATCCGACTCCCAGTCAATCGCCTTGTCCAGGCGGGCAATGCTGATGCTGGAGTGGCGTATCCATTGCGATTTGGTGTGAGGGATCGCCACGCCAAACCCGACGGCGGTGGTGACAATCTCTTCGCGTTGCCAGAGATCTTCTTCAAGCTCCAGCGGGTTTTCGGTCCTGCCATGAATCGCAAGATTTCCGCATAAGAACTGAAGCACCTGCTCTTTTGAGGTCAGCGGCTCATTGACCACGATAGTCTCCAGCGCCAGCAAGGGACGCGGCGGCGCTTCCGGTGTGAAATCCGCCAGCAGGGCTTCAATTTTCTCTGCGCTGCGGCTGTCGCAGGCCTTATCTGCCAGTGCCCGGCAGGCCGCCATGTCCAGCTGACGCAGCTGGGTTTTTACCGCAGGGATGCGCGGCCCGCTCATGCTGAACTCATCTAAGCCCAGACCAAGCAGAAGAGGGAGGTAGCGCTGCTCTCCGCCAAGTTCCCCGCAAATGCCGACCCATTTCCCGTGACGATGCGCTGCGGTGACGATCTGGCGAACCATTCGTAAAAAAGACGGTGTGATGGGGTTATACAGCCCCGAAACGCGCGGGTTGTTGCGATCGACAGCGTAGAGATACTGAGTCATATCGTTCGAGCCGATACTGAAGAAATCCACCTCTTCGCAGAAGTGATCGATGATAAAGCAGACTGAAGGCACTTCAACCATGATCCCCAGCGGCAGGTGTGCGGTGTGACGTAACCCCTGTGAGGCCAGGGCGTCACGAACGTTTTGCAGCTCCTGTTTGATCCATAAAATCTGATCGAGACTGTGCACCATCGGGATCATCAACAGCGCATTGCCGCTGGCGCCTGCGCGTAAGATCGCGCGCAGTTGGGTGCGGAAGAGATCGGCAAATTCGGGATAAATACGAACGGCACGATAGCCGAGGAAGGGGTTTTCTTCCTGGGGAATGTTCAGGTAAGAGAGCTGCTTATCGCCGCCGATGTCCATTGTGCGAAAGATGACCGGCTTGCCCTGCGCGGAGAGCAGCACCTGCTGATAGGCTTCGAATTGCTCCTGCTCGTCCGGCGCGGTGTCTCTGTCCATATACAGCATTTCAGTGCGAAACAGCCCGATACCCTGCGCGCCGCAGGTAAACGCCCCGGGCGCTTCCAGCGCGCTGCCGATGTTGGCGGCAATCTCTACCGGCACGTTGTCGCGGGTGAGCGCAGGAAGACCCGCATCTTTGATCTGCTGCTGGTGGCGTCGGTCGGCAAGGCGCTGCGCCACGCTGTAGTAATCATTCACCGCGTCGTTGGGTTCAACGACCAGCACGCTACAGATGCCGTCCAGAATGACCTCTTTTCCCATCAACGGCGCCAGCGAGGCGACCGTTAAACCACTCAGCACAGGCACGGAGGCCGCGCGTGCCAGGATCAGCGTGTGCGACGTCCGGCCTGTTTTTTCAAGTACCATGCCTTTCAGGTACTGCGTGTCGAGGCTGAGAAACTGGCTGGGCGTCAGATCTTCCGCCACCAGAATGGTGGGGGCGCTGAGGGTGAATGCGGAGGTTTGCTGTAACTCCGGCCAGGTAATGTTAAGAAGCTGCTCGCTGATGTCGCGAATATCGCTGACGCGTTCACGCAGGTAGTCGCTGGCGGAGAGCGACAGCTTGTCGCAGATCAGCTCCATGTTACGAATGATCGCCTCCGCAAGGCTTAGCCGCTCCTCGGCGATCAGTCGGCGTATGGTGCCGCCAAACTCCTCATCCTGGATCAGCGAAAGATGCGCGCTGAGAATGGTTTTACTCTCGCCGTCCAGCCCGCGCAGGCGGTGGTTGAGCTGTTCAGCCAGCGTCGCCAGGCTGTGTTCCAGGCGGGTAATATCTTCCGGCGAGGCGGGGATCTGACAATAACGTTTGAGGTTATCGCTCTGCCAGCCTCGCAGAGTGCCAGCCCCGATGCCACTGGCGAGCGTAATGCCGTGCTGAAGGTGGGGAGCAAGCCTTACAAGCGAACGGGGCAGGGGATGCGCAACGTGCGGCGCGTCGCCGGAGGGAATACTGTCGCTGTCGATAAACGCGCCGGTGAGATACGCCTCCAGCACGCGTCGGGCCTGCTCCTCGTCGCTGCCGTTAATTTCCAGCACGCAGCTGTCATTAAACAGCGTACCGGTACTGATCAGCGCCAGCGAGCTTTTGGCATCCGCGTGAGTGTTAAGCCGTCTGTTGATAAAACGGATGTCGCTGCGCCATGCGCTGCACTGCTCTTTTAACGCCCAGGCCGGACGCGCATGCAGGCCGTTGGGCAGTGGGCAGAAAAATTCAATTGAAAGCATACTTCCTCCTGACCGCGTGAGATCAGCATCTGAAGTCCGTCAGATGATCCACGGTCTCACGGTTCATGCCTGCCACAAGCGCGACAAGCAGTTGTTGGGTGTGATGAATGTCTTTTTCGTCGGCAATGGATGCCGCGCAGTGCCCGTGTCGGGTCGGGGGACCAAGCACAAGAGTCGGCACGCCAGTGCCGGAGAGATGGATCGCCCCGCCGTCCGTTCCGCCGTTGCTGAACATGTCTTTTTGCAGCGGGATCCCCTGCGAGCGCGCGATCGTCTCAGCCAGCGCAATCAGTTTGGCTGGGGCGATGAGCGTTTTGTCGTACAGCACCAGCATCGGGCCCGCACCGATCTGGCGATGGTTGGCGCTGCCATAATCGAAATTTTTTGACCAGCAGGCGGTATCCAGCACCAGCGCGATATCAGGATGAATGGCGCGCGTGGCGGTCTGGCCGCCGCGCAGGCCGACCTCTTCACTTGAGCTGGCCACCAGCCAAAGCTCGCAGTCGAGCGGCGTCTGGTGCAGCTCGTGCAGCAGCGCAATCAGCAGGTAACAGCCGAGACGATCGTCGAAGGCTTTACCCATCACCCGATTGTGGGGAAGGGTCTGAAAGGGTGTATCGAACGTCACGCGGTCGCCTGCGTCGATACCGGCGGCGAACACCTCCTCCGCCGACGTCGCGCCAATGTCGACACGCAAATTGTCAACGTTTTCTCCTTTCAGATCTCCATCCAGCAGGCCCGGTATTTTTTCCCCGTTACGCGTGGTGATGCGCACCGGCTGAAGGGTACGGGCCATCATGCGCACGTTGCCGATGGGCAGGACATCAATGGCCCCTTCGCGCGAGACGCTACGCACCATAAAACCGACTTCATCCATATGGGCGCAGACCATCACCTTCGGGCCCCGGCTCTGGTTGACGCGGATAAGCACGGAACCCAGCCCATCAAACTGAACCTCTTTATGGTATTTTTGCGCCTCACTGAGCAGGATGTCGCGCACCTCTTGCTCTGAGGCCGCAATGGCGTCTGCTTCGCTCAGGGCGCGCAGTAAATCTCTGTCCACTCTTGTTCTCCCGTCAGCAATAGCCGTTTGTCGAGGGTATAAAGCACCTCGGCGCCCGTTTCCGTCACCAGCACCACATCTTCAATTCGTACCCCGCCCTGGTGTTCAAGGTAGATCCCCGGTTCAACGGTCAGCACCATGCCGGGCTGCAACGGGGTGCGGTCGGTAGGGGAAAAACGTGGATTTTCATGGACATCAATACCAATGGCATGGCCGGTGTTATGCCCGAACTGCGGGCCGTAACCTGCACGTTCAATCACGGAACGTGCGGCGCTATCGATCTGATTACAGGAAACGCCGGGGCGGATGGCATCAATGGCCGCCTGTTGTGCCGCCAGAACGATCTGGTACACCGCATAGAGAGGGTGCTCCTCCGGCGGCGTGTTTTGCCCGGCGACAAGAAAGGTTCTTGTCATATCCGAGCAATACCCCTGGTGTTGGGCGCCGAAATCAAGGGTGATCATCTCGCCAGGCATAATCACTTTGTCAGAGGCTTTGCCGTGGGGCAGCGCACCGCGCGGCCCGCTGGCGACAATGGTGTCGAAAGAGGGCTTGTCCGCACCCTCCTGCTTCATAAACCACTCCAGCTCGGCAGCGACTTCACGCTCGCGCATACCGGGCTGAATGAAACGCCGGATGTGCTGTGCGGCGCGGTCGGCAATGCCGCATGCTGCACGGATACGGTCGATTTCGTCAGCGGTTTTTATCTGCCGCAGCGCGTCTAGCGAGGTGCTGCAAAGGGTGGTATTTAGTGTATCGTGCCACAGCACGCCTGTTTGCCAGCTCACGTATTCACCCTCAAAGCCAAGACGGGTGAGATCTTCCTTCGCAATAATCTGATTCACCGCCTGCGCAAACGGGTTCTCCGTGTTAAGCAGGTGCATCTCATAGCCCGCCGCTCGTGAAGCGATATCGCTGTAGTAACGGAAATCCACCAGGATATGTGCCGCGGTTTGTGTCACCAGCACATATCCCGAACCGGTTGAAATGCCCAGATGCGGCTGTTTATTCTGGCGCGAAGAGATGAGCACGCCGTCCAGTTTTTCCGCAGCCAGCCAGGCATGAAGCCTTCTCAGTAATTCCATGGTTCACCCCGTTACAGCGTGTCGATAGCGAGTTTTCCGCGCTTGTGCAGACTGTTACGAATAATCACGACCAACAGCGCGGTGATCGCCGCCCCGACCACAATACTGAGCATGTACGCCCCCAGATTGGTGACCAGCGGCCACGCCCAGATCGCCGATTCAGGGAACCACTGCACGGCACCGAGCGCGGTGGCGGTCATCGCACCCGCGATCGCACCCGCCATATACGCCGGCAGCGTCGCAAGCGGATTTTCCAGCAGGAACGGGATGGCCCCTTCACTGATGCCCATGAAGGCGAGGAACATGGCCGTTTTGCCTTGCGGATAAAGCTGCGGACTAAACAGGCGTTTGCCGGTCAGACGATGGTCAATCAGCGTGGCCAGCCCCAGACCAATGGGCGGAATAACAATCGCCACGGCGCGGGAGGTGATGGGCAGGACATGATCGGTTGTCAGCCCCAGGCCAACAAATCCCGCCGCTTTGTTAATGGGGCCGCCGAGATCGATCGCCGTGGCCGCCGCCATCCCGATGGCGTACATCATGGAGCCCGCCTGACCCGCCGCCAGCAGTACGGTCCGCATACCTGCATTCAGCCAGCCGCCAATCGGCGTGATGATGTAATACATCGCCAGCATCACAAACAGCGCCGAGAGGATTGGGATCAGAAAGGTGCTTTTAAAGGCCAGCAGATACTGCGGTACGTTAATACGGCTATTCAGCCATTTGACCAGATAGCCTGCGGCTATGGCGATAATCAGCGCGCCAATAAACGTGGAGGGCACGGGTTTGGTGGCAAGCCAGGTCAGTTTTTCCGCATCAAAGTTCAGCACCAGCGTCGGCTGCGTGGCGACAAGGCCACCGATAAACCCGGCCGGGAAGGCCAGCTTTCCGCCGATAGAGTTGGCGACAAAGGCGGCAAACATCGGGATGGCGAAGCTGAACAGCAGCCCGCCGAACGATTCGGTCAGATAGCCAAATTTCAATACCGAGAGATTGAAACCGGTGAATTTGCCTGAGTTAAGCGCGTCGAGAATACCGGTGTCAGGCGGGATCTCCAGCCAGACGTAGGCGATGAGCTGTGAAATGGCGAGGATAACCCCGCCCATGATAAGCGTTGGCACCATGCGGGATATCCCCGACATAATGTGCTGTGGAAGCTCTTTCCAGAAAGACGCACTGGCGGCAACCGGTGCGGATTTGATGGCAAGTGTGTCACCCTCGTGACTGTCCGGGCGAACCGCGCTGCGTTTTTTAATAGCCATGACGAAAACCCCTGGGTGTGAGGATTATTATTGTTCTGCTGCAATCATCTCTTCGATCTCTTTCAGGGTGCCTGCCGCGTTTTTAATGGCGTCCTGAAGCGTAATCTCATACACGTCGCGCGTTTCGAAGCGCTCATTGTCTTCCGGGGTGATCGCGATGGCGTGGATAATAATGTCAGCGTCGGCAATATCCTGTGGGGTCAGGCGATTCTGGATCCCGTCCGCGCCCTGGGTTTCAATTTTTACCTCATAACCGGCTTCCGTCGCTGCGTCTTCCAGCGCCTGGGCTGCCATGAAGGTATGTGCCAGGCCCATCGGGCAGGCGCACAGTGCAATCAGTTTTTTAGCCATGTGAAATTCCTCCTGTAGATAACGCCATGATTATGGCGGGGAGGTTTCAGTGATGTTTACCGGATTAATAATGCTTTAGCTGGAAAAATGATGCGTGTGAGCGGAAGTGTGAGGTTAATCGTCATATCACGGAAATCAATGAAAAACCGGGCAAAAAGGTGCCCGGCGCAGCATCAGTAACCGGCTTTATCAATGACAAACTGTTTGCCGCAGTTGCCCGGATGCGGCTGTGGCGCAAAGGAGCCGGCAGAGAGCGGGTTGTTGATGGTGCTGGCGTTCAGCGAGATCTGCATCTCGGTCAGATAAGCCGGATTGCCGTGGCAGGTAAGCTTGAACGCTTTTACGCTCTGTTTCCCCCAGCTTTTGGCCACGGCTGCATCGAAGTCGCTGCGGCGGACGGTTTTGCCATAATTTTCCGCCAGAAATTTTCCTGCCGCGCTGTGCTTCACTTCCTGGTTCATGCGCACCATGGTGCCGAAGTAAGCGTCGGGATCAAAACCAAAGCAGACGCCGTGTTTCGCGTATTCATAACGTTCAAGGCAGGAGTTGCCGCCCGCGCCGGGCATCACGCTGTTCAGCTTCGCCGCGCCGGTTAGCGATAGTCCGGTCTCTGCGGCGTCACATTTGCGGCTGGCTTTTGCTTCCGGCATATTCGGAACCGGACGAGTGGCACAGCCGAAGCGCATCCAGCGGCGTTCATCCACTCCGCGAGCGGCAATAGATTTCGGCAGCGCGGGCCATAAGCCGTGGACGGTCAGAAAATCGGTTTTGTTGCTGCTCTCTTTTTGCAGGCGACACTCTTCCGGTTCGTCACGGTTACGTTCGACCATGCTCTGGCAAAATCCGGTTTGCCAGGAAAGGGCCAGAACGTAGCGATCGAAATCGCCGTACTGGGTTGGCTTAAGCGGATCTGCCTGAATTGAGAAGACACAGAGTGCAAGCGCTACTGCGCCAGACGGGATAACGATATCCTTCCTGAACATTTGCTTTCCTAATTGGTTGGGCGCGATTAATTTCTGGGGGTTATTAAAGCACAAAAAGCGCCCGCAGGCGCTTTTTGGAAATCAGGAATTTCGCTTAGGCAGCGCCGGGAACCAGCACTTCGGTGGCGATAATAACGATAATCAGGCCAACCAGCACCGGCACTGACGTGCGTTTTACCACTTCAAACGGAGAGATTTTCGCCATCCCCGCAACCGCAACCACCACGCCCGATACCGGAGAAATGGTACGACCCAGGTTGGAGGCCTGAAGCATCGGAATGGACAGGTAAGCCGGGTTGATGCCGGAGGAGTGCGCCAGCTTAGGGATCATCTCAACAAAGGCGTAGAACGGCGCGTTACCGGAGCCGGTGGTCATCGCCGCCAGCATGGTCAGCACCACCAGCACCAGCATCAGGATAATGCTGGCCGAGCCGAACGAGGTGGCGATAGAGATCAGGCTCTGAATAAAGCCGATGGTGCTCAGCCCCTGGGCAAACACCCCCGCGGCAACCAGCAGCATCACCACGCCCGCGAAGGCATCCGCCATACCGCGGAAGGCAACTTCCAGACCCGTGAACACTTTCTGGGTGTTAAAACTACGAACGAATTCCAGGATGGCCGCCAGCAGCATACAGATCACCAGGATAGTGATGATGTGCAGCTGCGGGCCCCATTTGCCGTCGAAAATAAGCACGCCAATAATCGGCGTGAAGGGCAGGATGGAATAAAACGCTGGGGCGGTAGTGGTGATTTCGCTGACGTCCATCATTTCATGGCTGACGTTCTCTTTCTTATCGAGATAGCGCTGCCAGAAGAAATGCGCCACGCCCATGCCGAGAATAGCGGTGATGGAGATCGGCAGTGTGGTTTTGAAGGCGAAGTCAATCAACGACATTTCCGCGGCTTTTGCGGCCAACACTACGTCACCGGAAGTAGGGGAGAGAATAATCGCCGCCGGAGAGGCGCAAATAGCCGCCGCTGCGCCACGGCTGATCCCGACGTTAACCATTACCGGGAACAACGTTGCCATTAACAGCACACCAAGACCCGTTGCTGAGGAAACGGCTAATGACATCAGACAGGCCAGGAAATAGGCCGCGACCATCAGCAGATAGGGGGAATTAATATATTGCAGCGGCTTAGAAGCCAGCTTTACCACCATATCATTCGCGCCGATATGGGTCATATAGGCAGCAAATCCGCAGAGCATCATGATCATCATGCCCAGATCGCCGCCGCGGCTCATCAGCAGAATTTTTATATATTCCACAATATCGGTAGCGGTATATCCGGTGCTGGCTTCACTGGCGGGTAAAACCTGATGACCCATTAGCGCGCTAATGATCAGCAGCGTCAGGCCGCCGACAAATAGCACGCCGGTGGCTGAGTAACCTTTAATGATGTAGCGTGCTACACCGACAATGACCACGACTCCAATGAGGAGTTCGAGAAAAGTAAGCATGATTTCCCCTGTATCCTTGCTGCCCGAGAGACAAATAATCAATAAAAAAGAAGCTGAAATGTGCCGAATAAATGTCCAGTCCTTGCTGATTAAAATCAAGAAAGAGACTACTAAAGGCACTGATGACGATATTTTTGCTAACCCTGCGTCATTTATATTAAGACGTTATTGACCTGATGAATAGATATTATATGTCATTAAATTGATGGTGAAGTGTTAAGGTTTTGAGTATTACTTGCCGACAATCGATTTAAAACGTAAATCTCTTTAAAACCACTTCTCTTTCATTCTTTTGCCTGCTTATACTCGGTTCACTTTTACCCTATCCGACGATCTGAATATGCACGCCAGCTGGACATATCGCCTGCGCTTTATCAAAAAACATCTGCTGATGTTTTTGCTGGCGTTTGGCTGGCTGTTGATCCAGAGTCAGGTGGCCGTCGCCTCCCATCAATGTTCAATGGATTTGCGCGGTGAGGTAGCCACCATCCAGCATATGGAGATGATGGCGCAACCGGGGCCGCATTATGCTGCCGGTGCTTCACCGCTGTGTGAAAAGCATTGTGTGCCGGATCAGGTACAAAAAGATCCTGCCCAGCCGCATCTGGTGGCGCTGCCTGCCGGCATGACCCTGACCTTAACGACCCCAGAGTGCTCGTCTGCAAGCCATTCTGCGTGGTCCGTTACCCCTCCTGCTGTGGGGCCGCCGGCAACGATCCGCTACTGCCGGTTTCGGGAGTAAAAACCTGTTAATTCGTTGATTTTTATTTACTTAACGTTTAACAGGAGTTTTATCATGCGTACCGTATTCCTTTCCGCGCTGGTTGGCGCGTCCGTCTCTTTCGCTTCTTATACCGTTCAGGCAAACCAGACCTGGCAGGGCCACGGCGTGGTTCAGTCGATCTCTGACGGCGCCGTCATGCTCCGGCACGAGGCCATACCGGAACTAAAATGGCCAGCAATGACCATGCCGTTTACTTTATCTTCGGGCGCCACGCTGAATGGCGCCAAACCGGGGGATGAAGTGACCTTCACGCTTGAGCGTGCGGGTGACGGTTTCCAGATTATCTCGCTGACGCCAGCACGCTAAGCGAGGTCACCATGAAACAACACACACTGAGCCTGTGGCTCGGTGGGGTGTTGTTCGGCCTGTTAACCTCCGTCGCGCAGGCGGAGCCGTGGACGCTCGAACACACCCTCATCGAAGCCCAGCGCTACTCGGCAGAACTCTCCGCCAGCCGTAACGAAGCGCAGGCGCTGGATGCGATGGCGGATTCCGCCACGCAATTACCTGACCCAAAACTGAAATTCGGCATCGAAAACGTGCCGGTACAGGGCAGCAACGATCGGCGGCTGACGCGCGAAGGGATGACCATGCAGAAGGTTGGCATCATGCAAAGCTACGTCAGCTCAGAGAAGCGGGAACGTAAAGCGCAGACCTTTCAGGCGCAGGCGCGAAGCGTGCTGGCAAAATCCGAGGCCGTCCGCGCCGCGCTTCAGCGTGATACCGCCCAAGCCTGGCTGGATCTGGCGCTGGCCCAGCAGGCGCTGAACACGGCCAGAACGCTGGTCCGCGAAACGGAACGCCAGCGGGGCGTGCAGAAGGCGAGCGTCGGGGCGGGAAGCGCCACGCCGGACAGCGTACTGGCCCTGCAAATGATCCTCAGCGCCATGCGCGACAAAGAGACGCTGGCGCAGCGGGATGTGCAGCTGGCGCAAAGCCGTCTGCTGGAGCTTACGGGGCACGCGATTACGGCGGTTCGCGGTCCGCTGCCGCGCTATCAGCGTCTTCCTGCCGATGAAAAAACGTTGCAGGAGGGGATCGTCAGGCACCCGGAAGTGGAGGCCGCACGACGTGAAGCCGAGACCGCGAAAGCGCGTTCAGCGCAATCTGCCGTGGCGGCGATACCCGATGTGGATGTGGAGGTCTATTACGCCCACCGCGCCGAAGGCTACGACGATATGGCTGGCGTGATGTTCAGCGTGGATCTGCCTCTGTTCCAGTCAAAACGTCAGGACAAGGATTACGCCGCCGATGTTTCCCGCTCTATGCAGGCGGTGGATCAACTGACGCTGCTCAAACGCGAACACATTGCCCGGGTGCAAACGCTGGTGGCGCAGTATCAGGCTGCGCAAACGGTGTGGCAGCGACAGCGGGACGAAGTACTGCCGTTGCAGCGTCAACGGCTGGCGGTGCTGACGGCGCAGTATCGCTCTGGACAGTCGGCGCTTCCGGCCCTGCTGGAGGCGCGTCGTGGCGTACTGGATACGGAACTGGCGGTGAACCAGGCGGAGCGCGAAATGGCGCGAACCTGGGCTGCCGTGAACTGGCTGATCCCGCAGGAGCTGGCGCAATGAAAAAAACAACGTTAATGGCGATTGCCATCGCGATAGCTGCCGCTGGCGGCTATTTTGTCGGACAGAAGCAGACGCATCAGCCGGCTGCGGCTGCACAACCCTCTGAACGTAAGGTGCTTTACTGGTACGACCCTATGGTGCCCGGTCAGCGCTTCGATAAGCCGGGTAAATCTCCCTTTATGGATATGGATCTGGTCCCGCGCTATGCCGATGAAGCACAGGCGGCGTCAGGCGTGGCCATCAGCACTCAACAGCAGCAAAACCTGGGGATGAAAACCGCCAACGTTGAGATGCGCCAGCTGGTTTCGCCGTTCTCGGCCTTTGCCACGGTTGCAACGGACGAACGTAACGTCTCGGTGGTGTCAGCCCCGGCCAATGGCGTGGTGTCAAAATTGTTTGTTAATGCGCCGCAGCAGCAGGTGAAAGCCGGAGAGGCGCTGGCGCAACTGTGGATCCCGCAATGGACCACCGCCCAGCAGGAGTATCTCGCGGTTCGTCAGCTTGGCGATGCCGCATTGACCCGCGCCGCACGCGAGCGGCTGGCGTTGCAGTTTATGCCGGAAGAGGTCATTCGTTTGCTGGAGCGTAGCGGTAAGCCGCAGACCACGCTCACCCTGCGCGCTGACCGGGCGGGCTATGTGGTGAAGCTGGATGTGCGGGAAGGGGCGCAAATTACCGCAACGGCGCCGCTGTTTGAGATCGCCAGCCTCGATCCGGTCTGGCTGGTGGTCGATTACCCGCAAACGCAGGCGCAGTCTCTGGCAGTGGGCAGCAACGTGGTAGCAACGTCAGAAAGCTGGCCGGGGTAGCAATTCCACGGCACGGTCAGCGAATTGCTGCCGCAGATGGAGGCGACCACGCGAACCCTGAAAGCCCGTATCGTGCTGGAAAATACCGCACATAAGCTGAAGCCAGGCATGTACCTCTCCGTCAGGCGTGCGGAAGAGATGAAAGGCCCGCCGGTGCTGGCGGTGCCGGAAGAGGCGGTGATTAACAGCGGAGAGTCTGCGCGTCTGCTGCTGGCCACCGGGGATGGTTATTTCCAGCCTGTGACGGTGACAACCGGCCTGACGGCGCAGGGCTGGACGGCGATCCTGTCCGGGGTCAAAGAGGGCGATAAGGTGGTGACGTCCGGGCAATTCCTCATTGATTCCGAAGCCAGCCTGCGTAGCGTGATGCCGGAGGTGACGCCATGATTGCCGCTGTGATTCGCGCCTCGTTGCGTAACCGCCTGCTGGTGATCCTGGCCGCGCTGATGATGGCCGGCTGGGGCTGGTGGGCGGTGCAGCGTGCGCCGCTGGACGCGTTGCCCGATCTGTCTGATGTGCAGGTCATTATCAAAGCGAGTTACCCCGGAAAAGCGCCGCAGGTGATTGAAGATCAGGTGACCTGACCCTGACAACCTCCATGTTGTCTGTGCCGGGAGCTAAAACCGTGCGTGGTTTTTCAATGTTTGGTGACGCTTATGTGTATGTGCTGTTTGAGGATGGCACCGATCTCTACTGGGCGCGATCCCGGGTGCTGGAATATTTAAGTCAGGTACAGGCGCAGTTTCCGCCAGGCGTGAAGGTGTCGCTGGGGCCAGATGCGACGGGCGTGGGCTGGATCTACGAATATGCGCTGATCGACCGTAGTGGAAAACACAGCCTGGCAGATCTGCGGGCCCTTCAGGACTGGACGCTTAAGTTCGAGCTCAAGACAGTACCGAATGTATCTGAAGTGGCAAGTATTGGCGGAATGGTGCGTCAGTATCAGATCGTGGCGGACCCGGCGAAGATGCGCGCGCTGAATATTACCCACAGCCAGCTATCCGGCGCGGTGCAGGCCGCCAATAAAGAGAGCGGCGGCGCCCTGCTGGAGATGAGCGAAGCGGAGTATATGGTGCGGACAACGGGCTATTTGCGCTCGCTGGAGGATTTTCGCAATGTGGTGATCGCCACCCGCGATGGCGTACCTGTCCTGCTGAAAGATGTCGCCACCATTGGCATTGGCCCGGAGATCCGCCGGGGCGTGGCGGAGCTTAACGGTGAAGGGGAGGTCGCTGGCGGCGTGATCGTGATGCGCTACGGGCAGAATGCGCTGGAAACGCTTCGTGCGGTAAAAGCGAAACTGAGCAAGCTGCAAAAAACGCTGCCGCAGGGCGTCGAGATTGTTCCGGTCTACGATCGTTCCACGCTGATTGAGGAATCGGTCAAAACGCTGACGCACAAGCTGCTCGAAGAGTTTGCCGTGGTGGTACTGGTGTGCGCGCTGTTCCTGTTCCACCTGCGCTCCGCGCTGGTGGCGATGGTCTCTCTGCCGCTGGGGATCCTCGGTGCTTTTGTGGTGATGCACTATCAGGGCATTAACGCGAATATGATGTCGCTCGGCGGGATCGCCATTGCCATCGGGGCGATGGTGGATGCGGCAATTGTGATGATTGAAAACATGCACAAGGTGCTGGAGCAGTGGCGGCATGATAATCCGGGCAAGGAGCCTGCGCCGGGGGAATACTGGCGTCTGGCGGAAAAGGCGGCGGTTGAAGTGGGACCAGCGCTGTTTTGCAGCCTGTTAATCATCACGCTGTCATTTATACCGGTTTTTTCGCTGGAAGCGCAGGAGGGGCGAATGTTCTCGCCGCTGG
Organism: Enterobacter sp. BWH64; assembly: GCF_001037645.1. NCBI lineage: Bacteria > Pseudomonadati > Pseudomonadota > Gammaproteobacteria > Enterobacterales > Enterobacteriaceae > Enterobacter > Enterobacter sp. BWH64. The sequence continues at coordinate 1,788,093 of NZ_KQ089922.1, forward strand.
CGTTCACCAAAACCTGGTCGATGGCCGTGGCCGCCGGGCTTGGGATCACCCTGGTGCCGGTGCTAATGGGCTTTTTCATTCGCGGGAAAATCCCGGATGAGAAGGCAAACCCGATCAACCGCCTCCTGATCCGCCTGTATGAGCCGCTGCTGGACAAGGTACTGACCTTCCCGAAAATGACGCTGGCACTGGCATGTCTGCTGCTGATCGCCACGCTCTGGCCGCTGAGCCGCCTGGGAAGCGAATTTATGCCGCCGCTGGATGAAGGGGATTTACTCTATATGCCCTCCACGCTGCCGGGGATCTCTGCTCGCGAGGCATCGCGGCTGCTTCAGCAGACGGACCGCTTGATCAAAAGCGTACCGGAGGTCGCGAGCGTGTTTGGCAAAGCCGGTCGCGCGGAGTCGGCAACCGATCCCGCGCCATTAACCATGCTGGAAACAACCATTCACTTTAAGCCCCGCGAGCAGTGGCGGCCAGGAATGACGCCGCAAAAGCTGGTGGAGGAGCTTGATAAAACCGTGTCGCTGCCGGGTATTGCCAATGTGTGGGTGCCGCCTGTCCGTAACCGCCTGGACATGCTGGCAACCGGGATCAAAAGCCCGGTCGGCATTAAGGTGAACGGCAATAATATTGCCGACATCGAGCGCGTGGCCCGGCAGATTGAGCAGGTGGTGAAGGACGTTCCTGGCGTCTCCTCTGCGCTGGCGGAGCGTCTGGAAGGCGGGCGCTACGTGGATATACGTATCGACCGGCAAAAAGCCGCGCGCTACGGCGTTTCCGTCGATGAACTGCAAAGCCTGGTCTCCACGCTGGTCGGGGGCGATAACATTGGCGAGGTGATCCAGGGACGCGAGCGGTATCCCATCAACCTGCGTTATCCCCGCGATTTGCGTGATAACGTCGACACGTTGCGGGTGTTGCCGGTAGTGACCGCCAGCGGTAGCCAGGTGGCGCTGGGGGAATTGGCCGATATCGTCGTGACGGAAGGCCCACCGATGCTAAAAAGTGAAAACGCGCGCCTTTCCAGCTGGATCTACGTGGACTTGCGCGGGCGCGATCTGAAGTCCGCCGTGGATGAAATGCAAAAACGGGTGGAGGAGAAGGTGGTATTGCCGCAGGGCGTGTCTCTCTCCTGGTCCGGGCAGTTTGAATATCTGGAACGGGCGACCGCGACGCTCAAAATAGTTTTACCTGTCACGCTGATGATTATATTCGTCCTTTTATGGTTAACCTTCAGGCGGATATCAAATGTCCTGATAATAATGGGGACATTGCCGTTCGCGCTTATTGGGGGCGTGTGGTTACTGTGGCTGCTTGAATATAATTTGTCAGTGGCGGGGGCCGTTGGCTTTATCGCCCTTTCCGGAGTGGCGGCAGAATTCGGCGTAATTATGGTTCTTTATTTGAATCATGCGCTTAATAAATATCACAGGCTGGAGCCAGAAGGGGGAAATACGGTGCTGATGCAGGCGATCCACGAAGGTGCCGTGCTGCGCGTGCGTCCGAAGGTGATGACGGTCGCCACTATTATGGCGGGACTGCTGCCCATCATGTGGGGCAGCGGGAGTGGCTCAGAGGTGATGCAACGTATTGCCGCGCCGATGATTGGTGGCATGGTAACGGCACCGTTATTATCGATGTTAGTTATTCCCGCACTCTACAAATTGTTACATCAACGTTAAATATGTCAACTGCATGTGCTTATTCAGGCATGCAGTTTATGTATCCTCAGATTATTCCCAGGAACGGGATGGTAATTAGGAATAACACCCATGCTGTTAAGCGTTCATTCAAGTATTCTGTGTTAAGGTCTGCACCGAATACTAAATATGGTAATGGCATTGTGATTGTACGAATTAAATTCCCCCTGATTTTGTTGTTTATTATTGGGCAGTTATCGTTTGCGTCTGCGGTTAATGCAGACAGTAATACAGCGGATAAAGGCTGGTTCACCACCTTCACGGATAACGTCGCGCAAACATGGAATGAACCTGAGCATTACGATCTCTATATTCCGGCCATTACGTGGCATGCACGTTTTGCCTACGATAAAGAAAAAACTGACCGTTATAACGAGCGTCCGTGGGGGGCCGGCTTCGGTCAGTCTCGCTGGGATGAAAAAGGTAACTGGCATGGCCTGTACCTGATGGCGTTTAAGGACTCCTACAATAAATGGGAGCCTATTGGTGGCTACGGCTGGGAAAAAACCTGGCGTCCGTTATCAGACGACAACTTCCGTCTGGGGCTGGGCTATACGGCAGGGTTCACGGCGCGTGATAACTGGAAATACATTCCTGTTCCGGTACTGCTGCCGCTTGCCTCCATCGGCTATGGTCCGGCAACGTTTCAGATGACCTACATACCGGGTACCTATAACAACGGTAACGTTTACTTTGCCTGGATGCGGTTTCAGTTTTAACTGAATTTTTCTGCTAAATCGGCCAAAAAACGCACAGACATTGAAATGTAAAGGATAAAAATCGAACAGCGAAAATTAACGCGACTTTTGTCACTTTTTATCAAAGATCCGCTGGACAAAACGCCTCACAATTGTTGTACTGATACCCGACACAGCATTTGTGTCGTTTTTTAATGTAAAGGTAATTTTGATGTCTAAGATTAAAGGTAACGTTAAGTGGTTTAATGAGTCCAAAGGATTCGGTTTCATTACTCCTGAAGATGGCAGCAAAGACGTGTTCGTACACTTCTCTGCAATCCAGTCTAATGGTTTCAAAACTCTGGCTGAAGGTCAGCGCGTAGAGTTCGAAATCACTAACGGTGCCAAAGGCCCTTCTGCTGCTAACGTAATCGCTCTGTAATTCAGACGCGTCAGCAAGAATTTCAAAACCCGCTCAATGAGCGGGTTTTTTTCGTTCTGAATCAACCATTAAGATAGATCTTCAGGAAGCTGGCGACGATCGCGACGCTTAGCAATACCATACCCACGCCTGACAGAGTTTCTTTCATGCTATCACCCTCGTTCAATATTGAGCCAAGAGTGGCAGAGAAAAATTAAGCCAACATTAAGGTTGCCGCGCTTAATGTCCGCTGGCGGAGGAAAATAACCAGAATGCGATCGCAGTCATCGCAAACGAGCCAAGCATGTTAACGGCAATGTTGGTCAGCGCCCAGCCCATCCGGCCTTCCTGAAACAGAAAGACCACCTCCGCAGAGAAGGTAGAAAACGTTGTTAAGCCGCCGCAGAAACCAGTTGTAATCAGAACCTTCCACATAGGGTCGATGTTGGTCATGCGATTAAACCAGGCCAGCCCCATCCCAATAATAAACGCCCCGATCAGATTTGCCGCCAGTGTCCCCATCGGAATGGCCTGATGCAGGGGGTTAAACCGCATGCTTAAGAGCCACCGCGCAACGCTACCCGTGCCTCCACCAATAAAAACGGCTATAAGTAGTTGTAACACTGTCAATACCTGCTATTTGCTGTGTAAGTGCATCGAGTGTAACGCTGTTTTTAACCGGGAGACAATTATGTATGTTGCAGTAGGGCAGTTCGCGGTGACGCCGGACTGGAATGAAAACGCGGAAAAATGCGTCTCCCTGATGGTTCAGGCGAAGCAAAAGGGGGCGTCGTTGCTGGTACTTCCCGAAGCGTTACTGGCCCGTGATGATACCGATCCGGACCTGTCGGTAAAGTCTGCACAAACGCTGGAAGGGGCGTTTCTGAAACGACTGCTGGCCGAAAGCGTTGACAACACGCTCACCACCATCTTGACGGTCCATGTTCCGTCCTCGCCGGGGCGCGCGGTAAACACGCTGGTGGCGATACGTGAGGGTGCCATCGTCGCGAGTTACGCCAAACTTCATCTGTATGATGCGTTCAGCGTTCAGGAGTCGCGCCTGGTCGATCCGGGGAGTGTCATTCCGCCGTTGATTGAGGTGGCGGGTTTTAAGGTTGGCCTGATGACCTGCTACGATATCCGTTTTCCCGAGCTGGCGCTAAACCTGGCATTGCAGGGGGCCGAGGTGCTGGTTCTGCCCGCCGCGTGGGTCAAAGGACCGCTTAAGGATCATCACTGGGCGACGCTGCTGGCAGCACGTGCGCTGGATACCACCTGTTACGTGGTAGCCGCGGGTGAATGTGGTAACAAAAATATCGGGCAGAGCAGGGTTGTCGATCCGCTGGGGGTGACGGTTGCGGCAGCAGCGGAGACGCCTGCGTTATTGCTGACGGAGATAATTTTCGCCCGAATAGCGCTTGCGCGTCAGCAATTACCTGTTCTGCGCAACCGCAGGTTTGCGCCACCGCAATTAATGTGATGTTTTTTTCAACAATGCTTGATTCACCTTGTTACAGATTGCTATTGTGTGCACGCGCCAAATGACCGTTAATACGTTCAGGTTTTTTGGCGGAATGCAGCCTGTTTCATGTAAAGAAGGTATTTATGGGTGAGATTAGTATTACCAAACTGCTGGTGGTTGCCGCACTGGTCGTCCTGCTGTTCGGTACCAAGAAGTTACGCACGCTGGGTGGAGACCTGGGTGCTGCCATTAAGGGCTTTAAGAAAGCAATGAACGATGACGACGCGGCAGCAAAGAAAAGCGCCGAAGATGACATCACTGCGCAGAAGCTTTCACACAAAGAGTAATGGCAATGCTGCAAGGCTTGCATAAAAAAACCGGCTCACGAGGCCGGTTTTTTGTTTTACTGTAAATAAATTTTACAGCTTTATTTCACTTCTTCGCCCTTCGCCTGCATATCGGCGTGATAAGAGGAGCGAACAAACGGACCGCACGCGGCATGGGTAAAGCCCATCGCCATCGCTTCGGCTTTCATTTCATCGAACTCATCCGGGCTCACGTAACGCTGTACAGGCAGGTGGTGACGGCTTGGCTGGAGGTACTGGCCCAGCGTCAGCATGGTGACGCCGTGGCGGCGCAGATCGCGCATCACTTCAATGATCTCAGCGTTGGTTTCACCCAGGCCGACCATCAGGCCAGACTTGGTTGGAATATGCGGATGGGCTTCTTTAAAGCGTTCCAGCAGCTTCAGCGACCAGTTGTAGTCTGCACCGGGACGTACCTGACGGTAGATGCGCGGTACGTTCTCCAGGTTGTGGTTGAACACGTCTGGTGGCGTCGCGGTCAGGATATCAAGCGCGCGATCCATACGGCCACGGAAGTCCGGCACCAGCGTCTCAATCTTAATGTTCGGGCTTTTTTCGCGGATGGCGGTAATACAGTCAGCAAAATGCTGAGCACCGCCATCGCGCAGATCGTCACGGTCAACGGAGGTGATAACAACATAACGCAGCGCCATATCGGCAATCGTCTGCGCCAGTTTTTGCGGTTCGTTTGCGTCAGGCGCAACAGGACGGCCATGGGCAACGTCACAGAACGGACAGCGGCGGGTGCAGATGGCACCCAGAATCATAAATGTCGCGGTACCGTGATTGAAACATTCAGCAAGGTTAGGGCAGGAGGCCTCTTCACAGACAGAGTGAAGGCCATTTTTGCGCATCGCCGCTTTGATCCCCTGGATACGCGAAGAGTCGGCCGGAAGTTTGATTTTCATCCATTCCGGTTTTCTTAACAGCGCCTCGCGCTCTGTAGCCACGTTTTTAACCGGGATAAGGGCCATTTTATCGGCATCGCGGTATTTAACACCGCGTTCCATCACAATGGGTTTACTCATAGCGTGCGTGTTCCAGTTGCGAATATCGAAGGAAAGCGTTTCAATTCAAGGGAATGTTGTAATTATCAACTATTTTTGAACGAACGACAGGCAGTATATCATTTAAAGGGGCGATAAAGCAGCCTGCCAGGTCGCCAATTTGTAAAATAGTTGTTGTTTTGTGCCTTTTGCCCCGCATGCGGCAGGGGCTTGTGTTGGAAGGCGGGATCAGAACGCCTGGCGGATCACATTAATGACGTTTTCCAGCACCGGATCGCGCAGGCTTAGCTTGTTGTAATGCAGTGAGATTTCAACAGATTCCGTCGTAAGTTGACTCAATGGAATGCTCTCCAGCGGCCAGCACTTTTGAAGCAGAGTGAAGAGACGCACAGGCATAATACAGAGCAAATCGCTGCTGCCAATCAGGGCCGCAAGGGTAAACATATTGTAACTGCTGAAGCTGATCAGACGGTCCGGGAACAGTTCGTCAATACGCTGGCGCAGCGGATCCGGACCCTGTCCCTCGGACATAAAGGTTGCATGTTCGTAATGACGCAAATTTTCAGGCGTCAAAGCTGCGCCCAATGCAGGATGATTCTGACGACACACGAGCGCCAGAGAGTCGGTATAGAGAACGTTATGCCCTAATGCCCTGGCCGCGAAGCTGTTGCTGTCGATGATCAAGTCCGTCTGGAATTGTGCCAGCTGAGTTTCAGGATCGTTAACGGGCACGTTGCGGATCAGCAGCTGTGGCGCATGCTGTTTAACAGCCTGGTAAATAGCGGGCATGACCAGAACGCCCACAGAGAGAGAGGTGCCTATGGTGATGGTTCGTTGCTTATCGTAACTGCCGGTGAGATCCAGCGCGCCCAGAATCGATTCAAGACCCTGGCTGATGTACTCATGCAGATGGGTGGCGTACGCGGTGGGGGTTACGCCCTGGCCTTTACGAATAAATAAGGGATCGGGAAATATCGCGCGCAATTTTTGAATTGACTGGCTAATAGCAGAGGGCGTGAGATTAAGAATTTTCGCAGCATTAACGATACCTTTGTGGACATATACCGCCTCAAAAATAGTCAATAAATTGAGATCAATATTACGTAAAGTCCGGAAAATTTGCGGCTTATCTTCGCCGCTGGTTTCATTCAGGCGTTTGGCTGGTAAATTAGTAGGCTCCACGCTCTTACTCCGTATCCATTCACAATATGAATGATAGTTGAATTTATTTATTATGCTTGCAGAGATTCGTAAAGTGTTTCGTAAGTTTCCCTTGTTTATCGAAAACAAGCAGTTGGGTGATTATCACGCACGTTACACGATACCCGGTGATGGTACTATTAAGGTTCTAATTAATATGGGACGCTAATATATGGGCGACTCGAAAATATAGAATATGCGGTTTATTGTAAAGCGTAAATGCGGCAATTAAGCAGTGGCTGGTCAAATAACCGAACCACTGCCGGAAGTGTGTTAAGCAGCAATATATTCGTAGTCAGGATTGTTAAGCAGCGCTAAAAACTTCTTCAGAAGCACGGGGCGGATATTCTCAGGGGTGGCGGTATCGACCCACTGGCGCATTTGCGTCATTTCCATACCGGCATACCCGCATGGGTTGATGCGCTGGAAAGGGGTCAGATCCATATTGATATTCAGCGCCAGCCCGTGGAACGAGCAGCCTTTACGGATACGCAGCCCCAGCGAACAGATCTTCATCTCTCCAACATAGACGCCCGGGGCATCGGCGCGAGGGTGAGCATCGATACCGTACTCAGCGAGCGTGTTCACCACGGTTTGTTCCAGTAAGGTCACGAGCTCACGCACGCCCAGCTTTCTGCGTTTCAGGTTAAGCAGGACATACATGACCTGCTGGCCCGGGCCGTGGTAGGTTACCTGTCCACCGCGATCGCTCTGGATCACCGGGATATCACCCGTCATCAATAAATGTTCGGCTTTTCCTGCCTGGCCTTGAGTAAACACCGGCAGGTGTTCAACCAGCCAGATTTCATCAGGGGTGGTGTCATCGCGCATATCGGTAAACTCATGCATAGCCTGAGAGACTGGCTCGTAAGGCTGTAGCCCAAGATGGCGGACAAGAATTTTATCCTGGTACAAAAGGACGTCTCCGAAGACAAGGGAGAATAGGTAACGGGGAGTATATCACAGCGGGGAAGTGGGTTACCCGGCAAACCGGGTAACCGCTGAGGGACTACAGCACCATACGAACAATTTCGATATTGCCGAGCTCTTCGTACAGCGTCTCAACCTGCTCAATGTGTGTCGCAGTGATGGTGATTGAGACCGAGTGGTAGTTACCTTTGCTGCTCGGTTTGACTGATGGAGAGTAGTCACCCGGCGCATGGCGCTGTACCACTTCAACCACCTGATCAACCAGCTCAGGTTTCGCCAGACCCATTACTTTGTAAGTAAAAGGGGTAGGGAATTCAAGCAGTTCGTTAAGTTTGGTTTTCATGTCAGCTCCGGCGTGTGTGTAAAAAATAATAACTCCCGCCACGGGGCGGGAGTTTTACTGATACGTAGTATATGGGGATCAAAATCACACTTTCAAGTGTTCAATTTTTAACCAAACCAGTGATGGAACATCAGCTTAATGTAATCAATGATTTTGCCGAAGAAATTGCCTTCAGGAATTTCCTCCAGCACCACCAGCGGGCGCTGATCGATGGTTTTGCCATCCAGCTGGAAGTTAATCGTACCCACGACCTGATTCTTTTGCAGCGGGGCGTGCAGCTCGGTGGTATTCAGCACGTAGCTGGCTTTCAGATCTTTCATACGACCGCGTGGGATCGTCAGATAGAGATCTTTGTCCACGCCCAGGGAAGCGCGATCGTTATCGCCAAACCAGACAGGTTCAGAGGCAAATTCTTTACCGGCTTTCAGCGGGTTCACGGTTTCGAAGAAGCGGAAGCCCCAGGTCAGCAGCTTTTTGCTTTCCGTTTCGCGGCCTTTAAACGTACGTCCCCCCATCACGGCAGAGATCAGACGCATCTGGCCTTCAGTGGCGGAGGCCACCAGGTTATAGCCGGCTTTATCGGTGTGGCCAGTTTTGATGCCGTCGACGTTCAGGCTGTTGTCCCACAGCAGGCCGTTACGGTTGGTCTGACGAATGCCGTTGAAGGTGAACTCTTTCTCTTTGTAGATAGAGTACTCGTTTGGCACATCGCGGATCAGCGCCTGACCGATCAGCGCCATGTCACGCGCGGAGCTGTACTGACCCTCGGCGTCCAGGCCGTGAACGGTCTGGAAGTGGCTGTTTTTCAGGCCCAGGGCGGAGACGTAGCTGTTCATCAGGCCCACAAACGCGTCCTGGCTGCCCGCTGCAAAATCGGCCATGGCCACGCAGGCGTCGTTACCGGACTGCAAGTTGATGCCACGGATAAGCTGAGAGACCGGAACCTGCATGCCTGGCTTCAGGAACATCAGCGATGAACCTTTGAACACCGGGTTGCCGGTTGCCCACGCATCATTACCGATGGTCACCAGGTCGGTTTCTTTGAATTTGCCTGCTTTCATGGCCTGGCCGATAACATAGCTGGTCATCATTTTGGTCAGGCTGGCCGGATCGCGGCGGGCATCGGCGTTCTGTTCTGCCAGAACTTTGCCGGAGTTGTAATCAATCAGGATGTAGGATTCCGCGTCGATCTGCGGAACGCCAGGGATCATGGTCTTGATGTTCAGGTCGTCCGCGTGAGCTGCGGAGAACGCAGCAGCGCAAAGGGCCGTGGTCAGCGCCATGCGCTGCACAAAACGAGCAGAAAAAGTGGTCTTCATGGTCAGAACTACGACATCCGTGATGGAATTAAAAAAAGTGCCTTACTATAGCAAATGCTATACGGGCAGGCATCCGACTTTCATCATGAGAGTGTTAACGTGCTTTACACAAACTGACATTTCGGATACCACCGAATAATTATTTTGCAACAGCGATAAACGACTGGAGCTGCGCCTCGCTCTGCAAACGCTGTTGCAGGGACGCTGCCTGCGATTTGCTGGCAAACGGACCCATCTGGATACGCCATACCGCACCGTTTTGCTCAACGCGGCCTGGCACGCCAAACTGCTTGCTTAAACGCTGCTGATATTGCTCCGCACGGGTCCGATCGCTGACGGCGCCAACCTGAACCACGTAGCTGCCGCTCGCCGTCGCAGGCGCCGCAGTCTGCGTAGCAGCAGGCGCGGTCACCGGGGCGGCTTGTGTAGCGGGTGCAGCAGCGACGGGCGCAGGCGCTGGGGCAGGTTCATTTGATTCAATCACGCCCGGCGCTAACGTGGTGGGTGCGCCAAGGAAACCACTGCTTTTCACCGGGGCGCCGGTCGCGTCTTCACTTTGCAGCGTATCGTTGCTGATAGCACGCACTTCACCCTGCGGCTGTGCGGGCTCTGCCGGCGTTGAAGCGCCCCCCATACCACCGCTCAGATCCGGGCGAGCGGGCAGGGCATAGGTCTGTTTCGCGACCGTGGTACAGGCCGTGCCCGGGCCAGACAGTGAACCATCCTGCGCCACGATAATCGGGTCGATACGCACTTTAGTATTGTTTGAGGTGTTCAGACGGTCGGCAGCCGCGCGGGACAGGGAGATCACGCGATCGGTGCCGTAAGGACCGCGATCGTTGATACGCACCACGATCATTCGGCCATTCGCCAGGTTAGTGATGCGTGCATAGCTCGGGACAGGCAACGTCGGGTGTGCCGCCGTGATCTGCATCGGATCGAAGGTTTCACCCGACGCGGTCAGATTGCTGCCGGGCTCAGCGTCATAGATGGCAGCAAAGCCAGCCTGGCTGAAACGGGAAGGATCCTGAACGATTTTATAGCTTTTACCGTCGCGCTGATAATCCTGATTCACGCTGGCGTTCAGCGGTTCATAAACGGGATCGGCACCGCTAATCTCAACAATCGGGCCATTACAGACCGCAGGCTGCGGCGGCGCGACGGTTGCCTGTTGCTGACCATCATCACTTGTACAGGCGGCAAGTAAACTTGCTGCGATGCAGATCCCCAGCCACTGCTTACGCATTGCGATCCCCTTATTTTTATACGCTTTTGGACAACATTTTCCTGTGGGTATGGATCGACATGACGATACCAAACCCGGCCATCAACACGATCAGTGCCGAGCCCCCGTAACTCACCAGCGGCAGCGGTACGCCAACAACCGGCAGAATACCACTCACCATACCAATATTTACGAAGACATAAACGAACAAAATCAACATTAATCCGCCTGCCATCACGCGACCAAAGGTGGTTTGCGCGCGCGCGGCAATCCACAAACCTCGCATGATCAGCAGCACGTAGAGTGCAAGCAGCACCAGGATGCCAACCAGCCCTAACTCCTCAGCCAGAACGGCAAAGATAAAGTCGGTGTGGCGTTCCGGTAAAAATTCGAGCTGCGACTGCGTACCGTGCAGCCAGCCTTTACCACGCAGGCCTCCGGAGCCAATCGCAATCTTCGACTGAATAATATGATAGCCTGCGCCCAGCGGATCGGTCTCGGGATCGAGCAGCATCATAACGCGCTGACGCTGGTAATCATGCATCAGGAAGAACCAGAGGATAGGGATAAACGCGGCAACCAGCACCACGGCGATACCAATCAGACGCCAGCTCAGGCCGGACAGGAACAGGACGAACAGGCCGGAGAGGGCGATAAGAATTGAAGTCCCGAGGTCCGGCTGTGCGGCCACGAGCAGCGTCGGCAGGAAAATCAGCACCAGCGCAATGGCGGTATTTTTCAACGACGGCGGGCAGACGTCGCGGTTAATAAAGCGAGCCACCATCAGCGGGACGGCGATTTTGGCGATTTCCGACGGCTGGAAGCGGACAATCCCCAGATCCAGCCAGCGTTGCGCCCCCTTCGAGATGGCACCGAAAGCATCTACTGCCACCAACAAAATGATACAGAAAATATAGAGATAGGGCGCCCAGCCCTCGTACACGCGCGGCGGTATTTGCGCCATCACCACCATAATGACCAGACCCATGGCGATCTGGCCGATTTTACGCTCCATCATGCCGATATCCTGGCCGCTGGCGCTCCAGATAACGAGGGCGCTATAGACCAGCAGAGCCAGCAGGATCAGCAGCATGGCTGGGTCGATGTGGATCTTGTCCCACAGCGATTTTTTATTCGGATTATCCGTCATGATTATTGGTCCTCCGCCGCAGCGGCTGCCGGGTTTTCAGCTGGCAGTTCGGTGTTGTTGTCACCCAGCATGATGTGGTCGAGGATTTGACGCATGATGGTACCCACCGCCGGGCCTGCGCCGCCGTTCTCAAGAATCATCGCCACCGCAACCTGCGGGTTATCATAAGGGGCAAACGCCGTCATGAGCTTGTGGTCACGCAGACGTTCGGCAATTTTATGTGCGTTATAAGTTTCATTCGCTTTCAGACCGAAGACCTGAGCCGTACCTGATTTCGCGGCAACCTTATACGGTGCGCCGGCGAAATATTTGTGCGCCGTCCCGTTAGGACGGTTGGCTACACCGTACATGCCGTCTTTCGCGATTTCCCAGTAGCCGGAATGAATGTCACCCACCGGCGGCTCGTGCGGCTGTATCCACGGCACTTTTTTGCCGTCTTCAACGGTGCTTTGCAGCAGGTGCGGCACTTTCACAACGCCATCGTTAATGAGGATCATCATCGCCTTGTTCATTTGCAGCGGCGTTGCCGTCCAGTAGCCCTGGCCGATCCCTACCGGAATGGTGTCACCCTGATACCAGGGTTTTTTAAAGCGCTTCAGCTTCCATTCGCGGGTTGGCATGTTGCCGGAACGCTCTTCAGCCAAATCTATACCGGTGTAATGCCCGTAGCCGAATTTGCTCATCCATTCAGACAGACGGTCAATACCCATGTCGTAGGCGACCTGATAGAAGAAGGTATCCGCCGACTCCTCCAGTGATTTGGTCACGTTCAGATGGCCGTGGCCCCATTTTTTCCAGTCGCGGTAGCGTTTCTCAGAGCCAGGTAACTGCCACCAGCCGGGGTCAAACAGACTGGTATTGCGGGTGATGACGCCCGCGCTTAGCGCAGACACGGCGACATACGGTTTAACCGTTGAAGCTGGAGGATAAACCCCCTGCGTCGCGCGATTCACCAGCGGCGTGTTTGGATCGTTGAGCAGGCCGGAGTAATCCTTGCTGGAGATGCCATCCACGAACAGGTTCGGATCGTAGCTTGGCATCGAAACCATCGCCAGAATGCCGCCGGTACGCGGGTCGGTCACAATAACCGCAGCACGGCTACCCGCCAGCAGCGTCTCGATATACTGCTGTAGCTTCAGGTCGAGCGTCAGATAGACGTCATGCCCCGCCTGCGGGGGAACCTCTTTCAGCTGACGGATCACGCGGCCACGGTTGTTAACTTCAACCTCTTCATACCCGGTCTGACCGTGCAGCACGTCTTCGTAATAACGTTCGATCCCCAGCTTGCCAATATCATGGGTTGCGGCGTAGTTAGCCAGCTTGCCGTCTTTATCAAGGCGTTCGACGTCTTTATCGTTGATTTTGGAGACGTAACCAATGACGTGCGTCAGCGCGGAGCCGTAAGGATAGTAGCGGCGTTTATAGCCTTTGACCTCCACACCGGGGAAACGGTACTGGTTAACGGCAAAACGGGCGACCTGCACTTCCGTCAGGTTGGTTTTTACCGGAATGGAGGTGAAGCGGTGAGAACGTGCGCGCTCTTTTTTGAACGCAGCGATATCGTCATCAGTCAGGTCGACAACGCTTCTCAGCGCGTTCAGGGTATCCTGCACGTTATCCACTTTCTCGGGCATCATCTCTATCTGGTAGATGGTGCGATTAAGCGCCAGCGGCGTGCCGTTACGATCGTAGATAATGCCGCGGCTGGGCGCGATGGGCACCAGCTTGATACGGTTTTCGTTTGAGCGGGTCTGGTAATCGGTATAGCGGACAATTTGCAGATTATAGAGGTTGGCGATCAGCACGCCGGTAAGCAGCAAAATCCCCGTAAAGGCGACCAGCGCCCGGCGCACAAACAGCGCGGACTCAGCCGTATAGTCGCGAAAAGAATTCTGTAGTTTCATCCGCTGCTTAAATTACCCTGGTCAGTCATTACTCGCGGTGATAAGGGTGGTTGGTAGTGATGCTCCATGCGCGATACAAACTTTCTGCCACGAGAACCCGCACAAGCGGGTGGGGCAGCGTCAGCGCCGAGAGTGACCAACTTTGTTCTGCTGCCGCTTTGCAGGCGGGAGATAACCCCTCTGGTCCGCCAATCAACAGACTGACGTCCCGACCATCCTGCTTCCAGCGCTCCAGTTCGTGCGCCAGCTGCGGCGTATCCCAGGGTTTGCCCGGGATATCGAGGGTCACGATGCGGTTTTTGCCTGCGGCAGCCAGCATCAGCTCTCCCTCTTTATCGAGAATACGTTTGATATCTGCGTTCTTGCCGCGCTTTCCTGCTGGGATCTCCACCAGTTCGAACGGCATATCTTTTGGGAAACGACGCAGATACTCAGTAAAACCGGTTTGTACCCAGTCCGGCATTTTGGTGCCGACGGCGACCAGTTGCAACTTCACGCATTAACCCCAGAGTTTTTCCAGCTCATACAGGCGACGGCTCTCTTCCTGCATGACGTGGACAATCACATCGCCGAGATCGACAACCACCCAGTCAGCGGTCGCTTCACCTTCAACGCCCAGCGGAAGCAGCCCTGCCGCGCGCGATTCCTGAACAACATGGTCAGCAATCGAAACAACGTGACGAGTTGAGGTCCCGGTGCAGATGATCATGCAGTCGGTGATGCTGGATTTACCCTTAACGTCGATAGCGATGATGTCCTGACCTTTCAGGTCATCAATTTTGTCGATAACAAAATCCTGGAGTGCTTTACCCTGCAAGTTTTCCCCCTGGGTGTATGAGATTGTACAACTATGAATTCGTGGTCAGTCAGTATACCTGAACTGACGCCAGTCGCGGGACAAATGTCACCGCCCGGCTTTTGAAGGCGGGTATCATCCCACCCTCCGCCTGATATTGCATCGCCATTTTTGTAAAACAATTTCTGTAAAGCAGCGATCGGCGGGAAAGTCTGGCAGCGGAGGATATCAGTATGGCTTAGCCTGTCAAGGCAGGATAATCATTAACGGACAATTTCGCCGGCGATGCTCAGACATCTGTACTTTTCTGATACAGACCGTGCGCATGGATATAGGCCAGCACGGGCGAGGGGAGGAGATCGTCACAGTCTAAACCCTGCTGGAGACGCTCGCGGATGAGGGTTGCGGAAATATCAAACCACGGCGTTTCAGCGAGGTAAATTTTCCCGGCGGGGAGACTGTGCAGGTCTTCTATATTGTCCGTCAGATGTGCGTCAAGCCACTGCTGATGCTGTGCGTCGCGCATGGTCAGCGGGTAGCCCGGACGGCGGCAGACCAGCAGATGACTGTTTTCCAGAATGGTTTCGTACTGGTACCAGCTGGGAAAGTTGAGCAAGGAATCCTGGCCGATGATAAACGCCAGCGGTTTCATGGGCCCTTGCTCAGCGCGCCACTCCCGCAGCGTTTGCGATGTCCAGGAAGGGGTATCCCTGCGCAGTTCACGCTCATCCAGCGTGAAGAGAGGCTTATCGGCGATAGCCAGCGCGAGCATCGCTTTACGCTGCTCGCTGGTTGCTTCTGGCTGAGGACGGTGCGGCGGAACATTGTTGGGCATGATGATTACCCGCTGCAACCCAATCAAATTCGCGAGGATTTCTACCGGCTTAAGATGCCCATAGTGTACCGGGTCGAAGGTCCCGCCATACATTGCCTGTAAAGAATGCATATCACCCATCGATAAATACGTCTGCCAGCGCCTTATGGCAGAGCAGCAAAGAGAGGCTCTCCAGCTCCGCCCAGACAGTCTGGCCGTAATCCTGTTTTAACGTCAATTCGGCGCGCATCAGAAGTTGTACTGCCTGACGCAACTGCTCCTGGCTCAGGCGGTTTATCGCCTCCGTGGTCATCGCCCGACGGTTTTGCCAGACGCGATGTTTGTCGAATAAGGCGCGCAGGGGCGTGTGTGCTGACTGGCGTTTAAGGTTGTTCAGCAGCAGTAATTCGCGCTGGAGCGTACGGAGCAGAATGACCGGCTCACTCCCTTCCAGGCGCAGCTGTTGCAGGATGTGCAGAGCACGCTTACTTTTCGCCGACAGCAGCGCATCAACCCAGTGGAAGGGGGTAAAGTGCGCGGCATCATTCACCGCCTGTTCCACGCGCGGCAGCGTCAGCTTACCATCGGGCCACAGCAGGGCGAGCCTGTCCAGCGCCTGCGCCAGTGCCAGAAGGTTGCCTTCGTAGCAGTAGCACAGGAGCTGACTGGCGGCCTCATCCAGCTGCAAATTGTGCTGCTTTGCTCGCGCGGCAACCCATTTTGGCAGATGCGCCTGCTCTGGCGTCTGGCAGGTGACCAGCACCGCATTGGGGGCTAGCCGGGTAAACCAGGCCGCGTTTTCCTGCGCTTTTGTGAGTTTGTTGCCGCGTACGATAAGCAGAAGATCGCCGTGTAACAAACTCACCAGCATAGCCAGCTGTTCATTGATGGCAGCGTTAGGACCATTCTCCGGCAGCAGGATCTGGATTGTCTGACGAGAGGCAAACAGGCTCATGGCCTGACAAAGCGAGAAGATAGCGTTCCAGTCGGTACTGTTATCGATCTGGAACGTATAATGTTCATCGAAACCCTGCGCGGCTGCCGCATGGCGAACCGCATCAAGGCTTTCCTGAAGTAACAGGGGGTCATTGCCGAGTAGCAGATAGGCCGCGCGCAGCCCTTCGTTGAGCTGCGCGCGGAGTTGTTCAGGATACAACCTGATCATCAGTTACCCAGAGACGTTGGCATATCCGGCGTGCTGGCATCCGGTGTTTCGATGACGTCAGCGCCTTTTTTCGTCGACGCGGCAATGGCAGGCAGTCTGCGGATCAGCTGTTCCGCGGCCTTATCGTACATCTCTTTGATGATAATCTGCTGTTCGGCGTCTTTTGCCAGCGCCGTCTGCGGGTTATCGAAGAACGAGCGGTAGACTTTGGTATTGATAGGGTAAATATCTTTACCTGGCATCAAGACGGCCGCATCAACGGTAAGCACCATCTGATATTCCGCCGTCCGCCCATCCTGGAAGATCGAGGCCGTATCTTGTGACAGCGTTGATTTCAGGACGCGAAGCGAAGGAACATCCTGACGCAGGGTTCCCTTCTCGATCAGCTCAACATCGTTCAAACGCAGCTGGTTACGAATGGCCCGGCTCAGCGGTCCGTTCGGATCGGATGAGTCGAAGATCATTGTTTTCATCTGAGCAGGCACTGCCGTGGTGTTGCGCAGGTGCCAGCCGCAGCCAGCGGTGACCAGCACCGCCAGAGATAAGAGTATTGTTGCCAGTTGTCGCACGTTTCCTCCCGCGCTTAGCCAACGACCAGATTCAGCAGTTTACCAGGTACGTAGATCACTTTACGTACGGTAACGCCCTCAAGGTATTTCGCGACCAGATGCTCCTGGCCTGCGCGCTCGCGAACCTGTTCTTCGGTTGCGTCGACCGCGACGGTAATTTTACCGCGCACTTTACCGTTAACCTGCACCACCACCAGCGTGGTGTTTTCCACCATAGCGGATTCATCCGCCACTGGCCACGGCGCGTTGTCGATATCGCCTTCGCCTTTCAGCTCCTGCCACAGGGTGAAGCTAACGTGCGGCGTGAACGGGTTAAGCATGCGAACGACCGCCAGCAGCGCTTCACGCATTAAGGCGCGATCCTGCTCGCCGTCCTGCGGGGCTTTCGCCAGCTTGTTCATCAGTTCCATAATAGCCGCAATTGCGGTATTGAAGGTCTGACGACGACCAATATCATCGGTGACTTTCGCAATGGTTTTATGAACATCACGACGCAGCGCCTGCTGATCTTCGCTCAGTGCAGCCACGTTCAGCGCTGGCGCATCACCCTGAGAGGTGTGCTCGTACACCAGTTTCCAGACGCGTTTCAGGAAGCGGTTTGCCCCTTCAACGCCGGATTCCTGCCATTCCAGCGTCATATCTGCCGGGGAGGCGAACATCATGAACAGACGCACGGTGTCAGCGCCGTAACGCTCAACCATTACCTGCGGGTCGATACCGTTATTTTTCGACTTGGACATCTTGCTCATGCCGGTATACACCAGTTCATGACCTTCGGCGTCTTTCGCCTTCACGATACGGCCTTTCTCGTCGCGCTCCACAATCGCATCAACCGGAGAAACCCAGTTACGCTCGCCGTTCGCGCCAACGTAGTAGAACGCATCTGCCAGCACCATACCCTGACACAGCAGCTGTTTTGCCGGCTCGTCGGAGTTGACGAGGCCTGCGTCACGCATCAGTTTGTGGAAGAAGCGGAAGTAGAGCAGGTGCATGATGGCGTGTTCAATGCCACCGATGTAGATGTCTACCGGCAGCCAGTAGTTTGCTGCATCGGAATCCAGCATGCCTTCTTTGTACTGCGGGCAGGTGTAGCGCGCATAGTACCAGGAGGATTCCATAAAGGTGTCGAAGGTGTCGGTTTCACGCAGCGCTGGCTGACCGTTGACGGTGGTTTTCGCCCACTCAGGATCGGCTTTGATCGGGCTGGTGATGCCGTCCATGACCACGTCTTCCGGCAGGATCACCGGCAGCTGATCTTCCGGCGTTGGCATCACGGTGCCATCTTCCAGAGTCACCATTGGGATTGGCGCACCCCAGTAACGCTGACGGGAAACGCCCCAGTCGCGCAGACGGTAGTTCACTTTACGCTCGCCCACGCCCAGGGAGGCCAGCTTGTCGGCGATGGCGTTGAAGCCTTCTTCGAAGCTCAGGCCGCTGAACTCACCGGAGTTAAACAGGGTGCCTTTTTCAGTCAGCGCTTGCTCAGAGAGATCGGGCTCAGAGCCGTCAGCAGCAAGAATAACAGGCTTGATGGTCAGGCCGTATTTGGTGGCAAATTCGTAGTCGCGCTGGTCGTGACCCGGCACGGCCATCACGGCGCCTGTGCCGTATTCCATCAGTACGAAGTTGGCTGCCCAGACAGGGATCGCTTCGCCCGTCAGCGGGTGAATGGCTTTAAAGCCGGTATCAACGCCTTTTTTCTCCATCGTCGCCATGTCGGCTTCGGCCACTTTAGTATTGCGGCATTCGTCGATGAAGGTCGCCAGTTCCGGATTGTTTTCTGCCGCTTTCTGCGCCAGCGGGTGACCTGCGGCCACGGCCAGGTAGGTCGCGCCCATGAAGGTGTCCGGACGGGTGGTATAGACGGTCAGGGTCTGGTCGTAGTTCTCAACGTTGAAGGTAATTTCCACACCTTCGGAACGGCCGATCCAGTTGCGCTGCATGGTCTTAACGGTATCTGGCCAGTGGTCCAGATTATCCAGATCGTTCAGCAGTTCGTCAGCGTAGGCGGTGATTTTGATAAACCACTGCGGGATCTCTTTACGCTCTACTTTGGTGTCGCAGCGCCAGCAGCAGCCATCGATAACCTGTTCGTTCGCGAGAACGGTCTGGTCATTCGGGCACCAGTTAACGGCAGAGGTCTTCTTGTACACCAGGCCTTTTTTATACAGCTCGGTAAAGAATTTCTGCTCCCAGCGGTAGTATTCCGGGGTACAGGTTGCCAGCTCGCGGCTCCAGTCATAGCCAAAGCCCAGCATTTTCAGCTGGTTTTTCATGTACGCAATGTTGTCGTACGTCCACGGAGCCGGTGCCGTGTTGTTTTTCACCGCCGCGCCTTCAGCAGGCAGGCCGAACGCATCCCAGCCGATAGGCTGAAGAACGTTTTTGCCCAGCATACGCTGGTAGCGCGCAATCACGTCACCGATGGTGTAGTTACGCACGTGGCCCATGTGTAGTCGACCAGAAGGATAGGGAAGCATCGACAGGCAGTAATACTTCTCTTTGCTCTCGTCTTCGGTTACTTCAAAGGTGCGCTTCTCGTCCCAGTGTTGCTGGACTTTTGATTCTATCTCTTCCGGGCGGTATTGCTCTTGCATGGCAGCCAGTGGTCCTGTGTTCAATACAGCTACAAATGTAGCCAATGGATGTGGTAATTCAGATCCGCATAGCATAGCCCAAACGCCCGCGTCAAAACAGCCTTTCACGCAAATGCACTTTGCAGGAATTTACCGGGTCTGTGCTTCACCTGACAAAGCGGCGGCGAAATAAGGTCTATTATTAGAGACAGTTACTTACCCGGGAGGCAAAATGATGAACAAGGTTGCTCAATTTTACCGTGAACTGGTAGCGACTCTGACGGAACGGCTGCGTAACGGCGAGCGTGATATCGACGCGCTGGTCGAACAGGCACGCGCACGCGTGACGCAAACGGGTGAGTTAACGCGAACCGAAGTGGAAGAGGTGACGCGCGCCGTGCGCCGTGACCTGGAGGAGTTTGCGCGAAGCTATGAAGAGAGCCAGGACGAGATCGCCGACAGCGTTTTTATGCGGGTCATCAAAGAGAGCCTGTGGCAGGAGCTGGCGGATATTACCGATAAAACTCAGCTGGAATGGCGTGAGGTGTTTCAGGATTTAAACCACCACGGTGTCTATCACAGCGGCGAAGTAGTGGGGTTGGGGAACCTGGTGTGTGAGAAGTGCCACCATCATATCGCCGTTTATACGCCGGAGGTGCTGTCGCTGTGTCCGAAGTGCGGGCACGACCAGTTCCAGCGTCGGCCGTTTGAGCCGTAGGTAAAAGCAAAACTGTTTGCACCCTCTCCCTGTGGGAGAGGGGCGGGGTGAGGGCATCAGGCCGCAGAATAATAAGCCAGCCGCTCCGCCAGTAAATCCACAAACGCTTCCCGATCGATATCCACCATTACCGTGGTATTCGGCTTGTTTCCCGTCAATGAGTAATAGTCCACCACCGTCATTCCCTGGGTATATTTCCCCTGTGTTTCCACACCAACCCAACGCTCGACCGTGGTAAACATTTCCGGCTTCAGCAGCCAGGCGATGGTGCATGGGTCATGCAGCGGGGCGCCGTGGAAGCCCCACTTTTCGGCTTTGTGATACTCCATAAAGAAGTCGAGCAGCTCGGCCACGGTCGTTGCAACCGGGTTGCCCACGGCGCGGAAGCGTTCAATATCGTCTGTCATAATCTGTGCCCGATGCGTCACGTCCAGCCCCGCCATCACAATCGGCAGGCCCGACTGGAAGACGATTTCCGCGGCTTCCGGGTCAACGAAGATGTTGAACTCTGCTGCTGGCGTCCAGTTCCCCAGCCCCATTGCCCCGCCCATGATGACGATACGGGCGATGTTGCTGTGCAGTTCAGGATGGCTGTTCAGCAGCAGCGCTACGTTGGTCTGCGGGCCGGTCGCCACCAACGTCACGGGCTCTGCGCTCTCACGCAGCACCTTCGCCATGAGCTCGACGGCAGTGCAGTTTTGCGGTGTGAAATTCGGCTCCGGTAGCGCCGGGCCATCCAGCCCACTTTCACCGTGAACATTATCCGCAATGATCAGCTCGCGCATCAGTGGCTTAACGGCGCCACCTGCGACCGGAATATCGGTGCGTTTCAGCAGCGTCAACATGCGCAACACGTTTCGCAAGGTTTTATCCGGCGTCTGGTTCCCGGCGGAGGAGGTGACAGCTTTTACGTCCAGTTCAGGGGAAGCAAGAGCAAGGACGAGTGCGATCGCGTCATCATGACCCGGATCGCAGTCGAGAATAATTGGCTGTGCCATAGCGTTCTCCATTCTCAGCATTATTTGTGACAAGGTTAACGCTGCGATGTGACGCCGAATAGAAAAAGAGATCTAAAGCGTGAAGCAGTGCGCAATCCGCAGATTGCGCACTAAAAAGATTAATGCAGGATTTTGGCGAGGAAGTCTTTTGCACGTTCAGATTTAGGATTTGCGAAGAACTCTTCTTTTGGTGAGTCTTCAACAATTTTCCCTTCATCCATGAAGATCACGCGGTTGGCCACTTTACGGGCGAAGCCCATTTCGTGCGTCACCACCATCATGGTCATCCCTTCGTGCGCCAGCTCCACCATGACGTCCAGCACTTCGTTGATCATCTCAGGGTCGAGCGCGGACGTCGGCTCATCAAACAGCATTGCCACCGGATCCATGCACAGCGCACGCGCGATTGCCACACGCTGCTGTTGGCCGCCCGAAAGCTGGGCCGGGAACTTATTCGCATGCGCAGACAGCCCGACGCGTTCCAGCAGCTTCAGCCCCTTTTCGCGCGCCGCTTTTTTGTCGCGCTTCAGCACTTTGACCTGCGCCAGCGTCAGGTTCTCAATGATGGACAGGTGAGGGAACAGCTCAAAATGCTGGAACACCATCCCTACGTGAGAGCGAAGCTGGGCAAGGTTGGTTTTGCGGTCATTTACTTTGGTACCGTTAACGACAATCTCGCCCTGCTGGACAGGTTCCAGCCCATTAACGGTTTTGATAAGCGTCGACTTACCGGAACCGGACGGGCCGCATACCACCACCACATCGCCTTTTTTCACTTCCGTTGAGCAGTCGGTCAGCACCTGAAAGTGCCCATACCATTTAGAAACATTTTTCAGGGAAATCATTATACCGTCCTTTTCTTCAGCCAGCTGACCAACAGCGATGCGCTTAAACTAATCACAAAATAGACCCCGCCCGCGAAGAGGATCATCTCAACCTGCGTTCCGTCACGTTCGCCAATGGTGGAGGCGGTACGGAAGAAGTCTGCCAGACTCAGCACGTAGACCAGGGAGGTATCCTGGAACAGGACGATGCCCTGCGTCAGCAGCAGCGGAACCATGGCGCGAAACGCCTGCGGCAAAATAATGAGCTTCATGGACTGCCAGTGCGTCATACCGAGCGCCAGCGCAGCGCTGGACTGCCCGCGAGAGATACTCTGAATACCTGCGCGGATGATCTCTGAGTAGTAGGCGGCTTCAAACATGGAAAACGCCACCATGGCAGAGATCAGGCGGATATCGGTCTTTGGCGACAGTCCCAGTACGTTCTGTAAAAAGCCGGGAACAATCAGATAAAACCACAGCAGCACCATGACCAGTGGAATGGAGCGGAATACGTTAACGTAAGCCGTGGCAAACCAGGCGAGCGGCTTAAAGCTCGACAGGCGCATCACTGCCAGCAGGGTGCCCCAGACAATACCGACGATAATGGCGATAACGGTGATCTTTAAGGTGATTGCCAGTCCATCCAGCAGATAGGGCATGGAGGGAACAATGGAACTCCAGTCAAAATCGTACATTTATTTGCCCCCCAGATTGCCCGGCAGGCGTACTTTGCGTTCAACCAGGTTCATCACCAGCATGATGAAAGCGTTAATCAGAACATAGGCGAGCGTGATCGCCGTGAAGGATTCCCAGGCGTGAGCGGAGTAATCCAGCAGTTTGCCCGCCTGTGCCGCCATATCCACCAGACCGATGGTTGAGGCGATAGCCGAGTTTTTTACCAGGTTCATCATCTCGGACGTCATCGGCGGAACGATGACGCGGTAAGCGTTAGGCAGCAGTACGTAACGGTAGGCCTGGGGCAGAGTCAGGCCCATTGCCAGTGCCGCATTCTTTTGCCCGCGCGGCAGTGACTGTATGGCGGCACGTACCTGCTCGCAGACGCGCGCAGCGGTGAACAGCCCCAGACACAGCATAGAGGAGACAAAAAATTGTACGTTAGGATCCAGCTCGGCCTTAAACCACATGCCGAGATCTTCCGGCAGCAGTTCCGGGATCACCAGATACCAGGTAAAGAACTGCACGATCAGCGGAACGTTACGGAACAGTTCCACATAGAGCGTGCCAATCGAAGAGAGAAAACGGTTAGGGACGGTACGCAGAATACCGAACAGCGAACCGACAAGAAACGCGATAATCCACGCCGTTATCGATAACGCAACGGTAACCTGAAAGCCGCTCCACAGCCAGCCGAGATAGGTGGTGTTGCCGAACGGGGCTTGTTGCAGAAAGATGCCCCAGTTCCAGTCAATTGACATAGTAAACTCCAGAAAAAAAAGGGTAGCAGCGCTACCCTCGAAGATTGGTGAGAAGCTCAATTTTTGCGCTGAGTGGGGAACGACCACTCAACGTATAGTCTGTCCATGCTTCCCGACAATCGAGAGGGCAGGAGATCCCGCCCCTGTCGTTCTAATTAGTTAAGAGCTTTGTCGTTTGGTGATTTGAACAGCGCTTTCATGTCGTCAGACAGTTCAAAGTTCATGTTCAGGTTTTTTGGTGGAATTGGGTTCTTGAACCATTTGTCGAACCATTTTGCCGCTTCGCCGGAGGTTTGCGCCTGAGCGATGGTGTCATCGATCAGTTTCTTGAAGTCCTCGTCACCTTTACGCAGCATACAGCCGTAGGCTTCTTTCGACTGGGCGGTACCGACGATTTCCCAGTTGTCTGGTTTCTTCGCTTTCGCGCGTTCGCCCGCCAGCAGGGCGTCATCCATCATAAACGCGACAGCACGGCCGCTTTCCAGGGTACGGAAGGAGTCGCCATGGTCTTTCGCGCTGATGATGCGCATGTCCATTTTCTTCTCGTCGTTCAGCTTGTGCAGCAGCACTTCGGACGTGGTACCGGAGGTCACGACAACCGCTTTGCCTTTCAGGTCAGCAAAATCTTTGATGTCGCCGCCTTTCTTCGTCAGCAGGCGGGTGCCCACAACGAAAATGGTGTCCGAGAAAGCGGCCTGTTTCTGACGCTCAAGGTTGTTGGTGGTTGAGCCACATTCAAAATCAAATGTGCCGTTTTGCAGCAGAGGAATACGGTTTTGTGAAGTGATGGGGATCAGCTTCACTTGCAGGTCAGGTTTGTTCAGCTTTTTCTTCACGGCTTCAACGATGGCGTTGGAGTAATCCTGTGAATAGCCCACGACTTTTTGCGTGTTGTCGTAGTAAGAGAACGGGACAGAAGATTCACGGTGGCCGACCACGATCACGCCGTTTTTGGCAATCTTGTCGAGAGTGCTTCCTGCTGCCGGAGCGTCTTCAGCGTGGACAACCCCCGCAGACATTCCCATAACCAGCATTGCTGTGGCCAGTTTACGTAATTGCATACCCAACTCCTTTCTTATCAGCGCCAGTGACGCATAGATACCCATTGTGATGTTGTTATATCTCGCGCAATGCGAGTGCAGTGTTATGCAAGCTTGTTAACATTTAGTCTGGCTTAATGTAAAGATTTTGCTGCGTTATTGTTTATTTTTGCGAAGCGCGCCGCACCATTCAGAGGCAATAATCCCTCGTTGCACCGTTTCGGTGCTACCGATGATCTACGCTGGTGCGACAAAGTTGCACGTTAAGCCAGACAGCGTTGATGTGAATAAACAAAGCAACAGGCGTGCCAGAATTGAAGTTTGGGAGGAAATTGTCGGGTGGCGGCGCTGGAGAGTAGGCCGGGTAAGGCGTAGCCGCCACCCGGCAACAGAAGGTAAGGTTATTTACGACGCTGACGCAGGCTCATCAGTACGGCGCCAAAGCCGAACAGCAAGGTCAAAATCCACAGCGGCCAGTTCCCGGTGCGCGCGTAAGGCGTAAGCCCGGTAGTTGGCGTGACGTTAGTAGTCAGCACCTCACGGGTAAATTGCGGGATCATGGCCTGGATTTCACCCTGCGGACCAATCACGGCGGTAATGCCGTTATTGGTGCTGCGCAGCAACGGACGCGCCAGCTCCAGAGAACGCATTCGCGCCATCTGGAAGTGCTGCCACGGGCCAATCGATTTACCGAACCACGCATCGTTTGAGATGGTCAGCAGATAGTCGGTGTCCGGGCGGAAATTATCACGCACCTGCTCGCCGAGGATAATCTCGTAGCAAATGGCGGCCGTCAGGGCAAAATCGTGCGCATGCAGCTGCGGCTGAACGTAAGGGCCCCGGCTGAATGAGGACATCGGCAAATCAAAGAACGGTGCCAGTGGGCGCAGAATAGACTCCAGCGGAACAAATTCGCCAAACGGTACAAGGTGGTTTTTGTTGTAGCGATTGGTGGAGGTATAGCTGTATTCGCTGTCCTTACCGAGCGTAATGATCGTGTTGTACGTGTCATAGCGGTTCTGCTGATTGAGACGCGCATCCACAATTCCGGTGATCAGCGTACTGCCGCGCGCGCGCAGCAGATCGTCCATCATCTTCAGGAAGGGCTGCTGATTGATCTCCAGGTCCGGGATCGCAGACTCAGGCCAGATGATGAGCTGCGATTTGCCCATCACCTTTTCAGTGGCGTTGGCGTAGATTTTCAGCGTGTTCAGCAGCTGATTCTCATCCCATTTCAGGGACTGCGGGATATCGCCCTGTACCAGTGAAACCTGCGTGGCGCGCGCGGGCTCCAGCGTAAACCACTGGATATAACGCAGCGGGAAGGGCAGGGCAAACAGGATCAACGAGGCAACCAGCGGCTTCCAGTTACGTGTCACCAGAGCCAGCACCAGAAGGCCGCTGACCGCCATGAGCAGGAAGTTGATCGCCTCCACGCCCATGACCGGGGCTAGGCCTTTCAGCGGGCCGTCTACCTGGCTATAGCCGAACTGCAACCACGGGAAGCCGGTCAGTACCCAGCCGCGCAGAAATTCGGTGATTTGCCAGGCAACGGGTGCCGCTATCGCCACGCGCAGCCAGGTCGTTTTTGGCCACAGGCGAGACAGGATGCCCGCGAACAGGCCGGTGTAGAGCGAGAGATAGGCGGCGAGCAGCACAACCAGGAAGACGTTAACCGGCCCCGGCATTCCGCCAAATTGCGCGATACTGACGTAGACCCAGTTGATACCAGAGCCAAACAGCCCCAGCCCCCAGAAGTAGCCAATGGCCGCGGCCTGTACCGGACGGCGGTTCAGGGTAAGACCCTGTAGCCCCATCAGGGAGAGAATAGCGGCTGGCCAGATATCGTAAGGAGAAAAAGCCAGCGTACCGCTGGCTCCGAGTAACAGCGCCAGCAGCAAACGGACGCGCTGGCGTTCAAAGAGTGGGGCAAATGCCATTTACATTAATCTTCCAGTTTTGGCACCGGTGAGTCGTCCGGCATTCTGACGTGAACCTGAATAATACGTCGGCTGTCAGCCATTGCGACCTTGAACTGGTAACCATCGATGTCAACGGTTTCACCGCGGGCCGGAAGATGGCCGAAGGCCTGCATCACCAGACCACCAATGGTGTCCACTTCTTCATCGCTGAAGCTGGTGCCAAAGGTATCGTTGAAGTCTTCAATGGAGGCCAGCGCGCGCACGGTCCAGGTGTGGCGGCTCAGCTGACGGAAGTCGATATCCTCTTCTTCGTCATACTCATCTTCGATTTCGCCCACGATCAGCTCAAGGATGTCTTCGATTGTGACCAGACCGGAAACGCCACCAAATTCATCAATAACAATCGCCATGTGATAGCGCTGGGAGCGAAACTCCTTCAGCATCCGATCCACACGTTTACTTTCCGGCACAACCACGGCCGGGCGTAACACCTTTTCCATACTGAAGGCTTCGGCATCGCTGCGCATAAACGGCAGCAGATCTTTCGCCATCAAAATCCCTTCAATGTGATCTTTGTCTTCGCTGATGACCGGGAAACGTGAGTGAGCCGATTCGATAATCACATCGAGGCACTCGTCCAGCGTCTGGTTGCGTTTCAGGGTAATCATCTGCGAGCGGGGGATCATGATGTCGCGGACGCGCTGGTCGGCGATGTCCATCACCCCTTCGAGCATTTCGCGCGTATCTTCGTCGATAAGGTCGTTCTGCCCGGAATCACGAATCAGCTCCAGCAGTTCATCACGGTTTTTCGGTTCGCCGTGGAAAAGCTGGTTCAGAATGAGGGAGAAAAATCCCTTTTTAGTGGTTGTCGTGTCGCTACTGTGTGAATTGTCGTCGCTCATGGCGTTTGTTAAGGGTTCTCTTGTTAGTTCAATGTTAACCGCCGCGCTATGTCCCTGCGCGGCGGCATGGTAGTCAGTGACTGACTATTCTTTCTCGGCAATGTACGGATCCTCATAGCCCAGAGCAAGCATTATCTCTGTCTCGAGGGATTCCATCTCTTCCGCTTCGTCATCTTCAATATGGTCGTAACCCAGAAGATGCAGGCTACCGTGCACCACCATGTGTGCCCAGTGCGCTTCCAGCGGCTTTTGCTGCTCTTTGGCTTCCTGCTCAACCACCTGACGGCAGATGATCAGATCGCCCAGCAGCGGCATCTCAATGCCCGGAGGGGCTTCGAACGGGAAAGAGAGCACGTTGGTCGGCTTATCTTTCCCGCGGTAGGTCAGGTTGAGCTCATGGCTTTCTGCTTCATCCACCAGGCGAATCGTGACCTCTGATTCTTCCTGAAACTGGGGGATAACGGCATCCAGCCATTTCTGAAACTGTGCCTCTTCTGGCATGTCGGAATTATCTTCACAGGCCAGCTGTAAATCGAGGATCACCTGACTCATTTCTGTTCATGCTCCTGCGCTTCGCGCTTACGTTCTGCGGCCAGTTCGGCCCTGCGCTTCTGATCTGCCTCTTCCCAGGCCTCATAAGCGTTAACGATACGCGCGACGACCGGATGGCGTACCACGTCTTCACTGTGGAAGAAGTTAAAGCTGATTTCCTCTACCTCGGCCAGGACTTCGATGGCGTGACGCAGACCCGATTTGGTGTTACGCGGCAGGTCAATCTGGGTGACGTCACCGGTGATAACCGCTTTCGAGTTAAAGCCAATACGCGTCAGGAACATCTTCATCTGTTCGATGGTGGTGTTCTGGCTCTCATCCAGAATGATGAACGCGTCGTTAAGCGTACGGCCACGCATGTAGGCCAGCGGAGCAACTTCAATCACGTTACGCTCGATGAGCTTTTCAACTTTCTCGAAGCCGAGCATTTCGAACAGCGCGTCATACAGCGGGCGCAGGTAGGGATCTACTTTCTGACTCAAATCGCCCGGCAGGAAGCCCAGTTTTTCACCGGCTTCAACAGCAGGGCGGGTCAGCAGGATACGGCGGATCTCCTGACGCTCGAGCGCATCGACCGCAGCGGCAACGGCCAGATAGGTTTTACCCGTACCCGCCGGGCCTACGCCGAAGGTGATGTCGTGGTCGAGAATGTTGGCGATGTACTGCGCCTGGTTCGGGGTACGAGGCTTAATCACGCCGCGTTTAGTTTTGATGTTGATGGCTTTGCCATAGTCCGGCACGCTTTCCGCGCTCTGCTCAAGCACGCGCGCCTCTTTAATGGCCAGGTGGATCTGTTCAGGTTCAATATCCTGGATCTCACCGCGCATCGGGGCGGTATCAACATACAGGCTGCGGAGAATATCTGCCGCGGCGTTGACGCAGATTGGGCGTCCGGTGAGTTTGAAATGGTTATCGCGACGATTGATTTCGATACCCAGACGTCGCTCCAGTTGTTTGATATTGTCATCAAACGGCCCGCACAGGCTCAGCAGGCGAGCGTTGTCTGCGGGCTCAAGGCTAATTTCACGCGTATCTATGTTCAAACTGTTCCTCTTTAATTGGTTAACTGACCTGTGGCCACACGGCGTAATAAAACGGTCATTACCGAAATTATTCACGCCACAGAATAAAGGCGCAAGCGTTGCGGTAGATATTGGGGGCGATGAGAGGAAATACAAGGCCTGCCGGACAGGCAGGCCAGAAGGATCAAGGCTGGTAAATACCCACGCCAGAATCGTTGACTTTGCGGGTGCGAGAGATAACGGATTCCGGAGTCTGTGCAATTCGCAGACCCATTTCGTCCTCAGTGCGTACCACCTTCCCGCGCAGCGAGTTCGTGAGTACTTCGACAATCTCGACGTCCACAAACTTACCGATCATGTCCGGGGTGCCTTCAAAATTCACCACGCGGTTATTTTCGGTTCGACCAGACAGTTCCATGACGCTTTTACGGGAGGTGCCTTCCACCAGAATACGCTGGACAGTGCCGAGCATACGACGACTCCAGGCGTTGGCCTGCTGGTTGATACGCTCCTGTAGAATATACAGACGCTGCTTTTTCTCTTCTTCCGGCACATCGTCAACCATATCGGCCGCAGGGGTGCCCGGGCGCGCAGAGAAGATAAAGCTGTAGCTGACGTCGAAATTCACCTCGCCGATGAGCTTCATGGTGCGCTCAAAGTCATCAGCGGTTTCGCCAGGGAAGCCGACGATAAAGTCGGAGCTAATCTGGATATCCGGGCGCGCTTCACGCAGCTTGCGGATGGTGGACTTATACTCGAGCACCGTATGTGGACGACCCATCAGGTTCAGCACGCGATCAGAACCGCACTGGATCGGCAGGTGCAGGAAGCTCACCAGCTCTGGCGTATCGCGATAGACGTCAATAATGTCGTCGGTAAATTCCATCGGATGGCTGGTGGTAAAGCGAATGCGGTCGATGCCGTCAATCGCCGCCACCAGACGTAGCAGTTCAGCAAAGCTGCCGGTGGTACCGTCGTAGTTTTCCCCGCGCCAGGCGTTCACGTTCTGACCCAGCAGGTTCACTTCACGAACGCCCTGCGCGGCAAGCTGCGCGATTTCAAACAGGATATCGTCTGCCGGGCGGCTCACTTCTTCACCGCGGGTGTAAGGCACCACGCAGTAAGTACAGTATTTGTTGCAGCCTTCCATGATGGAGACGAAGGCGGTCGGGCCATCAGCGCGCGGCTCTGGCAGACGGTCAAATTTCTCGATCTCCGGGAAGCTCACGTCAACCACCGGGCTACGGCTGCCGCGAACCTGATTAATCATCTCTGGCAGGCGGTGCAGGGTCTGAGGGCCAAAAACGATATCCACATAGGGGGCTCTCTGGCGGATCAGCTTACCTTCCTGCGATGCGACGCAGCCACCCACGCCAATAATCAGGTCCGGATTTTTCCGTTTGAGAAGCTTCCAGCGGCCTAACACATGAAAAACTTTTTCCTGTGCTTTTTCACGAATTGAACAGGTGTTCAGCAGCAGCACATCGGCTTCTTTCGCATTTTCAGTCAGCTGGTATCCGTGGGTGGTATCCAGCAGATCGGCCATCTTCGATGAATCGTATTCGTTCATCTGACAGCCCCAGGTTTTTATATGGAGTTTTTTAGTCATCGACTTGCTCAGCTCAGGATTGCAAGCCGCGTATTGTAATGCTTTGGTGCGGTTGTGACCAGTATGAAGGTTGTCAACCTCAGGGCCGCAAAAATCCGGTAAACTTAAGGTATTCTCCAATAAGGAATAGTGACCATGACACTCCTGAACACCGAAGTTGCCGTTGTTGGCGGCGGTATGGTCGGCGGCGCACTGGCGCTGGGGCTGGCGCAGCAGGGATTTGACGTAACCGTTATTGAACAGGCGGCTCCGCCGGCATTCGATCCTGCCAGCCAACCGGACGTGCGTATTTCCTCCATCAGCGCGGCCTCTGTTGATCTGCTTCGCGGGCTGGGCGTCTGGGAGGCGGTGCTGGCGATGCGCGCGCACCCATACAGCCGTCTTGAAACCTGGGAGTGGGAAAATGCTCACGTGTCGTTTGATGCCGCCGAGCTGAAACTGCCGCGCCTGGGCTATATGGTGGAAAACAACGTGCTCCAGCAGGCACTCTGGCAGGCGCTGGAGGCGCACCCGAAGGTGACGCTGCGCGTTCCGGACTCGCTGAAAGGCCTGCATCGTCATGAGGGCGGGTATCTCCTGACGCTGGACAACGACGATGAGCTGGCCGTGAGGCTGGTGGTGGGGGCGGATGGCGCGAACTCGCAGGTCAGGCAGATGGCAGGCATTGGGATCCATGCCTGGCAGTACCAGCAGTCCTGCATGCTGATCACCGTTCAGTCAGAAAACGCGCCGGGCGAAAGCACCTGGCAGCATTTTACGCCGAACGGCCCGCATGCATTCTTACCGCTGTTTGATAACTGGGCTTCGCTGGTGTGGTACGACAAACCGGCGCGCATTCGACAGTTGCAGGGGCTGTCCATGGATCAGTTGCAGCGCGAAATTCGCCAGCACTTCCCGAGTCGTCTGGGTAACGTGACCCCGGTTGCCGCCGGCGCATTCCCGCTGATGCGACGCCATGCGTTACAGTATGCCCGTGAAGGACTGGTGCTGGTGGGAGATGCGGCGCACACCATTCATCCGCTGGCGGGGCAGGGGGTGAATCTGGGATACCGTGACGTCGATGCGTTACTGGATGTGCTGGGTAACGCTCGCGCCCACGCGGAAGCCTGGGCCAGCCATCAGGTACTGAAGCGCTACCAGACGCGCCGTATGGCGGATAACTTCATTATGCAGTCGGGGATGGATCTGTTCTATGCCGGGTTCAGCAACGATGTTGGTCCGGTGCGTATAGTGCGCAATATTGGATTGATGGCGGCGGAGCGTGCCGGTGGGCTGAAGCGTCAGGCCCTGAAATACGCCCTCGGACTCTGATCTTTATTCCCTCTCCCCGTGGGAGAGGGGTAGGGTGAGGGCATCAGGCCGCACTATTCTGAACAACAAAAACAAAAAAGCCCGCAGAGCGGGCTTGTTTGTTTTAAGTGGCTGGGGTGCAGGGATTCGAACCCCGGAATGCTGGTATCAGAAACCAGAGCCTTACCGCTTGGCGACACCCCAATTGCGTTAAACAAACTGCTTAACGACTTTAAAGTGGCTGGGGTACGAGGATTCGAACCTCGGAATGCCGGAATCAGAATCCGGTGCCTTACCGCTTGGCGATACCCCAACAATGTTCAGTTTACCGAATCGTATTCGATAACATAAATATGGTGGCTACGACGGGATTCGAACCTGTGACCCCATCATTATGAGTGATGTGCTCTAACCAACTGAGCTACGTAGCCAGTACTGCAATCTTCGATGGCTGGGGTACCTGGATTCGAACCAGGGAATGCCGGTATCAAAAACCGGTGCCTTACCGCTTGGCGATACCCCAATACCGCGGAGAACCGCATAATCGAAGAAATATGGCTGGGGTACCTGGATTCGAACCAGGGAATGCCGGTATCAAAAACCGGTGCCTTACCGCTTGGCGATACCCCA